>CAVXWL010000016.1:0-182500 GCA_963765365.1 uncultured Alphaproteobacteria bacterium | reverse complement strand
CGCGGGACGGCGCCGGCGCGACGGCAAACGGGTCTATTTTCTCCTGCCGCGCGCGCCGTTCGGCAGCATGGCTGAGCGCGCGGTGGCACGGGAATCGCTCTGCGTTCCCCTGCCTGCCGCCATGGACGACGTGACGGCTGCAGCTGTCGCCATTCCGGCAATGTCGTCATGGGCGGCCCTGACGGTGCGCGCCAAACTGGCTCCCAGCGAGGTGGTTTTGATCAATGGCGCCACCGGGATTTCAGGCCGCCTGGCGGTCCAGATTGCAAAACATCTCGGTGCCCGAAGGGTCATCGCCACCGGCCGCAACAAAGCGGTTCTCGAAACGCTCGACGCGGATGCCGGCATTTTGCTCACCGAGGACGGCGATGCTCTGGAAGCGGCCTTTAAGCAGCAATTCGACGGCGACGGCGTCGATATTGTCCTCGACTACCTTTGGGGACCGAGCGCAGAGCGTCTGCTACAGGCTGCCGCAAAGTCGGCGAACGGCGACCGCCCGTGCCGGTTCGTCCAGATCGGCTCCGCCAGCGCGCCCGCCATCACGCTGCATTATGCGGCGTTACGATCCCGTCCGACGGTCATGATGGGGAGCGGCATCGGCAGCGTGCCATTCGACGCGATGCTGCAATCGATTGCGGAGGTGTTGCGGGCAACCGTGGCGCATGGCTTCAAAGTCGCGACCAAAGCCGTCCCTCTCGCCGAGGTCGAACGCCAATGGCCCGTCGATAGCGCCGCGGAGCGAACGGTATTCGTGACGGAGCGGAATTAAAACGCGCTGGATCGCGGCCGGGGCGCAGAACTTTACAGCAGATGGACGTCGCCGCCGATATCGAGCTCACGTCCCAGCACCTGCTCGGCGGCGCTGAATAAATCCATGAATTCCCTGAGCTCGACAATCTTGCCGTCCTTGAAGGTGAGGAAATGAGCGATCGACAGTTGCACCGACCGGCGAGTCTTTCGGTTGATGCCACGGGCAAACAGGACGATCGCCGCCTCTTCGGCTTCGACCACCATGGACATCGGTTCGTAGCTGATAAGATCGAATTCCTCATGCGTGCTCTTGAGCACCTCGGCCATTGCCGCTTTGCCGCGGCGATGCCCGAGAAAGGGGAATATTTCCGTCGGCGAATGGCTGATGAACTCGACCTCGTCATCGAAGGCATTGAGAACAAAATCGAGCTGGCCGAGTCGAAAGGCCGAATAAAGCGTAGCAAGGCGCTCGTGCAAGGCGGTCTGGGTCATAGTCCTCTCGTTGTAGAAGGCAAAAACGGGCGCGCCGCCGGCGGCAAACGCACCGCAAATCGCTGTTTACGATCTCATTGCAAAGGGAATGGCGGCACTTTGAGGCATCGGGAGCGCCAAGCGAAGCAACATCGCGAAGGCGCCGCCGCACCGATCCTGCCCGCGACCTAGAATTGAATTGGGCCCACGTCAAGCGCGGCGTTGCCACAGCAGCCATGCATGTTATTGCGCCAGAACGGCAGGATTCCCGGTAGGTATTTTTGTCTGGATCACGCTTTTATCCCGAAAGCGGCGCGTAGCACGCGAACCGCGGGAGCGGCGTTGCGCCACCAGAAAAAGAGCTGAAATGTCAGACACATCCGACCCACGCCTGTGCTGCCCGCACGTTGCGCGCAACCGCGAGCCGATCCTCGATGTGCTAAGTGTCTGTCCGGAGAGTTGTTGAATCCTATGAATCATTTGTGATTCAAGGGTGGTGGCCTGATTCGAGGAGGGGTCACCGATGTGGACGAGCAAGAACCGCTCACGTTACGACCGCAGCAAGTTGCGATATCCGAGCGATCTGACCGACGACGAATGGAAGCTGGTCGAACCTTTGATCCCGCCTGGCAAGCCCGGCGGCGGCAAGCGCACGGTGATCATGCGTGAGGTCGTAAACGGCCTCATGTATATTCTCTCCACCGGCTGTCAGTGGCGCGCGATCCCGAAAGACCTGCCGCCGAAAAGCTCGGTCTACGACTATTTCGATCTGTGGACCTATGACGGTACACTGGAGCGGATCCACCACGCGCTTTATGAGCAGTGTCGCGAACAAGTGATAGCGCGTCCTGCCGCCTCGGGGCCTCGTCCTCGAAGTAGCCAGCGGCAGCGGCGAGCACGCAGCCTATTTCGCCAAGGCGCTGCCGTCTTTGATCTGGCAACCGACCGATCCCGATTCGCAAGCGATCGCCAGTATTGCCGCCCACCGAACCACAGCCGGCGGGACCAATCTGCTGCCGCCGCTGCAGCTCGACGTGACGTGGCCGCGTTGGCCGGTGGAACGCGCCGACGTGGTGATGTGCAACAATATGATTCACATTGCGCCGTGGGCGGCGAGTGAGGGCCTTGTCGCAGGTGCAGCCCGCACTCTGGCGGCTGGCGGCATTCTCTTTCTTTATGGTCCCTACAAAGTGGACGGCCGGCACACCGCGCCGAGCAATGCACAATTCGACGTTCGGCTCCGCACCCAAAACCCGCAATGGGGCATTCGGGACCTCGCCGAGGTTGCGGCGTTAGCCGAGGATCACGGCTTCGCGCGCCCAGACATCGTGCCGATGCCGGCCAACAATCTGAGCCTGGTGTTCCGGCGCGCATAAGGCGGCTTCGGGTTTCCGCATAGCCGCGCTTCGCGCTACCATCGGCATCCTAAAACCCAGCCGGGAGAGCTGAGCCATGCCCACCAACCGCGTCTACAACATTGCCATCATTCCGGGCGACGGCATCGGCAAGGAAGTGGTGCCGGAGGGCGTGCGCGTGCTCGAAGCCGCAGCCAAGAAATTCGGCTTCGAATTGCGGCAGGATCAATTCGACTTCGCCTCCTGCGATTACTACGAGAAGCATCAGCGCATGATGCCGGAGGACTGGAAGGACAAAATCGGCGGCCACGACGCGATCTTCTTCGGCGCCGTCGGCTGGCCGGCCAAGGTGCCCGATCACATCTCGCTGTGGGGCTCGTTGATCTTGTTTCGGCGCGAGTTCGATCAGTACGTCAATCTGCGCCCGGTGCGGCTGATGCCCGGCGTGCCGTCGCCGCTCGCCAATAGGAAGCCGGGCGACATCGATTTCTGGGTGGTGCGCGAGAATACCGAAGGCGAATATTCCGCGATTGGCGGCCGCATGTTCGCCGGCACCGAGCGCGAAGTCGTGGTGCAGGAGACCGTGATGTCGCGTATCGGCGTCGACCGGGTGTTGAAATTTGCCTTCGATCTCGCCAGGAAGACGCCGAAGAAACATTTGACGTCGGCGACGAAATCGAACGGCATCGCTATCACCATGCCGTATTGGGACGAGCGCGTCGAGGCGATGGCCAAGAATTTTCCCGACGTGAAGTGGGACAAGTATCACATCGATATTCTCTCGGCGCTATTCGTGCTCAAGCCCGACCGCTTCAATGTCGTGGTGGCATCGAACCTGTTCGGCGATATTCTCTCCGATCTCGGCCCGGCTTGCACCGGTACCATCGGCATCGCGCCGTCGGGCAACATAAATCCCGAACGCAAATTCCCTTCAGTGTTCGAGCCGGTGCACGGCTCGGCGCCGGATATCGCGGGGCAGGGGATTGCCAATCCGATCGGTCAAATCTGGTCGGGCGCGATGATGCTTGAACATCTCGGCGAGGCCGAAGCGGCGGCTGCCATCATCAAAGCCATAGAGAAAGTGCTCGCCGAGCCGAAGTTGCGCACCCGCGATCTCGGCGGCTCGGCCGATACCACGGCCTGCGGCAAGGCGGTGGCGGAGGCGCTGGCGTAACGGTCCGGCCGACGGCCGAGAGCAGCGCAGTCGCGCGTACGCGGTTGCCGCCGTGTTGCGAAACCCGGAGAGCCAATGAGCGATGATGAGGCACCGGCGAGGCAGTCGGCGGAGGACGTTCTCGCGTTCTGGATCGCTGCCGGCAGCGACCGTTGGTTCGAAGCGGATGAGGCGTTCGATGCCACAATCCGCGAACGGTTTGTGGCGACTTGCGTGGACGCGGCCGCCGGCCGGCTGAGCGCATGGGATAATTCGCCGGAAGGCGCCCTTGCGCTCGTCATCGTGCTCGATCAATTCCCGCGCAACATCTTCCGTCACAGCCCGCGCTGCTACGCGTCCGACCGGTTCGCGCTTGCGGTGGCACGACGGGCCATTGCGAAGGGTTTCGATCAGCAAATCGCAATGCCCGGCCGCGGCTTTTTCTACCTGCCATTCGAACATTCCGAGGAACTTGCGGACCAGGAGAGCGCCGTCGTGCTGATGCGCGGGACCGGCGATGCCGACCTCGTCAAATGGGCCGAGCTTCACGCCGATATCATCCGGCGCTTTGGGCGCTTCCCCCACCGCAATGCCGTGCTGGGTCGCCTTACCACGCCGGAGGAGCAGGCGTTCCTGAATGCCGGCGGTTTCAGCGGCTGAGCGGAATTTTCGACCGATTGATGCGTCTGCTGACGTTTTGCCGCGCTCAGGGCCTCACTCGGCGGCTTGCGCCTGTGCGTGCTGACGGAATTTCGGCATCACCTCGTCGGCGAGAAGCCGCATGGAGTCGCGCTCCCATGCGCCGTTGGGGCCGCCCCAGTCGAGTCCGGTCATCAACAGCGAGCCGAACGGGCCGACGTCGTCGCGCAGCGCCACAAGTCTGTCGAGCACGGTCTTGGCGGAGCCGTAGATCACGTTACCCTCCGTGATCACCTCGACCGTTGCCTCGTCGTCGCTCATGTCGACGCGCGGTTTCAGCGCCGAGAGGATGCCGACGCGCGACAGTACTTCGCGCATATAGGTGAAGAAGTAATGGTTCGAGCCCTGTTCGCCGAAGACGCGATCGCGAGCCTCGGCATCGCTCGGCGCCACCATGATGTTGCGCGACACGCGCCAATTCTCGCCGCGCGGGGTTTTGCCGGCTTCGGCGCTCGCTTTGCTGTACATCTGCCAGTGCGATGCGATCGCGCTCAGTGGCACATTGTTGCCAGTGATGATGCCCCAGCCCTGCAGTCCCGCGACCCGCGCCGTCGGCGAATTGCGGCTGGCGACCGACATCGAAATCGGCGGGCCACCCTCGCGGAACGGCTTCGGCATGTAGCCGATGCCGAGGCTTGGAATGATGGCATCCTTGATGCTCACATTCCAGAATTCGCCTTCGATGTCGTAGGGCGGATCCTGCGCCCAGATGCGCTGGATGATACTGATCGATTCCCTTGCCTTGCGGGCGCGCAGCTCGCGATCGGCATTGTCGAACAATTCGAAATCGGAAAGCAGCCCGCCCTGGCCGATGCCGAGCATGAAACGGCCGCGGCTCATGTGATCGAATTGTGCGACTTCGGCGGCGACGACGACAGGATGATGGTTCGGCAAGCAAATCACCGCGGTGCCGAAAGTGAGATTCTTGGTGCGCGGCACCAGCCCCGCCATGAACATCAGCGGCGACGGAATCGGCTCGGTGGTCGCCGAGAAATGCTCGCCCAGCCACAATTCGTCGAAGCCGAGCCTGTCGGCGTAAAGCGATTTTTCCTCGTCTTCGGCGAGCGTCTCGGTAAAGGAGCGGCTGGCCGGATGCACCGGCATCATGAACATTCCGAGACGCATTTATTTCCTCCCGTTTCGTTCACGTCGCCGTTTGCCCGTCCACGGGAAACGACCGAGTGCCCTACGCTGCGACGGTATCGAGTTCGCGCGTCGGCACGAGATCGCGCAATTGCGGCGCTACCTGTTCCATGAACAGCCGCATCGAGCGAAATACCTTTTCGCGCGTCGCCCATTTCTTTCCGGTGACGATGAGCAGCGTGCCGAAGCCGCCAGCCTGCTGGTAGAATTGCTTGAGCTCCTGCGCCACGGTGTCCGGATCGCCGAGATGATAGAAGCCAGCCTCGGCAAGGCGGTCGAAAGTGACTTCGTCGGGCTTGAGCGAGAGGCCGTAATTGGCTGTCAGAATGCGGATAAGGCCGCGTTTGATCTGATAAGTGAGCTCGTAATTGATGTCGGCGCGCAGGTCGTCCATGGCCTGGCGGCGGGAATCGGCGAGATAGATGTAGCGCGCCACGGTGAATTTTCTGAGCGGCGCAGCCTGACCGGCGGCGTTGGCGGCGCGCATATAGCGGTCGGCAATTTTCCGTATCGATCCGGCGGGCTCCAGTTGCGCCCTGAGCATCGTGTAACCGCGGGCGCCCGCGAGATCGATTGTCGCCTCGGTGTCGGTTGCCGTCGCCATCGGCATATGTGGTGCGTGCAGCGGGTGCGGCGTCGCAACGATGCCTTTGCCGCGCCAGTGCTTGCCATCCCAATCGAACGGCTCCTTGGCGGTCCAGCATTTCAGGATCAGATCGAGCGATTCGCGCAAGCGTTCGTGGCGGTCGGCATAGGACAGGCCGCGCTCGTCGGAGAATTGCGGGCTCGGAAAGCCCGAACCGAAGCCGAAGATGAAGCGGCCGCCGCCGATGACGTGATCGGCGACCGCGGCCTGAATTGCGGTGTCGACCGGATGGGCCAAGTGGATGAGCTTGACGGCTGCTCCCATGCGGATTTTTTTGGTCACCGCCGCAGCCTTGCACATCAGAAGTTCCGGCACGGGCAGCGTATCGACCTTGTCGATATAGACCGGCTCACCGTGATGCTCGCTGATATAGACGTCGCGAAAGCCGAGCTGATCTGCCAGCACGATCTCGGCGAGGTCTTCTTCGTAGGTCTGTGCTGCGGTGGTGTGGGGACGAAAGCCGTTCGAGAAAAGGCCGAATTCCATGTGCATTCCCTGGGTTTTGGCGTGGCACGTTACGACCCCGGCCGCTGGTTGACAACGGAACCTTGACAGCGGGCGGCCAACCTCGCCAATTCCGGGGCAAATGCCGGCTGACCTGCGCATTTATGGAGTTGCTCGCACCCGCGCCTTTCGTGCGCTGTGGGTGGCGGAAGAACTTGGGCTCGATTACCAGCATCTGCCGATCGAGATTGGCGATGCCGGCGCGCGCGCACAGGAATTCCTGGCGCTCAACCCGAACGGACGCCTGCCGGTCATCGTCGATGATGGTTTTGTGCTGTTCGAGTCGATGGCGATCACGCTCTACCTCGCCAAAAAGCATTCGACCGGCAAGCTCTACCCGGCAATGCTCGAGGACGAAGCGCGCACCTGGCAATGGAGTTTTTGGTCCATCGCCGAGGTCGACCGTGGCGTCAATATCTGGTCGCTGTATGCGGTGCGGCTGCCGCCGGCCGAGCGCGACGCGCTCTTGCGCGACGAGGCGCTCAAAGTCGTGGCGGCGCCGTTCAAGGTGCTGGACGCCGCCGTGGCGAAGCAGGCCTATCTTCTCGGCGATGAATTCACGGTCGCCGATCTCAATGTCGCCGCCGTGATCAGCCGCGCCATCGACATGGACCTTTCCGACGTGCCTCATCTCAAAGCGTGGCTGGCGCGCTGCCTTGAGCGGCCGGCGGCGCGCGCAGCGCTGGCGTTAAAAACAAAGTCCGACAGCGAGACGCCTGCGGACGTGACCCGGCGCATTGCCCGGATCAACCGTTTATGAGTTCGCGTCCGTTCAATCTCGGTCAGTCGCTTGGCGAAGCGGTCGCATTGCAGCGCCAGGGGCAGTTGCGCGAGGCGGAGAAAATCTACAGCCGCGTGCTCAAGGCGGCGCCGGATAATTTCGACGCGCTCAATCTTCTCGGCGCGGTCAAGCTGCAGCAAGGCCAGATCGGCGAGGCGCAGCGCCTGTTGAGCGCTGCAATCAAAGCAAATCCGCAGGTGGCGGGGGCCTGGAGCAATCTCGGCCAGGCGTTGCACGCGCTCAAGCGCGCGCCGGAGGCGCTCGACTGTCTCGCGCGAGGGCGCGCGCTGGCGCCGGACGACGTCAATATTCTCAACCAGCACGCCAATGTGCTGCTGGCTCTGTCGCGGCCGGAGGAAGCACTCGGCGAATTCCGGCAAGTTTTGGCGCGCGCGCCAAACCATGTCGAGGCGCGGCTCAATAGCGGTCTGGCCCAGGCCATGCTCGGCTTTCCCGAGCAGGCGCTCGCCGAGTTCGACGCCGCGCTGCAATTTGCGCCCGGCCATCCCGGAGCGCACTACAATCGCGGGGTCGCGCTGCTCACGCTTGGGCGCTATCCCGAAGCGGTCGACGCCAATGACCGTGCGCTCGCCATTGCGCCCGGGCATCCGTCGGCGTGGCTCAATCGCGGGCGGGCGCTGTCGCAGCTCAACCGGCTCGACGATGCTATCGCCGCCTATGACCAGGCGCTCGCCATCCGTAAGGATTATGCCGACGCGCATTTCAACCGGGCGCTGGCTTTGCTGACATGCGGCGACTATCGCCGCGGCTTCGAGGCCTACGAGTGGCGCTGGCGCCGGACCGGCATGCCCGTGCAGGAGAGCCGCGGCAGGCCGCTCTGGCGCGGCGAATATCCATTGGCGCGCAAAACCATTCTCCTTCATGCCGAGCAGGGACTGGGCGACACCATCCAGTTCGCGCGCTACGTGCCGCAGCTCGCCGCAAGCGGCGCCACCGTCATTCTCGAAGTGCAGAGCGAATTGAAGACGCTGTTCGGCCGGCTCGATGGCGTCGCTGCGGTCGTCGCGCGCGGCGAGAAGCTTCCGTCGTACGACGTGCATTGCCCGCTCGGCAGCCTGCCATTCGCTCTGCACACCGAGCCGGCGACGGTGCCGGCGGAAATTCCTTATCTTTCCGCCGGCGAGACGCAATTGGAGAGATGGTCGAAGCGGCTCGGCGCGCTGCCGCGCCCGCGCGTCGCCATCGCCTGGGCCGGCAATCCGGGCCACGACAACGATCGCAACCGTTCGCTCGCCTTCGCGCGGCTTTCGCCGCTGTTCACCACGGCCGCGGGTTTCGTCAGCGTGCAGCGCGACGTGCGCAGCGAGGATGCCGCGCCGCTCGCCGCCGAGGCGCGCGTAACTCAGCTCGGCAGCGAGCTTGCCGATTTCGGCGATACCGCAGCGGTGCTTGCGCTGTGCGACCTTGTCATCGCCGTCGATACCGCCGTGGCGCATCTCGCCGGCGCCATGGGCCGGCCGGTATGGCTGCTGCTTCCGTTCGCTCCGGATTGGCGCTGGACGCTCACCGGCGGCACGACGCCGTGGTATCCGACCGCGCGGCTATTCCGGCAGACTTCGCCCGGCGATTGGGAGAGTGTGCTTGCGCGCGTGGCCGAACAGCTCGGCCGCCTGTGTCATCGGTAGCGAGCTGCGCGTTTCGCCCGCTACCGTCCGTGCTCCCACAGGCTTTCGAGACGATGCCGGAACGATTTGGGCCGCTCGGCAAACAGCCGATGGGCGATGCGCGCGGCGCGTTGCGCGAGCGCGGCCGAACATTCACCGCAGGCCGGCGCCAGCCGCGAGCGCCAATGCGCCAGCGGCTGGTGCGGCGCGGTGAGGTGCTTGAGCACTTCGAGGTCCTGACATTGACCGAGGCGACCCCGCAACCGCTCGGCCTCGTTGGTCCACATGCGGCCGAAGCGCGGCCACAACGGCTCGATTAGTTCCATCTGGTAGCGCAAGTCGACGACGCGCTGGCGCAATACGTGCAGATCCTCGCCGTCGGCCTGCAACCAATCGGCGGGAATCTGCTTGCGCGCGTTGCGATAGCCCGCGGTTAATTGCGCCGCGATCGAGGAGAAGTCGAACGGATCGAGCGGCCACAGCTCGACCGCCGCCGCCGCCGTATCGAGCCAGACGATGATCCGGTCGCGCAGTTCCGGCGTCAGCACCGCCCGCTCCTCGCTGCCGCGCAGCGTTTCGAGGCGGCCGCGAATGGTCGCCGTCGAGCGCTCCGACAGCACCATGCCCTTGGCGAGAAGGTTGTCGAAGGCGTTGAGCGCGGCAGCGCCATCGCGGGCGTGTGCCAGCGAGCGGGCGTGGTCGCGCGCCTCGTGACGCCAGCGCTGGGCGTCCGGGATGAACGGCGCAAGCAGCCGCATCAGCGCACGCCATTCCTTCATGGCGCGGCGGAAATCGTGGACGGCGTCCTGGCTCGAACGGTCGGGATCAAGGATTGCGGTCCGCGCTTCTGCCAAAATGCCGGCGGCAAGGGCGCGCACGACCGGCCCGATTGCCGCATTCGGCCGCAAAGCGGGTTTTTCGCGCATTACGGGTTCTAGGAGCGCGTCCATGGCATTTCGACGTGGTTCTTTATGACAGTATGGCGAAAAATCGGACCATCTGCACTTCCCTTATTGGGGGGGGCTTGCTACATGAGCTTTCTAAAAATCACGGCATTGACGCGGGGTGGAGCAGCCCGGTAGCTCGTCAGGCTCATAACCTGAAGGTCATAGGTTCAAATCCTATCCCCGCAACCAACTTTCTAAATGAAATCAATAGATTACCGTTAGAGTGAAACGCTCCAACCTCTCCAAAAGCTGTGGCACAGAAGTGGCACAGTCCCGTGAAGTCCGACGCGAATTGTGCTAAAATGGCTTTTCACGGGGAAAAGCCATGTTTCGGCATGAGATTCTCGGCGGTCTAGTCAAGATTTACAGGCGCGAGGGCACGCGGCACTGGCATTGCGCAGCGTCGCTCAAAGGCGAGCGACATCGCGCCACGACGAAAGAAGAAGGCCTCCCGGAGGCGCAGCAGTTCGCCGAAGACTGGTATTTAGAATTGCGCGGCAAATCGCGCGCCGGTCTCCTCAAGAAATCCGAAAAGACATTCGCCCAAGCGGCGGAACAGTTCCTCAAGGAATACGAGACCATCACCGAGGGGCAACGTAGCCCCGTGTGGGTCGAAGGCCACGGCGCTCGGCTTCGACTTCACCTCCTGCCCTTCCTCGGCAAGCTTGGCTTGTCCGAAGTGACGCCCGGCAAAGTGCAGGAGTACCGGGTTCACCGCATGACGGCTCCGCCAGCCGCCAATAGCGAGGCTCCCGAGCGGCTCATCGCGAATGGCGCAAAGCGCGCTTACGCGCGACCGTGGAAGGCACCATCGCGCAGCACGCTGCACGACGAGATCGTCACGATGCGGCAGGTGCTTAAGACGGCCATCCGGCACGGATGGTTGGCGCACTTGCACGATTTCTCGCCGCCTTATCGGAGCTCGGGCAAGGTCGTGCACCGCCCTTGGTTTAGCCCGGCGGAGTACAAGCAGCTTTACGCGGCGACGAGGCAGTACGCCCGCGACATGCAAGGCAAGCGCCACCAATGGAACGCCGAGCAAGTGCACGCTCGACGAGGTAGGCCGACATTTTTACGTCGCGACCGCGCTCTTTCCAAGAGGCTTTCGCGCTCCGCAGTGCGTTTAGCGCGATACCGAAAGATGTGTCGCCCAATCTTTCATTGGCGCTTTGCCATGGACCCGCGAAACCGTCCACGTAAACAATATGGGGATATACGCTGGCCGTCTTATGGACGAGCCGTTCCAGATAACTCTCAAGAAAGATGTGTTTTACATACGACTGCTCGCGACCGGCATAATCGGAGAGCGCGACCATGTCATTCCGCAGCGATAAGTAGTGTAGATATGTCCGGGAATTCACTCCATTCCCGACCATCGAGTTCTCGGCCACCTGACTTCGGACGTAGGCCACCCCACTGCTTGAAGAAAAATGCGACCCCCTTCTCTTCGCATTGATCGCGAACCTCACGAACCCATGCGGGGTTCATGGGCCTCGCACCTGGGCCACTTTCTCCGCCGACTATCACCCAATCAATGCCTTTAAGATCGACTTTACCCATCGGGCCAATGAGTGGTTCGATTGACAGAAATCGCACGCCAGCTGGAGTGTCCTGCAAATGCCGAATTCGGCTTTTCTTACTGCCGTCTTCGACTGACACGCCAAACCACATGTGCGTGGGGCTGCGCTCGTTCCCATAGCGACGTCTTAGAAAGTTGCGCATCAGGGACGAGCGCTTGGTGAGCACCTGGAACGTGTGCCAATGAGCGCGCTCCATCGTATCGCATACTCGGGCAATGAAGTCCGTAGGCACTTCCTTATGAAAGAGGTCGCTCATTGAGTTCACGAAAATCATGCGCGGTTCGCGCCAGCGAAGTGGCTGCTCCAGCCGCTCATGTCGCAGAATTAGATCAAACCCATTCTCGAATGGATGGCCGCGCGTTCCTCTAAACCGCTCCGAGAAACGTTCGGCATAGCAGTGGTCGCAGCCGGCGCTGATTTTGTTGCAGCCAGTGACGGGATTCCAAGTCGCGTCTGTCCATTCGATCGTTGTCGTGTTTGCCATACTGCACCCGGAACGTAATAAGAACATACTATAGGCCAGTCGTTTCCGAGTTCTAAAGCCTTTTTCGCGTTATAGGAATAAGTTCCTTGCATTAGCCAGTAGGGCAAGGCAGGTTCCCTTGTGGTTCCTATCGCGGGGTGGAGCAGCCTGGTAGCTCGCAAGGCTCATAACCTTGAGGTCGCGCGTTCAAATCGCGCCCCCGCAACCAATCGACCTATTTTTGATCCCTTCGGTCGGCGGTAAAGGCGGAATGGTATTAGGTCGCAAACAAAACGTCACAAAATCTCGTGCCGCCGCAATGCGATTAACACCAATCGATCCGTCCGTGCCGCAGCCAGAAATGGCTTCGACATCCCTTCTGGCGCCACACCGAAGGCGTAAGCGTAACGGTTTCGTCCGAATGTATCTGCACATTCCAACAGGGCCGCGCCTGTTTCAAAAGATTTAGCTCGATTACGTCGCCGCAACCACAAGGGCAGACCATCGCCGCCGCCCAAAGATTCTCATCTTCACCGGCCAGATAAACCTTTGTCTTTTTGAGATTATCCGGAAATTCCTCTACGCGAATAACGCGAAAAAGCTTTGGCTTGCGCCACGGCCAAAAACTCGCGGCCAGTTGCGCAACATTCGCGGCCGTAGAACGCAGCCACGACAGGAAATTCGCAATTGCGTTCACGCCACTTGCTCCGGTTCACTGAGCTCGGGCATGGAAAGCAGCGGTCGAACGTCACCCTTCCCGATCAGAGAAAAAAAGCGGCCCGATTGTTTCCCATCGGCTTCGCGAACATGTTCATTTGAGATGAAACTCGTTCGGACAACGGCGGATTCAGCGTTGTCGTCAAGACGATATGGGTGAAGTCGCGCTAGGAATTCGTTTACCGCCGTACTCGCCATCTGCATATTGATACTGATCACGGCTGGACGATCTTCGGCGACACCGCGAATATATCCAGCCTTCACCTGCTCTCGATAAGCTTTGGGATCAGTGCGGCGCAAACCCTCAGATTTGAGCTGCTCAGCAGTATAGACCCCACGATCCTGCAACGTTGCGCCATCGGGGCGCACGAAGTGGACAGCACCGCAGGCCTCGTTCACTCCACCACGCCCGTCAGCTACCAGCTTAACCCCGACATCGAAATACGGCAGCACATAGAACGCGGCGAGGCGGTTAAGAAGGTGACGCCCTTCGACACCATCCATGCAGCCGAATACCGCGTCGCATTCGGCAACAGCCTTGACCGCTTCCGGTGTAGCCAAATCGGCGGCGATGATTTCCACTTCGGTGTCGAATCCCATCGCTGCAATCGCGCGCGCCACGACTTCGACCTTAGGCCGCTTCAGATACGCGTCCTCCCGAGTGGCATTTAGAATACGGTTGAGATTCTTTAGCTCGACACGGTCCGGATCAATTAGCACGAGCCGACCTACGCCGAGGCGTGCCAGCTGTTCGATAAGAGGACTGCCGGTGCCAGAGCATCCCACGACCGCTATCGCCATCTCTCGGAGGCGCCGAATGGTTCCCGCGCCGAAAAGCTGGGTATGGCGTTGAGCAAATGAAGGCACTCTCCCTCCGACTTGCGGAATCCAGAAATGGAGATCGTCGCCAGGCACCGAGATCGAACTGAGCGGCTGGAATAAGCCGTCCGGCAAAATCGCGCGTCCGAACATCCGCCCTTCAGGCAGCATCACAAGACTCGCATGAGGAAAGGCGCTGTCGGTCCATCCGAATACCGAATTGAAAAGGTCTTTGTCGGACGCGTCGTCTACCGAGGAAAAGTCCGCATAGCCGCCCGGATGGCTGTGTATCTTTAAGGCCGCCAAGTCTTGTTTAGCCGCTAATTCCAGCAAAGGCACCAACCGCTTGGTGGACCATGTCACCCGGTCCGGCGTGCGCACCTTACATTCCTCGTAGGGGATCGGAACAATTTGACGCACCGTCAGACAGTGATTCACATGGCTGCGACGACGTCCGCACAACGCTACAGCACCGGCTTCCAGGCCGTCTCCAGGTAGCAAGTGCGCCTGTAGCGCGCGGTGCTGCGTTTGAGTAAGCCTCAGCTTTATGTGCATCGCACGCTCACTTTTTGAGCTCTCTTTTCAGCCAGTCGTCCACCAGAAGGAGATGGGTGCAAACATTGTCGAGGCCCGGTCTCCACGGATTCGCCTTCGTCCGATGGCGTGACCATTGCTGATAAGGCTTCCTATCGATAGAGCACTGTGAAAGTGCCCCGATGTTCTTGCGGCTCGTCAGCGCAAGCGCCGGGTGGAAGTAGACCATGTCGATGTCGTCGTCCGGATAAGAGGGCTTGATCCGAAGTGCCGCGCTCGCCTTGCGGTGATTGTAACCTTCGGGAATTGGGTATTCGGGAAAAATGAGCCATTTGGTATTCCCCTCCACGACCATTTCCCGACCCAGACCGAGCGCCGCGAGGCATTCTTCGTCCTCTTCCCCAAGCTGAAACTGCTGCCTCATAGCACTCAGCCTTCAGTTGGATCACGCGCGAGCGTTTGAAACCGCTCGATTTGATGCTTGTGAAACTCAACGACCTGATCTCCCTCGATCGGCTCGACGCGTCCGCCGCGGAACTTCTGCGACAGGAGGTACGCTTCGGGAGTCTTTCCGACCAGGCCAAGGATCTGGCGCCCGGTCATGGAATGCACCTCGACGACCTTGTATTCCTTGTCGATCCGAAGGCGATAGCGTTTCGCACGACGGGGCGGTTTGTTTGCTTTCGCCCATTCCTCAAGGTCAATCTCTTCGAGGAGTTCGACTTCCTCTTCGAGGTCGCGGACTTCGCCCTTGAGTTCTGCAATTTCGACCTTTTCGGGATCGTCTTTCTTGGGTTCTTCAGTCATGTGGTTCTCCTGCAATTTTGGACTTGTGCCGTTCTCTCGCTCGAATTCCGCATCATGCGTGATATATCACGCATTGCCTGTTATTGTCAAATATAGTTGGCAATGCCTGATTTTTCAGGCAAAATGGCCAAATCGGATTTTTCACTGATGAGGCCACTGTGAGTTTACCCAAGGTCCTTCGTGATATACGCGCGCTGCGCGGTCACAGCTTGAGAGCCGTCGAGGAGGCTACCGGCATTTCGAACGCTTATCTCTCGCAGTTGGAACGGGGCGACGCGCAAAAACCCTCGCCCGACAAACTGCAAGCGCTCGCGAAGTTTTATGATGTCCCGTACACCGATCTGATGCGTGCAGCGGGATATCTACTAAAGCCGGAGCTTACGGAGGGTGCTGGCAAGGAACGCGCGAGCGCAGTGCAGGCGGCGCTCATGACTGCGAAACTTTCGCCCGAGGAGGAAGACGCCGTCGTAAAATACATTCAATTCCTGCGTTTCCAGAAAAAGAAGTGATAAACGGACCATGGCCTTACCCAAACAGAAGATCGCGGTAAGACCCGAATCCGAACCCAAGATTTCTCATCTGGTCCGCAAACTCATTCGGGAGGCGGATGCGGAGGGCATCCTGCCTACGCCGCTTGATCGCCTCTTTGAAGTTGCGAAGGTCACAAACATCGAGGAATTACCTGACGAGACATTCCTGGAAACGCTGTCGGAACGGGCGAGGGCATTCT
This sequence comes from uncultured Alphaproteobacteria bacterium, assembly GCA_963765365.1. Lineage (GTDB taxonomy): Bacteria > Pseudomonadota > Alphaproteobacteria > Rhizobiales > Xanthobacteraceae > BOG-931. The sequence continues at coordinate 166,776 of CAVXWL010000016.1, read as the reverse complement.
TCAGAAGCGCCAAACAAAAGCTTCGTGGGATCGCTGACATCCGTGAGAAAGCGACGTACGTTCCGCGCGATCCAAATACTGGCAGGGAGCGCTTCGCAAAAGCGCATGAGCTCGGCCACCAAGTTATCCCCTGGCACGAAATCGACCCTGCTTATCTCGATGATTCGGAATCACTTTCACCCAGTGCTAAGGGTACCTTTGAGCACGAAGCCAATTTTTTCGGTGCGGAAACAATTTTTCAAGGAGAGTGTTTTCGCGTCTTAGTGCGCGATTTTAAGCCAAGTTTCGATGCCATCTTTGTGCTTGCCGATCAGCATGGGGCTTCAAGGCAGTCGACCGCGTGGCGTTTTGTTGAAGAGCAAGACGAAACACTTGCGTTGCTACAGTATTATCCCGGTAACGCAATCGATGAGGAAGGGAATTGCGTCTTGAGCGTATGGCGCTCTGTCGGTTCGCCAGCATTTAATCGTCGATACGCGGACATTGATCTTCCGCAGACGATCCGCACCGGCCATTTGTGGGTCGCCGCGAGAGACATGAACCGGCCGTGCGACGGCGTCGACAACTTCAGTGTTGATGGCAGTAATGTCGCTTTCCATTGGCACTCATGGTGGAACGGCTACACTTTACTCGTGCTGTTGCGACGCAAGCCTGTCTTGAGTTTAGTCGGGAATTGGCTTGGGTCGTCGACCTGAAACAAAGCGGCCCCCGGCGATCACGGCCGGTACTGCTATTCAATTGAAAATAAAACATCTTTTATGTTTTGACGTTCGATACGATTTGGTATAAAATGTGTTTTATCTAGATGGCAGAACGTCCAGCTTGGATAAAATAGGTTTTATATGGCAGCCGCTCTCTGGGGCAGAGTCTACTATAATAATGACCTCTACGCGGGTGAGCTGCGGCAAGAGCCGAGCGGTCGTTGCGTCTTCACATATGACCCGGCCTATCTTGAAGCCAAGCACCCCGCGATAGCCTTTACGTTGCCGCGCCAGAAGGCCCCGCATGTCTGCGAAGCGGGACTCCATCCCTTCTTCGATAATCTGGTCGCCGAAGGCTGGCTGCGCAACGCGCAAGCGCGGGCGCTCAAGATCGCCCCCGAGGACCGCTTTGCGTTGCTTCTCGCGTTCGGGCGCGATTGTGCCGGCGCTGTAGGTGTCATCGATCCGGCTCCCATCAAGGAACCGATGATCGATGTGGGCGATCCGGCCACGGCAGCGGCATTGGTCAGCCGCGGCTCGCTGTCCGGCGTGCAGCCGAAGCTGCTCGCGGTGAAGGACGGACGCCATTATCGGCCGGCACGTCCCGACGAGACTTCAACCTACATCGCCAAGCTTCCGTCGGGTGCGCTACGCGACATCGTCGAGAATGAGTTTCTGGTGCTGCACGCCTCCCGTGCGTTTCTACCCGGCAATGTGATCGTGGATGCGGAAATCGCTCCACTCAAGGACATCGGCGAGAAGGCCCTGCTCGTCCATCGGTTCGACCGCTTGCGAAGCGGCGCAAAAATTCATTTCGAGGAGTTCAACCAGCTGCTCGGCCATCGCTCGGGCGACGATAAATACGACGCGTCCTACGAAGACATGGCCTCGTTCATCGTCAACACGCCGGGCTGCGTGCCCGCCGACGCGTGGCGACTTTATGAGCGGGTGCTGGTCTGTCTTTTGACCGGCAATACCGACGCGCATCTCAAGAATTTCGCGATGGTGCATACGCCGGATGGCCTGCGTCTTTCGCCGGCCTACGACCTCGTCGCGGCGGCGCTCTATCCCGAATATCGCACCTTCGCCCTTGCAATCGGCGGCGCCGCCAATCTCACCATCGACCGGATCAAGCCGAAGCATCTGGTGGCGCTGGCAAAGGCCTGCAATCTCACTTCCGAAGTCATTCTAGAAACGGCCAAGCGTCTCGATGCCCGACGCAAGCCGGTTGAGAAAGCGCTGAAAGCCGAGGCGAAGAAAATCGGCGCCGAGGACTTGGGCACAAGCATTCTCGAACTGATGGAGCATAGATGGAACGGGAGTTTCTCCTCAATTGGGCAGTACTTGTCGACGAAGCAATCCGGCGCCGACGAGGAATGAAGCTGACCCAAAAGGAGCTTGCGGGGCTCGCGAAGGTCAGTACGCCGACGGTCTCGCGGTTCGAGCTGGCGGCCAAAGACGTTCAGCTCTCGTCGGCACTGGCGATCCTTGACGTGCTTGGCATGACCGACAAGCGCACGCTGAGCTTTCCGGATAAGGAGTTCTCCTATGATTCCGGTTCGGGCGTGACGTTCTGGGCTCAGGACGGCAAGACCCGCGTGCGCTGCCGGATCGCGCGCGAGGCGCTGGACGATCACTTCTCGGAGAATGATCGGTTGCGGCCCAAGGCCGCCTTCGAGAAGCACCGCGACGAGATCGAGGCGCTCGCGCGCCGCAAATATCTGCGCGGCCAGCTTGAGCCGGATAAATCTGTCCTCATTCGCACGAATGAGATTGGGTGAAGGCACACTGCGGGATTCGGCTAGGGATGAAAATCGCACACCGGATGCTGGCCTTTGCCCGCGAGTTGAGACCTGAAGTCTCGGCGGAGCGCTCTCGCTCCTAGGGTATTCGGGCCTAAAACCCAACGATTTCAATGGCACAGTATTTGGCACAGAAATATTTTTGTCAATACTTTATATTTTATAATCAAATAGATAGGTCGTCGCCCATCTGTCTCATAACCTGAAGGTCGTAGGTTCAAATCCTACCCACGCAACCAAACTCAAAGGGGCACTCGTATCTTACGGGTGCCCCTTTGAGTATTACAACGGCAACGATGCTGTCACGCCGCCTGGTCTGTCAGGCGGCTCATTTCCCGCTGGACCAGCTGCCGGTAGAGACCATCGCGTCGCACCAACAAATCCGGCGCCCCATCCTGGACGACGCCGCCGGCTTGCAGCACGACAATGCGGTCGAAATTGCGCACCGTCGACAGCCGGTGCGCGATGGCGATGACGGTGCGGCCTTTCATCAGGCGGCCCAACGCTTCGCGTATCGCCTCTTCGGAATCGCTGTCGAGAGCGGAGGTGGCCTCGTCAAGCAGCAGGAGTGGCGCGTCCTTAAGGAAGGCGCGCGCAATCGCGATGCGCTGGCGCTGGCCACCGGAGAGCTTCACGCCGCGCTCGCCGACGATCGTCTGCATTCCGGCCGGCAGGGCCTCGACGAAATCGCAGCGCGCCGCGAAGACAGCTTCCAGCACCTCATCGTCGCTCGCTTCGGGACGGCCATAACGGATATTTTCCATTACCGAACGATGGAACATCGAAATATCCTGCGGCACAACTGCGATGGCCTCGCGTAAACTGTCCTGGGTGACGCGTGAAATATCCTGACCATCGATCAGGATGCGTCCGGCCGGCACGTCGTAGAAGCGTTGCACCAACGCAAATAGCGTCGATTTTCCGCCGCCGGAATGACCGACGAGACCGACCCGTTCTCCCGGCCTGAAGCTCAGACTAAAGTCGCGCAAAATCTGCTGGCCGTCGGGATAGCGGAAATCGACCTGCTCGAATTTCACGCTGGCGCCGCGATGCACGAGCGGTTCCGCATCGGGATGGTCGCGCAATTCATGCGCCACCAAGAGCGTCGCGACGGCTTCGGCGAGACGCGCGATATGCTGGGTCATATCGACCAATGCCACCGCAAGGTCGCGCGTCGCGCTCAGCACCGAGATGGACAGCGTGCAGGCGAGCACGACGTCGCCTGTCGTCGCACCGCCTTGCGTCCACAGTACGATCGCCCAGGCCAACAAGCCGAGCGTCAAGGCGATCGTCACCACGGCGTGAAAGATGCGCAGCCGTTCGAGATAGAAGAGACTTCTGCGGCGCGCGCCGATCTCGCGGTCGATGGTGGCGTCGAAGCGGCGATGTTCGCGCAAAATGCCGCCGAATGCCCGCACCAGCGGCATATTGCTCACGACGTCGACCATTTCGCCGTCGACCGCCGCGGCTTTGGTGGCGAAATCGTGATGCAGCGGACGACCGCCCGCCGCCAGCCGGAACAACACGACGACCATGATGCCGGCAGCCGCCGCCAGCGCCCCGGCCATCGGCAGGCTGATCGTGCAGACGAGAGCGATTGCCGCGACCGTCGCAACGCACGGCGGCAGCACGTTCCAGATAAACATGTTCTCGGCGGTGAATACCGCGTTCGAGGTCGCGGTCACCCGGCTCGTCAGCATGCCGGGGAGCCGGTCGGCGAAGTATCCCGGTGAATGCCCCATCAGGTGGCGGAACAGATCGCGCCTGATGTCGCCGGTCACGCCGACGAAGGCGTAATTGGCGATCCAGCTGGCGATGCGCCAAAGAAGATTGTCGGCGGCGATCAGCGAACCGAGGACGCAAAAAGCGATCCACACCGCGGCATTGGCGCCCGTGGCGAGCGTATCGACCAGGAACTTGACGCCGTATTGCGTGCCCACCGAGCAGGCGACCGCGCCAAGCACCGCCGCAAGGATCACCGCATGGGACAGCGGCCGCAGCCGGATGTAGCGATAGACAAAGCCGAGGGGGGAACTGGCGTAGCGCGTAAGTTCGGCCATGCACGTCCTCGTTTGCGCGGGTCAAAGGTCCGCCTTCCCACATCCCCAATGCAGGAAGGCTCCCTGGACTGAACGAGTGGTCGGGCGTCCTGTTCCGCCCGTCGCGCCCGCGCGCAGATCAACTTCGGCGACGTTTCGTTACGTCGTTCTGGGTGCTTTCGCGTCTCATCTGCGGGCTTCAGCGATGACGCGGGACTGCGAAAAAAGTTCCAGGCGCGCGGAAAAATTAAGTTCCCTCCAAGGTTTGAAATATTTGCCACCTGCAACGTTGTCGCTAGTCGCCGGGTGAGGAACCTTGAAAAACAGAGGGACTTTCGATGCATATCGCACAGATTGCGCCACTGACCGAAGCCATACCGCCCAAGCTCTACGGCGGTACCGAGCGGGTGGTGTCCTGGCTGACCGAAGAGCTTATCGCGCTCGGTCACGATGTAACACTTTATGCAAGCGGTGATTCGGTGACGTCGGCTCGCCTCGAAGCGGCGTGGCCGCGTGCCTTACGGCTTGACGGCGCTGTTCGCGATCCCAATGCACTGCACATGATGATGCTCGAGCGCGTTTATCAGCGCGCGTCGGACTACGACTTTCTGCACTTTCATCTCGATTACTATCCTTTCTCGCTGTTTTCACGGCAGTCGACGCCGTTCGCGACGACGCTGCACGGCCGGCTCGATCTGCCCGAACATCAGCCGATGTTCGACACATTCAGCGCAGTGCCGGTGGTGTCGATTTCCAATTCGCAGCGGCGTCCGGTGCCACAGGCGAACTGGGTGCGGACGGTTCATCACGGTCTGCCGGAACGGCTTCTGGTGCCAAAACCCGTCAAGCCGTCTTATTTCGCGTTCCTTGGCCGCATCGCGCCGGAAAAGGGTATCGATCGGGCCATCCGCATCGCGCAGCATTGCGGCGTGCCGCTGAAAGTAGCCGCCAAGGTTGACAAGGTGGACCAGGATTATTTCGACGAGAAGATCAGTCCGCTGATCAAATCGGGGAATGTCGAATATATCGGCGAGATCAACGACAAGGATAAGTCCGAATTTCTGAGCGGCGCGATCGTGTTGTTGGTGCCGATCGACTGGCCGGAACCGTTCGGCCTGGTCATGATCGAGGCGATGGCCTGCGGCACCCCGGTGATCGCTTTTAATCGCGGTTCGGTGCCGGAAGTGATCGACGAGGGCGTGACCGGGTTTATTGTTGAAGACATCAACGGCGCCGTCGGCGCGGTTGACCGGCTGGGACACTTGTCGCGCACAAAAATCCGGCGGCGTTTCGAGGAGCGCTTCACCGCGCGCCGCATGGCGCAGGACTATCTGTCGGTCTATCGCAGCCTGTCCGACGCCTCGACGCCGCATCTGCGGCTGGTTGCCGACGACGCGCCGGCGCTCTAGCTGGCTGCGCGCATCGACGGCGGGCTACGGCATTTCATCCTGCGGTCTCGTTTCCGGCATCAGCAGCCACAGCGCCATTAGCCCGGCGAAGCCGATTGCGGCGAGGGACGCGAATGCCGGCGAAGTGCCGAAACGGTCGGTGATATAGCCGGCAAGCGTCGCGGAGAGCGACGCGCCGATGCCGGTTGCCGTGCCGAGGATGCCCTGGCCGAGATTGAAGTGCCCGGTGCCGCGGGTGAGGTCGGCGACAACGAGCGGCACCATCACGGCAAACACCGCGGCAGTTATGCCGTCGAGCAGTTGTACGGCAAGCAGAAGCGTCGGGCTGCTCACAGATGCAAAAAGCAAACCGCGGATCGGCAGCGCGGCGAAGCCGATCAGCAGCAACGGCCGGCGTCCCCAGATCTGGGCGCGCTTGCCGACCCATGGCGAGAGCGCCGCGACGACAAGCTGTGGCACCACGATGCAGGCCGCGATGATGACGGTCGCCCAATGCGCCGACCGCATGGTAACGGCGCTGCCCACCAGCGGCAGCATGGCCGAATTGGCGAGGTGAAAAAGCAGCAGACAGCCGGCGAAAGTAAGAAGCGGCCGATTGTGCATCAGCGAGCCGGGCTTGACCGGCGGTTTGTCGGCCTTTTGGCGCGATGGCGCGCCGTGGGCCCGCTCGGGATCGATCTCAGCCTCGGATATAGATCGTAGCGCAAATAGCGCCGGCACGAGCAGCAAGACCGTCACGATGAAAACGGCGCGGGCCGACAGCAAATAACCGCAGGCACCCATGGCTGCCGCCGCCATGCCATTGCCGACGGAGGCGAACCGCGCATTGCGCCCGAATTGCTCGCCGATCGCAGCATGTCCGACAAGCCCGAGGCTGATCGCCGCCATCGCCGGTCCGAGGACGCAACTTGCCAGCGCGTGCAAAACAGAACCCGCCAAAACGACAGGAAAAATCGGCAGTGCCGCATAAGTGAGGGCGCTGACGCAGATCGCCGCAATTGAAACACCGGCAACGAAGCGCTCGGAACGGGCTGCGTCGACCAGCGCACCGCCCGGCATCTGCCCGATCAGCGACACGAAGCCGGCGGCCGACTGGACGAGCCCGATATCGACCTGCGTCCATCGCTGCGTGGTGAGATAGACCGAGACGAACGGACCGAACCCGGTCTGTACGTCGGCCACGAAGAAGATGAACCAGTCGAGTCCACGCAGACTGCGCTGCGATGGTTGCGAGGGAGGTCCGCTCTGTTCCGGCCTCCCGGCAGTGGATGCGCCTGCAGCGTCCGGCGCGCTGTGCGAGTCCGGCCGGTCGCGGTCGCCGCGTAACGGATTTCCGGGCAGGATACGTCTCCAGCATCGCCTAAACGGCTTGTGATGTTTCCGCAAATTCTTGCTCACCTGCGGAACGGTTCCGAGGGCGAGCGTTTCGGATTGCGCGCTGTGCTATTCGAACGGCAGCGGCTCAAGCTTGCCCTGCGCGGCCAGAACGACGACGGGCTTGCCCTCCTGATATTCCGGCGCGGCCTTTACCTGGTCGCGCGTGAGATCGAGCGTGATCTTGGCGTCGGGATGCGCCGGCGACGGCGACGGAAAATGCAGCGCGTTCCAATCGACCGCGATCTTGCGGCTGCCGACGCCGAGGAAGCCGCCGAAATCGATGATCGCGGCGCGGACCTCGCCGCTGCGGTCGACAATGACATCGACAATGCGGCCCATGTCTTCATTGGCACTGCTGACGACATCGCGGCCGAGAACGCCCTCGACTTCGTGGTTGTTGAGAATGGTCACCGCCGGCGGAATGGTCGGTGCCGGGGCCGGGTGAGCGGGAACCGGTTCGGTCTGTAGCGGCGCCTGGCTGCCTTGCGGATACGCGACACCGACCATGGTGGTCGCGGCCATACAGAACGATAAAACCACAGCTGCGCCTGCGGCCCCGGTCAGTCCCGGAATCTTCGGTTTGTTCCCGCGCATCGCCGCTTCAATTCACCCGCGCCCGCCTGGTGGAACTCCCAAGACTAAGCCCAGGAGGCGACGCTGGTTCCATGCCTGAATGATTCCCCTGGCTCAGGCTCCAGAAATGGCCGCCGTGGTTTCGCTTTAATCAGGTCGAAAACACAATGGAGACGCGGATGTCGCCGCTGATTCGGGTGGTATCGAGTGAAACGGTCTCGCCGTGGCGGCGTACGCGCAGGTCGACGCTTGAAGAAGAAAGCCGCAGATCGCGCAACACTACTTCGTCCAGGAACTCCGGGAGCCGCGGATTGCGCAGCCGGATTTCGCCGTTGAACGGGTCGAATTCGAGACCGAGTGAGGCTTCGAGCAGCGTGAATGGGGACGCGCTGGCCCAAGCCTGCGGCGAACAGGCGACCGGATAAAGCGTCGGGCCGTGGCCGCGCTGGCGCTGGAAGCCGCAGAACAATTCCGGCAGACGCCGCTGGTCCATATACGTTGCGCTGGCGAACAGGCCGGCGAACAAAGTGTCGATTGCCGTCTTGCATTCGTAGCGCGCGAGACCGAGCGCGATCAGCGCATTGTCGTGCGGCCAGATCGAGCCATTGTGATACGACATCGGATTAAAGCGCGCCTCGCCTTGGGCTACCGTACGGATCCCCCAGCCGGAGAAAAACCGCGGCCGGAGCAATTCCTTGGCGACAAGCCGGGCGCGATCTACGGCGGCGATGCCGGTGAACAGCACTTGTCCGGCGTTCGACGTCCGCACCTGACAGGGTTTCTTGTCGCCATCGAGCGCCAGCGCATAGGTGCCGATGTCGGGGCACCAGAATGCGGCATCGAAGCGCTCAGCGAGTTCTCGCCGCTTCGGCATCGAGCCGCCGCGCCGCAGTCTCATGGCCGAGCCGCCGCGCACAGCGCGCGGCCATCCGCTTGGCCGCATAGACGTAGCCCTGCACTTCGACGAGTGCGATCTGACCTTCGGCGAGGCGCCCGTCGGCGTGGAAAATCGCATCATGCGAATCTTTCCAGCCCTGATTGGCCAGTCCCTGCTCGCTTGCGCGTTTGTATTCGACGAAGCCGTCGCGGTCCGGATCGCCGGGGCCATCGATCCAGGCTAATGCCGCCTCGATATTCGGCCACAGTTCAAGCAGTGTGTCGGCTTCGCCGCTGCGCTCCAGATAGAGACCGGCCAGCAAGACGAACAGCGGTGTCGCGTCGACGCTGCCGTAATAAAGGCCGAACGGTACTTCGCGCAGTGCCGCCATTTCGCCGCCGCGCATTTCGTGCAGGATTTTTCCGGGCTGCGCATCGGCGAGCGGATCCGTCGTCGTTGCCTGATAGGCGGCGAGGCGGCGCAAGACGCCGCGCGCCACTTGCGGCGACCACCACAGCATCTGCAATGCCGTGATCAAGCCGTCGCGGCCGAACGTCGTCGAGTACCAGGGGATACCGGCGTAAGGGTAGCGGCCCTGCGGCGTATCCGTCATCAGCATCGCCAGGTCGGCGGCCGACCGGCATAAAACCTCGTTGAAACGCTCATTGGAGGTTTGAACGGAGGTTTGGTCCCGCGTCGACTCGCGCATTTCCCGGCGCGCCGCGATAAGACCGCGCAGGAACGGCGACGGCTCGGTCCGGTCGCAGCTCACCGCGACAAAGACCGGACGCCGCTCGCCCGGTTTGAGACGCAGATGATAGACGGCGGCCTTGGTCGAAAGTTCGTTCGGCGGCGGATCGAAGTTGAGCGCGGTGCGCCGTACTTTGCCGTCCAAGCCATTATAGACCAGCATGATCCGGTCATCGCCGTGAACTTTTGCCGTCATGGTGCCGCGGCGGTCGCGGCGTGTGCCGCGGACCTCGAACAGGTCGGCAAAGTCATTCTCGAACAGGATCGCGATCCGCAGCTCGATGGTTTGATCGCCGTAATTGCGCACGCCGAGGCGCTGGTAGGCGGTGTCGCGCCAGAGAAAGATCGTGCGAAGGATATGGACTCTGTCCTTCTCCATGACGATGCGCGAACCGCTCATCAGATCGGGATTGGTCAGATCGACGAGAAACGCCGAATTGTCGTCGCGCAGGTTAGAACCGAGCAGCAGCGGCGGAACGTCGTTGACCAGCAGTTCAAGCCGCGAGAGATGCCGCGTATCCTTATGGAACAACCCGCTGGAATCGCCCGACACCGTTCCGATATCGCCGCGACTGTCGAGGACCACAAAAGTATCGCCGTATTTCAGCGCGCGCGGTGGCCGTGCGGGCTGCGTCGCCGTAATCGTGAATGCCGCCTCGGACGGCGTCTCTGCGGCGGTTAATCGCGCCGCAGCCTTTGCGGAGAGTGCGGACGAAGGCATTGGTCTTATGGCCGGTTAAGCAGCTGCGAAGTCAGTAGGAGGTTCTGGACGATTGCACCGCGGGGATTAACCGCTTCGTCCTGGCCTGCACTTTGGGCACCGGCATTCGCAGTTCCGAGAAGACGCGCAGCGCCGAAAAAAACAGCAAAAAGGACAGAGGACGGAAGTAAAATCCGGCCGCTCATGCCACGCTCCAGCGGAGAAAAGGGCAAATACCTCCCCTAGCGAACGCGCCAGCACCCCGATCGGTTCAATCGATTTTGTTGCACTGCACCGTGCGGCGCATGTGCCGCCAGTTGTTGCGGCGAAAGGCCACGCACAAGGTTCCATGACACTCTCGTAAAATGCTACCTGCCATTGTAAATTCGAACCCAGAAAAGAAACCTCACGCGGGACGGAAACCATGTCTGCAACAACCACGATGGTCGAATCCGGGGCATCGGCAGTGCAAGCGACGCGCTGGCGGCAGCTCATTTGCGGCATCATCTGCATGGTGCTCATTGCCAACCTTCAGTACGGCTGGACGCTGTTCGTCAATCCAATCAACAAGGCGCATGGCTGGTCGATTGCGGCGATTCAGCTCGCCTTCAGCATCTTCGTCGCACTCGAGACGTGGCTGACGCCGATCGAAGGCTGGATCGTCGATACGCTGGGAGCACGCCGCGGACCGAAACTGATGGTGGCGTTCGGCGGCATCATGGTAGCGCTCGGCTGGATCGTTTGTTCGGCCGCGGATTCGCTGTCGATGCTCTATCTCGGCTCGGTATTCGCGGGCGTTGGCGGCGGTGCGGTCTATGCGACCTGCGTCGGTCTTGCCGTGAAATGGTTCCCCGACAAACGCGGCCTTGCGGTCGGCCTCACCGCGGCAGGCTTTGGCGCCGGCGCGGCGATCACCGTGGTGCCGATCCGTGAGGTGATCGCATCTGGCGGTTACGAGACGGCATTCTTCTGGTTCGGCCTGATCCAGGGCGGCATCATCTTCCTGCTCGCCTGGTTTTTGCGTTCGCCCGAAGCCGGCGAAATGTCCGGCCTCGCCGTCCCCAAGGTTCCGCAAACCGTGCGCAATTACTCGCCGGTGGAAGCACTCAGCACGCCGATCTTCTGGATCCTCTACATCATGTTCGTCATGGTGTCGGCGTCGGGCCTGATGGCGACCGCGCAGATCGCACCCATCGCCAAGGATTTTAATCTCGGCAATACGGTGGTGTTCTTCGGCGCCACCACACTGAGCGCGGCACTGATCATCGACAATCTCGCCAACGGTGCGGCGCGTCCGCTGTTCGGCTGGATTTCCGACTATATCGGCCGCGAATTCACGATGGCGATCGCCTTCGGCCTCGGCGGCGCGGCCTATTGGCTGTTGGGCTCGCTCGGGCACCAGCCTTGGGCATTCGTGCTGTTTGCGGCCATGATCTTCCTCACTTGGGGCGAGATTTTCAGTCTGTTCCCGTCCACCTGCACCGACACGTTCGGCGCCAAGTTTGCGACGGTGAACTTGAGCTTGCTCTATACCGCCAAGGGGGCGTCCGCCTTCCTCGTGCCGGTCGCAAATATCGTCAAGAACGCAACCGGCGGCTGGCATATGGTCTTCGTGGTGACGGCGATCATGAATTTCATTGTCGTTGCTCTGGCGCTGTTCGTGCTTAAGCCGATGCGGGCGCGGATGATGGCCAAAAGTTAGCAGCCACGCGAAGTTCAATTCGAAGTGGTACGGGCGTGGGGTCATCCCCGCGCCCGTTTCATTTAAGGGCGGGTCGTCAAAACCCACGGGAATGCGTCATTTCGGCTCTGGTATAATGTATTACAGTGCGCTAGGAGTGCTGCCTGAACGCGGCCCGGCTTCGCCAAAAGATCGCGTATTTCAAGGGTAGCGAGCGTCTTCGATGTCGTCCCGAGTGCACCGTTTATCCGTTGCCAAAAGTGCCGCGAGCGGCTCCAACGTCGATCCGCCGGACGGGGCTTTGATTTCTCGGCCGCGGTTGGAGCCGATCGACACCTCCTTCAGCTTCAAGAACAAGGCCTATACGGCGCTGAAGTCCGTCATCGTCGGCCTGGATATTTATGGCAGCCGCAGCGAAATCCGGCTGGACGAAAGAAGCCTCGCCCAGGATTTCGGCATCAGCCGCACCCCGGTGCGCGAGGCGATGGCGCAGCTCGAACGCGAGGGCTTTGTCCGCTCGGTGCCGCGGCGCGGCGTCTATGTGGTGCGCAAGACCAAGCGCGAAGTGATCGAACTGATCACCGCCTGGGCGGCGCTCGAGAGCATGGCGGCGCGGCTGATCACGGAAAATGCCGGCGATCATGAAATTGCACCGTTGCGCGAGATGTTTGCCACTTTCGAAAACGGTGCGGTGCGCGCCCACCTCGACGAATATTCCGAAGTCAATATCGAGTTCCACCAGACTATCATTCGGCTGAGCCGCAACGGCGTGCTCGTCGATCTGGCGGAGAACCTTTTCACCCATATGCGGATGATCCGGCGAAAGACAATCGGCGAAAAAGATCGCGCCGATCGCTCGATCCGCGACCATATTCACATCATCGAAGCATTGGAGGCGCGCGATACGCTGCGCGCCGAAAAGCTGGTGCGCGACCATGCGCTCGGCCTCGCCGACCATGTCGCGAAATACGCCGATTATCTGGACTGATCAGAGACAACGGATTGGACGGAGGATTGTCATGGCAGACGCAGCAGTGAAGGCGAAAGCGCCTGACAGCGGGACCGAAGCGGAGCAGGCGCTGACCGACGGCTTTCACCTCGTTATTGATGCGCTCAAGCTCAACGGCATCACCACGATCTACGGCGTGCCAGGCATCCCGATCACTGACTTCGGCCGGATGGCACAGGCCGCAGGTATTCGCGTGATCTCGTTCCGTCACGAACAGAATGCCGGCAATGCAGCGGCAATCGCCGGCTTCCTGACCAAAAAGCCCGGCGTCTGCCTCACCGTATCGGCCCCGGGCTTTCTCAACGGCCTCACCGCACTGGCCAATGCCACCACCAACTGCTTTCCGATGATTCTGATCTCGGGCTCGTCCGAGCGCGAGATCGTCGATTTGCAGCAGGGCGACTACGAAGAAATGGATCAGCTCGCCATCGCCAAGCCGCTCTGCAAGGCGGCGTTCCGGGTGCTCCATGCCGCAGACATCGGCATCGGCCTGGCGCGCGCGATACGCGCCGCCGTGTCCGGACGGCCGGGCGGCGTCTACCTCGATCTTCCCGGCAAGCTTTTCGGCCAGGTGATGAATGCCGATGCCGGCGCCAAATCGCTCGTCAAGGTCATCGACCCGGCGCCGGCCCAGATCCCGGCGCCGGCTGCGGTCAAGCGCGCGCTCGATGTCTTGAAGAGCGCCAAGCGGCCGCTGATCATCCTGGGCAAGGGCGCCGCCTACGCGCAGGCCGATGACGCAATCCGCACGCTGGTCGAAAAGAGCGGCATTCCTTTTCTGCCGATGAGCATGGGCAAGGGCCTGCTGCCCGACACCCACCCGCAATGCGCGGGCGCCGCGCGCTCCACAGTGCTCAAGGATTCCGACGTCGTCATGCTGATCGGCGCGCGCCTCAACTGGCTGTTGTCGCACGGCAAGGGCAAGTCCTGGGGCGAACCGCACTCCAAGAAGTTCATCCAGATCGACATCGAGCCCAAGGAGATGGATTCAAACGTCGAGATCGTCGCCCCTGTCGTCGGCGACATCGGCTCGTGCGTGACCGCGCTCGTTGACGCCATGGGCGGCAACTGGCCCGCTGCGCCGGCCGACTGGCTCGGCGCCGTCAAATCGAAAAGGGACGAGAACGTCGCCAAAATGGCACCGCGGCTGATGAACAACAACTCGCCGATGGACTATCACGGCGCGCTCGGCGCGCTGCGCACTGTCGTTAAAGAACGGCCGGACGCCATCCTCGTCAATGAGGGCGCCAACACGCTCGATCTCGCGCGCGGCATCATCGATATGTATCAGCCGCGCAAACGCCTCGATGTCGGCACCTGGGGGGTCATGGGTATCGGCATGGGCTATGCGATCGGCGCGGCGATCGAGACCGGCAAACCGGTGCTCGCGGTCGAAGGCGACTCCGCCTTCGGCTTTTCCGGCATGGAGGTGGAAACGATCTGCCGCTACAAGCTGCCGGTTTGCGTCGTCATCTTCAACAACGACGGTATCTATCGCGGCACCGACCTTAATTCCGCCGGGGCGGATCCGGCCACGACTGTCTTCGTCAAGGGCTCGCGCTACGACAAGATGATGGAGGCGTTCGGCGGCGTCGGCGTCAATGCGACGACGCCCGACGAACTCAAGCGCGCCGTTGACGCCGCCATGAACTCCGGCAAGCCGACCCTGATCAATGCCGTGATCGACCCGGCGGCCGGCAGCGAGAGCGGCCGTATCGGCAACCTCAATCCGCAAAGTGCGCTTCGCAAGAAATAAGAATTCAGGAGGAAACCATGGCAATGCGAAAGAAAGCGACCAAAGCAAAAGCCAAAGCGGCAAAATCGAAGCCGGCTGCCAGGAAGGCTACGAAAAAAGTCGTGAAGCTGGGGGCCAAAAAGTCCGCGGCGAAAGCTGCAACCGGCAACGGTCTGCCGCGGCCGTCGACGAAACCGTGGGGCCGGGCGGGGCGGGCGCTCGAAGGCGTGAAAATCCTCGATTTCACTCATGTCCAATCGGGCCCGACCTGCACCCAGCTGCTCGCGTACATGGGCGCCGACGTCATCAAGGTGGAGCGTCCGGGCATCGGCGACATCACCCGCGGCCAGTTGCGCGACGTCAAAGGCGCGGACAGCCTCTATTTCACCATGCTCAACGGCTCCAAGCGCTCGATCACGATCGATTCCAAGCATCCCAAGGGCAAGGAAATACTCGATCGGCTGGTGAAGGAATGCGACGTCCTGGTCGAGAATTTCGCGCCCGGTGCACTCGACCGCATGGGGCTGACCTTCGAGCACATCAACGAGCTCAATCCGCGCATGATCGTGGCGTCGGTCAAGGGTTTTGGACCAGGTCCTTATGAGGACTGCAAGGTTTACGAGAACGTCGCGCAATGCGCCGGCGGTTCGGCCTCGACCACCGGCTTCCGCGAAGGGCCGCCGCTCGTCACCGGCGCGCAGATCGGCGACAGCGGTACTGGCTTGCATCTCGCGCTCGGCATTGTCAGCGCCTTGTTCCAGCGTGTGCGCACCGGCCGCGGCCAAAAAGTACTCTGCGCCATGCAGGACGGCGTGCTCAATCTTGCGCGGGTGAAATTGCGCGACCAGCAGCGGCTCTCGCATGGCCCGCTCACCGAATACAGCCAGTTTGGCGAGGGTGTTCCATTCGGCAAGGCGACGCCGCGTGCCGGCAACGATTCTGGCGGCGGCCAGCCCGGCTGGATCCTCAAATGCAAAGGCTGGGAGAGCGATCCAGACGCCTATATTTATTTCATTACCCAGGCGCCGGTCTGGAGCGCAATCTGCGATCTGATCGGCAAGCCGGAATGGAAGACCGAGGCGGATTATGCAACGCCGCCGGCGCGGCTGCCGCGGCTTAAGCAGATTTTCTCCACGATCGAACAATGGACCATGACCAAGACCAAATTCGAGGTCATGGATATCTGCAACAAGCACGACATTCCGGTCGGTCCGATCCTGTCGATGAAAGAAATTGCCGAGGAGCCGTCGCTCCGTGAAACCGGTACTGTCGTCGAGGTCGATCATCCGATCCGCGGCAAGTACCTGACTGTCGGCAACCCGGTAAAACTTTCGGATTCGCCCGCCGACGTGCGCCGCTCGCCGCTGCTCGGCGAACATACCGACGAGATCCTGCGCAAGGTGCTGGGCTATTCCGAGAAGGACGTCGCCGCGATCAGGATGTCAGGCGCGATCACCGCGCCGGACAAGCCGGCCAAAGCGGAGGCGGCGTAACTATTTCCCCTCCCCCGCGAAGGGTGAGGGAACATTCAGACTTTGGGGAGATGCAGTCACCATGCGTATCGTGGTTCACGGGCAACAGGCATTCGGCAAGGCGGTGCTTGAGGCGCTGCTCAAGCGCGGCGATGAGGTCGTCGCCGTCTATGTCGCGCCGGAAAAGCCGGGCGCCAAAGCCGACCCGCTGAAGGAGGCGGCGCTCGCCGCCAAGCTTCCGGTGCATCAGCCTGACTCCTACAAAAAACCGGAAGTGTGGGAGGAATTCAAGGCGCTCAAGCCCGACTTGCAGGTAATGGCCTTTGTGACGCTGTTCGTGCCCGAGGAATTCCTCAACATCCCGACCCACGGATCGATCCAATATCATCCCTCGCTGTTGCCGGCCTATCGTGGCGCCAGCGCCATCAACTGGCCGATCATCAAGGGCGAGAAAGAAACCGGCCTGTCGATCTTCTGGCCGGACAACGGCCTCGATACCGGTGCCGTGCTGCTGCAGAAGAAGACCCCGATCGGGCCCAGCGACACGCTCGGCACGGTTTATTTCGACCGGCTGTTTCCGATGGGCGTCGAGGCGATGCTGGAATCCGTCGATCTCGTCAAAGCCGGCAAGGCGCCGCGCATCAAGCAGGATGAGGCGCTCGCGACCTACGAAGGCCGTTGCACCGCGGAGAACGCCAAGATCGACTGGGGCAAGCCGTGGGAGCAGATCGATCGTCTGATCCGCGGCGCCAATCCCGCGCCCGGCGCCTGGACCACGCTCGAC
Organism: uncultured Alphaproteobacteria bacterium; assembly: GCA_963765365.1. Taxonomy (GTDB): domain Bacteria; phylum Pseudomonadota; class Alphaproteobacteria; order Rhizobiales; family Xanthobacteraceae; genus BOG-931. The sequence continues at coordinate 149,867 of CAVXWL010000016.1, read as the reverse complement.
GGCAAGCAACTGAAGATTTTTGACGCCAAACCGCTGCCGGCCAAAGATCCGAAAGGCATTGCCGGCAAGCTCGGCGAGATTGCCGCGGTGGAAGCGGACGGCTTCACCGTGGTCTGCGCCGACGGGCGCTTCAAGGTTACCCGCGTTCAGCCCGCCGACGGCAAAAAGGTCGAAGCCGGCGAATGGGCGAAGTCCGTCAACCTCGCCGTCAAAGCGAGATTCACGTGAACCTTGCCGGGTTTCGAGCCTTCGACCTTTTCCGCTGACATTTGATGGATATCCAATATGCCCGCCTCACAGCATCAGTCACCCAAATCCGATATTGAAATTTCGCAGGCCGCAAAAAAGCGGCTGATCCTTGATGTCGCCCGCGAGAAGCTCGGCATCGCGCCGGAAAACCTCGAGCCTTACGGTCACTACAAGGCCAAGGTCTCGATGGATTTCGTCAAATCGCTGCAGAGCAGGCCCAACGGCAAGCTCATTCTCGTGTCGGCCATAACGCCAACCCCGGCTGGCGAAGGCAAGACGACGACGACAGTCGGCCTGACCGACGCGCTCAATTATATCGGCAAAAAAGCCATGCTGTGCCTGCGCGAGCCGTCGCTCGGCCCGTCGTTCGGCGTCAAAGGCGGCGCTGCCGGCGGCGGTTATGCCCAGGTGGTGCCGATGGAGGACATCAACCTCCACTTCACCGGCGACTTTCACGCCATCACGTCGGCCAACAATCTGCTCGCTGCGCTGCTCGACAATCACATCTATTGGGGCAACGCGCTTTCGATCGACGAGCGCCGCGTGGCCTGGCGGCGTGTTCTCGACATGAACGACCGCGCCTTGCGTTCGGTCGTGTCATCGCTCGGCGGCGTCGCCAACGGATTCCCGCGCGAGGACGGCTTCGATATCACGGTCGCGTCCGAAGTGATGGCGATTTTCTGCCTGGCGCGCGATCTCGAGGATCTCAAGAAGCGGCTTGCCAATATCGTCGTCGCCTATACGCGTGACCGCAAGCCGGTCCGCGCCGGAGACCTCAAGGCGCAGGGCGCCATGACCGTGCTGCTCAAGGAAGCGCTGGCGCCGAACCTGGTGCAGACGCTCGAAGGCACCCCCGCCTTCATCCATGGCGGCCCGTTCGCGAATATCGCGCATGGCTGCAATTCGGTGCTGGCGACGACGACCGCCCTAAAACTCGCCGATTACGTGGTGACGGAAGCCGGCTTCGGCGCCGATCTCGGCGGCGAGAAATTCATGGATATCAAGTGCCGCAAAGCCGGCATCGAACCGTCCTGCGCAGTGCTGGTCGCGACCATTCGCGCGCTGAAGATGCACGGCGGGGTGAAGAAAGAGGACCTCAAGACCGAAAATCTCAAGGCGCTTGAAGCCGGCATGAGCAATCTCAAGCGTCATGTCGAAAACGTGCAGAAATTCGGCATCGTGCCGATCATCTCGATCAACCGCTTTTCCGCCGATACCGAGGCTGAGATCAAGCTCGTCGAAGAGACCTGCAAGAGCCTCGGCGTCGAGGCCTTTATGGCCGATCACTGGGCGATGGGCGGCGAAGGCGCGGCCAATGTGGCGCGGGCGGTGGTCAAGGTCGCCGAGAGCGGCAAGAGCAAGCTCAAATTCCTCTATCCCGACGACATGCCGCTGTTCGAAAAGATCCGTACCATCGCCAGGGAAATCTACCGCGCCAAGGATATCTCCGCGGACAAATCCGTGCGCGACCAGTTGGCGAATTTCGAGTCGATGGGCTACGGCAAATTCCCGATTTGCGTCGCCAAGACGCAATACAGCTTCTCGACCAATCCGGACGCCAAGGGCGCGCCGAGCGACCACATCGTCAATGTGCGTGAGGTGAGATTGTCCGCGGGCGCAGAATTCGTGGTCGCGATCTGCGGCGAGGTCATGACCATGCCGGGCCTGCCGAGGGTTCCGGCGGCCGACGTGATCGACGTCGGGCCGGACGGCAAGATCGTCGGCTTGTTCTAAGTTCCTGCAAGCGTTGCGCGGCGCCGCCGTTGACGCCGCTTGAGACAGACCTATCTGATTAGTGCACGACCGACTGACTGACAAAATGGGGAGTTGATATGCTGAAGTTTTATTATAGCGGTGCGCCGAACCCGACCAAGGTTGCGCTGTTCCTCGAAGAAACCGGCCTGCCCTACGAGGCGATCCCGGTCGATACCCGCAAGGGCGAACAGCACAAGCCGGAGTTCCTGGCGATCAATCCGAACGCCAAATTGCCGGCCATTGTCGATGGCGACACGACGGTGTTCGACTCAAGCGCGATCCTGCTCTACCTCGCCGAGAAAACCGGCAAGTATCTGCCGGCCAAGACCGACGAGGCGCGCGGCGAGCTTCTGTCGTGGATGTTCTTCGTGTCGTCGGGCGTCGGCCCGTATTTCGGCCAGGCGGTGCATTTTCGCAATTATGCGCCGGAGAAGCTGCCCTACGCCATCAACCGCTACGTCTTCGAGGGCAACCGCCACGCCGGCATTCTCGATGCGCGGCTTGCCAGGCACAAATACATGCTCGGCGACACCTACACGATCGTCGACATGAATGTCTGGGGCTGGGCGCGCATGCTGCCGAACGTGGTCGGCGAGGGCGCCTGGGACAAGTACAAGAACCTCAAGCGGCTGGTCGACGAGATCAATGCCCGGCCGGCTGCGCAGAAGGCCGGCACGCTGAAGGACCGTCACAAGTTCAAGACCGAGATGGATCAGGAAGCGCTCCACGCGATGTTCCCGCACTTGAAGGAAAAGGTCGCGTAGTACTGCGGTCGGCAAAGCGCAAAAATAAAACGGCGCGGCTTTCGAGGCCGCGCCGTTTTTCGTTTTTCGAGGATGAACCCGGTCTAGTGAAACAGCTTCATCGAATTGAGGATCGTTTGCCACACGCCCCAGGCCAACGGGATGCCGACAAAGCCCCAGGCGAGAATGAGATGCAACGTATTCGAACTGGTCTGATTTTGGTTTGCCATTGTTTTTCGCTCCCTAGGCTCCCGCCGGCTCGCCGGCGGCGTCGACGTCCATTTGGGCCCTGATGGCCTCGTGATCTGGCTTCATGTGGAAGCGGTGATGCACCGCCTTGATCATGAAGTTGCAGATGAATCCGATGACCAGCAGTCCCGCCATGATGTACATAGTGACGTTATAGGCCTGCGCCTTCGGCACCCCGCTGTCGATCTGATACTGGCGGATATAGTTGACCAGCACCGGCCCGAACACGCCTGCCGCTGACCACGCGGTGATCAGCCAACCGTGGATGGCGCCGACATAGCGCGTGCCGAACATATCCTTGAGATAAGCCGGCACGGTGGCGAAGCCGCCGCCATACATCGAGATGATGATCAGGAAGCAGATCACGAACACCGATACGCTGCCGATCGAGCCGGCCCACGGCACCAGGCAATAGAGCACCGTCCCGATTGCGAAGAAGCAGAAATAGGTGTTCTTGCGGCCGATATAGTCGGACGTCGAGGCCCAGAAGAAACGCCCCACCATGTTGAACAGGCTGAGCAGGCCGACGAAGCCCGCCGCCGCGACAACAGAGACTTTGCCGGGGAACATTTCCTGGGTCATCGCGGAGGCCTGACCGAGCACGCCGATGCCGGCGGTCACGTTGAGGCAGAGCACCCACCAGATCAGCCAGAACTGCGGCGTCTTGATCGCGTCATAGACGTAGACGTCGCTCTTGGTGATGAGTTTTTGCTCGACGACCGGTGCGATGTAGCCTTCGGGCTTCCAGCCCGGCGCCGGTATGCGTACGATGGCGGCGCCGACCCACATGAAGATCAGATAGATGATGCCGAGGCCGATGAAAGCTTCGGCGACGCCGACGTGAGTCGGTGTCGAGAAATGCGCCATCAGCCACACCGAGAGCGGCGAGGCGATGAAGGCGCCGCCACCGAAGCCCATGATGGCCATGCCGGTCGCCATTCCGGGGCGGTCGGGGAACCATTTGATCAGCGTCGACACCGGCGAGATGTAGCCGAGGCCAAGACCGAGGCCGCCGAAAATTCCGTAGCCGAGATACACGATCCAGAGATTGTGGACGTAGACGCCAATGGCCGAGATGAAGAAGCCAAGCGCCCAGCACAGGCCGGCAGTAAACATCGCCTGGCGTGGTCCGCCTTCCTCGACCCAGCGGCCGAAGACCGCGGCCGATACGCCGAGCACGAAGATGGCGATGGAGAAGATCCAGCCCAGTTCGGGAATGCTCCAGTCGCCAGGCGCGGATGCGCTGACACCGAGCAGCTTCGTCATCGGCAGATTGAATACGCTAAACGCGTAGGCTTGGCCGATGCACAGATGAATGCACAGTGCCGCGGGCGGCACCATCCACCGGCTGAAGCCGGGTTCGGCGATCGTGCGGCTACGATCCAGAATAGGCAGTAAAGCCATTGTGCGGTCCTCCTTGATTCCCCAGTTATTTTTGTGTGCTTCTTGACGAAGACTTGTTGGGCGACCGAAGCCGCCTTTCGCACCCGGCCCTCCCCGATGGATGGCGCGGACTGCACTTTTCAAAAATCTCCTATAGCGCGCAGCGAATAGCAAGTTCGACCATAGTTATTGGCGTCGCTTGTTCCGCTTTCCCCCACGAGGAACGGGTTCTGGCGTTGGGATCGCTCCCGCGCCGCCGCGATGCAGCATGTTTGCGACCGGTCACGCAGGCGCTTCGGCCTGGTGGTGATGTTGCCAAAAAATTCTATATTTATCATAGGCTTAATCGGTTCATCCGATGGCCGTGGCGATGAATCCACGGCTGGAAGAAATCTCGATTTACCGCCTCAGCTCCGCTGACGCCGTGCCGTGAGGCCAAGTGTCGCGGTGCGCTGAGCTGTTGATGATTGTTCGGCTTAATAGCTCTGTTTCAATTGCCGTTTCTGCGCCTTAAAAGGGAACAATGAGCGTAACTGAACCGCCGCAGACCTTACCGCCCGAGAATCGTGGAGGCGCCGGCCGACGCCGCCCGCCGCGCACGCCAAAAGGCAGGCAGGTCGACCCAAGCGCGCTCGAAGAAGTACGCGCGCTGCTTGGCGAGCGCGAACGCCGCCGCGACCTTCTTATTGAGCATCTGCACCTGATCCAAGACCGGTACAGCCATATCTCGGCCGCGCATCTTGCCGCTTTGGCGCAGGAGATGCGGCTCGCGCTGACCGAGGTCTATGAGGTCGCGACTTTTTACGCCCATTTCGACGTGGTGAAGGAGGGCGAGACGCCGCCGCCGCCGGTCACGGTGCGGGTTTGCGATTCGCTATCCTGCGCCTTGGCTGGCGCGGAGAATTTACTTGCCGAACTGACGGGAAAATTAGGGAAAAATGTGCGCGTCGTGCGCGCGCCGTGCATGGGCGCCTGCGATCGCGCACCGGTCTGTGCGATCGGCCATGCTCAGGTCATGGAGGCCGACGGTGCAAAAATCGCCGCTGCCGCGGCCAAGCCCGCTCATGCGCATGCTTTTCCCACGCCCGTTGCTTTCGACGCCTATGTAAAGGGCGGCGGCTATAGCCTGCTTAAGGCGTGTATCGGCGGCTCGCGCACGCGCGACGATATGATCAAGATCGTCAGCGACGCGGGGCTGCGCGGCCTTGGCGGCGCCGGCTTTCCGACCGGCCGCAAGTGGTCCCTGGTGCGTGCGGAGCCCGCACCGCGCCTGTTCGCGGTCAATTGCGACGAGGGCGAACCCGGCACTTTCAAGGATCGTTATTACCTCGAGCAGGATCCGCACCGCTTCATCGAAGGCATGCTGATCGCGGCCTGGATCGTCGAAGCCGCCGACACCTATCTCTATGTGCGCGATGAATATCCCGAAATAATTCTTTTGCTTGTCGATGAGATCGGCAAAGCGGAGAAGGCGGGCCTGTCGAAGCACACCAAAATCCATCTCCGCCGCGGCGCCGGCGCTTATATCTGCGGCGAAGAATCCGCGATGATCGAATCGATCGAAGGCAAGCGCGGCCTGCCGCGCCATCGTCCGCCCTATGTGGCGCAAGTCGGTTTGTTCGGCCGCCCGACGCTCGAGCAGAATGTCGAGACGCTTTATTGGATTCGCGACGTCGTCGAGAAGGGCGTCACCTGGTTCACCTCGCAGGGCCGCCACGACCGCAAGGGCTTTCGCAGTTTCTCGGTGTCCGGGCGCGTCAAGAATCCCGGCGTCAAACTTGCCCCCGCCGGAGTCACGGCGCGCGAACTGATCGATGAATTCTGCGGCGGCATGGCCGACGGCCACATCTTCAAGGGCTACCTGCCGGGCGGTGCCTCAGGCGGTATCCTGCCGGCATCGATGGCCGACATCCCGCTCGACTTCGGCACGCTGGAAAAATACGGCTGCTTCGTGGGGTCGCATGCGGTTGTGATTCTGTCGGACAAGGACGACATGAAGGCTGTGGCGCTCAATCTCATCAAATTCTTCGAGGACGAGAGCTGCGGCCAGTGCACCCCCTGCCGGGTCGGCACTGAAAAGGCCGCGGAACTGATGGCCACCGGGCCATGGGATCCGGCTCTCCTCGACGAATTGTCGACCCTGATGCGGGACGCCTCGATCTGCGGGCTCGGCCAGGCGGCGCCAAATCCTTTGCTGTGTGTGCTAAAATACTTTCCGGACGAACTGTCGAAGCCGCTGGGACATTGGTAACCGAAGGCCTGCGCGATGAGCGACGCGAACGCACACAAATCCAAAACCTTCACCATCGACGACCGCGAAGTGGACATCCGCGACGGCGAAACGATCTTTCGTGCTGCGGACCGGCTCGGCATCGAGCTGCCGCATCTGTGCTATTCGCCGAAACCCGGCTACCGGCCGGACGGCAATTGCCGCGTCTGCATGGTCGAGATCGAAGGCGAGCGCGTGCTGGCGGCGAGCTGCATCCGCACGCCCGCGCCTGGCATGAAGGTGAAGACCCAGACCGACCGCGCCAAGACCGCGCGCAAGATGGTGGCCGAGCTTTTGCTGACCGATCAGCCGGATCGCGCCCACGCGCACGATCCTGGTTCCGAACTGTGGAAGATCGCGACCCGCATGAAACTGGAACAGGGCCGCTTTCCGCGCCGTGATACGCCGGCGCCGGACCGCAGCCACGTGGCGATGGCGGTCAACCTCGATGCCTGCATCCAGTGCAATCTCTGCGTCCGGGCGTGTCGCGAAGTGCAGGTCAATGACGTCATCGGCATGGCCGGGCGCGGTCACGGCGAGAAGATCGTGTTCGACTTCGACGATCCGATGGGCGCCTCGACCTGCGTCGCCTGCGGCGAGTGCGTGCAGGCTTGTCCGACCGGCGCGCTGATGCCGGCGACGATGGTCGACGACGACAACATCTACAACGGCAAACCGGACCGCAAGATCGACAGCGTGTGTCCCTATTGCGGCGTCGGCTGTCAGCTCACCTATCACATCAAGAACGACAAGCTTGCTTATGTCAGCGGCAAGGGCGGACCGGCCAATGAGAGCCGGCTCTGCGTCAAGGGCCGCTTCGGCTTCGACTACATCAGCAATCCCCAGCGTCTGACCAAGCCGCTGGTGCGCAAGGACGGCGTCGGCAAGGCCGCCGACGATCTGGTCGATCCGTCAAATCCGTGGACGCATTTCCGCGAGGCGTCATGGGATGAGGCGATGGAGCGTGCCGCCAACGGCCTTGCCAAAATCCGCGACCGCGACGGGCCGCGCGCGCTGGCCGGCTTCGGCTCGGCCAAGGGCTCGAACGAAGAGGCCTATCTGTTCCAGAAACTGGTGCGCACCGGTTTAGGCTCCAACAATGTCGATCATTGCACCCGGCTTTGTCACGCCTCGTCGGTCGCCGCTTTGCTCGAAGGCGTCGGCTCGGCCGCCGTTACCGCGACCTTCAACGAATGCAAGAACTCCGACGTCATTATTGTGATCGGCGCCAATCCGACCGAGAACCATCCGGTCGCCGCCACCTTCTTCAAGCAGGCCGCCAAGCGCGGCGCCAAGCTCGTCGTCATGGACCCGCGCGGCCAGGCGCTCAAACGCCACGCCTGGCGAATGATGCAGTTCAAGAACGGCACCGACGTGGCGATGCTCAACGCCATGCTCAACGTCATCGTCGAAGAGAAGCTGTACGACCAGCAGTACGTCCAGACCTATACCGAGGACTTCGACAAGCTTGCCCAGAACGTCAAACCCTTCACGCCCGAGGAAATGGCGCCGATCTGCGGCATCGAGGCGGATGTGCTGCGCAACGTCGCGCGCACCTTCGCGCGCGCCGAAAGCGCGATCATTTTCTGGGGCATGGGCGTCTCGCAGCACACCCACGGCACCGACAATGCCCGCTGCCTGATCGCGCTGTCGCTGATCTGCGGCCAGGTCGGGCGGCCCGGCACGGGGCTGCATCCGCTGCGCGGCCAGAACAACGTGCAGGGCGCTTCCGACGCCGGCCTCATTCCGATGTTCTTCCCCGACTATAAGTCCGTCGAGAACGCCGAGACCCGCGCCAAATACGAGGCTGCCTGGGGCGTCACGCTCGATCCCAAAAAAGGCAAGACCGTCGTCGAGATCATGGACGCTGTGCACGCCGACGAAATCAAGGGCATGTACATCATGGGCGAGAACCCGGCGATGTCCGACCCCGATCTCAACCATGCGCGCGGCGCGCTGGCGCACCTCGAGCATCTGGTGGTGCAGGACATTTTTCTGACTGAGACAGCGTCTTATGCCGACGTGATCCTGCCGGCCTCCGCGTGGCCGGAGAAGGACGGCACCGTCACCAACACCAACCGCCAGGTGCAGATGGGCCGTGCGGCGCTGCCGTTGCCGGGCGAGGCGCGGCAGGATCTCTGGATCATCCAGGATCTGGCGCAGCGCATCGGCTGCAACTGGAATTACAAGCACGTCAGTGAAGTGTTCACCGAGATGGCGTCGATGATGCCGGCGCTCGACAACATTTCGTGGGATCGTGTCGAGCGCGAACACCACGTCACCTATCCAACCGACGGGCCGGATATTCCGGGCCGTGACGTTGTGTTCGACAAGGGCTTTCCGCGTCCCGGCGGCTTCGCCAAGCTGGTGGCGGCAAAGTACCAGCCGCCCGATGAGGTGCCGGACCGCGATTTTCCGTTCATTCTCACCACCGGTCGCCAGCTCGAACATTGGCACACCGGCGCCATGACGCGGCGCGCGACGGTGCTCGATTCGATCGAACCGAGCGCCGTGGCCAGCGTCTCGCGCGGCACTATCGCCCAACTCGGCATCGCGCCAGGTGACATGATGCGCGTGACCACGCGGCGCGGTACCGTCGAACTGGTCGCGCGGCAGGACGACGCCATTCCCGACGGCGTCGTGTTCATTCCGTTCGCTTTCGTCGAGGCGGCGGCGAACCTGCTCACCAATCCGGCGCTCGATCCATTCGGCAAGATTCCGGAATTCAAGTTCTGCGCCGCCAAGGTTGAGGCGGTCGACCCGGCGACACGGGTCGCCGCGGAGTAGGTTTTGCCTGGGCCGCGATGGATGACGGCGATCCGCACCCTGAGATCGTGCGCCTTGAAGCGCGGCTCGACGAGCTTGCCGATCGGCTGGAGAGCTGCCGCAAATTCATCCTGGCCGGACGCGTCGCCGCGGCGGCGGGAGGTCTGGTCCTGATCGCCCTACTGTTCGGCGCGATCCGCTTCGATCCGGCTGTGATGGCCTGCGCGGTGGCGGCCACGCTCGGCGGTATCGTCGTCGTCGGATCGAACGACAGCACCGCGAAAGAAGCCGCGGCTGAAATGGCCGCCGCCGAAGCCACTCGCTCGGCCCTTATCGAACAGATCAGTCTTCGCGTGGTTGGCGGGCGCGAAACGCTGCACTGACTGCGTTTCGGCAGGCGGCGTTGCCCGCGCTACGCTTTGCCGTCCCGGAAATAGGCCTCGACCGTCCCGGTAAGCTTGATCGTGAGCGGATTGCCATGGCGGTCCTTGGTCTTGCCGGCTTCGACGCGGATCCAGCCTTCGCTCACGCAATATTCTGAGACGTTGGTTTTCTCGACGCCTTTGAAGCGCACGCCGACGTCGCGCTGCAGTATTGCGGCGTCGTAATAAGGGCTGTTCGGGTCGGTCGACAGGCGGTCGGGCGGAGTGCCGGACATTCAGGGTTTTTCCTTATTTATTGCCGAGGCATTACATGACGAATCGAACCTTGGCGCAAATCATAACGTCCCTTTAAGCATCGCGACCGATGCGCGCGCTTTCGCGGCGGCATTTTGACCTCGCTCAACATCTTCGATCCCCGCTGCAGCGTTGGTTGTGCAACCAAAGCACGGCATCACGAACGGGTGTCATTCCGATCATTGTGCGGGAGCACAAGCGAACCATCATGCGATTTGTCACGCAGGCATTCGGCAAACTGCGGCAGTTTGTGCCGTGCAGCGTAGCGGCCGCGATCGGCATTGCCGTGGCCGCAACCGCATTCGGCGTGATGATCGTGCGGGACGATAATGACGCGAAAACGCAATTCAATGTGCTTGCCGAGAACCATTTTATGGTTCTGCAGAATGGCCTCAACGAATATGTGAACAGGCTCAAAGTCGTCCGCGCGCTGTTCGACAGCTCCGTCGATCCGGTCAGCCGCGGCGAATTCGAGGCCTTCACTCAGCCTCTGCTCCGCGAAAACGCGGCCATCGCGACGCTGTCGTGGGTGCCCCGCGTGACCGGCCCCGACCGCGCCGCGTATGAGCGCATGGCGGTGATGCAAGGCATTCCGGATTTTCATTTCAAGATCATGAGCGATGCCGGCAAGATGACGGCGGCGCCGGAGCGCGGCGTCTATTACCCCATTTTTTATGCAACGGTCCCGAAGACCTCTCCACTCTATGGCCTCGATTTGGGCTCGGAGCCGGCGACGCTGGCCGAATTGGAGCGTGCGCGCGATCTCGATCGCCTGGGCTTTTCGCCGGCGCCAAAGCTGGTCAGCAGCGGCGGCGTCCATGGCGGCTTTTTATTTTCGCTACCAATTTACAAGCACGGGTCGCCGCACGCCACGATCGAAGATCGGCAGCGCAATCTAGCTGGCTTCGTGCACGGCTCCGTCATAACCGCGGAAATGGTCGATACGATCATCAAGGACAACAAGACGCCGAAGGGTCTCGATCTGTTTTTCTATTTGCCCTACTCCGGTTGGCAGGCCATGCCGGCCTACATTCATCCGTCGCGGCTGCGCACCTCGCCGCTTGTGCCGATGAGTGAGGCTGAGGCCGCCAAGGGCCGTTATTGGTCTCGCGATTTGTCCGCCGATGGACAGCCATGGCTGATGATGGTGGCGCGGCCAATGCCCGGCGGTCCGCTGACCGTGCACCACGAACGCGCCTGGTTTGTATTCTCGTTCGGGCTCATTCTCACCGCGGCGGTCGTGATCTATATCCGCTCGTCGCGACGACACGCCTTACGCATGATGCACGCAAATCAAAAAGTGTCTGATCTCGCGCAAACGGACGTGCTGACATCGCTGGCCAACCGCCGCGCTTTCGTCGAGCGCCTTCGCGGTGCTTTCGCCGCGTGCCGGCGCGGCGCCATGCCGTTTGCCGTTCTTTATTTCGATCTCGATCACTTCAAGGACGTCAACGATACGCTCGGCCACGGTATTGGCGATGAACTGTTGCGGCAGGTCGCTGCCCGGGTCAGAGCTACGGTGCGCGAAACCGACGTCATCGCGCGCTTCGGTGGCGACGAATTCGCGATCCTGCAGAGCGATGTCGAGGATCTGGAAGCGGGGGGCGCCTTGGCGGGAAAGCTCGGAAAGATCTTGGCCGAACCCTATCCGATCGAGGGCAATGAAGTACATGTCACGGCCAGCATCGGGATAGCCCGCTACTCACCCGACGTCGTGGCGCCCGATACGATGATGATCCAGGCCGATCTCGCGCTCTATCGCGCCAAGGAGGACGGACGCAACTGCTTCCGATTTCACACCGCCGATCTCGATCGCCACATCCAGGAGCGGGTGGTTCTCGCCGACGATTTGCGTGGCGCGGTCGATCGCAATGAGCTCGAGCTGCATTATCAGCCGCAGGTCGATCTGCGTACAGGACGCATAGTCGGACTGGAAGCCTTGCTGCGCTGGAACCATCCCAAGCGCGGGCGGATTTCGCCCTCGGTCTTCATTCCGGTCGCGGAGCGGTCCGGACAAATCCAGGCTCTCGGGCAATGGGTGCTGGACGCCGCCTGCCGGCAATTGCGGTTGTGGCGGGACGCCGGTATCGCCCCTGAACTGGTCGGCGTTAACTTTTCGGCGCTGCACTTCAAAGGCTCAGCCGAGCTCGACCGTGAAGTCGCCGCCAGCTTCGACAAATGGGGCATCCCGCCGGACCGCATCGAGATCGAGCTGACGGAATCGGTGCTCATGGATATCACCCAGCAGCACGACGACCGTTTCCAGCGCCTGCGCCGGCTCGGCGTGCGGATCGCAGTCGACGACTTCGGCACCGGCTATTCGTCGCTCAGTTATCTGGCGAACTATCCGATCAACCGTGTGAAGATCGCGCAGGAACTGGTGTCGGGCGTTGACACCGACCCGCGCAGCGCCACGGTTGTTCGCGCCGCCATCCGTCTCGCCCACGAGCTTGGCATCGAAATAATCGCCGAAGGCGTGGAAACCGAGGGCCAGGAGAAGTTTCTGTTGTCCTCCGGTTGCGAGCATGGCCAGGGTTTCTATTTCAGCCGGCCGGTCGATGCCGAGCAGGCGGCAGCGTTGTTGCGTTCCGGCAAGATCACGCCGGCGCGCCGGCCGCTACGGCTGGTTGAAAACAGCGCCGCGTAAGACAGCGTCTTTCCCCGCAACGCGGCGCGGGCTACACTGCACGCGATGTCGCTTACCGCCTCCGCTTCTCCGCATTCGCCGGCCACGGCTCCGCCGCGTCAGGACTGGACGCGCGAGGAGGTGCGTGCGCTGTTCGATCTGCCGTTCCCGGAATTGATGTTCCGCGCCCAGAGCGTGCATCGGCAGAATTTCGATCCGGCCGAGGTGCAGATATCGACGCTGCTGTCGATCAAGACCGGCGGCTGCCCCGAAGATTGCGCCTATTGCCCGCAGAGCGCGCGCTACGATACCGGCGTCCGCGCCGACAAGCTGATGCCGCTCGATACCGTGCTGGCCGAGGCGCGCGCGGCGCAAGCGGCCGGCGCCAGCCGGTTCTGCATGGGCGCGGCGTGGCGCGAGCCGAAGGACCGCGATCTCGACAACGTTTGCGCGATGGTCGAAGGCGTCAAGGCGCTGGGGCTTGAGACCTGTGCCACGCTCGGCATGCTGACCGGGCTGCAGGCACGCCGGCTAAAAGAGTCCGGCCTCGATTACTACAACCACAACCTCGATACCTCTCCCGAGTTCTACGATCGCATCATCACCACGCGGACCTACCAGGACCGGCTCGAAACGCTCGACCATGTGCGCCGTGCCGGCATCCATGTCTGCTGCGGCGGCATTGTCGGCATGGGTGAAAGCAGCGAAGACCGCATCGGCATGATTGCGACCTTGGCGAGCCTGCCGGTGCATCCGGAATCGGTGCCGATCAATATGCTGGTGAAGGTCGCCGGTACGCCGCTCGCCGATGAGGATTCGGCGGCGGTTGGCGCGCTCGATCCGATCGAGTTTGTGCGCACCATCGCCGTCGCGCGCATTACCATGCCACGCTCGATGGTGCGGCTCTCGGCCGGCCGTGAGGATATGAGCGAGGAGACCCAGGCGCTGTGCTTCCTCGCCGGCGCCAATTCGATTTTCTACGGCCCGAAATTGCTGACCACGCCCAATCCCGGCCGCGATCGCGACCGCGAACTGCTGGCGAGGCTCGGCCTGACGCCGATGGAGCCGTGATAGCAAGCTGGCCGGTTAAAACTGAACACCGGTTCTGCCATTGCCCTCTAAGAGCGAACGTGACATGAGCGGGCTTAGGCGAGCGAAGAGCAAGGTCAAACTCTCATGATGCGAGATCGAACGGTCCGAACCGGGAGCCGGCGCGCACTGCTTGCCTGTCTGTGCATTGCGACGCTTGCCCTCGCGTCGCTTTCGGCTGTGGCTTTCGGCAAGACAGCTCTTGGCGAGCAATCGACCGACATTCTCTCCAGAGACAGCGTATTGCGCGATCCCGACATCCCGTCGCTGGGAAATCCGAAGGGCGATCTCACGATTGTCGAGTTTTTCGACTACCAGTGTCCGTACTGCAAGAAAACCGTGCCCGAGCTTGCGCAACTGGCGAAAGAGGACGGCAATATCAGGTTGGTGTTGAAGGATTGGCCGGTATTCGGCCCGGTTTCGGTCGCCGCCGCCAAACTGGTCCTGGCGTCGAAATACCAGGACAAATACGCTGAAGCCCACGCCGCGCTGATCGGAGCCGATACCAAGCTTACCGAGTTCGAACATCCAGGAGATCCTAGCCAAGGCCGGTGTCGACGTGGCGAGGGCTACGGCCGACCTGCAAACGCATCAAAAGACCATCGACGATCTGCTGGCGCGCAACAGCGCCCAGGCGGAAGCTTTTGGTTTTGAAGGCACGCCGGGCTTCATTGTTGGCACGTTCCGGATTCCGGGAGCGCTGGAAATGAACGTGTTCAAGCAGGTAATCGCCGATGCCCGCAAGAGGGCGAAGAAGCATCCATCCTAATTCCGTCGCTTCCGGGCGATGACGATCAGTAGCACGCCGACGACGGCTATTGCGGCGCCGTAATAGACCCAAATGGTCTCGCTGATCATAAAGCTCTCGGCGGGCCAGCGGATAAGGCCCGAGCCTTGTCCGACAAAGAGAAGCCCGGCAAGCATGGCCATGACGCCGAAGAGGGTGAAAAGCGATTTCATGTGCCCTCCAATGCCGTGATCTTCTCGCACATTCGGCGAGCCCGGACAGGTCCATTTTATCCCGACATCACAGATTGATCGTGTTAGGGTGCACGATGAATATAAAGCGGCGCTTTCAGCTCGTCCTCATCAAGCCGTCGCATTACGATGACGACGGCTACGTTATCCGCTGGTGGCGGGCGTTGATTCCGTCGAATTCACTGGCCGCGCTTTACGGCATCGCCGCCGATTGCGCGGAGCGCCAAGTGCTCGGCCCCGACGTTGCGATCGACGTCCAGGTGGTCGACGAGACCAATACGCGCATCGATATGCCGGCGTTGCTGGCGCGGTTCCGCTCCAACGGCAATTTCGGTCTCGTCGGCTTGATCGGCGTGCAATCGAACCAGTACCCGCGCGCCCTTGATATCGCTCGGCCCCTGCGTGACGCCGGAATCCAGGTCGTCATGGGCGGCTTCCATGTCTCGGGGTGCCTGTCGATGCTTGATGGCCGTGCCGTCGAGCTTGACGCTTGCCGGGAGATGGGTGTCGCGATGTTCGCCGGCGAAGCGGAAGATCGGCTCGACGAAGTGTTGCGTGACGCCGCCGCCGACCGGTTGGCGCCGTTGTATAATTTTATGAAGGACCTGCCGGCGATGGACGGCAAGCCGGTGCCGTTTCTTCCAAAGCGCTATGTGGAGCGTACGCTGGGTTTGAGCGCAAGCTTCGATGCCGGCCGCGGCTGTCCATATCAATGCTCGTTCTGCACCATCATCAATGTGCAGGGCCGGAAATCGCGCTTTCGCTCGGCCGACGACGTCGAACGTCTGGTGCGGCTGAACTGGGCGCAGGGCATTCACAGATTTTTTATCACCGACGATAATTTCGCCCGCAACGAAGAGTGGGAGGCGATCTTCGATCGCCTGATCGAGCTGCGCGAAATTCACGGCATTCCGCTCGGCCTCATGATCCAGGTCGATACGCTTTGCCACAAGATCGATAACTTCATCGTCAAGGCGAAGCGAGCCGGCGTGACGCGCGTGTTCATCGGACTGGAAAACGTCAACCCGGACAATCTCGCCGCGGCCAAGAAGCGCCAAAACAAGATTACCGAATACCGCAAAATGCTGCTGGCCTGGAAAGTCCAGGGCATCATTACGCTCGCGGGCTATATCTTGGGCTTCCCCGCCGACACGCCCGCCACGATCCGGCGCGACATCGCCATCATCCAGAAGGAATTGCCGCTCGACATCATCGAGTTTTTTCTCCTCACGCCACTACCCGGCTCGGAGGATCATCAGGCGCTTTGGAAAACCGGCGTCGCGATGGAAGATGACCTGAACAATTACGATGCGGAGCACGTCTGCACCGGCCACGCCAAGATGACCTCAGAGCAGTGGGGTGCGATCTACCGCGAGGCATGGACACTCTATTATACGCCGCAGCACATGAAGCAGTTGCTGCGCCGCGCGGCGGCGACCGGCGTGCCGATGGGCAGCCTCGTCAAATTGCTGGTCGCCTTCGCGATGATGGTCCCTCTCGAAAATCTTCATCCGCTGCAGAGCGGCCTTTTTCGTCTGAAGCGTCGCTCCGAGCGGCGGCCTGGATTGCCCCGCGAAAGTGTGTGGCTCTTTTGGCCACGGTTCGTCTGGGAGGCCCTCTACAAGCACGCGGTACTGGCCGGAATGATCATCCGGCTGGTCCTTGTGAAAATGTCCATTGCGCGCGATCCGAACGCATCGGCCTATATCGATCCGGCGCTGACGCCGGTGGACGATGACAACGATGCCACGCTCGATCTTTTAACCAAGACCACGGGAGCGGGCGCTGCGGTCGCGCATCTCAAGAAAGTCGCGGAGTTGACCGGAGCAGCGTGACTGCGAAACCTCGCTCCCCGGCGGCGTAGCTTCGATTCTCCAACGGTCTCACACTCCCGCTGCGCCGCCGTCGGCGCGCGGGTCGTGGGCGCCTTCGCAGGTGCCATCCGGATGCAGCACAACGGCGCCGGCATGGCCCATGACGTCGGAATAGGGCTCGGCGAGGACATCGACGTCATGGCCGGCGGCCGCGAGCGCCTCGATCACCGCCTCGGCGAAGCGCGGCTCGACGCGCAGTGCGACGCGCGGCGCGCCCCAGGTTCGGCCGAGCACCCAGCGCGGCCGGTCAATCGCCTCGAACAGCGGCTCGCGGAAGTTTACGTAGCGGGTGAACAGCGCACTTTGCGTCTGCGGCTGGCCGTCGCCGCCCATGCAGCCATAGGCCATGATACGACCGTCGTTGAGCACCGCGAGCGCCGGGTTGAGGGTGTGGAACGGCAGCCGCCCGGGGCTCAGATAATTCAGCGCGCCGGCATCGAGCGAAAAGCTCGAGCCGCGGTTTTGCATCAGGACGCCCGTTGCCGGCAGCACGCAGCCGGAGCCGAATTCCCAGTAGAGCGACTGGATGTAGGAGACGACGAGGCCCGACGTGTCGGCAGCGCCCATCCAGATCGTGTCGCCTCCGCCGCCCGCGGCCGGCCACGGCGCAGCCTTGGCGCGGTCGACTTGCAGCGCTTCGCCCGCGATATAGCGATCGTCGAGAACGCGTTCGAGCGGGTGCGCCAGATAATTGGGATCGGTGACGACCCGGTCGCGCAGGCGCAATGCGCGCTTGGTCGCCTCGACCAGACAGTGGACGTGGTCGAAGCCTTCCGCCTCGGAGACGCCGAGGCGGGCGAATAAGGCCAAAATCATCAGCGAAACGACGCCTTGGGTCGGCGCATCGGTGTTGTAGACCGTGCCCGACGGCAGTGTGACACGCAGCGGTTCGGCGAGCCTGGCGCGGTAGCGTTCGAGGTCAAGGCGCGTGACCGGGCTATGAATGCGCTCGAGGTCGGCCGCGATCTCGCGCCCGACATCGCCGCGGTAAAAATCGTCGAGGCCGGCATGCGCCAGATGCGACAGCGTGGCGGCGAGCGTCTGCTGCTTGAGGGTGTCGCCGGGAGCGGGCGGCTTACCGTCCAGCAGGAATGTTGCGGCGAAACCGGGCAGGTCCTTGAGCTCGGCAAGATGTGCTTTTGTCAGTCGCGCCTGGCTGCGGGTGACCGCATAGCCGTCGCGGGCATGCGCGATGGCCGAAGCAAGGAGGACATCCAGCGGCAATTTCCCGCGGTCGGCTTTGGCCGCTTCCAGCGCCAGCATCCAGCCGGCGATGGCGCCGGGCACGGTCAGCGCGGCGAGCGGCCCGCGCGTCGGCATCGTCTCGTAGTCGCGGTAAAGCTCAGGTCGCGCCTCTTGGCCGGCAGGACCGGCCACCATGATGGCGCGCAGATGGCCGCCGCTGTCGCGGATCAGCCAGAAACCGTCGCCGCCGAGATGATTCATGTGCGGATAGACCGAGGCGATCGTCGCGGCCATGGCCACCATGGCTTCCAGCGCGTTGCCGCCTTCGGCCAGCACCGCGCGGCCGGCCTCCACCGCGGCGGCGTGCGGCGCGCAGACGACACCGCGGCGATGGCCGGCGCTATGCAGGTCCATGATTGCGCTCAGCTGACCGGGAGCGGATCGGCAAAACCGCGTTTGCGCAACAGCGCGTCGGCGCTCGGCAGCCGACCGCGGAACGCCTTGTAGGCGTCGGCCGGCTGTTGCGCGCCGCCAGCCGCGTAGATCGCCTCGCGCAGCCGTTTCGCCGTCGCCGGATCGAAAATATCGCCGGTCTCCTCGAACGCCGCGAACGCATCGGCATCGAGCACTTCCGACCACATGTAGCTGTAATAGGCCGCGGCATAGCCGCCGCCGGAGAAGATATGGGCAAAGTGCGGCGGCCGGTGCCGCATGGCGATCTCGTGCGGCATGCCGATACCCGCCAGCGCCTTGGTTTCGAAAGCGGCGGCATCGATGTCGTCAGGTTCCGGCAGCGAATGGAAGTCGAGATCGACCATGGCGCAGGCGATGTACTCGACCGTGGCAAAACCCTTGTTGAAATTGCGCGCGGCAATGAGCCGTTGCAGCAGTTCCTCCGGCATCGGTTCTCCGCTCTGGTAGTGGCGGGCAAAGCGCCGCAGCACGTCGGGCTGCTCCAGCCAGTGCTCGTAAAGCTGCGACGGCAGCTCCACGAAATCGGTGGCGACATTGGTGCCGGAGATCGTCGGATAGGTGACCGAAGACAGAAGCCCATGCAGCGCGTGGCCGAATTCGTGGAACAGCGTGCGGGCGTCCTCGAAGCTCAACAGCGTCGGCTCGCCGTCCGCGGCTTTGGCGAAGTTGCATACGTTGATGATCAGCGGCGTGATGTCGCCGGCGAGCTTTTCCTGGTCGCGCAGCGACGTCATCCAGGCGCCGCTGCGTTTGGAAGGTCGCGCGAAATAATCGCCGAAGAACATACCGACCTTTTTTCCGTCGGCGCCCCGCGCCTCCCAGACCCGCACGTCCGGATGCCAGACCGGCACGTTGGCGCGCGTGAAGGTGAGACCAAACAGTCGCCCGGCCGTGTAAAAGGCGGCCTCGATCATGCAGTCGATGTCGAGATAGGGCTTTGTCTCGGTCTCGTCGAACTCGCATAGGCGTTGCCGCAGCTTTTCGGCGTAGTAGCGCCAGTCCCAGGGTTCGAGCTTGAAATTGCCGCCCTCTTCCTGGATCAGCGCCTGCATCGCGTCGCGGTCGGCAAGCGCGCGTGAGCGCGCCGGCGCCCACACCGTGTCGAGCAGCTCGCGTGCCGCCTCGGGCGTCTTCGCCATGGCGTCGTCGAGGCGGTAATGGGCGAAGTCGGCATAGCCGAGTAGCTTGGCCCGCTCGGCGCGCAGCCGCACCATTTCGGCGATAATGGCCTTGTTGTCGGTCGCGCCGCCATTGTCGCCACGCCTGATAAAGCCGCGGAAGACCTTTTCGCGCAGATCGCGGCGGTCGGAAAACTGCAGGAACGGCTCGACGCTTGAGCGCGACAGTGTGACCGCATAGCCGTCGAGGCCGCGGTCGCTGGCCTCGGCGCGCAGCGCCTCGCGCATGAAATCCGGCAGCCCGGCAAGCTCGCCCTCGCCGTTTAGCGGCAGCGTGAAAGCCTGCTCGTCGGCGAGCACGTTCTGGCTGAACGCGGTACCGAGTTCCGCCAGCCGCTCGATGATTTCGCCGAGACGCTTTTTTGCCCCGCCATCGAGCGCGGCGCCGGCGCGACGGAAGCTCGTGTGGTAGCGCTCGATCACCCGTTTCTGTTCGGGATTAAGCCCGAGCGTGGCGGCCTCGCGCATCAGCGTATCGATGCGGCGGAACAGCGCGGCATTGGTGTGGATCTTGTTCCAGTGGCGGGCGATCTGCGGCGACAATTCGCGCTCGATCTCGAGAAGTGCGTCATTGGTATGGGCGCCGGCGAGGAGGTGAAACGCGTTGCCGACGCGCTCCAGCGCCCGGCCGCCGAGTTCCAGCGCTGCGATCGTATTGTCGAAGCTCGGTGGCGTGGCGTTCGCCGCGATGGCTTCGACTTCCGCCTCATGCCCGGCGAGTGCGCGCGCATAGGCGGGGAGGAAGTGTTCGGCCTCGATACGATCGAAAGGGGGGACCCCGTCGGGGGTATTCCAGTCCGTAAAGAAGGGATTGGCGGAGGCGGGGTGAGGGGTCGCTTGGGGCATCCGGGGGTCTTACCAAAGGCAGGGGCAGGCGTGATATATGTCATCGGCATAAAGCTGCCAAAGGAGAGCCGAAAATGCCCCGTCACGCCCATTACGTCCCGCACGGCGTTATTCCCGCCGTGATTCTGCCATTCGCGGACGATTTGGCGATCGACGAAAAGAGCTTTCGCAAGCACCTTGCCGACGTGGCGTCGGTGGAGGGGCTCTCCGCGGTAACGGTTAATGCCCATTCGACCGAGGTCGCATCCTGCAGCTTCGACGAGCAGCGCCGGGTCCTCGATATCGCGCAGGACGAGATCGGCGGCCGGCTGCCGATCGTCAACGGAATATGGGCCGACGGCAGCATCGAGGCGGCGCGAATCGCGCGCATGGCGGAGGAGGGTGGTGCTTCCGCACTCCTGGTGTTCCCGCCGGCGCCGTTCACGCTGCAGCAATCGCCGGCGATGGCGGTGGCGCATTTCAAGCGCATTGCCGACGCCACGAGCCTGCCGCTGATCGTGTTCCAGTATCCGCTGGCGACCGGCCAGGGCTACCCGCGCGACACGCTCTTGAAGATGATCGAAGAGGTGCCGACCATCCGCGCCATCAAGGATTGGTGCGGCAGCGTCCCGCAGCACGAGATGCACGTTCGCGAGTTGCAGAGCCGCAAGCCGGTCGTCAACGTATTGTCGACCCACAGCGCCTGGCTCTTGAGCTCGCTGGTGCTGGGCTGCAACGGGCTTCTCTCCGGCTCGGGCAGCGTCATTGCCGACCTGCAGTCGGCGCTGTTCCGCGCGGTGCGAGGCAACGACCTCGTCGAAGCACGCCGCATTAACGACCGCATTCATCCGCTGGCGCGGGTATTCTATGCCGAACCCTGGGCGGACATGCATAACCGCATGAAGGAAGCTCTGGTGCTGCTCGGCCGCTTGCCACGCGCCGTGGTGCGGCCGCCGCTCGTCAAGCTCGGCCGCGCTGAGATTGACCGCATCCGCTCGGCTCTTGTCGAGGCCGGCTTGTTGTCGCAAAAGACCGCTCGCGACGCCGCGTAACGGCGAGGAACAGCCCATGGACAGCTCTACACCTCCGCGCTCCCGGCGCATCCTCTGGCCGAACGTGCTGACCGTGCTCAGCGCGGCGATTCTGATCAGCGCCGAAGTGTTCGGCGCCGCCTTCGCCGGCAGTTGGGCGATCGCCAACCTGTTCGCGCTCGGCGCGCTTGGTGCGCGTATCCTCGACGGCCTCTTCATCCTCTGCGGGATCGCGGTGATGGTGCAGTTCGTGCGCGCGGCCAACCACGTCGAGCCCTTCGTCGCCGACTGAGCGTGCGCGCTCGCCGCGGTGACGCACTGCCGCGCCGGCAATT
Source organism: uncultured Alphaproteobacteria bacterium (assembly GCA_963765365.1). Taxonomy (GTDB): domain Bacteria; phylum Pseudomonadota; class Alphaproteobacteria; order Rhizobiales; family Xanthobacteraceae; genus BOG-931. The sequence continues at coordinate 128,181 of CAVXWL010000016.1, read as the reverse complement.
TACACTTCGTTAAAACTAAAAAGCTTGCACCGCGCGACTAAATCGCTTATTGGCGAAATGCCCAATTTCGCACGTGCCTGTGGCCGTGTGTCGGTCGGTGGGCATCCGGACAAGAGGCCGGACAGCCGCCTAAGGAAGAGACGCTACTTCCTTGCTCCCGCGACCGGCAGCCGGAGGCGAAACCGGCAATGCCAGCTCTCCACTGGCGACGCGGCTTAAAGCAACGACGGAAGGGCTTTTTTGGTTACTGCCGGCGCGAATGCCGGGGACACCGGAAAGGCTTGTCCATCTTTGCCAGCAGTGCGGAACGGGATTTCCCTCATCCGGACCAAGGCAGCAATCACGGCGGCGCAACGCGTTTCGCAATCGTGCGGAGCGACGCGCGTCGCAGGAGGTTCACCTCGGCGGCTACGCCGCCATCCGGATTAGGGGAGCTTACGTCGAAATGACCGCACGCATCCGCGAATTCCTCAAGCAACGCACTGACAACGGACCCTGCCTCGTCGTCGACCTCGATGTCGTCCGCGAGAATTATCAGAACTTCGCCAAGACACTGCCGGACACCAGGGTGTTCTATGCGGTGAAAGCCAATCCGGCGCCGGAGATCCTCAAGCTACTCGTCGGTCTCGGCTGCTGCTTCGATGTCGCCTCATTGCCGGAGACGCACGATGTGCTCGCCGCCGGGGCGACATCTGACCGTATCTCCTACGGCAACACCATCAAAAAGGAACGCGAGATCGCCGAGGCGTTCCGGCTCGGCGTCACGCTGTTTGCGGTCGACTGCGAGGCCGAAGTGGAGAAGGTCGCCCGCGCCGCGCCGGGCAGCCGGGTAATCTGCCGCATCCACTGCGATGGCTCGGGTGCCGAATGGCCGCTGTCGCGCAAGTTCGGCTGCGAGCCGGCCTATGCCGCCGACATTCTCGAACTGGCTCATAAACGCGGGCTTGTGTCGTACGGCATCTCGTTTCACGTCGGGTCGCAACAGCACAACGTCGAGGCGTGGGACCGTGCTTTGGCTTCCGCTGCCGCGATATTCCGCACTTGCGCGGAGCGCGGCATCGGCCTGTCGATCGTCAATCTCGGCGGCGGCTTTCCGGCCCGCTACGTGCGCAAAACGCCAAAACTCGAATCTTACGGCAAGGCGATCTTCAAGGCGTTGCGCAAGCATTTCGGCAACAATCTGCCCAACACCATCATCGAGCCGGGCCGCGGTCTGGTCGGCAATGCCGGCGCCATCGAGGCCGAGGTGGTGCTGATCGCCAAGCGCAGCCCCGAAGACGAAGTGCGCTGGGTCTATCTCGATATCGGCAAATTTCACGGCCTTGCCGAGACCATTGGCGAATCGATCCGCTATCCGATCCGCACCACGCATGACCGCGATGAGATGTCGCCCTGCATCATCGCTGGCCCGACCTGCAATTCGGTCGACGTGCTGTACGAAAAGACGCCGTATCCGCTGCCGGTGTCGCTGGCCATCGGCGACAAAGTCCTGATCGAGGCCGCCGGCGCCTATACCGCGACCTATTCGTCGGTCGGCTTCAACGGCTACCCGCCGCTGCGGCAATACGTGATCTGAGCGGCAGCGCCCGACTTGGTGAAAAGCCCGGGCCCTGGCCCGGGTTTTTTGTGCCTGATGGCTTCGGTACGCCTGCCTGACTTACTTCGGCTGAACATGCGGATTGCTGCCCGGGCTGCCCGGCGCCTTCTGCGCGAAAGCCGCCGAACGCAGAGCGTGCGTTGTAAGGATTGCGACGAAGAAGATTTTTACGATCGTATTCACCGGGCGATAACGATCGGCTACAGGGGCGGTTCCGCGATTACCGCAGATCGATGATGCCGGCCTCGCCGCTTTCGGTGCCGAAGGCGAGGAAGATGCCGTCCGCGCTCCAGGCGAGCGCCGTCACCGGAGCATCGCCGGGCTTCTTGGCGAGGATTTCGGCGCCATCCTCGATGCGCACCAGGAGCACCATGCCGTCGCCATAGCCCGCAGCGACGATGCCCTGCTTTGGATGGCAGGCCACCACCGCGATGCGCTGCTCGGATGGTGCCAACAGCCGCGGCTGCTTGCCCATCGGGCCATCCTTGCTTTGGAACGGCCACAAAATGAGTTGGGTGGCGCCCGATGTCGCCAGCCAATGTCCGCCGACCGTCCACCCGCACGACGTTACGCGCGCCGCGTAGCCGGACATGCGCATGTGCTGGCGATCGACCAGCCGCCACCCGTGCAACATCGGCTCCTGCATGGAGGTGACGAGGAAACGGCCGTCCGGGCTTACCGTGGCGCCGAGATGCGAGCCCTTCCATTCGAGCTTTTCCGGCGTCGCGCCCGCGGCATTGGGAAACCACAACGTGGCGCCATTGTAGTGCGCGATTGCCAGCCGAAAGCCCTTCGGCAGAAAAGCCAACCCGCCGACGGTCGACGGCGCTTCGAATTCGCGCCGCTCCTTGGCTTGCACGAATGCCGTTTTGCCGGCCGACCAGGCGACCGCGCCATCCGGCCCAAGCGCGACGTGATCGATCCAGCGATGCTTGGCGTCGGTGGCGAGTGTCCGGCTCTCGCCCTTGGTGTCGGTTGCGACCACCTTGCCGTCGTCGCCACCGGAGACGATACGGGCCTCGTCGGCGGCCGTCGCTAGGATTACGCCGCCATGGGCGGCGACGCGGCGCGGCTCGCCGTCCGGCGCGGCAAATACGATTGCCTCCTCGCCGAGCACGAACGCGGCACTGTGGCCGAGAAAATGCGCGGCAAAGACAGCGCCGCCCGCAGCCACCGGGCGCGTGCGGTCAACGACGGAAACGGTATCGCCGCGAGTGTCGCTCATTTCAAGCGAGGCAGCTTTCGAATCCCTCGGTGATCTTCTTGCCCGGCAGGTTGCGGCCGATGAAGACGATCCGGCTCTGCCGCTTCTCGTCCTTGGTCCACGGCCGCTGATGATCGCCGTCGAGGATCATGTGCACGCCCTGGAAGACGAAACGCTTGTCGTCGTCCTTGAAATCAAGAATGCCCTTGCAGCGCAAAATGTTCGGACCCTCCTTCTGCACCAGGTCCTGCACCCAGGGAAAGAATTTGTCGGGGTCGAGCGGCTTGTCGCTCTTGAGCGAAATCGATTGCATCTCCTCGTCGTGATAGTGCTTGAGGCCGCCGTGGTGATGCGCGTGTTCGTGCTCGTGCTCGTGGCCGTGACCGTGATGATGGCCGTGATCGTGACCGTGATGATGGTCGTGATCGTGATCGTCGGCTTCGAGGAAGGCCGGTTCGAGATCGAGGATGCGATCGAGATCGAAGGCGTTGCGGCCTAGCACCGCATCGAGCGCAATTTTGGCGCGCTCGGTCTTGTGCAGCTTGGCGTAGGGGTTGATGCCGCGAATGCGCGCCTCGACGTCGGCGAGTTCCTGGGGCGAAACGAGATCGGTCTTGTTGATCAGGATCACGTCGGCGAAGGCGATCTGGTTCTTCGCTTCGGGCGCGTCCTTGAGCCGGTCGTTGAGCCATTTGGCGTCGGCGACCGTCACCACCGCGTCGAGCTTGGTTCGCCGCCCGACATTTTCGTCGATGAAGAAGGTCTGTGCGACGGGCGCCGGGTCGGCGAGGCCGGTGGTCTCGACGATGATGGCGTCGAACTTGCCTTTGCGCCGCATCAGCCCGTCAAGAATACGAACGAGGTCGCCGCGTACGGTGCAGCAGATGCAACCGTTGTTCATTTCGAAAACTTCCTCGTCGGCGCCGACGACGAGGTCGTTGTCGATGCCGATCTCGCCGAATTCATTGACGATCACGGCGTATTTCTTGCCGTGCGGCTCGGACAGAATGCGGTTGAGGAGTGTGGTCTTGCCGGCTCCCAGATAGCCGGTCAGCACGGTTACGGGTATCTTTTCCTGGACCTTCTCTTGGGTCGCTTGCGAGGCAGTTTGATCGGCCATGGTTGGATCTCCTTCGGGCTATATAAGCAATCCCGCGCCGTCTCAAAACCCTCGGATCGGCGCGGCCGCCGAAATCGCTAAAACAGCCCCATACGCTCGCTTGCCATGTAGCCGGTCAGCAAGAGAACCCCGAAGGCAAGCACGAAACCGGCAGCCCCGAACTCGATGCCGCGCATGACCAAAGCGCCATACCCCGTCGGTTTATGGACAATGCGCTTCGCCAGCGCCTTGGCGGCGACAGAAAGCGTTGCGACGGCCCCGACCGTGATCGCGGTGCCGAGCCCCATCACGAAGGTGGAGGCAATGCCGGCCCAGAACAGGCCCTGCGCCAAGGCGAAGACGAGCACGATGATCGCGCCCGAGCACGGCCGCAAACCGACGGCGACCACCGCGGAGAGACCGCGCCGCCATCCGTCCGGTCCGGCCAATTCCGCTGGTTCAGGGCCATGGGCATGCCCCCATGGCAACACGTCCAGTTCGTCGTCGTGACTCTCGTCGCCTTCACAATGGTAGTGATGCTCGCCGGCAGCGACCGGCCCGTGCGCGCAAGCCGATGCAAGTGTAGCTGCGCCGAGGAGCAAACCGCGATCGGTTGCGCCGTGCCCGTGACCGCAAAGCGCCGGATCGTGCCCATCGATACCGGCCGCGCGGTTTGCAGTGTCCGCCTTCAGCTTACGCAGCGCAGCGAAGAAACCGTAGCCTTTGACCCATAGGAGCCGCGCACCAATGAGCACGATCAGAACGTAGCCAACGCTTTCGATAAAACTTACGGTGTCGGCCATCAGCTTCGCTGTGGCGCCGAGCAGCACCGCGGCAACGCCGACAAGGGTTATGGCGGTCAGCGACTGCAGCACCGCTGCGGCAAACGACAGGGTGATTCCGCGACGCCACGTCTCCTCGTTGGCGAAGAGATAGGACGAGATCACCGCCTTGCCGTGCCCCGGCCCGGCGGCGTGGAAAATGCCGTAGATGAAAGAGATGCCCATCAAATCCCAAAGCGCGGTGCCGTTACTCTTGGCCAGCCGGATCATGCCGGCCAGCGCCTGGTAATACATCGCCTGTTTGGCGAGCACCCAGCCAGCAATGCCGCCGATGGCGACGGGCCGCGGTCCGCCAAACAGGTTGGCCTGCGCCCACGCCGAGCGATCGTCGACCGCCAGCACCAGAATGAAGGCCAATGCCGCCCAAACCAAAGGATGAATCCGCCGTGCGTTGCGAAGCTTGATCATGGGCATTGCACCAGGATTTTGTTTGCGAACATCGCGCCCATCCCGACAAAGGCCTCGGAGGGGACAAACGACTTGTTGAGACTCTGCGCGGACAAAAAATGCGGGTCGTTCGGTTTTTCGGTCCATGCCGCGCATTGCGCCGGCGCGCCGACAAGCTTGATCGGATTGTGCGCGGCGAAAGCGAAGTCGATGAAGAATTCCGGGTCGTAGACTTCGATCTTGAGGACTTTCGCTTTCAACGGCTGCTTGAGCGGCAAGGTAAAGTGCAGCGTGAGAACTTTCGCCTTGGGATCGTAGTACAGCCAATAGTCGACCGCGTCATCGAACGCATTCTTCTGCCTCACATCGTTGATCGAGGGAAAGGTGAAATAGGCGAAGCCTTTCAGCGAATCGACATTGACCTTGGCCAGCGGCTGCAATTCCTCGCGGCCGAACTGGCCTTTGGTGTGAGGCTTGATCCCCAAAGTTGCGAACGCCGAAAACATGTCGTCGAAGGTCCAGGCGTGGCGCACCGCCGTCACCGAACCGTCCGGGGCATAGATCAGGTCGGTCTTGATTGTCGCCCAGACGTGGGGATGCGCGTGGGCGGTCGCAGTCATCAGGCATGCCAAGGCGAGCACGCCGAGCGGAAGCGAGCGCCTTATCGAATACGACGCGCGGATGGCCGCGTCGCGCACTGCAACGAGCCGCGCTCTAAAGCGATAGCGCGCGAAAGTCATCAACGATCCCGATCTTGCATCAGGCGGAGCGCCGGACCTCGAACTCAAATGGTCGCGGCGATATGTGGCTGGCTTCCTCAGGGGACAGGCCGGCCGCCAAATTGAGTTGGCGCTATGCGGCCACGGGTGGAGCGCGCGCCTGAAACGACAGCGCTAATCCCAGCGACACGCTGCGCGTTGGCGGCTCGGCCGGCCACACGCGTCGGAACAGCGGCGGCGCGAGGAGAACCGGCGGCAGCGAGGGGAGGGCCGTCGCGATCAGTGCCATGCTCGCGCAGATCGGGCAATAATCGTCCGGTTTGGAATGGCGATCCTGATTTGCCGGGGCCGCCGGCGTCCGGTTCGGGACGGCTGCGATCTGCGTCGGCCGGCCAGGGTCGGGCAGCGGCGGCAGCCCGAGATCGTCGCGATGCATATGGCCGAAGGAAACAGCCATCTGAAACGCCAGCGCAAATAGCGCCAGCCGCGCGCCTGTACGGACTCTTCGATCGAAACCAATTCATCGATTCAAGCCGGCGTCGCCGCGCGCCCCACGCTGCCGAATTCCCAGGATGATGCATTCCCGACGAAGAAGATGAGAGAAAAGAAGCCGCAGCTATCGACCTATCCGGCCCAATTGCGTCGCTTTTTCGGCTGCCATTCGCCGTCCGTAGCTGTGCCTGAGCGCGGCGCCGCTGCAAGTGCGCAACTCCCACCGTTGCGATGTCGCGGCGCATGGCCGCACCCCGTCCCCATCGGCCTTCGCGTGGCATCCTGCTGGCGTGACGGCAAACGTGTTATGTTATAATGTTGCATAATCGTCTAGCTTGATTTTGTGGATGCGAATGACGGGGCAATGCCTGTGTCGGGGGGGCGAGGAGGCGCGTAACGATGCGTAACATCTCGATAGCGGCTGCGCTTCTTCTCACGCTTGTCGGATTGACGCCTGTGCGCGCCGCCGATGGCACGATCGCGGTGGTGGCCGCGGAAAACTTCTACGGCGACATCGCCCGGCAGATCGGCGGCGACCGCGTCGCTGTGACCAGCATTTTGAACAATCCCGACCAGGACCCGCATTTATTCGAGACCGCACCCAGCGTGGTTCGCCGGGTCGCCGCGGCCCAAATCGTCATTTATAACGGCGCCGATTACGACCCGTGGATGGACCGGCTGCTCAAGGTGACGCCGAGGCCCGGACGGGTATCGATCGTCGCGGCCGGCCTCGTCGATAAGAGGGCCGGCGACAATCCGCACCTGTGGTACGATCCGCCGACCATGCCGGCAGTCGCCAAAGCGCTCGCCGCCGCGTTCGGCGCGGCCGACCCCGCGCACAAAGACGAATATGCGGCGCGGCTGAAAACCTTCCTTGCCTCGCTCGATCCGCTGAACAAAAAGATTGCTGAAATTCGCGACAAGTATGCCGGCGACACGGTCACGGCCAGCGAACCGGTCTTCGGCTATATGGCGGCCGCATTGCATCTGACGATGCTCAATCCGGGCTTGCAGCTCGCCATCATGAACGATACCGAGCCGAGCGCCCGCGACATCGCGACATTCGAGCGCGATCTGAAAGCGCACAAGGCGCGGGTCATGTTTTATAATCAGCAGGCGTCGGACACGATCGTCCAGCACCTCGTTGGCCTTGCGCGGGCGTGCAACATTCCGGTGGTCGGAGTGAGCGAGACAGCCCCGCCCGGCTTGTCGTACCAGGATTGGATGCTGCATGAGCTCGACGCCACGGAGAAAGCGCTCGGCGAGGCCGTATCTTGAACGGGTCGAACTCATGAACGGATCGAAGTCGTGAACAGGCCGAGGTCATGAACATCATCGAACTCGATGGCGTGACGATCGGAATTGGCGACCGCCGCGTCCTCGTCGATGCCAGCTTTGCCATCAAGCGCGGAGAGTTCATCGGCGTTCTCGGGCCCAATGGCGCCGGCAAGACCACGCTGATGCGGGCCGTGCTCGGCCTTCTGGCGCCGAGCGCCGGCCGGCTCAACGTGTTCGGGCGTGCCCCGCGCCGCGGCGATCCGGATATCGGCTACCTTCCGCAAGTGCGCACGCTACTGCCGGACATGCGGGTGCGTGGACGCGACTTCATCGCGAGTTGCATCCATGGCGAGCGCTGGGGGGTGCCCTGGCTGTCGCGCGTCGACCGCAAGATGATCGATGACACGCTCGCGGCGGTGGGCGCGAGCGAGCTCGCCGAGCGTCCGCTGTCTGACATGTCAGGCGGCGAGCGCCAGCGCCTGCTGCTTGCCCAGGCGCTGCTCGGCGAGCCGCGGCTTCTGCTGCTCGACGAGCCGTTGATCAGCCTCGATTATCGCTATCAGGAAGCGATCGTCGATCTGGTGCGCCGCTTCGCCCGCGAGCGCAACATCACGGTGTTGTTTTCCGCCCATGAGCTCAATCAACTGATCGGCGCGATCGATCGCGTGGTCTATCTCGGCAACGGCCATGCCGCGCTCGGCACTGTGGCCGAGGTGGCGACTGCGCCGGTGCTATCGAAGCTCTACGGCACGGACATCAGCGTGGTGCACGCCGACGGCCACGTCTTCGTGCTGTCGCGCGGGCGCGACGTCGAACGCTCCGATCATCTGCATGACCACGGCCACGACCACGGCCACGACCATCACGACCACGATCGTCCCCACCATGCTTGAATATGATTTCATGCGGAACGCCTTCGCGGCTGCCGGCGTGGCGGCCGTCGTATCGGGGCTGGTGGGTTACTTCCTGGTGTTGCGCGGCCAGACGTTTGCCGGTCACGCGCTCGGCCATATCGGCTTTGCCGGAGCGACAGGCGCGGTCTTGATCGGGGTGGCGTCGCTGTGGGGACTGGTCGGCTTCACGGTGGCGGCCGGTATCGTCATGGGCCTGATGGGCGATCGCATCAGCGGCCGCGATGTTGCCATCGGCGTCGTGCTGGCGCTGGCGCTCGGCTTTGGCCTGCTCTTTCTGCACTACTATACGGCGTTCGCCGCTCAAGCGACGGCGCTTCTATTCGGCAATGTGCTTGCGGTCGATCCGCCGATGATCGCCACGCTGATCGCGCTGGGTGCGGTCACGCTCGCGGCCCTTGCCGCGATCATGCGGCCGCTCATATTTGCCAGCCTGCAGCCGGAACTGGCCGAAGCCAAGGGCGTGCCACTGCGCTTTATTTCCACCGCCTTCCTGGCGATCGTCGCGCTTGCGGTGTCGGAATCGGCGCAGATCGTCGGCATCCTTCTGGTCTTCAGCCTCATGGTCGGGCCGCCGGCGACGGCGCAGCGGCTGGTGACCGGGCTGTGGAGTGGCATGGCGCTATCGGCCGCGCTGGCGCTCGCCGAAGCGTGGCTGGGTATCGCCATCGCCTACCACTCCGACTGGCCAGTCAGCTTTTGCATCGCTATGCTCAGCGCAGTGGGTTATTTCGTGACCCGCGCCGGCAGGCTGCCGCGTCAAACCCGGGCCGTAGCCGGCAACATGGCAGAAGAGAAGCAGTGACGGCTGCTGCGCCGAATCTGCAAACAAGGGTTCCTGCGGGCGCCGTTGCCCAGTTAGAAACGCCCGCGGCCATTAGCACAGCAGTGCCAGGATCGAGACCATGAGCGAGCAGAAAGCCCGCGCCATATGCGTGGGCGAAGTTTTGATCGAACTGGCGCGCGGGGCGGACGGTCGATTTGCACTGTCGTGCAGCGGCGATGCATTCAACACCGCAATCTATCTGGCGCGCGCCGGCATCGACGTGGCGTTCGCCACGGCCCTTGGAGATGATCCCTATTCCGATAGCGTGGTGGCGCTCGCTGCCGCCGAGGGCGTTGCGTCAAATCTCATTCTGCGCCTGCCCGGCCGGTTGCCGGCTCTCGCGCTGATCGAGAACGGCCCTTCCGGGACAGCCAACACGCGCTATTGGCGCGACGGCTCACCGGCGCGCGACTTGTTTGAATTGCCTGACTGGATGGCGATCGCCGAAGCGTTGACCACAGCGCGTCTCATCTATTTTTCCGGCATCACGCTGTCGCTTTATTCGAGCCATGGGCTTGGCCGCCTGTTCGCGGTGCTCGAACTGGCGCGGCAGCAGGGCGCCAAAGTTGCCTTCGACGGCAATTTCCGCCCCCGCGGTTGGCATGGCGATCTGCAGCGCACGCGCGCCGTGTTCATCGAGGCGCTCAAGCGCGTCGACATTGCGCTGCCGACCTTTGACGACGAGGCGGTGCTATGGGGCGATCCCAGTCCGGAATCGACATTGGCCCGGCTGCAATCCTTTGGCATCGGCGAGATCGTCGTCAAAAACGGTCCCAACAGCGCACTGGTCGCCGCGCAGGGCGCGCAGGAATTCGTGCCGGTGCCCGAAGTTTTGGTGCCGGTCGATGCGACGGCGGCCGGTGACGGCTTCAACGCCGGCTATCTCGCGGCGCGTCTTTCCGGCAGCGAGCCGCTGCAAGCGGCCAGCGCCGCGCACCGGCTTGCCGGTAATGTCATCCGCCATCCCGGCGCGCTGATGCCGCGCGCCGCCGCCGCGATGCATTGAGGCCGCGGCAGTTTCAGGAGGCTTGCCGCAGCGGGGATGAGGCAGCCGCGCCGCGGAGTCCTTCGAGGATCGCCTTGGCGCGCGCTATCGAGAAATCGCGGGTCGTCTGGTCGAACGCGTCTTTCGCGCCCGGCATCATGTAGCCATGGAGCACGCCGGGAAATATGTGCAAATCGAGATTCTTGAAGCGCGGCGCGATCTTCCGATAAGCATCCAATACCGGCGCCGGTGCCGCATGATCGTGGTCGCCCCAGATGATGCAGACAGGCGCGCTCACGCCATCGAGCTCAGCGATGTAGTCATTCATCTGAGTACCGTGGCAGGAAATGCCCGCGGCATAACCGAGGCGGTTCGGGCCGATGATGGCGTAGGGTCCGCCGTAGCAGAAGCCCATCACCGCGGCGTTGCCGTTGAACTGCGGCAACGTGCGAAGATAGAAAAGCGTATCGGCGAGGTCGCGCTCGCCGGTCTTGATGCGTTCGAGCCGCGGCTGCCCACGGTCCTTGGTGCGGGTGTCGTCGCGGGACAGCGGTCCCGGCACCGTGCGCCAGAACAGATCGGGAGCAGCGACGATGTAACCGCTCGCCGCGAATTCATCGGCGATGCCGCGATGGTCGGCATCGACACCGTGGATGGCGGAGGCAAGCACCATGGCCGGTACCGGCCCGTCGGTCTTTGGCACAACCAGATAGCAATCGAACTCACCGCCCGAGCTCGATTGGATCTTGATCGTTTTGCCTGAACTCGCTGATGTGTTTTGACCGGCGACGTTTTGCGCTGACATGAATTTTCTCCCTACGGCATATTTCTCATTATAGCCGGTCAACGGGCGATGCGACATGGCCATGACGATCATTCGTTGCCGCCGAAATTGGCGTTCGTCAAAGAAGATTGGCCGCCACCGAATTTCTCCATTGTAGCGGTGCCTTCACCCGCCTAAGTGGAATCGCGTTGCTCAGGAACTGTTGCGATGGCTCCCCATGCTTTGTTGACCCGCCTTGGCATCGAGCATCCGATCCTGCTGGCGCCGATGGCCGGCAGCGGCGGCACCCCGGAACTGGCGGCCGCGGTGTCGAATGCCGGCGGCTTGGGCGCGTGGGGCGGGGCCTATGCGAAGCCGCAGGACATCGTCGCCACAATCCGCCGTATCCGGCAGCTCACCCAGCGTCCCTTCAACATCAATCTGTTCGCCGGCGGTTACGAAACGGATGCCAGGATCGATCCGCGGCCGATGCTCGAAATCGTAAGCGAGGCGCATGCTAGGCTGGGATTGCCGCCGCCGATCCTGCCGCCGCTGCCGCGCGATCCGTTCGACGAGCAATTCGAACTCATTCTGGAAGAACGCCCGCCTGTATTCAGCTTCACTTTTGGTATTCCGTCCGCGCCGCAGATCGCCGCGCTTAAGGCCCGCGATATCGTGGTTGCCGGTACCGCGACCACGGTCGAAGAAGCGCGCCGGCTGCAGCTCGCGGGGGTCGATGCCATCGTTGCCCAGGGCTCCGAAGCGGGGGCGCATCGCGGCACATTTGCCGGGCCGTTCGAAGCCTCCTTGGTCCCGCTTGCCACACTGGTCCGCGATATTCGCAGCGCTGTCGCTGTGCCCGTCATCGCCTCCGGAGGCATCATGGACGGACGCGACATCGTTGCGGCAACGCGGCTCGGCGCCGCGGCCGCGCAGCTCGGCACTGCATTTCTGACGTGTCCGGAGTCAGGCGCACCGGCGGCATACAAGCGAGCGTTGCTGGCGGCAAAAAAAGACACCACCGTCATCACGCGTGCGTTTTCGGGCCGCCCGGCCCGTGGCCTTACCAATGCGTTCATTGCCATGGTGGACGGCGAGGAAGACGCCATTCTGCCATTCGGTCAGCAGAACGATCTCACCCGGCCGATGCGCACCGCCTCGGGGCAAAGGGGCATCGCCGACTTCATCTCGCTGTGGGCGGGGCAGGGGGTCGTGCGCTCGCGGGAGATGCCGGCGGCGGAACTGGTCAGGACGCTGATCGAGGAAATGTCAGCCGCCGAAATCGTCGGGGCGTAGCTCGATCGGCGTACCGTGCGGGGTGCGCGCACAGGCCTTTTGCCAGGCATCGCGGGTGCGGGCGAGCCGATGCGCGTCGGCGACTCCTTTGGTGGTGACGATGCGTTCGAGTGCGGCCAACCAATGACGATAATAGGTGTCGCCGGTATCGGGGTCGCCGGCGCTTTGCGCCTTTTTGATCTCGTCGCCGAGCGTGGCCGCCCATTCCGGCCAGGTGAACAGGCCACGCGCGTTGAGTTGCAGCGCCAGCGCAAACGCTTGCGCCTCCCACGGTTCGCGAAACACCGGGCCGTCTGCATTGCGCGGAATGTTTAGCACGTCATGCTGCAGTGACGGCGGGGTGTTCATGCCGGTTCCAGATAGGGCTCGAACGCCTCGATCGAAATCTTGAGCGAGGGATCGGCGCCGTCGCCCCATAATTCGCGGCCCTCGAACAGAACCGTATAGAGCCATTGCGGGTCGTCGCCCTTGCCGAGCGCCGCCGTGTCGGGAAAAACGTGGCAGCCGCGCAACGCCTCGATGACGCCGACGCGGCCGCGCGCGTAGCGCGGCAGGCGCGTATGGGTCGCCGGGTGAATGTTTTTGGTGCGCACACGGCCGCCGGGCGCGAACCGCGCCGGCGCCTGTGCCGGCCGGGCGAACGAACCGCGCGTCAGTGTGTTCGGCACTTCTGCGGCGTCAAGCTTGCGCTTGAGCGTCTTGCCGGGCCGCAGCGCGTGGCCTGCTTCGATCTCGTCAGCATCCGCAAGTCCGCGCGCGACGACAAGATTTTGCAGCCGCAGCGCCCACTTCTTATAGTAGGAGCTCGACAGATAAACGTCCGGCGGCAGTTCTTCGATGCCGGCGCGTGTCTGGTCGATGGTCCAGATGCCGGTGTATCCCATGGCGCGATTGAGCGCGAGGCAGTGCGCTTCCCAGTCGGCGTGAAACACCGGCTCGTTCGCTTCCGGCTCGACTTTGCCGAAGCCGTGCATGCCACCCATATCGTGGATGCCGTCCATTACGTGGTGCCCTTCGGGCTTTTCGGCAGGCCGGTGCCGATCATGCTGTCGCGGGTCACGAGGCCTGCGAGTTGTTCTTCGCTCCAGCTCTCGGTGCCGGGGGGCCGCATCGGCAACACCAGAAACCGGGTTTCCGCCGTCGAATCCCATACCCGGATGTCGGTCCCCGCCGGCAGCGTGACGCCGAAATCGGTCAGCACGCTGCGCGGATCGTTGACCGCGCGCGAACGATAGGGTGCCGATTTGTACCAGATCGGCGGCAGCCCGAGCACTTCCCACGGATAGCAGGAGCACAATGTACAGACGATCATGTTGTGCCGCTTCGGAGTGTTTTCGACCGCAATGAGATGATCGCCGATACGGTTCAGCAGGCCGAGCGGCTGGATCGCCTTGCTAGCGTCGTCAAGCAGGGCCCGCTTGAACGCCGGATCGCTCCACGCCTTGGCGACGACGCGGGCGCCGATATGTGGGCCGACCTTGGTCTCATAGGCCTCGATAATCGCGTCGATCGCGGCCGGATCGATATAGCCCTTCTCCGCGAGGACGGTTTCGAGCGCGCGCACGCGCAATTGCATCTCGTCAAGCTCCGAGCCGTGCTCGTGATCGTTGTGATCGTGGGCCATGATGCCATTATAATGTGCCGGTGGCCGAGATCACAATGTGGCGGCACCCACCATTTCGGAGAACCATCGGCCGGCCAGTTCGAGCCGGCTCGGTTCGCTTACCATGAGGAGCATTACAGATCGCCGAGGCCAAGCTCCTGCCAGCGCGCGGTGACGCGCGCCTCATCCTCGGCCGCCGGCCTGACCGTGGGTGGAAAGCGCTCGTTGTTCCATTGCGGCTGCCGCGCGTGCTTCCAGGAGCGGGTGGCATCGATCAGCATGCGATTCCAAAGCCCGGTGCCGAGCTGCGTTACGTCGCGATCCGCCAATGGCGTTGACGGGTCGATCGGCGAGCCAAAAATGCCTGGGAAAATCACCACGCCGCCTTCACCGGCATTGACGCGATACGCGTATGCCCATTCGACCTGCTCGTCGTCCGCCGGATCGATGTCCTCTTCAACGACAATCACGTGCTTGTAGCGGTATTGCGCGGCGGCATTGCCCCACAACGCCGCCGCGATCTGCTTGGGCTGGCCTTGATAGTGCTTTTTGATCTGGACGCGGATATTGACGCCGTTGGTGATCGGCGGCGCGTAGACGTCGAGAATGCCGGGAATGCCGGCGCCGTTCAAAATATTCCAGGCGATGGCGGCGCGCTGCACCGAGGACATCACGCTGTTCTCGCTGTAAGAGCCCGGCAGCGTGCCCTCGAGCGAGCCGACAAAGATCGGATCGCGGCGATGGGTGATGCAGGTGACCTTCATGCTCGGGCGCGGCGTCGGCAGATCGGACACATAACCGGTGTATTCGCCGAACGGCCCCTCAGTCTCGTAGGTCGACGGATCGTCGCTGATGGTGCCTTCGATGACGATCTCGGCGCTTGCCGGAACCATGAGATCGACCGTCTCGCAGCGCACCAGTTCTGCCGGTTCGCCGCGATAGGCCCCCATGATGTCATATTCGCAGACGCCGGCAGGCAGCGGCGATCCGGCAAGGAAGCCCATGATCGGATCCCAGCCAATGACGCAGGCGATCGGCATCGGCTCACCGCGCGCGGCCCATTTGACGAAATGCGCGCCCCAGTGCTGGCCGCCCTTGACCAGTAGAAACGGCGCGGTGTCCTTCTTGCCGATCATGCCGCGATACATGCCGACATTCATTACGCCGGTATCGGGGTCCTTGGTCACGATGGCGGAGAAAGTGTGGATGTAACGGCCGCCTTCGAGATAGTGCCATTTGGGGACCGGAAACTCGGTCTGGTCGATGGCGTCGCCGCGGACGACAACGTCTTTCACCGGCCCGGTATTGACGTTGATCGGGGCAATCGTCTCGCGGTTTTTCTTCATGACGTATTGCACGAGGTCGCGATTAGGCGCGTCGGAGGGAAATCCCAGCGCGAGCGCAAGACGCGAGCGCGCGCCAAGCCCGTTGACGAAAAGTCTACTGCAGCGGCCGTTCGCGTAGCCTTTGATATTCTCGAACAATAGCGCAGGCCCCTTCTTCTCGAGCACGCGGCGAGAAATGGCGCCGATTTCGCGATCCCAATCGACCTCGGCTGTGACGCGTTTGAGTTCGCCCTGCTGCGCGAGGCTCGCCATCCACTGACGCATGTCGAGAAAGCCCATCGGTGCTCACTCCCGTCATCAAGCTTGATCGGGCCATTAATTCCCGCAATTGTCCTGCTCCGCAATGGATTATCGACAATCAGCGCCGGGTGAGGCCATGGGTGCAGCAGAAATCTTCAATCTTGAGGGCAAGGTTGCTTTGGTGACCGGCGCCTCAAGCGGGCTCGGCACGCGTTTTGCGGAAGTTTTGGCGGAAAATGGCGCGTCCGTCGCGCTGGTGGCGCGGCGGGCCGATCGCCTTGTGGTCTTGAAGTCGCGGATCGAAAAGTCCGGCGGCAAGGCCATTGCCGTCGGCGCCGACGTGCGTGACCGCGCCGCGATGGGGACTGCATTCGATGCTGCAGAAAAGGCCTTCGGCACCGTGACCATTCTCGTCAATAATGCCGGCGTGGTGAGTTCCGGCCGCGCCGTCGACCTTGCCGAGGAGGAATGGCGCCGCATTCTGTCGACCAATCTCGACGCCGTGTTCTATTGGGCGCAGGAGGCGGCGCGCCGCATGCTCAGCGCCGGCACCGGCGGCGCCATCGTCAATATCGCCTCGGTGCTCGGCTTTGGCGTCGACAAGGGCGTCGTCGCTTATGCCACCGCCAAAGCCGGCGTCGTCCAACTCACCAAGGCGCTGGCGCTCGAACTGGCGTTCAAGGGCATCCGCGTCAACGCCATCGCGCCGGGCTGGATCGTCACCGATCTCAACCGCGAATATCTGCAAAGCGACCGTGGTGCCGCGCTCAAGCGCGAAATCCCGATCGGCCGCTTCGGCGAGGAGCGCGATCTCGACGGCCCGCTGCTGCTTCTCGTCTCTGACGCCGGGCGCTTCATCACCGGCGCCACCATCGTCGCCGACGGCGGCCAGTTAGTCGCGTTGCGCGGTTGACGCATGGGAGCCCAGCAGTTTGCAATCGTCCTGGTCGGCGCGGTGGCCGGCGGCCTGGTCAACGGGCTGACCGGCTTCGGCACCGCGCTCACGGTGCTTGGCATTTGGCTCTACGCGATACCGCCCACCGTCGCCGCGACACTGGTGATCCTATGTTCGAGCGTCTCACAACTGCAGACACTGCCGATGATCTGGCGGACCATCCGCTGGGAATATGTGCTGATTTTCGTGGTGCCGGGAGTGCTCGGCGTCCCGCTCGGGACGTTTCTCCTGCCGCATATCGACCCGAGGATTTTCAAGATCGGCATCGGCGTTTTCCTGATCGCCTATACCAGTTACGTGCTGGCGCGCCGGGTGGAGATCAAAAGTGCCTGGGGCGGACGGGCCGCCGACGGCGTCGTCGGCTTTGCCGGCGGTGTTCTCGGCGGGCTTGCCGGTCTGTCCGGCGTGCTTCCGGTTGTCTGGACCGACGTGCGCGGCTGGAGCAAGGACCATCGCCGCGGCGTCGTGCAGATTTTCAATATCGCGATTCTTGCGCTGGCGCTCGTCTCGCACGCCGCATCCGGGTTTTTCACGCGCGACGTTGCAGTGGCGGCGGTTGCGGCGCTACCCGGCACCATTGTCGGCGCGCGTCTCGGCGGATTCATCTATCGGCGCATCGCCGACCGCAGCTATTCGCGCATCATCATGACGCTGTTGTTGATCTCCGGCGTCGTTTTGATCTGGTCGAGCCGGTGATGGCGCATCGAAGCGCGCCGTCCGATCGGTTAATGGCCGTAACGGCCATGCGTGACTGTACCCGTACCCGTTCCCCGCTGCGTCCCCTGCGTAATGATCTGATTGGCGTCGTTAAACCCGGTATCGGTAGGCACCCACGGCGTATTGGGGCAATTGTTGCTCTGCAAACCAAGAACGCCACATTCGGCGACCGTGACAGTGTGGAGGCCGAAAACGCCGCCGTTCTGTCCTGGCTTGCTTGTCAGTAACGCCAGCAAGTGATCGATCTCGGCCGAAGTCACGCGCTCGGGCTGACCCGGCGGCGTGTTCCAGTTCACGATCGTGACCTCGAACCCGGGCCGGCTCAACACCGTCGTGCCAGCGGCGTTGCGAACCGTGATAATGCCAAACTGGTCGATAACATGAAGGCCGGTCCTGTTGATGAAGATCGTGACGGTCCCGCCGCGAATGCCGATGGCGGCGTCCGGCGTCGCAATCGATGCCTCGCCCGCATGGCTTAGCGCGCCGCCGACATAGCGAAGCGCGCCTTCGGTCAGCGATGCCAGCATATGGCCCTTGCCGGAGTTGGGATCGTAAATGAATTCGTTGATGGTGATGCTGGTATTGGGCGCGATGCTCAGCGTGCTCCTGTCGAGGAATGCGAGCTGCACGGTGCCGCTCGGCGTGGTGTGGATACGCTCCTTGTGGATGATGCGCGCGCCGACCGCCAGCGGCGCGGTCGCGCCGCCCGGCGGCGTGCTCTCCGACAATGGATTGACGGCGGTGGCGGTGCCGACCTGCTGTGCAATGGCAGGCGATACGAAAAGCGCGCCGGCCAGCAACGCGATTACGACACTGCAAGGTTTCATGGCGTCCTTCATGGCGTACCCCATGGGTTTGCCGCTAAAACTTCAACGTCGGTCCGGCCGAGACCGACAAATCGTGCATGGTGAAGGCCGCGACATTGGACTGATCGGCGCGGTATTGCACCAGCGTGCCGAGCACGATGTGCCGCCACAGCGGAATCTCCAGGCCGAGGCCGACGCGCCATTCGGTGGTGTGCGGGGTCGTCGTCGGATCGATGGCCGGATCGGGAGCGCTGTAGAGCCACTGGCTCACGCCGGCGGTCGGCGTCAGCGTCCAGATGCGGCCGTCGCCGGGAAACGAGAAATTCCACGGCAGCCAGATGTCGGCGGCGTAGACGTCGTAGCTATCGGGCGCGAAATTTGCGCTGGCGTGCCCGAAGGCAAACCGCGACTGAAAGTTTACACTCGAATAGACCGGCGCCGAGGCTTGCAGGCCATAGGTCGACAGCGTGCCGCTCAGTCCGCTGGCGAGCGGATAGAAAGTCGAGTTGCGATAGCTCTGCTGCACGATCTCGGCATAGGGATCGAGCGCCAGGTTGCCGACATTGGTGTGCAGGGTCAGGCCGCCGCCGAGGCCGCCGTAATACGGCGCGTCGGCCAATAGCGCGCCGGTGGCGACCAGATACGGCTTGACCGACAGGCTTATGTTCGGGTTTCCCGTCGGAATTCCAAATCGCGGACCGGCGCGAAAATCAAGCAGGCCGATATCGAATTGGTGCAGTCTGAATTCCTGCGCATCATAGCCCACGGCCGAAGCTTCGAACGTGTCGCCGTTCTGAGTCTCGAAATCGTGGACGTAATTGAGCCCAAACGCGCCGAACCAGTTCCAATCGGGCTGCGAGAAAAAATTACTGTTGAAAGTCCGCCCCGATGCCAGCACGGTCTGCGACCCCGGGCCGGCGCCGGGATTGGTCTGATAGGCGAGCCCGGTCTGGACGTAGCCGGTGTATTGGTCGACCTTGAGCTTCTTGTCGATAATTTCGGTCAACTCTTCGGCGCGCTCGCGCAGATCGGGCGTGATGTCGCGCATTTGCAGCGCGGATTGAAAATAGCTGCGCGCCATTTCGTATGAGCCGAGCCGATAATAAAGAACGCCGAGCTCGAAGCGCACCCGCGATAGTGTCGGATTGTAGAACAGAAGCTGCTCGTAGGTGCCGATCGCGGATTCGATATCGTCGGCCGAGGCGTTAGCGGCATATTGCAACGTATTATTGAGATCCGACGGCCGCGCCAGGATGCCCTGATACAGCGGATTGAGATTTCCGGCAAAATCGGACGGCGTTTGTGCGTTAGCGGCGAGCGACGAGAAGACGAGCGCCGCTATCGGCGCAAGGGCACCCACACAGCCGTTTCGAAATGCGCGCCTCGTCTCGACCTGCAAAATATTTCCGCCACCCAAGGCCTCGCCTCGACGTCACCGTCGAGTTCCGCCGATGGTATTATTTTCCGCGCGATTTCAGCATCACGACGCAAACTGGTTCGGTGCGTCATTCAAGTCGAGGCCGATCGTATCGCCTTGGCGGCGCGGGGTTTTGTCCACGATGGCACGCCTGCCACGGGGTGCTGCCATGAAACTGTTATGCGCCCCCGATAGAAATCCATGACCGTCGATGTGCGGTTGTCGTCGATTACGGTGCCGGGTGAACGCCCTTCGCCGAACCTTGCGTCCGCGATTTCACGATAGATAAGGAACATCCCGCGATGAACGTTCCTCTTGGGTCAGTTACGCCTGCCAAAACGGTGCAAGAATACATCGACGAACTGCCGGTGTGGTCCGATGGCACCACGCTGAAATCTACGCCCATGACGGGCATGCAGTGGCGCATCTGGGGGCTGGCGGCGTCTGGCAAGTTCTTCGAGGGCTTTGTGGTGTTCATGGGCGGCGTGACGGTGCCGCTGATCACTCGTGAATTCGGGCTCAGCGCTGGCGAGGCGGGACTCGTCACCTCAGCAAGCCTCGCGGGCATTCTGGTCGGCACCATCCTGCTCGGCGGCCTGTCGGACTATTTCGGCCGCAAGCTCATGTTCATCGCCGAGATGATCATCTTCTGCCTGTTCCTGGCGCTGCTGATCATGGTCGGGGGATTTTGGTCACTTGTGATCTGCCTGTTCGGCATTGGCATGGCGCTCGGCTGTGACTACCCGACCGCACATATGATCATCTCCGAGAGCATTCCCAGCGCGTCGCGCGGCAAGCTGGTGCTCGGCGCCTTCGCCTTCCAGGCGGTGGGCGCCATGAGCGGCATCGCTGTCGGTGCGCTCGTGCTGGTGCTCGACCCGGACATCGACGCCTGGCGGTGGATGTACGCGACCGCGCTGGCGCCGGCTTTGATCATCACCATCGGCCGCTTCTTCATCCCGGAGAGCGCGAACTGGCTGATCGTGCGCGGTGCACACGAACACGCCGAAAAAGCCGTGACACGCCTGCTCCAGCGTAAGCCGGTCTACCCGCAGAAAGTCGAGCTAACGCGCCACGTCGTCGATGAACACAGCGCATCGAAACAGAGTTTTTTCGCGCTCTTCAACTCGAAAAACCTCCGCGCCACCATCTTTTCTTCGGCGCCGTGGCTGTTCCAGGATCTCGGCACTTACGGCATCGGCGTCTTCACACCGACCCTGATTGCTGCCGCGCTTGGCAGCGGCCCAGACAAGATCCGCAGCCCTGCCGACCTGATTGCCAGCGGCATTCATTCGGCCGAGGCCGCGGCGCTGACGACGTCGCTGCTCATCGTCGGCATCATCTTTGCCATCGCGCTGTCGGACAGGTTGGGACGCATCCGGTTGCAGATCTTCGGCTTCCTCGGCTGCGCGGTCGGATTGGGTATCGCCTCGCTGTCGATCGACGCGGCAGGCGCCACCAAGCTGTATCTCATCATGGCCGGCGTGATGCTTTTCAACTTCATGACCAATCTCGGCCCCAACGCGCAAACCTACCTGCTCGCCGGCGAGGTATTCCCGACCGAGGTACGCGGCATGGGCGCCGGCTTCGCGGCGATGATCGGCAAGGTCGGCGCGGTTGCCACCACCTACGGCTTCCCGATCCTGCTCGTCACCATCGGTACTCGCTCCCTGCTTTACGGCCTCGTCGTCAGCTCCGTGTTGGGTGCCATCGTGACGTGGGTGTACCGCATCGAAACGACCGGCGTGAACCTCGATACCATCGGCCGTGAACCTCAAGCGCAAAAGCCCGGCGTCGGAAAGGTGGCAGCATGATCGTGTTTTCCCATCGCTCTTCGAGCCTCGGTCCGGGCTTGCTCGCAGCAACCCTGATCTCAACCGCGATTGGCGTGTTAGCGGCGGCGCCATCTCAGGCCGCCAGCATCACGCTCAGCGAAACCGGCTCCACGCTGCTCTATCCGCTGTTCACTCAGTGGATCCCCGATTATGCCAAAGTTGCGCCTGACGTGACGCTGACTGCTGCGGCGACCGGCTCCAGCGCCGGCGAAGAAGCGGCGCTCGCGGGCAAGGTGAGCATCGGCGCCTCCGATGCCTATCTCTCCGATAAGGTCGCAGGGCATAACCCGGATATCCTCGATATCCCGCTCGCCATCTCGGCCCAGACGATCAACTATAACCTTCCGGGTCTCAACGGCGCGAATATCAAGATCGACGGCCCGACGCTTGCCGCGATCTATTCCGGTGCCGTTACGCAGTGGGACGATCCTGCGATCAAAGCGATGAACCCAGGCGCGGCACTCCCGCACCAGACCATCATTCCGGTCCGCCGGGCCGAGGGCTCCGGCGACACCTTCATCTTCACTCAGTTCCTGGATTTTGCCAGCGAGACTAGGGTAAGCGAACCCGGGTACGACGCCACACTCTCCGGGACCAATGTTGGCACCATCATCGCTTGGCCGAACGTTGGCACCGCTGTCTCCTGGCCTAATGTCGCCGCGGAAAAGGCCGCGACCGGCAATGATGGCCTCGTTCAGACGCTTGCTGCCACCCCTTACTCGATCGGTTATGTGGGGATCAGCTACGCGGACCGGGTCACCAAAGCCGGTCTCGGCACAGCCATGGTCAAGAACCAGGACGGCAAGTTCTTGCTTCCCACGCCGCAGTCGATTGCCGACGCCGCTGCCCTGCTCGACCCGCGCACGCCCTCATACGAGCGCATCACCCTCATCTTCGCCCCCGGCGACGACAGCTACCCACTGATCAACTACGAATACGCCATCGTTTCAAAAAAGCAGGCCGACGCGGCAACGGCCGATGCGCTGCGCACCTTCCTGCTGTGGAGCATCTCGGAAATCGGCGGAAACGCGCCGAAATACCTCGATGCGGTCGGTTTCATCCCGCTGCCGAATTTCATCCGCGGACTCAGCGAAGCGCAGATCGCGAAGATCAAGTCTGCATCGAACAACGGCGAGTAGCGCAAAGGCAGCGTCAAAGGCGTCAACGGCCGCCCTTCGACTGTTCGCGCACCAGATTGATGATGCCGGAGAAATCCGCGGCATTGCCGCCGTGTCGCGCGAACTCCTCGTAAATTTCGGCGGCGTGCGCGCCGATCGCGTTTCTGACCTGCACCGATGCGGCGGCCTCGCGGGCAAGCTTCAGGTCCTTGAGCATCAAGGCGCCGGAAAACCCGGGCTTGTAGCCGTTATTTGCTGGGCTTGCCGGCACCGGACCCGGCACCGGGCAGTAGCTGGTCAGCGCCCAGCATTGACCGGAACTGGCCGCGGCGACGTCGAACAGGGCTTGATGCGACAGGCCGAGCTTTTCGCCCATCACGAAGGCTTCGCTGACCGCGATCATCGAGGCGGCCAAGATCATATTGTTGCAAATTTTTGCCACCTGTCCGTTGCCGGACTCGCCGCAATGCACGATCCGTTTGCCCATGCGTTCGAGAACCGGTTTGCCGTGGGCGAACGCGGCCATGGTGCCGCCGACCATGAAGGTGAGCGTTGCCGCCTTGGCGCCGCCGACGCCGCCGGACACCGGCGCGTCGAGCGTGGCGACACCGTTCGCGGCCGCAAGCGCGTGCGCCTTTCGCGCGCTCGTCACATCGATCGTCGAGCAGTCGATGAACAGCGTGCCTTGCCGCGCGACGGTAACGATATCGTTCCATACCGACAGGACGTGCTCGCCCGCCGGCAGCATGGTGATGACAATGTCGGCGTCTTCGACCGTTCCTCTGGCGTTGGCGACAATCTGTACGCCGCTTTGCGCGGCAGCATCTCGCGATGCCGGTACGACGTCGAAACCGCGGACGTGATCCCCCGCTTTGACGAGGTTGGCGGCCATCGGCGCGCCCATATTGCCGAGACCGATAAAGCCGATAGCCGGCATGTGCGTCCTCCCTTCAAATGTCGAATTGCAGTTCCAGTTCGCCGACCGATTGAAAATGCCGCGCCACGATGTCCGGCGTGACGGCTTCGAGTTTATCCGGGCGCCACGCCGGATTGCGATCCTTGTCGACGATTGCGGCGCGGATGCCCTCGATAAAATCATGCCCGGCGATGCACGCCAGCGCGATACGGTAATCCTGCTGGAAGCTCTCTTCAACGCGCTCGAATTTTGCGGCCGTGCGCAGATCGCGCAAAGTGATCTTGAGTGAGGTCGGCGATGCCTTGCGCATCGCGGCAAGCGCCGAACCTGCCGCATCGGCGGCGCAGCCCGACAGAAGACCGATAATGGCCTCGACGTTGTCGGCGCCATAACAGCCATCGATCCACTGCTGCGCATCCGCCAAATGTCCGGGCGGCGGGATTGCAGACATTTCGTCGAGCCGGGACCTTACGCCGCCCGCAGTGCGGCAATCGGCGAGCGCCGCGGGCAACGCCGAAAGCCTGGCCGCTTCGATATGATGGTCGGCGAGGCCGCAATAGATCGCGTCGGTCGCGTTGAGCCGCGAGCCGGTCAGCGCGAGGTGAGTTCCAACATATCCGGGCGCGCGGGTCAGCGGGAACGATGCACCGACGTCAGGAAAAAATCCGATGCCGACCTCCGGCATGGCAACCGCAGAGCGTTCCGTCACGACGCGATGCGCGGCATGGGCAGAAAGCCCGACGCCGCCGCCCATCACCAGTCCGTCCATGATCGCGACCACCGGTTTCGGATAGCGCGCGATCAGGACGTTGAGCCTGTATTCGATCGCCCAGAATCGCGCCGGGAGCGAATCGCCGGACTTCGCCGCGTCATAGAGCGCGCGGATATCGCCGCCGGCGCAGAAGGCGCGCTCGCCGGCGCCGTCGATCATCACCGCACCCACCACGGGGTCGTCCGCCCATGATCGCAAAAGCGCCGTCATGGTCACGGCCATGTCGAGTGTGATCGCGTTGAGCGCCTGCGGCCGGTTCAGCGTGATCCGCCGCAGCGCACCCACTTCGCGAACCAGAATGTCGCCTTGCTGCAAAGCCTTTTCGCTCATCGTCCGACAAGGTGTCTCGCCACGATGACGCGCATGATCTCGTTGGTGCCCTCGAGAATCTGGTGCACGCGCAGGTCGCGCACGATCTTCTCGATGCCGTACTCCGACAGATAGCCGTAGCCGCCGTGCAATTGCAGCGCTTGGTTGGCGACGTCGAAACAGGCGTCGGTGACGAAGCGCTTGGTCATGGCGGAGAGTTGAACCGCGTCGGCGTCGTTGCGGTCGAGCGCCGCGGCGGCGCGCCAGAGCAAAGCGCGCGACGCTTCAAGCGCGGTCGCCATATCCGCCAGGCGGAACTGCAGCGCCTGAAACGCGTCGAGCCGTTTGCCGAAGGCCTTGCGCTCCTTCATGTAGGCGAGCGTCTTTTCGAACGCCGATTGCGCCCCGCCGAGCGAGCAGGCGGCGATGTTGAGCCGGCCGCCGTCGAGGCCGGCCATCGCAATCTTGAATCCCGAGCCTTCTTCGCCGAGCCGGTTGCCGGCCGGGACCCGCGCGTCCTGGAATATGACGGCACGCGTCGGCTGGGCGTTCCAGCCCATTTTGCGCTCGT
Organism: uncultured Alphaproteobacteria bacterium; assembly: GCA_963765365.1. Taxonomy (GTDB): domain Bacteria; phylum Pseudomonadota; class Alphaproteobacteria; order Rhizobiales; family Xanthobacteraceae; genus BOG-931. The sequence goes on along the minus strand of CAVXWL010000016.1, from coordinate 103,177 downwards.
TGGCGCCCAGCGAGATGCCGGCGCTGTCGCCGGGAACGATGAACGCCGAAATCCCGGACGGGCCTTCGCCGCCGGTTCGCGCCATCACCACATAGAGATCGCCCGCGCCGGCGCCCGAGATGAACTGCTTTTGCCCGTTGAGCACATAATGGTCGCCGTCGCGCACGGCCCGCGTCGTCAAAGCTGCGGCATCGGAGCCGGCGCCGGGTTCGGTCAGGCAGTAGCTCGCCAGCAACTCCATGCTGCACAGTTTCGGCAGCCACTGCCGGCGCTGCGCTTGCGAACCGAAGGCGTCGATCAGCCACGACGTCATATTGTGGATCGACATATAGGCCGAGACCGTCGGACAGCCGGTTGCCAGCGCCTCGAAGATCAAGGTTGCGGTGAGCCGCGACAGACCTGCGCCGCCGACATCCTCGGCAATGAAAACCCCACCCATGCCAAGCGCGGCCGCCTCGCGCATTTCGGCGACGGGAAAATGCCTGGCTTCGTCCCAGGCAATCGCGCTCGGTGCGAAAACTTCGTCGGCAAATGTGCGCGCCATATCGCGTACCGCGATCTGGTCGGCATCGAGTGAAAACTGCGGCACTGCGGCAGAGGGTGAATCGAGCATGGAATCCGGCCCGGTGTCCGGCGTCATTGTCGCACCGCCGCTGGCGGCCAGCAATGCGCGCGTTCGTCCGGACTTCAGACGAAAGAAGCGAACGTCAATGCGTAAGCCCGTCCGAGGAGGCTACGAATGCTCAGGCGTGTGACGACGCGTATAGTGCTTGACGCGCCCCCGCGGTGCGGCTGCGGTGGGTACATAAGTGGGATTGACGTTGCAAAAGCCGCGATTGCCGGCGATCACATTCGGCACGCAGGCATCGAACGTCTGGTATTGGCAGTCCCAGTACACTTCGCCGGTGCCGATATTGATCACCGCGCACCACGGCGCATCGCCGTAACCCGCTTGGCTGGAAGGGATTTCCAGGCATAACGCCGCCGCAACGCCGGCCAATCCGAGTGCCAATTGCATCATCGCATTCACCTTGGGTTCCCACCCCGCCCGTCGCTCCAGTATAACCCTCAAGCCACACAAATATTCCTGTATTCCAGGCTTGATAGAAATCAATTGGGGGTGCGCCGGCATGGACTTTACCCTTCCGCCAGATATCGAGGATTTGCGGCAGCGCACCCGCGCCTTTATCGAAACGCGCGTCTTGCCGCTTGAATCCGACCCGCAGAATTTTTCCGAGCACGAGAACATCCCGCTCGCCCGGCTCGCGCCGATTCAGGACCAAGCGAGAAAGGCCGGGCTGTGGGCGCCGCAATCGCCGAAGGAATTCGGCGGCATGGCGTTGCCGATCGTCGCCTGGGCGGCGGTCTACGAAGAAGCCGCGCGCTCGGTATTCGGCCCGTTGGCGATCAATTGCTCGGCGCCGGATGACGGCAATATGAATCTCTTGTCGCGCGCCGGAACGCCGGCGCAAAAGGAATGGTGGCTGCGGCCGGTCGTTGAGGGCAAGGCCAAATCATCTTTCGCGATGACCGAGCCGGCGCCGGGCGGCGGTTCCGATCCCGGCATGATCCGCACCTACGCCGAGAAGAAGAACGGCAAATGGGTGATCCGTGGCCGCAAATGGTTCATCACCGGCGCTGCTGCTGCTGCACATTTCATCGTCGTGGCGCGCACCTCCGACGACAAGCGCCGCGGGCTCACCGCTTTCCTCTATCACCGCGATCAGCCCGGCTGGCGTATCGCGCGCCGCATCGGGATCATGGGACCGGAGGAGCACGGCGGACATTGCGAGCTTGAATTCGACGGCCTCGAAGTTGGCGACGAGAATGTGCTCCTTGGCGTCGGCGACGGGCTCAAAGTTACCCAGATCAGGCTTGGCCCGGCGCGGCTTACCCACTGCATGCGCTGGCTCGGTCAAGCCAAGCGCTGCATGGAAATCGCGCAAGCTTACGTCAACGACCGCGAGGGATTTGGGATAAAACTCGCCGACCGCGAGAGCGTACAGATAAAACTCGGCCAGGTGGCGCAACGCATCCAGATCGGCCGGCTCTTGACCATGCATGCGGCCTGGAAGCTCGATCAGGGCGATCGCGCGCGCAAGGAAGTCTCAATGGCCAAAGTCCACGTTGCCGACACGCTGCACGAGGCCGCCGATACCGCCATCCAGCTCAACGGCGCCCGCGGCTACTCCAAGGACACCATCCTGGAATGGATCTACCGCGCCGCGCGCGCCGCGCGCCTGGTGGACGGGGCGTCCGAGGTGCACAACATGGTGCTGGCGCGCTTCTTACGCGAAGAAGGCCGCGATTTCTGGACCTGGAGTGCGGGCAACAGGGTGTAAGGAGGGTGCTTGCTTCCGGCCTTCTCCTTTCGCATAAGTCTTAATCGATCGCGATGAAGTCGCGATCAGTCGCATCAATCTTATTTCCTGAAAGAAACTCCAAGGAGCACAAATGAAACTCGCGTTTTTTGACGATTACAAGCTTGGCGTCGTGGTCGGCGACAAGATCGTCGACGTCTCGTCGGCGACCAAAGGCATCAAGGCGCTCGGCCCGCAGGACGTGATCCGCGGCGTGATCGAGAAGTGGAGCACTTACAAGGGCAAGCTCGCGGCCGCCGCCAAGAAAGGCAAGGGCAAGCCGCTCGCCAAGGCCAAGCTTCGCTCGCCGCTGCCGAAGCCCGAGAATATCATCTGCATGGCGGTGAACTACATGGAGGACGGCACCCTGCCGGAGCCGGCGCCGATCAACGCCTTCATGAAGTCACCGAGCGCGGTCATCGGTGACCGCGGCACTATGGTGTTGCCCGATATGGCGGCCAGCGTCTTCGAAGGCGAGGCGGAGATCGCCGTCGTCATCGGCAAGAAGGCCTCGCATGTGCAGGCCAAGGACGCGATGAAATACGTGTTCGGCTATACCAATTTCATCGACGGCTCGGCTCGCGGCGTGGTGCCGCCGACCAACGTGTTTTATCAGATGAAATCGCGCGACACTTTTGCGCCGATCGGTCCCTACATCGTCACCAAGGACGAGATCAAGGATCCGCAAAAGCTGCAGATCATGCTGACCAACAATGGCGTCGTGTATCAGAACTTCAACACCGACGACATGGCGCACAAAATCCCGCGCTGCATCGAATGGGTCACGGCGATCCACACCCTGCTGCCCGGCGATATTCTGGCGACCGGCACCAACCATCGCGGGCTTAATCCGTTCATGGACGGCGACAAGATCGAGCTGACCTGCGAAGGCTGCGGCACGCTGCACATCACGATACGCGACGATCTCAAGCGCACCTGGGCGCGCATCACGCGCCTGCAGCACAAGCAGAGCGGCGCGGAAGGCGTGCATACCAAGCAGACCGGCGGCAAATACGCGCCGGCGAAGTAAAGCCTCCGAGTTGGAGCATGATGCGGAAAAAGCTTGCCCTCGGACTTGATCCGGGGGTGGACGCCGGTTTCCCGAAAAGATCACGCTCCATCAGAACGCTAGAGCGTCAATCGATTCAAAATGAAGCGATTGCGCTCTAGTGCGACGCCTTGAAGCCGGTCAATTTGACAAGGCCGGCCCAATGCGCGGTGCCTTCGGCAATGGATGTGGCGAAGGCATCGCCGCTCTCGTCGGGCAAATCGTAGCCCTGGGCCAATAGCGGCGCGCGCACGCTCGGTTCCTGCTGCGCTTTCACGCCGGCGGCCATCAGGTCCTGGATGATGTTCTTCGGCGTCGCGGCCAGCGTCAGCAGGCCGAACCAGACCAAAGTCGTAAACTCCGGATGGCCGAGCTCGCGGAACGTTGGCGTGTCGGGCAGCAGCCGGAATCGGTCCGGGCTCGTGATCGCGATCGCATTGAGAGCGCCGCTTTTGATGTACGGCAGCGAGTTCTGTGTCTGTGCGAAGCCGAGCGGGGAATTGTTCGCGATCAGCGCGCTGACCTGCGACGCCGAGCCGTGATAGGGAACGGCGACGAGATCGAGGCCGAATGTGTGGTTGAGTTGGGCGCCCAAAAAGTCGCCCGGCGCTCCCGGGCTATAGGAGGCATAATTGAGCTTGCCGGGATTGGCCTTTACCCAGGCCACGACCTGATCGAGCGTCTTGGCGGGAACGCTCGGATTGGTGACCAGAACCAGCGGCGATTGCACGCCCTTCACCAGCGGCGTGAAGTCCTTCATCGACCAATGCAGGTTGTCAAAGACCAGCGGATTGATTTCGCACAAGGCCGCCGTGCCGACCATGATAGTGGAACCGTCGGCCGGCTTGCGCGCAACATATTCCGCGGCGATGTTGCCGCCGGCGCCCTGCTTGTTCTCGACGATAACAGGACGGCCGAGGATTTTTCCCATTTCGGGGGCGACAATCCGCGTGTAGAGATCGGGAGCGCTGCCTGCCTCGAATGGCGAGACGAACGTCAAGAGCCCGTCCGCGCGCGCCGTCGTATCCAGGGCGAGCGTCGCGGTAAGTCCCGACAGCACAAAGCCGCGGCGTGAAAGCAGGTTTCTCATCCGTTTACCGTCCATCGGCATTTCCTCCCAATTTCGTTTTTTGCCGTTCAGGCCCGGCGCAATGCACGCGGGCTTTGGTCGACAGCGTCCATCATGGCCTGCGCCAGCCGTTCGGTGAGGCGCGCCCGCGTTGCCGCTTGCGACGGCTCGTCCCACAGATTGTGCGTCTCATTCGGATCGTTGACGAGGTCGTACAGTTCGCCCCAAGTCTCGCCCTTGTAGAGAGTGATGCGGTGGGTCTCGGTGACGAGACTGCGCACAAAGGCCGGTTCGGCAAAGCCGAGGCGCGGCGCTCCGTCCTGAAATTCGATGAGGATCTCGTCATGAGGTCGCGCATCGTCGCGGATCGCTGGCAGAAGCGATCGGCCCTGGATACCCCAATAGGGCTTGAGGCCGGCGCGCGCGATGATTGTCGGCGCGAGATCAGCGGTCGAGGCCAGCGCGTGCCGCACGCAATTGCCGGGCCCCGCAGGGTCGCTCCAAATGAACGGAACATTGGTGATGCTTTTTAGCGGCAGCGCGCCTTTGAGCAGCAGGTTGAAGTCGCCCAGATAATCGCCGTGATCGGAGTTGAATATGACGACGGTGTCGTCGACATGGCCGCTCGTTCGCAATGCGTCGAGCACCACGCCAACGGCGTCGTCGATCATGGTGATCATGCCACAGGTCAGCGCCATGGCTTCCTTCAATTGGCGCTCCGTCGCCATGAAGGCGATTTGCGATTGCGTGTCTTGCGTATTGTCGAGCATGTGGCTGCGCGCCCATTGCAGGGGCGGAACCGGATTGCGATGCGCTTCGAAGGGAAGCTGAACCTCGAACTGCTCCGGCTTATAGAGATCCCAATATTTTCCGGGTGGCGTGAACGGGTGATGCGGATCGGGAAAGGACACAAAGGTGAAGAACGGTTGGTCATTGCCTTTGGTGCCGTGCAGCCACTCCGCCGCACGGTCGCGGATGAAAGCGGTGGGATAGAGCGCCTCGGGAATCGGCGTGCGGATCGCCTGCGGGCACGCGTAATTGTGTGGCAACTGATTGGCGCGGTCGCGCCAGGCGTCCGCCTGCGGCGATTGCGAACGCAGCCATTGATCGTAATGGCCGTGCGCCTGGTCGCCGTGGTTGGTGACCATGTCGACGTGGTCGTAGCCGTAATAGGGCAGCTTGAACGCGTAAGGGTTCGTGCCGGCGTAACGCTCAGGTGTCTCTTCGCCGTAGTCGCCGCCATCGTCCTTCCAGGCCTCGTCGAGCAGTCCGAGTGTCTTCGGGTCAACGCGCGGCATTGCCGGATGGGATGTCATCGGCTGGACATGGCTCTTGCCGATATGCGCCGTGCGATAGCCGCCCTCGCGCAAGACCTCGACGAAGGTTGTGGCCCGGCGGCTCAGATGATTGCCATTGTGGCGCAGGCCGTGCGCGGACGGGTACCGGCCGGTCAATAGCGTGGCCCGGTTGGGCATGCATACCGGGCTTGCGACGAAGAAGCGGTCGAAGCGGGCGCCGCTTGCCGCCAGCGAGTTGATGTAAGGCGTCTTGAGAACGGGGTGGCCAGCGCAGCCGAGATAATCGGCGCGATGCTGGTCGGTGATGAAGAACAGGAAATTCGGTCTTTTCACGAATGGCTCCAAGTGCCGGAATGCCCGGCGTTGATCTGCATGATATCAGCGGGGAAACCGCCGCACCGTGACGTCGGCGCCGATGTCGAATGCCATCAGGTCCTCGCCGATTTCCACCGGTCCGGAATATGTCTCGCGGGTCTGGGACATCAGATCGTCAAGCGTCGGAGGCGCGAGCTTATCGCTGCCGAGCAAAGCAAGATGGGTATAGGCCGCCAGCTTGGGCTTGGCCTGCGCGAATACCCGGCCGGCGTCTTGCGGCGTGATATGGTGGCCAAGAATCCGCTGCATATAGAGTTCGCGCATCAGTGCGGGATGCGCCGCCGCGACCTCGTGAATCAAGAGATCCGCTCCTGTGGCGTATTTGATGACATTTTGATTGTACCGGGTGTCGCCGGAAATGACGGCGGTGCGACCGCCATATTCCACCCGATAGCCATAGGCCGGCTTGATCAGATCGCCGTGGTCGACCTCGAAGGCAATGACTTTCACGCCATTGCTCTCGTAGACGACGCCGTCGCTGTCGAATTCGTCGACCGACGTGGCGATGCCATCGGGTGGCAATTTTTCGTCCGCCAGGCGAATTTTGATGTCCGTGGCATAAGCCTCGGCAAGTTTTGCCATCAGGACCTTTGCACCGGTCGGTCCGATGACGCGCAGCGGCGCCTTTCTCGTGCCAAAAAACGATTTAAGCCACCCGGTAAGCCATACGTCCGGAATGCCGGATGTGTGATCTGAATGGTAATGCGTCAGCAGCAGCGCGTCGATGCGGCCAAGCGGCACTTTGAGCTGAAATAGCCGGATCGCCGAACCGCGGCCCGCGTCGATCAGAAGTTTTACGTCGCCGGCTTCGACGAGAGTGCTGGCGCCGAACCGGTCGGGGTCGGGCACCGGAATGCCGGTCCCCAGCAGCGTAACGGTAAACTTGCCTGCTCCGCTCATTGCTGCACTTTGAGGTTGGCGTCTTTGATGACCTTGGCCCACAGCGCGACTTGTGAGGTGACCAGAGCGCCGAACTGGGCCGGCGTTCCTCCCGCTGGCTGCGAGGTGATTTTCTCGAAAGCCGTCTCGACCTTCGGCGTCTTGAGCACTTTGTTAATGGCGCCGTTCAGCCGAGCGATGATATCCGGCGGGGTTCCCTTTTTGACCGAAAATCCGACCCAGTCCTCGGTCGTCAACCCCGGATAGCCGGCCTCGGCGATCGTCGGCACGTCCGGCAGCGCCGGGAGGCGCTTGGCCGACGTGACTGCGAGCGGTCGCAGCTGGCCCTTCTGAATGAAGCCGATCACCGGCAGCGCCGTGATGAACTGGTAGGCGTTGACGCCCTGCAGAAGGTCGGTGATAGCGCGCGGAAAGTCGTTGTAGGGGACGTGGGTCACCTTCACGCCGGTTTGCAGTTTAAAGAGTTCGCCGATGAGATGCGCCGGTGTTCCGAATCCGCCCGACGAATAGGTCACCTTGTCGGGATTCTGCTTCAAATAGGCGACAAGCTCGGCGACAGTCTTTACCGGTATGGCCGGGTTCACGACCAGCACATTGCCGGACGTCGAGAGCTGAGCCACCGGCGCAAAATCGGTTTCAAGGTTGAACCCGGTGTTGGGAATAAGCGACGGGGCAGCGGTTGTCGGCAGGCCGACCGCCATGATGGTGTAGCCGTCGGCGGGCTGTGCGAGCACGTATTGCGCGGCCAAGGAATGCATGGCGCCGGGTTTATTCTCGACGACGACACTCCATCCCTCGCTGTCGTTGAGCGCGCTTGCAACGATGCGGCTGATGATGTCCGGCGGTGTGCTGACCGAGGTGCCGACGATGACCCGAATGGATCGGGCGGGATAGGCTTGCGCAAGCGCATGCCGTGAAATGACGGCAGCGCCCAGCACCACAAATAGCAACGCGATAAACCTGCCGATAAGCCGTGCGTGTCTTGTCCTCACCCCAACCTCCCTGAATTGTCTCGGCCGGTGTTTCGTTCCCGACCCTCTTTTGAAATTCTGGCGCAGGCGCCGCATTCGTTTCGCGGCCTTGGGAGGGACCCTTGCTCAATCGGCGGGTTTGTTCAATGAATGACGATACCCGTGCCGCACAGTGGCCCGCAATGACAGACGGTTTTCTTGCCGACGACAAGTAAGACGCGCTCGCTGGATCGGGCCATCGACATTCTCGAACTGCTCGCAGTCCGGGGACCGAGCCCGTTGCACGAGTTGCATCGCGCCTCGGGCCTGTCAAAGACGACATTGCGCCGGCTTCTGGCCACGCTGACGCGCCGGCAATTCGTCCGCCGTGGTCTGGCCGATGGCGTCTATCGGGCCAATATTTCAATTCCGCGCCGCGGCGACCGGACGCATCAGGGCAGTGTCGCGCGCCTCATCAACGCCGCGACGCCGTTGCTGCTCCAAATAAACGATAGTATCCGCTGGCCCATCGACTTGCATGTTCATCATCAGGGCCGCATGCAGATCGTCGAATCCACCAGCACGATCAGCCCATTCGGCTTCAGCGATCCCTATCGGCCGGAACTGGAGCTGAATATTTTTGCGGCCGCCAGCGGAGTTTGTTACCTGTCGACGCTTGCCGACGAGCGCGTATTGAAATTGATCGAGGCGCTGCGCGATCAGGAATTGTGGTCGCTGTCGCGATACCGGATTTCGCCACAAAAGCTGTTTCAGGAACTCGCGGCGGTGCGGAACAACGGATATGCGCGCCGTCTCGCGAATCAGACCGATCAAAGCGGCTTTCACGCGATCGCCGCCCCGATCCTGGCCGGCAAGCAGGGCATTGGCGCCGTCAGCGTCCGGTGGCCGCGGAGCTATCTGCCCGTCGCGGCATTCGCCGATCACCACGCGGAGCAGGTCATCGGACTGGCGAAAGCGATTTCCGCGGAGTTTGGCTAAGCGCCGGCGGAGTTGCGCGCCTCACCGTCGCGCGTCGCTCAATTCCGCCAGCCGGTATCGATTGCGTCGAGCATGCGTTGATATGCCGGCCAGTCGGCCGAGCCGCGGCCCGAATCGTGATGCTCGTATTGATGCGCGACTTTCTCGCAGGTCTCCGCCGGGATTTCGACGAGCGGGCCGCCGGTCGATTCCATTTTGATCTGGATATCGGCGGCTTCGAGCAGCGCCTTCATCAGCACGAAGGCCTCGCGCGCGGTCTGGCCGACCGTAAGCAGCCCGTGATTGCGCAGGATCAGCGCGCGGTTTTTGCCGAGCGCCTTGTTGATGCGGGCGCGCTCGCTGAAATCCTCGGTGATGCCTTCGTAATCGTGATAGCCGATGCGATTGTGGAAGCGCACCGCCGGCTGCGACACCATGCGCAGGCCGTGTTTCAATCCGGAGACCGCCATGCCGGTGTCGGTATGCACGTGCACGGCGCAATTGACGTCGGCGCGGGCAGAGAGCACGCCGCCGTGCAGCGTAAATCCCGGACGATTGACGCCGGCGGATTCGTCGAGATCGTCATCCATGCTCACCTTGACGAGGTTCGACGCGGTGACCTCGGTGTAAAGCAGCTCGTGGCGCTTGATCAGGAACTTGCGCTCCTCGCCGGGCACGCGCATCGACGAATGATTGTAGATGACATCGTCCCAGCCGTAATGCGCGATCAGCCGATAGGTCGCGGCGAGATCGAGGCGGGCTTGCCATTCCGCTGGTGAAATATCTGCCTGCGAAACGGCGGCGAGTTTGACATGCGGGTTCATGGGCCGGGTCCTCCACGTGGAATTAGCGGAAGCGTAGCACGCCTGCGCACCGCGCAGAATGGCCTCCGCCGGCCGGTACAGGCGACGGAAGTGTCCGGCGTCGCAGACGGCTTAACCTCCGAACTGGTCGGATGCCGAGAGCGTTTGTGCCGGCGGTCCATTGCCGCCCCAAGCATCCGTGGTTGCCGCCGCCGTGACAAGCAACTTTAACGCTGCAGTCGGCATTGCCCAATACCGTTCGCGCGCGCCGTTTTGCAGAAAACACGTCAATTTTAACCCTTTTCTTCCCATGTTTGGACGCATTCCCCCGCGGCAATAAAGAAGTCGAAACGCTAGTGGCTTAGATTGCATTGAGTTTCGACCGGATCCGCGGCCGTCAATGAATTTGCATCTAACTCAGCTACCAAAACTGCTCGCCGAGCGTCGCAGCTCCGCGATGCTTGGGCTCGTCATCATCGTGATGTTATGGGCCGGGGTATTCCTGAAATTTTCACAGGACGTCTCCGGCGACCTGAAGGACGCCGAGCGCACCAGCGAAGGCTTCGCGATGGTCTTCGAAGAGAACGTTCTTCGATCGATCGACGAGCTCGACAACATATTGTTTTATCTGCGCAGCAATATCGAGGCGCGAAAGGAAACGACGGACTACAATACAATTCTGCATGCCACGGCGATGCCGAACGACATCCTGGTTCAGGTGTCGATTATCGACGCGCGCGGCATCATGCGCGCCTCCACCGCTGGGCCGCAGCCGGCTCCGTTTGTGGACTTGAGCGATCGCGAACATTACAAAGCGCAAGTGAACAGCAAAGAGGACCGGCTGTTCATCAGCAAGCCGCTGATCGGTCGCGTCAGCAATAAGTGGTCGGTCCAGCTCTCGCGGCGGTTTTTGAATGCCGACGGTTCGTTCGGCGGCGTTGTCGTCGCCTCGCTGGATCCGGAACATTTCACCGAATTCTACAATAAGGTCGACCTGGCCTCGTCGGGATCGATCGCGCTGATCGGCAGTGACGGCGTGGTCCGGTCGGCCGGCGGTCAATCCAGCGAACTTCGGATGGGTCAAGACATCACCGGCACCGACTTGTTCAGCCGGATGCAGACCCGGTTCAATAGCCAGTTTGAGGAGCGCGATCGCCTGACCGGACAAACGCGCCTGATCGCGCTGCGCAAGGTCAAAGGTCAGCCGCTCTGGGTCAGCGTCAGCCTCGACAAGAACGAAGTCATAGCCGGCTCTTATGCCGACCTGCGCATGAATTGCATTGCTGCGGCCATACTGACCCTCATCATCCTCGCGGCGATGGAACTGATCTTCCGCACCGAGGGGAATGCGCGGCAGAAGTCCAGGCAACTGGAACAAACGCTGGAGATGATGGCCCGGCTGGCCTCAGAGGATTCCCTGACCGGGCTGTTGAATTGCCGCGGTTTTCGTTCGGCGCTGATCGAGCTGGAGGATCAGCGTCATGCCGGGCCTGAAGGGCGCGATAAGATCGAATATGCGGTTTTGTTTCTCGATCTCGACCGCTTCAAGATTATCAACGACACGTTGGGTCATCGGGTCGGCGATCTACTTTTGCAGGAAACGGCGCAGCGGCTGCGGGCTTCACTCCGCTCGACGGACGTGATGGCCCGGCTCGGCGGCGACGAGTTTGCCGTCATTGCCCGCTACGTCAACACCCGTTCCGCGCTCGACGATCTCGCGCAGTGCCTCATAAAAACGATCCGCGAGCCGTTTGATCTCAGCGGCTACCGTGTCCGCACAACCATCAGCATCGGCATCGCGGTCAGCCCGACCGACGCTGAGAGCGCCGACGACCTGGTCGTGGCGGCCGATCTCGCGCTTTATGCGGCCAAGGAACGCAACCGCGACGGTTACCAGTTCTACGAACCGTCAATGACCAAGGAGCTGACCGATCGGCGCCAGATCGAAACGGACCTGCGCGAAGCAATCGAGCACAACGAACTGGAATTGCGCTATCAGCCGATCGTCAATCTCGAAGACAACAGCGTCACCGGCTTCGAGGCGCTCGCCAGGTGGAATCATCGGACTAAGGGTTTTGTGCCGCCGTCGGATTTCATACCGATTGCGGAAGATACCGGACTGATGACGCGACTCGGCGAATGGGCGCTGATCGAAGCCTGCGGCAAGATCGCCACGCTTCCCGCCCATCTGACTCTTGCCGTCAATCTCTCACCGGTGCAGTTCGCGGCGCCCGATCTGGTCGACGTCATACAGCGCGCGCTGGTGTCGAGCGGATTGGCGCCGCATCGGCTCGAGCTTGAAATCACCGAGAGTGTACTGCTGGAGAACAACGAGAAAATCATCTCCATGTTGCGCCGGCTGCGGCAACTCGGGGTCTGCATCGCGCTCGACGATTTTGGTACCGGCTATTCCGCGCTGAGCTATTTGAGAAAATTTCCGCTGGACAAGATCAAGATCGACCGCAGCTTCGTCACCGACATCGCCACGCGCAGCGATCAGGTTGCCATCATCCAGGCGGTCCTCAATATTGCGCGCGCGCTTGGCATGACGGTCACCGCGGAAGGCGTCGAAACGGTCATCCAGCGGGATTTCCTTAAGGCCTTGGGCTGCGACAGTGCGCAGGGCTACCTGTTCGGCAAGCCGGTGCCCTTCGAGGAACTGGCCGAAATTGTAGCCGAACGGTCGACCAAAAAGATAATGGCGGCTTAACCGCGGGAGCGGCGCTTGCGCCCCCGGTCTCTCGAAATCCAGGTAACGGGAACTCTACGCGTTCCGGACCGCGATGGCCTTGGGAGCCGGCGGGACCGCGGGGGCGGCTTTGCCGCGCTGGGCCTCCTGATAGAGGAGGAATAGCCCGGAAGCGACGACGATCCCCGATCCAAGCAGCAGCCCGGCCGTCGGCACGTCGCCCCAGACAAAGAAGCCGATGAACATGGTCCACACCAAAAGGAAATAATAGAACGGCGACACCGCCGTGGCCGGCGCGGCATGCAGCGCCCGGGTCCAGAGATACTGAGCCGCGGCGTTGGCTACGCCCATCGAAACGAACAGCGCGGCGTGTTGCGGCGTCGGCCAGCGGAATCCGAAAACGAGCAGAAACGAGTGCATCACGGCGAGGCAGACCATTTGCCACATCAGCAAGGTGTTGGCGGACTTCGGTCTTGCTCATGCCCCGCACCGCCACCGTGACGCTGCCGTACATGATCGCATTTGCCAGCGCGAAAAGAGCGCCGAGCTGGATTGAGTTGCTGCCGGGCTTGACGACAATGAGTACGCCGACAAAGCCGACCAGCAGTGCGCCCCAGCGCGCCGGTCCGGCACGCTCCTTCAGCCACAGCACCGAGATCAGCCCCGAAAACAGCGGCGCCGAAAAATTGATCGCGACGGCGCCGGCAAGCGGCATCAAGCTGAAAGCGATGACCGTAAACGTCTGCGAGATCGCTTGCGACGCTCCGCGTGCAATATGATCGCGTACCCGGCGGGTCGCAAAAACGGACAAGCCGGTTACCGGAAGCATGAAGCTCGCACACACGATCAGCGAAGTGATCGAACGGGCGAACATGACTTCGCCGACCGGATAGTCGGCGACGACCCATTTGCTCAAAGCGTTCGATATGGCGAACATCACCGTGGCGCCGATCATGAACATGATCCCTTGCACCACACGGTTCCGGGCGGCGTCGCCATCCTCGCTTGCGCCGCGCCGGTTCGCCATCACTGCCGATCCGGTCCCGTCACGCCGCTGCATCGTAGACGCCACTGATGAGGTTTACTTCCAGGAGCCGTGCCGCGACCGCCGCCGCCGGGGGCGACAGCCGGACGATCTTCTCCCCGATCTCGTCGAGCGTTGTTGCGAGCTTGCGGCGCGCGGCGGCCGCCTCCTCAAGACTGGCCAGCGCAAAGGAGAATTTCGCACCGATCGGCAACCGGCTGATCGCCGGCAAGTCCGCCGAGATGACCGTTGCGATTTTCGGATAGCCGCCCGTGGTCTGATGATCGGCCAGGAGCACGATCGGCTGTCCGCTTCCCGGCACCTGGACCGATCCGGTCGCAATTGCGTCGGAAACGATGTTGAAGCCGCGCCGATGACGGATCGGCGGCCCTTGCAGGCGCATCCCCATGCGGTTCGAACCGGCGCTGACGGTATATTCGCCGGCAAAGAAGCGTTCGATCTCGTCGGCCGAGAAGTAGTCGCTCTGCGGCCCGAGCACCGCGCGAAAGCGTGGCGGTGCGGCAAGATCGAGGCCGTCGATTTCGGGCCTCCTCGTGCTCGCTCGCCGTAGCGCGTGCAAGCGGCAGCGCGTCGCCTTCGAGAAGCGCGCGGCCGTGCCAGCCGCCCATTTTGCCGCGGCTGTCGGTCGACACGCTGCCGAGCACCGGCTCGATGTCGAAGCCGCCCTCCACGGCGATGTAAAGGGTCGCACCGTTCTTGATGGAGCCGACGCGCACGATCTGGCCGCGCCGCACGCGCACGCTGCGCATTGGCGCGATGGTCTCGCCGCTGGCGGCGTCGGCGTCCGCCAAAATCTCGATCGCCGCATCGGCGCCGACAAACGACAAGCGTGCAGTATCGGCATCGATGGCGAAGCTCGGTCCGATATACACCGCCTCCAGCGCCCCGGTGTTATGCGGATTGCCGACCAGAGAATTGGCGGCGCGAAAGGCTACCGGATCGAGCGCGCCGCCGACCGACACCCCGAGACGTTGAAATCCGGGCCGTCCAAGATCCTGGACGGTCGTCGAAAGCCCCGGCGTCATGATGCGAAGCGATGGCGTCATGCCACGGCTCCAACGAATTCGCTCACCGGTTCGATTCTGAGCACACCTTGCGCAGCCCTGGTGACCAATGTGTCGTATTCTTTGACGGAGACCGGCACGAACCTGACTTTGTCCGCGGGCGCGAGCAGTGCCGTGGCGTGCACCGTGTCCCAGAGCGGAATTGGACAGCGTCCGATCACGCGCCAGCCGCACGGGGTCTCGAGCGGAAAGACGCACGACATCCTGGCCGCGATCGCCAGCGAGCCGGCCGGAATACTGGTCCGTGGCGTCTCCAGCCGGTCGAGCGCCAACTCGGCCGCGACTTCCCCCATATAGGCCTGACCGGGCAGGAAGCCGAGCATATAGACCTGATAGACCGGCCCGCTGTGGCGTTCGACAACCTGCTGTCGGGAAAGCGAGGTCCGGCGCGCGACATCGTCCAGATCGATGGCGAAACTCGGATCGTAACAGACCGGCAAGTGCCAGACGCGGCCAACGACGTCGTTCGCCCGGAGTTTCTGCATCAATCCATCGATCCGTTCGATGAGCGGGATCGCGGCAAGCGTCAGCGGCTCATAATGAATCATCAGCGAGCGGAACGTCGGTACGGTCTCGACGATTCCCGGAATGCGCTCCGCGTCCAGAGCCTGCGCGAGCGACAGCACAGCGGCACTGAGCTCACGATCGATGCGATCGCCGAACTCGACGACCAGCGCCGTGTCTCCTGCCGGAAGTACTCGGTACTCGAGCATGACAACAGCATCCGAACCGGAACAACAAAAAATCGCGGACTAGTTAGTAAGCAGCGGCGGATTTGCCCGCTCGAGGCTGGCCTCTCCATTCTTGGTCTCGGCGGGCAAAAACCATGGCTTGACGGCTACGCCGCGGCGCAGCGAGTACATGTAGAAGATGGGCAATTGCCGCGGGAACAGGCTGCGGAGCTCGCTGCCGTTGAAGGTGATGAAGATCGAATCGGGAAATGCCCTTTCAACGACGCGTTGCTCGATCAAATTCATGCGCAGATAGGTCAAAGCGCCTTCCTGCGGCGTGCCGCGGCCGTGATACCATTTCTGCGCGCTTGCAATCAGGCTCGACAATGTTGCTTCCGATACGGCCTCTTCGATCGGAGCGGCGGTCGCCAGATTGCCGGCGGCCTTGACGAGATGGCCGAGCCAGCAGGTTTGGAAGCCGCGTTGCTCGGCGATTACTTTGATGTCGTCGAAATAGCGCTGAATGTGCTCGCGGCAATGTCCATTCAATTCGGCATGGGTATCGGTCAGCAGCAGCTTGATCGCCGCGCCATGGCAGTAAACGTTCTTCACGCGGGCCGCGAGCGCGCCGAGAAAATCGAGGCACTGGATTTCGTGCGCGCCGCTTTCGTGCCGCGGACCCTTGCCCCAATACAGCACGAACGGAATGGCCACTTTCGCTGCCATTGCTTCGGCGATCATCCGCACCATCAATTGCGGATCGGATGGCTGCTCGCGTTTGAATGCCCAGGTATTGAACGTGCGCAAGACTTTCTCCGCCTGCGCGCGGAGGGCCGGATCTAACGGCGGCGTTTCTTTGAATTGTTTGGTCGCGCCGGCAGCGCGTCTGTCGTCGCCTGGGGATATTCGGTTTTGGTGTTCGCTTGGGGTGGCGGGTTCGTTTTTCAGTTCCGGAGTAGAGGAGATCGTTGCGAGATTACTGGCGACATACGAAACCGCATTTGACATGGCCTCACTCACTTACCGCAGCATTTACGATCGGTTAATAATGATTAAGAGGACGTTAAACGTCAATTTTAATACTTAAGAAAGGTTAATTGCCGTCGGAACTTCGATTTGGAAATTCGCCAGCGCGGACAAGTGGATGTCGCGAAACCGTCATGTCCGATTACACGTCCGGATGCTGTGAGATCGATGCCGGGGCGGTTACGGCCTGACGCGGCGATATTTTCTGGTGCAGCGCAGCAACTGGTAAGATGGAACCGCGCCGCCGATTGCTCGGAGGCTTTTTGTTGCCTCCGCCGATTGGATTGTTTCATCCGCGAACCGGCCGCCGCCAGCTTTGTTCTCCGGTTGTCCGCCGCCTGGGAAATTTCATGGCGTTGTTGTGCCGTTGCGCGGTAAGTGCGGCTTCCGTGGCCAAGACGGGATATGGCTTTCTCGGATCCGTGGCGGCGGTATTCCGTGACACCGGCTTGGAACACGCGAGGCCGCTTGTCGATCGTGGCAGAGCCTTCCGTCGCTTGAGTTCGGTCACGCCTTGAGGCGGTGCGCGACGCGAACGGCCTGCACCCCGTGCAGCGGCCAAGGCAGCGGGAAATTTGCGTGCGGCTTCAATTCATTAGCATTGCGCGGCCGACGTCACGCTCCCATATCCCGCAACATAGCCTGCCCTCTGGCAATCTCGCGTCCGTAAGGGCAAACTCCGCCTTTGGAGGCGTATGGTAATGGCGCTGCGCGACGTCAAACTCGACGATAAATACGACCTCGGCCAACGCCGCGTGTTCGTGACCGGGTTTCAGGCGCTGGTGCGGCTCTGCCTGATGCAAAAAGAGCTCGACCGCCGCAACGGCCTCCATACCGCGGGATATGTCAGCGGTTATCGCGGCTCCCCACTCGGCGGCCTCGACAGCCAGTTCCAGCGCGCCCGGTCGTTTCTCGAAAAGAGCGACATCCAGTTCCAAGGCGGCATCAATGAGGACCTCGCGGCGACCGCGGTGTGGGGTTCGCAACAGGCGGAATTGCGCGGCGAGGGCAAGTTCGATGGCGTTTTCGCCATGTGGTACGGCAAAGGCCCCGGCGTCGACCGCACCGGTGACGTTTTCCGCCACGCCAATTTCGCCGGCTCGGCCAGGCACGGCGGCGTCCTGGCGCTGATGGGCGACGACCACACCGCCGAATCCTCGACCACCGCACATCAATCCGAATACCACTTCATCGACGTCATGGTTCCGATCCTCAATCCCGCCGGGGTTCAGGAGGTGCTCGATTACGGTCTCTATGGCTGGGCGATGTCGCGCTTCACCGGCGCCTGGACCGCGCTCAAGACCATGCACGAGACGATCGAATTCGACGGCGGCGATCGATGCCAGTCTCGAGCGCATCAACATCGTCACTCCCGACGATTTCCGCATGCCGGACGGCGGCCTCAATATCCGGCTCAACGATCCGATCCTGACGCAGGAAGCGCGCCTGCACGATTACAAGCGCGACGCCATGCTCGCCTTCGTGCGCGCCAACAAGCTCAACCGCACGATTACGTCGGGAGGGCGCAATCCGAAGATCGGCATCATCACCACCGGCAAAAGCTACCTCGACGTCCGCCAGGCTTTCGATGAGCTCGGTATCGACGAAATCAAATGCAACGAGCTCGGCATCCGGCTCTATAAAGTCGGCTGCGCCTGGCCGTTGAGCCGCCGCGAATTGGCCGAATTCGCCGACGGGCTCAGTCTCATCATCGTCGTCGAAGAGAAACGTTCGCTGCTCGAAGTCCAGGTCCGCGAGGAACTCTACGGCACCGCCAATCAGCCGATCTGCATCGGCAAGAAAGACGAAGCGGGCAACTGGCTGTTCCCGGTCAAGGGTGCGCTCGATCCCAACGAAGTCGCGATCTGCCTCGGCGAACGGCTCTTGAACTATCACCGCAACGACGACATTGCCGGACGTGTGGCAAGGCTCAAGGAACTCCAGCGCATCGCCGCCGCAACCAAGGATGTCGCCCAGCGCATTCCGTATTTCTGCTCGGGCTGTCCGCACAATACGTCGACTGTGGTGCCGGCGGGCATGCGTGCCTATGCCGGTATCGGCTGCCATTATATGGCGCAGTGGATGGACCGCTCGACGCTCGGCTACACCCATATGGGCGGCGAGGGCGCCAACTGGATCGGCGAAGCGCTGTTTTCAAAGCGCAAGCACGTATTCCAGAATCTCGGCGACGGCACCTATAACCACTCCGGCTATATGGCGATCCGCGCCGCGATCGCCTCGAACACCAACATCACCTACAAAATCCTGTTCAACGACGCGGTGGCGATGACCGGCGGTCAGGCCAATGACGGCGGCCTGACCGTGCCGCAGGTGGCGCGCCAGGTTGCGGCGGAGGGCGCCAAGCGCGTCGTCGTCGTGACGGACGAGCCGGACAAATATCCCCGCGACACTGCATGGCCGGCGGGCCTGACCATCCATCACCGTGACGATCTCAACACGGTGCAGACCGAGCTTGCCGCGGTGGATGGCGTCACGATCTTGATCTACGATCAGACCTGCGCCGCCGAAAAGCGCCGCCGCCGCAAGCGTCACACCTTTCCCGATCCCGACAAGCGCGTCATCATCAACGAACTGGTCTGCGAGGGCTGCGGCGATTGCGGCGTCAAATCGAATTGCGTCTCGGTGCAGCCGCTCGAAACCGAATGGGGAAGGAAGCGCACCATCGACCAGTCGAGCTGCAACAAGGACTTTTCCTGCGTCAAGGGATTTTGCCCGTCCTTTGTCACCGTGCATGGCGCCAAGCTTAAGAAGGGCACCGGCGTTGCCGCCGATCATGATCTGCCGCAATTGCCCGACCCGCAAGCTGCCGGCGATCGACCACACCTACAATATCATCGTCACCGGCGTCGGCGGCACCGGCATCGTCACCGTCGGCGGCATACTCGGCATGGCGGCGCATCTCGAAGGCCGCGGCGTCGGCGTGCTCGACATGGCCGGTCTGGCGCAGAAGGGCGGCGCGGTGTTCAGCCACATCCGTTTCGCCGAAAAGCCGGAAGACATTCACGCCATCCGCGTCGCTGCCGGCCGTGCCGATCTCGTGCTTGGCGGCGACATCGTGGTTGCCGGGACGCAAAAGGTGCTCGCGACCGTAAAGCATGGCGCGACCGAGATGGTCGTCAACACCGATCTGTTCCTGCCCGGCGAATTCACCCGCGACGCCGATTTCTCGCTGCCGAGCGAGCGGCTCAAGCGCACCATCGCCGCCGATGCCGGCCGCGACAAGGCGCATTTCGTCGATGCGACGCGGATCGCCAATGCGCTGTTCGGCCAGTCGATCGGCGCCAATATGTTTCTCGTCGGCTATGCCTATCAGCTCGGCGCCATTCCGTTGTCGGCTGCCGCCATTGAGCGGGCCATCGAATTGAACGGCGAGGCCGTCGCCATGAACCGGTCGGCGTTCCATTGGGGCCGCCGCGCCGT
Source organism: uncultured Alphaproteobacteria bacterium (assembly GCA_963765365.1). Classification (GTDB taxonomy): domain Bacteria; phylum Pseudomonadota; class Alphaproteobacteria; order Rhizobiales; family Xanthobacteraceae; genus BOG-931. The sequence continues at coordinate 83,460 of CAVXWL010000016.1, read as the reverse complement.
ACTCGATCGCGCCGGCGTCGAGGCCCTGGCGAAGCCCGCAGCGGCGATCGCCAGCGATGCCGAACACCTGTCGGAATCGTTGGATGAGACGATTGAACGGCGGGTGAAATTCCTCACGGCCTATCAAAACGCCGCCTACGCACGCCGCTATCGGGTCACGGTCGAAAAGGTCAGGGCGGTTGAGGCCGGCCGCGCCCCGGGCAAAGACGGGCTTGCCGACGCGGTGGCGCGCTATCTGTTCAAGCTGATGGCCTACAAGGACGAATACGAAGTTGCGCGGCTTTACACCGACGGCGCGTTCTTGAAACAGGTCGCCAACGAGTTTGACGGCAGCAATCTGCGTCTCGAGTTTCACCTGGCGCCGCCGCTGTTCGCCCGCATCGACAAGGCGACCGGTTTGCCGTGTAAGATGAGCTTCGGACCGTGGCTGATGCCTGCGTTCCACATGCTTGCCGGGCTGAGATTCCTGCGTGGCACGGCCCTCGATCCGTTCGGCCGTTCCCTCGAACGCCGCACCGAACGTGGACTGATCGCCGATTACGAGGCGATACTCGACGAGGTGCTCGCCAGGCTGTCGCCCGAAAACCATCACCTCGCGATCGGTCTCGCCGTGATTCCGGAGAAAATCCGCGGTTTCGGTCACGTCAAGCAACAGCATCTTGCCGCGGCCAAAGCCGACGAGGCGGCGTTGCTGGAGCAATTCCGCGCCGGTGCGCCGGTGCTGCTCAAGGCGGCCGAGTAACCTCGGCGTTTGCGTTCGATCCGGGCGTAAAAAGCGGAGCATCGATAATGGACGACATTCCGTCCAGTGCGAGTCCCAGTTCTGCCAGTGACGGCGCGCTGACGGCGCCTTTGCCGGCTCCGGCGATCGCGCCGCCAGAGCCCGCGACGTTGCCCGATGCGGCGCCGTCGAGCGTGCCGCTGGCGCCTGCTGGAAGTGCGCCGGTTGCTCCCGACACGGCAAATGCGGCGGCCACGCAAGTGGCAACCGGCATCGGCGTGCTCTTGGTCAATCTTGGCACACCCGATGCGGCGACCCCGGCCGCAATCCGACGTTACCTGAAGGAGTTTCTGACCGACCGCCGCGTCATCGAAAAGACTTCGCTGCTCTGGAAGATCGTGCTCAACGGCATCATCCTGCCGATCCGGTCGCGGCGCAAAGTCCGCGATTACCGGCAAATCTGGAACCGCGACAAGGACGAGTTGCCGTTCAAGACCATTACCCGTTCGCAGGCCGAGAAGCTCGGCAGTATTCTCGAGCCGCTCGGCAAGCATGTCATCGTCGATTGGGCGATGCGCTACGGATCGCCGTCGATTGCGTCGCGGCTCGAAGTGATGGCGACCTGGGGCTGCGAACGAATCCTGATCATGCCGCTCTATCCGCAATATTCGGCGGCAACCACCGCGACCGTGGGCGATGAGGTGTTCCGCTTCATGATGCGGCAACGGCGTCAGCCGGCGCTGCGCATTCTGCCGCCATATTACGACGACCCCTATTACATCGAGGTGCTGGCATCATCGCTCAAGGCTGAGCTGAGGAATTTGCCTTTTGCGCCCGACGTGATCGTCGCGTCCTTTCACGGCATGCCGAAGGACTATGTGGACAAAGGCGATCCCTACGAAAGCCAATGCGTGCGCACCACGCAGCTCCTGCGCGCGCAAATGGGGCTCGACGAGAACAAATTGATGCTGACGTTCCAGTCCCGCTTCGGCCGAGCCAAATGGCTTGAGCCCGCCACCATCAATACGGTGAAGGCGCTCGCCAAGAAGGGCGTAAAGAATATCGCCGTGGTGATGCCGGGATTTTCCGCCGATTGCCTGGAGACGCTGGAGGAGATCGCGGTCGAGAACGCGCGGGTGTTCAAGCGTGCCGGCGGCCAGAATTTCGTGGCCATACCGTGCCTGAACGACAGCGAAGCCGGCATGCTGATGATCTGGCAGCTGGCGATGCGCGAGCTCAAAGGCTGGGTGTGAGGGCGAGCGGCTGATGTTGGTCAACGGTTCGCTCGTTTCCTGGACCTGGTTCGTGCTGGCGCTGGTGTTGTTTGCGCTTGAGGCGCTTCGTCCCGGCCGGTTTGCGCTGTGGCTCGGTTTCGCCGCCGTTCTGGTTGGTATTGTTGCGTCGGTGGCGCACTGGCCGTGGCCGGCGGAAGCGGCCGTTTTCGTCGTCTTTGTCGTACTTCTGGTGCCGGCGTGGCGGCGTTACGAGCGGAAAGCCTAGAATCCGCTGCGCTGGGCCAAAGGCAGCGGGGCAAATCCCGACCCCGGCCCAATCAACCTCTCGTTAACCATATCCGTTTTAACTCCGTTAACCATCGGTCTGCCGTCCGGCGGCCCGTGCCCGTTGTCGCGTGGCGCGTCGTTGCGCGGTGGCGCGGACAGGCCGCATCTGGGCGAGGAGGTTGCAGGTGCCGCGCCGTTGCCGACCACGCAGGGTCATCTGCCGGGCTGGCTTGGGCTTGGTTGTCGTGGGCCGGATTATTTTTGGTCCCGCTGCGATGGTGCCCGCCGAGCTTCTGGTGTTCGCGCCGAGCCCGGGCAATGCGCAAACTGTCAATCAGGACTACGCCGATGAGCTTCTGGCGCCGAACCTCCCGGGCAATCCGGCCAAGCCGCCGAGCTTCGTAGCGCCGGGAAATTCGGCGACGCTGCCGCCGGATCAGGCGCCTCCCGCCGGGCAGTTCACCACGCCCTCGCGCATTGGTGCGACGCCGGTTTATGGCAGCCCCACCGGCTTTGGCGCCGGCGATACCGGATTTAACGCGAGCAACGTGCGACCCAGACGCCCCGCTCTGGCGCCAAATCAGGGCATGGTCATCGCGCCTGCGCCCGAGACCACATTCGATCAGATCGCCGCGCCGCCGCCGCAAGTGTCGTCGGTGCCGCCGGTCCTGCTGGAACCACCGGCGCCGGTCGTCTACCCGGCAAAAGCCGCGGCCCGGCCCGGCGCGGTCTTGCCGCCGGTGCCGGATCAGTTGCCGATCAGCAATCCGCCGGCGGTGGTTTATCCGCGCACCGCCGCGGCCCGGCCGGGCGCGATCTTGCCGATTCCACCGCCGGAAGATTTTCAAGGCTCCGCGACGACGCCGCCGCCGGGGACGCCGCCGCCGCTTTCGCTGCCGCTTGGCACCGTGCCGCACGGCACGCTGCCGATCGCCGGCGGCGATCCCTATGAGGCGCTCGGCATCAAAGCAGGCGCATTCCTGATACTGCCCGCGGTCGAATTCTCGGCCGGATACAATACCAATCCGCAGGCAGCGCCGGGCGGACCGAGTTCGCTGTATTTGATCGTGGCGCCGGAACTGCACGTGCGCTCCGACTGGTCGAGCAATTCGCTCACTGCCGATATCACCGGTTCCTATACCGATTACCCCGACAACAACTTCCAGCCGTCGCTGAACGTGCCTTACCTCAACGCCAAGGTTGACGGCACGCTCGATGTCACGCGCTACACCCAGATCCTGCTCGAAGGCCGTACGCTGATTTCGACCGACAATCCCGGCAGCCCGAACATTCAGGCCGGCCTCGCCACGCTGCCGATCGACACCGCGCCCGGCGCCACGCTCGGCGTGGCGCAGCAATTCGGCCGCTTCGATGTTTCGCTCAAAGGCACCATCGACCGCTCGATCTATTCGAACGCGCAACTCACCAACGGCGCGACGGCGAACTTCGACTATCGCAATTTCGATCAATATGCCGGCATTCTGCGTCTCGGTTACGAGATCGATCCCGATCTGAAGCCATTCGTCGAAATCGACGAAGATAAGCGCAACTACGACTCGTCGGTCGACAATTTCGGCGAGAATCGCGATTCCAACGGCTCCAGCGCCAAGCTCGGCGCCGATCTCAATCTGTTCGGTTCGCTCACCGGCGAGATCGCGGTCGGCTACATGGCGCGCGACTATCAGGATCCGACCTTACCGAATATCAGCGGCGCGACGCTCGACGGCTCGCTGCTCTGGCAGGCGACCGCGCTGACGACGGCGAAACTCACCGCGACATCGCTGGTGACAGAGTCGAGCGCAGCAGGGCGTGTCGGGGGAGTTCAGCCGCTCCTTCACACTCGAGGTCGATCACGCGCTGCGGACCTGGCTCATTGCCAACGGGCAGGTCGGCTACGAAAACGACGCCTATGCCGGGCTCGGCCGCAACGACAACCACTATTTTGCCGCCACCGGCCTGACCTATAAAATGAACCGCGAGGTCCAGCTCAAAGGCGAAGTGCGGCAAGATTGGCTCAATTCCAACGTCAGTGGCGTCGCCTACACCGCCACCACTTTTCTTCTGACCATGCGGTTGCAGAAATAGCCCGGCTTTTCCGGCCCCGCCGCACTTTTGAGCCGTGCTCTAAGGTCTGCTATTCTTGCGCCAGCAGCATACGCCGGGGGGGGCGTGGCGGTGGATGAGCGGCAAGATATTCATCAATTATCGGCGCGGTGACGATCCAGGCAATACCGGCCGCCTGTTCGATCGGCTGCAGGACGTTTTTCCGCCGCAGCAACTGTTTCTGGACGTCGACAATATCGCTCCCGGGCTCGATTTCGTTGGCGTCCTCAACGAGCGGGTCGGCGAATGCGATATCCTGCTCGCGGTCATCGGCCGGACCTGGGTCGAGGCGCGCGACGCCGCCGGCAACCGGCGGCTGGAGGATCCCGACGATTTCGTCCGCATCGAAATCGAATCGGCGCTCAACCAGGATAAGCGGGTTATCCCGGTCCTGGTCGGTGACGCACCGATGCCGCGTCCGGAAGATTTGCCCACAGCGTTGCGGCCGCTGGCGCGGCGCAACGCGGTGCGGTTGACGCATGAGCGCTTCCGTGCCGACACGCAGGGCCTGATCAAGGCGCTGCAACAGGCGCTTACGGAGATCGAAGCGCAGCACGAAGTCGAAGCGAGAGCCGAAGCGGAGCGGCGAGCCGAGGAGGAGCGCCGCTTGCGGGAGGCGGATACCACCACCCGCGCCGCGGAAGAGCGGCGAGTGGCGGTTGCTGAGGCCGCGAAGCGTGCCGAAGACGAGACGCGCACAAAGCTCGCGGAAACGCAGGCGCGTGAGCGCGCAGCCGAGGCCGAGGCGCGTAAGGAGCAATTGGAAGCAGAGGCGCGCGAGCGCGCCGCGGAGGAGCGCCGGCGCCTCGAAGCTGCGGCCAAGCACCACGCCGACGAGGAGCGGTCATTCGCTGCGGCGCTGCGCGTCAACACGCTTGCGGTGCTCGACGCTTTTGTCATCGCTTACCCGGAGGGCGCGCACGCCGCCGAGGCGAAAGTCGTCAAAGCCGCGTTGCTGGTGCGCGATGAGGCGTACCGCCGCGCCATGACGAGCGACGACCATGTCGCGCTCCGCGCATTTTGCGACGCCTATAAGAAAGGACCCGACGTCGCCGAGGTGCGCGCCCGGCTCCGGCTGCTCGATCCGGGCCGCAGCTTGCGGCTGCGTAACCAGGCGCTGATCGGTTCCGGCGCGCTCGCCGCCGCCGTGATCGCGGCGGCGACGATCTATTGGGGCGGCTACCGCATCGCGTCGCCCGATCGGCACACCGCAGCGGTGCCGGCTGGACCGTCGTCTCTTCCGCCGGCGCCGGCCGTGCAACAAACTGCAGCCGGTCCTGCCGCGCCGGTCGAGGCGAATGCTGCGCCGCCGCGGGAACCCAGCACGGCTGTTGCCGCTGCACCAAACCCCGATCAAGCGGCCTGGTCGCTCATCACCGACACCAGCGACGAGGCGCCGATCAAGCGCTTCATCGCCGAATTTCCCAACAGCACACTGCGCGAGGACGCCGAAGCCAAACTTGCCGCTCTCGAAACGGCGCTCGCCGCCAAGGCCGCCGCGTCACTCGAACTGGTTGCCTGGAACCTGGTGAAAGACAGCAAAGAGCCGCAAGAGCTGCGCCGATTTGTCGACCGGTTTCCGTCCAGCGCGCATCGGCCCGAGGCGGAGGCGCGCATTGCGGCGCTGGCATCCGTGGCGCCGGCACCCGCGGCGAACGCCCCCGATCCGCACGAACTGGCGCGATCCCTGCAGTTCGAGCTCAAGCGCGTCGGCTGCTTCACCGGCACGGTGAACGGTGCGTTCGACGGTCCGACCAAGGCGGCGTGGCATCAATTCACCAAGCTCGCCTCCGTCAATCTGCCCGACGACGCGTCGTCCGATGCCGTCAATGCGGTGCGCGGATTTGACAAGCGGGTCTGTCCGCTGGTGTGTCAGAAGGGCCAGCATGCCGACGGCGAGACCTGCATCGCCAACCCGCCGCCGCACGGGCGGCCTTCGGCGCAGCCGTCGCAACAGCCGCAGCGCGGCAACGCCGTGGTCGATGCGAGAGCGCTGCCGGTCGGCGCGATTATCGCGGGCGGGAGCACCAGTTGCGGGCCGAACGGCTGCATACACGTCCCCAAGAATTGTCACGCCGTGAAATTGGGCCGTGGCAATCCAGGCTGGACCGGCACCGGCGGCCACATCGTTTGCCCGTAAGCCGCACGTCACGTCGCCGGCCAGTCCGCAGCACTCAGCCGCCGTTGAGCTCGCCCAATATTTTTTTGATCTCGGCGCGAAACCCCGGCGCGATGTCGGGGCGCGCCAGCGCATAGGACACGTTGGCGGCGAGAAAGCCGATCTTTGAGCCGCAGTCGAAGCTGCGGCCGTCGAATTGCAGGCCATAGAACGGCTGCGTCTTCGCCAACTGGATCATGGCGTCGGTCAATTGGATTTCGCCGCCGGCGCCGCGCTCCTGCGTGCCCAAAATGTCGAGGATTTCCGGTTGCAGAATATAGCGGCCGGTCAGGATCAGGTTCGACGGCGCGCGATCGGCCGGCGGCTTCTCCACCATGCTGGTGATGGAAAACATCTTGCCTTTGCGCGCGCCGATGCCGACGACGCCATATTGGTCGACACGATCGCGGGGCACTTCCTCGACCGCGACGATATTGGCCTGCCCGGGCAGGTCGCGCGCCGCCTCGAGCATCTGCGCTAGGCAGCCCTGCTCGTGCTGCACCAGCACGTCCGGCAACAACAGCGCGAACGGCTCATGGCCGATCAACTCGCGCGCGCACCACACCGCGTGGCCAAGCCCGAGCGGCTCCTGCTGGCGGGTGAAACTGGTCGACCCGGGAATCGGCAGGTCTTGATTGAGATAATCGAGGACTTTGTGCTTCTGCCGCTCCAGGAGCGTCATTTCCAGCTCGAACTGGCGGTCGAAGTGATCTTCGATGACGGCCTTGTTGCGGCCGGTGACAAAGATGAAATGCTGGATGCCGGCTTCACGCGCCTCGTCGACGACGTGCTGGATCAGCGGCCGGTCGACAACCGGCAGCATTTCCTTCGGCATGGCCTTGGTCGCCGGCAAGAACCGGGTGCCGAGACCGGCCACGGGGAAAACCGCTTTGCGGACGCTGTTCATGCGATACCGAATGTTGCGAAGGACAAGGAGATGGGGAATTGCGCCGTGTGGTCCAAATTATCGCGCAAAACCCGGTTCTCCAAACTATTGCCCAATTGATTGTCTCATTGTGAATGACGGATGTGACGAAAAATCCTGTCGCGGCCTCTATTTCAGCCCGCAGCTATTTTCGGCATGGCTCCCATTGCCGCGCTGGCGCTGGGGGAAATCGCTTTGCCGCCGACGGCAACAACCCGCTGTTAGTGATTCGACATACATTAGCAGGTGCCCTTTGGTGCGGCCATAAGTCGAGGCGTCAGCCGATGCGTTCCGTCTTCACCTTTCGCCTCGCCATGGCGGCACTGATCGCTTCCGGGTTTACCGGGAGCTTTGCCGACACGGCACAGGCGCAGCAGCCGGACAACTGGCTGACGCGCCTGTTTCAACCCCCGCCGGCAAGCTCGGTTCCAGGCCCGGGCGATGCAACGCAATGGAGCGGGCAGTCCGGCGCGTCGGGCAATCCGCTGATGACGGCCGACGCCATCCGCGCGGCGGCCGCCGATTTCGGCAATTGCATCGCCGGTCTCTGGCCCGACGCGGCGAGGCGCGGCATCACGCGGGCAAATTTTGACCGCTTTACCGCGGGCCTGACGCCGGATCTGAGCATCATGGACAAGCTCGATGCCCAGCCCGAATTCACCAAGGCGCCGTGGGACTACCTCGATCTTCTGGTCAGCGACGACCGCATTGCGCGCGGCCGCGAACTTGTCGCGCAATATGCGCCGACCTTCGCCGCCGTCGAGCGCGCCTACGGGGTCGATCGCTACATTGTCGCCGCGATCTGGGGCGTCGAATCGAACTACGGCACGCTGGGCGGAAATCGGCCGGTGCTCCGCTCGACCGCGACGCTCGCCTGCGTCGGCCGCCGCCGCGATTTTTTCCGCGAGCAGTTTTTATCGACGCTTGAAATCCTGCAGCGCGGCGACGTTCCGCCCGATCGGCTGGTCGGCTCGTGGGCCGGCGCGTTCGGTCCGACACAATTCATGCCGACCTCGTTCGAGCGCTATGCGGTGGATTTTGACGGCGACGGGCACCGCGACGTGGTCGAACTCGATTCCGGACGTGATCGCCTCGACGGCAAACAATCTGAAAACCGACGGCTGGGTCAGCGGCGAGACCTGGGGCTATGAGGTCGCGCTGCCGCCGCATTTTGATTACCTGCTGGCCGACGGTTCGCGGCATATGACGCTGCGGCAATGGCAGGGTCTCGGCGTACGGCGCGCCGACGCCAAAGCGTTTCCGCACCCGGAGGAACGCGCATTTCTGCTGTTGCCGGCCGGCGCGCGCGGCCCTGCCTTCCTGATGCTGAAGAATTTCAGCGTCATCATGAAATACAATCCGGCGGAAGCCTATGCGCTTGCGATCGGTCATCTCGCCGACCGCATGCGCGGCGGCGGCCCCTTCGTGCAGGCCTGGCCGCGCGATGAGCGCGTGCTCACGCTCGACGAGCGCTATCAGATGCAGCAGCTCCTGGCGCGTCGCGGTTTCAGGATCGGCGAGACCGACGGACTGATCGGTCCACAAACCCGCCTCGCCATTCGCGATTTCCAGGCCTCGGTCGGGCAAATCCCGGACGGCTTTGCCTCAAGCGATGTGCTCGATCGGCTGCGCCAGCCGTAAACGGGCGATCGAGGCATCTGGAACCATCGTCAAGTTGACACTATTTCCGCCCAGATTTTGGCCGGCACCGCCGCGGCCGACACCCGGCTTTTTTCGCTGCAATGCGCTAACATAGCCGGGCTTCGGCGCCGGCTCTTTGGTCAAGGCGGATAGGACAACGCGATCCATGCGACGGCTTACGATCGGGCTTTTGATTGCGGCCGGTGCGGCGGCGATTGCCATGCCGGCGGCGGGACAGCAGGGTTATTATTGGACCGATCAGCCGTCGTCGCGCTATTCCCAGCCGCCGCCGTCGCGCGATTTCTTTTCATTCCCGTTCTTCGGCGGCGAGCGTCCTCGGGCGCCGGTCATCGATTATTCCAAGGCGCCGCCGCCCCGCAAGCTTGAGACGCCGCCGACTTCGACGGTGGTGGTGGTCGGCGATTCCATGGCTGACTGGCTCGGTTACGGGCTCGACGAGACCTATGCCGAGCAACCGGATACTGGCGTGGTGCGCGAGGTCCGCGCCACGGCTGGCCTTATTCGCTACGATCCGAGAAACGAAACGCTCGATTGGCCGGCGGTCATCAAGGACCAGCTCTCGGGGCTAAAACCGGGCGCCGTCATCGTCATGCTCGGTCTCAACGACCGCGTGCCGTTCCGCGACGGCACACCGGGCAAGGCCACCGAGGCGGCGCCGCCAGCGAAGGGGACTGCCGCCGCTCCGGCGCCGGCATCGCAAGCAGCCGGCACCGATCCCGCAGCGGATCATCCTGTTGCGGGACGTTCCTACGACTTCCACACCGATCAGTGGGCGGATTTATACGTCAAGCGCATCGACGAAATGATCGCGGCGCTCAAGACCAGGGGCGTGCCGGTTCTCTGGGTCGGACTGCCGGCGCTGCGCGGCACCAAGTCGACCAGCGATATGGCCTATCTCGATGAGCTTTATCGCGAGCGCGCCGAGCGGGCGGGGATCGATTACGTCGATATCTGGGATGGCTTTGTCGACGACCAGGGCCGCTACGCGGTGGACGGCCCGGACTTCGAGGGCCAGATCCGCCGGCTGCGTACCGCGGACGGCGTGCATTTCACCAAGGCCGGCGCCGTGAAGCTTGCGAGCTATGTCGACCTCGAATTGCGTCGGCTTATGTCGAACCATGTCACGCCGATGGCGCTGCCGTCGGAGGGGCCGTCGCCGGCCAAGCCCGGCGCACCGCGCCCCGATGTCGGCCCGGTGCTGCCGCTCACCGTCAGCAGCAGCGATGCCGATACCGGCACCGGACCCGGAACTCTTCTCGGCGGCGGCAGCCAGCCCGCACCGCTCACTTCCGATCCGCTTGCCGCGAAGGTGTTGGATCGCGGCGCGCCGATTGCCGCCGTTGCCGGCCGCGCCGACGATTTTGCCTGGCCGCGTCCCGCTCCGCCGGCCGATCTCGCGCCGCAGCCGGTCTCGCTGTCGCCTGCCGCGCCACAGAAGAAGGGCGCGCCCGCGCATGAGGAGGCGAAGAAGCCGGCCGATGCCAAAAAGGACTTCAAGAAGAAACCGGAACGGGATTCCGACGAGCGGTCGCATCATCCGGCGCGCGCTGCGCTCGATGGCGCGCCGGTCCCGCCGGCGCCGGGCGGCAGCCGCTAGGCACGCTCTAGCGCGGCAACACCGTCGATCCCATCAGATATTCATCGACGGCCGCGGCCGCCTGGCGGCCTTCGCGGATCGCCCAGACGACGAGCGACTGGCCGCGGCGCATGTCGCCCGCCGCAAAGACCTTGTCGATCGAGGTTTTGTAATTCTCGGTCGAGGCGCTGATATTGCCGCGCCGGTCGAGTGCGAGATCCAGACTCTTGATCATGCCGTCATGCACCGGATGCACGAAACCCATCGCCAGCAGCACGAGCTCGGCGGGGATCTCGAAGTCGCTGCCGGCGATGTGTTGCATCTTGGCGTCGACGCGCACGCAATGCAGCGTCTTCACCGCGCCGTTCTCGCCGGAAAATTTCGTCGTCATCACCGCGAATTCGCGCTCGACGCCTTCTTCGTGGCTCGACGAGGTGCGCAGCTTGAGCGGCCAGTCCGGCCAGGTCAGCGCCTTGTTCTCGTGCAGCGGCGGTTCCGGCATGATTTCGAAATTGACGACCGATCGCGCGCCTTGGCGGAATGAGGTGCCGATACAGTCCGATCCGGTATCGCCGCCGCCGATGACGACGACATGCTTGCCGGTGGCAAGGATCGGCTCGCTATCGTCGGCCGCTTCGCCGGAGACGCGACGGTTCTGTTGCGGCAGAAAATCCATGGCGAAATGGATGCCACTGAGCTCGCGGCCGGGCACCGGCAGGTCGCGCGGCTTCTCGGCGCCGCCGGTGAGCACCACCGCGTCGTAGTCCTTGAGCAAGCGGTCGGCCGCGATGTCGACGCCGACATGGACGCCGTAATGGAACACGACGCCTTCCGCCGTCATCTGGGCGACGCGGCGATCGACGTGGATCTTTTCCATCTTGAAGTCGGGGATGCCGTAGCGCAGGAGCCCGCCGGCTTTGGCCCAGCGCTCATAGAGGTGGACCGCGTGGCCGGCGCGGGCGAGTTGCTGCGCGCAAGCCATGCCCGCCGGTCCGGAGCCGACGATGGCGATTTTCTTGCCGGTCCGCACCGCTGGCGGCTCGGCTTTGAGGCCCGCCGCGATGGCGCGATCGGCAATCGCGCATTCGATCGATTTGATGGTGACCGGGTTCTCGTCGATGTTGAGTGTGCATGATGCTTCGCAAGGCGCCGGGCATACCCGGCCAGTGACTTCCGGAAAGTTATTGGTCGAATGCAGATTGCGCGCGGCCTCGTCCCAATTGCCCATATAGACGAGGTCGTTCCAGTCGGGGATCTGGTTGTTGACCGGGCAGCCCGGCGTGCCGGGCGCCACTGCGCCGGTGCCCATGCAATAGGGCACGCCGCAATTCATGCAGCGCGCGGCCTGGGTCGTGTAATCTTTTTCCGGCAGCGGCAGAACGAATTCGCGCCAGTGATGGATGCGCTCGGCGACTGGCTCGTAGTCTCGATCCTCGCGCTCGTATTCCAGAAAGCCGGTAATCTTGCCCAAGGACGCTCTCTCTTCTCGGCACTCTTGCTTGTTACGATTGTTTGACGCGCTATTCCGCGGCGATTGCCGCGGCCTTGAGCTCGTTGAGCGCACGGCGATACTCGACCGGCATCACCTTGCGGAACTTCGGATACCAGGTTTTCCAGTCGTCGAGAATTTTGGCCGCGATAAGCGAGCCGGTAAAGCGCGCGTGCCGCGAAATCAGATGATGCAGCCGGTGTCCGTCGAAGCGGTCCAGGTCCGACATGATATCGACCATGCCATGGGCTTCGAGGTCGCGCACCTGGTGGAAGACCTTGGCATTGATGTCCTCCTCGCCCGGCATCGGTTCGAGCTCCACCATGGCGAGATTGCAGCGCGAGGCGAAGCTGTCGTCGTCATCGAGTACATAGGCGACGCCGCCCGACATGCCGGCGGCGAAGTTGCGGCCGGTCGGGCCGAGCACGACCACCACGCCGCCGGTCATATATTCGCAGCAATGGTCGCCGGCGCCCTCGATGACGGCGACTGCGCCGGAATTGCGCACGGCGAAGCGCTCGCCGGCGACGCCGCGGAAATAGCATTCGCCGGCGATGGCGCCGTACAGCACGGTATTGCCGACGATGATCGATTGCTCGGGAACGACGCCGGATTCCTCGGTCGGGCGCACCACGATACGGCCGCCGGACAATCCCTTGCCGACATAATCGTTGGCGTCGCCGTCAAGCTCGAAAGAGACGCCGCGGGCAAGGAACGCGCCGAAGCTCTGGCCGGCGGTGCCCTTAAAGCGCGCCACGACGGTGTCGGCCGGCAGGCCGGTGTGGCCGTAGCGCTTGGCGATTTCGCCCGACAGCATGGCGCCGACGGTGCGGTCGACGTTCCTGATCGGGAAGCTCAATTGCACCGGAGTGGCGCGCTCCAGCGCCGCTTGCGATTGCGCGATCAGCTTGCGGTCGAGGATGTCGCGGATCTTGTGATCCTGTTCTTCGCAATTGAAGATTTTCACCTGCGGCGGCACGTCCGGCTTCACGAACAGTTTCGAGACGTCGAGGCCGCTCGCCTTGCCGTGGGCGACCAGCTTGCGCTGATCGAACATCTGCATCTGGCCGATCATCTCGTCGAAGGTCCGATATCCCAGCTCGGCCATCAGCTCGCGTACTTCCTCGGCGACGAAGAAGAAGAAATTGATGACATGCTCGGGCTGGCCGGTGAAACGCTTGCGCAGCACCGGGTCCTGGGTGGCGACGCCGACCGGACAGGTGTTGAGATGGCACTTGCGCATCATGATGCAGCCGGCCGCGATCAGCGGCGCGGTGGCGAAGCCGAACTCGTCGGCGCCAAGGAGCGCGCCGACCACGACGTCGCGGCCGGTGCGCAGGCCGCCGTCCACTTGAACGGCGATCCGTCCGCGTAAGCGGTTGGCGACCAAAGTCTGGTGGGTCTCGGCAAGCCCGATCTCCCACGGCGAGCCGGCATGCTTGACCGAAGTGAGCGGCGCCGCGCCGGTGCCGCCTTCATAGCCGGCGATGGTGACGTGATCGGAGCGGGCCTTGGACACGCCGGCGGCGACCGTGCCGACGCCGATCTCGGAAACCAGTTTGACCGAGACGTCGCCGTCGGGATTGACGTTTTTCAGGTCGAAGATGAGCTGCGCCAGATCCTCGATCGAATAGATGTCGTGATGCGGCGGCGGCGAGATTAGCCCGACGCCCGGCGTCGAATGGCGGACCTTGGCGATGGTCTTGTCGACCTTGTGGCCGGGCAACTGGCCGCCTTCGCCGGGCTTGGCGCCTTGCGCGATCTTGATCTGCATCATGTCCGAATTGACGAGATACTCGGCGGTGACGCCGAAGCGGCCGGACGCCACCTGCTTGATCGCAGAGCGCATCGAATCGCCGTTCGGCAGCGGCTTATAGCGGTCGGATTCCTCGCCGCCTTCGCCGGTATTGGATTTGCCGCCGATGCGGTTCATGGCGATGGCGAGCGTGGTGTGGGCCTCGCGCGAGATCGAGCCGTAGGACATGGCGCCGGTCGAAAAACGCCGCACGATCGTCTTCGCCGGCTCGACCTCGGCGATCGGGACCGGCTTGCGGCCGTCCTCTTCCGCCGACTTGATGCGGAACAGGCCGCGGATCGTGTAGAGGTGCTCCGACTGGTCGTTGATGATGCGGGCGAATTGCCGGTATTTTTCGTAGGAATTGCCGCGCACGGCGTGCTGCAGCGCCGCCACCGTCGCCGCATTCCAGGCGTGCTCTTCGCCGCGCACGCGGAAGGCATATTCGCCGCCGACATCGAGCGCGGAGCGGTAGATCGGCGCGTCGGAAAACGCGTCGCGATGCCGCCGCACCGCCTCTTCGGCGATTTCGGCGAGGCCGACGCCTTCGATGCGGGTCGCGGTGCCGGTGAAATATTTGGCGACAAAGTCGGACTTGAGCCCGACCGCGTCGAAAATCTGCGCGCCGCAATAGGACTGATAGGTCGAGATGCCCATCTTCGACATCACCTTGAGCAGTCCCTTGGCGATCGACTTGATGTAGCGCTTGATGATTTCCTTGTCGTCGAGCTTTTGCGGCAGCTCGTTCTTCATCGCCACCAGCGTCTCGAAGGCGAGGTAGGGATTGATCGCTTCGGCGCCATAGCCGGCGAGGCAGCAGAAATGGTGCACCTCGCGCGGCTCGGCGGATTCCACCACGATGCCGACCGAGGTGCGCAAGCCTTCGCGGATGAGATGGTGGTGCACCGCAGCGCAAGCCAGCAGCGCCGGAATCGGAATGCGATCGGCACTGGCGCGGCGGTCCGACAGGATGATGATGTTGATGCCGTCGAGTACCGCGATTTCGGCCTTGCCGCATAAGGCATCGATCGCGTCGGCCATGCCCGACGCACCGGTCTCTGCCGGCCAGGTCACGTCGAGCGTGCGCGACTTGAAGTGGTCGTGGCCGATTTCCGAGATCGAGCGGATCTTCTCCAGGTTGGCATTGGTGAGGATCGGCTGATGCACTTCGAGCCGCTTGGTCTTCGAGTTGCCTTCGAGGTCGAACAGGTTCGGCCGCGGCCCGATGATCGAGACGAGACTCATGACCAGTTCCTCGCGGATCGGGTCGATGGGCGGGTTGGTCACCTGCGCGAAGTTCTGCTTGAAATAGGTGTAAAGCAGCTTGGCCCGGTCGGAGAGCGCCGAGATCGGCGTGTCGTTGCCCATCGAGCCGACCGCTTCTTCGCCGGTCGTCGCCATCGGCGTCATCAGGATCTTGAGATCTTCCTGGGTGTAGCCGAACACCTGCTGGCGATCGAGCAGTGCGAGGTTCGAGATCGGCGCCGCTTCAGAGGCGTCCGGCAGGTCTTCGAGCTGGATCTGCGTGCGCTCAAGCCATTTCTTATAGGGATGACGCTGCGCCAGTTGCGACTTCAGCTCTTCGTCCGGAATGAGCCGGCCTTCCTCGAGGTCGACGAGCAGCATCTTGCCCGGCTGCAGCCGCCACTTGGTGACGATGTCCTCTTCCGGAACCGCCAGGACCCCGCTTTCCGACGCCATGATGATGCGATCGTCGCGGGTGACGATGTAGCGCGCGGGGCGCAAACCGTTGCGGTCGAGCGTGGCGCCGATCTGGCGGCCGTCGGTGAAGGCGATCGCCGCCGGTCCGTCCCACGGCTCCATCAGCGCGGCATTGTATTCGTAGAAGGCGCGGCGCTGTTCGTTCATCATCCGGTTGCCGGCCCAGGCCTCCGGAATCAGCATCATCATCGCATGCGCAAGCGAGTAGCCGCCCATGGTCAGGAATTCGAGCGCATTGTCGAAACAGGCGGTGTCGGACTGGCCTTCATAGGAGATCGGCCACAATTTCGAGATGTCGTCGCCGAACTTCGGCGACGACACCGAGGCCTGCCGCGCCGCCATCCAGTTGTTGTTGCCGCGCAGCGTGTTGATCTCGCCGTTATGGGCGACCATGCGGTAGGGATGCGCCAGCGACCAGGCCGGAAATGTGTTGGTCGAAAAGCGCTGGTGCACCAGCGCAAGCGCGCTGTCGAAATCCGGATCGTGCAGATCGGGATAATAGGCGCCGAGCTGATCAGCGAGGAACATGCCCTTGTAGATCAGCGTCCGGCATGACAGCGACACCGGGTAATAGTTCGAGGTGTTGCGGCCGCGCTTGCCGTGCATGATGCCGGAAATGGTCTTGCGCAGAATGTAAAGCCGGCGCTCGAACTCGTCCTCGGACTTGATCTTCGGACCGCGGGCGATAAAGACCTGCTGGTGCATCGGCTCGGTCGGCTTCACCGACTCACCGAGCGTCGAATTATCGGTCGGCACGTCGCGCCAGCCGAGGACTTTCATGCCCTCGCCCTCGGCCACCGCCACATAGGTGTCGACGATCTCCTGCCGCCACGCCGGATCGTGCGGCATGAACAGCGAGCCGACTGCGTATTCTCCCGGTGGCGGCAGCTTGATGCCGAGTTCGGCGGTCTTTTTGGCGATGAACTTGTGCGGCATCTGCACCAGGATGCCGGCGCCGTCGCCGGCGCGCGGGTCGGCGCCGACAGCGCCGCGGTGCTCGAGATTGACGAGGATCGTCAGCGCATCTTCGACGATCTTGTGCGATTTGCGCCCCTTGATGTCGGCAATAAACCCGACACCGCAGGAATCCTTTTCCAGCGCCGGATCAAAAAGGCCGAAACCTGACGCATCCATCGTCGTACTCGCGATCCTCCCGGAGGCCCGGCCACCTGCGTGGCATCGAGGCTCCGACGCAAATCACCTCAGCGTCGCCCTGCCTTCCATCCGCCGCGGCTGGCGGGAGGGACGAAGGGAGCGTGCGCCCGAGGGCGAACTACTCTTCTTGGAGGCAACCTTTGTGCCGCCAAGCGGCCGTCGGTTGCTTGTTCTTGCCGCCGCCCGGCGCGCCCTCGCCACCGACGGCTGACCCCGCGTCTTCGCCGCCTATTCCGGCCCCACGCGCGGGGATGGGAAACAGGCGGCGCGCTGGTAGGTCACCAATTGGGACAGCAATGCTGTCCTATACAGAACATGGCAAATTCCGCAACCCAACACAAGCACCGCCGCCCTTCCTTTCGCTCTCTGCGCGACGGAGCCGAGAGGAAAGGGGAGGAAAAGGCGCTGCCTCGTCGTCACCGATTTTGCAAACGTTCCGCGATTTAAGTGGATCATGGGACGCGCTTTCGCGCAATGGCAAAGCTGTGCCCGCTTTGCGAGCAACGGTCATCGTCCGTCAGCCGAGGCTGCTTTGACAAGCGCATCATGGCGCGGTGAGCGCAATCCGCGCTACGGTCCCGAAAATGAACTTCGCCAGCGACAATACGGCGGGCGTCGCGCCCGCCATTCTCGACGCCCTTGCCGATGCCAATCGGGGTTATGCGCCCGGCTACGGCAATGACGATTGGACGCACGCGGTCGAGCGGCGGCTGTCCGAGATTTTCGAGCGCGAGGTCGCGGTGTTCCTGGTGCCGACCGGCACGGCGGCGAACGCGCTGGCTTTGGCGCAGGTCTCGCCGCCGTGGGGGATCGTGCTGTGCCATGCCGAATCCCACATCGCCACCGACGAATGCGGCGCGCCGGAATTCTTCGGCGGCGGCCTAAAACTCGTCGGCCTGCCGGGCGATGGCGCCAAGATCGCGCCGCAGACGCTCAGCGCGGCGCTCGCGGGCTATGGCGGCCATAGTCCGCACCAGATGATCCCCTCGGCCTTGTCGATTACCCAAGTCAGCGAAGCCGGCACCATTTACCGCACCGACGAGATCGCAGCGCTTGCCGAGATGGCCCATGCGCGCTCACTCGCCGTGCACATGGATGGCGCGCGTTTCGCCAATGCGCTGGTGCGGCTGAACACGACGCCGGCGCAGATGACCTGGCGATCCGGCGTCGATGTGTTGTCGCTCGGCGCCACCAAGGGCGGGGCGCTCGCCGCCGAAGCCGTGGTCGTTTTCGAGCCGGCGCGTGCCGCTTTCATGGGCGAGCGGCGCAAGCGCGCCGGCCATCTGTTGTCGAAGCATCGCTTCATCGCGGCGCAGTTCCTGGCCTATCTCGCCGACGATCGCTGGCTTGCCTTGGCCCGCCACGCCAATGCCATGGCCGGCCGGCTCGCGGAGAAGCTCGCCGCGGGCGGACTGCAACCGGTCTGGCCGGTCGAGGCAAACCTGATCTTTGTGGCGCTTCCGCGGGCGCTCGATGCAAAACTGAAAGCCGCGGGCGCACATTATTACGTGCGCAACAGCGACACTCTCGATGTCGGAGCCGACAATGTGCTGGTGCGGCTGGTGACGTCGTTTGCCACGGAAGACGGCGATATCGAGCGCTTCGTCAGCCTTTGCAAAAAGTCCTGATTGCGCCAAAGCGCCGCCCCAATTGCAGTCGACCCTGCTGTCGGTGGTTTAGGCTGATCGGGCGGGGAGGCGCGTCAGTCGTGCGTCTGCGAGTAACCGGAACGAGCGCTCTGATTTGGCTGCTCGCAGCCATCGCGCCCGGCAATGCGCAGGTGCCGCCGCTTCTGCCGCAAAGCGCTCCGCATCCGGCGCCGGCGCCTATGCCACCACCGCCCGGCTTCGTATCGTCTTACGAGATCATGCACACGCTTCGTGCCGCGGGGTTCGATCCGCTGGCGCCGCCGTTGCGTGAAGGCACCATCTATGTGGCGCGGGCCACCGATTACCGCGGCATTCTGATGCGCGTCGTGCTCGATGCGCGCACCGGCGCCATTCGCGACGCTAATCGCATTTTGCCCGGTCCTGGAAATTATGGCGGTCCTTATGGCGGAGCCTATGGTTCAGGGCCTTATGATCCTGGACCTTATGGTCCCGGGCCCTACGGGTCTGGGCCTTATGGCCCGGAGCCCGATGGCCCCGGACCCTATGGCCGCGTCGGCATGATGCCGCCACCCGGCGTCGAGCCGCCGGATTCCGATATGCCGATGACGACGTCCACAACTCCGACGATGATGCCGTCCATCGTGCGTCCGCCCGCGCGTGCAAGCCTTCCGCCACTGCCGCGGCCGCGGCCTCCCGAACTCGCCTCGCGCAAGCCGGCCGATGATGCAAAACCTGCCGTCGATGCCAAGCCGGCTGACGTCACCAAACCGATTGTCGCGAGCGATCCCAAGTTGGACCCCAAGCCGGACCCGAAACCGGCGCCGGTCGCAACGACGACAGCACCGGCCGCGACCACCGCCCAGACGACAGCGCCGGCCGCTCCGACGGTAAAGCCGGGCAAGCCGCCATCCACATTATCCATCAACAACTGATCGGCATGCCGCGCCCGCACTGCAATGCCGCGTGCCGCGCGCACCCCGCTGCATTGAGCTAGCACCGCCAGGGGCGTAGCATCGCCTCCGCATTAGCGTCGCATGCCCATGCATTGACGCCGCGTGCCAATGCAGAGTGCGGGGAGGCGACGCCGTGAAAGTGTGCATGTTTCACTTGATGCCGTATCGGGGTCTGCCGGCCGACTTCGATCAGCGCTACAAATCAGCTTACATCGATCCGCTGTGGTTCGACGTCGCCGATTCCGAAAAGGTCGGCGAGTACTACAACGCGACGCTCGACGAACTCCTGTTCGCAGCGAAATCCGGCTTTCACGGCCTGTGCACCAACCAGCATCATCAGAACGTCTATGGCTTCATGGCCAATCCCAGCATCATGGCGGCGGTGCTGGCGAAAGGCACCAACGGCCAGAACGTCGCCATCGTGCAGCTCGGCTCGACGCTGCCGTCGACCTCCCCGCCGACCCGGATCGCCGAAGAATATGCGATGCTCGACTGCATCAGCGGCGGCCGGCTGGTTGCGGGATTCCCCACCGGATTGCCGTCGGATGCCACGATCTCCAATGGCGTCATTCCGGTCGAGCAACGCGAACGCTACCGCGAGGCCTTGGCGCTGGTCATCAAGGCCTGGTCGGCGCGGGAGATATTTGCCTGGAACAGCAAGCACTATCAGCTCGGCATGGTGAATCTCTGGCCGCGGCCGATCCAGCAGCCGCATCCGCCGATCTGGATTCCGGGCTCCGGCATTTCCGGCACGGCGGAATTCGTCGTCGGCCAGGATCATTGCTTCTGCCATCTGAGCTACTACGGCGCCAAGAACGCCAAGCAAGTGAGCGAGCGCTATTGGGATTTGGTGGCGCGCAAGGGCCGCGACGATAACCCCTATCGTTTCAGCTTTCTCCAGCTCATCGGCGTCGCGCCGACCGATGCCGAAGCCGAGGATCTTTACGCCGAGCACGCCGAGTATTTCTTCCACAAGCTGCTCTACGCGCCGCCTTACTATCAGGCGATCCCCGGCTGCCTTGAATACGAGGCGCTGGTGCAGGCGCTGCATCATAATCCCCGCGCCGAGGTCAAGTTGCGCGAACTTAAGGCCAAGGATTTCTACGAGCGCGGCTTTGTCGTTGTCGGCAGTCCGAAGACCGTTCGCGAACAGCTGCTCGACGGCATCAAGCAGTTGCGCATGGGGCATCTCCTGGCGCTGTTGCATTTCGGCTCGATGCCGACCGAACTTTGCAAGAACAATATCGATCTGTTCGCGCGCGAAGTGCTGCCGTATCTCAAGGACCAGTGGGACGACCAATACGAGGACCGCTGGTGGCCCGAGCGCCTGAGGGCAAAGCGTCCGGGCGCGCCGCCATGCCGGCAAGATCGCGCAACCGGCCGCTGCATCGTAAGCGCGGGAGACGAACATGGCCGCCGCGCGATTTGCGCCGGATCAAACTCTGGCAGGAACGGATCGATACCGAAGTCGAGATTGCGGGCTCCGGGCCGCCGCTGGTCTATCTGCACGGGCCGTGGGGTCTCGCGCCCGACCGCGGCTTTGTCGCGCGGCTCGCCGACGGCCACACGGTTTTTGCGCCGAAATTTCCGGGCACCAGCCAGGGCGATCCGAATTCGGTGCATGCGCTCGATAGCTGGCACGATCTGGTCGTCTATTGCGGCGAATTGTTCGACCGCCTTGAACTATCCTCACCTGCTACTCGTCGGCCACTCGTTCGGCGCGCTCGTTGCCGCCGAATTCGCCGCGGCGGCGCCGCGATCGGTCGGCCAGCTAGTTCTGATCGATCCGGTCGGGCTGTGGCGCGACGATCATCCGGTGCGAAACTGGATGCTGCTCAGCGAAGCGGCGCGGAAATCGTCGCTGTTTGCCGATCCCGCCGGCGAAGCAGCGCGGCGCTTTTTTGACGTTCCAGCCGATTCGGCAGCGCGCATCGACACGCTGTCGCAATTCGATCTGGGCGCAAGCCTGCACCGGCAAATTCGTCTGGCCGATTGCCGACCGCGGCTTGACAAGCGCATTCATCGTATCGCCGCGCCGACCTTGATCGTCTGGGGCAGCGCCGACGGTATCATCGCGCCGGTCTATGCGCACGAATTTGCGCAGCGCATTGCCGGGGCGCGGATCGAGATGATCGAACAGGCCGGCCACCTGCCGCATCTCGAGCAGCAGGATCGGGTGATCGGGGCGATTGCAAGCTTTCTCGGCTAGCTCGCGGTAACGGACCGTTAAGCCTGTTTTGCAGACGCCCCTTTTCATCCGCAAAGTTTCCCATCTGCGTCCCATAAATGCCCGCAATTGCCGGCTCTCTAGAGGCCGGGAACGCGGGCAGGCCTGGGGGCGTGCCGCGTCGCTACGGGACGATGGGGACGGAGCGCGTGAAGAAGCTAGCAATCGCTGTTGCCTTGTGCGGCGCCCTGATCTCCTCTCCGGCGAGCGCCAAAACCTTTGTCGGCGTGCTGTGGCCGATGTTCGGGCCTTTGCCGGCGATCGGTCTCGTCGAACTCGTCGCCGAGCTAAAAGCCATGCCGGATGTCGAGGTCGAGACCTACGTGCATCAGGCGTGGCCGTCTTTGGTCGACGATCTCGCCCGCCAGCCGCCGGGCACGCACACCGTTGTCATCGGCTACAGTTTGGGGGCGAACAGCTCGGTGTTCGTCGCCAATAACGCCAAGCATGTCGATCTGATCATTGCGCTGCAGCCCTCGCTGCTAAGCTGGAATCCGCCTCTCGACCCCGGAAAAGTGGGACGGATGATCGAGATTTATAATCCCAATCCATGGATGACTTTCGGCGGGATGGGATCGCGGAAACTGGTCGGAGAAAATATCGAATATATCGAAAACAACGATTCCCACCCTGGCGCGCAGTTCGATCCGCAGTTTCGCAATTTGGCGAAAACCGAGGTCGCCAAGTTCGCCGCCGACGATCGCCTGGAGACGGCGCAAGCGGACAAACCGGCGCCGGTCGAGCTCGCACAGTCATCCGGGCCGTCCGGGTTCGAGCTGACGGTGGAGCACCCGACGCAGCCGCAGCACAATCCGGCGTCTGATGACGGTCGCCATATGGCGCAAGCCGAAACGCCGAAGCTGCCCAAGCCGGCAAAGCCCGAACTCGTTGCCGAGGCACTGCCGACGCCGCCGCAGCGCAATCCGGCGCCCGACAGCGGCCGGCAAGTGGCGCAGGCTCAGATGCCGAAATTGCCGAATCCGGCCAAGCCCGAACAGGTCGCCGAGGCTGAGCCTAAAGAACAGCTCGGCGACATGACGGCGTTCCTCGAAAAGCTTTCGAGTTCGGTGAATTCGGGGGACGTGCTCTTGCAGCGGCGGTTGACGGTTGAAGAATTACGGGACTTTGCCAAAAGAAGGTATCGCGATTCACCGACAGCCGGTTTGACGACGACGGCCTCCAATTAGCCGCGGCATCGATCCGGGCGGACGCGGAGGCGCATGCCGTGGGCACACCGCTCAAGTCGGGCCGAAAGCGGCGTAGATATAAGAAAACGCCAGATACAAGACCGCCAGTAAACTGAGACCGGCAATGAGTCCCGACAGCGCCGCACTGAGTTTGGCGCCGATTGCGAGAGGCCATTGCCACCAAACCTCTCGCGGATATCGCGACGCGCTGCGCCATATGGCGACCGAAACCAACGGGATCGCCGCGCTCGATATTGTGAACACCGCGATGATCAATCCGGCGACCAGCGGTTCCTCAACGCCAAATCCGGTGATCATGCAGATGCCGCTCAAATCCCAAACGAGAGCGAGCGGAGTTCCAATCAGCCAGAATGTGCGCCAGAGCGGGATATCGCCGCTCAGCGATCTTGCGAGAAATGTCATCGACAAAGTCTAGCAGAAGCCGCCAGCCGCGACAGACACATGCGTGTTTTCCCGATGCAGGTTCGCGGGGCCGGACACCGGCCTTGCGAATCTGTGCTAACCTTGCGGCTCGGCTGGCGGGGTGTTCGGGCAATATCGAGGATTTCGTGGCTCACCCCAAATACATCGTGGTGTTGTTGATTGCGGCGGTATGCTTCGCCAGCGCTGGCGAAGCCGCGACACCGCTTGACCCGCCGAGCGCAGCCGGAAAAGTCACCGTCAATGGACGTGGCCGCGCCTATCTGTTCCGCGGTCTGATCGGCATGATCGATTGGGGCATGGACCAGCTGGCGCAGCGCATCGATAACGGCGGGGTTGCGGCCAATATCAACGGCTATTCGACATGGCGCGCCGTTGCCAGTCAGGCCATCAGCGACTACCGCCGCGAACCGGAGCCGATTACCGTGATCGGCCATTCCATCGGCGGCGATTCCGCCGTGCAATTTGCCGAAGCGCTCGGCGCCGCGCATATCCCGGTGAGTTTGCTCATCACCTACGATCCTACCCGCATGGCCGCCAGCGTTCCGGCCAATGTCGAGCGCTACATCAATCTCTACCAGTCTTCCAATATTTTAGGCGGCGGCGATCTCACGCCGGGCCGCGGCTTCCATGGCAATTATGCCAGCTTCAACCTCAAGGACCGCCCCGAGGTCGTCCATATCAATCTGGACAAATTCGACCGCATCCAGGAGCAGCTCGCCGCAAAGATCAAGGCGCTCGCGGCGACGCCCGCGCATGGCGAAGGCGAGGCCGTGCCGCTGCGCATTGTCATTCCGCCCGCCGTCACCATCGATCTTTGGGACAGCGGCATGCCGGTATCGGCCCATGCCGGCGATACGCTGCAAACTGTTGCGACGACCTATCACGTGCCGGTCTGGGCGCTGGCCCAAGTCAACAAGATCGCGGACCACGCCACGCTGACCGAAGGCCAGCGCATCGTCGTCCCGCGCTATCTCGTCCCGCGACGGTGATCCAAGTCCCGCTTTGCGGCGCCGCCGATGTTCATGGTACTGCTCCACGGGATAATCGTCATTAATGAACGGGGCAAAGAGGGGCGCCGGCAGTGCCGCTGATCCACGAAGCCGAGGCTTGGCAGCAAAGGCTTGCCGCGCTGCCGCTCGCCAGTTATGGCGCCGGCGAGACCGTATTCGCCGAAGGGGCGAGGACCGGGCAGCTCTTCATTCTCAAAAGCGGCGCGGTCAGCGTGGTCAAAGGCGGCACCGAGATCGCCACGGTGGCGGAGCCCGGCGCGATCTTCGGCGAGCTTTCCGCGCTGCTCGATCAGCCGCACACCGCGGACGTGCTTGCGGTGGAAGACTCGCAGTTTCACGTCGCCGACGCCGCAGCGCTCCTGGAGCAGGACCCGGTCGCGTTGCTCTACGTCGCGATGGTGTTGGCGCGCCGCGTCGATTACGCCAACCAGGCGCTCCTTGAGCTTAAGAGCCAGGTCGATGCCGGCGAGCCACCGGGCCTGATCGATCATACGATCGAGAAAATCCAGGGATTGCTCAGCGCCATCGGTGCCGGCTATGTCCGCGCAGGGACCGGGCTCTCGATATTTCCACCGGGCTAGAGCGTTGAACGCCACGCTCCGTTTCAGCGAGGGCCTTTCTTGGGCCACGTCAAAACGCAGCCACACGGAACTATGGCGATCAATCCAACAAGAATAATCCAGAGTGCCACATTGGTCAGGTCCATGCGCGCCTCCATCGCAGGGGCTTTCGCTGCCTGCGGTGCGTGATTGAACGCCGACCGCGTCAGCGAACGGCGCCAGGACAGAAGCTGTGCTTTAAGAAATCAGCCCGCCGAGGGCACTGTCGCTGCCGTTCAATCCACGGAATACCGGCATGTCCGATGGCAGCTCTGGCAAGATCATAGCGTAATCGCCGAAGCCGCGATACAGCGCGATTTCATGACAAAGGCCGGAAGGCGCGAGACAGTCGAGGCGTCGCCGGCGACGCACGGATTATTTGAACAGCAAGGCGCCGGCGATGCTGAGCAGGAGGGCGGGCGGCATTACGATCGCGCCCAAACGGAGGAAAGCGCCGGCGCCCACGGTCTGGCCCTCGCGGCGCAGGGCGCCAAGCCACAAAATGGTGGCGAGCGAGCCGGTGACGGAAAGATTGGGGCCGAGATCGACGCCGATCAAAATGGCTCGCGTGATCTGGTCGGCAATGTGATCGCTCTGTATGGCGCTCCCGGCGATCAGCCCGACCGGCAGGTTGTTGGCGAGATTGCTGGCAAAGGCGACGGCGATGCCGGCGCCGTATGCCGCAACGGCCACCGAATGAGCCGCCGTCTCGCGCAACAGCGCGCTCGTCGCTGCAATGACGCCGGTTTGGTTCAATGCCGCCACCAGGACAAATAGACCGGCGACCAGCGGCAGCACGCCCCAGGTCGTGTCCCTCGCGATCTCCTGGATTTTCGCCGGCTGCCGCAACAGCACGATGGCGGCCGTGACAACTCCGGCGACGAAGGTCGGCAATCCCAGCCGGATGTCCATTGCAGACGCGGCAAGCAACACCATCGCCGTTGCAGCGATACCGCAGGCCGCGGTTTTGCCGCCGGCCGACAAGCGCGGCAGCGGCACCTCATTGGCAATATTTTGCCGCAGCACGTCGCGCTGCGTGAAGCGGAGCAGCAGATAAGTTACGACAATGGAGATTGCCGAAGCGGGCAGGTAGCGCGGCAGCCATTGCAGCAGAGGCGGCATGTGACTGCCGTAAATGACGAGGTTGGCCGGATTGGAAATCGGCAGGACGAACGAAGCGGCATTGGCGATGAAGGCGCAAATCAGCAAATACGGCAGCGGCTGTGCGGCCTTTGCGGTCTTGGCCGCAGCAGCAACCGCTGGCGTCAGCACCACCGCGGTCGCGTCGTTCGACAGAAACACCGTGACGATCGTGCCGACGAGATAGGTGAGAAAGAACAGCTTTGCCGCCGATCCATTGGCGTGCCGTGTTGCCAGCGCTGCCAGCCAGTCGAACAGGCCTTCGCTGCGCGCCACCTCCGCCAACAGCATCATGCCCGTCAAGAACAGATAGACGTCGGTCCCTTTGGCAATGCCGGCCAGCGCGGCCGCAGGCGTAATCAGCCGCAGAACTACGAGGAGCGCAGCGCCGCCCACGGCCCAAACGGCCTCCACGCTGTTGAAGGGGCGAATGATTACGCCGCCGACGGCAAGCGCGGCGATGATCCAGATCGCAAAGTCAGAAGACATTCGAATCCAAACGTTTGTGAAGAATACTTCCAACCGGAGGCGATTTGTTCAAGCGGCCGTTATGCCGCGGCTTTGCCTTGCCTGGGCATATCGCCCGTTTTGTCCCGCGATACGATGGTGGCATTGTTCACGGCGATGCGGATGCCGGCCCAGGAAGGTGGCTTTCTAAGGCACGGGGGCGGAAAAGGTTTTGCAGGGTAGAGGTGGCTAATTGGGTCGCTCAGGCCTGCCCGGCCGCCTGCAAAATCAGATCCGTGATGGTGTCGGGTTGCGAGATGAGGGACAGGTGACTCGCCTCGACCTCGATCGTCTTGGCGCCCATGCGCTTTGCCATGAAACGTTCGAGGTCCGGATTGATCGTGCGGTCTTCCGTCGATACCGCGTACCAGCTCGGCTTCGAGTGCCACGCAGCATGGGTTGTCTTGTCGGCGAGCAAGGAGCGCTTGAACGGCCCCTGGACGGCGTAAAGGACGCGCGCTCTGTCCGCGGGCAGATCGCCGGCGAAGTCGCGCAGGAACGCCTCCTCGCTGAGCCGTCCATAGTCGTCCGACCAGACGATGCCGGCAGAGGCCGGCGGCGTCGGAAACCGCTTGGCCAGCGCCGTGTAATCCTCGCCGGCGTCGGGGGCGCGTGCCGCGACATAGACGAGCGCCGAAACCTTGGGATTGATGCCGGCTTCGGTGACGATCATGCCGGCGAAGGAATGGGCGACCAGTACGGTCGGGCCCTGTTGCAGCGCCAGGGTGCGCTGGGTCTCTTCGACCGCGGCTTGCAGCGACGTCAGCGGGTTTTGCACGGCGGTAACCTGCATGTCCTTCGACTGCAGCCGCACAATGACGTCCGACCAGCACGAGCCGTCGGCGAAGAGGCCGTGGACCAGAACGACGTTGCGGGCTTTGGTTACGGCAGCGGGCGCGGGCTGAGCGTCGGCCGTGTGCTGCAGCAGCGGACTGGCCGCGCCCGCGGCCACGATGCTCATGAATGCGCGACGATCCATCGGATGTCTCCTGCCATTTGCCCCAAAATGTTGACCCCAATCCATTCTGGTCGGCTGCTCTAGACGTCGCAAGTCAAGGTCAAGCGTACGTGATCAGTCATCGCCGAACAGAATTCCCTGGTGCCGCTGCACCGCGAGGCTGCGTCGCCGTTGCAGCCTTGGCCTTTTTTTTAGCCGTTATGGGCAGATACTTGGATCGGCCGAGCGGTGTAAGGCGCCGTCGGGTGCGGCAGATAGGACATTCTTTACGATTCGGGATTCAAAGTTATTGCGCTGGGATTCAATCTCCGATGGGTGATCCCATGTTCGAGGTTACGAAATACGAGCCGCCTGAGGTTTTCGTCACAAGTCGTCGAACCGGCGAGACCTACAGGTTCCTGGTCCGGGACAACGGCGGCCTTTCGCAAGAAGAATTAAGCGTTGACCGGGACGAGGCCCGACAGGCGGTGATCACGTATCTGGCGTGGTTTTCGCGGGCTCGGGCTAGGATCCTCACCGCCCTCCCTGGACTTGGCGTGTGATCGCTGCGGCCGCCTTTCGACGGGAAGGCCGCTGGCGCATCAGGTTCCCGCAGCCCGGCGGTAATGCCGTCCTGCGGTCTCGGCGAAGATCTCCGGGGACCTTACCACCCGTCGGGCGGCGCGCACGGCGGGCCGGACGGCAAACAAGCGTTGCTGCAAGACGGGCCACCGGAGGGTGGACAACTCCCACCATTGTCGTCGGGAACGATATTGTGGGTCGCTGCATGACCATGAGCGACGCTATGATGCCTGGTCGCCGTCGCCCCGTTGGCGGCGGAACTGAGAAGAATCGCTGCGGACAGCGCGAATATCACTTTCCTCAACATATTCTCATCTCTCGCTGAGTTACCTTGGCATCGGCGCCGCCAGAAACTTCGACATCGCTTGGTTGCCCGCATAAGCGCCGACATTAGATTTCCAGCACTTCGATAAATAGGGATTCCAAGGGCGAAACGAGAGTGCTCGATTGCTCAGTTTGTTTTGATTTTGCGGTCGAGCCTATCCCCGCGAGGACCGATGGCCCGGCCACGATCGCGCCGCAGGCCCGGGCGTTCCTCGCGGTGTGACCCGGAAAGGCGAAAACCGCTCTTCCGAAAGATCGCCTAGAACCGGAAACGCAGCCCGACTGTCGGATCGATTGTGTTGCGGTTGAGGTAGCCGTTCGCCAATCCACCGTTGACCTGCGAGAACATCAAGCCGGCATAGGCGTCGAACTTCTTGGCAAATCGCCAATCGGCAGCAATGGAGACGGCATCAAAGGTGCCCCTGCACTGGGAGGCTATGCTGCTGCTGCAGCCGACATTGGCGCCGGACGCAACAAAATTGTTCTGACCGTAGTGATAATAGGCGGCCATCACATCGAGGCTGTCGGTGACGGCGTATTTGGTGCCGCCCCAGAATACCTGCAACACTTTATCGCTGAAAGCCGGACCGCTGAAGGCGGTATTGCTGATATTGGTGTTGTTGAATGCGGCACATCCGATGCAAAGAGCGGATCCCGATATGTCGGTAAAGGCGGTTTGCGGATCGCTTGGCGGCGCGTATTGAATCCATTCGTAGCCGCCGAACAATTTAAGCGGCCCGTTGGTGTATCTGGCGAGCAGCATCACGCTGGTGTCGTCGGAGATTGTGGCTGTGAGAATCTGCGGCAGGAACGGCGATACCGGCACGCCGCCAACGAGAGGATTGCCTGCAAGCCCGATCGACACGGCGTCCTTGACGTAGCTGTAGATGGCGTCGAGCGACAGCGAGCCGCCGGCGAGGTTCGGAATATCGCCGCCGATCTGGCCCTGCCAGGCGCCGTCCGATCCGTTGTTCTGCCCGTAGCCGCCGAACTGCCAGAGCGCGGCGGCGCGAAGTTGGCCGACGCTGACGCGATACTTCACTGACGTGCTGAATCTGCAGTCCTCGGTATCGCCGACGCCGCAGGTCGTGCCCTGGTAGCCGATCGGCGAGAAGGCGTAGGACCCGCCCAGCGGATCGTAGGCGAGGACGCCATCAAGGGTCAGCGAGTTTTGCCGGAATACCGTCAGCGTGCCGTAGGTCGGCGAACTAAAGCCGGCATAGCCGACGGAATTGTAGAACTGTCCGGCCCGGCTCGAATCGGCGTTCGAACTTTGATTGGTGAGCGGCACGCCGGCATTCTCGGCGACCGATCCCGGTCCATTGGCGAACTGCAGCGAATAAGGATTGAACCCGGCCTCCAGATCAAACACGAAGGCCCATCCGGGTGCGACCGGCTCGCTGCCTTTGATGCCGATGTTCGACTGGCTCAAGCCGTTCGGCGCCAGGCCCCAGAGCGCGCGATTGCTGTTCTTTGAGATCAGATATTCTTGTCCGACCACCGAGGTGCCATTGAACGGCGCGCCATGGCTTTGCCACGTCACGCCCATGTCCACCGTGCCGTAGACAGTGATGCCGTACCAGCTCAACGGGCAGCTCGTGGCGACGAAGTCCCAGAGACTGCCGCAGGCTGCCGGATCGGCCGTGGCCGCGGAAACAGGCGGCGGCGCCTTCGTCACCATGACGCCGGTGGGCGACACATCCGCCGCCTGCGAGGGGCCAGCGAGCCCGAAAAGCAGAGCCGCAACAACAGCGAATTTCCTCATGTTCGTCCCTCCGCCCTCACCACGCGCGGTCTGTTCTCACGTCATTGTTTTGTTCCGCGCTCGATGCGATTCAGTGTTTCTCTCCAGTTAGGCCAGTGCCGGCAGCGCCGGTGACGCGCGCGATGGGCGACCCATGGCCGCTTATCGCTTCGGGTACGCCGTGAAAATGTAGTCTTTTGACGCCACCGCCGTATGGCATGCGTAGCCGCATTTGGCGTCGGTCCCGTCACCCTTAAACGTGTCGGACGCGGCATCGTAGCTGAAATTGCCGTATGCCCAGCCATGCGTATCCGGGAATCTCTTGGAATCCTTTTCGATTGTCGCGACCGCTACCAGGGTGTCCGGCACCTGTACGAAATAAGGAGCCACGGGGTTCTTTTTGAAGGACCACTCGATCTTCACGATCTTGGACCCTTCGGGAAAGAGCTTGCCGTCGGCGGGAAGGCCTCGCCGGTATGCCTTCATCATCACGTCATTCGCCAGGATCACTTTCAACAGCTTTTCGGTCTGACTGACCGAGACGTCCTGCCAGTTCTCATACCCTCTGAAATCACCAAACGACAGCTTGCCCAGTTTCAGCGTGTACCTGTCCTGCGCCGCAACGGCCACGCCGCTCGCGACAGCAAGCATTACCGCAATCATCGCAGTCACCGAGGATGAAGTTCTCGCCATGTTCGCTCCCGCACTGCTGCTTGCAGCCAAAACACCGCAGCGTCCGCTCAAACGGCGCTGGCGCAGCGCGAGATAAAGTTTCTTGTCTCGCAATAACGTTTCTTGTCGAAAGTCTGCTCGCACCGAAAAAGCCAAGCATCGTCCGGCGGGCGCGTAAGTCACGCCATTGTCTCACCGCAAATTGCCAAAATCCATAGGGTGACCGGCTGAAAAACGAGGCGCGGTGTCATGGAACTGAATATGGGAACTTTCCACCATGGCTTGAGCCGGCTTTGGACCGCACCCGGCATTCGGTGTTCCGCTCAGGGTCCCGTGATCTGGTAGCCGAGATACCAGGAATACAGGTTCGTGGCCGAGGCGTTTTGCAGCGCCCGGCCGGCGGAGAGCAGCAAATGGTTGTTGTAGTCGAAATCGTAAACGGCGCCGATGTTGAATCCGGTGGTGTCATCGCCTCCGATCATGTTGGCGGTCTGATGGAAAAGTTCGCCGCCGATGGCGAGTTGCTTGGTCACTTGTCTCTGTAACAGCCAGCCAACGAACCAATAGTCCTGGTCGTTGGTGCCGCCGCCGTGGTTGATCCAATATCCGCCGCCGCCATACGTCGTCCAATCACCAAAACTCTTTTGGATCCAGACCGGAAAGAAAGCGCGCAGGTGGCCGGCGCCGAGACCGCTGGCTTGATCTCCGGTCGGGATCTCGAGCAGCGGAAAGACGCCGACCATCGGCGTCGCGCCGCCTTTGTCCTCCTGGATGAAGCGGTATTTGAAGCCGAGCTCGGTATCGCCGTAGCCGAATTGGCCCGGACCGCCGGTGGGACTGTCGAACGCCACGGGCGCTATGATGTGAAATTGCCCATTGGGAACCACGCCGTAATTGAATTCCCAGGCCGGACCGACGCCTGAAGTATCCCCATTCACATGCGTTCCTTGCGTGAATGTGTAGAATTCGTAGTGCTGATAATCCACCGGCTCCGGATCGTCGGTCATGAACGGCGGCCCCGCCAGCGCAGCAACGGGCGCCAGCGCGAACCAGCCCGTCGCGATCGCCGCCAGCGCCGGCCCTGATCGCCGTCGCATGCGCTCTTTCGCCATCGCCGTCACTCCACTCGGCGCACGATCCGAGTGAAGCGTAAGCCGGGCAGGCCTGGCTTGTCTATGAAGCTCGGCACGTCCACGACGATGGCATGCCTGCGACGGAGACATCTCGCCGTGTCGACGTGCGTGATGGAAATCAGACCTAAACGGGCGCCGCCATCGGCGCGTGCCAGCCCGCGGGTTCTAAGCGGCCAGCCGTGCCAGCGTCGTCGAAATGATCTTGCCCTGACCGAAGATGACGGCTGCGTTCAAAATCGGCTTTCTTGGCGCATTTGAGCGTGCTCCGCGGCACGCGGTGACGGTGCCGAAAACGATGGCGGCGGCGACAAACAGCAGCGACGCCGTCAGGGGCTCATTGAGCAGCGCACTGGCAAAGAACAGGGCGCAAACCGGCTGAATGAACTGGATCGGAGCCACGCGAACGAGACCGCCCCGCGAAACCGCCCACAGCAACAACACATTCGCCAAAACAGCCGCGCCCAGCGTGATGTGGAGAACCGCGGCGCAGGTCGTCCAGGTGAGGCCCTGAAAAAGATAAGGCGCGGCCACCATGCGCATCGCCGTCAATGGCGCGAGCGCTGCGCCAGCAATCGTTATCGCCCACAGCGCCGCCGCCAGCGGATTCATGCGCGAGCTGAGCCGCGCTCCGGCAACGATGCCGGCGGCGGACATGGTGCAGGCGGCAAAGACAATGGCGTCTCCCGCGACAGTGGCGCCGGTCGAACTGCCGGCATGGCCGATTCCGACCAAAGCCGCTTCCCCCACCATCGCGATTGTCGCGCCGATGAACCAGCTCGAACGCGGCAGGCGGCGATCGAGCGACATCCCAATGAGACCGATGAAGAGCGGCATCACCGCCATTATGAGTGCTGCGTGCGAGCCCGATGTCCTCTGGATTCCGAGGCTGAATAAAATCGGGAATGCCGCAAAATTTCCGAACGCGTACAGAAGCAGGAGTCCCCAATCCTTCGGCGCCCGCACCGGGCGCATCCGGAGAATCAGCAGAAGCGGAAAAGCAAAAAGCCCGGCCCCCGTCGTTCGTATCAATCCGATCGTGAGGCCGTCCAGTTGAACGGCGGCAATTCGCGTGGTCGCCGGAACTAGTGCGAACAACAAGACTGCCGAGCAAGCGGCGGCGATGATCAGAGCCGGCCGAAAATGCTGGAGGCCCGAACGCAACGCATCGCGTACGCGAACGGTCTCGATATCGACGCTTATTGTGCTCATTGTTCACTCAACCTGAGAATTGCGTGAAGCGTATTTCCGGGTTGCAGTCCGTCAGGCGACTTTAAAAATTTCCGCTTTTGCTATCGCCGGCCTTTGCCAGCGTCAGGCGATGCGACTTGATGCTTCAAAACCGTCCGATCAATTACCGCAAAGATGAAACTTTTTTGCTGCAAGTCGCATTGCGAATTGCATTGAAATGGGCAACCTTTTGTTCACCTTGGTGTTGGCCAACCGCCGCGGATAGGGGCTCGGTTGCGAGCGGGCTTGCCGGAGCAACGATAGATGGCGGCAAAAGGCCGTTGGGCGCTGACGAAGCAATTCACGACGTTGCTTCGCGCAGCGTTGGTCATTTCGCCGATGCTGGCGGCCATCGCAGTCGCCACCACCGCGGGGCCGTATGAAGATGGCGCCGCAGCCTACGACAGGGGCGACTATACGGCGGCGCTTCGGTTATTTCGTCCGTTAGCCGAACAGGGCGATGCCGCGGCACAGTTCAAGCTCAGCGTCATGTACGCCAAAGGCGACGGGATACCGAGGGACGATGTCGAGGCTTTGAAATGGCTCCGGCTCGCCGCTCGCCAGGGCAATTCCGAAGCGCAGAACGCCCTTGGCGCCCGATATGCCGAGAGTGACGGCATCGTGCCGCGAGATTATTTTCGCGCCTATATGTGGTTCGATTTATCGGCCGCGCAGGGCAACCAGAGTGCTGCAGCGAACAGAGACAAGATCGCAGCGCTCATGACCTCAAATGAGATCGCCGCGGCGCAGGGCATGGCGCGAGAGTGGAAGACCGCGCCACCGCAACACGGCGCGGGAGATTGTCTTGGCCCGGATGGCCGGTTCCAGGGCGTGCTTTACACGGCACATCGCCGTCTCCCCACCGGCAGTCCGATAAGCGCGTATATTCTTCGACTGACCAGGCCGTCGTGCATCCTGGATGACGAAGCAACGATGCATCTCGATCAGCACGAGCTGCAAGTCATGCCGCGATCCGGCGCTGCGTTTGCGCCGTTGATCGGCAGAACCGTATCGATTAAGGGCAAAGCCCCGTTTGCGGCGAACACGCTTTATCATTTTCGCGATCTGGTCGTGGCGGACGCCGAAGCGGCGCCGGGCGCGCGCAGTCGATAACCGCGCTCCCGGGTGCTCGCAGTTAAGGCGTCCGCGCGCGCCCAATCTGCATTCTTGTGTTGCCGATCACACTGCCGATACGAATTTCCGGTAATTAGAGTGTTGCGCGTCGACTAAAGTTCGGGAGGGGTGCCATGCTCGCTGAGATTTTCATGCTCCGTTTGGAGGCCAGCGCGCGGCGCGCACAGGACCTTCAAGCGCGTGTGGGATTTGTGGGATTTAATCCCGCGATCCGCGTTGAGTTCAGGGACCGCTCGACCAATCGCCGGGCGAGGAACGTATGAGGCCGCTTCCGGCAAAAGCGGACGTCGTGACGGTACCGGACCAAGGTCTTAATTGGTGCGGTGATAGAGCCCGATGAATGTCACCCCGGAACCGCCGCAGCCGCCATTGTCCTCGACAAGCAGCCACGGGCCGATGCGCTGCATCCGCACGTGGCATTCGTCGCCGTAACCGTCCTCGTCGGCGAAGGTGAGGGTGTCTCCCCTGGGTGTAACCTGCGCCCTGAAGTTACCGTTTTGGACGTCGCCCGAAGGCATCGGAAGGCCCATTTCGCCTTCAACATGCAGCGTTCCGCCATCTCCGGTCTTGATCACGATGCTGCCGCCCGGGTGATACCAGGTGCCGAGCCAGTCCGGGATTTTCGGCGACGGCATCGGGGCGACCGGCATCAGCGCCGCGCTCGGCAGCCAGCCCTTAGCCCAGATCTGCTTTGTCGCGAGCGGCGACTGGTAATTGACGCAGGTGAAAGCGCCGCGCGTCTTGCCGGTGAGCACCAGATCGCCGGTAACGAGATAGGCCGCTCTGCGGCACGCGTCGGTGGCGGCCGGGCAGGTGGCTGCCTTGAAATCATCGTCGTACGGGCTCTTGACGAAGTTGACGCGCGGATGCGCAGTCACCTGCGATACGACCACGATGCGCTTGTCGTCATAATCGACGCCATTGCAGTTGTTCGGGTCGTAGGGATCATAGGCCGACGCAGGTCCGGCAAACAGGATCGTGCCCAGCAGCATCCCGATCGCCGTCGCTCGCATCGCTGCCTCCCGCGCAGAGCCGGCGCTCCGGCGTCATAACGCGGCGTATCATCCATGATCTCCGAAGCCGGTTCAAACCAGGGTCGCATCGGCAAGCGACAGATCCGGCGCAAAGCGGCGCACGCCGTGTCTGGCTCAGTGCGGATTGACGGTGCAATCGACAGCGGGCCGCCGCCACGCGGCTTTTATCCGACGTGACGTCGGAGCCCGGACCATGAGACCCGTTCGACGCCGCCGCTCTAGTGCGGAAGCTTGTCGGCAAGAATGTCGATCTTGTGGATTTCCGGCGCTTTGGCAAACAAGTCGCCCGCCTTGGCTTTTTCCATCAGAGCCGCCGCCACTTTGCCGTTGAGGTGCGCATTGCGGCCGGCCTCGTCATCGAATGTATCGAAAATAGCAAACCTCGACGGACCCTCTTGGATGGCGAACCAGGAAACCGTGCCCGGCTCGGCGTTGACCAGCGGAACTGCAGAACGCAGGAATTCGGCGACCTCCTTCTCCTTGCCCGGTTTTGCCTCCAGCGGGACATAGAGCGCATATTTGGACATTATATCCTCCTTTTTTGACGGCCTGACCACGCATCTCGGCGGAGTGCCGGTTAACCGGCCAAAGCCGCGATAGGTTCCGCCAGCTGGCGTTCCGTGAACATGGGAGTCCGTGCAAAAATCTCAACCGCGCCGACGCGCGGCAACGCGCGGATCTTCATCCGATTCCGACGCCGATGAATTAGGCGTCAACCGCCGGCACCACGGGCGGCGTGTTCCAGCCTGTCGTGACGTCGTAGCCCCAAATCCACGCCAGCCGGTCGACGGCATCGACGTTTGCAGCGGCCGGCTCGGCCCTCTGCTGGTATTCGTGCTTGGCGCGCACGATCGCAGCGGAATAGCGCTGCGCGGCGTGGACGCGCGGAACCCGAATGCGGCGGAAATTATCCAGTGCAGCAATTGGATCGCCCCGCCCGGCGTCGAGCCAGCGCGCCAGAATGTAGGCGTCCTCGAACGATTGGCTGGCACCCTGGCCGGCGTTCGGCAGCATCGCATGCGCGGCGTCGCCGATCAGTGCGATGCGGCCGCGTCCCCAATTGCCGGTGAGCGGCCGCATGAACAGGCCCCATTGCGAGCATTGCGTGACGCGGCTTAACAGCGTCGCCAGAAGCGGCTCGGCGTCGGGGAAGCTTTGGCGCATCGCGTCGGGATCGCCGGGGATCGACCAGCCTTCCTCGACCCAGGCATCGGTGTCTTCCTGGGTGACAATGTTCACCACGTCGCGGCCGCGCAGATAATAGGCGAAGAAGTGGCGGCCCGGCCCGAGCCATTGCACGTGGCCGGACGGCGCCATCACCGCGGCCGGCACGTCTGCGCCGGGAAGGAGCGCGCGCCACACCATCTGCCCGGTATAGGTCGGGTGGTCGTCGCCATAGAGCGCGCGGCGCAGGAGCGAATGAATGCCGTCGGCGCCGATCACGAGGCTGGCGTCGCGTGTCGCGCCGTTGGCGAAGCCGAGCCTCACACTGTCGGCCCGCTCGTCGACGCCGGTCAGCCGATGATCGAGATGAATGTTTTTGGCATCGACGCCGCTCGCCAGCGCGTCGAGCAAATCGGCGCGATGGAAACTGTGCACGCCGGCGCCGAAGCGCGCCGCGGCAGTAGTCTGGTCGCGATAATTGAGCTCCGCCCCGGTTTTCATGTCGCGGGTGAGCACGCCGGGTGCGATATTGGCGACCGCGGCGATTGCCTCGCCGAGCCCGATCGCGCGCAGCGCCATGATCGCCTGCGGGCTGACATTGACGCCGGCGCCGATCTCGCCGAGTTTTTGCGACTGCTCGAACACCTCGGCCACGATGCCGAACTTGCCCAGCGCCGCGGCACTCGCCAGGCCGGCAAGTCCGCCGCCGATGATGGCGATGGTTGGGGTGGGAGACATGAACGGCTCATGGCAGCGCAACCGGCGTGGCGCAAGGGCGAACCGATTGCCGGCTTGGCGGTTGCCTTTCGGATGGCAGAAGGGAGAGTTCAGGTGAAACCGTTACTGGCGGCGCTCGCCGCATGCGGCGCGGTGACGTTTTTCGTTCCACCCGCGCAGGCGCAAAACGGCCCGTGGTGCGCGCATTACGACTTCGGCTCCGACGAAACGGTCAATTGCAGCTATTTCAGCTTCCAGCAGTGTCTCTACGACGTGCGCGGCGTTGGCGGCTTCTGTTCACAGAACAGCACCTATGGACTGGCAAGTCCGGGACGATGGCGGCCGAGCCGTTATCGCTGATCGTGAGGCCTGTTGGCGCGCACGCGCGGCTGCATCGTTCGATCGCCTCATCGGCGGTCGCGAGCAGGAGCGGCGTAAGTCGCTCCGCACCGCCCCTGACGGCTAGGCCGGCGGCCCGCGACGCATTGCGCCGCTCAATAATCTGGAGTGGCAGATGCGGCAAACTCCGCCGGGCTGGCTGTGACGGCGATGCTTTCTCGCCGTCGTGCGTACGAATTAAAAGCGCCCCGGAAAAAATCCGGGGCGCCCTTCGCCGTTACCAGACGAAAACTGGAAAGTCGCTTACGCGGCCTTCTGGCTCTCGATTACCGTGGCGCCGTTCGATTTGCCGCTAATCGGGATCGAGCGCGGCTTTTTCGCCTCGGGAATCTCGCGCACGAGGTCGACATGCAGGAGACCGTTTTCGAGGCTCGCGCCCTTGACCTGGACGAAATCGGCAAGCTGGAACACGCGCTCGAAGGTCCGCGCCGCGATGCCCTGATAGAGCACCTCACCGCGCTTCTCCTCTTCCTTGGCGTTTTTCTCGCCGCGGATGGTCAGCGTGTTCTCTTTGGCGACGATCGAGAGTTCCGGCTCATTGAAGCCGGCGACCGCTACCGATACGCGGTACTCATTGTCGCCGGTCCGCTCGATATTGTAGGGCGGATAACCCGGCGCGGCGCCATCGCTGCCCTGATCGAGCAACGAGAACAGCCGGTCGAAGCCGACGGTGGAACGATAAAGGGGTGTGAGATCGAAAGTTCGCATGGCATATCCTCCTTGTGAAGCGACATGCGGTTGGCTCGCCCTTATGGGCCAAGCCTATCAATGTGCAGCCCGAACTGGCCTGCACTCCCGGATATGGGTGGACTTTTGCGGCTCGCAAGGGGGATGTAAATTGTTGATCTCACGTTTGAAATATGGCCGGCGCGAGGGCGGCCCCAAGGCGCGGGAACAGCAAAACCGGATGACGCTGCAGGCGATGCTGCTATAAGCGTTGCAGCCATCCCTCAATCGACGTTTCCATGAAATTGGTTTCGATTCCCGCCAATCCGGTTCCGGACAATTACATCGTCGGCACGCTCAAGACGCCCGACGGCGTGAACTTGCGCTTTGCGCGCTGGCAGCCGCCGGCCGGGCGGCGCGGCACGGTGTGCATTTTTCAGGGCCGCAGCGAGTGGATCGAAAAATATTTCGAGACGGTGCGCGATCTGCGCGCACGGGGCTTTGCCGTCGCGGTGCTCGATTGGCGCGGCCAGGGACTTTCCGACCGCGCGCTCAGCGACCGCCGCAAAGGCTATGTGCGCGATTTTTCCGAATACGAGACCGATCTCGAAACCTTCATGCGCGAGATCGTGCTGCCGGATTGTCCGCCGCCGATTTTCGCCATCGGCCATTCCACCGGCGCCACGGTGCTGATCCGCGCCGCGCATCGCGGCCACCGCTGGTTCGATCGCATGGTGCTCACCGCGCCGCTGATCGCGCTCGGCGGCGTCGATTATTCGCACGGCTTCGGCCCGCTGATCGTGCGCGCCCTGCGCACGGCCGGCTTCGGCACGATGTATGTGCCGAAGACCGACACCAGCATTGTCGAGTCGCGGCCGTTCCTCGGCAACATCCTCACCTCGGACCCAGTGCGCTATGCGCGCAATGCCGCGATCGTCGAGGCCGACCCGGCGCTCTCAGTCGGCGCGCCGACGGTGGCGTGGATGGATTCGGCGTACCGCGCCATGCGGGCGATGCGCGAGCGCAATTATGCCGGGCGCATTCGCCAGCCGATCCTGATCGTCGCCGGCGGCAACGACGCCGTCGTCTCGAACACCGCGATCGAGGATTTCGCCAGCGGGCTGCGCGCCGGATCGCATCTCGTGATTGTCGGCGCCCAGCACGAGATCCTGATGGAGCAGGACCGTTTCCGCTCGCAGTTCTGGGCGGCGTTCGACGCCTTCATCCCCGGCACGCCGCTGTATTGAGGCGTCAGCCGTTCAACACGTCCAGCGCCTGGGCGTGGACGCGTTTATCGCCGGCGGCGACGATGCGGCCGCCCTGGTGCGGCCGGCCGTTTTCCCAGGTGGTGATGATGCCGCCGGCGCCTTCGATGATCGGGATCAGCGACAACACGTCGTGCGGCTTGAGCTCGGTCTCGATGACGAGATCGATATGGCCGGCGGCAAGCACGCAATAGGCGTAGCAATCGCCGCCATAGCGCGACAGCCGCACCCGTTTCTCGACCCGGCCGAAACGCTGCCGGTCGGCGTCGTTCATCAACAGCGGGCTCGTGGTGCACAGCACCGCATCCTGGAGCGTCGCGCAGCCGCGCACCCGCAAATCGCGATCGCCGGCCGGGCCGCGATAGCGCGCGCCGCGCCCGTCGCCGGAAAAATGCTCGCGGGTGAAAGGCTGATGCACCATGCCGTAGATCGCTTCGCCGCGCCGCGTCAGCGCGATCAAAGTACCCCACACCGGCATGCCGCAGATGAAGGATTTGGTGCCGTCGATCGGGTCGAGCACCCAGACATATTCGGCGTCCGGCCTGTCGGGTCCGAACTCCTCGCCGACCACGCCATGCTCCGGGAATGTCCGCTTGATCAGCGCGCGCATCACCGTTTCGGCGGCGCGGTCGGCGGCGGTGACCGGATCGAAGCCGCCGGAGCGGCTTTTGTTTTCGAGGCCGAGGCTTTCGGCGCCGAGCGCGCTGCGAAAGAACGGCCGGATCGTGTCGCCCGAAATGGCGGCGAGTTCGTCGACGAAGGCTGCGAAGTCGATCGCCGTCATGCGTACCTCGGAGTGTTCGGGCTCACCTATCGGAGCCTTGCCGGGACGGCAATCGCGGCGTGACTAATCCACAAAGCCGGTATGTTGATCGGCTATGCAAAACTGTCGCGTCCGCCCGGCGCCTGCCCTGCCGCCCGGATTGGTCCCCTGACGTATTTTTATGCAGTACCGAAGTTTTATGACAAGCCATTGATTTCATTGTTTTTCTTTCAATAGCCCGGGACCGGGGAGGGGATGAAAAGTCACACCCGCTAAATTTGCGGCAGATAGCTGGGCAAAACTCCCGGTAAAATAGGTCTACAGGACTTGCGTTTTGTGCGGCGCGGTGTATGTTGCTGCAGTGCGGTAGCGAGAGGTTCCCTCCCGTTACCGTCGCCCTCCTTGGGCGTTTCCTCCCTAGACTTGGGCCGCTCCCGCAAGGTGAGCGGCCCTTTTTCTTTGCCGTGTCTTTATTGGCCTTTTGGGCGGGATTCTGCCGGACTGCTATTCCGCTGCCGCTGCCCGGTAAGGCAGCAATTCTTCGATCGGAATGGCGGCAAGGCGGTCGGCCAGCAATTCGAACTCGCCGGCGAGCCGCTCAAACGATGCCGAACGCTCGTAGCGGCGCTCGTCCATGTAGAGCGCGCGATTGATCTCGAGTTGGATGGCGTGCAGGCCCGTGGTCGGATTGCCGTAATGCTCGGTGATGAAGCCGCCGGCATAAGGCTTGTTGCGGCTGACCGAATAGCCGAAATCACGCATGCACTGCTCGATCGTCTCGGCGACGATGGCGACGCAGCTTGTGCCATAGCGGTCGCCGAGCACGAGATCGGCGCGCGGCCGCTCGTCGCGCCCACCGGTCGAGGACGGCATGGAGTGGCAATCGACCAGGATGGCGGTGCCGAAATCGCGCTGCAGCCGCATGAACAGGCGCCGCAGGGTGCGATGATACGGCTTGTAGAGGCCGTCGATCCGCCGCAACGCTTCGGCGACCGCGATGCGCTGGTCGTAGATTTCCTGCGCGTCGCCGACCACGCGCGCCACCGTGCCGAGACCGCCGGCGACCCGCATCGAACGGGTATTGGCAAACGACGGCAGCCGGCCGTCGAACATCCGCGGATCCAGCTCGTAGGGCTCGCGATTGACGTCGACATAGCAGCGCGGGAAGTGCGCCCGCATCACCGGGTGGCCGCGGGCCACGACCCCTTCGATCAGTTCGCCGACAAAGCTGTCCTCGGAGCGGCGCAGCGTCGCCAGATCGAGCCGAGAGGTCTCCAGGAACTCGCGGGGATAGACCCGCCCGCTATGGGGCGAGTTGAATAACAATGCGCCCCGGCACTGTGCCGGCTCCAACGCCTCGAAGGGGGGATCGAATTCGTCCTGGATTTCCGACATGGCGCCTGGCGGGTTTTCCTGAGATTTACTCAACCCGGCAACGATCCCTAGCGTGGGCCCGCGCCTATTGTCTATAGGCGTCGGCGCCACCAAGGTCACTTCCGGCCACGGTTATCTGGCCTTCTTTCACTCCATGTTTACCGGAAACCCGGCTTATGGAATGTAGGGGACCGGCGTAAGCCGGGTGTGAGTGATCATGTCCAAAATTCTTCTCGCGGAAGACGACATCGATATGCGGCGTTTCCTGGTCAAGGCGCTGCAAAACGCCGGCTTCGACGTCATTTCCTATGACAACGGCCTATCCGCATACCAGCGGCTGCGCGAGGAGCCCTTCGAATTGCTCCTCACCGATATCGTCATGCCGGAGATGGACGGGATAGAGCTGGCGCGTCGTGCGGCCGAACTCGATCCTGACATCAAGATCATGTTCATCACCGGCTTTGCCGCGGTCGCGCTCAACTCCGATTCGAGCGCACCCAAGCACGCCAAAGTGCTGTCCAAGCCGATTCATCTGCGCGAACTGGTCAACGAAGTTCAAAAGATGCTGGCGGCCTAAATCCCGCGATAAATCATCGCTGCAAGCCTAGTTTTCCCGATCTTACAAGCAACGACGGGCGCAAATCTGGCGCATTAGTTGCATTTTCCATTATCATGCCGAACATACAGAGGTTAACCCACCTGGCGGTGTTCGATGTCATCGCTGTCGGCGCTTCCTGATCTGGTCGGTTTCTTCAGCTATTCGCGTGAAGACGACCAGGGTTCCCGGGGCGGCTTGTCGGAACTGCGGGACGCGATCCAGACCGAGCTGAGCGCTCAACTGGGCCGTTCCCAGCTCGATTTCCGCATCTGGCAGGACAAGGCGGCGATCTCGCTCGGCACACTGTGGGAAAAACAGATCAAGCAGGGCATCGATCAATCGGTATTTTTTATTCCGATCGTCACGCCGCGCGCATTGCGCAGTCAAAACTGCGCTTTGGAGTTTCAATCGTTTCTGGCGCGGGAAAGCGAACTCGGCCGCGACGATCTGGTTTTTCCGATCCTCTATATCCCGGTGCCGGCGCTTGAGGATGAAAAGCTGTGGCGGCAGGATCCGGTCCTTAATATCGTCGGAACCCGCCAGTATCTCGACTGGCGCGAGCTGCGCCACCACGATCCGCGATCCACCGAAGTGCGGCTGCGGATCGAGCGCTATTGCCGCAATATATCGGCCGCCTTGAACAAGCCGTGGGTGTCGCTGCAGGAGCGGAAGCTTCGTGACGAAGCCGAGGCGCGGCAACGCGCCGAAGAGGAAGAGCACCGCTTAGCGGCGCGACGCGAGACCGAGCGGGCGGCGGAAGCGGAACGCCAGCGCCGTGCCGACGAAGAACAGCGGGCGCGGCAGGCCGAAGCGGAGGCGCGCGATCGCGCCGAAGCGCAGCGCCGCCAGCAGAAGGCCGCCGCCGAGCAACGCGCAAAGGACGAGCGCGCCTTTACGGCCGCGAAGCGCGCCAACTCTGTCGCGGCGATGGAGGAGTTTCTCGCCACGCACCCGGCCGCCGAATTCGCCGGCGAGGCGCAAAAGCTGCAAGCGGCGTTGCGAGTGCGCGAGCAGGCTTGCGACCGCGCCATGGCGAGCGACGATCCGGTCGTGCTCAGATCGTTCCGTGACGCCTACAAGAAAGGCGGCGACGTCGATCGGGTGCGCGAACGCTTGCGGATTTTGCAGCCGCCGCAAAACAGCGCGGCGAGGCCGGCCGTCTTGATCCCAAGCGTGCTCGCCGTGCTGGTTATCGGCGCGGCAATCGTCTGGTTTGCAATGCGGCCGAATGGCGAGGGCCGACAGGCCTCGGTGGCGGCGACGTCGCCACCGGCCGCGGCGAGTCCGGCCCCGCCGGCTGCGCCTGAGCCAAAGGCCAAAGTCGCCACTGTCACGCCGGCAGTTAGCCCGCCTGCGGCGGCGACGCCGGCGCCACCGCCCGGGCCGGGCCCCGACGAGGTTGCCTGGCTGCTGCTCAAGGATACCGCCGATCAAGGGGCGTTGAAGCGCTACATTGCGCAATTTCCGCAGAGCCCGCGGCGCAAGGACGCCGAGGCGCATCTCACGACGCTGGTCGCGATGGACACGGCCTGGAGTCTTGTCAAAGACAGCAGGGACCCCGACGAACTGCGGCGCTTCGTGCAGGCGTTCCCGAACAGTCCGCAGCGGGCGAGCGCGGAGCAACGCATCGCCTCGCTTGCCGCCGCGCCGCCGCCGGCCCCGGTCGCGCCCGTGCCCGATCCGCATGAACTGGCGCGCTCGCTGCAGTTTGAGCTGATGCGGGTCGGCTGCTTCAGCGGCACCGTCAACGGCCAGTTTGACGATGCCACCAAAACCGCGTGGCACCGTTTCGTCAAATTGACGTCTCTCACCATGCCCGATGACGTATCGACCGATGCGATCAATGCGGTGCGCGCCATCAACAAGCGGGTCTGTCCGCTGCTGTGCCCGCATGGCGAGCACGCCGACGGCGAGACTTGCGTCGCCAATCCGGAGCCGGCGTCGAAGCGCCCGGTGCGGAGTGAGGCGCACGAACGGCCGGCGCCCGCAGCCGAGCCGGCTCCGACCACCGCCCCAAATGCCAATGCCGGATGCCGCGTCGACCGTAACTCATATGTCTACTCCGGCGTCGGCACGCGAGGCTGCTTGCGCTGAACCAGCTGGAGCATGGGCTAGTTGCATTTAGGCTAGAATTTTCGGAACATAACCGTCTATTTGGCGCGGGGGCGCTATGTCGACACTGGACAAGTATTTTTCGCCGCTGGTCGGTTTTTTTAGCTATTCGCGCGACGACGACGCAGGCTCCAAGTTATCGGCGTTGCGCGATGCGATTTAGCGTGAGTTGAGCGCGCAGCTCGGCCGGTCGTCGCGAAATTTCCGTATCTGGCAAGATCAGGCGGCGATTCCGGTCGGCACCGAATGGGCCGAACAGATAAGGCTGGGCATCAGTCAATCCGTGTTCTTTGTTCCGATCATCACGCCGCGCGTTTTCAGAAGCGAGAATTGCGCCTTCGAGTTCAAGTCCTTTCTGGCGCGCGAAAAGGAGCTCGGCCGCGCCGACCTGGTTTTTCCCATTCTCTACATCCCGGTGCCTGAACTCGAGGATGAATTGATCTGGCGCGAAGACCCGGTACTGCAAATCGTCGGCATTCGCCAATATTACGATTGGCGAAGCCTGCGGCTGCGCGATCCAGGCTCGACCGACGTTGCGCTTAACGTCGAGAGGTTCTGCAATACCATCGCGGATGCGATGCGGCGGCCGTGGGAGAGCCCCGAAGAGCG
Source organism: uncultured Alphaproteobacteria bacterium (assembly GCA_963765365.1). Taxonomy (GTDB): domain Bacteria; phylum Pseudomonadota; class Alphaproteobacteria; order Rhizobiales; family Xanthobacteraceae; genus BOG-931. The sequence continues at coordinate 38,521 of CAVXWL010000016.1, read as the reverse complement.
GCAGGAACGCGAAGCTGCGCAGGCAAAGCGTAGCGCTCTAGAGGGGGACGCGCACAAATCGGCGGCAATTGCGGCCGCCAGGGCCGCCGAAATGAAGCAGCAAGAAGAGGCGGCACGCCGCGCTGCCGACGAAGAACGCGCCAAAGCGGCCGAGCAAGCGGCGACAGAGGCGGCCAAGAAAACGAACAAGCAACGCGTCGAGGCGCTGGCATTCCAATCCGCCCAGCGCGCGCAAACGGTCGCGGCGATCGATGCGTTTCTGTCTGGCAATCCCGATAATGAGTTCGCCGCGGAGGCGCAAAAACTGAGGGCCGAACTTCAGACCCGCGGTGACGCACACAGCCGTGCGCTCGCGGGCGATGACGCCGCATTGCTGCGAGCGTTTTGCGATACCTACAAGACGGGCTCCGATGTCGATGAAGCGCGGGCCCGGTTGCGCGCGCTCGCGCCGGCGCCGGAGCGGAGGCTGTCGCGACCCGCGCTCGGCGTTGCCGCGCTCGCCGCCGTATTGTTGCTCGGGGTGCTGGTCTGGGCCGTAAATCGACCTTCGCCGCGCCCCGGCCTTGGGATCGTTGCCACGTCGCCGTCACCGGCCAATCCGGCGGCCTCCGGCAAATATGCCGACGCATCGGCATCCGGCATTGCGCCCGATGCGACGCCAGCCGACCTGAGCAAGTGGGCGTATTGCCGGCCGAATTCGGCGCAAAGGCCGGATTATATCGGCGGCCCACCGCAGCCGGCGACGCTGAAGCTCGCCCTGACGCCTGCGCAAATCGCCGACATTGCGGTGCGCGCGATCGCCATTTCGCCGGACGGCAAAACTCTCGTGACCGCCGGCGACGACCATTCCATTCATGTCTGGGATGCCGAGAACCTGAAATGGCTCGGCGAAATACGCGGGCATACCGCGCAAATTTATTCCGTCGCGTTTTCGGTCGACGGCAACCTTCTGGCCTCCACCGGTTTCGATGGCACCGTCCGGATCTGGGATGCCCATACGTTTGCTTCCGTGTCGGTCTTCAATGCCGCCGGCGACAAGGGCCCGGTGAAACAATACGGCGTCGCCTTCGAAGCCGTCAGCAATCCGCATTATGTCGACTCGGTTGGCGCCGACGGCGCGGTGCGGATCTGGGACCTGCACAGCGGGCAACTCGTCGGTCAACCGCGGCTGTCCAGCAGCAACGGCGACGCGACGAGTTCGCTGAGCTTTATGCCAAATGATTCAGGCGACTTCGTCACTGCCAATTTCGACGGCACGATGAAATTCTTCGAGCCGGGCCGCATCGATGCCATCGCCGCATTTCCGGGCAAGGCGCTTCATGTCGCCTTTTCGCCCGACGGCAAGCTCGTCGCTTCGGCCGGCGTTGACGATGCAGCAAACAAGACCGTGCGGGTATGGAACGCGTCAGATCATACGCCGTTTCGGGCTTTTGCCGGGCACCGCCATTCCGCGATATCGGTGGCGTGGTCGCCGGACGGCAAGCGGCTGGTTTCCGGCGGCGGCTTCAAAGACATGACATTGCGGCAGTGGGACGTGCAGACCGGCAGGCAGCTCGGGCAACCGTTCGTCGGCCACGCTGGCGATATCGAGGCGGTGGCCTTCCATCCCAACCAGAAATGGCTCATCTCGGCGAGCGAAGACGCTACCGTGAAGATCTGGGACATGGCGAGCGGCAAGGAATTGCTCAGCCTCGTCGGGCTCCCCGGCGGGCAATATCTCGCTTACGCCCCGAACGGCTGTTACACCGGCAGCGCCGCCGCGGCGAGCTATGTGAAATACGTCACCAAGGACGCCCAAGGGCACGAGCACGACACCGGCGACACCGGCAAGGACAGCATGTTCGTCCCGGGCGATGCGACGGCCCTGCTGTTGCCGCAATAGCCGGCGAAGCTCGGTAAGTTACGATCGTTATCCTCGCCCATTTCCAGATTCCTTACGCGCCGCGCTCTTGATCGCACATCGTGAATATTTGCAAGCGCGTTCGCCAATCGCCGGCAATCGACACACGCAGCGGACATCACAGATGCGACGAAACATGCATCGGCTTCTGTGTGTGTTCGCTCTCGCCGGCGGCGTCATTTTCGGCGCTGCCGATGTCGCGGCGGGGCAGGACGTCCCTCCGCTCGCGATATTGCGGGCCATCGCTGACAAACTTCCGCATCGGCCGCAGACGCCAGGCACGACTTTCAGCCCGTCCGGCGGCGGCAAGGCAGATCCGGTGTGCGGGCTGCAACACTTCACGATGACGCTGGCGACCGGTTCGAGATCGTCACATTCGCTGCCGGTGTTGCTCGATCATGTGCCGGCTGAAGCGACCGCACCGGTCACGCTCATGGCCGTGCTGCATCGCGTCACCGTCGACGCGGACGGCAGCCGGCGCACCTATCATCCCGACGATCCGCACGGCACCGGAACATGCACCGGCGAGACCGGGCCGGACGGGGAACTGCATTATCACGGGGTCTGCGCACTCGACGATTTCGCCAGCGCCCACCTGCTGGTTTTCGACGGAGCGACCAAACTCGGTAAAGGCGAATTCGAAGCGCCGTGGCAAAGCATTTGGCCATTGATCCGCGACAAGAAGCTCGAGCCCATCGACTTGAAGCAATATGTGCCCAGCGCGCCGGACGGCTTTTATTTGTTTTATTGGAAGGAGCGAAATCTGACGGCGCTGTTCAAGCGCGAGATCATCCCGCAGGCGCCGGACGGCTATCCGTGCCGCGATGCTTCGGGTTATTTCGTCGCCGCGACGACGCTGAAAGCAGACGGTGCTGCCTGTGCGTCCTCACGCTTTATGGACGCCGAGAATCGCCCGTTTATCGTTCTTCCAGACGATACTTTCGGCAATGCCAGGGCAGGCGACATCGTGGTCGGCCGCTTGGCCGGAGCGCCGGCCGACCGGGTGGTCTATGGCGTCGTCGGTGACACCGGCCCGATCGCGCAATTCGGCGAGGCGTCGGTCGCCTTCAATCGGGCGCTCCTGGGACGATCCAGTCCGATCATGAACGGCCACGATGTCGACGCGCTGGATATCAGCGGCGGTCCGGTGACCGTCTTGGTTCTCGGTGGCACCAAGGCGCTTCTCAATGGCGACTATTCGCGCCAGAACATCGAGCGGGTCGGTCGCGCCGAATTCGCGCGCTGGAACGGCGATCCATCCGATCCGACGCAACGTCTCGATGCCTGCGTCAGGGAATTCGGCGCGAAGTGATCTGGTTCGCGGCGATGGCTTTGGATGCTTTCAGGGCATCGGCTTGCCAATCCCGCGTTCAGTGGCGCGGCGGCAGATCAGATCGGCGAACGCGATATCTTCCAGCGCAATGCCGAGCGATTTGAACAGCGTGATGTCGGCCGGGCCGCGGCGGCCGGGAACTTTCTCGGTGAGGATGTCGCCGAGTTCCACGATATTTTGCCACTGCAGACGGCCGGCTGCGACAAGATCACGGTATTCGGCGGCTTCTTCGCGCGCTTGAGCGAGGTGATCCGTCGCGCGCACCGTCGCGCGCAGCACGGTCTCGGCGTCGACTTCGCGCCGTGTCGCGGCATTGGCGCCCGCGGCGTTGACGTGCACGCCGGATTTGAGCCAGTTCGCGCGCAGCACCGGCTCCGCCGATTTGGTGATGGTGATGACGATATCGGCGTCGGCGACGGCGGCCTCGGCGGACGCCGTAGGCTGTGCGGCGACGCCAAGCTCGCGCTCGATCCGTCGCGCGAAGGCATCGCGATGATCGGGCGTCGGGCTGAACATGTGGACGCTGGCGATTTTTCTCACCGCGCAGACTGCGGCCACTTGCGTGAAGGCCTGCCGGCCGGCGCCGATGACACCGAGCCTGCGCGCGTCCGGCTTGGCGAGGAGCTTCGTCGCTAGTCCGCTCGCTGCGCCGGTGCGCATCTGGCCAAGGTTGTCGGCCTCGATCATTGCTTTCAGCGCGCCGTCGCTTGCCCCGTGGAGCAGAACGTGAAAACGGGCGCCGTTGCTGCCGCCGTAATAGGCTTTGAGCCCGAACAGCGCTTTGGTGCCCCACGCCGCGCCCATCAGATTAAACGCGCCATTACCCAGCGGCGCGCGTTGTCGTGGCAGATTGACCGTCATTGGGTCCGACCATGTCGCGAACAGCCCTTCGAGGCTGGCGATGGCGTCCTTGACGGTGACGAGGCGGTAAACGTCGTCCTCGGTGAGATAGATCGGCGCTTCGACTTTGGCCGCAGCCTTTGGCCTCGTCTTGGTCTTGATCGTGGTCTTGAGCCGGGTTTTGCTCTTCGACCCGATTTTCGTCGCGGCTTTGGACATGGACTTCTTCATGCTACGGCGTGCCTGACTATAATCGCTCGCGAATGAGGAGGAAGCACATGAAGGTTGAAAAGATCAAATATCCCATGGGTGCGCTGACCGGCGAAGGGGCGCTGATCTATGACGAAAATATTTCCGGCAAACGGCCGGCGGTATTGATGGCGCCGAACTGGATGGGCATGACCGACGCAGCCATCGAACGCGGCAAGCTCGTCGCCGGCGACCGCTATGTCGTGTTCGTCGCCGATATGTACGGCCAAGGCACGCGGCCCGCCGACTTCGGCGCAGCAGCGGCGCTTGCCAATCCGATCCGCGAAAATGCCGCCGAGCAGCGCAAGCGCATTCGGGCGGCTTATGATGCAATGGTGGCGGAGGCCGGCAAGCGGAACCTGATCGACGGCCGGCGCGCCGCGGTGGGTTTCTGCTTCGGCGGCGGCAATGTCCTCGAACTGGCGCGCGACGGCGCCGAAATCGCTGCCGCGGTATCGATCCACGGCGATCTCAAGACCGCGCTCGACGCAAAGAAGGACGCGGTGAAAGCGAAACTATTGGTTGCGCATGGCGCTCCTGACCCGGTCGCGCCCAAGGCCGATCGCGACGCATTTGAGGCCGAGATGGATGCCGCCGGCGCCACCTGGCAGATGCTGGTCTTCTCCGGCGTCTACCACGCCTATACCGATCAGGGCGGCGACGTTCCCGGCGTCGCCGGCTGGCATGAGCCGGCGTGCCGGATGACGTACGACGCCACGCACCAGTTCATCGCCGATGCTTTTGCGGGGAGGTTGTAGTTCGATCCTCTGTCCGCGCGCGCGGGGGAGCCGCTAATGCTTCTTGCGCATTTCGCCGGCTGAATTGACGGTGGCGTGCAGGCTGCGCGCGAACTCTACCGCGCCGAACACCGCCATGTCGGGGGCGGTCTTTACATATTCTTTGACGCCGTAGATCGCCGGCTTCGGCGCCTTGAGGATCGCCGCGCACAGCGTCTCGACGGCGGCGTCAAGCTTTGCCGCCGGCACGACGTCGCTGACGATGCCAAAGCTCAGCGCGCGCTCCGGCGTGATCTCGGCGGTCGAATAGACCAGATAGCTGATCGCCTTGCGTGGCACGCGGTCGACGAAGGACGACATCACCATGGTGGGCAAGATGTTGTGCGCCATTTCCGGCACCTGGAACATGGCCTGATCGCTGGCGAGCGTGATGTCGCACGCCGCGGCGATGGCGCAGCCGAAGCCGAGCGCGCGGCCCTGCACCACGGCGATGATCGGCACCTTGGCGTCGCGCATCGCGCCGTAGCAGTTGAACACGACGTCACTGAAGGCGCGGCGCTCATAGGCATCCGGCTCGGTCGGAGGCCGCTGTCCCATCATGGCGCGGCCGACGCAGAAATCCGCACCGGCGCCGCGCAGCACGACGAGGCTCGATACTTTGTCGGCGCCGGCGATGATGCCGGTCAGTTCCGCGACCATCGCGTCGGAAACCGCGTTGCCGCGGTCGGGCTGATTGAGCGTAATACGAAGGATCGGGCCGTCTTGTTTGGTCAGGATGTCAGGCATGGTTACTCCAAAAGTGATTTAGCGGCGCCGTCAGGGTCAGGTAAATGCGCGCTGCTTCCAGGGAATGAAGAAGTGCTCGGCCCAATTTACCCCGCGGTTCAAGAGCACCGCCAGCGCCGCGATGACGATCAGCGGGGCAAAATATTTGGCAAGAGAAAGGGTCTCACCGTAAAACTGAAACATATAGCCGATGCCGGTCGCTACGATCAGAAGCTGGCCGACGATGATGCCGACCAGCGCGCGGCCGACCGCGATGCGCAAGCCGGCGAAAATGTAGGGCAGTGCCGAGGGCAGCACCACGATGTGGAGGATTTCGCTTTTCGTGCCGCCAAGCGAGCGCGCAACTTCCACCAGGAAACTGTCGGCCTCCTTGGCGCCCGCCTCGACGGTCAAGAGTTGCGGAAAAAACGCCGACACGAAGACGAACACGATCAGGGTGAGCTGGCCGACGCCGAACCAGGCGATGAACAGCGGCAGCCAGGCGATGTTCGGAATCGACCAGAACACGAAGATGTAGGGGTCGAGAATGCGGGCGGCCGGGTGGAAGATGCCCAGGATCAGCCCAAGAGCGGTGCCGAGGATAAAGGCGATGACGAGCCCAACGGCGAACGGCCAGATGGTCTGCGCGGTGGCGCGGATCAGTTCGCCCGAGGCGGTAAGCTCCACGAAGGCGGCCATCACCTTCGCCGGCGCCGGCAGGATGATCGGCGGCACGTTCATGCTGACGATTTGCCAGATGGCAAGAAAGACCACGATCGAAAGCGCCGCCGCGACGTAATGGTTGCCGCTCAGAGCGGCGAGCGCCGACGTCGAACCCTTGGCTTTGTTCTGGCCCGGATTTGCGAGCCGATCGGCGGACTGCGTCATAGCTCCTCCTTGATGCTCTGCCAAGCAATGCTGCGCAGCCGGGCGAATTCCTGCTCGGCGCGCGCATCGTAGCTGTAGCGCGGCTGCGGCAGCTTTACTTCCAGCACCTGTTTGATCCGTCCCGGCCGGCGCCCCATGATGACGACAAGGTCCGAAAGGTAGATTGCCTCGTCGAGATCGTGGGTGATGAACAGCACCGTGCTTTTCACGCGCCCCCAGAGGTTGAGAAGCTCGTCCTGCAGCACGACGCGGGTCTGCGCATCGAGCGCACCGAACGGCTCGTCCATGAGCAAAATCTCCGGATGGCGCACCAGTGCGCGCGCCAGCCCGACCCGCTGCTGCATGCCGCCCGAGAGCTGATGAGGATAGTAATGCTCAAAGCCCTTCAGGCCGACCATCGCAAGTGTGGCCGCGACCAGTTCGCGCTGGTCCTCGGCGAGCTTTCGCCGATGCGATTGCAACTGCAGGCCGAGCGCGACATTGCCCTCGATGGTCTTCCACGGCATCAGACCGATTGCCTGGAATACCATCGACATTTTTGGGCTCGGGCCATCGAGCGGGACGCCGTCGAGCAGCACTTCGCCGCTGTCGGAAGCGATCAATCCCGCCGCCATCCGCAACAAAGTCGTTTTCCCGCAGCCGCTCGGGCCCACCACCGAGACGAAGCGCCCGCCGTCAACCTTGAAGCTGAAGTCGGCGAGCGCCAGCAGATTTTCTCCGCGTGGGCTTAGATAGCTTTTGCGGACGTTGACGAACTCAAGCTCGGGCATGGAGCGCGGACTCGAACCGTTCTTTCCCCGCGAACTGGGCGCCGGTTTCCCGGTTGCTCACTTCGCCGCCGCGGCCTTGCTGCCGTACCAGTCCGGCACGTCCGGCAGGCCCGGCGTTCCTTTGACGACGCCCATCTTGTCGAGCGCCGCCTGCAGCGGACCGGTGTCATAGATGTCGGCCGGCTTCGCAAGATACTCGTTGGGACTCTCGCTACGCAACTTGAAGAAAAGGTCCATGATTTTCTGCGTCGCCGCGAAGTTTATGCCGCCGTTGATCGAGAAATAGCCGCCGTCGCGGAACAGCTGCCAGGCCGCTTTCAGCTGCTCGTCGTTAAGCCCGCTTTCTTTGAAGATTTTCTGCGACGCGTCGACCCATGAATTGCCGTTGTCCTGCCACTGGCGGTTGGCGTCGAGCATCATCTCGACATAGCGCGTCGCCACGGCTTCGTGAGTCTTGATCCAATCCTCCTTGGCCACGACAACGAGGCGGGGGACTGGCGGGGTGTGGAGCGAGCTGTGCAGCACGACGATGTGGACGTTCTTGTCGAAGCCCTTGGCTTCGGCAAGCGCGGCACCGAGATGCGAGAGACTGGTAAGCTGAGTCCGGCCGGTGTCGAGCGCCTGGAGACGCGGCCCGTCAGCGCCCGATATGGCGACCCATTGGAAATCATCGGGCTTAAATCCCATCCCTTCGGCCGTCATTTGCGCATTGAAGCGTTGCGCGCCGGCCAGGCTGGCGACGCCCCAAGTCTGGCCAACGGCGTCCTTGAGCGTCTTGTACTTGTCGCTGCCCCAGACTTCTTCGTCGCCATAGGGCGTCATCACCATCAGAATCTTGATTTTGGCGCCGGAGTAAATGGCGCCGATCACGGAGATGATGTCGCTGGTGGCGACCTCGGTATTGTCGGTCACGACCGCCTGGACTCTGCGCCGGGCCGCCGCCGCCAAGCTTGGGTCCGAGATCGAGCGTGAGGCCGTATTTCGCGAATAGGCCGCCTGTCGCGTCGGCCATCTGGTTGAAGGCAAGCGAGGGATTTGGTTCCGGCTCAAGCTCGGTCGCTTTGATCGGGGTGGGGGCGCTGGCCGCGGTCTGGGCGAGGCTGGCCGGTGCGCCGACGATAAGCGTCGCGGCCCCTGCAAACAAAAGAAAAGTGGCGCTTGTCAGCAACGCGGATGCCTTGAACATTCCTACCTCCCTGGACGATTTTTTGGCGCGCCGTATTGCACCGGCGCCGTTTCCTGGGCAGCGTTATAGCCTCTCGCTTGCGATCAGGGCAAAGTGAATTGCACAGTCGTCACTGCGACATTGATGCTACTTATGCGTTTGCCTGCATCGCCCGCCAGACCTTCTCCGGCGTCACCGGCATTTCGATATGGCCGACCCCGAATTCGGCAAGGGCATCGACCACGGCATTGACGACCGCGCCGAGCGCGCCGGTAGTGCCGCCTTCGCCGGCGCCACGCACGCCAAGCCGGTTGGTCGGCGTGAGCACTTCCGAAATGTCGGTGGTGAACGACGGCAAGAGATCGGCGCGCGGCATGGCGTAGTCCATGAACGAGGCCGACAGCAACTGGCCTTGGGCGTCGTAGGCACAAAGCTCCCATAGCGCCTGGCCGATGCCTTGCGCGGCGCCGCCGTGGGTTTGACCGTGCACGACCATCGGATTAATCGCGCGGCCGACATCGTCGACCGCCGTATAGCGCACCACTTCGAGCGCGCCGGTCTCGCGGTCGATCTCGACTTCGCAGACATGCGCCCCGTAGGGGAAGCCGAGCTGTTTGATTATTTCATCGGAGGTTGCGGAAAGCGGCCCGCGCAAGTCCTCCGGCACTGTTTTGCCCTCCGCGGCTGCTGCCGCAACCTCGAAAATGCCGATCGAGCGGTCGGTGCCCTTGACGGTGAAGCGCCCGGCGGCGAAGGCGATATCGTCCTCGGCCGTTTCCAGCAGATGCGCGGCGATCTTTTTGCCCTTGTCGATGACGAGGTCGGAGGCATTGCCCATGACGATGCCGGCAAGCCGCATCGAGCGCGCGGAATGCGAACCGCCGCCTTCCTTGACGATATCGGTGTCGCTCTCGTTGACATGAACGTCGTCGAACGGCACGCCGAGCCAATCGGCCACGCATTGTGCAAATGTCGTCTCGTGGCTTTGCCCGCTTGAGAGTGTGCCGACGACGACGTCGACGCGGCCTTGCGGAAGCACGGTGATATCGGCACGCTCGCGCGGATAGCCGCCGGTGGTCTCGAGGTAGCAGCACAGCCCGATGCCGCGCAGCCGCTTGCGCTTGCGCGCCGCGGCGCGGCGTTTCTTGAAGCCACGCCAATCGCCGAGTTCCATGGCGCGGTCCATCACCGCGCGATAGTTGCCGTTGTCGTAGATGATGCCTTGCGGATTTTCGTACGGCAATGCGGACGGCGGAATGAGATTGCGCCGCCGCAGGCTCACCCGATCAAAGCCATGCTCGAACGCGGCTTTGTCGATCAGCCGCTCCATCACATAGATCACTTCCGGCCGTCCGGCGCTGCGATACGGCGTGGTGCACATCGTCGTGGACAAGACGGCGCGGGCGCTGATATGCGCCGCCGGAATCCGGTAACCGGCGGTGGCGAGGCCGACGCCCTTGACCAGCGGGACGTAGGAGCCGGAATGGGCGCCGATATTGCTGAGATTCGAACTGCGCAATGCGAGGAAGTGCCCGTCGGCGTCGAGTGCGAGTTCGGCCGACACGGTGAGATCGCGGCCCATATAGTCGGTGATAAACGCCTCGCTGCGATCGCAGGTCCATTTCACCGGGCGGCCGATGCGGCGCGAGCCCCAGACCACTAGCGCGAATTCGGGAAAGAAGCTGTTGCGCGTGCCGAAATTGCCGCCGATCTCGCGAGCAATGACGCGCACGTCCTCGAACGGCACGCCGAGGATCGCGGCAATCTCCTTTTTTTGGCGCACGATGCCGCCGGACCCGGCATAAAGCGTGTAGCGCCCGCTCGCTGAGTTATAGATGCCGACGGCGGCGCGCGGCTCCATCGGCACGCCGGTGACGCGATTGACCCAGGTGTCGAGCCGCGTGACATGGGCGGCGCGCGCGAATGCGGCGTCGGTGGCCGCCACGTCGCCGACTTCGGCGTCGATCATGATATTCGGCAGGTCGTCGTAAAGCGTCGGAGCGCCGGGCTCGACGGCCGATGTGGCGTCGATCACGGCCGGCAGTGGTTCGTAGTCGACGACGACTTTTTCGGCCGCGTCTTTCGCCTGCGCGACGGTCTCTGCAATCACGAAGGCGACTGCGGTGCCGACGTGGCGGACGCGATCGGCCGGCAGCACGTAATGCGGCGCCGCCGGGACCGGTGAGCCGTCGCGGTTGGTGAGGACAATGTCGGGCGGCGTGCCGGCGGCGGTGAGGTGCGGAATGCGCGTCAACCCATCGGCAAGGGCATCGGCGCCGGTGAGCACAGCGAGCACGCCCGGCATGGCGCGCGCCGCGGCGACATCGATCGCGCGGATCAGCGCATGTGCATGCGGCGAGCGGACCGCCGCGCCATAGGCCTGATCCGGGAAATTAAAATCATCGCTGTAGCAACCACGGCCGGTGAGGAGGCGCAAATCCTCCTTGCGATGTACGGTGTCTCCGATTCCTGCTTGCATGATGGGGATGGGTTGACGACTGAATGAGGAGCGAATGCTAATACTTTCACAGCGCGGCGGTCCCGGCTACCCCGCGATTGTGCCGGATCGCCATGCCCACGGAGAACGCCCGAATGCGAACTCATCGTCTGGATGCGGCGCCCGACACGGTGCATTGGGGCTTTTTCGACGCGTCGCTAAAGCCGTTGCTCACCGTCGAGCCGGGCGATGAAGTCGTCATATCGACGGTGTCCGGCGCCCCCTCAACGCTGCCGAAACCCGATAGCGGGCTGACCGTGCCGGCGGCGCTCACGGCAATCCACGCCAAGGTGCCGCAGCGGTTCGGGCCGCACATCATGACCGGCCCGGTCGCGGTCCGCGGCGCCAAGGCCGGCCAGGTGCTCGAAGTCCGCATCAAGGCAATCGATCTGTTTTACGACTGGGGCTACAACGCCATCCGCCCGCTCGGCGGTGCGCTGCCGGACGATTTCGAGGAAATGCGTCTCATCCACATTCCGCTCGATCGCGCGCGCATGATCGGGCGGCTGCCGTGGGGCCTGGAACTGGCGCTAAAGCCATTCTTCGGTGTCATGGTGGTGGCGCCGCCGCCGGCCTGGGGTCCGGTTCCCTCGCCGCCGCCGCGGCGCAACGGCGGCAATATCGACAACAAAGAACTGGTCGCCGGCACAACGCTCTATCTGCCGATCCATGTCGATGGCGCGCTGTTCTCGGTCGGCGACGGTCATGGCGTGCAGGGCGACGGCGAAGTTTGCATCACCGCCATCGAAACCGGCCTGATCGGGACTTTCGAACTGCACTTGCGCAGCGACATGACGCTGGAATGGCCGCATGCCGAGACGCCGACGCATGTCATCACGATGGCGTTCGATCCCGATCTCGACGATGCTGTGGTGATTGCACTGCGCGATATGATCAAGCTGATTGGCGCGCGCACCGGGCTCTCGCGCGAGGACGCCTATACGCTGTGCAGCCTGGCCGCCGACCTGCGCGTCACCCAGGTCGTGAACGGCTCAAAGGGCATCCACATCATGCTGGAGAAGGCGCACCTGAAGCGCTAATGCGCAGCCTCTGTCTCGCCTTCGACGCGGTGAAAGCCGAGCCGCTGCATCACCGGCTCATCGGAGACGCGCAATAGCAGCGCATCCTCCGCGGCTTCGTGGCGATGCACCCGCCACGCCGGCGCGGCGATCACGTCGCCGCGGCGCCATTCGAAGCGCTCGCCGTCCACCGTCGTCGCGCCAGAACCGTTGACGACCGCGTAGATATTGTTTGCCGTGGTCCGGTACGGCGCGGTGGCAACATGCGGCGAAAGCCGCATCATCGACAGCCCGATCGTATCCATCGCCGGATTGCCGAGCGCGACATGGGTGCCGAACGGGCCGGCGGGATCGGGCGTTGCGGCATCGAGGCGCTTGAGCGTATCGCTCAGCGGGAACACGAACGGCGAATCCTTGGTCGGCGGCGCGTTCTCGAACGCCTCGTGATTTGTCCTTCTTCCGCCGGCTCGAAGAACATCGGCTCGAGCAATTGCACCAGCGGCACGTCGAGGAAATCCAGCCAATAGGCGCTGGCGCGGCTGTCGTTGCCATGGCCGTGGCTCGACCAGTTCGGCGTCAGCAGCACGTCGCCCGGCTCCATGGCGAGCTTGACGCCGTTGACGTCGGTGTAGACGCCTGGCTCGGCGTCGATAATCAGGCGTAGCGCGTTTGGCGTATGGCGGTGCGCGCGGGCCCATTCGCCCGGCATGATCATCTGATAGGCGGTCACCATGGTGCGGACGGTGCCGTAGCTTTCGCCGGACGCCGGATTGAACAGGATGAGATTGCGCCGCTCCGCAAGCTCGGTATTGATCAGCCGGCCGGCCGCATCGAGCGCGCCGCGGGCCTGGTCGTAGGTCCAATGCGCCGGCACGAAATTCTTCTTCGGCGCGGGCCACAGCGAAGCAACCTTCTTATTCCAGCCCGGCGCGATGCCGACCTGCCCGAGCTTGCCGTAAAGCTCTTCGAGCGAGCCGGAGCGGGCGAGATCTTCGCGCGTTGGCGTCTGCATTGCCTGCCTCCCAGTACCGTTTGATCCATCTTACACGCTGATGCCGGTTGCATCCATGACGCCGTGGCAGGTTAGGCCCTCGCGCCGCGCACGACATCGACGAGACGCGATGCATCCGCCGGCATGCGGTCGTCGCGCCAGGCGACATGGCCGTCGGGCCGCACCAGCACAAATTTGCGTTCGTAAACGGCTGCAATTTGCGGCTCGGCAATCGGGACAAAGGTCATTGGCACCTCGCGCTTGCCGGCGGCGGTCAGGAGCGCAGCGGCTTCGCTGGCGTCAGCGCCGAAGCCGAGGAGCGTAAAGCCGCGGCCGAACAGATCGAGCGTCGAACGCCCGTCGGCAAGCCAGGCATGCGGGGCGCGGTGCCCGGGCCGCGCGGTCGGCACATAGGCTCCCGGATCGTCGGGGGAGCAGGCGTGCCGTCCGGCCAGCAGATCGGCGATCCCTCGTAGCGATAGCCGAGATGGACGCCGAGCGTGTGCCATTCGCGGCGCATGGTCTCGGCAAATTCACGCCCGACCTTTTCCCGCGCCGCCGCGCCTCGCGGCGTGGCGTCGAGGAGATCGGCATGCGGGGGAACCGAAAGCATGCGGCGCAAATTGCCGCTCGCTTCGGCGACGTTGCGCGTGCCTATGGGATGACGCTCCGGGGTGTAGGACTCCAGAAGGCCGTCGCCGCCCCAGCCCTCCAGCACGGCAGCGAGCTTCCACGACAGATCGACCACGTCGCCGATGCCGGTATTCATGCCAAAGCCGCCGGTCGGCGACATGACATGCGCGGCGTCGCCGGCGATGAAGCCGCGGCCGTTGCGATAGCGCTCGGCGGCCAGTTCGCGCCGCACCCAAGGCATCACGCTCAAGATTTCGAACGCGAAGTCGCGGCCGACGGCGCGGCGGATCGCAGCCTCGATTTCGGCGGTCGTGTATTCGCGCTGCTGCGCGCCGCCGATGATCGAGAAGCGCCATTCGTCATTGCCGTTGATCGCGACGATGGTCGACCAAGTCCCTTCCGGACCGATGAAGATGTGCCGGTAGGCTTTGCCCTTGTCGTGCAGCGAGAGCAGATGCGGGCAGCGGAAGATGACGTTCGTCGTGTAGGTCAGCGCGGGGTTGCCATGCATGGCAATGCCGAGCGTTTCACGCACGAGGCTGCGCGCTCCGTCGCAGCCAACAATGAAACGCGCCATAATCTCGTCGCGGGCCCCGGTCTCGGTATTTTCGACGACGGCCGTCACCACGTCGGCATTTTGCGTGAATGAAACAAGTCTAGTGCGGTAGCGCAGTGTGACGCTTTGCTGCGACGCGGCGAAGGCGCGCAGGATCGGATCGAACATGTTTTGCGGGCAGCGCTCGCGCCGTTGCGGGCTTTCCTTAGGCGGCGGAGCTCGCCCGATGCCGGGAAAGCGCTCGCGCCCCAGTTCGTAGCCGGTAAGGCTCGTCAGATAGATATTGTCCTGGGCGTAATCGCGCGGATAAAGCGAGGTTTCAATCGCGGGCACCAGCCCCCAGCGCCGGCAGAACTCCATGGTGCGGATACCGACCAGATCCATGCGCGGTTGATAGATCGAGCCGTCCGACTGCTCGATCAGCACGCAGGGAATGCCGCGCCAGCCGAGGTCGCCGGCGAGCGCCAAGCCGACCGGCCCGGCGCCAACCACGAGAACCGGCTCGATTTTTTCCGCCATTTATCCTGCCCTCCGGCGGTGGCCTGCGCGACGACCAAGTGACGGCCCGCATTTCCGCCGTCGCCGCACCGAGGTCAAGCCTTCTTCGCGCCGGCTGTTGTCGCCGGCGGTCTGCCGTGACACCATTTGCCGGGTGACGGGTTGCGGGTGTCGAAGCGCCATGCCGCGTAGGAAGTTCCGGCGGAAATATCCCTGGGCCAAGCTGTCCGACGATGAGTTGCTGGAGGTCCGGCTCAAGGACCTCAAAGTGACTGTCGACGGCACCTGGCTCGCGAAATGCCTGCGCACGCTCTATGACGAGCTTGATGAGCATGGCATCCGGGTGCGCCCGCATGCCTGGATTTCGAGTGAGTGGTTTTCCCCCGAAAACACCCCCGGCATCGCCATTCCGTTCTATCTGGCGCATCCCCGGCTGATGCGGCTCGAGAAGAAAATGATTCTCGACGTCGAGGGCGGCACCACGTCGGAATGCATGAGAATTCTGCGGCACGAGTGCGGTCATGTCGTGACGCATGCCTATCAGCTCTATCGCCGCCGCCGCTGGCAGCAGTTGTTCGGCCCGTCGTCGAAGCGCTATCCGCGCTACTATCGGCCCAATCCGGCGAGCCGCAACCATGTCCAGCATTTGCGGCTGTGGTATGCGCAAAGCCATCCGGATGAGGATTTCGCCGAGACTTTCGCAGTGTGGCTGCGTCCGCGCTCGCATTGGCGCACGCGCTATGCCGGCTGGCCGGCGCTCAAGAAGCTCGAATATGTCGACGAACTGATGGCCGAGATTGCCGGCAGGCGTCCGACATTGACGCATCGCGAAAAGGTCGATCCGCTCAGCAAGCTCAATCAAACGCTCGGCGACTACTACAGGAAGAAGCGCGCGCTCTATGTCGTCGATACGCCGAAAACCTACGACCGCGATCTGCGGCGGCTGTTCTCCGCCGATCCAAAGCATCGCCATAGCGAGGCGGCTTCCTCGTTCATCCGGCGCAACCGCGCCCAGGTGCGCGAACTGGTCGCCAAATGGACCGGCGAATATCAGCTCACCTTCGACGTCGTGCTCGACGACATGATCCAGCGCTGCCGCGAGCTCGATCTGCGCGCGGTCGGTCCCGAGCGCAGGCTGATCATGGAATTCACCGTGCTGCTGACCGCGAAAACCATGCACACATTGTTCGGCCCGTCGCGGCGAAGATGGATCGCGCTATGAAGCGGCTGCGCGTTTTGCTGCTCGTCCACCCGGATTTGATTCCGCCGGAATCGAGCAAGGGCTACACCGAGCAGGAAATCAACGTCTGGAAAACCGAATACGACGTGGTGACGACGCTGCGCGCCGCCGGCCACGAAGTTCGCCCGCTCGGCGTGCATGATGAATTAAAGCCCATTCGCGAAGAAATAGAATCCTGGAAGCCCGACCTGGTGTTCACGCTGCTCGAGCAGTTCCGCGGCGAAGCGATCTACGACCAGAATGTGGTGAGTTATCTCGAACTGCTGCACGTGCCTTACACCGGCTGCAATCCGCGCGGCCTGATGCTGGCGCGCGGCAAGGATCTGTCCAAGACGCTGGTGCATTACCATCGCATTCCGGTGCCGGCCTTCGCCGTTTTTCCGAAAGGCCGCAAAATCAGACGCCCGCCGCGGCTTGCCCTGCCGCTCATCGTCAAGAGCGTCAACGAAGACGCTTCCTACGGCATCTCGCAGGCCTCTGTCGTCGATACCGACGACAAGCTCGCCGAGCGGGTCACCTTTATCCATGAGCGCATCGGCACCAGCGCCATCGCCGAGCAATATATCGAAGGACGCGAAATCTATGTCGGCATCGTCGGCAATGACCGGCTTCTGGTGTTGCCGGTGTGGGAGCTGCAATTTCAGAACATGGCGGAAGGCGACTGGCTGATCGCCACCGAGAAGGTCAAGCACGATCCCGACTATCAGGACCGCCGCGGTATCCGCCACGGACCGGCCAAGGATCTGGCGCCTGAGCTGAATGCGCGGATTCAGCGCATGGCGAAAAGAATTTACCGCACGCTCGATCTCGACGGTTATGCGCGCATCGATTTCCGGCTCGCCACGGACGGCACGCCATATTTTCTCGAAGCCAATCCCAATCCTGAAATTGCCGAAAGCCAGGAATTCGCGCTGTCGGCAAAGCACGTCGGCATCGACTATCCCGATTTGCTACAGCGGATCGTGACGCTGGGGATAAGGCGCGCCTCGGCCACCGCCGCGGTGGAGTGACGCGGCGCCCGTGTGCTGCGGCTGCGGCTGCGGCTGCTACGCGCGTGTCGGCTTGATGCGTCCGGTGTGCGCATGGTGCTCGACCTCGCGTTTGCCGGGTCGGCCGGCCGGCGTGGCGCGGCGTGCTTCGTGGCGATCGTGGCTGCCGCGGCCGGCTTTGCGCTCGGCCGCATGGCGATCGCTGCCGCCCGGCTTCGATGCAGCTTTAGCCGCCTCTTCGAGCTTGGCTTGCGCCTGTTTGTCCTGCTCGAATTTAAGCTCTTCGAGCTTTTGCTGCTCCAATTGCACCTGCTCTGACTGCGCTTGCTCGACGCTGGCGAAAGCAGGCAGGCTGCGGCAGGGCAGGTGCTGCACAAAGGTCAGAGCGTCATCGTTGACTGCCATGCTACGCCAATCGTCGATCGACAGCCCGGTGACACGCACGACATAGCCGCGCGTTTCAGCCGGTAGGCTGCCGCGATGTTCGAGCCATTCCGCGACGCGGTGCGCGCCGGCATTGTAGGCTGCGGCAACAAAGCCGAGATTGCCAAATTGCATGCGAAGTTCGCGCAACAGCCGCGCCGAAGCCGGGATCGCCTGCAGCGGATCGAACGGATTATCGAGACCGGTTTCGGCCGCGGTCTTGGGCATGAATTGCGCAATCCCCTGTGCGCCTTTGCGGCTGACGGCGTCGTCGCGCAGCCGGCTTTCCTGCCAGATCAGATTGGCAAAAAACGGGATCGGCAAATCGTTGTCGAGCGCCGAACTGAACAGCGCATTGCACAGATCGTTGAGCGACACCTCGCTCGGGTGAGACGCCGCGCCTTCGGCGCCTTCGGCAGCGCCGCCGTCCGTGTTCAAGGCAGGATTACCTTCGCCGTTCGGGACGGCATTGTCGTCTGCGGTTATGGCCGCATTGTCGTCGGCACTCGGGGCAAGAATGCCATCCATGTCCGCGGCGCTGGCGACGACGGCATCGGCGCCGTTATGCGATTTGAGTGAGGCGACCGTAAGCCGGTCGGCTTTTTGGGTTGCCGATTTGATTTCGATCGGTGCCGGGTTGCCGCCGGCGCCTGTAAGATAATCGGCGAGATAGGCTGAATAATCCGGCCCCGGCGCGGCGCTGGACAGCCCCAGCAGCATCATCGCAAACGCAAGCATCGGACGCATGCCGTCCCCCTCGCAAAACGGGTCGTGACGGCGTGCGCGACGCCATCCAGCGATCGGTTAATGAAAGGTTTCCCTCGACCTTGGAGGCGCTCTTGCCCGTTCAAGCGGGCGGCTTTTGGGACAGATTGTGCGGCATTCAAGGCGAATTACGGCGCTGTCCGCCGCTCCGGAACTCAGGGCCAGGACCTGCTTGCGCGGTGATTGCGGAAAGTGGATATTTGTTGCGAGCGAGACTAATTTTTTCGCGCGGGGGCTGTGGGCGAAAGCCGGGTGATCCGGCTTAACGACGCTAGTCTGGAAAGGCTTCGTCGCTCAGCGCCGGTGCCAGCCGCGGGGGCCGTCGGGAGGTTCATCATGAATTCGGAAACCAAGGTTCGAAAGCCGGAGAGCAAAGCCGCGCACGGCGCCGCGCTTTCGTATCAATCGGGTTTCGGCAATCATTTCAGCTCGGAGGCCGTGCCCGGCGCCTTGCCGCTCGGGCGCAATTCACCGCAGCGTCCGCCGCACGGACTTTATGCCGAACTGATTTCCGGCACGTCGTTCACGACCCCGCGCGGAGAAAACCGCCGCACCTGGACGTACCGCATCCAGCCCTCGGTGGTGCATCGCCCTTATGCGCGCATCGACAACGGTCTCGTCCGCAGCGCGCCGTTTAACGACATCGACGCGACACCGACGCAATTGCGCTGGAGCCCGGTCCCGATCCCGCAACGGCCGACCGACTTCGTCGAGGGCATCGTGACGCTCGGCGGCAACGGCGACGTCGCGACCCAGGTCGGCATGGCGATCCACGTCTATGCCGCCAATCGCTCGATGACCGACCGCTGCTTCTACAATGCGGACGGCGAAATGCTGGTGGTGCCGCAACAGGGCCGTCTGCGCCTCGTCACTGAGCTTGGCGCCCTTGAAGTGCCGCCCGGGCAAATCGTCGTCATCCCGCGCGGGCTTCGCTTTCGCGCTGAACTGCCCGATGGGCCGTCGCGCGGCTATATCTGCGAGAATTACGGTCAACCGCTGCGGCTGCCGGAACTCGGTCCGCTCGGCTCGAACGGGCTCGCCAATGCGCGCGATTTCCTGAGCCCCACCGCGGCCTATGAGGACGCCAAGGCGCCGTGCGTCATGGTGGCGAAATTTCAGGGCAATCTGTGGGCCGCGGAAATGGATCATTCGCCGCTCAACGTCGTCGCCTGGCACGGCAATTTCGCGCCGTACAAATACGATCTCGCCCGCTTCATGGTGATCGGCACGGTAAGCTTCGATCATCCCGATCCGTCGATCTACAGCGTCTTGACCGCGCCGTCGGATGTGCCCGGCACCGCGAATATCGATTTCGTGATCTTTCCGCCGCGGTGGCTTGTCGGCGAGGATACGTTCCGGCCGCCATGGTATCACCGCAACGTCATGACCGAGTTCATGGGACTCCTTCACGGCGCCTACGACGCCAAGGCCGAAGGCTTCCTGCCCGGCGGCTGCAGCCTGCACAATTGCATGACTGCGCACGGCCCCGATGCCGAGACCTGGACTCGCGCCACGCGTGCCGAGCTCAAGCCGCACAAGCTCGAAGACACGATGGCGTTCATGTTCGAGAGCCGTTACGCCATGCGGCTCACCCGCTATGCCGTCGAGTCATCGGAACTGCAGCACGACTATTTCGAAGGCTGGCAAGGGCTGGAGAAGCATTTTAAAGATAATTAGGGCGGCAAAAATTCGCCCGGCACAAAACGAAGGAATTCAGCGGTGCAGAAATCCGGAAGCAAGTTCGTGCTCGGCGCAAGTTTAGCGCTGGCGCTGTTGTTCGGCGGCAATGCCGCGCAGGCGCAAAACTATCCGACGCGGCCGATCACGGCCATCATTCCGTTTGCCGGCGGCAGCGCCAGCGACGTCGTCAGCCGCATCCTGTTCGACAAAATGTCGAAGCTTCTGGGCCAGCCCATCGTCGTCGAGAACAAGCCGGGCGCCGGCGGCAATATCGGCACCGCCGATGTCGCGCGCGCTACGCCCGACGGCTACACCATCCTCGGTGGCGGCTCGGGTCCGGTCGCAGCCAATGTAACGCTGTACAAACAGCTCGATTACAACCCGGAGAAGGATTTCGAGACGATCTCGCCGTTCGCCTCTTTCACCATCGTCGTGGTGGCGTCAAAGAATTTGCCGGTCAACAGCCTGCAAGAGCTGATCACCTACGGCAAAGCGCACCCCGGACTGAATTTCGGATCAGTCGGCATCGGCAGTTCGCAGCACCTGGCCGGCGAGTATTTCAGCCAACTCACCGGCGTGACGCTCACGCACGTGCCGTACCGCAATATCGGGCAATATGCACCGGATCTGATGTCCGGCCAGGTGCCGCTCGGATTCCAGTGGTACCCGAACGTCGCCGCCCCGCTGCAGGCCAAGGGCGCCAAGGCGCTGGCGGTTGCCGGTCCGAGCCGGCTCGATGTTCTGCCCGACACCCCGACCACCAAAGAGGCCGGGCTGCCGCAGTATCAGGTTTCCGGCTGGTTTGCGCTCCTCGCGCCAAAGGGAACGCCCGCGCCAATCGTGACCAAATTGAACGAGGCGCTCAAGGAGGCGGTTGCCGACCCGCAGGTTCGAGCCGGTTTCCAGCGTCAGGGCGCGGTGACGATGTATCTGCCGCCGGATCAGTCGACGAAATTCATCGCCGACGAGATCAAGAAATATCACGACATCATCGTCAACGCGCATATCGCGCATATCGAGTAGCGCTCGCCGGCGCGCGACGCGAACGGGGAGTTAGGCCTCGAGCGCCGCGCCGCAGCCGGTGCCGAGCCCTTTCATGAAGCGGCTGCGGATTAGCATCGGGTCGCACAGCGTTTGCGTTGCCGAAGCCCGTTCGCGCAATGCCCGACGTCTGCATCATCACCGCCCCACGCAGTCCGGCCATTGAGGCGACATGACAACGGGCCGGGCCAGCGGCTAGGCTTGGGGAATATCGGCGGGTACCGGGAGCCGCCGCGACAGAAAAGTTCAGTCCCGCGAAACGGGAGGAAATCGTGAAGCAACTCGTTGCCGTGATTGCGGCGCTCGCGACGATTGCCGGCTTTACCGTGTCCCGTGTCGATGCCGCGGACGACTACCCGAACCGGCCGATCGTCCTCGTCATTCCACTGCCACCGGGCGGTACCAACGACATCATGGCGCGGGCGGTTTCGGACAAAATGAGTGCCGCGCTCGGCCAACGCATCGTGGTGGAAAACCGCAATGCCGGCGGCAGCGGCACGGTCGGCACCCGCGAAGTCGCTCACGCCACTCCCGACGGCTATACGCTGATCCTCGGCTATACTTCGACGCTTGCGACCGGCCCGCACATCTACAAAGACGTCGGTTACGACCCGCGCAAGGATTTTGCGCCGATCGGGCTGATCGCGTCGGCGCCGGCGCTCTTGCTCGTGTACAAGGACCTGCCGGTGCACAATGTCGGCGAACTGATCGCGCTGATGAAAAGCGCCAAGGAGCCCTATCAGGTCGGTACGCCGGGCGCGGGCACCGTCAATTACCTGGCGTCGGTCCTGTTCGCGCAACAGGCCGGCGTCAAGGTCGAGCAGATCATCGAAAAGGGCTCGAACCCGCTGATCACCGATATGATGGGCGGCTTCGTCAAGGTCGGCTTCAACCCCATCCCGGTATCGCGCGCCGCGCTTGACGGCGGCTATGTCCGCGCGCTTGCGGTAACATCCGCCCGGCATTCGACGTTGATGCCGGATTTGCCCACGCTTGCGGAATCGGGGCTGCCGGGCTTTGACGCGACTTTGAGCTATGGCCTGCTCGCGCCGGCCGGCACGCCGCGGCCGATCGTCGAGAAATTAAACAAGGTGCTCAACGATGCGCTCGCCGACGCCGACGTCCGCAAGCGCATCATCAACGAAGGCGGCGAACCGGAGCCGGGGACGCCGCAACAGCAGGCCGCCGTCATCGATCATGAGGAAACCAAATGGGCGGCGGTCATTCGCGCCGCGGGCATTGAACCGAAGTGACGGCGGTCCGCGATCAGAGCCGCCGGCCGAAGCCGCCGCGGAAGCCCGTCGTCAACAGCGAGAGGACGAACAGTACCAAGGCGACAAAAAACACGATCTTGGCGATACCGACCGCGGCTCCGGCAATGCCGCCGAAGCCGAGAATGCCGGCGATGAGCGCAATAATCAAAAGGGTAACGACAAGGCTCAACATGTGTGTGCTCCGCAAATCTGTCGTCACATTAAACTCGCGACATTCGCGGCAGTTCCATCGAAAACGCCGGACCGCTTCACGCCTGGTCGGAGTCGTTCTTGGGCGGAAACAGCAGAACGCCGAGCACCAGAAGAAGCGTCAGCGTGGCGTAGATTTGCACTTCCGAGTTTTGCAACGCAGTGGCGAACTGAGCACAGAAACGGTCAAAGTTCGCGAGCATCGAGATGGCGCCGCTCATTTCAAGCTCCCCCCGTCGATGGGTCCGGTACGGATGGACGTGCCATTGCGGTGCGAACCAAGCGAAAGTGTGACGCCGATAGCATCGGAAAGTACAGGAGCGAACTGATCATGCGGCTCGGAACAACAATAGCGACGGCAATTCTGATCGTTGCGTCGCTCGCGGCGCCGGCCGCGGCCGAGTACCCGGCGCGTCCGATCACGCTTATTGTTCCGTATCCGGCCGGTGGCGGTAACGACGTGATCGCGCGTCTGGTGGCCGCAAAAATGAGCGCCCGGCTTGGCGAACCGATTATCATCGAGAACCGGGGCGGTGCGGGCAGCACGATCGGAACCCGCGACGCGGCACGAAGCGCGCCCGACGGCTATACGCTTCTGATCGCGACGAGTTCGCTTGCTATCAATCCGTCGCTTTATCCGGACGCCGGTTACGATCCGGCGCGGGACTTCTGTGCCATCGGACTGATCGCATCGAGCCCCAATCTCGTCATCGTGCATCCCTCGCTGCCGACGCGTTCGATCGCGGAGCTGATTGCATTGGCCAAGAGCAAACCGGGCGGTCTCGATTTTGCCTCGACGGGAACGGGCACCAGTACCCACCTTGCCGCGGAGCTGTTCGCGACAATGGCAAACATCAAACTCAACGCCATTCCATACAAAGGAGTGGCGCCCGCCGTGACCGATGTCATGGCCGGGCAGGTGCCGCTGATGTTTTGCCCGACGTCAAGCGTCGTCGGGCTGGTCCGGCAGGGCCAAGTCCGGGCGCTCGCGGTGACGGGTGCAAAACGGTCGCCGCTGTTTCCGGATTTACCCACGGTCGCGGAAGCAGGCTTACCCGGCTACGATGCGGAATTGCACTACGGCCTTGTGGCGCCGGCCGGCACCCCAGCGGAAATCGTCGCCAAGCTCAACGGCGCGCTCAATGCGGCGCTGGACGATCCAGACGTCAAGGAAAAGCTCGCCGTGGACGGCGATCTGACTTTACCGGGAACGCCCCAAGCCTACGCTGACGACATCAAAAACGAGCAGGCCAAATGGTCCGCGATCATCAAAAAAGCGGGCGTGACAGCCGAGTGATTTGTTGCAGTCCGACGAGGGCAGTTATGAATTTTGAATTGTCAGAAGAACAAAATCAATTCGCCGCACAGGTGCGGCGCTTCGCCCGCGAGCATCTCGCGGCCGGCGCACTCAAACGCGCCCACGATCCGCGTTTTCCCTTCGATGTTGCGCAGCTCATGGCCAGGCACGGCCTGATGGGGATCACGCTGCCCCAAGGCGACGGCGGGCAGGGCGGCAGCCTGATGGATGCGGTTATCGCCATCGAAGAGGTCGCCGCCGAGTGCCCGCGCAGCGCCGACGTAGTGCAATTCGGCAGTTTTGGTCCGATCCGCACTTTTGCCGAATATGGAACGCCCGCGCAAAAGACGCGCTGGCTCGACGCGCTTCTTGCCGGCCGCATGGTGATGTCGCTTGGCATGACCGAGCCCGACGCCGGCTCCGCGCTTACCGACCTTGCCACCAGCGCTCGGGCGGATGGTTCGCACTACCTCGTCAATGGCAGCAAGGTGTTTTCCACGTTCAGTCCCGACGCGGAGATCTTTCTCGTTTACGTGCGTTTCGGTCCGGGTCTAAACGGCATTGGCTCGCTGATCGTCGAGCGCGAGACTGAGGGATTTTCGATCGGCGCACCGCGGGCCTTCATGAGCGACGAAGAATGGTGCGAGTTGCACTTTAACGACTGCCGCGTTCCGGTTGAGAACGTCCTGCTTGGCCCTGGAGGTTTTAAGAAGCAAATGGCCGGCTTCAATGTCGAGCGGCTCGGCAATACCGCGCGCTCGCTCGCTTATGGCCGCTACGCGTTCAACGCGGCGCGGGATTACGCGTCAACGCGGCAGCAATTTGACCGGCCGCTGTGCGAATTCCAGGGCCTGCAATGGAAGTTCGCCGACATGGCGATCAAGCTCGACGCCGCGCAACTGCTGCTTTATCGCGCCGCGGCCAATGCCGACCGCGGTCTGCCCTCGGCCTATGAAACCGCGATCGCCAAGGCCGCTTGCAATCAGGCAGGCTTCGAGGTTTCAAGCGAAGCGGTGCAGATCATGGGCGCGCTCGGCTATAGCCGCGAGACCCTGGTCGAGTATTGCATGCGCAGAACCCGCGGCTGGATGATCGCCGGCGGCTCGATCGAGATGTTGAAGAACCGCATCGCCGAGCACGTGTTCGATCGCCGCTTCGACCAGCGCAAGCGGGCGCCAGCGGGGACCGAGTAAAGAATCCAATCTCTTCAAATTCGCAATCGCGCGTCTCAGTTGGGTGACGCGTCACAAGGCCTGTTGTGACGCCGTCACGCGCGAGACGTTACGCGTCACGGAGTTAGGTGACGCTATCGCTGCTTCTATAGATTGCAGAATATAGATTCTACAACTTTAACAGACTGCAGGTAAATGAACTCTGCAAATTCGCTGCCCAGTAGCAACAGCTAGTAATGGAATAGCAATCATTTTTCCCTATCGACACTGTCAGACGGCGATTCCAGCGGATTTGGCTACTTAACAAATCGTTAAGGCGGTTCAAATCGGAAAATAGCAAGTAGCAAATGCCTCGAGGATCCAGACCCGGCGAAAGACGCGGTGGGCGCCAACGCGGAACCCCGAACAAGAAGACCGGCTTGAAGAATGCGCTGCTTTGCGCAGCGGCCGCTAATCCCAATACCTCACCTCTCGATTTTATGCTCGGCCTGATGCGGGATCCAAACGTACCAACAGATTTACGGCTCGAGATGGCCAAGGCGGCGGCGCCTTTTGTTCATGCCAAACCGCAGGCTCGGCCGCGGATACGCACCAATTCGATGGACTCTACCCCGATTAAAAGCTCGCCTGATTTTACCCAGCCTCAAATGGAGGAGGAGTTAAAGGCGACCGAGCAGCCAGGGGGAAACGACGGGTCTGATTTGAGCCCCCTGCAATTTCTGTTGCTCGTGATGAATGAGCCCGATGCTGCGCCCGAGCAGCGGATCAAAGCAGCGCGGGTTGCGGCGCGATATATCCATGTGACTCTGGCGCTGGACAAACAGCCGGCGCTGGATGAGTACGGGTTTGCAATTAGCCGTACGCTCGCCAACGCCATAAAGGACGATTGGTCGGCGCTGAATGCGCTCGGGGTTTTGTCCAAGGAGGCGCCAAGGCGTGCCGAGATCCTGGCCCGGCAGGCGAGGATTCCGAGCGTCGCTGGACGCTTCAGGTAGAGCGTTTCAAACGTGACAAAGAGCTTCGGAGGCAGCAGGCGCCACCTGTTAGCGACCCAAACTCCGAGATGGAAGAGCTGGAACCCAAATTCGAGGAGGTGCAGAAATGGGTGGCAGAACAAATCCCCCGCCGAAGAGCCGCAGGAGACCCGGATCCCTGGGACGGTCACGCGCCTATCCGCCGCATCCATAAGTTGGAAGAGCTACGTTACGACCAGAAGCTCACGCTCGCGGAAGAGGAGGAATTGCAACACATCACTCGGGTGTATCCGGAAGCCGTCGAGCGAACAAGGACAATGCTGACGCGGCGGCTGAAAGCATATTACGCCCGGAGGGAGTACACTCGTCAGCTAGGCTACGATCCTGGCCCGGACGAAGGGTGGCCGCGGATCGGCTAAATTTCCAGGGACTCCGGCGGGCCTCCTTCGGCATCTAAGAATTCCACGCAAGGTCTGTTCGATCGCTCGGCGGATGTTTCTGCTGAGAGGCCAAAAAAGGCCTTCACCGCTGGCACTTCCCGCGGCCCCGTGCCCGGGCCACCGATCTGGGCATCGACGAATTTCTGCCCCGACTTCAAGCCCAGAAAAAATGGCGGGCCAGGGGTTGAAATCACTTCTCCGGTGATGGCGTCCGCGGCCGCACTCCCGGCCCTCCGTCATTTTCATCGATGAATTCCGCCCCGGCCTGTTCGAGGCCCTGGCGGATGACGGCATCATTGACCCGCTTGAGTGCGGTCGCGCTCGGCATCAGCTCGGCGCGTCGGATGCTGGTGACGCTGACGGCGCACTGGCGGGCGAGGTCTTCGGAGCTGCAGCGGATCAGGCGCGGGCGGCGCGGATTTGAAGGTTTAGCCACTGGACGAGGTATCGTTGGAGGGGCACTGACGTAATCGCCATCGCCGAACCGGCTCCTTACGTTTTGGTTTGTTGCGGATTGCGCAGCCGCACTCCCGGCCCGCCTTTATCAGCATCGATGAATTCGACCCCGGCCTTTTCGAGGGCCTGGCGGATGACGGCATCGTTCACCCGCGTGAGCGCGGTCGTGCTCGGCATGAGCTCGGCGCGGCGGATGGTGGTGACGCTCACCGCACAATGGTTGGCGAGGTCTTGGGCGCTCCAGCGGATGAGCGCCCGGGCAGCCCGGATCTGGGCACTGGTCAATGGCGGCGGCAGCATCTTTGCCAGGCCCTCTTGTAATTGAGTTCTTTCATTCCATATGGTATTATTAGTAGCGTCTATTGGGGTCACGCAGACACCCTAAACCAGGGAGGGAAGATATGAAAAATGCCATGTGGAAAAGAATAAGTGAGAGACGCCATTTTGTCGGCGGTTCGGACGCCCGGATCATCATGGGGCAGGACGAGGCGGCGCTGGTGCGGCTATGGCGGGAAAAGCGCGGCGAGGTCGAGCCGGAGGACCTGTCCGGCAATCTCATCGTCCAGCTTGGCCTGGTGACCGAGGACCTTAATCGGCGCTGGTATGAATTGAACACCGGGCAGGTACGTCACCGACATCCAGAAGCGGGTGTTCCATCCGGGGCTGAAGTGGATGGCGGCTACCCTTGATGGCCGGGTGGCGGGCAGCGACGCCGTGTTCGAGGCCAAGTTCATGCTGCCGTGGTCGTTCTCCGAAGAAACGGCGGCTACGAAGTACATGCCGCAGCTGCAGCATAATATGTGGGTAGTGGCGGCGCGGACCGCGGTGCTCTCGGTGATTACCGGTGGAGGCAAGTGGGTCGAGATCCTGGCCCATGCCGACCCGCTTTATCAGCACCTTATTGTCACCGCCGAGCGCAAGTTCTGGCGCTGCGTTGAGAGCGGCCAAGAACCCAAGCCATTTGGCATTGAGCCGCCAAAACCGCGCATCGCGGCAGTGCGCGTGGTCGATATGAGCGAATCCAACGCCTGGGCGGAGTTCGCCGGCATCTTTGCCCAAACCAGGCAGGCCCACCTCGACCATGAGCAAGCCAAGACCGAGTTGAAGGGGCTCATGCCCGAGGATGCCAAGGAGGCAACCGGCCATGGTATCCGGGCCAAGCGCTCAAAATCCGGGGCCGTCAGCTTTGATCTGGTCAGTAGCAACGAAGCGGAGGATGGCCATGCAGCGGTCTAGCGAGTCCATCGCCGCCCTGGCGGCGGCTCTGGCCAAAGCGCAGATCGAGCTCGCCAACCCGGAGAGGTCGCTGCTGGGGACCATTCGGATCCCGTCATCGCCGGGGCAGAGGTCGGGCGAAGCTGCCGAGCGGGTGTTTCGCTATGCCTCGCTGGCAAGTGGTCTCGACATCGTGCGCAAGACTTTGGGCCAGCATGAGATCGCCACCGTCCAGGCCACAGCGATCGACCAAGGGGCCGGCATCGTCAATCTCACCACCATGCTCGCTCATGCGTCTGGGGAATGGATTGCCTCGGATTGGCCGGTCTGCGCCATCAGCGAGACCGCCACACCGCATCGGATGGGCGCGGCGCTCACCTATGCCCGGCGCTACGCGCTGTTCACGCTGGTGGGCATTGCCGGTGAGGATGACCTTGATGCGCCGGATCTGATCAGCCCCGCTCCCAGCCGTGACCGCTCGCCAGGGCCGGAGGGTGCCGCTGCTCATGGCCGCGGTGCTAGCGACGGTAACGGCAACGGCCGGCTCGACAGTCGCTCGCCAAATCTGGCGGCCCGCACGCCGCTGCCGCGGCACGGCAAAGCCGAGAGCGGCGCCAACCATTCACGGGCGGCGATGCATACTGCCGTCTCCTCAGCTTCGAACTCTCGGGCCGGCTGCGCGATCAGATGCTGGGCGAACTCAACGCCATCGGCAGCGAGGACGAAGCGGCCAAATGGGCGCATAGCCGGCTGCCCGATAAGAACAAGCTCAACGGCAACGGACGCCAAGCATATCGAGGAGAGCTTCCGCGCCAAGCTTAAGGCCTTCGCCATCCATCAGGCCGAAGGATTGCCTCCCTCGGATAACGGTTCGAAAGCGACAACGATCTGGCTCACGACGCGGAAGAGCCGGAACCGAACGGAAAAGCCCATACCAGGTCCGTCGATAAATCGGTTCTCTCCCATCCCGAGCCCCGCCGAATCCGCGACCATGAACATGTCAGATACGTCGCGCAGCAGCCCTGCCTGATCTGCGATCGACGGCCCTCGGATGCCCACCACCTACGCTTTGCGCAAAGCCGGGCGCTTGGCCGTAAGGTCAGCGACGAGTTCACGGTCCCCTTGTGCCGGGGGCACCATCGCGAGGTTCATTGTTGCGGTGACGAAGCCGCATGGTGGCGGACGACTGGAATCGACCCGACCGGCGCCGCTCGGACGCTGTGGCTGCAAACACATCCGTTAGCGAGCGCTACCGCGTTGCCCTCAGCGTCGAACAGCATCACGCCGTCCTAATTCGGTAACGGGAGATTTGCACCCCGAGCCAGCCCATTCGTCTGATGTCCGACATTGACGGGAAGTAACATCGTCAACCGATAAAAAAGGAAGGTGTGATTAGCTGACCGCATAGAGGAGGGGGTGGGCCATGTTAGGGAAAAACCTCGACCGCTTAGCGAACGGGTTGATCATTACCGGCCTATTGTGCGCGATTTGCGCTCTTTGGGTGGGGTTCCGCTAGTGGGGGTTGCGGTGCGCCGCGATGGCAAATGGGGCCAAAGCTCGATGGAATTCACGCCTTGACGACCCGCTGGATCGCAATTGTTTTTCCAGCAGTGGCTTTTGAGCAACAGTCTTCCAGTGGACAAGTCGGTAAACTGGCTTCAACAACAACTCATCCGAATGACCGGGAGCTTACAATGAAGCGTATTCTTATAACGGCAATTCTGTCGATCGCCGCTGCGGCCCCCGCGCTCGCAGCTGATCTTCCGCAACCAATGGCGCCGCAGGCTCCAGCTGCCTACGTTCCGGTAGTGGCGCCGGTCTATAATTGGGGCGGCATCTACGTCGGTATCAACGGCGGCTGGGGCTGGGGCAACGGCAAATGGACTACAGGAACAAATACTGGGACACGATACCTGTTCTCCGCCAATGCCAATGATAATGGCGGTGTCGTCGGCGGCACGGTCGGAGCCAATTTCCAGACTGGCGAGTTCGTGTTTGGCGTGGAAGGCGATTGGGACTACTCCGGCATCAATACCGGCACCACGAGTACCATCTGCGTCGTTTCAGGAAATTGTCAAACGGGGGACAATTGGCTCGCACGCTACGCGGGCGTTTTGGTTACGCGGCCGATCACGTGCTGTTTTATGGCACCGCTGGTGGCGCATTTGCCAATGTGCAGAGCCACATCAACGGCGCCTCCACTACCAGTAAGACACAATCCGGCTGGACGGCTGGTGTTGGCGTCGGATGGGCGTTCGCTGAAAATTGGACGGCTAAGGTCGAATATCTCTACGTTGATCTTGGCAACGGCAACGGGAACGGGGCTTGCCCGACAGGGCTGGCATAGTAGCCCCGTGGGTACGCCCCTCTCCAGTTCAGCGTCGGCTTGACAGAAAATCTGATGCGCGCGGGCGTTGACTTCAAATTTAGATAGTTGGAGGACCTCCCCGACAAGACTTGTGAGGCCGCGGATAATGAACGATGCCTCGGCGTCGACTTCGAAAATTCGACACCTGATAGTTCGATGTCGCAATATAATAAGAGAGCTGTGCAGAGCCTCTTATGGGCGCTGAGGCCGCTTTATAATTTGCGCGGCTCGCGCTCGATACGCTTCCCTGAGCGATCGTGCTTTTGACGGTGGCTCTCGATGAAGGCAAAGGGAATAACGAGTATGCCCGGGCGCTCGGCATTCATCGCCGAGTCTTATCGCGTTATTTCCGCGATATCGGGCGGAGGTTCAGAAATGGTGGCCCCGGTCTTGGCCTCGTCACGGTAAAACCCCGTCCTGGCTATTCGCAAAGAATTCAGGTTTTTTTTGACCGCAAAGGGACGAACACTCGCCGCGCGGGTATTTAGGCAGTTGGTAGGCTTCAGCGACATAGAGCGAGATTTCGTAAAAAAATGAAAGCAGATGGCCGAACGTTCTTATCTGCCGCGGGATTACGTCTTGCGACGACCGTCAAAATAGCGCGACGGACTCTTCCCCGCTTCCTCCCCCCAATACTGTTTGCTTATTTTACTGCTTCCCATTTTTGATTGGAGCAGCGAGATCTACGCAAAGGGTTCGCGCCATGACTGCTGTATTCGGCGTAACGCGTCGCCGCAGACCGCCGCTTCATTGGAAATGCGCAGTTTCCGTGCGCAAGCGATGGCATCGGTTGCGGCGTCTGTGGCGGCCCGACCGCGATCTTGAGAACTGTCAGTATTTTGGGGCTACGTTCCGGGTTTCTCCCAATGACGTCATCGGCCACGAAATGCTGCTCAAGCGTTTCGAATGGCTGCAAATCCCAGCAATGCTCAAGGCTTGCTCCGAATTGAAGCCTGCCGCCTTTATCGACATAGGAGCCAATTTCGGCCTTTACACCTGCATCATCGGCCGCCAACAACTGGCGGCGCGGTTGATTGCCTTTGATCCCAATCGCTCGGTGCTTGAGCAATTGCGCGCGCATATCGCGCTCAATGGGCTAACCGGGGTTGAGATCCATGAGACCGGTGTCGGAGCAAAACGCCAGACTGCGACCCTCTTGCCGGGCGCACCGGGAGCCAGCGCATTGTCCAAAATCGTATCGGCCCATTCTGAAGGTTATGAGATCGACGTCGTTCCCCTCGATGAGATACTCTCGTTCTCCGGCAGGCCGCTGGTCATAAAAATCGACGTCGAGGGCTACGAGCTAGAGGTTTTAGAAGGAGCAAAATCCCTGTTTGCCCGAAATTACGGCTATGCACAGATCGAGTCCTTCGAGGAGCCCCGCGCAGCTGCGGTAATCAAGAGGATGGTGGAGTTTGGCTGGCAACTGTCCGATCACATCGTCGATGACTTGGTGTTTCGTCGAGATGAAATATAGACGCAAGCCGCATCCCATCGCCCTGTCTCAGGCGCGTTTGTGCCGCGTTCGAACGTCACAAGCGTCCAAACGACCAGCGCGCCACCTGCCACGAGTGCGGCAACGTCAATGAGCCCGCTCGGAAGAACTATAGTCACCACCGCGAGTGAACTGAGGGCGAGATTGAGGACAAACACCCGCGCCACCACCTCAATTACGGAAAAGCCGCGATCAGTGGCGCGCTGATAAAAATGTGAGCGATGCCCCTGCCAAATCTGTTCGCCGGTGAGCGCGCGGCAAAAAAGCGTGATGGTGCTGTCGGCGAGATAATAGAGCGGCAGCAGAATCGCCGCTGCGCGGCCGCCGTTGCCGGCGATCAGGATCAGGAGCCAGCCGAGCAGCAGCCCGATCGGGAGACTGCCGACATCGCCAAGGAACAGCTTTGCCACCGGACGATTGAAATAAGCAAAGCCGAGCGTCGCGCCGCATAGCGCCAGGCTCACGGCTATGGCCGGCGGGGGTAGCGCACCGGACAGTCCAATCACGCCAAGCGCGGCAGTGATCGGAACGACCTCGGCAACGGTCATCCAATCGAGGCCGTCCATGAAATTCACCAGATTGACGAACCACAGCCCGCCGATCACCAATGCAAATTTTTCCACCGGCAATGGCAAGAACGGCAACACGCGCAAATCAGGCGGCAGCGCGAAGACCACCGCCGCGACGGCCAAGGTCTGCAAGAGCAGTCGCGTCGTAAAGTTCTCCGGATGGAAGTCGGCCAACACACCCACGCCGGCAATCAGAGCAATGGCTGCGAATATGATCGGAAATTGGACTTCTCCCGCTGCGCCAGCCGGCAAAAAATAAAGTGTCGCGCAAGAAACACCGATCGTCGCCGCGATAACGGCCAACCCGCCCCCTTGCGGCGTCGGTATTTTATGCGAGGAGCGGCCGTTGGGCCGCGCCATGGCGTAGCGCTTGAGCAGCGGCCGTAACACGACGATCAGGAGTGCGCAGGCGATCGCCGCAGCCGCAAGAATGGCAGGAGCGCGCGGCGCCCAATAACTCATTGCCTCACCGTTCATCGATGCGTCAGCCTTCGGTCTTTCATGCCGCAAGCCTCTAAAGCGGTTCCCGGTCATATTGAAGCATAGCCTGCATGCCTGAAGTAGTTAGCGCATTCCTGAGCATTGAGCTGTGGCACGACCCTTCATCGGTCGACAAGTTCGCGATAAAAGCTCAATCTTAAATACGGTTTGTCGCCGTCGAATGGCAATCGCGTCATGGGCCTACCCGCCGGGACCGTACTATCCGCAAGTGGACGGCTCGCACGATTGGATGACGCAGCAACTCGACGATGCCGTGGCGAAGCAACTTGGCGTGAGGCAAGACGAACCGGTGCTGACGGCGCCGGGCGTAGGCGCGGTCACAGCCGATTTCCCGTTCGCGGACAACCGCACCCCGGACGAGCTTCGGCGCGGGCACTCATTTCAGATCCAACCAGGCAGGCCGGCATAGCGGCCGGCCGGCCGCCCAGCTATCAGATCATCATGCAAGACTCCAACGGCCGATGTCGACGATGACTGATGCAAACGGCAAACCGGCGCACTCTCGCTTCGATCCGACCCCCTCGCGAGGCCGACGATCCTCAACCTGCAAACGCCGTTCGCCGGCGGGGTGACGCCGAAACGTGATTTCAAGGGGCTTGAGGCCCCTTTTCCGATCAATCCTCCACCCGAGGACCGGCGTGGCTTGCCTTAATCCTGCCTTTACGTCCCTGGCACAATATCGGTCTTTCGGGAGGGGGAGCGGGACGTGAGCCCGGATGTACGGCCGCGTTCCGCTTGGCGTCTCACGTGTGGCTGTAGCTCTTGCCGTCCGGACAAAGTGGGGTCCCAGCGGTCGGTTACCCCTCGGGATAAGTACTGCTCGACGAAGCTATGTCATATGCCGGGTTTACGATGACCCGGCGATAGATGGAGGTGGCGTCCGCCATGCACTTCTTTGCGGCGACCTTTTACAGTTGTGCAGTTGCGTGCTTCGGAATCATAGTTGGCGGCTTCGCTGTTCTTCTAATAACGAGCGAGTCACCGCTAATTTTTGCCGGAACCGCGATTGGCGGCATCGTCGGAGCGATAGCTGGTAGCGAGATGTTTAAAGCTGATTTCCCTGTCCGAGGAATAAACGGCAGCTAAAACTCGCTTGTCCGGCCGGTCGCTCGCCCGCGCCGCATATGGCGAACCCCGAGCGGAATGCGGTTACCACTCGGGGTTCTTGAGACAACGGGCGCGCTCAACGCGCGTTGTCCTCGCCGTACAATGAGCAGCGGGCGCCGCCTAATTCCAGCGGTTCGCCGAATTAACGTTACGCCGCCGATCCTTCGGGCTCTTTAGCAGGTATCCCCGCTCACGTGCTTCCGATGGGTCGACGCCTAGGGCCTTCAAAGCCTTTGCGTTGAAGGCATGTCGGCCGGTCTTCTCATCGCGAATAAACAGCGCGATCTCGTTGACGGATTTCTCTGACATTGGTGATCCTCCCACGCGCAATGTGTACGGGCAGTGTGGCGATGTTGCGCCGCGCGGCTGAGCGAATTCCAAGGGGGAGATGCCCCTGAGCTCAAACAGCGAAGCTGGCCATGCAAAATTGCGACGGTTGGGCGAGAAGCGCAATCTCGTGACGCCGATCACAGTGGACCGAACGGCATACTTTGATCATACCGGACGTCCTCGAACTTAGGAGCGGGTCATGAGCACGACGAACAGCAACCAAATTGGCTTTTGGCAGCGTTTTGTGACATGGCAGGAGCGTTCACATCGGGAAGTCGAGCTGAGGAATCTCAGCGATAGGTCCCTGCGGGATATTGGCCTCTCGCCCCGCAGTGATGAGCGTCTGCCAATCTGCTCTCCGTTCATCCGCGGCTTTTTCTGAGCACTGCACGTGGACAGCGGGATTAGACGCGCATTTTTGTGATGCAGGTCACATCGCGCGCTGTCGCGGCAGCAGACTTTGGCTAAAGCATCGCTATCGGGCTGACAGCCCCCGTCCCCCCGACCCCTGCTCAGCAATACCGGTAGCGACGCTTGGCCCCGGTTCCCCCCGGGGCCTTTTCTTTGCGTGAATAGGCGATGAAAAGAAGCCCCGGCGCTGAGATTGAGGGTGGCTGTTGCCGGGGCTTCCCCGTCCTAGTACGGCCGGCACTGACGCTAACAATCCGGCCAAGCTCACTTTGCCGTCAAAACCACACTGAACCGTTAAGTGACGTAGCGGCGAGCCGCCGGCGAACGCGGTGTGGCTTCGAAATCTGTGGCGCGTTATCGTCGTGTCGCTTGACGACGGCGCCGGGTCGCGGCCGAGTGCGGACTATGGGCTTCAACCGCCGCAAAATGGATGCCGACCGGAAGGCCCGCGTTGACTTCAGAGGCGGTCGCCCGTCGCGCCACCGATGCGCAGGTGCTTGTGAGGATGCCGAGCGGCTGGTAGCCGCCTGGAGCAAGCGGCAGGCCCGCGGATGCCCATGCTGTTCT
This sequence comes from uncultured Alphaproteobacteria bacterium, assembly GCA_963765365.1. Taxonomy (GTDB): domain Bacteria; phylum Pseudomonadota; class Alphaproteobacteria; order Rhizobiales; family Xanthobacteraceae; genus BOG-931. The sequence continues at coordinate 3,177 of CAVXWL010000016.1, read as the reverse complement.
CGCCGACGATCGGCGCCGCGATCACTGCCCGGTATTGGTTCCTGTGGGTCCGCTGTCCGGCCTGATGCACGATTAACACGATTGACCTGCGAACATTCGACCGCCATCCCGACGCCGGTGAGCGGGCTGATCCCATGGTGATCGTGCCGGTCATGCCGGCCAAATGCGCCGTTCGCCGAGCTCGTGCGGCTGTCGCGAACCAATTGCCGACGAAATGCCGGAAAGAGCATCGCCTGAGGCTATTGCGGAAATGATGGCTGGATCAAGCCGCCGGAGACCGGCGAGCGTTCATATTTTCCAGCCCGTCAAAATACGCGCCGGACCTATAAATAATCCAGTCCTTCGCCTCCGACTGTGACTCGAACCAGCCAATGAGTTTAGTAGGGCCTTTGTGCCAAATCGCTTCCACACACCAAGACTGGTCGGCGCGTTGGTGAGGCCGGAGCGTCAATTCTTGTTCTAGCGTGTCCATTGGCGGCAATCGTTAACGAACTGTCCTGAATCGAGGCCCGACTTCAGCTTCCCGGCGCAGGCGCCGAGCCCGCCCGTCTAAACGCTTTACGTCCTTGGTGAGCTCGTCGATCGCGAGCCTAAGGCACTCGACAATGTCATGCTGCGAGGATTGCTCCCGCGCTCTTCGGAGATAAGTTTCGGTTTTTGATCGCTGCAACATGGGATGCGGTGAGCATAGACCGCGTGAATGAAGCATCCCTAAATGTATGGTATAAAATTGACGGGACCGGGCAAAGGAATCCAAAGGCCCCAATCGTTGGCGTCCTCTTCCGCGAACGATCATCGCAGACGAAATGGCAAGGCGCACCGGTGGCGAGTGCTTCGCGAGTCTGATACTTTGGGCCCCAAGAGAGAGGCCGCCAACTGAGACCGCTATGCGTGTATTTGAAGTTGAGGATGTCGTTTTGCTGCTGCGTTCCGAGATAAAGCGAGTCGGTGGCGTGGGTGTATGGGCTAAAAAGAACGGCATCCATCGGACGGCCGTAAGTAAGGCCCTGTCCAATGCACGTCCACCGACTAAGAACATCCTCAAGGCGTTAAAGCTGCGCACAGTGTTCGTGCCTGACAGCAAATAGGCCGCCAACTGACGCGCGCCACTGCAGATCGGTTAGAAGGCCAATTCGATCATCTCGAGGATCGCCACTTGGCCGTTTGGAAAACGCCTTAGCCGAGAAAACCCACCCAAGTGGCTGCGGCAATCAACCCGAAACCCACCGCTGCAGTTGGCAAAGCGGATCGGAGGAACTCCGCCCCACGGGGTACAAGGGTGATTGGCACCGTTCCGCTCGGAGCGTGGAAGACGCTGACCTTCGTTTCCCTGCGTTGCACCAAATTGGTCGCTTTCGGAGCGAAGCGGGCATGAACCGGAGAGCAAGACTGGCGGGGTCGGTCGAAAAGGACCCAGAGCGGAAGTCAGCCTCTACGCGGCCGAACATCCTCTTGAACAAAATGGTTAGGCACTCGACAATTGGAGAAGGGGAGAAACACCAGCATGTGATGGGATACCTCGACGGCGGCGGACGACATCAATTTCTGGTTCACGATGGGGAGCACGTATACCTATTTGAGCGTGATGCGGCTTCCAGAATTGGCACGAACCACGGGGCTTTCGTTCCGTTGGCGGCCTTTCCACCTACTCGTCATCTTGGCACGTCCCGTTCGCCGATAAGCCGACCAAATCCAAATATATGTGGCGCGACATCGAGCGCCGGGCGGAAGTATCGAAACGCCACTCCCCCGCAACGCTCCCACTCTTTGCTGGCGGTTCGGCATTCTCAGGCGGCGCAAGAAGCGCGCGCAGGCACTTGGGGCGGAAGCTGCTTGAGCGAATTGTTTATTTCAACACTGGATACGAGATAGCTTGACGGAACTACGTGTTGGAAGCCATCACATTTTCGGTTCAAAACATCAGCTATCCGGGTGACCCTACCTTCACCCAACTACTCGGCATCAACAACGCCGGTACAATCGCCGGCACTCACAATAGTGCCTTGCCGCAGGGTTTTACGCTGACCTTGCCGAACACCTTCACGTCGCAAAATTTCCCCGGCGCGGTCGCGACCCGGGTCACCGCGGTCAATAATAACGGCAGCACGGCCGGCATCTACGTCGACGCCACCGGCACTACCCAGGGCTTCACTAAAATCGGCGGCACCTTCACGACGGTGGATCAACCCGGCACGAAGTTCAACCAGGCACTCGGCATCCTGATTGATCGGACAGCACGATTTCCGAAATTGGCACTCAACGGACCTCGTGCCATTTCCGGTGTTTGGTCGCTATGAAGGGCTACACGGACATGACTCGACATGGCAGAAATGACGTTCATGACGCATTGCGGATATTGTTCCGTGGGTTCAGCCGCTACGCATTGGCAACGCGCGACGGCGTTCATAGAATCTTTGTGGCAGAGATGGGAGGAAGGACTTAACGTCTGTCACGATCCAATAAGGCGGAGATTTTTTCTAATAAACGCGGCAGTTCTACTGGCTTTGTATCGTAGTCATCGCAACCGGCGGCAATCGCCTTTTCGCGGTCTCCTGCCATGGCATGGGCCGACAGCGCAATTACCGGGATGTTTTGAGTTAGGGGTTCGGATTTAAGTCGCCGCGTAGCCTCCCAGCCATCGATCACTGGAAGGCTTAAGTCCATCAGGATCAGCGCCGGCGCCTCGCGGCTGGCCATCGCAATCCCCTGTTCGCCATTTTTCGCGGATACCACTTCGTAGCCGCGTCGAGCCAAGCGACTCGACAGCATATAGAGATTGTCGTCATTATCTTCGATGTAGAGAATTTTCACCATATCAGCTTCCTAACACGCTCGGCTCTCCTGCGGCGACATAAAGCTCAACGAGACTGCGAATCTGGCGCAGAAAACCGTCCTGGTCGGAGGCCGATTTTTGCAGGATGTGTTGAACTCCGCCATTGAGTTGGCTGCGTTCTGCGGGTCCGAGGTCCGCTGCGGTGATCACGATGACCGGTGTCGACGCGAAACGAGGATCCTTGCGGAACTCGGCAATGAACTCGAAGCCGTCCATCTCCGGCATCATGAGATCGAGCAGGACAAGATCGGTTCGTTCGAAGCCTAACTTTTCAAGGGCTTCGCGGCCATTCGCCGCGACAGCGACGTTCCAACCTTCGCCGACCAAGAGCCGCCGCGTAAGAA
>CAVXWL010000015.1:0-539381 GCA_963765365.1 uncultured Alphaproteobacteria bacterium | reverse complement strand
TGTTATGTTACCTACTGGTTCAGTTCGGCGTATTGCTACGTCGTCGCGACGTCGTAGGGGGGTGTTGCCTAAGACGGCGACGCCGTGCTAGTTTCGCGACAAATGACCGCGCCGAACGTAGCCCGCAAGATAGAACAAACCCGCGCCAGCATCGATGCGCTGAAGCGGCAGGCGGAGGGCGTCGCGCGACAAATCGAAATTCAACAAATAAAGCTTCAGGCCTTCATGGAACTCCGCGATAATTCCGGACGGAGGGCGCCGGCCAGCAACAAGCCGAAGAAGGCGAAAAAACCCAATAAGCCGGTGCCTTTTGTGAGCACGCTGCCCTGGGATCGAATCCTTGCTGCCGTGCATGAAGCAGTCGGGGATAAAGAGTTAGGACCCCCGGACATTCACGCGCAATTGGGCCTCATGAAAAAGGAAGCCCCTCCGACAACGGTTCGCTCGAAACTCCAAAAAATGGTGAAGGCCAAAAAACTGATTCGGGTGACCAGCGGTAAGTACAGGTTCCCGGCGGTCGCCGCCACGAAGGCGGCCGCCTGAAAAGAATAGGGCCACGGTTCGCGGCCGTGGCCCTACAGTGGGAGATTCTAGATGCTTCTGCTGAAGCGACCCCCCTCTACAAGGGGCACGCGGGCGGCGCCCCGGGAAACTGGGGCGCCGTGTCCATATTTGGAGTATACGGTTATTCGCCTGAGAAAGCCACATGGCCGCCAAACCCAAGCCGGACGACAAAGTCCAATCCAAGCGGTTTATCGAGACTGCCCGCGAGGTCGAGGCCGACGAGGATTCGTCCGCTGCCGACACCCTTCTTGGGCGATTGGCAAAACAGTCTCCGAAGCCTAAGCGCACGAGGGGATGATGGCCAGCCTCGCGGGCCACTACGCCGCCTGCCGAAAGGTATTGTGCGAGACGGCTAAGCGGCGCGAAACGATCACGTATGGACAATTGGCCGCGGCTTTGGGCTTACCGTTGGCACGACAGGATTGGAAAACCGTGCTTGGGCCAATCGCCGCTGATGAAGTTCAAAAGACCAGGCACGACCTGACCTTAGTAGTGGTCTATGCGAGTGGTCCGGCTAAGGGCTTGGGGCGCTATTTCAGCAATATCCGGGGTGGCCAATTACCTCAATCGGAGGCGTTAGACCCTGCTGATCAACGGCAGATCGCCGATTACAAACAAGCTTTACAAAAGGTCTATTCGGCTTACGCGAACGCGATCTGTTGAGTGACCGTATGCGTCAAGTATATAATCGCCACTTTTAATATAATATACTTTCAATGCAACTTTTGGGCAATGCGGCGGTGAGACGCTACTTTCCCTTTGCAGCTTTGGCGCAGCCGTATCGCGCTAACCTATTGATCCTTGCCGCCATGACGTTTGCACTTGGATTGGCCGCCGGTGCGGCGGTCCGGATGTGGTCGCCCGAGCATGGCGCTCCGGTCGAGCCTGCATTTGCCGCGACGGAGCACGCCGCTGCGGCGCCGATCGCGTCCGACATCCCCATCGCGCACCGGCTCGATCCGGGCATCGTCTATCCGGCCGACGTCTTGCGCATCATTGACGGCGACACGTTCGAAGCGCGGGTGCGGGTGTGGCCCGGGCTCGACGTCGATACCAAAATCCGGCTGCGCGGCGTCGATGCCGCCGAACTTCACGCGCGCTGCGCCAGCGAGCTCGAGCAGGCGCAGACTGCGCGCGCGGCGCTGGAACGGATTTTGGACGAGGGCGGCGTGACGATTTCCCGCGTCGGCATCGACAAATACGGCGGCCGTGTCGATGCAACAATCGCAACACGCAACACCGGTGATGTGTCCGCGGCGCTGCTCAATGGCGGATTTTCCCCGCGCTTACGATGGCGGCAAGCGCGGCTCGTGGTGCTGAGAACAGGAATCGGTGAACTGATTCCCGGTTATCTGGTGACCACCACTCGCGTGCCGATGCTGACGCGGTTGTAGAGGTCGGTGATGTCGGCGTTGTGCATGCGGATGCAGCCATGCGACACGAAGTGGCCGATCGAGCCCTCGTTGTTGGTGCCGTGGATGGCATACTGGCCGCCACCCGACAGCGTCATTGCCGCGACGCCCATCGGATTTTGCGGCGAGCCGCCGGGGATCACGGCCGGTAGTCTGCTGTAATCCTTGCGGATCGAATTCCGGCGCTTCCCAGGCCGGCCTGATATATTTGCCGTCGATGAAAGCAGTGCCGGACCACTGCATGCCGAGGCGGCCGACGCCGACTGGATAGCGGATCGCTTCGCCCATGCCGACGAAGTAATAGAGCGCCCGCTCATTGGTGCGTATCACGATGGTCCCCGGCAGGTAGCCGTCCCGCACCGCCACGACGTCGCCACGGGCGAGCGCGGGCTTGGGCGCGAAAGCGAATGCGGTGACCATGGCCACAAGCGCAGCCGAAAACAGGATTTTCTCTCGCATTGTCACATTCCCTGACTGACCGACGAAACCGCCCCACTGCCCCCACTGCTGCAGCAGCGGGACCGCACAGTAGCGGCAGCCAGTTTAGCCGAACCGGCGCCATTTCTCAGCATCTCGGCGGCAACAGGGTAAGGTTTTCGCTAATATTTCGCGAGGTGTGATCCGGCTGCGACAGGCCCGGCGTTTCCCGGCAAGCGAATGGAGGCAGCTACGCGCTCTCCTTGCTCCGGTTCCGCCGGTTCGTCACCAGATCGTCGACCACGGCGGGGTCGGCGAGGGTCGAGGTGTCGCCGAGATTGCCGAACTCGTCCTCGGCGATCTTGCGCAGGATGCGGCGCATGATCTTGCCGGAGCGGGTTTTCGGCAGGCTCGGCGCAAACTGGATCATGTCGGGCGAGGCGATCGGCGAAATCTCCTTGCGCACCCAATTGACCAGTTCCTTGCGCAGTTCTTCGGTCGGGTGCTCGCCGGCCATCAGCGTCACATAGGCGTAGATGCCCTGGCCCTTGATGTCGTGCGGATAGCCGACGACGGCGGCCTCCGATACTTTCGGATGCGCGACCAGCGCCAATTCCACTTCGGCGGTGCCGAGCCGATGGCCGGCGACGTTGATGACGTCATCGACGCGGCCGGTGATCCAGTAGTAGCCGTCGGCGTCGCGGCGACAGCCGTCGCCGGTGAAGTATTTGCCCGGATAGGCGCTGAAATAAGTGTCGATGAAGCGCTGATGATCGCCATAGACCGTGCGCATCTGGCCGGGCCAGGAACTTCGGCGATGCAAAGATTGCCGCTGGTCGCGCCGTCCTGCACCTTGCCTTCAGCGTCGACGATCTGCGGCACGATGCCGAAAAACGGCAGCGTCGCCGAGCCGGGCTTGAGCTTGGTCGCGCCCGGAAGCGGCGTGATCAGGATGCCGCCGGTCTCGGTCTGCCACCAGGTATCGACGATCGGACAGCGGTTGTCGCCGACCACGCGGTAATACCATTCCCACGCTTCCGGATTGATCGGCTCGCCGACCGAGCCGAGCAAACGCAACGAGGCGCGCGACGTCTTCTTCACCGGTTCGTCGCCCGCCTGCATCAAGGCGCGGATCGCGGTCGGCGCGGTATAGAAGATGTTGACCTTGTGCTTGTCGATAACGTCCCAGAACCGCGACATCGACGGGTAATTCGGCACGCCCTCGAACATCAGCGTGGTGGCGCCGTTGGCGAGCGGCCCATAGACGATGTAGCTGTGGCCGGTGACCCAGCCGACATCGGCGGTGCACCAGTAAATATCGCCGTCGTGATAATCGAAGACGTATTGATGCGTCATCGCGGTGTAGACGAGATAGCCGGCCGTGGTGTGCAGCACGCCCTTCGGCTTTCCGGTCGAACCCGACGTGTAGAGAATGAACAGCGGATCTTCCGCGTTCATCGCCTCGCAAGGGCACTCCGCGGTGACCACGTCCTTGGCCTCGTGGTACCAGACGTCGCGCACCGGATCCATGTCGACAGGTGCGCCGGTGCGCTTGACGACGACGACGAAATCGACACCGCCGCATTTGGCGATCGCCGCATCGGTATTGGCCTTGAGCGGAATCTTGCGGCCGCCGCGCATGCCTTCGTCGGCGGTGATGACGATGTTCGACTTGCAGTCCTCGATGCGGCCGGCAAGCGAATCCGGCGAGAAGCCGCCGAACACCACGGAATGGATCGCGCCGATGCGCGCGCAGGCGAGCATGGCGTAAGCCGCCTCCGGGATCATCGGCATGTAGATGGTGACGCGGTCGCCCTTCTTGACGTTGCGGTTGCGCAGGATGTTCGCCATCCGGCAGACCTCGTCGTGCAGCTCCTTGTAAGTGATGTGTTTTGAGTCTTTCGGGTCGTCGCCTTCCCAGATGATCGCAGTCTGGTGGCCGCGCGCATGCAGATGGCGGTCGATGCAATTATAAGCGACGTTGGTGACGCCATCCTCGAACCATTTGATCGACACGTTCGGCTTGGCGAAGGACGTGTTCTTGACCTTGGTGAAATGCCGGGTCCAGTGGATCCGCTTGGCCTGTTCGGCCCAGAAGGTGTCGGGATCGGCGAGCGAGCGCTGATACATGTCCTTGTATTTGGCGTCGTCGATGAAGGCGCGCTTTTGCCATTCGGCGGGCACTTCGTAAATCTTGTCCGACATTTTTGTCCTCCACACGCAACGCGGCCGATCAGCCAGCTTATGGCGTTTCTGGGGACATTATGCGACGGCGCCCCGATGAGCGACAAGGCTTATAAGGCCGCGGGTTTTCGCAGCTTGATCGCGCGCGGCTCCCGCAAAACCAGGGAAACGAACTCATTCCGTGACGCCGCCCATCTTGCAGATGAGCTTCCACTCGGCGTCGGTGACCGGCTGCACCGAGAGCCGCGTGTTATTGACCAGCACCATCGCCTTGAGCCGCGGCTCGGCCTTGGCCGTGCCAAGCGTGATCGGCTTTTTCAAAGGCGCCACCGCCTTGACGTCGACCGCCACCCACGGTTCGCCGGATTTGGCCGTCGGATCCGGATAATGCTCGCGGATCACCTCGGCGATGCCGACGATCTCTTTGCTCTCGCCCGAGTGATAAAAGAACGCGCGCTCGCCCTTTTTCATTTTCATCAGGTTGTTCTTGGCCTGATGATTGCGCACTCCGCTCCACGGCTCGCCTTTGGCGGCGCGCTTTAACTGATCGTCCCAGGAGAACGTTTCCGGTTCGGTTTTCAAAAGCCAATGCGCCATGTCATTCCTCTGCTTTCAACGGCCGCGTCAGCAGCGAACCGATGGCGGCGTCCACGCCCACGGTTCCGTCGAGGAGCGCGGCGACGGCTTGCGAGATCGGCATGTCGACTGAACGCTCGCGCGCCATATCGAGCAGCACCGGCGCGGTGAAGACGCCCTCGGCGAGGCCGCCATGGATGTCGCCGGGCTTCTGACCGCGGCCGAGCTGGACACCGAACGAAAAATTGCGCGACTGCGGGCTCGAGCAGGTGAGAAGAAGGTCGCCAAGCCCGGAAAGCCCCGTCATGGTTTCCGGCTTGGCTCCGTAGGCTCTGCCGAAACGGACGAGTTCGGCAAAACCGCGCGTGGTGAGCGCGGCCAAGGCGCTGGCGCCGAGACCGCGGCCGGTGACGACGCCGGCGGCGATGGCGAGCACATTCTTCGCAGCGCCGCCGATCTCAACGCCGCGCACGTCGCTCGAATGGTAGGGCCGAAACGTCGCCGACCCGACGGCTCTCGCCAATTCGGCGGCAAGCCTGCCGTCCTGCGCCGCCAGCGTAACCGCTGTCGGCATTCCGCGCGCCACGTCGGCTGCGAAACTCGGGCCCGACAGAATCGCCGGCACCGTATTGGGTGCGGCTTCGGCAATCACCTCGGTCATGAATTTCTTCGTGCCGCGCTCGATGCCCTTGGCACAGACGATCACCGGCACGCCGGGCGGCAGCAACGGCGCGAGCGAAGCCGCGACGGTCCGCGCGGCTTGTGCGGGAACGACGAGCAGAATTGCTTCGGCGCGCGCGGCTTCGCCAAGATCGCCGGCAATGCCGACAGCGTCTTCGATGCGGACACCCGGCAGAAACCGGCTCTCGCGCTTTGCCTTGAGCTGTTCGGCATTAGCCGGGTCTTGTTCCCACAGCGTGACCCGGCGGCCGGCGCGCGCGCAGGTCAGCGCCAGCGCGCTGCCCCAGGCGCCGGCACCGATGACCGCGATGTGATTGAAAGCCATGGTCCCGGTACACTCGTCACGCCCGGCTTTTTGCCGGGCATCCACGTTCTTAAGTCGGCGCGGAGTCTAAAGGCGTGGATGGCCGGGACAAGCCCGGCCAAGACATTGCCATGACGTCATAGCGTCTCGCCCTTGAGCAGCTTGGGGACGTCGCCGACAAGCCCCGCGGCCTCGCGGATGAACAGGCGCTTGAGATTGGGCAGCCGGTCGACGAGGCCGAGGCCGACGTCGCGCGCCGCCCGCAACAGATCGGAGCGATTGGAGAACAGCCGGTTGAGGCCGTCGGTGGCGAGCCCCATCGCCATCGTATCGAAACGCCGCCAGCGTTGATAACGCTCGAGCACGTCGGGGGCGCTGGGATCGAGCCCAAGGCGGACCGCATCGACGATGACTTCGGCAAGAGCTGCGACATCCTTCAAGCCCATATTGAGGCCCTGGCCGGCGATCGGATGGATGACATGGGCGGCGTCGCCGACGAGCGCGATGCGCGGAGCGATGAAGGAGCGCGCGACAAAAAAGCCGAGCGGATGGGCGCGGCGGGCGCCGATGACTTCGAGCGCGCCGAGCTGCAGCTTGAAGCGCTGCTCGAGCTCGGCATGGAACGCCTCGTCCGGCAGAGCGAGGATGCGCTCGGCTTCTGCCGTCGTCTCGGTCCAGACGATCGAGCAGCGCCGCCCGGTGAGCGGCAGGATCGCAAACGGACCGGCGGGCAGAAAATGCTCCTCCGCGCGTCCCTGGTGGTCGCGCTCGTGCGCCACATTGATGACGATGGCCGACTGGCCGTAGTCCCAGCCATGCGTGGCGATGCCGGCGGCGGTACGAATCGTCGAGCGCGCACCATCGGCGGCGACCAGAAGCCGCGCCCCGTATGCGGCGCTGTCGCCGAGCGTCGCCGCCACACGCTCACCGTCTTGCGCAAATGTGCCGACCGCCGACGGCAGCAGCGCGATCCCTTCCGACCGCGCCTTTGTCGTCAGCGCATCGACGAGAAGCCGGTTCTCGATCATGTGCGCGAACGGTTCGCCCGGCTCGATTTCGCCGGCGAAAGTCAGGAAGGTCGGCCGCACCGCGTCGCCGAGCCGGCTGTCGGTGACGACCATGTCGAGAATGGGCTGCGCCTCGCCGCTGACCGCTTGCCAGACGCCGATCGCCTCGAACAGCCGCCGCGCCGCGGCGACAATCGCCGAAGCGCGTTCGTCATTGCCGGATTTCTGGCCGAGGCCGCTTGCGCCAAACGCCGGATCGGCGACCGCGACCGAGAACGAGGATCCGAGCCCCTGCCGCAGGGCGATGGCGAGCGTCAGCCCGGCAAAGCCGCCGCCGGCAATCAGCACATCGATCTTGTTAGGCGCCATGCTCTATCCTAGCACGATCACGGACCCCGGGGCTTGACCCGCAAGGCCTGCGATATTCAAGGAAACGGGCGGCCCATTTGCGGGCGCGAGGGAAGGCAGCATGGCTTCTGCGGTCCAGGAACTGGTCGATATCCTCAACCTCGAACCGCTCGAATTGAATCTGTTCCGCGGCCGCTCGCCGCAATCGCGCTGGCAGCGCGTATTCGGCGGTCAGGTCATCGGCCAGGCGCTGGTCGCCGCCTGCCGCACGGTGGACGATGTGGCAACGCGGCCGCCGCATTCGCTGCACGCTTATTTTCTGCTCGGCGGCGATCCCAAAGTCCCGATCATCTATGAGGTGGACCGCATTCGCGATGGCAAGAGCTTCACCACTCGAAACGTCAAGGCGATCCAGCACGGCCACGCCATCTTCTCGATGTCGGTGTCGTTTCACGTGCACGAGGACGGGCTGTCGCATCAGTTCGCGATGCCGGACGTGCCGAAGCCGGACGCGCTTCCCGATGAAGCCGAATTGAGAGTCCGCGTCTGGCCAAAGATGCCTGAACCGGTGCGGCGCTACTATGAGCGCGAACGGCCGATCGAATTGCGGCCGGTCGAATACGGCCGCTATCTCGGCGAAACATTGCCGGACGGCCGCTTTCACGTCTGGATGCGCGCGACGGGGCGGCTGCCCGACGAGCCGGCGATCCATCAATGCGTGCTCGCTTATGCATCCGACATGATGCTGCTCGACGCCGCGCTGATCGCACACCGGCGCTCGGTGTTCAGCGAAGACATCATGGCGGCCAGTCTCGATCACGCGCTGTGGTTTCATCGCCCCTTCCGCGCCGACGAGTGGCTCCTCTATGCGCAGGATAGCCCGAACCTCGCGGGCTCCCGCGGCTTTGCCCGCGGCCTGATCTTCTCCGCCGACGGCGTGCTGGTCGCTTCGGTCGCCCAGGAAGGCCTGCTGCGGCAGCGCCGCACCCCGGAACCGTGATCTCCCGGCGCGACATCGGCCAAATGTCAGGCAAGTTGCCGACTTAATTATCGGCAGAACTGCCAATATGATGTGCAGCGGGCCTCTTTGGGCCGGATTGCACGATGACTCGCGCCACGGCCGGTTATCAAGCCTTGGCCGCGCCATCGGATCGAACGGGCCCGGACTCCCCTGCTTCCGACCCGTTTTGGCACTTGGCACGAGGTTTGATTCCTTGGCCCCGGCGACGACAGGGTGCGGCGGTGTCTTTACCCGTTCATCGTTTCGCTATCGGGTGTTTCGCGACGAGAGGTCGACGGGGAGAACACAATGAAAGTCGTGATGGCCATCATCAAGCCGTTCAAGCTCGACGACGTGCGCGACGCTCTCACCAAAATCGGCGTTCAGGGCCTGACCGTTACCGAAGTCAAAGGCTATGGCCGCCAGAAGGGCCACACCGAAATTTATCGCGGCGCCGAATACGCGGTGAGCTTCTTGCCGAAGATCAAGATTGAAATCGCCTGCCCGTCCGATCAGGTCGATAAAGTCATCGATACGATCACGGTCGCTGCCAAAACCGGGCAGATCGGCGACGGCAAGATCTTCGTAGTCGGTCTCGACCATGCGGTGCGTATCCGCACCGGCGAGACCGACGCCGCCGCGCTTTAGCGGGCCCGCCGTTTTAGGACTCGCGCCGCTCACGCAATTTTGCTGCAATTCCTGCAGGCGGACGATGCTCATTCGCGTCCGCATGGGCAGGAGACACCATGACGACGATGATTGCCGCACGGCTGCACGCTTATGGCGCGCCGATGACGCTCGATCGGATCGACGTGCCGGAGTCGCGGCCGACCGACGTACTGGTCGAGGTCAAGGCCTGTGGCGTCGTTCCCAATCTGGCGCGCGTCATCAGTAATTTCTTCGGCACGCAGGTGCCCGATCTCAAAATCATGCCGCCGCTGCCGGCGATTTTCGGTCTCGATCCGGCCGGCGTCGTGGCAAAAGTTGGCGAGCAAGTGCGCTCGATCCGCCCGGGCGAGCGCGTTTACGTCAATCCGGCGCGATGCTGCGGCTCGTGCCGGATGTGCCGCAGCGGCCAGACGCTGGATTGTCCGGATTTCACCTTTCAGGGCTATTTCGGCCGCTCGCAGGACATCATGCGCGCCTATCCCTATGGCGGGCTTGCGCAGTTCATCACTGCGCCCGCCGCGGCGCTTGTTAAATTGCCCGACAATGTGAGCTTCGAAGCGGCGGCGCGGTTCGGCTATTTCGGCACCGCCTACGCCGCGTTGCGCAAGATCGGCGTCAGTCCCGGCCAGTCGTTGCTGATCAACGGCATCGGCGGACAGCTTGGGCTTTGCGCCGCGCTGTTGGCGCTGGCGATGGGCGCAACCAAAATTCTCGGCACCGGCCGCAACGCGGCGCTGCTCAATCGTGTCAAGGCACTGGCGCCGGGCCGCATCGATACGCTTGCCGTCGCTGAGACTGCGTCGCAGCCCGATCCACTTGTCGCATGGGCCAAGGCGGCGACCGACGGCTATGGCGTTGACGGCGTCATCGATTGCCTGCCGCCGGGAGCGCCGGCGAGCGCGATGATGCGCGCGCTCTATTGCCTGCGTCGCGGCGGCCGGGCAGTCAATGTCGGCGCGGTCATGGAAACCCTGCCGCTCAATGCCTTCTGGCTGATGACCAACCGCATCGGACTGCAGGGCTCGGTCTGGTTCACGACCGCTGAAGGCGAGGACATGGCGGCCATGGCCGGCGCGGGCACGCTTGATCTTGCCGTGCTCGAACACCGCGTTTCGCCGTTGTCGAAGGTCAACGAGGCGCTCGGCGGAATGGACGCACGCGACGGCGGCTTCACCAATTTCGTCATCGACCCGACGCGCGCCGCGTGACCGATCACGTGCGGGGTGGGGATGAACGGAGCGGCAAAAGCTGCTAGTTCATTGCCGCGAGGAAACCCGACAGCCCAGCGAGGACGTCATGTACGCCAATCTCGAACTTTTCATCGACGGCAAATGGCTCGGCGGCGATGGTCGCAAGGGCGAGGACGTAATCAACCCGGTGACCGAGAAGCCGCTCGGGCGTCTCCCGCATGCCAGCAAAGCCGACCTCGACGCCGCTCTGGAGGCGGCCAAAAAAGGTCTCGCTCTGTGGCGCGCCGTGTCGGCCTACGACCGCTGCAAGATCATGCACAAGGCCGCCGATCTGATGCGCGAACGCTACGACGCCATCGCCAAAGTCATGGTGCTGGAACAGGGCAAGGTCTATCCCGAAGCGCGCGCCGAAGTGATCGGCTCGGCCGACATTATCGACTGGTACGCCGAAGAAGGCCGCCGCTCTTACGGCCGCATCGTGCCGGGCCGCGGCAAGGGCGTCCGCCAGCTCGTGGTGCAGGAGCCGATCGGCATCGTTGCCGCTTTCACGCCATGGAATTTCCCGGTGCTGACCCCGGCGCGCAAAGTCGGCGGCGCGCTCGCGGCTGGCTGCTCGCTCATTCTCAAAGCCTCGGAAGAAACGCCGGGCGCCTGCATCGAAATGGTGCGTTGCTTCGCCGATGCCGGCTTGCCGGCCGGAGTGGTGAACCTGGTGTTCGGCGTGCCCGCGGAAGTCTCCGAATATCTGCTCGCCAAGGATGCGGTGCGCAAAATCTCCTTCACCGGCTCCATTCCGGTCGGCAAACATCTCGCCGTGCTCGCGGCCAAGGGTATGAAGCGCACCACCATGGAGCTCGGCGGTCATTCGCCGGTGGTGGTGTTTGCCGATGCCGATCCGGAGAAGACTGCCGACACCATCGCCGCGTTCAAGTATCGCAATGCCGGCCAGGTCTGCATCTCGCCGACGCGTTTCTACGTTCAGGAAGACGTCTATCCGCGCTTCCTCAAGCGCTTCACCGAATACGCCAACAGCATCAAGCTCGGTGACGGCCTGGAAAAGGGTATCACCATGGGGCCGATGGCGAATGCTCGCCGCATCGACGCGATGGAAGGTTTCGTCAACGACGCCAAGAACCGCGGCGGCAAAATTCAGACCGGCGGCAAGCGGCACGGCAACCAGGGCTACTTCTATGAGCCGACGGTGATCACCGACATTCCGGACGACGCCAAGATCATGACCAACGAGCCGTTCGGGCCGCTGGCGCCGGTCGTTCCGTTCAAGACCTTCGACGAAGTCGTCGAACGCGCCAACTCGCTGGAATACGGCCTTGCGGCTTACGCTTTCACTACGTCGAACGCGACCGCTGCGGCGATCGGCGACGCTCTGGAATTTGGTATGGTCGGCGTCAATTCGGTGATGATCTCGACGCCGGAGACGCCGTTCGGCGGCGTCAAAGAAAGCGGCCACGGCAGCGAGGGCGGCACCGAAGGTTTGGGCGCCTATCTCGTGACCAAATTTATCTCGCAGGGCTGAGCAAAGATCTTTGCGGCGACCTGGTTGCGACCGCCGGGACAAAACGTCCCGGCGGTTTTTTATTTGTTGGTTTCCGGACCAAATTATTAGATTGCGAATTAAATTACGGCGCGCGTTGGCAGGTTTTTAGCGCAAATGTGTTTGCCGTGCGGCGAAACCGCGCCGGCTCAGCCGCGAAACAGCAAAATCCAGGAACTAAAATCGACGGCGGTGATTGACCCGCGGTGGCGGGGTGGGAAGCGCCGGTCGTCGATGGATATTCTGGCTTCCATATTCGCCTATCTCGTTGGTGTCACCGGCATTGTCGGCGGGCTGGTGGTGTCGTTCGTGATCGTGTTTTCGCCTCCCGCTCCGCAAGCGGCGGCGCCGGGACCGGCCATGGCGATGATGGTGAAGCCCAGCCCGGTCAGGACGGCAGCGATTGCAGCGTCCCATCCGGCCGTCAGGATCAAACAGTCCGCTAACCATCTCGCTTCGGCTGTGTCCAAGTACGAGAGCAAGTCCGACGCCAAATCCGAAGCAAAATCCATAGCCGGTTCCGAAGCGGTTCTGCCGCCGTCGATCGCAATCGATGCCCGGCAGAAGCCGCTGATGTCGCAAGCCGCGATGCGGCGGCTGGCCGAGAGGGAGCGCGCCAGACATCTGGCCTCCCGCGAGCGGCTGAGCTTCGAGGCCCGCTTCCTGCACTATGACGATTGAATTCGTGCCGGTTTGCTAGGCGTAGGAACGGTCGAGGAAACTCACCGCATCGTCGGCAAGCTTGAGCGGATCGCGTTCGCCGCGCTGGGCATTTTCGATGATGCGCTTGGCGATGATTTCCTGCGCCGGCCGCTGATAGGCGGCGGATGCGAACTTGCTGCCCGACTGCTCGACTTTTTTCCAAGCGGCTTCGTAAACCGAAACCAGAAACTCGATTATTTCCGGCTCGAACGCCGATTGCGTCAGCAGTGGAATGATCGGCATGACAATATTCCGGCGGGCAATCCCATCAGCTAACTCGCGACGAACAAATTCGGTACCCTGGAACGATCGAGTATTGCCGTCGCAGTGTTGCCGAAGAATAGCATATCGCCGGGCCGCCGGCTCACGCCGAGAATGATCAGGTCGTAGCCGCGCCTGGATTCCCGCAAGATGGCATCCTCCGGCGCGACGTTGGCCTGCGTCGTCGCGCGCAACTTGACTTCATAGCGCTCGGCGAGCGCACCGATGTCCTTGAGCACGGCCCGCTCGTTGCGTTTGGCGGCGCGTCGCCGCGGCGCGGCCTTGCGCCCGCCGCCGTTGGCGCTGGTACGCGTGACGTAGAGCACCGTGATCTGCGCGTCGTTGGCCCGCGCTAATGTCAGACCGACCTCGACGGCGCGGCGCGATACGTCCGTCCCATTCACCGGAACGAGAATGCGGCCCTGCTCCGTGGTTTCGCGGTCCTTCTGGTCGGGCTCGCGATGCGAATTCACGATCGCGAGCGGGCCATCGAAGCCGTCGGTAATGCGCGACACCTCTTTGCTGAATCCGCCCTTCGGATTGCGCGTCCTGGCGACCCCGACGACCAGGAGGTCGTAACCCTTGCGGGCTTCGCCGGCGACCGCCTCGTGATCGATGGAGTCCGGCCGCCGCGTGGTGACGTCGACTTTGCCAGGCTTCTCCTCATCGGGGTGGGCTTCCAGCGTCGTCACCGATGCGGCCGCGGTTTCGACCGCCCGCTTCGAATCCTCGCCGTCGGCGCCTGCGGTCGCGGGTGCAGAGCCTTCCGGCGATTTTTCCGTCGCCTTTTCCGATCGGGACTTCGCCGCTTTCTTGTCGCCGCGCGTGTCGCTCAAGTCGAGAATTGTGGTCGGCTTGCCGCCGGATCCGGCGATCGCGCCGACGAGCTTTGCCGCCAGTTTGCCGTTGGCGCTGTCGTCGGCGGCGAGCAGAAGCCGTTCGAGGTTGGTCACAAAGCCCTTGGCATCGAGTTCTTCGCGCTCGAGCCGCAGCCGCTCCTTCTTGCGCAGCGGCAGCCGTTTGAGCGCTGCGCGCAGCATCGGCGGCATTGCCATGGTGGTGACCACCGCCATGGTGACGATAAGAGTGAAGAGGTTTTGATTAAGTACGCCCAGTGAAAGCCCGATTGTCGCGACGATGACCTCGGTCGATCCGCGTGCATTCATGCCGCAACCGAGCGCCAGCGATTCGCGGCCGGTGAGCCCGCCGAGCCTGCCACCGACAAAGGCGCCGAGAAATTTTCCGATGCTGGCGATCAAGATCAGGGCAACCGCAAGCGGCGCCAGGCTGCCGTGGCCAAGCACGGTGAGATCGGTCCGCAGGCCGGACAGGCCGAAGAACACCGGCATGAACAGCGCGACAATGAGACCGCGCAGCTGTTCGTCGATGTGACGCGTCAAGATCGGCGATTCGCCGATCAAAATACCGGCGACGAACGCGCCGAGCACGGTGTTGACGCCGATCAATTGCGTCGTCAGCGCCATCGCGATCATGATGAGGAGGATGACGGTGATCACCGGAAAATCGGTGGCGAAATTATCGTTGGCCCAGCGGATCGACCCGAACACCAGGCGCCGGCCGATGGTGAGGCTGATAAGCATGAACAGCGCGGTGCCGATGATGGCGCGGCCGACCGACCAGACG
The DNA here is from genome assembly GCA_963765365.1 of uncultured Alphaproteobacteria bacterium. Classification (GTDB taxonomy): domain Bacteria; phylum Pseudomonadota; class Alphaproteobacteria; order Rhizobiales; family Xanthobacteraceae; genus BOG-931. The sequence continues at coordinate 524,870 of CAVXWL010000015.1, read as the reverse complement.
TCGATCCTCCCCGCCGAGGCGAGGCCGAATGCGATGGCGATGATGACCCAGCCGATGGTGTCTTCGAGTATCGCCGAGGCGACGATGATCTGGCCGAGATCGCGGCGCATGAAATTCATCTCGCGCACCACCATGGCGACGATCTTGACCGACGAGATCGACATCGCGGTGCCGAGAAATATCGCGGTGATGAGGCGCGCGTCCGGCTTCGGCAACAGCGCCGCCGGCAGCCATTCGCCAAGCGCGAAACCGCAGGCGAACGGCAGCGTGACGCCGGCGATGGCGACCGTCACGGCAGCGCGGCCGACGCGACGTACCAACCGCAGGTCGGTTTCCATCCCGGTCAGCAACAGCAGCATCAGGATGCCGAGCTGGGAGACGGCATCGAGCATGCTCTTTTGCGCGGCGTCGCCCGGAAACAACGCATGCTGCGCCGCGGGCCAGATGACGCCGAACAGCGAAGGGCCGAGCAGGATGCCGCCGATGAGCTGTCCCATTACCGGCGGCTGACCAAGCCGCCGCGCCGCCTCGCCCATCAGCCGTCCGACCAGCAGCAGGAGCCCGAGCTCGGCGATAAAGATCGCCTCCGACGGTCCGGCCGATGCGCCGGCCGCCGGCATCGCGGCTGACGCGGCGGCGGCCGCCGCGCTGGCGCTTAAAAAAGCACCAGCGGCGGTCGCAATCCCGATCAGGAGCCGCAATGCGCGCGCCCGGCTATGTTCGCGAGCGGTGCGGGACCTGTATCTTGCATCGCTGACCATCGGATCTGCCCAAAGCCCGCTCGATAACGCACAACGGGCTGTTCCGCTCCGGCTCCCGCATTATCTCGTCAATGTATTGATATCGCTAAATAATTGCTACAAGTCTGGCCCGAATTGGTCCGGGTCTCCCGCCCGGACGCAATGATCTTGGTCTCGCTTTTGCACCGTATGGCCGGCGGCAGGCCGCCGGCCGGTCCGGATCCAGCCTGGGGGGTGAGCGGGGCGACGTCCCGCTTATCACTTCACAATCGGCACGATAGAAGTGACACCCTTGGGGCTTGCTCATGCATCATCGGGAAGGCTGACGTGACCGAGACGGTCGCCGAAATTCTTGACGCCTATCGCACCGGCGCCGCGACGCCGAGCGACATCGTCGCGCGCAGTTTTGCGCGTCTTCGCGCGCACAACGATCCGGCGATATTCATTGCGTTGCGTGAGGAGAAGGACGTCGCCGCGGAAGCTCAGGCGCTCGCGCGCGCCGCCGACAATTCCCTGCCGCTCTACGGCATTCCGGTCGCGGTGAAGGACAACATCGATGTCGGCGGATTGCCGACCACCGTCGCTTGTCCCGGCTTTCTTCATCACCCCAAGCGCGACGCCACCGCGGTGGCGCGACTGCGCGCCGCCGGCGCGCTTATTCTGGGCAAGACCAATCTCGATCAGTTTGCGACCGGGCTTGTCGGCGTGCGCACGCCTTATGGCATCGGCCGCAATCTCTTCGATCCAAAATTCATTGCCGGCGGTTCCAGCACCGGGAGCGCGCTGGCGGTCGCCGCCGGCATTACGCCGCTGGCGCTTGGCACCGATACCGCCGGCTCGGGTCGCGTCCCGGCGGCCTTCAGCAATATTGTCGGGCTGAAACCGAGCCTCGGCCTGGTCTCGACGGACGGCGTCGTTCCCGCCTGCCGCACGCTGGATTGCGTCTCCGTCTTCGCGCTGACGGTCGACGACGCCATGACGATGCTCAATGCCATCGCCGGCCCCGACGATGCCGATCCTTATTCGCGGTCGCGGCCGTTGCGTCCGGTCGGACCGATGCCGCGCGGCGTGAAACTCGGCATGCCGCTGGCGGGCCAGCGCCTGTTCTTCGGCGACAAGCTTTCTGCTGCCGCTTACGATTCGGCGGTGGCGCAGCTGGCGCGGCTCGGCGCCGATATTGTCGAAGTCGACATGGAGCCGTTCTATGAAGCGGCGCGGCTGCTTTACGAAGGCCCCTGGGTCGCCGAACGCTATCTCACCGCCAAGGACGTGATCGCCTCGGCGCCGGAGACGCTGCATCCCGTCACGCGGCAGATCATCCTGGCCGGCAGCCGCGGTACGGCAGCGGATGCATTCTCCGCGTTCTATAAGCTCGAAGTGCTGCGCCGCGTGCGCGATCACACCTTCCGCTCGATTGACGCACTGGTGCTGCCGACGACGCCGACGATCTATACGATCGATCAGGTTTTGGCCGACCCGATTCATCTCAATAGCCGGCTCGGCACTTATACGAACTTCGTCAACCTGCTCGACCTGTGCGGGCTTGCGGTGCCGGCCTCGATGCGGCCGGACGGGCTGCCGTTCGGCATCACGCTGCTGGGGCCCTCCGGCGGCGATGCGGCGCTGGCGGCGATCGGGCGGCACTGGCATCAGGCAACCGGTCTGCCGCTCGGCGCGCTCAAAGCCGCACAGCCGCCGCTCGCGCAAGCCACCGCGATGCCGGCGCGTGGCGAAGTTGCGCTCGCGGTGGTCGGCGCGCATCTGTCCGGCATGGCGCTCAACGGCGAATTGCGATCGGCCGGCGCGCGGCTGATAACGAGTACCAAGACCGCGCCGCATTACCGGCTCTATGCGCTCGCCGGCACGAAACCGGCGAGGCCGGGCCTGCTGCGGGTGAAGAACGGCGCCGGCACCGCGATCGAGGTCGAAGTCTGGGCGCTGCCGGACGCTGCGTTCGGCCGCTTCGTTGCCGCAGTGCCGTCGCCGCTGTCGATCGGAACGCTCGAACTCGATGACGGCCGCGCCTTCAAGGGTTTTTTGGTCGAGGCGGAGGCCGTTGCCGGCGCCCGCGACATTTCAAGCTTCGGAGGCTGGCGGAATTTTGCGGCGCGCGAGAAGGCAACGCAGGAATAAGAGTTTCTTATTTGTCGATCATGCTGACATGCGCGGCGACGACGCGCCAGCCTTCGGCGAAACGCACCCAGGTCTGCATCTGACGGCCGACCTTTCCGGCGAATGACGGCCGGTCGTAGAGCGTCGACGCCACCGCAAAGTCGCGGCCGTAGGTCGTGATCACCGTCTTCGACAAAGTGCGATCGAGGCCCGACGACGGCCGCGCGGCGCGAAACGCCATGATTTCCTTAAAGCCATAAAGATTCTCGAAGCCGCCGTAGCGGATGGTGCGCGGGTCGTCGTGGAATAAGGCATCAAGCGTCGCCACGTCGTTCGACACCAGCGCCTTTTCGTAGCGGTCGAAGGCGGCTTTCACTTCGGCAACGACCTCCGGCAGGTCGATCTGCATTGCTTTTCTCCTCGATGGAATTATCCGCCCCGCGACTATAGGGGAGGGGGACGTTAAATCGTCGGCCGCATCGCCGCGACGATGCCCTTCGATTCCAGCGCATGCGCCAGCCGCAATGCCACATCCTCGCGCCATGGCGCGGCGATAATCTGTACCCCGATGGGCAGCGGGATCAGCGGCACCGGCACCGAGACAACCGGCAGGCCGATGAAAGAGATCGGCTGCGTGTAGAGGCCGAGATTGGCGCGGACCGGCAATTCCGTATCGCCGAACGTGAAGGTCTGCTGGCCGATCAGCGGCGCCGTGCACGGCGTTGCCGGCGCCAGGATGGCGTCGACTTCGGTAAACAGCTTGAGGACCTGATCGCGATACCAGCGGCGGAATTTTTGCGCCTTCACGACCAGCGCGGCCGGCGTCATGGCGCCGGCCAGGAGCCGGTCGCGCACCGCGGGATCGAAATCCTTGGCGCGCTTGCGCAGCCGCGCCAGATGCAAGCTCGATCCCTCGCTGGCGGTGATGACGAAAGCCGCTGCGCGCGCACGCTCGGCTTCCGGAATTTCGATATCGCGATTGGCGCCGAGCGCCGACGCCACGCGGTCGATGGCGTAGCAGGTCTCGCCGCCGTTGCACTTGAAATAGCCGGAGGCGACCGCGATCCGCAAATCCTCCGTGCCTCGCTCCAACAGCGGAACGACCGGCTCAGGCGGCCGGTCGGCGCAGACCGGATCGTCGGCGTCGAATCCCTGCATGGCGTCATAGGCAAGGGCGAGGTCGCGCGCGGTGCGCGCCAGGGGTCCCAGATGATCGAGGCTGGCGACGAAGGGAAACGTCCGCGCGCGCGAAAGCCGGCCATAGGTCGGCTTCAGGCCGAAAATCCCGCACAGCGAGGACGGCACGCGGATCGAGCCATTGGTGTCGGAGCCGAGCGCGATCGGCACGAGCCCGCCGCCGACCGCAGCGCCGGAGCCGCCGGACGAGCCTCCCGACATGCGGTCGTGATCGTGCGGATTGCGCGAGGCGCCGTCGTGAATATTCTCGCCGGTGAAGTCGTAGGCGTACTCGCCCATATTGAGCGCGCCGACCAGTACGGCGCCGGCCGCTTCGAGCCGCTCGATCAACGCCGCATCGCGCGTCGCCGGCGGCAAGTCGCGGTTGATCTTCGAGCCGGCCAAAGTCGGCAGGCCGGCGACATCGAACAAATTCTTGACCGCAAAGGGTACGCCGGCGAGCGGCCCGACCGGCTCGCCGCGCGCACGCGTCGCGTCGACGGCTTCCGCGCGCAGCAAAGCGCGCTGCTCGGTGACCGCGGTGAAGGAATTGAGCACCGGATCGCGCTCGCGAATCCGGGCGAACGTCGCCTCGGCGACACGCAACGCCGTGCTGCGGCCGGTTGCCAAAGCGCCGGCGATATCGGCGGCCGTGCTGAAATCAAACTCGCTCGCGGGCATATCAAGCATGGCAGACATCAAACACGAAAGTCATCAAGCGTGAAAGATCGGGGCCGGTTCGGCGTCGTCGGGCAGCGGGAATTCGTCGACCAGCGCCCCAAGGCGGAGAATGAGGCGCAGATTGAAGGCAACGCCCGGCTCCCAGGCCGGATCGAGCACGAGGCCGAGCGCCTGCGCGCCCGCCGGGACGAGCGGATCGGCGGCGGCGGACTTTCGCGGTTTCTTCTTTGCAATCTGCTTTTGCGTCATGACGCGATCTTTGCTGATGGCAGGAACTCCTCGGCGAAGTGACAGGCGACGTGGTGCGCGCCGAACTGGCGCAATGCCGGCATTGTCGTCTTGCAGAGGTCGGTGCCGCGCTGGCAGCGGCCGTAGAAGCGGCACACGTTCGGATTGGGATCGATCGGGCTGCGCGGCTCGCCGCTCAGCCGCAACCGCTCGCTCGCATTCTCATGCAGGCGCGGCACCGCGGCCACCAGCGCCTGGGTGTACGGATGCAGCGGGTGTTCGAACACCTCGGCAGCGGGCCCGGATTCCACAATTTTTCCCAGATACATGACCAGCACACGGTCGCACAGCAGCCGCACGACCGAAAGATCGTGCGAAACGAACAGATAGCTCATGCCGAACTCCCGCTTCAACTGCTGCAGGAGCTTGAGGATGACCACCTGAACCGACACGTCGAGCGCCGCGGTCGGCTCGTCGAGCACCAGTAGATCGGGTCCGACGGCGATGGCGCGGGCAATGCCGACGCGGGCGCGCTGGCCGCCGGACAACTGGTGCGGAAATCGCGACAACAGTTGCAGCGGCAGCCCGCATTGGCTCGCCACCTTCTCAACCCGCTCTTTGAGCGCCTTGCCGCGCAGCTTGCGCAGGCGGCGCAACGGGTCGGCGATGGCGGCAAACGCGGTAAAGCGCGGATTGACGCTTTCGCCCGCGTCCTGGAAGACCATCTGGATGCGGGCACGATCGCGGTCGCGCGCAAAAACCCGCGACGTCTTGAGCGCCAGTTCGCGGTTGGCGAGCTTGACGCTGCCATAGCTGACATCGACGAGGCGGGTGAGCGCGCGCACCAAGGTGGATTTGCCGCAACCGGATTCCCCGACCAGCCCGATGGTTTCGCCCTTGTCGATGACAAAGCTGACGTCGTCGACGGCGTAGACTTTGGGCAGATTCTCCGGCCCGCCGGACAGCCGGCGGCGAAATCGCGCCATCAGTCCCGGGCCGCCGCTGACCGGAAAGCGTTTCGACACTTCGGCGACGTCGAGCAGGACGGTCATGCTGCGCTCACGGTCGGCGCGTTGACGACTGGCGCTGCCCTGCGCTCGGGCAGCGGATTCCAGCAAGCGACAATGTGTGCGGCGCCCGGTGCCGCGCGCGGTAACGGCTGTGCGCAGGCCGCGAGCTTGCGCGGGCAGCGTTCCGAATAGCGGCAGGGCGGCAGGTCGGTGCAGCGCAGATCGGGGAGCGAGCCGGGAATGGCGGCAAGCTCGTCAAGGCTTGCCGCCGAGTCCGGCGTCGCGGCGATCAATTCCGCCGTATAAGGATGCCGCGGATTTTCCGACAGCTCTCGCGTCGGCGCATTCTCGACGACATGGCCGGCATGCATGACCACGATCCGCGCCGAGCGCTGGCCGGCAAGCGCAAGATCATGGGTAATGAAGATCGTCGCCATGCCGAGTTCTGTGGCGAGATCGTTGATGAGATCCATGATCACCGCCTGCGTCGTGACGTCGAGCCCGGTGGTCGGCTCGTCCGCGATCAACAGCGACGGTTTTGCGGCAAGCGCGACCGCGATCATGACGCGCTGGCACATGCCGCCGGACATTTCGAACGGATAGGCCTTGGCGCGCCGCACCGGATCGGTGATGCCTACCGCGCGCAACATTTCGACCGCCTGTGCCGGCGCCGCACGCCGTGACACATTGCCGTGGCGGATCAGTACGTCGCCGATCTGCCGGCCGACCGGCCGGATCGGATTGAGCGCGGTGCGCGGATTTTGAAATATCATCGCGATCTTGCGGCCGCGGATTTGGTCAAGCTCTTTCGGCTTTGCCGACAACAGATCGAGATCGCCGAGCATGGCGCGCCCGCCGCTGACCCGGCCGGCGGGATCGAGGATGCCCATCACCGCGTAGGCGGTGACCGATTTGCCGGATCCCGATTCGCCGACGAGCGCGATGGTCTCGCCCTTGCCGACGCTGAAGCTGATATTGTCGAGCGCGCGAACGATGCCCGAGCGGGTGCGGAATTCGACGCTCAGCCCTTCGACCGAAAGCGCGGGCGCGGCCGTCATGTCCGCCTCCTCATGTTCGCCTGCTCATGTTCGTCTCCTCGGATCGACCATGTCGCGCAATCCGTCGCCGAGCAGGTTGAAGCAGAACACCGCAATCATCAGCGCGAGGCCGGGAAACAGCGCGACCCACCATTCGCCGGAGATGATATTGGCGGCGCCTTCGGCGACCATGATGCCCCATTCCGGAGTCGGCGGCCGCACGCCAAGCCCGATGAACGACAAGCCGGCGGCGTTCAAAATGGCGTAGCCCATGGTGAGCGACATCTGCACGATCAGGATCGGAAAGACGTTGGGCAGGATTTGAAAGGTCAGGATGCGCCATTCGCTGTTGCCGGACAGCCGCGCCGCTTCGACGAAACCGGCTTCGCGCCGCACATTGGCTTCGGCGCGGGCGATGCGCGCATAGAGCGGGAAATTGATGATCGCGGTGGCCAGCACGATGTTCTGCACGGTGTTGCCGAGCGCGGCGACGATTCCCATCGCCAGCACGAAGAGCGGGAACGCCATGATGGTGTCGGCGATGCGGCTGACGATGCGGTCGGTCCAGCCGCCGTAATAGCCGGCGGCGACGCCGGCAAGGCCGCCCATGAGAAAGACCAGTGCGACCGAGGCAATGGCGATCGTAAAGTCGAGCCGGGTCGCGACCACGACGCGGCTGAAAATGTCGCGGCCGAGCTGATCGGTGCCGAACCAGTGGTGCAGGGTCGGCGGCTGCAGCGTCACCGCGGTGTCGCTGGCGAGCGGATCGTAGGGCACGATCCATGGCCCGATCAACGCCGCGATCAGGATCAGCACGAACAGGCCGAAGGCAAGGCCGGTGACCGGGTTCTCGCCGATGACATAGCGCGAATGGCGGAGTTGCGCCGCAAAGCCGCTCGCCGGAGGAGGGACTGCCGCGATGTCGGTCATGCCGCCAGCCTCACCCGCGGATCGACGACGCCATAGAGCATGTCGATCATCAGATTAAGCGCCACATACATCACCGCCATGGTCAGCACGAAACCCTGCACCGGCGCGAAGTCAGAGGCGATCAGCGCCTCAACCGCAAACGAGCCGATGCCCGGCCAGGCGAACACTTTCTCTACCAGCACATTGGCGCCGAGCAGGAACGAGAACACCATGCCGAGCGTCGTAATCACCGGCAGCATGGCGTTGCGAAACGCGTAGGTGACAATCACCGTATAGGACGACAGGCCACTGGCGCGCGCGGTTCGCACGTAATCGGAAGCGAGCACTTCAAGCATCGCAGCACGCGTCATGCGGGTGATCGGGGCCAGCGAGAAAATCGCCAGCGTCAGCCCCGGCAGAATGAGCTGCTTGAGGCTCGCCATGAAAATCTCCGGCTCGCCGGCGATCAGGCTGTCGATCAAATAGAAGCCGGTGACCTGCGGCGGCGCATCATAGAATACGTCGAGCCGGCCGAGCGGCGCCGGCGCCCAGCCGAGCTGGAAATAAAATAGATAAACGAGCAGCAGGCCGGTGAAGAATACCGGCAGCGAGACGCCGGCAGTCGCCACGATGCGGCAGGTGTGATCGATCCAGGAGCCTTGCCTCACCGCGGCGATGATGCCGAGCGGAATGGCGATCACCATGGCGATGATCAGGCCGAACAAAGTCAGCTCGGCCGATGCCGGCAGCCGCGAGACGATTTCCGTCATCACCGGGCGGCCGGTGGCGAGCGAGTTGCCGAGATTGCCATGCCCGAGGTCGTCGACATAGCGCAGGAACTGCTCGGGCAATGGCTGGTCGAGGCCAAGCGACTTGCGGATATCGGCGATCGATTGCGGCGTCGCAGCGGGCCCGGCGAAATAGACGGCCGGGTCGCCGGGCAGCACGCGCGTCAAGAGGAACGTGACGATGACGACGCCGATCAGCGTCGGGATCGCCATCGCCGCGCGCTTGAGGATCATCGTCAGCATGGACGGCTCTCGGCGGGCTCTGGCGCACGCAGCGTAACGGGTGAGGGGGCCTCTCCGCCGTCCAAAGACGAACGGATAATCCCCCTCACCCCGACCTTGTGCCCGCGCGCGGGCACAAGGAGTATGTGACGCAGCCTCACTTGCGTCACGCCTTCACGATCGAGCGATAATCGACCTGGCGGTGGAACCAGTAGCTATAGCCGGAGATGTTCTTCTGGGTCGCAACGTTCAGGTATGGCTGGAACAGCGGCACGCGCGGCACGTCGCGATAGGCCATTGAAATAAACCCTTCGACGTCGGTCGCGTATTTGTCCTTGTCGTTGACCGCGGCCGCCGCGCGGGCGCCGTCGATGAGCGCATCCATGTCCTTGTTGACGTAGCTTGGCGTATTGAAGATCGCGTTCTGGCCCGAGTAGCACCAGAAGAAGAAATATTCCGGATAATCGAGCCAGCCGGAGAAGAAGTTGACCATCATCGGCATCGACTTCTTGGCCATCTCGCTGCGCCAGTTGGAGCCCGGCACTTTGTTGATGGTCGTGGTGATGCCGATATGGCCAAGGCTCTCCTGAAGGAGCTCGGCGATCGGCTCGCAATTGACCGCATCGCCGAGATCGAACGAGATAGTGGTATTGATGGCGCTGCCCCCGGCTTCGGCCATCAGCGATTTCGCCTTGTCGATATTGTTGCTGTAGCCGGTCGGCTGCGGCCAAGCGATCGACGTGACGTCGTTCGATTTGCCGCCGAACAACGGATTGGCGACGCCGAACATCGCCGCCTCAATGATTTTTTGATAGGGAATCGCGTAAGCGACGGCCTGGCGGACTTTCACATTGTTGAACGGCGGGTTCACCACGTTCATTTCAATGCTGTACATGCCGTTGCCGATCGGATTCGAAATCATCTTGAGCTTGCCCTCCTTCTTCATCTCGGAGAAGTCCTTGGCGGGCAGGTCGAAGGAGATGTCGGCGTCGCCGCGCTCCATCAAAGCGCGGCGGTTGCCGGGTGACGGAATCGTGCGCCAGATTACTTTTTTCAATTCGGGAAGCTTGCCGCCGACCCAGGCGTCGTTGCGCTCATAGACGACTTCGACGCCGGGCTTCCAGCTCGTCACCTTGAAGGCGCCGCTGCCGGCGGTGTTGCTCTTCGTGTATTCGAGCGCCCATGGATCCTTATCGGTGGCTTGCTTTTTGAGCAGCTGCGAATTGTAGATGCCGGGCACGATCACCGCGAGATCGGGGATGGTAAGCCGGTCCTTCTTGATGAAGTCGACGCGGAAGGTGCCATCGTCGACGACCACGAACTGGTCTTTGTTGACGAGCGTTCCGGCCTTCATCTGCACGGTCGGAAAGCCGCCGACTGAAACGGCGCGATCGAACGACCATTTCACATCGTTGGCGGTGACCGGGGTGCCATCCTGGAATTTGGCGTTCTTCTTGAGCTTGAAGGTGACCGACATGTCGCCGACATTCATGTCCTCGGCGAGCTCCGGCTCGAAATTATCACGGTCGTAGGACAGCGATCCGTCAGGCAGTGTCTTCTTGCCGTGCGTGATCAGCCGGTCGTAGCAATTCCATGACGCCTCGTAACCCGGCCGGTTGGTCCCGACGCCGTGAATGTCGAGATTGTTCGGCCCGTTCTCGGTGACGAGCAGCAATGTCTCATTGCGTGCCTGGGCTTTGGCGGGCGACCAAACAGCCGGCGCCGGCACGGCGGCGGCGGCGGTCAGTGCGGTCATCGATTTGAGAAAGTCGCGGCGCTTCATTGAAGCCTCCCAAGGCTGGCTGGTTCATTGCCAGAAGAGGTCTTCCGCAAGCCGCGTGCCATAACGCCTGCTGCCGTCGCCGCAGCGTAAATGCTTGATTCAATGGAGTCGCTGCCTGCGCTTGAGCAGATGTGGAACGCTTCGTAGGCGTCTTTGACAGAGTCAGCACATTAATTAGGCAGCGTGGTCGTGCGAAGCCCGTCATTTGCCGCTCTCCGCATTGGCCCCATTCTTGCTGGTTTTATTTTCACGCCGAGGCAGGAGGTGGGCATGCCACGCGTGAAATTTGAAGCTGAACCGGCGCCGCTTTCTGTCGATCTCGACACCGCCGCTTTGGTCATCATCGATATGCAGCGGGACTTTCTCGAGCCCGGCGGCTTTGGCGAAGCACTCGGCAATGACGTGTCGCGCTTGCGCGCGGCGGTGGAGCCATGTGCCGCGGTGCTCAGTGCCGCGCGCCGCCTCGGCATGCTGGTCATCCATACGCGCGAGGGTCATCGCCCCGATCTATCAGACGCGCCGCCGCACAAGGTCGAACGCGGCGACCCGGCGACCCGCATCGGCGCCCGTGGCCCGATGGGCCGCATCCTGGTCCGCGGCGAACCCGGTCACGAAATCATCGAAGAGCTTTATCCGCTTGAAAACGAGCCGGTGATCGACAAGCCGGGCAAGGGCGCGTTCTACCAGACGGATCTCGATCTCATGCTGCGCAACCGCGGCATCGACACCTTGTTCGTCGCCGGCGTGACGACGGAGGTGTGCGTCAACACGACGGTGCGCGAGGCCAACGACCGCGGCTTCCGTTGCATCGTGCTTTCGGACTGCTGCGGCTCCTATTTCCCTGAATTCCATGCCGCCGGCCTCGCCATGATCAAGGCCCAGGGCGGGATTTTCGGTTCGGTCGCCGCATCGGCGGCGCTGCTCGGATCGCTTGCGACGATTGCCGATCCGGCAACGATTCAGTTCGGGACAGGAATGGTCATGAACAGGAGCGTGTGATGAGCGCTACGACATCGACAGCCGACTTCCGCCCAAAATTGTGGAGCGCCGGCGACTGGAATGCGTTTTTTGGTTTCGGCACCAACATTTTGGTCAACATGCTGACGCTGACCATTCTGTTGCGTTTCGTGCTGAAAATGCCCGACTCCATTGTCTTCGGCCGCATCCTGCCGGCGATGGGCCTGATGATGTGCCTGTCGACTTTTTATTACGCCTTTCTCGCCTATCGGCTGGCGAAGCGGACCGGGCGCAACGACGTCTGCGCACTGCCTTCGGGCATCAGCGTGCCGCACATGTTCATCGTGACTTTGGTCATCATGCTGCCGATCAAGTTAAAGACCGGCGACCCGATCCAGGGTTGGGAAGCCGGCCTGGTGTGGGTGTTCTTCCAGAGCTTCATCCTGATGATCGGCGGCTTCATCGCGCCGATCATCCGCAAGATCACGCCCCGGGCCGCGCTGCTCGGAACGCTGGCCGGCGTGTCGATCACCTTCATCTCGATGACTCCGGCGTTACAGATGTATATGACGCCGGTGATCGGGCTCACCTGTTTTGCCATCATCCTGGTGAACTGGCTGGGCGGCTTTCAATATCCGAAAGGCATCCCGGCCGGCCTCGTCGCCATCGGCGTCGGCATGCTCATCGCCTGGGGCTCGAATTTATTCGGTCTCAATTACGGCGGCCTGAGCGGCAAAGGCGTGATGGATGCGTTCTCCAACTTCGGCTTCAACGTGCCGCTGCCGGCCTTCCATGAGGTGTTCTCGGGCTTCAAATATCTCGGCGTGATCCTGGTGACCGCGGTGCCGTTCGGCATCTACGACCTGGTCGAGGCCATGGATAATGTCGAAAGCGCGGAAGCCGGCGGTGATCCGTACCCGACGACGCGCGTTTTGACCGCCGACGGTATCGTGAGCCTGATCGGCTGCTTGATGGGCAACCCCTATATCAATGCGGTTTATATCGGGCATCCGGGCTGGAAAGGCATGGGCGGCCGCATCGGCTATTCCGCCGCGGTCGGTGTCATGGTTATCGTGCTGTCGTGGTTCGGCATCATCGCGCTGCTGCTGGCCGTCGTGCCGGTAGTCGCGATCTCGCCGATCCTGCTTTACATCGGCATGCTGATCGGCGCGCAGGCCTTCCAGACCACACCGAAAGTCCATGCGCCCGCCATTATCCTGGCGCTCACGCCGCACGTCGCGGCCTGGGCCAAAACCCTGATGGATGGTGCGCTCCAAATCGCCGGCACCGACGCGCACACCTTGGGCGCCGATAAGCTCGCCAATGTCGGCGTGCTCTATCCGGGTCTGGAGACAATGGGCGGCGGCGCGATCTTGACCGGGCTGGTGCTGGCGGCCATTGGCGCCAACATCATCGACAAGAAGTTCGTCAACGCATCGGCCTTCGCTTTGGCCGGCGCGGTGCTGACATTCTTCGGCTTCATGCACGGCCAAGCGGTCGGCATTGCGGTGACCCCGACCGTGGCCGTCGCTTACGCGATCGTGGCGGCCTTCTTGTTCGCGCTCAGCCGTTATCCGGCGCTGGCGCCGGCTCTGACCGGGTCCGGCGAGGCCCTGGCGGCGACGCCCGCGGAGTAAGTTTGGCACGACAGGTGAGGCACTCTCTGAACGGCGGTGACACGAACCGCCGTCAGGGAGTGCACGCTGTCGCGAAGCTGCGCCGGTGCGCGATTTAATAGGGTTCCTTGCCTGCCCATAAAGCAGGCGGTCAATTGCCGAAAAAAACAGCCACGATTCGCGCCGATCTCAATTCCTGAAAGATATCAGCATATTGGCGCTTCCGGAATCTGGCACGTGGCTTGCGATGTCGGCGGCTGGGGAGAAGAGCGTCGTCCGTGCGCTCACCCGGGTAACGCGAGGCTCATCCATGTCCGATAAACCGATAACGACTTATACGCTCACCCGCCGCGGCTGGCTCGTTGGCGCCGGCGGTCTTACCCTTGGGTTGATGGGGGCGCTGCCGCTGCAGGCGGCCGAAGATACGATCAAAGTTGGAATTCTGCATTCGCTCTCCGGCACCATGGCCATCAGTGAAACGACACTGAAGGACGTGATGCTGATGCTGATCGCCGATCAGAACAAAAAGGGCGGCTTGCTGGGCAAGAAGCTCGAGGCGGTCGTGGTCGATCCGGCCTCGAACTGGCCGCTGTTCGCGGAGAAGGCCCGCGAACTGATCAGTCAGGATCACGTCGCCGCCGTATTCGGCTGCTGGACGTCGGTGTCGCGCAAATCGGTGCTGCCGGTGTTCAAGGAGCTGAACAATATTCTGTTCTATCCCGTCCAATTCGAAGGCGAAGAGGGCGAGCGCAACGTGTTCTATACCGGCGCGGCGCCGAACCAGCAGGCCATCCCCGCCGTCGATTATCTGATGAGCGCGGACGGCGGTTCGGTGAAACGGTGGGTGCTGGAAGGCACCGACTACGTCTATCCGCGCACCACCAACAAGATCCTCGAGGCCTACCTCAAGCAGAAGGGCGTCGCCGACGAGGATATCATGATCAACTACACGCCGTTCGGCTTCTCCGACTGGCAGACCGAGGTTTCCAAGATCAAGGCGTTCGGTTCGGCCGGCAAGAAGACCGCGGTGGTCTCCACCGTCAACGGCGATGCCAACGTGCCGTTTTACAAGGAACTCGGCAACCAGGGCATCAAGGCGACGGACATTCCGGTCATGGCCTTCTCGGTCGGCGAGGAAGAACTCGCCGGTCTCGATACCAAGCCGCTGGTCGGCCATCTCGCCGCCTGGAATTACTTCGAGTCGATCAAGACCCCGGCCAATGCGGCCTTCATCAAAGAATGGCACGCTTTCACCGGCAACCCGAAGCGGACCACCAACGATCCGATGGAAGCCCATTACATCGGCTTCAACATGTGGGTGAAGGCGGTGGAGAAAGCGAAGACCACCAACGCCGACAAGGTGATCGCCGCGCTGCCCGGGATCAAGCAGGCCAACCTGACCGGCGGCGTGTCCGAAATGCTGCCCAACCACTACATCACCAAGCCGGTCTTCATCGGCGAAATCCGCGCCGATGGCCAGTTTGACGTGGTGTGGAAGACCAAAACTCTGGTGCCCGGCGACGCGTGGTCGCCCTACCTGCCCGGGTCGAAGGACCTGGTGGCGGATTGGGTGAAACTCAACTGCGGCAACTACAACACCGTGACCAAGACTTGCGGCGGTACCTAGTCGCAGCAACGCCGACAATTTGACAACGACATCTCGGGGAGGCGGCACCGCCTCCCCGTACAAGGCCGGGGACATTTGCGAATGCGTTTTGGCCGAGCTTGTCTCGTTGCGTTGGTATTAGCCTTCGGCTTCGGCTGGGCCTTGGGCTGCTCGAATGCGCACGCCGCGGGCCTCGACGAGGCCGTAGCCCATTTCGCCGCCGATGATTTCGACGAAACCCTGACCGGCCTCAAGGCCGTGGCCGCGAGCGGCGACCCGCGCGCGGAGATCATCATCAGCGCGCTGCAGAACGGTCAGCTGATGTTCAGCGCCGAGCGCAAAGCGGTCTATATCCAGGACGCCGCCGGCAAGCTTTCCGACGCCGTCACCGGAGCGCCGGTTGCCGGCGAGCCGCCGGCCGATCTCGACACCGTCAATATCAACAATCGGCTGCGCGGGGCCATCGACGCGGCGCTCGGCCAACTCACGCTGTTGTCGAGCGATCCGCACAAGCAATACGCGGCGGCTCAGGCGGTCTTCAAGTCGCGCCAGGTGAGCGCTCTGCCGACACTCGACGCGGCGCTTGCCAAGGAATCCGACAGCCGCACCAAGGTCGCCCTCGAACAAGCGCGCGCGGCGATCCTGCTCAACGTGCCCGGCACGTCGGAAGCCGACAAGCTCAAGGCGATCGCCACCATTCGCGACCGCGGCGATCAGGATGCATTGGGGCTGCTCTCCGACATTCCCGCGCGGGAAAGCCCGACGGTGGCGCGGGCTGCGAGTGACGCCATCGCCGCGATCAAAACCCGGCTGGCGGAGTGGGGCGCCATCCAGAACGCCTGGTACGGAATTTCCTTGGGCTCGGTGTTGCTGCTCGCCGCGATCGGCCTCGCCATCACCTTCGGCGTGATGGGCGTGATCAATATGGCGCATGGCGAAATGGTCATGCTCGGCGCCTATGTCACGTTCGTCGTGCAGCAGGCGATACGCCAGTACGACCCGACACTCCTCGACTATTCGCTGGCCATCGCCATCCCGCTGGCGTTTCTGTTTTCCGGCGGCGTCGGCATCGTCATCGAACGCACCATCATCCGTTTCCTCTACGGCCGTCCTTTGGAGACGCTGCTCGCGACCTGGGGCCTGTCGCTGATCCTGCAGCAGGCTGTGCGCACGGCGTTCGGCCCAACCAACAAGGAGGTCGACAATCCGGCCTTCATGAGCGGCGCGTTCGATCTCGGCGGCATCACCATCACCTACAATCGGCTCTGGATCATCTGTTTCTCGCTTGCCGTCTTTGTCGCGCTGATCGCGCTCCTGCGTTACACCCGGCTCGGCCTGGAAATGCGCGCTGTCACCCAGAATCGCGCAATGGCGGCGTCGATGGGCATCCGCACCAGCCGGATCGACGCGCTGACGTTCGGGCTCGGCTCCGGCATCGCCGGCATGGCGGGCGTCGCGCTGTCGCAGATCGACAATGTCAGTCCCAATCTCGGACAGGGCTATATCATCGACAGCTTCATGGTCGTCGTCTTCGGCGGTGTCGGCAATCTATGGGGCACCTTCGTCGGCTCCTTCGTGCTCGGCATCGCCAATAAATTCCTCGAACCCTATGCCGGCGCCGTGCTTGGCAAGATTGCCATCCTCGTCTTGATCATCCTGTTCATCCAGAAGCGGCCACGGGGCATGTTCGCGCTGCGCGGCCGGGCGGTCGAAGCATGACGGGAGCAAGCTCGCATATCCTCATCCGGACGCTCGACCGCAGCGCTATCATCTTTTTGGCCGTAGTCGGCGGCATTGCGATCGCCGTACCGATCCTCAATCTCCTGGTGCCGGCGACGTCAGCGTTCCATGTATCGACTTACCTGGTAGCGCTGTTCGGAAAATATGCCTGCTACGCGATTCTGGCGCTGTCGATCGACCTGATCTGGGGCTACTGCGGCATTCTTTCGCTCGGCCAAGGCGCATTCTTCGCGCTCGGCGGTTACGCCATGGGCATGTATCTGATGCGGCAGATCGGCACCCGCGGCGTCTATGCCAACCCCATTCTGCCCGACTTCATGGTGTTCCTGAACTGGAAGGCGCTGCCGCTCTATTGGTATGGCTTCCAGCATTTCGCCTATGCCGCGCTGATGATCGTCCTAGTGCCGGGCGCGCTGGCCTTCGTGTTCGGCTGGTTTGCCTTTCGCAGCCGTGTCAGCGGCGTCTATCTCTCGATCATCACGCAGGCGCTGACTTACGCCTTGATGCTCGGATTTTTCCGCAACGATTTCGGCTTCGGCGGCAACAACGGCCTGACCGATTTCAAGGACATTCTTGGTTTCGACGTGCGATCGGAAGCGACCCGGTCGGCGCTGTTCTCGATTTCATGCCTGACCTTGATGCTCGGCTTCCTGGTCTGCCGCGCCATCGTGACGTCAAAGTTCGGCAAGGTTTTGATCGCCATCCGCGACGCCGAGGCGCGCACGCGGTTTCTCGGCTACCGCGTCGAATCCTACAAGGTTCTCGTCTTCACACTGTCGGCCTGCATGGCCGGCCTTGCCGGCGCGCTTTACGTGCCGCAGATCGGCATCATCAACCCGAGCGAATTCGCGCCCGGCAATTCCATCGAGGCGGTGATCTGGGTGGCGGTCGGCGGCCGCGGCACGCTGATCGGCGCCGCGGTGGGCGCCATCCTCGTCAACTACGCCAAGACCTATTTCACTTCAGGGATCCTGGCGCCGTACTGGCTGTTCATGCTCGGCAGCCTGTTCATCGGCGTGACGCTGCTGTTGCCACGCGGCATCATCGGCAGCCTGCACCATTGGACGGCGCTGCGGCGCGATCGGGCGTCGGCCGCCGCCGAAGACGGCGTGACGGCGCCGCCGCCCGAGCCGCAGCCGGCGGAATGAGGATCGGGCGATGAAGATTCAAGATCGACTGCTTGCGGCCGAGACCAAGTCGATGGAGGCATTCGATCGCACCCTTCTTTTTATCGAGGGCGTGACGGTATCGTTCGACGGCTTCCGTGCGCTCAATAATCTCTCCTTTGCCATCGAGCCCGGCGAGATGCGCGCCATCATTGGCCCGAACGGCGCCGGCAAAACCACGATGATGGACGTAGTCACTGGCAAGACCAGGCCGGACAAGGGTGCGGTCATCTTCGATCGGCTGCACGATCTGGCCCGGCTCGACGAGACCGAAATCGCCGAGCTTGGTATCGGCCGCAAGTTCCAGAAGCCGACAGTGTTCGACAGCCACACCGTGTTCGACAATATCGAGCTTGCGCTGAAGGCCGATCGCCGTGCGCGCAACACGTTGTGGGCGCGCGAAACCGATGACGAGCGCCGCCGGATCGATGAAATCCTGCAGACTGCCCGGCTCACGGCCGTGCGCGATCGCCTGGCCGCCAGCCTGTCGCACGGCCAGAAGCAATGGCTCGAGATCGGCATGCTGTTGGCGCAGGATCCGAAGCTCTTGCTGGTTGACGAACCGGTTGCCGGCATGACGGACGTGGAGACCCATCAAACCGCCGAACTGCTCAAGGAGATCAACCGCGAGCACACGGTTGTCGTGGTCGAGCACGATATGACCTTCGTGCGCGAGCTTGGCGTCAAAGTCACGTGCCTGCATGAGGGTTCGGTGCTCGCCGAGGGTTCGATCGACCAGGTCTCCGAGAACGAGCGCGTCGTGGAAGTTTATTTGGGACGATAGCGGATGCTGCGCCTGCCATTCGCCACTTGCTGTCCGCGTGCGGAGAGAGACCATGCTTGAAGCGCAATCCCTCGATCTCCATTACGGCGCCGCGCAGGCGCTGCGCGGGGTTTCGTTGACCGCCGAGCCGGGCAAGGTGACCTGCGTGCTCGGCCGCAACGGGGTCGGCAAGACCAGCCTGCTCGACGCGCTTGCCGGCCAGCACCCGGTGAGCCGCGGCACCATCACCTGGGAGGGCGGCGACATCACCGGACTGCGGCCGCCGGATCGCGCCCGACGCGGTATCGCTTATGTGCCGCAGGGCCGCGAAATCTTTCCGCTTTTGACCGTCGAGGAGAATCTGGAAACCGGGTTCGCTCCGTTGAGCCGCGATCAGCGCACGCTGCCTGACGACGTATTCACGCTGTTTCCCGTTCTGCAAACTATGCTGCATCGCCGCGGCGGCGACCTCTCGGGCGGCCAGCAGCAGCAGCTCGCCATCGGGCGCGCGCTGGTGATGCGGCCGCGGCTGCTCCTCCTCGACGAGCCGACCGAAGGCATTCAGCCCTCGATCATCAAGGATATCGGGCGCGCCATCAGTTATCTGCGGTCGCTCGGCAAGATCGCCATCGTCTTGGTCGAGCAATATCTCGACTTTGCCCGCGAACTCGGTGACCATTTCGCGGTCATGGACCGCGGCGCCGTGGTCTATTCGTGTAATCGCGACAATATCGACGAATCGGCGCTGCGGCGGGCCATGGCAATCTAAACCACGGCGATCTAATACTCTTTGCAGTCTAAAGTTCGACAAGATGAGCAATGTGTCGATGGCCGCCGCGCCGCTACGCAATGAAATCTTCGACGCCAATCGTGCCATGGGGCGGATCACGCTCGCCGTGGCGGCTGGTCCCAACGGCAGCCGCCCCGCCCGCGTGCATGAGGCGGGATCGCTGCGGGTGCGCTTTCCGCACGGCAATGGCCGTGTGCTGGACGCCGTCATCGTCAATACCGCCGGTGGAATGACGGGCGGCGACGGGTTCGATGTCGATATCGCCGCCGGGCCGGGCGCAAAGCTCAGTGTCACCACCGCAGCGGCGGAAAAAATCTACCGTTCATTGGGTCCGGACACCAAGATCGACGTCAAGCTGGATGTTGGACCGGGCGGTGCGCTCGGCTGGCTGCCGCAAGAAACGATCCTGTTCGACCGGGCCCGCTTACGGCGCAGCATCGAGGTCGATGTGGCGGCCGACGCCAGCCTGCTGTTGGCGGAAGCTGTTATTTTTGGCCGCTCGGCCATGGGCGAGACGGTGATCTCCGGACGTTTCCTCGATCGCTGGCGGGTGCGCGTCGCTGGCGCGCTGGTCTTTGCCGAGACGATCAATCTCGACGGCGGCATTGCGCGCCGCCTGGCGGGGCGGGCGGCGGGCGCCGGGGGCGCGGCGGTGGCGAGCCTGCTGAAAATTCCCGGCAATGAGGACAACGCTGCGGCGGTACGGGTCATGCAGCAGGATTTTGCCGGAGAAGTCGGTGTCTCGGCCTGGAACGGGCTTGCACTTGCGCGCTTTGTGGCGGCCGATGGCGCAGCCTTGCGGCACGATGTCACCAAGGTCCTTACCGCATTCGGCGCCGCGCCGCTACCGCGCCTGTGGTCGAACTGATACGGGCGGATTGGGCGGACATGCAGCTGACACCGCGAGAAAAAGACAAGCTCTTGATCGCCATGGCGGCGATGGTGGCGGCGCGCCGGCTTGCGCGCGGCGTCAAGCTCAACCATCCCGAAGCGGTCGCGCTGATCTCGGATTTTATTCTGGAGGGCGCCCGCGACGGCCGCAGCGTTGCCGAATTGATGGAAAAGGGTGCTCACGTGCTGACGCGCGCACAAGTGATGGACGGTATCGCCGAGATGATTCCTGAAATCCAGGTCGAGGCGACCTTTCCCGACGGCACCAAGCTTGTGACCGTGCACGAGCCGATACGGTAATTCGTCCCGCTCGAGATTGCGGGAGAACGTTGAGATGGGTGGCGCAGATGATCCCCGGTGAACTTTTCGTCCGTGACGGCGAGATCGAGCTCAACAAGGGACGCCGCACCGTCACGCTCACAGTCGCCAATACCGGCGACCGGCCGATCCAGGTCGGATCGCACTATCATTTCTTCGAGACCAATCCGGCGCTGAAGTTCGACCGCAAGAAGGCGCGCGGCATGCGGCTCGACATTGCGGCGGGAACGGCGGTGCGCTTCGAACCCGGCCAGACGCGCGACGTCACGCTCGTGGCGGTTGCCGGCAAGCGCACGATCTACGGCTTTCGGCAGGAAATCATGGGTAAGCTCTAGCGAGGGAGCAAGGCTATGACCGGCTCGACACAGGCAATGGAAATCGGTCTCGTGTTGCAGGGCGGCGGTGCGCTGGGCGCCTACGAATATGGCGGCATCACCGGACTGTTCGATCTCATTGATGAAGCGGTGAAAGAGGGTCGCGACATCACGCTCAAAGTCGTCACAGGTGTTTCGATCGGAGCAATCAACGCCGCCTGCGTGGTGGGCGCCACCGATCGCGAGGATGCACGGCGGCGGTTGTCCGATCTGTGGGACGACCTGATCATCAATACGCCGCCGTTCGTTCCGCCACAGGTCGGCCGCGACCTTTCGATTTACGGCGTTCCCGATTTCTATACGCTGCGCTTCGATCTGCCGATGATGCCGACCTGGACCTACATTTACGACACCCATCCATTGCTGGCGACGCTGGCGAAGCACGTCGATTTCGCCGCCCTCAACAGCAGCAAGACCGTGTTCGTGGTGACCGCAGTCGACGTCGAGAGCGGAGAATTGACACGGTTCAGCAATCGCGGGGCTGACGGCGGCAAACCTGTAACGATCAAGCCGCAACACGTGCTGGCGAGCGGCAGCTTGCCGCCGCAATTCCCCTGGACCGATATCGCCGACAGCGCCCGCGTGCATCACTACTGGGACGGCGGCATCGTCGACAACACGCCGCTTGGCGACGCCATCGATGCGTTTAGCACCGGCGCCGACGTGCGGCGGGTTCTGGTAATCATGAACCTGTTCCCATCGACCGCCAAATTGCCGTCGACGTTTACCGAAGTCAGCGACCGGATCGATCAGCTTCGCTTCGGCAACCGCCTGCATCAGGACGGCGAAACTGCCGCGATGATGAACGACCTCATCGCGACGATCGAGGCGCTGCGCAAGCTCGTTCCTGGCGACTTGCCGCCGGATGTGGACGAGAAGGTCAAGGCGGCAAACGCTTACAAGCTGGTCGAGCCGGTCGAAATCTCGCTGGTATCCGACGATGTCGCCTCCAACGAATACGGCTTTCGCGATTTTTCCCGCCACGGCGTCGAGGCGCGGCGCAAGGCCGGCTACGACTTGACGCTCAAGAAGCTCGCTCCCGTTTTCGCCAACCAGCGCGCGGCCTAGGCCGGGCGCGCCACGTACCAGGACATCATCCGATGCCAGCCAGGATCAGCCGAGCCGTTTATGCCGACATGTTCGGCCCCACGACCGGCGATCGCGTGCGGCTTGCCGACACCGATCTCATCATCGAGGTCGAGAAGGATTTTACGGTGTACGGCGAGGAGGTGAAATTCGGCGGCGGCAAGGTGATCCGCGACGGCATGGGTCAGTCGCAAATCACCAACCGCGCGGGCGCGGTCGATACCGTGATCACCAATGCGCTGATTGTCGACCATTGGGGAATCGTGAAGGCCGACGTCGGCCTCAAGGACGGCAAGATCTTCGCCATCGGCAAGGCCGGCAATCCCGATATTCAACCGAGCGTCACCATCGTCGTCGGCCCCGGCACCGAGGTGATCGCGGGCGAAGGAAAAATCCTCACCGCCGGCGGCTTCGACACCCATATCCACTTCATCTGCCCGCAGCAGGTCGACGAGGCCCTGATGTCGGGCGTGACGTCGATGCTCGGCGGCGGCACCGGGCCGGCGCACGGCACTTTCGCGACCACCTGCACGCCGGGGCCGTTCCACTTGGCGCGCATGATCCAGGCCGCCGACGAATTCCCGGTCAATCTCGGCTTTGCCGGCAAGGGCAATGCGTCGCGCCCGGCGGCGCTCGAGGAGATGATCAAGGCCGGCGCCTGTGCGCTGAAATTGCACGAGGACTGGGGCACGACGCCCGCCGCGATCGACTGCTGCCTGTCGGTTGCCGACGACTACGATGTGCAGGTGATGATCCACACCGACACGCTCAACGAATCCGGCTTCGTCGAGGATACCATCGCGGCGTTTGAAGGCCGCACCATCCACGCCTTCCACACCGAAGGTGCCGGCGGCGGCCACGCGCCCGACATCATCAAGATCGCGGGACTGAAGAACGTACTGCCGTCCTCGACCAATCCGACCCGGCCCTATACCAAAAACACCATCGACGAGCATCTCGATATGCTGATGGTGTGCCATCACCTCGATCCGGCGATCGCGGAAGACCTGGCCTTTGCCGAAAGCCGTATCCGCAAGGAAACGATCGCGGCGGAGGACATTCTGCACGACATCGGCGCGCTTTCGATGATGTCGTCGGACAGCCAGGCCATGGGGCGGCTCGGCGAGGTCATCATTCGCACCTGGCAAACCGCCGACAAGATGAAGAAGCAGCGCGGCCGCCTGCCGCAGGACAAAGGCGACAACGACAATGCGCGAGTGAAGCGCTATATCGCCAAATACACCATCAATCCCGCGATCGCCCACGGCGTCGCCAAGCTGATCGGCTCGGTGGAGAAGGGCAAACTGGCAGACCTCGTTCTCTGGTCGCCCGCTTTCTTCGGCGTGAAGCCGGAATGCATCATCAAGGGCGGCTCGATCGTCGCCGCGCCGATGGGCGATCCCAACGCCTCGATCCCGACGCCGCAGCCGGTGCATTACCGGCCGATGTTCGGCGCCTTCGGCGGCGCGCGCACGGCGTCCTCCGTCGTTTTCGCCTCAAAGGCCGCGGTGAAATCCGGCCTCGGGCGGAAACTCGGAATTCAGAAGAAGCTTTATGCGGTTGAGAATACGCGCGGCAAAATCTCCAAGAAGAGCATGATCCACAACGACGCCACGCCGACGATCGAGGTCGATCCGGAGACTTATGAGGTGCGCGCCGACGGTGAACTGCTGACCTGCGCGCCGGCGGAAGTGCTGCCGATGGCGCAACGCTATTTTCTGTTCTGAGCCGGGACCGGATAGTCTTCCGTCATGCGCGCCATCGCCATCAAGGCAGCGACAACCTGGTCGGGCGAGACCGCCGATCGCGTCGTGCTCGATTACGACGACCGGCACCGCCGGCGCATCGCCATGAAGGGGAAGAACGGAATCTCTTTCCTGCTTGACCTGCCGGCGCCGGCCGAACTGCGCGGCGGCGACGCGCTGCTGTTGGATGACGGCCGCCTGGTCGAGATTGTCGCTGCGCCGGAGCCACTTCTGGAAATCCGCTGTGCCGATGCGAGACATCTCGCCCGCGTCGCGTGGCATTTCGGCAACCGGCATGTGCCGGTCCAGGTGCTCGACAAGGCGCTGCGCATCCGGCGCGATCACGTTCTTGCCGCGCTCGCCGTCCAGCTCGGCGGCATCGTTGCGGAGATCGAGGCGCCATTCGATCCGGAGGGCGGCGCTTACGCCGCGACGCGGCGCGAGCATCGCGATCGCACCCGACCGGAGCACGATCACTGGCACGACGACCGGCACGATCATGGCTGAGGAGCGCCCGCTGCTGCGTTCATCCCCGCGCAAGCGGGGACCCCGAGTGCGTTCCCATGCGCGAGGCAAGGACGGGACGGAGAGCCTCGCCCTTGAAACCGGCGCGCTTTATCGGCTGATGACCTGGCTGTCACCGGCCTATCCGGTCGGCGCCTTCGCCTTTTCGAGCGGTATCGAATGGGCGGTGGAGGCCGGCGACATTGGCGACGCCGCGACATTGCGCGATTGGCTCGAAGCGATGCTGACCGAAGGTGCCGGCATCAACGATGGCATTTTCTTTGCCCAAACGCATCGCGCGGTGACGGCGGAAAACCACACGGGGGTGCGCGACATCGCCGAGCTGGCGGCGGCTTTCGTGCCGAGCCGCGAACGTTTTCACGAAACGACGACACTTGGCCGCGCCTTCCTGGAGGTGACGCGCGCCGCCTGGCCCTGCGCGGCGCTGGCGCGGCTGCACGAGATCTGGGACGGGCCGGTCGCTTATCCCGTGGCCGTTGCCGCAGCCTGTGCCGGGCACGCCATCCCGCTCGATCCGGCTTTGCACGCATTCCTGACGGCGGTGATGTCGAACTGGATATCGGCAGGCGTCCGCCTGATCCCGCTCGGCCATACCGATAGCCAGCGCCTCCTCAATGCGGTCGAGCCGATCATCATGGCGACAGCGCGCCGCGCCTTGAACGCACGCCTCGACGATCTCGGCAGCGCAGTGTTTCGCGCCGACCTCGCCGGCGCCAGGCATGAAACACAATATACGCGCTTATTTCGCAGCTGAGGATCGATGGTGCTCAATCCAAATGGCCCGCTTCGCGTCGGCATCGGTGGCCCGGTCGGCTCCGGCAAGACCGCGCTGATGGACGCGCTCTGCAAATCGATGCGCGGCAGCTACGATATCGCCGCCATCACCAACGACATCTACACCAAGTGGGATGCCGAGTTTCTGGTGCGCTCGGGCTCGCTCGACCCCGAACGCATCGTCGGCGTCGAAACCGGCGGCTGCCCGCACACCGCGATCCGCGAAGATGCCTCGATGAATCTCGCCGCGGTGGCCGACATGCAGGCAAAATTTCCCGCGCTCGATCTGGTGCTGATCGAATCCGGCGGCGACAATCTTGCCGCAACGTTCTCGCCGGAGCTTGCCGACCTGACGATCTATGTGATCGACGTCGCGGCCGGCGACAAAATCCCGTCCAAGGGCGGCCCCGGCATCACCCGCTCCGATCTCCTGGTGATCAACAAGGTCGATCTGGCGCCGCACGTCGGCGCGTCGCTCGCCAAAATGGAGACCGACGCCAAAAGAATGCGCGGCGCCCGCCCGTTCGTGATGACCAATCTGCGCCAGGGCGACGGCCTGCAAACCATCATTGCATTCATCGAAGCGATGGGCGGTCTGCGAAAAGCGGGATAAACCGGGGTTCGCCATCCCCCGACTATTCGCGCGATTTGGCGGAGAGGGAGGGGATTCGAACCCCCGATACGGTTGCCCGTATGCCGCATTTCGAGTGCGGTGCTTTCAACCACTCAGCCACCTCTCCGGGAAGTGCGAAGCCTGAGTGTCGCGGCGCAGTATGTAGCGGCGTCGCGGCAGCGAGACAAGGGTGCGGCCGAGAGGGCGCGGACGAAGGGCGCGGACGAGAGGGAATGGCCGATCAGAGTTCCCAGCCGATCTTGCGATCGAGCGAATAGGGCCCGCCGCCGCGCAGCGCGATGGCGAAAAAGAGCAGGCCCCACAGGAACACATATTCCCAGCCGTGATGCGCCCAGGCCCAGCCGTTGGGGACAAAGAGCAGGCTGATGAAGGCAAGCTCGATCGCGATCGAAGCGGCGAAGAAGCGCGTGAACAGGCCGATCATGACGCAGACCGCGCCGATGGTTTCGTTGATGAAGACGATATAGGCGGCGAGCAACGCCGGCTCGAAGCCCATCTTGGCGAACTCCTCTGCGGCCGTCGACATCGGCGGACCGACCAGCCGGTGATAGCCGTGGGCCAGCATGGTGCCGCCCACGGCGATGCGAATGAGCGGCCACGACAGCGGGATCACGATATCGTAGAACGGCTGCAGGAACGGCAGCAGCAGTTTCGGCTTGGTCTGCGTCTCGGCCATAATTTTCCCCCTCGCGCCACCTGCGGCACCAACCCCGGACACGGCGCTTTATTTCGGCGCCATGACCAGCGAATAACGCTCGTCCGCCGCCAGGCATTCGGCAAGCGGCAAGCCCAGTTCCTTGCGCACGATATTGGTGCCGAGCACAAGCGAAACCACTTTGTAAAAGGCGTGGCGCCGGCTCATGCCCTCGCGGCCCATGCCGCAATCGGTCGAGATCACCAGCCGCTCCGGGGGGATGTATTTGAGCGCGGCGCGGATTTTCTCCGCAACCTCGTCCGGGCTTTCGACTTGCAGCACGTGGTGGTCGATGACGCCGATGGCGATCTTCTTGCCAGTGATGGTCTTGCCGATGGCTTCGAGGTCGATGCCGCCCGAGCTCGACGATTCGAAGGTAATGACGTCCGCGTCGACCGTATTATAGGTTTCCAGCGCCGCCTTGTAGCTCTGCACCTGCGCGAACATGCGCTGCTGCGAAGGATTGCCCCAGCAGGAATGCGCCCACACTTCGGTCTTGGCGCGCAGTCCCTTGACGGTGCGATTGAACACTTCGACCATCAATTGCGGCGTGATCACCTTGTCCTGGATCTTGCGCACCGCGATCAGATGAATCTGCGGCTCCTCGATCTGGATCACCGGGCAGCCGGCGTCGGCGAGTTCGTGATATTCCTCGTTGAAGGCGTCGGCGATCGCGAACATGCGATCCGGCACGCTCTTGTAGTAGCGGTCCTGCAGCGCAAAGGCGACGATCTCGGCTGAGACCGCGCCGAATTTCACCGGCTTCGTGGTGAAACGCTGCGCCGCCTTCCACATCGAGGTGTATTGCAGGTTGCCGCGTCCGATCGGGCCGGTAATGACCGGCATGACGCGCGCTTCCAGATAATCGTGCAGAATATGACCGCGCGGAAACAGGATGCCGCCGCGCCCGGCTGGTGTCGGCTCCGGATGCGCCGCGTCGAGCCCGCTCATGTGGTTGGGCGGATAAGCGGTCCAGCTCTGGCCGCCGACGTCATCGTCGAAGCGGCAGTCGCCGTCGGAGACGATGTCGAGACCGGCGAGCTCCTGATCGCGCAAATAACAGGTCAGCGCATCTTCATATTGCTCGCGGAAGCGGCGGCCGACCATCGCCTCAAGAAAATGCCTGGTCCCGAGGTTCTCGGTGTACCAGCTCGGACGCGGCAGCGAGCCGGTAATCGTCGTCGGCAATTTGATGTCTTTGGTGCCCCGATACATGCTTGGTCGCCTCCCGCTATCG
Source organism: uncultured Alphaproteobacteria bacterium (assembly GCA_963765365.1). Classification (GTDB taxonomy): domain Bacteria; phylum Pseudomonadota; class Alphaproteobacteria; order Rhizobiales; family Xanthobacteraceae; genus BOG-931. Next base: position 497,268 of record CAVXWL010000015.1, on the reverse strand, counting down.
CCAGCGAGTCGTTGCTCGCCCGCCGCTCACGCGCCTAGCTTAGCAAGCCGTGCCGGCCGACGCTAAGCACTTTGCGCCACGGGATTAGCTTGCCCACGCCCGAGCGCGCCCGCGATGGGCATGGTGGGCAGGGCGATGCCAAGGTCCGGGAAAACGAGCGCCTAGCTGCCGGTAAAGGCCGGCTTGCGCTTCTCCATGAAGGCGGTGCGTCCTTCGGTGTAATCGCGGCTTTTAAAGCACTGCTCCACCAATTCGGCCGATCGCGCCAGATTGCGCTTTGAATCTTCTTTGACAGTTTCGCCGACCGTGAACTTCACCGCCTTGATGGTCAGCGGCGCATTGGCGCTGATCATGTCGGTGACGCCTTTGACGTAAGATTCCAGCTCCGCCGCCGGCACGACGCGGTTCACCAGCCCCATGCTGCGCGCTTCTTCGGCGTCGAACTGGCGCGCCGTATAGAAGATTTCCTTGGCGAAAGACGGCCCGACGATGTCGACGAGGCGCTTTAATCCGCTATAGCCGTAACCCAGGCCGAGCTTTGCCGCCGGCACCGCGAAGCGCGAATTGTCGGAGCAAATGCGCAGGTCGCAGCAGGTGGCGAGCCCGAGCCCGCCGCCGATGCAATAGCCACTGATCATGGCTATGGTCGGCTTGGGAAAATCGGCGATGCTGGCGTAGGTCGCCTCGGTTTTGCTGTTGTAGGATCGCACGGCTTCGAGCGTCGAGCGCTCGCTGCCGAATTTCGATATGTCGGCGCCCGACACGAAGGCCTTGCCGCCGGCGCCGGTCAGCACCACGACGCGAATGTCGTTGTCGCCGGCGAAGCCGTTGAGAATTTCGGTGGTCGCCTCCCACATTTCCAGCGACACCGCATTGTGCCGCTCCGGATTGTTGAAGGTCACGATGCCGACGCCGCCTTCCTTGCGCGAGAGCATCTTGTCGGTTTGCGTCATTAGATTGGTCCCTTCCTTTACTTCGTCATGGGCGGGCTTGACCCGCGCATCCATGCTGCGTCATCGCCCCATGGATTGCCGGGTCAAGCCCGGCAATGACGATGGTCATTATTCACACGGCATTTGCCCTGTGCAGCGCCGCGATATCGCGCGCGGAAAAACCGAATTCCTTGAGCACCGCATCGGTGTGCTCGCCAAGCTCCGGCGGCCGCGCCACGAGGCGCGACCGTGTCCGCGACAGTGTAACCGGCTGGCCGAGGAGCCGCATCTTGCTTTTGTCCTTCCTGGTCACGCTCTGCGCAATGCCGAGATGCTCGACCTGCGGATCGGCGAACACCTGGTCGATCGAATAGATCGGCCCGCAAGGCACGCCCGCTTTGTTGAGGCGCTCGATCCATTCGGCGCTGGTATGGCCGGCGACAGTGGCCTGGATCTCGGCATTGAGCGCGTCGCGATGCTTGGAACGCGCCGCGCCAGTCTGATAGTTCGGATTCCGCAGCAGCGACGTCGCGTCGGCGGCCTCGCAGAAGCGCTCCCAGATTTTTTGTCCGGTGGCGGCAATGTTGATGTAGCCGTCCTTGGTCTTGAACACGCCGGTCGGAATGCTGGTCGGATGGTTATTGCCGGCCTGCTTGGCGACCTCGCCGTCGACCAGATAACGCGCCGCCTGAAAATCGAGCATGAATATCTGCGCCTGCAGCAGCGAGGTCTCGATATGCTGGCCCTTGTGCGATTTCTCGCGTTCAAGGAGCGCAACGAGAATGCCGAGCGCTGCGAACAGCCCGGCGCTGAGATCGGCAATCGGAATGCCGACACGCACCGGTCCCTGCCCCGGCAGGCCGGTAATCGACATCAGGCCGCCCATGCCTTGCGCGATCTGATCGAAGCCGGGACGATTGGCGTAAGGCCCATCCTGGCCGAATCCGGAAATGCTGGCATAAACCAGCCGTGGATTGATCTTGGCGAGGGTCTTGTAGTCGATGCCGAGCCGCTTTTTCACGTCGGGGCGGAAATTCTCCACCACCACGTCGGCCTTTTTGACCATGCGCTTGAACGCGGCGAGCCCCGCCGGCGACTTCAGATTGAGCGTCATGCTGCGCTTGTTGCGATGCAGGTTCTGAAAGTCGGGCCCCTCGCGCGGGCCGCCCATCGGCTCTTCCGGTCCCGGCGGCGACTTCGATCTTGACGACATTGGCGCCCCAATCGGCGAGCTGCCGCACACAGGTCGGCCCGGAGCGCACCCGGGTGAGATCGAGCACGGTGAACCGGGCAAGAGCCTTCGAAGCACGAGGGAACGGCATTGCTGGCGTCTCCAAGGCCGGTGGCGTGCCGGCCTGTTTTTTGCCGGCCAAGACGCCGGGAGGGCGCGAATTTCCCCGATCCTATCGGCCTTGTCCACCGGCTCGCGCGGCCGCACCAGCGGTCGTGCCTGCCATGCAGACGCGCTAGAGTAGCGCCGCCAATGGCCATCTTTCCGGCACTTTCGAGAGGCGATCATGAACGAGGATGCTTTCAATGTCAGCGTGCGTAAATTCCTCAAAAAAGTAGGCATCACGTCGCAACGCGAAATCGAGCAGGCGGTGCGTGCCGCGCTGGCCAGTGGCCGGCTGAAGGGCAACGAGGCACTGCCGGCCAAGGTGACGCTTGCGGTCGACGGCATCGGCCTGTCGATCGACATCGAGGGCGACGTCGAGCTTGAATGAAAGTGCCGCACGCGCGCCACCAACCGCCGGGAAACAATCATGATTGATCTGCGCCGTCCGCTCATTGCTGTGCTGCTTGTGGCGTTCGCTGCGACCGCGTTCGCGCAAGGTCAGAGCGGTCACGGCGGCGACCGATCCGATCGCCAGGAGGAACGCCAGCAAGCCGGCGGCGGTCATGGTGCGCCAAACGGCCCCGGCGTTCTTTCGCTGCTGCCGGGCGATGCCGTCACCGAGCACAGCATCGACGTTAAATCCGGCAAGCTCGCCTATACGGCCACTGCCGGAACATTCTCGCTGTTCGATCAATCGGGCGAACGCTCGGCGGAAATCTTCTACACCGCCTACGTGGCGAAGTCGGCGACGCCGGGACGCGGCCAGTCACCTTCGTCTTCAACGGCGGCCCGGGCGCGGCATCGGCGTTCCTCAATCTCGGGCTGGTTGGTCCCCGCATCGCCGAATTCGGCGCCAATGGCCGTGATGGCTCGCAGGTCCGCCTGGTGGACAACCCCGATACCTGGCTCGCCTTCACCGATCTCGTGCTGATCGATCCGATCGGCACCGGCTGGAGCCGGCCGGCCAAGCCCGACGGCGGACGCCCGTTCTGGAGCGTGAGCGGCGACGCCGAATCCATGGCCAAGGTCATCGCGCTCTATGTCGCGAAAAATAGCCGCGCCGCTTCACCGAAATTCATCCTCGGCGAAAGCTATGGCGGCTTTCGCGCCGCCAAGGTCGCGCGCGTGCTGCAGAGCGATCAGGGCATCGTGGTTTCAGGAATCCTGATGGTGTCGCCGCTGCTCGAGGGCGCATTCGAATTCGGCGGCGAACGCTTCGCGCTCGGCGCCGCGCTGCAATTGCCGTCGCTCGCCGCCGCCGAGCTCGAGCGCACTGGCGCATTCAGCCAGGAAGCACTGGCGCAGGCCGAGCATTTTGCGTTGACGGATTATCTCACCACGCTTGCCGGTCCGCCGCTGCAAGGCGACGCTGCCAAGAACTTTTATGCGCGCGTGGCAAAAATCACCGGCTTGCCCGTGGACGTCGTTACCCGCTCGCGCGGGTTCATTCGCGACTCCTATGTCAAAAACTTCGCCGGTGCTCACAAAATAACGAGTCACTATGATGCGACTTTCGCATCCGACGACCCTTATCCCGAAACGCCGGCTGCGCGCGGCCCTGATCCTATTCTCGACGGCATGGTCCGCGCCTATGGCAGCGCCTTTGTCGGCTACGCCCGCGACGAACTCGGCTTCAAGACCGAGATGAGCTACAATCTGCTCGACGAAGGCATTTCCAATCGATGGGATTGGGAGCAGGGCCACGGCCAGCCGAGCGTCACCGATGATCTGCGTGTGCTGCTGGCGCTGACGCCGTCATTCCGGCTGATGATCGGCCACGGCTATAGCGACATGATCACGCCCTATTCGGTGACCCGCTATCTGCTGCAGCACCTGCCGCCGTTTGACGGCGAAGAGCGCGCTCAGCTGAAGCTCTACCGCGGCGGCCACATGTTTTATCTCGATCCAGACTCCCGCAAGGCATTCACCGCCGACGCCCGGACGATGTATCTGCCGCAATGATAGTTGCCCGCGACAACTAAATTCGGCGCCGCCCCCGACCAGATTGCGCGGCGCGGTGTTCTTGCCGCGTGAGGCAGCGGCGCTTTGTCTCACCATTTGACGCCGCTTACGGGGCAATCGCCCAACCGCACGATTATCGAGAGAAATCTCACTGTCTGGGGGTTGCGGCGTCCGCCTTGGCCAAGAATTGGGCTTCGCGGCGACGCTGTTAACCGGAGCAACCGATTGTTCGCGTTGCATTTCGCGCCGTAATGCGACATTCGTTTGATTGAACGGCGTGGTCATTTAGCCATAAATGACCGGCGGTTACAGAAGAACCAAGCAAAGGTTTTTGAGGGAGAGAAGAATGTCCAACGATCTTATTCGCGTCCCCGTTAAGCGCCGGACGCTACTCAAGGCCGGCCTTGCAATCGGCGCCATGCAGGTCGCCAGCCCGTTTGTGGTGAAGTCGCTCGCCGACGAGCCGATCAAGATCGGCCTCGACAACCCGCTCACCGGAACCTACGCCGCGCTGGGCAAGAACGAGTTGATCGGCGCGCAGCTTGCGCTCGACCAGATCAATGCCAAGAACGGCATCCTCGGCCGCAAGGTCGAACTCCTGGTCGAAGATTCGACCAGCGCGGACGCCGCCGTCGCGGTGCAGAAGGCCAATAAGCTGATCGACCGCGACAAGGTGAACTTCCTGCTCGGCAACATCAACTCCGGCTTGGCGCAGGCGATGGCCAATACTGCGTTCGAGAAGGGTGTGTTTATGATCGATCCCGGTGGACACACCGATAGTGTCACCGGCACGCAGTGCCACTGGAATGTGTTTCGCGTCTGCAACACGACACGCATGGAAACCAATTCAGTTTCGAAGCTGCTGCTCGATAAGTACGGCAAGAAGTGGTATTTCATCACCACCGATTACGCCTTCGGCCACTCGTTGCAACAAGGTTTCGAGGCGAGCCTCAAGGCAGCCGGTGGCACCGAGTTGGGCGGCGACATGGTGCCGCTGCAGTCGACCGACTTCTCGTCCTACCTGATCAAAGCGCAGTCGACCAATCCGGATGCGCTCATCCTTTTGCTGGCCGGCGACGATATGATCAACTGCCTCAAGCAGGCGGTGCAGTTCGGCCTCAACAAGAAGATACACATTGCCGGCGCGCAGCAGGAGCTCGAAGTAAATCTGGGCCTGCCGCCCGAAGCGCTGTTCGGCGATTGGGTGTTCGAATGGTACTGGAAGCAGCCCGGCGTGCCGCACCTTGAGGCATTCGTCGCCGACGTGCGCAAGCGCAGCGGCGGCAAGGTGCCGACTGCGCGAACCTGGTTCGGCTTCGCGGCGGTTCATAGCTGCAAGCTCGCCGCCGAGAAGGCGAAGTCGCTCGATCCGGTCAAATTGGCGCACGCGATGCATGGCTTGGTGCTGCCGCCGGAGATCGCGCTGATGCCGAACAACCCGTTCTACCGGGATGGCGACAACCAGCTGATGCCGACCCTGTTCGTCGGCCATTCGCAGCCGGCGCCGAAGGGCGGGGATCCGGAGGATCTGTTCGCCGTCACTCAGGAAGTTAAGGGCATCGACGCGGCGCTGCCGCTCGATCAGATCGGCTGCAAGCTGGTGTGGCCGTCGTAAACCGCATAAGCCCGGGCGCCACGGCGTCGTGGCGCCCGGAATTACGACCCCGGTTGAGGGGTTTACAATTCCCCGATGTCCATGGATTGTAACCGCATTCGCGCCGGGGAAAATGGGGCGTGATCGGCGGGCCGTTATGATGTTAGCGCGCGAATGACGCAGCTTGTCTTATTCAATGTCTTCAATGGTCTCATAATCGGCGCGTTCTATGCGCTGATGGCGCTTGGCCTGTCGCTGATCCTCAACCTGTCCGGGGTCATCAATTTCGCCCATGGCGGCTTCCTGGCGATCGGCGGCTATCTCGCCTACACCCTGATTCCCTATCTGGGCTATTGGGGCGCGCTGTTGGTGTCGCCCTTCCTGGTTGGGTTCATCGGGATTCTGGTCGAGCGTGTGCTGATCCGCCGGCTCTATGGCCGCGACCCGCTTTACAGTTTGCTCCTGACCTTCGGCCTGGCCTTTATGATCGAGGACGGCACTCGCTTCATCTGGGGCGCGCAGAGCTTGCCTTTCACGATCCCGGAATGGCTGTCGAGCCCGCTCAGCAACGAATATTTCTTCCTCACCGGCTACCGCGTGTTCATGGTGCTCTTGGTGACGGCTGCAGTGGCCGCGCTGTTCCTGATCCTCAATCACACGCGGCTCGGCATTCGCATTCGCGCCGGTACGCTCGATCTTGAGACGGTTTCCGTGCTTGGCGTCAACATCCGCGTGTTGCGGAATTTGAATTTCGGCCTGGGTATCTATCTTGCCGGCTTAGCCGGCGTACTTGCGGTCGGCATGCTCGGTCTGCAGCCGACCCTCGGCGACAGCCTGATCATGCCGAGCTTTATTGCCATCATTGTCGGCGGTCTCGGCAGCCTGCCCGGCACGCTTTTGGGCGGATTGCTGATCGGCGTCGCGTCCGGCGTCACCAGCGTCTTTTTTCCATCTGCGAGCGAGGCGGTAATCTACGTCATGATGGCCGCTGTGCTGATCGTCCGGCCGCGCGGCCTCCTCGGCGAAGAGGGGCGCTTCTGATGCCGACCATCGACAAGCGCGCCGGTGACGCTCTGATCTGGGCGTTGCTCTTAACGGCGCCGTTCTGGATCACCCATGTCGGCAGCTACGTCGAACTCGGCACCCGCGTGCTGATCTACGCGCTCGCTGCCATGGCACTCAATTTTCTTCTCGGCTACACCGGCGTGCTGTCATTCGGTCATGCCGCCTATTTCGGCCTGGGCGCCTACGGCACCGCTCTCACCATCAAGCTGCTTTATCCCAGCACGCCCGTCGGGATGCTGGTCGGCGTTTTGGTCGCGACCCTCGCCGCGGCCATCATCGGCCCGATGATCGCGCGGCTGCGCGGCGTCTATTTCGCGATGTGCACCATCGCCTTCGGCCAGGTGTTCTACTTCATCGCCTTTCAGTGGTCCTCGCTCACTCACGGCGACGACGGCGTGAGCGCCTGGCACCGCATGCCGATTGATCTCGGCTTCACCAGCCTCGACATTCTCAACGACAACAAGTCGTTCTATTATTTCGTGCTGGCGGTGTTCGCGGTGTCGGTGGGCGTAATGGCGTTCCTGTTGCGCTCGCCGTTCGGCCGCACGCTCCTGGCGATCCGCGAGAACGAGCGGCGCGCGCGCTTCCTGGGAATACCCGTGGATCGGCACATCTGGATGTCGTGGGTGATCTCCTGCTTCTTCGTCAGCATCGCGGGAGCGCTGTACGCGCTGTTAAACGATTTCGTCGATCCCCGCGCGGTGCGCTGGGACCAGTCGGGAAATTTTGTCATTATGGCCGTGCTGGGCGGGATGCGAAGCTTCTGGGGACCGCTGATCGGAGCGGCGATCTTCATCGTGCTGCAGGACTATCTGTCGAGCGCGACCGAGAACTGGATGTCCTTTGTCGGGCTGTTCTTCGTGTTGATCGTGCTGTTCTTCCCCCGCGGGGTCCTTGGCATCATCCGGCGAAAGGCGACATCGTGAGCCTGTTGCGCGTTGAAAACGTTTCGAAGCTTTTCGGCAGCCTGGTCGCCGTCAACGATGTTTCGATGATGGTCGAGCCCGGCGAATTGCGCGCCGTGATCGGTCCCAACGGGGCCGGCAAGACCACGTTCTTCAACCTGATCAGCGGCTTCCTCACGCCGAGCGCCGGCCGCATTGTTTTCGACGGCGAGGACGTCACGCAGATGTTGCCGGCGCGCCGGGTGTGGCGCGGCATCGCCCGCACGTTCCAGATCACCGAAGTGTTCCCCGAGCTCACGGTCCGTGAAAACCTGCGGATCGCGGTCGAAGTGGCCGCCGGCTATCGTTTGCGGCTGTGGCAGTCGCAGGACGCCGATGACGAGGTCAAGGCGCGCGTCGTCGACTTGCTGGAAGGCAGTGGCCTGACGGAAAAGGCCGACCGGCTGGTCGGTGAACTGGCCCACGGCGATCAGCGCGCCACCGAAATCATGATGGCGCTGGCGCTCAAGCCGCGCCTGCTTTTGCTCGATGAGCCGACCGCGGGCATGGGCGACCAGGAAACCTATGACATTACCCAATTGATCCGTAAGCTGCATCGCGACCAGAAGCTCACGATCGTCTTGATCGAGCACGATATGCGCGTCGTGTTCCACCTCGCCGACCGCATCATGGTGCTCGATCAGGGCAAGTTTCTCGCCGAGGGGACGCCGCAGGAAATCGCCGCCAATGAAGCAGTGCAGGCGGCGTATTTGGGGAAGGCAGCAGCGTGAGCAATGTCGTCCTCGAGGCGGAAGGCCTCCACACTTATTACGGCAAGAGCCACATCCTGCATGGCGTCGGCCTTGAGGTGCGCGAGGGCGAGATTGTCACGCTGCTCGGCCGCAACGGCGCCGGCAAGACGACGACGCTGCGCAGCCTGGTGGGTTTGACGCATGCCCGCGACGGTGCGGTGCGGATTTTTGGGCGCGCCACCACCGACTGGCCGCCGTATCGCGTCGCCGCACTTGGTGTCGGCTATGTGCCGGAAGGGCGGCGGATTTTTCCCAATCTGACGGTCGAGGAAAATCTCAAAGTGCCGCTCGAGCGGCCGGGCCCGTGGTCGATCGCGCGCATCTACGAACTGTTTCCCCGGCTTGCCGAGCGCAAGAACAATAAGGGCCGGCAGCTATCCGGCGGCGAGCAGGAAATGCTGGCGATCGCCCGGGCGCTGCTGTTGAACCCAAAGCTCCTGCTGCTGGACGAGCCGAGCCAGGGCCTCGCACCGTTGATCGTTCAGGACGTCTTCAAAGTCGTGGTGTCGGCGCGCGCGCAAGGCATTTCGGTGCTGCTGGTCGAACAGAATGTGCGCGCCGCCGTGGAAGTCGCCGACCGTGCCTATGTGCTCGACGACGGCCACGTTGTTTATTCGGGCCCCGCCGCCGAGTTCGCCAAGGACGAAGAGCGGGTGCGCTCGCTTGCCGGCGCCAGCGCCGAGGAGTGGACGGCGCAAGCGTAAGCTCGCCGCGGCCGGCAGCTTCGCCGTTCAACTCGATTTGTTGGGGTCGAGCCCGTATTTGGCGCACATCGTGTCGACAATCGCCCTGTCCTTGCCGCCGGCGATGAGGCCGAGAACGGCGGACGTGACCTTGTTCCCCGTCATGCGGGCTTCCACGATGTAGGCCTGCTCGCCGCTATAGGCGGGATAAGGGCTTTGTCCGTTGACGATGGAGCAGTAGTTCACCGAATCGTCCGTCACAATCGTGGGAAACTTTGCCCATCGGTATTTCGCCGACGCCGGGCTACGCAGCGAGTCCGCGACCGCGGCGATGATGATTTTCTTTTCCGCCGGCGTGAGGTCGCGCTGCGCGACGCTCGCAGGCGCGCTGGCGCTGGCGCTAGCATTGGCGCTGCCGCCGCCGGATGTGGCCGCCGTTCCTTGAGTCGCAGTCGTTGCGCAGCCGGAAAGTCCAAAGCCTGCCGCCAAAGCGACAATCACGCTGAATCTTGCTACTTGCACGTTTTATCCGTGGTTTAGGAGAAGGCTCGAAGATGACGACGTCGGATCATCGGTCTCGACTTCGAGACGTTGACCGTGCCGATCGTTACTTTCGGGGCCGGGGTCGGCGTCGCCCGCACGATCCTCGATTCCGCCTGCCCATTGGGGCCGATCGCATAGACGTGATTGTTGATCATCGCGCGGCCGTCGCGTGTCGGGTTGCTCATTTCCTTGACGTTGTCGCTGACCAGTGTCTGCGCCGCATCCGGATGTCCGGTATTGATCAGGCGAAGATGGTTCACGAAGATCTTCGGATAGATCAGCGACGATGCCGGAACTTTGAGACCCATGAATTTCGCGACGTCGCCCACGAAGGCGTTACAGTTGTAAAGCTCCGCGCTCCAGACGTGCGAACGGCCTTGCAGATCCTTGATGTAACCAAGAACGCGGTCGTATTCGTCCTTGTTCATCAGCACGCGATAGCGCGAGGTCACGTATTTGTCTTCGAGGTCGCCGTCAGTCCAGCCGGTTTCCGCGGGCACCGGCACATAATGGCCAATGACCCAAGCCGTCGAATCGTCGCCGACCGGCGAAAGGCCCGCGACATCGTCCTTGGTCGGCGGCACGCCGACCCGGCCATGGACCAGATAAGTGTGTCCGTAATCCCAGGCGAAGCGGGAGCGAAACTCGATGTAATAGTTGCCTGATCCGGAGGTCACGAGCGGCGCGCGCGAACTGGCGGTCCGGACGACCGCCCGCGAATCCTGCGCGTTGGCTGTGGAAAACCCCAGCCCCACAAGCGCGGTCAAAGCGAAGGCGATCCCGAACCAAGCAGGACGAATAATGTCGCTCAATCCATGCCGCATGAGACCCTCCGAGCGACCGCGAGCAGCGTGACCCTGACCAGCCATCGAAGTAACCGTTTGTCGGCTGAATCCACGGGTGCGGCGTAATTCGGCACCGGTTCAGCGCGCCAGTACCGTAATGCTAGCAACAATTGGCCTTGGCCCCATGGCAAATGTTCGGCAGCGTTTCTGGATTTTACCCGGTGCGCCATATTTGCAACGGTTTCTGGACTGCCCACGACGCCGTGGGACGGCCGAAAAAGTCCGCGAAATCACACCGATTTTGGCGGGAATGGACGGCGCATTATCGCAAAATAGACCGGCTCGGGGGATTGCCGGCCAAAACCCCGGCAGCCCTCAAATGGAACCGTAAAACCGGCATATTCAGATCATGACTGTGTCTTTTCAGCACTAGAGAACAGGTAGCCCGGCCTGTATGGTTAAAACTGTCATGACAAGGGGGAGTTCTCTCCATGAAGAAGATCGTTATTGCAACAGCCGCGGTGATGGCTCTCCTGAGCATCGCGGGCTGCGCCCAAACTGGCAAGGGTAAGGCCCCGCCGCCGGTGGTTACCAAGGGGTAAATGCCGCAAGGCATTTATGGGGGAAGGGCCGGCCTCGCGCCGGCCCCTTTCTTTTTGGGGGCCCCCTTTTGACGCCCGCTTCGATCCCGACCGATAAGGTTTGGCGCTATTCCGCCGCCCGTTTATGGGCGAGCGCCGCCGCGGTGCGATCATAGCTTTCTTCGCGCGCGAGCTGATCCTTCAGCCCGACCAGATCGTAATAATCTTCCAGCGTCAGCACGTGGTCGAAGGTCGGCGTGAGCGAGTTCTCGCGCTTGAGAATGCGCAACACATTGCGCACGGCATGCGCAGCCGCAAACAGCGCAAGCGATGGGAACGTCGCTGCGACGACACCGGCCGCTTCGAGGTCTTCGAGGCTTCGCCGTTTCGGCCCCGCCGCCTGCGACAGCGTCGCCATATGCGGGCCGCCCACTTCGCGGATCACGCGCTTGATGTCTTCAATGGTATCGACGCCCATGGGCTTCGCCATGTCGGCGCCCGCTTCCATGAAGAGCTGGCTGCGCTCGATGGCCGCATTGAGTCCTTCGACGCTGGCCGCATCGGTGCGTCCGGCAATGAAGAAGTCGGGATCTCGGCGTGCGTCCAGCGCAGCCTTGATCTTGGCCAGCATCTGCTCGACCGGGATCACCTGCTTGCCGGGAAGGTAACCGCAGCGATTGGGAAACACCTGGTCGCTGATAAAAACGCCGGCGACGCCGGCAGCCTCGAAGGCGCGAACCATCTGCCGGACATTGTTAACGCCGCCGAAACCGGTATCGGCGTCGACATAGACCGGGATTTCGACGGCCGCGCAGATGCGGCCGTAATGGTCGGCATAGTCGCGCATATTCGATTGGCCCATATCGGGCTGCGCCAGCATCGATCCGATGGCGGCGTAGCCGCCGGCACAGAGCGCTTCGAAGCCCTCGGCCTCCATGACGCGAGCCGATAATGCGTCATAGGCGCCCGGCATCAGCACCAGCCGCTTGCCCGCCATGATCGCTCGTAATTTCTTGCGCACGCTCATCACGCGTTCTCCCTGTCGGTCTATGACGGTTTTCTGTTGTCGCGCGCCGTCTGCAACCACGGTTGCGCTGTGGCGGCGCGGTGTTCCCAGCTGACGATTTCGTCCATGTGCTTGAGTGTCAGTCCGATATCGTCGAGGCCTTCAAGAAGCCGCGTGCGATCTGCCGGCACGATGTCGAAAGCGATGTCCGGGCCGCCTGGACCGCTGATCTGCTGCGTCACCAGATCGACCGTGAACGGTGCGGCACCATCAGCGGCGACGACGCGGGCGATGAAGGCATCGGCGTCCTGCGCGCCGAGCACCACCGGCAGTACGCCGTTCTGCAGGCAATTCTCCCGGTAAATATCGGCGAAGCTTTTTGCCACGACGACGCGGATGTCGTTCGCGAGCATGCTCCACACCGCGGACTCGCGCGAGGAGCCGGCGCCGAAATTATGCCCGGTGACCAGAATGCCGGCGGCGCGGAACTGCGGCTTGTTGAGTACAAAATCGGGATCTTCGCTGCCATCCTCGCGCCGCCGCGCGCGATGAAAGAGCATCGCCTTGTAATCTTCCTTGAGGCTGCGCGAATGCATGATGGGCGCGATCTGGTCGGTATTGATGTCGTCCTTGAGGAGCGGTGCGGCGACGCCGGTCAGGCTGACGAAGGGCTGCATCAAACCGCTCCCGCCAGCAATTGCCGCACGTCGGCGATGCGTCCGGCAATCGCAGTCGCCGCGGCCGTCGCCGGGCTGGCGAGATGGGTGCGCACTTTGGGCCCCTGGCGGTTTTCGAAATTGCGGTTGGTGGTCGACACGCAGCGTTCGCCGGGTTGGCCGCGGTCGCCATTGCCGCCGGCGCACATCGAGCAGCCGGACTCGCCCCAGAAGAAACCGGCGTCGCGGAACACCCGATCAAGTCCGGCGGCTTCCGCCTCGCGCTTGACGCTCGAGGAGCCGGGCACGACCATGGCGACGACGCCGGCGGCAACATGCCGGCCGCGCACCACCGCAGCGGCAGTCTGCAAGTCAGGCAGCCGGCTATTGGTGCAGGAGCCGATGAAAACGCGATTGACCGGAAGCCCGGCGAGCGGCGTGCCCGGCTCGAGCCCCATATAGGCGAATGCGCTTTCCGCCGCGGCGCGGCGGCTCGGATCGACCGCGCCCGGATCGGGAACGCGGCCCGAAATGCCAACGACCTGGCTCGGATCGGTGCCCCAGCTGATTTGCGGCTCAAGACTTCCGCAATCGAGGACGACCTCGCGGTCGAACGCGGCATCGTCGTCGGTGTGCAGCGTGCGCCAATAATCGAGCGCGCGATCCCACATCGCGCCTTGCGGCGCATAGGGCCGGTCCGCAAGCCAGGCGAAGGTCGCCGTGTCGGGCGCCACGAAGCCGGAGCGGCCGCCCATTTCGATGTTGAGGTTGCACAGCGTCATGCGCTGCTCGATCGGCATCGCGCGGGCGGCGGCGCCAGCATATTCCACCGCATAGCCGCGTGCGCCGGCGACGCCGAGTTCGGCGATCAGCCGGAGCGCGATGTCCTTGGCATTGATATGCGGGCCCAGCGTGCCGTCGAGCCGCACCCGCATCCGCTTGGGGCGCTTGAGCGCCATCACCTGGGTGACGAGAATATGCGCCAGTTCGCTGGTGCCGCAGCCGAAGGCGAGCGCGCCGACGCCGCCGACAGTGCTGGCGTGACTGTCGGGCACCGCGTGGGTGGCGCCCGGCAGCACGATGCCGAGTTCCGGCGCCACGACGTGCGAAATACCCTGCTCGCGGTCGTCGATGTCAAACAGCCTGATGCCGTTGCTGCGGCAGCCTTCGCGCATCGCCTTGATAAAGGCGGTTCCGGAGGGGTTGGTGTCGTCGTCGCGACCTGGCTTCGTCGCCACGGTATGATCCTGCACGGCGAAGGTCAGGTCGGGGCGGTGCACCGTCCGCTGCTGCTTCACCAATTGCGCAAAAGCGTGATGGGCGTGCAGCTCATGGAGCACATGGCGGTCGATATAGAGAATATCGCGGCCATCGGCGCGCTGGCCGACGCAATGGAAGTCCCAGATCTTGTCGAACAATGTGCGGGGCATGGCGATTAATATCTACCGCCCAAGCCCCGATGAGGGCAACCCACCGCCAAGGACCATGCCATGCCCCGCGTCGTCGGTATCGACCATCTGGTTTTGAGCGTCGGCGACTTCGCGCGCTCCAAGGCGTTCTACGGCATGCTGCTCACATTTCTCGGTTTCAAGCTCAAGCACGAATACGAGGACATGGCCGGCTGGAGCAACGGCAAGACGCTGTTGTGGATCGCCGCCGCGGACGCGCAAGGCCGCAAGCACAAATATCGCAAAGGCGATATCGGCTTCCATCACTATGCGTTCGAACTCGCCAGCCGCCGCGATGTCGACGCGCTGGGCGCTTTTCTCAACGACAATGGCATGAACGTCGTCGATCCGCCCGGCGAGTATTACGGCCGCAACTACTACGCCGTCTATTTCACCGATCCGGACGGCATGAAGCTTGAGGGCATGATCTGGGCGCCGCCCGAACGCAAGCGCAAGCCGGCGTCGCGAAAGCAGGCGCGAGACAAATCGGGGAGGAAAACAAGGACCGCGCGCCGATCCTAGGACGCCGCGCGCAGCAACGGGCGCGTATGCGCCACCACGGTGTTGCGGCCGCGGCGCTTGGCGGCATAGAGCGCGGTATCGGCGGCCTCGACCAGATCGGCGGCCGTTTGAAATTTGTCGGGCACCAGCGATTCGACGCCGATGCTGACCGTGACGTGGCCGCATGGCGATTCGGAGTGATTGATCTGGAGGTCTTCGACCGCGCTCCGCACCTCCTCGGCAAGTGCAGCGGCCCGTGCGATGTCGAGGCCGGGCATGAGCAGTGTGAATTCTTCGCCGCCATAGCGGGCAACCAGCGCCGCCTCGTCGAGCGTCACCAGCGACAGCGTTTCGCCGACCGCACGCAAGCAGGTATCGCCGGCGACATGGCCGTAACGGTCGTTGAACAGCTTGAAGTGATCGATGTCGATCATCATCAGCGCAATCGGCTGGCACTTTTCGCCGGCGCGTTTCCATTCGCGTGCCAGCTCGCGGTCGAAGCCGCGCCGGTTGGCGAGGCCGCTCAGCCCATCGAGGCTGGCCAGCTCGTCGAGATGCTGATTGGCGATCCGCAATTCCTCCTCGCGGGCGGCGAGCTTGGCCGCCATGTCGTCGAGTGCGGCCGCAAGCGGCGCGAATTCAGCAATCCAGGGTTCTTGCGAAGCGCGCACATGCAGATCGCCGCGGCCGAAACGCGCCGCCGTGCGCACCAGAGAACGGATCGGCCGCACCACCAGCTGCTCGCCGCCGAACCACGCGAGGAGCAGGACGAGCGCGCCGAATACGCCAAGCTGCAGGTAAGCGAAGTCGAGCTCGGTATCGATGCCGCTATATACGCTGTGTTCGTCGAGGCCGACCACGAGCCGCGCCCGAGTCCATGGCACGCGCGCATAGGCAAAGATGCGGCGTACGCCGTCGAAGCCCGATGCCGTGATGGTGCCTTCGTCGGCGGAGAGGATTTGCCGTGTCAGCGCGTGGCCGGCGAATCGCTTGCCAACAAGGCTCTGCTGGTCCGGCGAACCCGCGATCAGCGTGCCGGCGCCGTCGAGCAGCATGACCGATGCGTTGGCATGCGCGGCGGCGGTCGCCGCCAGATCGCCGATCCATTGCAGATTGATGACCGCGAGCACGACGCCCTGAAGCGGCTCGTCGTTGGCGATGACCGGAAACGTCGCGACCACGCTCGGCGCCTGGTTGATGTGATTGATCAAATAATCGCTCAGCGCGAATTCACGCGAGTGCAATGCACTCTGGAAATGCGGCCGATCGGAAACGTTCAATCCGACTGCCAAGGGTTCGGTCGAGCACTTGATGCGCCCATCGGTGCCGGCGATGGAAACATCGCGGATCCATGGAATATTTTTCGTCAGATCGGCCATGTCACGATTGCAGCTCGACGAATTGAGCGGCAGCCTGGCGTAGACCCGCGACACAAGCTGAACCAGTGCACGGACCGAATAGATGATGTCCTGTTGGGACTCGACGCCGCGTCTTGCAAGTTCGACCACTTCGGCATTGGCCCGTTCGATGCTTGCGGTGCGGGCTTTTTCGAGTCCGTGGACGCGCTCCAGCATCAGTGGGGTGATCGCCATAAGAGCGAGCACGATCAGCCGGGTGCGAATGCTCATAAGCGGCTTGGTTGGCCGCGTAGGTGGTTGCGTTTTCGCTTGGTCGTCCGGCATTGTGCCCATTCCCGCCCCGGTTCCAAAAACTATCCGGCACGCGTAAAAATGGGCCTCGCTATGTTGTTAAACGTCGCGCGCGAGCATTGACCGAATGGAAACCATGAGTCGGCCGGAGGGCCTTGTGACGGTGCGCGAGGACATCGCGCGGGCCTGCCGCGACGCCGGGCGCGACCCGGCGACTGTCACGCTGGTGGCGGTATCGAAAAACTTTGCCGCGGAGACGATCGAGCCCGTGATCGCTGCCGGGCAGCGCATTTTTGGCGAAAACCGCGTCCAGGAGGCCAAGGCAAAATGGCCGCCGCTGATCGAGCGGTGCGCGACGGGTGGCGCCCGCATCGAACTGCACCTGGTCGGTGCGCTGCAGTCGAACAAGGCGAGGGACGCGGTGGCGCTATTCGACGCCATTCATTCGGTCGACCGCGCGAGCCTTGCCGAAGCGCTGGCCAAGGAGATCGTAAAACAAGAGCGGCAGCCGCTTCTGTTCGCGGAGATCAATACCGGCGCCGAAGCCCAGAAGGGCGGCATCCTGCCGGAAGAGTCCGATGCGTTTCTCGCAGCGTGCCGGGACCGCTATGGACTCGTTATCTCCGGCCTGATGTGCATTCCGCCGCATGATGAAGCGCCGGCGCCGCATTTCGCGCTCACCGCCAAGATCGCGCGCCGCAATGGGCTGAAACTCCTGTCGATGGGAATGAGCGCGGATTTCCCGACCGCCATCGCATTCGGCGCCACTCATATCCGCGTCGGCACCGCGATCTTCGGAGAGCGGCCGTCTAAGAGTGAATGAAGATTCTTGTCTTCGGCGAGAGACGGGAGACGAGCCCGAGCAGGTCTCGCCGTCGCAAGGCGACACAGCCTGCCGTCGGCGCAAAGCCGTCACGGGCAATATGGATAAAGACCGCACTGCCGTGCCTGGCTACGCGCGGCCGCGCATTGTGGTCGATCTCGACGAAGACATCGTAGAGGCCATCGTCACGGCGGAGCCGGTCGCCTGGTTCGTTGGCCGAGCGCCGGAAGGCGCGGTTATAGCGGCGGTCCACGGGATTCTCGCACCAGGCGTCGGCAGTTCCGATCCGCCGCACCGGAAGAAGGGTCCTCGGACGGGACAGCCGGTCGGCCCGCCACCACAGGCGGACCGGGTGGAACCGGCCGGCGGGCGTTCCGCCGTCGCCCTCGCGCTTTACGGCCTTGATGCCGCTGCGCCCGAGCGCCACGGGGAGTGCCTTGGAACCGGCAACGAGCCAGCCGCGCGAACGGTCGCCCGGTCGGGCGCGGATGTGGATGGTGGCGAGCGACGTCCGTCCCATCGCGTGATCGCCCCTCGCCCCGATTCGGCACTTGCTCTAGTATCTTCGATCGTTCTAGTTCGCGCCAAGCGGCGCGGCAAAGCGGCGGCGGGGCTGTGACGTAATGCCGAATACGCGAAAAATCCTCATTGTCGACGACGATCCCGAACTGCGTGACGCGCTGGCCGAGCAGCTCTCGTTGCATGAGGAGTTCGAGGCCGTCGCAGTCGAGAATGGCAGCAAGGGCGTTCAGGCGGCCAAAACCGGTCAAATCGATCTTGTCATCATGGACGTCGGCTTGCCCGACATCGACGGCCGCGAAGCGGTGCGCATTCTGCGCAAGAACGGCTTCAAGGCGCCGATTATCATGCTGACCGGGCACGATACCGATTCCGACACCATTCTCGGCCTCGAATCCGGCGCCAACGATTACGTCACCAAGCCGTTCCGGTTCGCCGTGCTATTGGCGCGGATCCGCGCGCAGCTACGACAGCACGAGGCGAGCGAGGATGCGGTCTTCACGATTGGGCCCTATACGTTCCGGCCCAGTTCGAAGCTGCTGCTCAATCCCAAGGGCAACAAAGTACGGCTGACCGAGAAGGAGACGTCGATCCTGCGTTATCTCTACCGTGCCGGCCAGCGTCCGGTGTCGCGGGAGACGCTGCTGCAGGAGGTCTGGGGCTACAATTCGGGCGTCACGACGCACACGCTGGAAACGCACATTTACCGCTTGCGGCAGAAGATCGAGAAGGACGCAGCTGCGCCGGCCATCCTGGTCACCCAAGCCGGCGGTTACAAATTGGTGCCGTGATCGCGGCAAGAGCTATCGAACGTCATGACAATCGAGGACGACATCGCATTCCTTGAGCGAGTGCCGTATCTCCGTCGCCTCGGCGACGGCGCGCTGCGCATCCTCGCTATCGGCGCCGAAAGCTATACGGTCGAGGCCGGCCAGGCCCTGTTCGCGGCCGGCGACCCGGCCGATTGTGCGTACATCATCCAGCAAGGCTCGTTCGCGCTGCGCTCGGAGCGGCCGGACGACAGCGAATTCGTGGCCGAGCCGGGTACGCTGCTCGGCGAATCGGCATTGCTCGCGGAAACGACCCGGCCGGCGACCGCCATCGCGCGAGAGGATTCGACGGTGCTGCGCATCTCGCGCACCATGTTCGTGAAAATGCTCGAAAGCTATCCGGACGCGGCGCAACGGCTGCGCGAGCTGATCGCCACGCGCGCCGATCAGTGGGCCCGCGAAATGGAAAAGGTCCGCGCGCTTCTGGCGCGCGGCACCGGGCCGCAATAGAGCGCGATCCGGAAAAGTGGGTGCCGATTGCGCTCTCGCGCATCCGCTCAAGCGGGCGCGTTCACTCGCTTTTTGACTGATAGCGGTGCGCAATTTCCAGGCTGACAAGCCGCGCCAGAAGCGTCGCCGGATAGAGCTGGCCGATCACCGATTCGAGATTGGCGAGACTGCGCGCCAATGGATGCAACGGCGTGATGTCGCCGTAGCCGACCGTCGTCAGCGTCGAGAAGCTGAAATAGAGCAGCGCCGCGCCGGACCCGAACTCCGTGCCGGCGTGGGGCAGGTTGCCGAAGGATCCCGGCAGCAAAACCTCCATCAGCCGGTAGATCGTGAAAAACATCAGGGCGAAGTTCAGGTAGAGGACGACCGCACCCTGCACGCGATGGAAGCTGACGCGCCCGGACCCGAAAACGACGCGTGCGATAACGAGGCTCAATGCGCCAATCGCCAAGAACCGTCCGCCCGCGCTCAGCCATTGTGTCAAAGGTGACGGATCTTCGCGCCAGAGCAGCGTTCCGACCGGGCTCAGCACCACGGCAACAAGCACGGCGATCGTTGCAATGTGGCTGTGCCAGGTGACGGTAAGGATGGTGATGACCAGAACGATGAACATCACCGGCAATACCAGCTCCGGCAAAACCCCCATGCCGGTGAGCGGTATGATCAGGAAGATCATCAGCGCTTCGATGATCAGCAGTGCAGTGAGGCCCGGCTCGCGCGTCACTGCGTGCCACTCTTTGACGCGGCCGCGCCAGGCCGTCACCGAAGCATCCGCAGAGGGCTTTCCCGCACTCATGGGCTAAAGCTCCAGGGTCGCGGTCACCGGAACGTGGTCCGACGGCCGCTCGGCGCCGCGGTAATTCTTGGCGATGGCGATGCCGGCGACGCGGTCGGCGAGCATCGGCGACGTCAAGACATGATCGAGACGGCGGCCGCGGTCGGAGGTCGCCCAATCCGGCGAGCGATAGCTCCACCATGTGTAGAGCTTGGCCGGCTCCGGCGTCAGCCGGCGCATGCTGTCGACCCAGCCGCCGGCGCGCATTGCGCCGGTGAATTTCTCGCACTCGATCGGCGTGTGCGATACCACGCGAAGCATCTGCTTGTGGCTCCAGACGTCGTGTTCGAGCGGCGCGACATTGAGATCGCCGACAAGAATAGCACGCTCGGAGGGCGCGGGCCGCAAAACTATGGCGTCACGCATCTCGTCGAGGAAGGCGAGCTTCTGGGCGAATTTCGGATTTACCGCCGGATCGGGAATGTCGCCGCCGGCCGGCACATAGAAATTATGCACCGTGATGGGATCGCGCAGTCCGGCGCGCTCGCCGAACACCGCGGAGACATGCCGGCAATCGGTCTTGCCGCAGAAACTCTGGATATTGAAGCTATCGAACGGCAGTCGCGATAGCACAACGACGCCGTGATAGCCCTTCTGGCCGTTGAGCGCGACATTTTCGTAGCCGAGCCGCTTGAAGCGCTTGCGCGGGAAAGCGTCGTTCGGACACTTCGTCTCTTGCAGGCAAAGGATGTCGGGGCGGACGGACTTGATAAATCTGGCGACAAGATCGATGCGCAGCCGCACCGAATTGATGTTCCAGGTTGTCAGGGAGAGCCGCATGAGCAGGAGCGAGCATTCGGTGATCGATAATCAGTGCAGCACCATATAATAGCGACGGCCCGACGCGCTATCTGGTTGCCGATGACTGTCCACCGGTTCCTGATCTACTGATTGCTGATGCCGCCTTTATTGCCCTGATAGTTGATCACGAAAAGGTTCGGATCGGGTTTTTTCGTGGTGTCGAGATTATAGACCGCAACCGTGGTGTCGAAGCCTTGCGGGTCGGTGACGGTCCATTGCTTGAGCGTGAGATCCTTGGCGTCGAACATGATCATCAGCTTGTCGGTGCCGATCATCAATTGCTTTTGCTCGATGGTGACGGTGGCGAAAGTATCGTCCGACGAGACGCTGACCACGTCGGTGTCGCGCAGCAGATCGAGCCGGTCGGCCAACAGGTAGCGCAGCGGCGTTTGCGACAGCGGATAGAGGTCCTGCGTCGCGAGCTTGCGGTCGCGCACGACCACCGATGAGCCGTCGGCGATGATGTCGATCGGGCTCGGCGGATTATATTCGAAGCGGATTTTGCCGGGCTTTTGCAGATAGAACGTTCCCTCGGTGCGGCCGCCATCGGGTCCGATCTGGACGAAATTTCCCACCATGGTCTGGATGCTCGACAGATACATGCTGATGCGGTCGAGCAAGGCGCGCTGCTTGTCGTCGAATGCAGTGGCTTGATTGGAGCCAAGGCCCGAGAACGGGAAAAAACCCGGCGTGTGGCTGGTCTGTGCTGCCTGTGGCGCGGGGGACGCCGCAGTCGAAGCCTGCGGCACCGGAGCCGGCGGGACCGCAGCCTGCGGGATCGGAGCGGGCGGAATCGGAATATTGTCGGTTGCCGCCGGCGAGGCGACGACGCCGGTTTTCGGCAACGGTGCCGGTATCGGCAGCGGCACATTCTCGGCGAAGGCGGCCGTGCCGCCAAGACCCGTGCCGACAAGAGCCGTGCCGCCAAGAGAAGCGAGCGCCCAAATCAACGCCGCGCCTACAGTCGCCGGGCCGAGTTTAGCCAAGCCCTTTGCCGCCATAATTTTCTCCCGCTGATGCGCCGATGATGCATCCCTGCGCGCGCCCTGCGACTGACACCATCCGCTAGCCGCCCGTTGTGGCGAATTCGCGGCTACACGATCCCTATCCGCCATCCCGGCTTACGGCGCAAATGGCCGATTCTCAATAGGCTTCGTCGTCGGCGCTCTCGACCAGGATTTCGCGCTTGCCGGCGTGGTTGGGCTGGCCGACGACGCCCTCTTGTTCCATCCGCTCCATCAGCGAGGCGGCGCGGTTATAACCGATTTGCAGCCGGCGCTGAATGTAGCTGGTGGAAGCCTTGCGGTCGCGCGTCACGATGGCGACTGCCTGCGAATAAAGGTCGCCGCCGCCCTCGGCGCCCATCGCGGTGGCGTCGAAGATCGGATTGCCGTCGGCGTCCTGCGGCTCCTCGGCAGTGACGGCTTCGAGATATTCCGGCGCGCCTTGCGACTTGAGGTGCCGCACCACTTTCTCGACCTCTTCGTCGGAGACGAATGGTCCGTGTACGCGGCTGATGCGGCCGCCGCCGGCCATATAGAGCATGTCGCCCTGGCCGAGCAGCTGCTCGGCGCCTTGTTCCCCCAAAATCGTGCGGCTGTCGATCTTCGAGGTGACCTGAAACGAAATGCGGGTCGGGAAATTGGCTTTGA
Organism: uncultured Alphaproteobacteria bacterium; assembly: GCA_963765365.1. Taxonomy (GTDB): domain Bacteria; phylum Pseudomonadota; class Alphaproteobacteria; order Rhizobiales; family Xanthobacteraceae; genus BOG-931. Next base: position 474,921 of record CAVXWL010000015.1, on the reverse strand, counting down.
TGGTGCCGGTGATGACGTCGACGGAAGGCCGCTGCGTCGCCAGGATGACGTGCAGTCCGGCGGCGCGCGCCATTTGCGCCAGGCGCTGCACCGCGCCTTCGATGTCCTTGCCGGCAACCATCATCAGGTCGGCCATCTCGTCGACGATGACGACGATGTAAGGCAGCGGCTCGAGATCGAGTTCTTCGTTCTCGTAGATCGCCGTGCCGGTTTCGCGATTGTAGCCGGTATGGACAGTGCGGCTGAGCTTTTCGCCCTTGCCCTTGGCTTCGGCGACGCGCGCATTGTAGCCGTCGATATTGCGCACGCCGAGCTTCGACATTTTCTTGTAGCGCTCCTCCATTTCGCGCACCGCCCATTTCAGTGCGACCACGGCCTTCTTCGGATCGGTGACGACGGGCGTGAGGAGATGCGGGATGCCGTCGTAGACCGACAGTTCGAGCATTTTCGGATCGACCATGATCAACCGGCATTGGTCCGGCTGCAGCCGATAGACGAGGCTCAGGATCATCGTATTGATCGCGACCGACTTGCCCGATCCCGTAGTGCCGGCGATGAGCAGATGCGGCATGCGCGCCAGATCGACCAAAACGGGTTCGCCGCCGATCGACTTGCCGAGGCACAGCGGCAGCCGCGAATTATTGTCGGCGTAATCGCGCGACGCCAGCAATTCGCGCAGAAAGACTTTCTCGCGGGTCGGATTGGGCAATTCGATGCCGATGGCGTTGCGGCCCGACACCACCGCGACGCGCGCCGAGAGCGCGCTCATCGAGCGCGCGATGTCGTCGGCGAGGCTGATGACGCGCGATGATTTTATGCCCGGCGCCGGTTCGAGTTCGTAAAGCGTCACCACCGGACCCGGACGCGCATTGATGATTTCGCCGCGCACGCCGAAATCCCCGAGCACGCCTTCCAGCGCGGTGGCGTTTTCCTGCAAGGTGTCGGAGCTGACGGTGGCGCGACCGGACTTGCTCGCCGGCGTCAGCAATTCAAGCGGCGGCAGCACGAAACCGCCGGAGCGGCGCGGCGCTTTTGGCGCGCGCGGCTTGCGCGGGGCGCGCGCGGTTTGCGTCTCGCCGTCTCCGGCTCCCTCTTCGTCGTCCTCGTCGCGGTCGCGCTCTGCAGCGCTGCCGAAGCGCGGCTCGACACGACGGCGCGGCGCGCGAAGCTCTTCGCGCGCGGCAATCGGGCTGCGGCGCCGGCCGTGGAACAGAAGGCCAAGCCGCGCCCGGAAGCTCAGCAGGTAATGGCCCAACAGGCCGAGCGAGATCCAGGCGCCGTCATTATCGTCTTCGTCGCGGGCTTCATTCTCGTCCTCGTCCTCCGCTTCGTCTTCATCGTCTGCGACGGCGTCGCGCCAGCGAACGCCGGCGGCTCCGGCGAAGGCGAACAGAGCCGCGGCGCCGAGCGCGATGGCGGCGCCGAGGCGATGGGTGCCGGTGAGCGGCGTATGCAGCAAGGCCGCCGGCAATCGCAATACGGCGTCGCCGATGACGCCGCCGAGGCCCGAAGGCAGCGGCCAGTGCGCGCTACGCGGCAGACACGAGGCGAAGGCGGCGGTCAGCACCGCGCCGACGAGCCAGAGCAGGACGCGCAGCCGCTCGTGGCTGAGCTGCCGGTGGCCGAGCAGCCGATAACCCCACACCGCGATCGGCAACAGCAGCGCCAGCGAACCGAGCCCCAAAAGCTGCATCATCAAATCGGCTGCGATCGCGCCGGGCATGCCGAGAAGATTATGCACCGGCGCATCGGTGGCGTGGCTCAGCGACGGATCCTGCACCGACCAGGTGGCGAGCGCGAGCGCCGCAATCATGGTGAGGCTGATCAGCGCCACGCCGCCGAGCTCGCGCAGCCGGCGCTGCAAGATGGCGCCGAGCTGACCGGACAGGGCGGCCATTCCGTCGAGGCTGCGATCGATCATCGACATCGATGGCTTCGGTCCTCTGCTGGCTTAGCCGAACACCGCCACCAGGCGATGCATCGCCTCGGCGGTGATCTCGTTGTTCTGCACCATGGCGACGCGGATATAGTCGGCGCCGGGATTGCTGCCGTCACTCCGCTCGCGGGCGAGATAGCGGCCGGGCACGACGCGCAATCCGGCTTGGCGCCACAATCGCAGCGTCGCCGCCTCGCTGCCGCCCTGGGCCGCGACGTCGAGCCAGAGAAAAAATCCGCCTGCCGGACGGCGATAGGCATAGCGGTCGCCGATGATCTGGTCGGCGAGATCGAACTTCTCGCGATAGAGCCGGCGGTTTTCTTCGACGTGCGTCTCGTCGCCGTAGGCGGCGATGGCGACATGCTGCAGTGGCGTCGGCACCATCGGCGCGGCGACGTTGCGCAGTTCGAGATAGCTGCGCATGAAGCTCTTGTCGCCGGCAGCGAAGCCGACGCGCAATCCCGGCAGGCTGGAGCGTTTCGACAGCGAGTGAAAGACGACGACGTTGGCGTAATCCGGCCCGGCCGCTTCGAGCATGCCGTGCGGGGGACGGTCGCTGTAGATCTCGCAGTAGCACTCGTCGGAGAAAATCAGGAAGCCGAACCGCTGCGCCAGCGCGGTTAGTCTTTTCAGATAGTCCAGGTCGGCGACGGCGCCTTGCGGATTCGACGGCGAGGCGATGTAGAAGGCGACGGTGCGCGCGAGAAGATCGTCGTCGAGCGCATCGAGGTCCGGCAGAAAGCCGGTCTCGCGCGTCGTCGGCAGATAGACCGGCTCGCAGTCGGCGGCGACGGCGCCTGCCGCATAGGCGGCATAGAACGGATTGGGGATCAGCACCGCCGGCCGGCCGGCGCGCGGCTTCATCGAGTTCTTGGCGGCGAGGGCGGCGAGAAAGAGTCCCTCGCGCGTGCCGTTGAGCACCAGCACTTCGGTTGCCGGATCGAGCGGGCGCGGCAGCGTGTAACGGCGGCCGAGCCACTGCGCGACCGCTGCCTGGAATTCATCGAGGCCCTTGTTCGCCGGATAGCGGCCGAACTCCGCGACATGCGCGGCGATCACCGGGCCGACAAAGGGCGGGATCGGGTGTTGCGGCTCGCCGACCGCGAGACTGATCGCGGGCTTGCCCGGCGGGATATCGCCAAGCAATTCGCGCGTCCGCACGAAGGGCGAGCGCGTGCTCGTCGCGCGGGAGGGCGTCGCGCCATCACGTTCGGGGAGAGACTGGCGGGTCATCCTGTACATCATCAACAGCGGGTCCGCCCGCCGCATTGCCGGTGACATAGCATAGGAGGGCTGAGGTTAAGACCCGATTAACCATCGTGACTTGGTTAGGTCATTCCGGGGGCGCCGTGCAGCGGAAATGCGCGAGTCTTGGTCTATTCCCCCGGCGATTGTGGATTCCGGGCTCCGGCGCTTGGCCGGCACCGGAATGACGGTTACGCCGCGATCCTCACATATTCGAAATCGCCCGGCTTGTTGTCGATGCCGATGCGCGGCGGGGCGATCCAGCCGGCGAATTTTCCCGGCTCGGTGACCGCCTGCATCAGGCTCGCGATGTAATCGCCGTCGTCCTTCGACGGCAGCCATTGGCCCTTGTCGCGGTTCCACGCCGCTTCATCGAGGAGCTTGCCTGCCGGCGAGACTTTGACGTCTTTGAACTCGCCGATGTTGCGGTGGAAGCCGACATGCGGCAGCTCGAATATGAAGGCGATGCCGGTCTTGTCGACGATCTTGTTCCAGCGATCGAGCCCGCGCTGGCAATCGGCGGTGTAATCGTCGCGCAGCCGCATATTGATCGCGGTGAGCGCCGGCTCGTCGATGCGCTTGATCTCGCCATCGACGAGTTTGAGCACCGGATAGGTCGCGTGTTCGAGCCGGTGATCGTCGTCGATCCTGGTCTCCTGGAAGCGGCCTTTCAGCCCGGCGGTGAACGTGTTCGCCGCATTGGTCGAGACTTCCGAGCCGAACAGATCGAGCGACAGCGTGTAGTGCAGATTGAGCTTTTTCTGCATCGTCGGCAGGTCGATGACGCCGAGACTGCGGACCTTCTCGATGTCGGCCGGATCGGCGATGCCGGCTTCCTTCATCGCCTCGCAGGTGCGCTGGATGGTGCGGCCGACGCCGGTCTCGCCGACGAACATGTGATGGGCTTCTTCGGTCAGCATGAAGCGGCAGGTGCGCGACAGCGGATCGAAGCCGGATTGCGCCAGGCTCTCCAGTTGCATCTTGCCGTCGCGATCGGTGAAGAACGTGAACATGTGGAACGACAGCCAGTCCGGCGTCGCTTCGTTGAACGCGCCGAGCATGCGCGGCTTGTCGGCGTCGCCGGAGCGGCGCTGCAACAGCTCAGCGGCTTCCTCGCGGCCGTCGCGGCCGAAATATTTCTGCAGCAGATAGACCATCGCCCATAGGTGGCGGCCTTCCTCGACATTGACCTGAAAGACGTTGCGCAAATCGTAGAGCGACGGCGCGGTCTTGCCGAGATGGCGCTGCTGCTCGACGGAAGCCGGTTCGGTGTCGCCCTGGATGACGATCAGCCGCCGCAGCATGGCGCGGTACTCGCCGGGAATATCCTGCCAGACCGGTTCGCCGTAATGGCGGCCGAACGGGATTTTGCGGTTTTCCTCCTGCGGCGCCAAGAGAATGCCCCAGCGGTAATCCGGCATTTTGACGTAGTCGAATTTGGCCCAGCCCTTGGGATCGACCGAGACCGCGGTGCGCAGATAGACCAGCGCCTGCTGAAAACCTTCCGGCCCCATATCCATCCACCAGTCGATATAGCCGGGATGCCAGCTTTCCAGCGCCCGCAACACCTGGCGGTCTTCGGCGAGATTGACGTTGTTCGGAATCTTGGTCGAGTAATCGACGTTCTGAATGTCCATGGCTCACACTCCTCGTTCACGCTCCGTAGAGCGTCGTCACACTCTTCTCGTATCGAACACCGGCTTCTGGCCGGTGCCATAACGCTTGAGCGCGCCTGTGTCGCCGATCGCATTGGGCCGCTGGAAGATCCAGTTCTGCCAGGCGGTCAGCCGCGCGAAAATTTTCGATTCCATGGTCTCCGGCCCGGCGAAGCGCAGATTGGCTTCGAGGCCGGTGAGCGCGTCGGGCGAAAAGCTGGCGCGCTCTTCGAGGAAAACGCGGACTTCGTCGTCCCAATCGATATCGTCGAGCGCGAAGGTGACGAGCCCGAGTTTTTGCGCGCGCGCGGCATCGAGCATGGCGCCGCGCTCGGCTTTGGCCGCGTCAACATCGGCGGGGTTCGCCAGAAAGCGGCAGGCGAGCCGGCTGATGCCGTTCGCCATCGGATAGGCGCCGAAATTGACGTCGGCCAGCGCGATCGCCGCCGGCGGCCTGTTGTCGCCGTCGCGCACACCGATCAGCATGTAGGAGCGGTCGGACGCGAGCGGCAATTCGGCGAGCGTCCCGGCAAAGCACGAGCCGGGCTCGATCAGCGTCACCAGCGAGCGCGAGGTGAGATCGACGCGCTTGAGCACGCGCTTCCACAGCAGCCGGATTTCGCGGACCAGCCAATGATCCTTGTTGGCGTCGAGGAAGCGATCGTAGGCCAGCACCTGGCCGGGATCGCCGGACGATTTGAACACGATCGCCGCCACGTCGAGTTCGTTGAGGCGGATATGCAGGATGGCGTCGTCGAGTTCGCGCGCCAATTGGAGCGGCCAGAAATCGGCGCCGAGCGCCACCATGGCTTCGGCAGTCGCCGGCGGCGGCGCGAGCGGTCCGCGCAACGTCACCGTCGCAATCCGCGCGCCGCGCTGGAATTCGACCGCGACCGCGCCGTATTCGACGCCGTCCGCAGCAAATGTCCGCGTCAGCGGCGCGAGCGCGACGCCGGGGCCGCCGGCGTTGCGGCGCGATTGCGCGGCGAAGTCCCTGGCGCGCGCGGCCACCGCGTCGTCGAATTTCGAGCCCGGCACCACATCGTCAACGAGCCGCCACTCCACCGCGCGCTTGCCTTTGACGCCTTCCTCGGTGGTGCAGAACACGTCGGCGTGGTCGCGGCGCACTTTGCGCTTGTCGGCAACGCGGGTGAGGCCGCCGGTGCCGGGCAGCACCGCAAGTAGCGGCAATTCCGGCAGCGATACGGTTGCCGCGCCATCGTCGACCAGCGTGATGTGATCGGTGGCGAGCGCCAGTTCGTAGCCGCCGCCGGCCGCGGTGCCGTTGATGGCGCAGATCGATTTGATGCCGGAATTTTCGCTCAGATCCTCGATGCCGTTGCGTGTCTCGTTGGTGAACTTGCAGAAATTGACTTTGTGCGCGTGGCTCGAAGCGGCCAGCATGCGGATATTGGCGCCGGCGGAAAACACCCGCGGCTTTCCAGAGCGCAGCACCAGCACGCGCACTTGCGGATGCTCGAAGCGCAGCCGGTCCAGCGCATCGGCAAGCTCGATATCGACGCCGAGATCGTAGGAGTTGAGTTTCAGGTCGTAGCCTTCGAACAGGCCAGCCTTCTCGTCGACGTCCATGGTGAGCGTCGCCACGTCGCCGTCAATCGCAAGCCGCCAATGCCGGTAGCGCGCCGGCGCGGTCTGAAAATCGATCCGCGCCTTGTCGTGCGCCAAGGGGCGCTGGGTGGAATGATCGGCGTCGCTCATATGCACGTCCGGCTGAGTTTCCGGCCTTGGCCGGGTAATGTAATTATAATGCATACGATCGGAATATCAGGCTCTTGATATGCACTATAATTCAGGATGCGGCAACACTGAAAGCGGCCCCGCGTTCGCCTTCGTGATGGTCGCGCAGCAGCCGGTTGATGAAACCCGCGACCGCTTCGAGCGTCAGCTCCGGCGCTTCGCGCTGCGGCGCGTGGCGGATGCCGGGCAGCACCAGGGCCTCGACCGGGCAGAAGCACGCGTCTTGCGCCGCTTCGATTTGCTTGAGCGTGCCGTATTGGTCGTCTTTCCCTTGCACGATCAGGATCGGCACTCGGATGTAGCCGAGCGCGTCGGTAATGTCCCATTTGGGCATGTCCGGATGCAGCCAGGGCTCGCTCCAAGAGCGGAAGGCGGCATCGACGTCGGCGTGCCAGAGTTTCAGTCGTTCGCGCAGCGCACCGGATTCGAACGATTTGCGGGCGCGGCGGATTTCCGCGAGCCCGATTTCTTCGGTGAAGAAATGCGGCGCCAGCAGCACCAGCCCGCGCACGCGATGATCCTGCACGCTGCCGGCATAGATGGCGGCGATCGAGGCGCCGTCGCTGTGACCGAGCAGAAGCCCGCGCTGGAAGCCGATCGCCGCGAGCACGCGCGGCAGTACATCGCAGGCCTCTTCATGCATGAAGGTGGTCGCGCGCGGCAGTGCGCCGGGGCCGGAGCGGCCATAGCCGGCGCGCGAATAGAGCATGACGCCGGCGCCGGTCGCGGCGGCAAGCTGATCGGGAAACGATCCCCAGGACGCCACGCTGCCGAGGCCCTCGTGCAGCATGACGATGGTCGGCGCCGCGTCGGGCCGCGACCCGATGAAACGGTATTCGAGCCGCAGCGGCTCAAGATCGAGAAAGCCCTGGTCGGGCAGCGTCACGACCGCGATCCTTCCGTACCTCTCCCTGCTTTGCGGGGAGAAGGAGTCACAGGGTCAACGCCGAGCCAAGGCGCCGCGATTTCCAGCAGCTTGGCAAAACTCGCCTCGACGCTTGCGCCGGATGTATCGACCTCGGTTTCGGCGCGCGCGTAATCGGCGCGGCGGGCTTCGAGGATCGCGACGAGGTCAGCCATCGCGTCTTTGGAACCGGCCTCGCGGTTCTGCGCCATCGGGCGGAAGTCGCCCTGCGCCATGACCCGGCCCATGTGATCTTCCGGCCGCGCCTTGAGCCAGATCGTATGGGTGCGGCGGAGCAACAGCGCATAGGTTTCCGGGTTCGACACGATGCCGCCCGCCGTGGTGATCACCGCGGCCTCGTGCGTGGCGATGATGCGATCGAGCGCGCTTCGCTCGTGACGGCGGAACGTCGCGGTGCCCGCCATCTCGATCAAATCGAGCATGCTGGCGCCATAATCTTCCTCGACGACGCGGTCGAGCTCGATGAACGGGCAGCCGAGATGCGCGGCGAGCAATTTGCCGAGCGTCGACTTGCCGGCGCCGCGCAGGCCGATCAGCGCAATGCGCCGCGCCCGGTCGGCGCCGCCGGCGCGCAAAAGCCGCGCCTCGATCAGCCTGGTCAGTTCCGGCAATTCGCTTTCTGGCAGTTGCGCGAGGAGGTCGAGCGCCGCGCCATGTGCTGGCGACAGCGTGCCGGTCGCCGGCAGCAACGCAGACGCGGGAAGATCAAGCGCCTGCGCGATGGCGCGGATGACGCTCGCCGACGGATTGCCGGCGCCGCTCTCGATCTGCGCCAGATAACGCTCGGAGGTTTCCGACGCTTGCGCCAGTTGACGGCGCGTCATGCCGCGCTTGGCGCGATGGCGCCGCACGGTTTGCCCGATCGCGGCGAGGAACGCGGCGAGAGCGGCGGTGTCGCTCAATGCTGGGTGCGCAGGCTTTTTCGCTTTTGGCTTGGTAGTCGGCACGGCGGCATGACCCTCATGCACTATCGTTCATGCATTATAATTCATAGAGTAGATGCTGTCACGAGTGACGGGCGACGGCTGAACGGCCGGGCCTACCCAAAAATCTTCCGCCAGCCGGCATTGTCCTGCGCCACGCGCGGCTCGTTTTCTTCCACCGTTTCGGGGCCGGGATCGTCGGGGGCGTGGACGAGGGGGATGACCGGCTCGGGCTTGAGTTCGGCTTTTGCTTCAGGTTTTGATTGGGCTTGATCGCCGCGCAGCGACGGCAAAATCTCCGCGGCCACGGGCGCCTCGGCTGGAGCGGTCTCGGGCGCCACCGGCGCGGCGTTTTCCGAAGGCGGCGCGACGGTGACGTCGACCGGCGCCGCGAGCACCGGCTCGGGTTCGAGCCCCGGCGCGTTCAGCATGCCGGTGAGCGGGACGCGCCATTCGAGAGCATCGAGCCGCCCGCTCACTGGAGACGCCGGCAGCCAGCGGTCGGATACATGACCGTCGGCGGTCCAGGCCGGGTCGGGCGCGGCGTGCACCGCGCGCGCCAGCCATTCGCGGGCGCGGCCGACGTCATTGCGCTCGGTCCGTTCCAGTTCGGCCATCATCAACGCAACGCGCTTGGTCGGCGCTTCAAGGTAGGGCGCAAGCGCGGCGCGCGCCCTGGCGAATTCCTGCGCGCTGAGCGCGGCGCGCGCGACCGCGAGCGCGCCTTCGACATGGTCGGGCACTTTGCCCGCCAGCGCCTCGATGCGCTTGAGCCGCTCGCGCGCGGAATCGCCGGAGCGAAGCTCGGCCAAGGCTTGCGCCAGTTCGGGATGCGGATTGGCGCGCCAGGCCTTTTCGATCACGCGCTGCGCTTTGCGCCACTGGCCGCCTTCGGCGAGGAGGCGCGCCGAGAGCGCCGCCGCCGGCACAAAGGTCGGCGCGAGTTTTTGCGCTCCGAGCGCCGACGCCTTGGCGCTGTCGCGATCGGTCGCCTCGACGGCGTGGGCATAGGCTGTGAGCAGCACCGCGCGCTGGCGTCGATAGACGTCCCTGGCGAGCGTGCGCGCATTGCTTTCGAGCAGCGCCAGCGCGCCGGCCCAGTCGCCGTCTTTGCAGCGCGCTTCCAGCACCGCGCGTGTTGCCCAGTGCAGCGACGGCGCGGTGCGGACCGCTTCCTCGGCAAAAGCCCGCGCGCTCGCCGGATCGTTGCGGCGATGCGCTTCGATGAAAAGCCCGTGCAGGCCGAGCGGCTTGGTATCGGCGCGGCCGGCCATGGCGCGGAAAGCGCGCTCGGCGCCTTCGCGGTCGCCCGAGAGCTGCGCGGTTTGCGCGGAGAGCAGCAGCGCCAGCGGCTCGCCGGGCGTGAGCCGGTTGACGGCCGCGGCGTGCTTTTGCGCGGCGGCGATATCGCCGGAGCCGACAGCAACCAATCCATTGGAAATCGCGTCATAGGCGCGTTCGCCGCGGCGATCGCGCAAGTCCCGCGACAGATGGCCCGGCGACCGCAGGATGGCACGAACAAGCGTCCAGACCAGAAGGAGCACCGCCAGCGCCGCGATGAATGCGTCGCCCAGCACCATCACCGAGGTTTTGATCCGCAAGCCCTGCCAGACGATGACCACATCGCCCGGCCGGTCGGCGAGCCAGACGACGCCGACTGACAGCGCGCCGACGACAATGAGGAAAAGAACGACGCGGGTCATTGCGATGCCGGCTTGCCCATTGCGGAGAGCGCAGCGGCGGCGATCTGCCGGCTGGTGGCAACAGCTGCTTCGCGTGCTTTTGCTTTCGCCACCCAGGCTGCGGCGAGCGGTTTTGCGGAATCCGGCAGTGCCGCGATGTCGTTAAGCGCTGCCGCAATATCGGCGTGCCCCGCATCGATTTCGATCCGGGCGATGACGGATGCCGGATCGTTGCCGGCCGGCGCGTCGACCGGCGTCACCTGGACGAGCTGCTGGGCGTGAGCCTCAAGCCGCTCCAGAAAACTGCCGCCGCCGGAAGGCGTTTCGCTGACGCGCTGCAAGGCCGGCACCAGGCTTGCGAGTTCGCCGCCAAGCGCCGCGGCGCTCGGCAGCCCGGTTGCCGCGGACGATTGCAGCGGCGCGGTCGTGTCCGGCGCGACGCCGAGCGATTGCACGGCGGCAAGTTCCGATTGGTATGGCGCGCCGCTTTCGACCGCGTCGCGCAGCGCTGCTGTGGCGATGGTCAGCCGCGCCGCCGGATCGTCAGCGCCGGATGCAGGTTGGGCTGCTTTTTCGGCAAGCGCCTTCACCGTAGCTTCCAGCGCCGCGATCCGGTTTGCCAGCGCGTCAAGGTCGCTGCGCTGAATGTCGGTCTGGGTTGCACTCTGGCTTGCAGTTTTCGCCGCTTCCGCCGTGGTTTGCGCGGCCGCTGCATCTTTGGCCGCGCTTTGGCTTTTCGCTGCGATGTCATCGAGGCGGCGGTTGAACGCCGTGAGTGAATCGCCGAGCGATTTTTGCTGCGCCTCCGTTGCCGCCAACTGTTTGGCCAGCGCCGGCGCGGCGGCGCTCGTCGCGCTTTGTTGCTGTGCGTTGACCGTCCGCTCGATCTTGTCCAGCCGGGCCGAAATTTCCGGTCCGACATCGGGAGCGGCGGATTGCGGCGTTGTGGCGACCATTGGAGCTGCGGTCTCGCGCGACGGCATCTCGCCGGCGAACCAAAGTCCGGCAAGGATGGCCGCCGTAACGATCGCTCCGACCACCGCGCCTACCGCGGCACCCACGACCGTCTCTCCGGCATGCAATTTCATGCGGCCCGCCGCCTGCGGGCTTGGCGCGGCCTCATCCGAAGTCTTGGACCCCGCCGAGTCGCCCGGCGTAGAGCCGCTCCCTTCCGCCGGCGAAACCGGCGGGGAGACTTCGGTCGCCTTCAGCTCGATGGTCGGCGGCCGCCGGCCGGGGTTGCTGTCAGGCTCGCTCGTCATGCTGTCCTCGAAGCGAGTTCAACGTTGTCGTCGAATCGTGGCCTACCGGCCAATACCGCAGGGGCATAATACTGCACTGCGGTAGCGGCAACATGCCGGACAATCCCTAACAACACGGCACAATGGCGGGGGTTCAGCCGCATAGCGCCAGCAATGCCGCTTCATCGGGCCGCGCCGCAATGCGGACCTTGACGGCGCCCGCGCCCAAAAGCGGTTCCGCAATCCGGTCGGACAGGCAGAAATGCGTGGGACTTGCCAATCCGGCCTCGGTCAGGTGCGCTTTGCGCACCGCGCTCACATAGGCCTCGGCGCTGCGGCGTGAAAAGTGCAGCACGCCGTCGACGCCCACGGCGAGGGCGGCGGCGGCATGATGCGGCAAGTCTTCGGCGCGAACGGCGCGATAGACAATCGCCATGTCGACGGCAAAATCTTTCGCGCGCAATGCGCCGGCGAGATCGCCGGAGCGGTTCTCGCCGGCGAGATAAAGGAGCCGCGCCGGCGGTTTGATGCGCGCGGCGACGAGGCTGGCGAGATCGTCGGCATCGCCGTCCGCGGCGGTCACCTCGCCAAAGCCCGCGGCGCGGATATCTCGCGCGCTTTGGCTGCCGACCGCGAACACTGGAATGCCTTGCAAAGCTTCGCGCTCTTTATGCGCAGCCATGGCGCGGATGGCATTGGCGCTGGTGACCAGAATTGCCGACCACGGTCCGGCGCCAGGCGCGACTTCAGGCAACAACTCGATGGTCAGGAGCGGCGCGACGATTGTTTCGTGGCCGCGCGCGCGCAATGCCGCCGCGGTGCGCGCAGCATCGGCTTCGGGGCGTGTGAGCAGCAACCGCACGGCTCAAGCCGGCTCGAAAAAGCCGGGCCCGGCCCGCGCTTTAAGCTCGCGGCCGGCGTCGGCGCCGAGCGCCGCCGCATCCGCGCTGCGGCCGTCACGCAAAACCTCAAGCGCTGCGCTGCCGTCGGTCATCGCGATCATGCCGCGAAAGCGGATGCGGCCGTCGTCGATGCGCGCATGGCCCGCGATCGGCGTGCGGCAGGTCCCGTCGAGCACGGCAAGAAAGGCCCGCTCGGCGGCGACAGCGGTTGCCGTGTCGGCATCGTTCACGGCGGCCACGAGCGTGCGTGTCGTGGTGTCATCGACGCGGGTCTCGATGCCGATCGCGCCCTGGCCGGCCGCCGGCAGAAACGCGTCGATGTCGAGCACTTCGGTCGCTACGGCGGCCAGCCCGAGCCGCTTCAAGCCGGCCAGCGCCAGCACGGTCGCGTCGCACTCGCCGGCATCGAGCTTGCGCAGCCGCGTCTCGACATTGCCGCGCAGCGGCACGATGGCAAGGTCCGGGCGCAGATGCTTGAGGAGTGCCGCCCGCCGCGGCGAGGAGGTTCCAACCGCGGCGCCGTCCGGCAGTTCGCGCAGGCTGTTGGCCTTGCGGCTGATGAAGGCATCGCGCGGGTCCTCACGCGGCAGAAACGCCGCGAGCACAAGCCCAGGCGGCAAAACGGCCGGCATGTCCTTTGACGAATGCACGGCGAGATCGATCGCGCCGGCGAGCAGCGCCTCCTCGATCTCCTTGGAGAAGAGGCCCTTGCCGCCGGCGTCGGCAAGCGGCCGGTCCACAATCATGTCGCCCGTAGTGCGAATAACCTTGATTTCGATCCGTTCCGGTGCGAGGCCGCAGGCCTTCGCCAGGCGGCTTTGCAGTTCGCTCGCCTGGGCTAGCGCCAGCGGCGAGCCGCGCGAACCGACGCGCAGGACTGACGTTGCGGTCGAGGATTGGGTCATTGCAGGGATATAATACACCGATGGTCATTCTCGGCATCGAAACGACCTGCGACGAGACCGCAGCGGCCGTGGTCCGCCGCGATCCGGACGGGCGCGGTCATATTCTGTCCAATGTCGTCATGTCGCAAATCAGCGAACATGCCGAATTCGGCGGCGTGGTGCCGGAAATCGCCGCCCGCGCCCATGTCGAGGCGCTCGATCAGATCATCGCCACGGCGATGGCCGAAGCCAAAACCGGTTTCGAAGACCTCGATGGCGTTGCCGCGGCTGCCGGGCCGGGCCTGATCGGCGGGGTCATTGTCGGGCTGACGACGGCCAAAGCCATCGCGCTGTCGCACGACAAACCGCTCATTGCCGTCAATCACCTCGAAGCCCACGCGCTGACCGCGCGGCTGACAGACGCGACGCCGTTTCCGTATTGCCTGTTTCTCGCCTCCGGCGGCCATACCCAAATCCTCGGCGTGCGCGGGGTGGGCGACTATCTGCGCTTCGGCGGCACGGTCGATGATGCAATCGGCGAGGCATTCGACAAGACCGCGAAATTGCTCGGTCTCGGGTATCCCGGCGGTCCGCTGGTCGAGCGGGAGGCCGCGCGCGGCGATCCGGCGCGCTTTACGCTGCCGCGGCCGATGAGCGGACGCCGCGATGCCGATTTCTCGCTCTCGGGGCTCAAAACCGCGTTGCGGATCGAAGCGGAGAAAATCGCGCCGCTGTCCGATCAGGATGTCGCCGATCTGTGCGCTTCGTTCCAGCAGGCGGTGGTCGACGTCGTCAAGGACCGGCTGCGCTCGGGCCTGCGCATGTTCCGCGTGCAGATCGGCGTCCCGCACGCCCTCGTCTGCGCCGGCGGCGTCGCCGCCAATCAGGCGATCCGCAAAGTGCTGCATCGCGTCGCGTTCGAGATCGGCGCCGAACTGGTGGCGCCGCCGCCGGCGCTGTGCACCGACAACGGCGCCATGATCGCCTGGGCCGGCGCCGAGCGCCTGGCGCTGGGACTGACCGATCCGCTCGATGTCGCGCCGCGCGCCCGCTGGCCGCTGGAACAGGTGGCGGGGGTGGCGGCGCGGTAACTTGCTTTTATCGTCATTCCGGATTGCCGCGCAGCGGCAAGTCCGGAATCCATATTCGCTGACCTGGGGTTGCTGATTCCGGGCTCGCGGTTCGCGCGCCCCGCAATGACGTCACTGCTCGAAGCGGTCGATGAACCAGCGCAACAGCCGCGTCCAGATCTCGTCCTTGCCGACGACATCCTCGATGCCGTGCTCGAGGTTGGGATTGTCGTTGACCTCCATGACGACGATGCCGTTGTCGGTCTGCTTGAGATCGACGCCATAGAAGCCGTCGCCGACCGGGCGCGCCGCGCGCACCGCGATATCGATAACTTCCGGCGGCGCCTGGTCGAGTTCGAAGGCGCGGAAGCCGCCCTCATGCGAGGAGCCGTCGGGGCGGTATTTCACCACCTGCCAATGGCCGCGCGCCATGCGGTATTGGCACACAAACAGCGGCTCGCCGGCGAGCACGCCGACCCGCCAGTCGAAATCGGTCGGCAGGAACTTCTGCGCCAAGACCAGATCGGTCTCTTCGAACAATTCATCGCAGACGCGCTTGAACTCGGGCGCCGACTCGATCTTGTGCACGCCGCGCGAGAACGAGCCGTCGGGAATTTTCACCACCAGCGGCAAACCGAGCTCGTCGATCACCTTGGCCGGATCGGTATCCTCGGCAATGATCACCGTCGGCGGGGTCGGCACCTGGTTCTGCTGCAACAGCTCCATCAAGAACACTTTGTTGGTGCAGCGGATCATCGAGATCGGATCGTCGATGACCGGCATGCCCTCCTGCCAGGCGCGCCGCGCAAAGCGGTAGGTGTGATTGTCGATCGATGTGGTTTCGCGAATGAACAGGCCGTCGAATTCGGCAAGCTCGGCAAGCTGGCGCTTGGTGATCGGCTCGACGTCGACCGACAGTTTCTCGGCGATGCGCGCGAAGTGCTTGATTGAGGCGGACGACGACGGCGCCGTCTTTTCGTTCTCGTTCGGATCGTAGAGCACGGCGAGATCGTATTTGGCGACCGAGCGCGCCTTGGGGTCGCGCCACTCGCGCTTGGTATGATTGTGCAGCAACTCGCGAAAGAATTCGCT
Organism: uncultured Alphaproteobacteria bacterium; assembly: GCA_963765365.1. GTDB lineage: Bacteria > Pseudomonadota > Alphaproteobacteria > Rhizobiales > Xanthobacteraceae > BOG-931. The sequence continues at coordinate 459,608 of CAVXWL010000015.1, read as the reverse complement.
TTCGCCGTTGGCGAGCCGCGTGATGTTGCGCGGCCGAATCCGATCGATCGACAGCCGCGTGCCCGGATCGACGATCACTTCGAGCGCGGGGCAGCGGAACCAGTCGAACAACAGCCGCCCGAACGGCTCGAAGCGCTCGTCGCGCGCCAGCCCGAAGCAGACCAGCAATTTGAATTCGCCGTCGGGCTGGAAATCGGCGCGCCGCGCACAGCGGTTGAGCTCTTCCTCGAGATCCGGCAGCGCGTGCTCGTAAAGCTTCTGTTCGCGCAGTTCCAGCATGGTCTCGACGGTGGGCACGACACGGTGGCCGCGCGCTTCGGCCAGCAGCGAGGCGTAATAGCCCTTCGACTGGTAGGCGTAGGAACGGGCGAGATTGACGAGCTTGGGACGCCCCATGTCGAACAAGCGGGGCCGCGCGAGATACTCGCTCGTGGTGATGACCTTGTGCGGGGTCTCGGCGTTGGGCAGGTCACGAGGCTGGTCGACGAGGATGACCCAGCCGGTCATGGGCGGGTCCCTTTCCAGTCGATACCGATATGCAAAACGTGGCCGATCATGCGTTCGAAATCAGGCGCGGCACGACTCGTCATAACCGGAAATGAGACTGTTGGCGACCGTGCCGTATGCGCTGTCCACCATCAAAACCGATTCGCGGATCGAAGTCAGGCGGGTCTTTGGCGGGAACGGCGCATCAGCGTCCTCTCGAAGCGGAGCGCGTCGCCGTGATTGTCATAATAGTGGCGATGCCGGCCGAACAGCCGGTAACCCGACTTTTCGTAACGCGCGATAGCCCGGCCGTTGTGCTCATGGACTTCGAGCCGCATGGTTTGGCGGCCGTGCCGCCGTGCTGCCGCCTCCGCGGCCGTCAGGAGAAGAGGGCCGACGCCGCGCCGGCCGCTATGCGGGGCCACCGCGATCGAATAGAGCCGGGCAAGCTTTGAGCGCGGCGGGTAGAGGACGAGCGCATAGCCCGCGAGCTTGCGGTCCGCCTCGGCAATCAGCAGTGCGGCGCCGGGCGCGGCGAGAAAGCGGCGAAAGCTCCGGCGCGACAGGATATCGGTGGTGAAGACGGCTTGCTCGATGGCAACCAGCGCGTCGAGATCGGTTATCCGGCCGCGGCGGATTTTTGCGGAGGCCGGCGGACGCGCCGATGACTTTTTCACGACACCCGCTCTTTCGTGTGCGCCGGCAATTGCCCCTGTTCGATCCGCGTCACCATCGCTTCCAGCCGCTCGAGACGATCGGCTTCGCCGGGCGGTTTGTCCCAGCGCAGCCGGTTGATGCGGGGAAATCGCATCGCCAGACCTGATTTGTGCCGGGTCGAGCGCTGCAGGCCCTCGAAGGCGACCTCCAGCACCAGCCCCTGGTCGGCTTCGTGCACCACTTCGCGAACCGGACCGAAGCGGTCGGTGGTGTTGCGGCGAACGAAGCGGTCGATCTGCAATAGCTCCTCGTCGGTAAAGCCGAAATAGGCTTTGCCGACCGGCACCAGCTCGTCGCCGTTGTCGCCTGCCGTCCAGACGCCGAACGTGTAGTCGGAGTAAAATGACGAGCGTTTGCCGTGACCGCGTTGCGCGTACATCAAGACCGTGTCGATAATGAACGGATCGCGCTTCCACTTCCACCACGGGCCTTTCGGACGGCCGGGCAAATAAAGCGCGTCGCGCCGCTTGAGCATGACGCCTTCGACGGCTGCGGCATCCTCGCCGGCGCCCGCGGCTTGCGGATTTTTCCGCGCCGCTGCGAGTTCGTCCCAGGTGGCAAAATCGATCAGCGGCGACAGGTCGATCCGGTCTTCGCCAAGCCGGGCGACAAAATCTTGCAGCCGCACCCGGCGTTCGGCGAACGGCAGCCCGCGTAAATCCTCATCGCCGTCGGCGAGAAGATCGTAGGCGCGCAGATGGGCGGGAAATTCGGCGATGAGCTTGGCGGAAACGGCTTTGCGATTAAGCCGCTGCTGCAGGACGTTGAACGACTGCACGCGGCCTTCGCGCATGATCAGAAGCTCGCCATCGATGGCGCCGGGCAGACGGAGCGCATCGAGGAGATCGGGGAAGCTTTTGGAAATATCCTCCCCGGTGCGCGAATAAAGCAGCGCGATCGGGGCGCCGCCACGTTGGCCATCCTGATGCCCGGCGACCGCCTGGACGCGGATGCCGTCCCATTTCCATTCGGCGATGAACGCGCCGGCGTCGAGGTTTGCAAGGTCGGCGTCGTCGAGTGCGTGCGCCAGCATCGGCGGGCGGAACGGCGCGGGATCGCCGCTCGCCGGCTTTTCGGCTTTGCCTTCGAGCCAGGCAAACAGTTCGCGATAGGGCGGCGCCAGACCAGGCCACAACAGTTCGATCTCCTGCGTATCGGTTTGCGCCTCCTTGCCGGCAAGCGCCGCGACGGCGGCCTTGGCAAGGCGCGCCGAGACGCCGATGCGCAAGCCGCCGGTGACGAGCTTGATCAGCGCCCGGCGCCCGGTCTCGTCGAGCGCATCGAGCCAGCGCGCGAGCTGTTGCGGCAATTGCGCTTTGCCGAGCGTGGCCAGCGTCTCGATGACGCTGGTGAGGGAGATTTCCGTCACCTCTCCGGGGAGACGGGGTCTTGCCGTGGGCCACATCAGCGCGACGGTTTCGGAGAGGTCGCCGACATAATCGTAGGACAGTTCGAACAGAACCGGGTCGGCGCGTTCGGCAATCAGGCTGCGGATGAGACCGGCTTTGGCGTGCGGGAAGCTGAGCGCGCCGGTCAGCGCCGCGAGCGCCCAACCGCGCTCGGGATCGGCGGTGGCGCGGAAATAGTCCGTTATCAGCCGCAGCTTGTTGTTGCGGCCGGGCTCATAAGCGAGGCGGTCGAGAAGCTCGGCGAAGCGGTTCATTGCTCCGGCTCGGTGGGCGCGGCTTCGGCTGGCTCATCCTCATCGCCGTAACCGACGATATCGAGCGGCCGCGCGTTGAGTCCGTGGGTGCCGCACCAATGCACCAGCGCGTCCTCCTGGCCATGGGTGACCCAGATTTCGCCGGCCCCGGTCGCGGCGATGGTCGCGGTGAGACCGTCCCAGTCGGCATGGTCGGAAATAACCAGCGGCAGTTCGACGCCGTATTGGCGGGCGCGGGCGCGCACCCGCATCCAGCCGGACGCGAAGGCGGTCAACGGATCGGGGAAGCGCCGCGTCCACACGTCCTTGAGCGCCGACGGCGGGCAGATCGCGATCGCGCCGGCGAGTTCGTCCTTGCCGGCGCCGCGTACCGCGCGCAGTTCGCCGAGCGCGATGCCGCGGCTTGCGTAATAGTGCGTGATGCTCTCCATCGCGCCATGCAGATAGACCGGAGCGTGGTATCCGGCTTGGCGCAGCAGCGCGATCACGCGCTGCGCCTTGCCGAGCGAATAGGCGCCGACCAGATGCGCGCGCTCCGGAAACAGCGCGACCGAATGCAACAGCTTCGCGATCGCGCCGTCGGGATCGCCATGGCGGAACACCGGCAGCGCAAAGGTCGCCTCGGTGATGAAAACGTCGCAGGGGACAAGCTCGAACGGCGCGCAAGTCGGATCGGCGACGTTCTTGTAGTCGCCGGAAGCGACGATGCGCATGCCGTCCGCCGCAACCGCAATCTGTGCCGAACCGAGCACATGGCCGGCAGGGTAGAACGTGACCGTCACGCCATCGAGCGACACGCGCTCGCCGTAGGCGATGGCCTGGGTCGTCCCGGCGAAATTCGGGCCATAGCGGAGCCGCATCAGATCGAGCGTTTCCTGCGTCGCCAGTACCGCGCCGTGGCCGGCGCGGGCGTGGTCGGAATGGGCATGCGTGATCAACGCCCGCTCGACCGGCCGGGTCGGATCGATATGGAATCCGCCGCGCTTGCAGCACACGCCGGCCGGCGTCGGCATCAGGATGTCTTCGGGACGCATCTGCGTTAGATAACCTCTGCCCGTCATTCCGGAAGCCGCGACTGCGATGACCGACACCGGCCCGCTCTTCGTTTCCTCCGGCGATCTCATCGCCGACCGCCGCTACAACGCGGCGATCGAGCTTGCAACGCGCGGCGATTTTGCCGGGGCGGCCGATGTGCTGGAGCAGACCGTCGCGCTCGCGGATCGCTTTGCCACGGCCTGGTTTGCGCTTGGCGCCATCCGCGACCGGCTCGGCGACCGCAACGGCGCGATTGCGGCGTTCGCGCGGGCCCGCGATGCCGATCCGGCGGATTATCACGGCGCGCGGCTGCAACTGGCGCGGCTCGGCGCCGGCGACGATCGGCCGGCGATGACCGAAACCTATGTCCGGCGGCTGTTCGACCAGTATGCGCCGCGCTACGACACCGCGCTCACCGAGCGTCTCAACTATCGCGGGCCGGCCATTCTCTTCGACGCCGTTGGAACGGCGATGCGCGCTGGCGGCCACCCGTTCCACTTCGCGTCGATGCTCGATCTTGGCTGCGGCACCGGGCTCGCCGGCGCCGCGTTCCGTGCGGTTGTGGACTCACTGGCGGGCGTCGACCTGTCTCCGGCCATGGTCGGCAAAGCTACGGCCAAAGGCCTGTACGATCGGCTGGAGACTGCCGATCTCTCCGGCTTCCTCGCCGAGGCAATCGCCAAGACCGAAAAATACGACCTGGTGATCGCCGCCGACGTGTTTGTCTACGTCAACGATCTGGCGCCCGTCATCGCTTCGATCGCGCGCGTGCTGGCGCCGCGCGGCTTCCTCGCCTTCACGGTGGAAACCCATTCCGGCGATGGGCCGAAGCTGTTGCCGACGCTGCGCTTCGCCTACGGCGCGGGCTATTTGCGGACAACAATCGCGGCCGCGGGACTGGCGCTCGTCAAACTCGGCGCAGCCTCGATCCGTACCGAGAACGGCGTGCTGGTCCACGGCCTGGTCGCGGTGGCCGCGGCGGGCGAGTCATCGCCGCTCAGTCGTAGCCCTTGATGCTGTCGGCCACCGAATCGGCGACATGCTCTTTGGTGATGATGCCTTTGACGTCGGCGTCGGTCGGAATGCCCTTGCCGCCGACGACCACCGCCATGGCGCCGCCACGCCGCCACATCCGCTTGATCACGTCGAAGGCGATGTCGTCCTCGCGCGCGATGGTGAAATCGTGCTGCGCCACATCGCCGAGCGTGACGCCGGTATAGGCGTCTTCGAGACCGCGCCGCAGCGCAGTGTTGACGCGCAACACTCCGAAGATCCGATTGTTGCGGATCACGACGACATGCTTCATCGCCCCTTGGTGCTCAGGCTGGCGCAGGAAAGCATCGAGATCGGTCGTGGCCGGCAATATCACGACGTCCTTGTCCATGATCTCGTTGGCATGACGCACCAGGAACATGTTGGCGTGCAATGCCTTCGGGATCAGATGTTTCCGGCCGACGAGTTTGACGGTGTAGATGTTTTCCCGCGACAGCACGCGCCGCACGCCGATTGCCATCGCGACGGCGAGAATCATCGGCATGACCAGCGCGTAATCGCGGGTCATTTCGAAAATCATGGTGACGGCGGTCATTGCTGCGCCGGTGCCGCCGGCCACCATCGCCGCCATGCCGACGATCGCGAAATTGGCGATGCCGGCATCGTGGATGCGGATGGATCATGCTGACCACAAGCCCGAATGCGCCGCCCAGCGTCGCGCCCATGTAAAGCGACGGCGAGAAAATGCCGCCCGACGCGCCCGAGCCGAGACTGAGTCGAGGTGGCGGCGAGTTTGGCGACGTAGAGCAGCGGCAGTATAGCGAGCGGCGCTAGCTGGCCGGTGAGCAGCGCTTGAATCGTCGCGTAGCCGACGCCCTTCGACGTAATAGTGGCCGTAGAAGTGAAACAACACGTAGATCAGAATGCCGACCAGCAGCATGCCGATGGCATGTGCCGCAGATACGGGTTCTCGATTCGCTCGAAGCACATCCTCCGCAGCGGACAGGGCGCGCACGAAAGCCGCGGCCGCGACGCCCATGACGGCGCCCAAAAGCGCGTAGAGGCCGAGCGCGACCATTGCCGAGGGCTGGTGCGCGAGCGCCGGCAGCGTCGGCACCGCGAATGCCGGCTGCGGACCGAGGAACCAGTTGCCGACGAATGTAGCCGTGCCGGTGGCGAGCGCCACGGGGAGAAAAGTGCGCACGCTGACTTCGGGCATCATCAGTTCGATGGCGAACATGACGCCGCCGATCGGCGTGTTGAACGTCGCGGCGATGCCGGCGCCGGCGCCGGCCGCGACCAGCGTGATGCGCTGCCACGGCTCGCAGCCGCAGCATCTGGCCGATGCTCGAGCCGAGCGAGGCGCCGATCTGAATGATCGGCCCCTCGCGGCCCACGGCCGCGCCGCTGCCGATGGAAAACGCCGATGCGATCGATTTTACCACCGCGACGATCGGGCGGATGACGCCTTCCTTGTAATAGATGGCGTCCATTACCTCCGGAACGCCGTGGCCGCGCGCTTCGGGGGCGAAGTTTGTCACCAGCGCCGTCACAACCATGCCGCCGATGACCGGCGCCAGGATGATGAAGGGCCCCCACGGCCCCGGCGGGTGAAGATATTGGCGTCGTAGTGAAAGGAGAAAGTGCCGAGGAAAAACAGATTATGGATGCCGGCGATCAGTCCGCGAAAGAAAATCGCGCCGAATCCGGTGATCAGTCCGGTGATCAGCGCAAAAATCGACAAAAGGACGAGTCCGTAGCGGCGCGCCGGCACGGCATCGGGCGTTGTCGTGGACATGTCGGCGGCTTTTTAGCCCGCCTTCCAGTCACGTCTACCGCGTGGCGAAAGCCCCCATACATGTCTTATGATTGGTCTTGCCATTGTGGGGCCGCCGGTTGCTCGACCGCGGACGATCCTCACGGTTACTCTGGGCCGCGTCGTGTAACCGCCAGGCGTCATTGGCGGCTAACCTGGAATGTGGCTTTGCTCGAGAGGATTCCTCACCGCTGCCGGAGCCGTTCGCGCGCTGGTTCGCCGGCCGCGGCTGGACGCCGCGTGCACACCAACTGGAGCTTCTCGCGAAAGCGCAGTCCGGCCGTTCGGTGCTGCTGATCGCGCCGACCGGCGGCGGCAAGACGCTCGCCGGCTTTTTGCCAAGCCTTGTGGAATTGAGCGCGCTTCATCTCGATCGGCGTGCGCGAAGTGCTTCCGCCCCATCACAAACCGGGGCAGGGGCGATGCGAAAACTCGTCTCCGTCGGCCGCGATGTCCGCCGCGACGGCGGCCTCCACACCCTCTACATCTCGCCGCTGAAGGCGCTGGCAGTCGACATCGCGCGCAATCTTGAAGCGCCGGTCGCGGAAATGGGCCTGCCGATCCGCATCGAGACCCGCACCGGCGACACGCCGACGTCAAAGCGCCAGCGCCAGCGCCGCGATCCGCCCGAAATCCTGCTCACGACGCCTGAACAAGTGGCCCTTCTGCTGGCTTCCGCCGATGCGCCCTATTTGTTCGGCTCGCTCAAGCGCGTCATTCTCGATGAATTGCATGCGCTGGTCACATCCAAGCGCGGCGATCTGTTGTCGCTCGGCCTGGCGCGGCTGTTTCGCCTCGCGCCGGATCTGACCAGCATCGGCCTCTCGGCCACCGTCGCCGAGCCCGACGATCTTTGCCGTTTCATGGTGCCGCAGCGCGGCGGCGGCGCCCGCGCCGATCTCATTATCGCGGAAAGCGGTGCGGCGCCGAACGTCGCCATGCTCGACAGCACCGAGCGGCTGCCCTGGGCCGGTCATTCGGCGCGCTACGCGCTCGGCGAGCTTTACGAATTGATCAAGGCGCACCGCACCACGCTCGTCTTCGTCAATACGCGCAGCCAGGCCGAGGGCATTTTTCAGGACCTCTGGCATCTCAACGAGGAGAACCTCGCCATCGCGCTGCATCACGGTTCGCTCGACGTGGCGCAGCGGCGCAAGGTCGAAGGCGCCATGGCGGGCGGCCGGCTGCGCGCGGTGGTGTGCACCTCCTCGCTCGATCTCGGCGTCGACTGGGGTGACGTCGATCTAGTCGTCAATGTCGGCGCGCCGAAAGGGGCGTCACGGCTGTTGCAGCGCATCGGCCGCGCCAATCATCGGATGGATGAGCCGTCGCAGGGCGTGCTCATTCCGGCGAACCGCTTTGAGGTTCTGGAGTGTCGCGCGGCGCTCGATGCCATCGCCGCCAATGCGCAGGATACGCCGGCGTCGCGCATCGGCGCGCTCGACGTGCTGGCCCAGCATGTGCTCGGCTGCGCCTGCGGCGCGCCGTTTTTGAGCGACGCGCTTTACGCCGAAGTCACGCTCGCGGCGCCCTATGCCGGCGCTCAGCCGCGCGGATTTCGACGCCGTGGTCGATTTCGTCGCCACCGGCGGCTACGCACTGAAGGCCTACGAGCGTTTCGCGCGGATACGCCAGGGCAAGGACGGCTATTGGCGCATCGCTCATCCCAATGTGGCGCAGCGCTATCGGCTCAATGTCGGCACTATCGTCGAAGCCGATATGCTGAAGGTCCGGCTCGTTCGCTCGCGCGCCTCGAAAATGATTCCGCGTGGCGGCCGGCTTCTCGGCGCGGTCGAGGAATATTTCGTTGAGACCATGGTGCCGGGCGACACGTTTGTGTTCGCCGGAGAGATCCTCAAATACGAGGCGCTGGTCGAGGACGAGGTCTACGTCTCCCGCGCCGCGTCGGAGGATCCGAAAGTGCCGGCCTATGAAGGCGGCAAATTCCCGCTGTCGACATATCTCGCCGACCGCGTGCGCGCCATTATTTCCGATCCGCAGGCCTGGCGCGGATTGCCGGCGCAGGTCGGCGAGTGGCTCGAAATCCAGCGCTGGCGCTCGCAGGTGCCGGGCCGCAGCGAGCTTCTGGTCGAAACTTTTCCGCGCGCCAACAAGCATTATCTGGTCTGCTATCCGTTCGAAGGGCGGCTTGCGCACCAGACGCTCGGCATGCTGCTGACGCGCCGCCTCGAACGCGCGCGATTAAAACCGCTGGGTTTTGTCGCCAACGAATATGCGCTCGCGGTCTGGGGCATCGGCGATATCGGCGCACGCATCGCGCAATGGCGAACTCTCGCTCGCCGCGTTATTCGACGAGGACATGCTGGGCGACGACCTCGAAGCCTGGCTCGCGGAATCGGCGCTGATGAAGCGCACGTTTCGCAATTGCGCGATCATCGCCGGGCTGATCGAGCGGCGTTTCCCCGGCGAGGAGAAGTCGCGCCGGCAGGTCACGATCTCGACCGATCTCGTCTACGACGTGCTGCGCAGCCATCAGCCCGACCATGTGCTGCTGCGCGCCGCGCGGGCCGATGCCGCAACCGGCCTCCTCGACGTGCGCCGGCTCGGCGAAATGCTCTCGCGCATCAAGGGCCGAATCGTCCATAAAGCGCTCGACCATGTCTCGCCGCTTGCGGTTCCGGTGATGCTGGAGATCGGGCGCGAGGCGGTCTATGGCGAAGCGGCCGATACGCTGCTGGCCGAGACCGAGGCCGAATTGGTGAAGGAGGCGATGCAGTGACAGGTGACGCGTCCGCCGCTCATGCCCGCGCAGGCGGCAATCGGACCGCTTTGTCTCCGCATTCTGCGGGACGAGCGGATGACGTCATCATGCTCGCCGGCGTGACGCTCGTCGCCGATCCGGCCGGCGCGCTTTACTGGCCGGATGAAAAGCTCCTGGTCGTCGCCGACCTGCACCTGGAAAAGGGTTCGGCGTTCGCCGCGCGCGGCGTGTTGCTGCCGCCCTACGACACGGCGGCCACTCTGGCGCGGCTCGCGCGCCTCGTCGAACGCTACGCGCCGCGCACTGGTCGTCGCGCTGGGCGACAGTTTCCACGACGGCGGCGGACCGGCGCGGATGCCCGAAATCAGCCGCGCCGCGCTCAAGGCGTTGCAGCGCGGGCGCGACTGGGTCTGGATCGCCGGCAATCACGATCCCGATCCGGCCGAAAATATCGGCGGCCGTTTCGCGCAGGTATTGGCGCTCGGCGCGCTGACCTTGCGTCATGAGCCATCGGCACAACCGGCCGACGGCGAAATTGCCGGCCATCTGCATCCGCTGGCGCGCCTGGCGCGGCGCGGGCGCGCCGTGAGCCGGCGCTGCTTCGCCAGCGACGGCCGCCGTCTCGTCATGCCGGCCTTCGGCGCCTATGCCGGCGGCCTCAATGTGCGCGACCGCGCCTTCGTCTCATTGTTCGGTGCGCTATCGTTTACCGCGCATATGCTGGGCGACCGGCCGGCTTTACGCCGTCCCCGCCGCACGCTGCCTCGCGGATTGAAATTCTAAGTAAAGCCCGGACAGATTCGCCGCGGACTTTGTCGCGCTCGACCGCGCTTTCGATTTCTCGGCGTGCTGCGCCAAATCCCAGCCGCCCGGCGGCGCCTTGACGCCGATGGCGTCATCCGGCTGCGGCTGCGGCGCCCATTTCTGCACCTCGATCTTGGCCGCGGCGAGCGCTTGCGCATCGAGGTGGGCCGCGACCTCGTCGCGCTTTTTGGCGGCATCGCTGTCGCCCTTGCTCGCCGCCAGCGCGAACCATTTGTAGGATTCCGCGTAGTTCTGCTCCACGCCGATGCCGCGCGCGTAAAGGATGGCGAGATTGTATTGGCTGTCGGTGATGCCGCGGTCGGCGGCCTTGCGGAACCAAGCGTACGGCGGTGCGGTAATCGGCCGGGCCATTGATGCCTTCGGCATAGAGCACCGCGAGATTGTGCATGGCCTTGGCGTTGCCCTTGGCGGCGGCGGCGGCATAGAAGTCGCGCGCCAGGCGAGGTCCTTCTTTACCCCGATGCCTTTTTCGTAAAGGCCGCCGAGGCGGAATTGCGCCGGCGCCAGTCCTTGCTTGGCGGCGAGTTCGAGCCAGCGCAGCGCTTCTTCCTGGTTCGGCGGGACGCCGTGGCCGTCGGCAAAACGCGTCGCGACCTCGAACTCGGCGGCGGCATCGCCGGCAATGGCGGCAGCGCGGAGTTTTGGTCCGCCGATCATCGCCGGCAGCTTCTCGGTGACCATCGCCGGCGCCGAAGCCTGTGGCGGCGCGACCTCGGTGATGCTCGCCGGCGGCGCGGCCTGCGGCGGCGGCGGTACGCGGCGCGGCAGCGCGCCGGTGATGTCGCCCAGGTTATGCAGCGCCGATTGCCGTTGCGGCATTGCCGGCGCCGTGCGCGGGATTTCCGCGCCGGCAAGGCCTCGGGCGCGGCGCTCGAGCGGCTTTGGCGCCGTCGCGCCAGGGGCGGTGCATTGGGCGCGGTGTCGGATGAGCCGCCGGGCACCGGCAAAACCAGCGGGCCAGGTGCGGATGCAGCTCCGGGCGAATTCGATTCCGGCAACACTGCGGGCGGCGCGGTCTGCTGCGAAGGCGCCTTGGGCGTAGCGGCCGGGCCGCTGTCCTGCAGCGTGTGGTTCTGGACGGTGCGGTCTTGGAACATGCGCAACGCGATATGCATGCAGCCGACGGCGATGATGCACCGCGCCGCCCGCGACAAGGATCTTGCGCAGATCGCGACGGCTTCTCGGACCCCGATGCGGCGAACGCGGCGCGGTCGGCGCGCGCTTGGCGCTCGGGCGGCGCCGCGGCGGCAGCCTGTGCGGCGCGTCGCGCGGCGGCGATGAAATTCGTCTTCTCGCCTTGCGCCGGAATGACGGGGGGCTTGGCGAAGCCGACGGCGGCTTCCGAGGCGGCGATCCGTTCGGCGGCCGACGGCGTGGCGCGCGGACCGCGGAGCCGATGCCGGGTTCCAGTGGATGGTCGGGCGGCAGATTGGGATCGATCGGCGGCCGTGGCGCGTTTGACGCGCCGGCTCGGCCGGGCTCGGCAGCGGCCGGCGTCGGAATGACGACCGAGGCCATCGGTGTCGGCTCGCGCGAGCGGACGCAGCCTCGGGCGGCGGCCGGTCGGCTCGCTCGCGCGTATCCGCCCTGGCGGCGCCGTCATGCATGCCGCTTTCGATCATCGCCAGCCGGTCGACCACATGCTCGACGGCGCCATGGACGGCTTCAAGCGAATCCTGGGTGCGCCGCTCGCTCGCGTTCGATTTCGGCGACATCGCGCCGATGCGACGACGGCCCGCGCATGGCGGCGGCGGGGGCGGCGTTGCCGCCGCGGATCTGGTCGATGTGCACCAGCAGATCGGCAAGCCCGCGCTCGACCGCTTCGAGATTGCCGAGCCGCGCGTCGGAGGTGTCGAGCCGCTTGATCAGTTGGGCGATGCGATCTTCGAGTGCGCCCAATGCGGCGTGATCGGTATGGGTCAGCTGCACCCATTCGAGCTTCTCGATCAGCCCGGACAGAAGCTTCTCAAGCTCGCGCGGCACCGCATTGGCCCGCTTCGGTCGAGGCATTGAGCGCGTTGGTGAGCGTATCGATGCGGCTCTCCAGCGCCGAGACCGCGTGCCCGCTTGCCGCGCTGTTGGCGACGCCGTCGACCTTGGCGGCGAGCGAGCGCACATCCTCCGCGACTTTGGTCAGCGTGTCGTTGGACGCGACATGCGAAACGATGCCGCGCAAGGCGCCGATCGCGGTTTCGAGTTGCTGCAGGGCGGCCGGATCTTCCTTGGCGATGATCAGGTCGACCTTTTGCGCCAGCGTTCGCACCGCCTCGTCGAAGCCGACCAGATTTTCCGCAGGCGTCAGACTATGGAGCGCGTCGCGAACCTCGCCAAGCCCGCGTTCGAGTCCGGCCAGCACGCCCAAATCGACGCCGGAATCGCGCGAATGATCGAGGCGTTGCGCCAGCGCTTGGACCTCGATTTCGAGCGATTCCACGGCGCGGCGCGGCAGGGCTTCGGTGATTTGTTCCCTGATTTCCGCGAGATCTTTGCGAAAAGATTTAATGACTTTTTCGAGGTCGCTCGACGGCCGCAGCGATTCGATTCGCGACGTGATATAGCGCAGTTGCTCATCGAGATTGCTGATGTCGACAGTCGGCTCGGGCGCCGCCGCTGTGCTCGGTACGAATGGCGCTGGCGCCGGTGGCGGCGTCACCGCCTGCTGCGGCAGCGGGGCCGCAGCGAGCGGAGCCGCTGACAGGGCTTCGCTGTAAAGCGTGCGCTGGCGTTCGGCGATCTCGGCGATGGCGTCGTCAACGGCCGAAGTCGTGACATAGGGCGTCGGGCGAATGCCGTTGCGTGGCCGCGGCGGCGGAGCCTGGCCACGCTGCTGCGGCACCGGAGCGCCGGTGAGCCGCGGCGCCCCGCTTTGCGCGATGCGTTCGAGTTGCTGGGTCAGGCGGTCGAGACGGGCATGGACCTCGCCGAATTCCTCGCGGGCGAGCGCGCTCTCGCGTTCGATCTCAACTTCGCGCTCGCGTTGCTGGTGACGGCGCGGCTCGCTTGCGTATTCGGGTTTGCGTTCGCGCTGCTGCTGGCGGCGCGGCTCGTGCTCGATCTCGGATTCGTGCTCGCGGTAGTGGCGCGGCTGGCGCTGCTCGTGGCGATCGCGCCGCGTCGCGCGTTGTTCGCGGCGCGATTCCTGGCGCGATTCCTGGCGCGGTTCGTGCCGCGGCTCATCGCGCCAGTCGTCGTCGTGGTCGTCGTAATCAGCGACGCCGCATTGGCTCGCCATGATTGTCGTCGCCCTGCTGGATGACGTTGTTGAGCCACTCCCCGACCGACATGCCGGCACGGCGCGCCGCGTCGCGGGCAGCTTCGCGCGCCTCTGGACGGAGGCCTCTGAGATTCCACGGACCGCCAGATTTCATTGCGCGCCAAACCACTTCGGGAGGAACGAGATGGCCCTGTTTTTGAGCGGGGGCTCGTTAACAGACGAAGCGGAGGGCGCGGTCTACTATCCTCGGCTCTGACTTTTCAGGATTAGGGTAAACAAGTCGTTAATCAGGCTTTGGCGGGCCTTTCGCGGGTGTTATCGGCGTTCGGCCTGCAACGTAGAATCCCGTAAATCGCCGTCGTGGCGCTGTCGTGAATCAGCTAGCTTATGGGTCGATCCGCCAGCGGCGGGCACGGGGGAGGGACGTCATGCCGAGCTATAAAGCTCCCGTCGACGATGTGATGTTCCTGTTGAGCGACGTGTTCCATGTCGATCGCTACAACAATCTGCCCGGTTTTGCCGAGGCTACGCCCGATCTTGTCGAAGCGGTGCTCGGCGAAGCGGCAAAATTCTCCGAGGAGGTCCTCACCCCGCTCAACCGCGTCGGCGACAAGGAGGGCTGCCGCCGCCACGACGACGGCTCGGTGACGACGCCGACCGGATTCAAGGACGCCTATACGCGGCTCACGGCGGGTGGCTGGATCGGCATTTCGGCGCCCGCGGAATTCGGTGGCCAGGGCCTGCCGATGGTGCTGGCGCAGGCCGTCAACGAGTTTCTCTGCTCCGCGAACATGTCGTTCGCAATGTATCCGGGCCTCACTGCGGGGGCGACCGCCGCTTTGGTGCTGCATGCTTCCGCCGAGCAGAAGGCGCTTTACCTGCCCAAGCTCATCGCCGGGCAATGGGCCGGCACCATGAACCTGACCGAGCCGCAATGCGGCACCGATCTCGGCCTGGTGCGCACCCGCGCGACGCCCCAGCCCGACGGCAGTTACAAGATCTCGGGCACGAAAATATTCATCTCCGCCGGCGAGCATGACCTGGTCGAGAACATCGTTCATCTCGTCCTTGCCCGCATCGACGGCGCGCCGGCGGGCACCCGCGGAATTTCGCTGTTCATCGTGCCGAAATTTTTGCCCGGCGCCGACGGCACGCTTGGCGCACGCAATGCGGTGTCCTGCGGCTCGATCGAAGAGAAGATGGGCATCCACGGCAACTCAACCTGCGTGATGAATTACGACGGCGCCACCGGCTGGCTGATGGGCGAAGCGAACCGCGGCCTCCAGGCGATGTTCACGATGATGAACGAGGCGCGTCTCGGCGTCGGCGTGCAGGGGCTGGCGCTCTCCGAAGTCGCCTACCAGAACGCCGCCGCCTACGCCAAGGAACGGCTTGCCGGCCGAGCCTTGAGCGGCGCGAAATTTCCGCAGCAGCCGGCCGATCCGATCATCGTGCATCCGGACGTGCGCCGCATGCTGATGACGATCCGTGCCTTCAACGAGGCGGCGCGGGCGCTGGTTTTATGGACTGCGCTCCGGGGCGACGTTGCCCACCGCTCGCAGGACGCCAAGGAACGCCAGGCGGCCGAAGACCATTTGGGCCTGATGACGCCGGTGATCAAAGGCGTGCTCACCGACCAGGGCTTTGCCAATACCGTCGCGGCGCAGCAGATCTTCGGCGGTCACGGATACATCGCCGAAAACGGCATGGAACAATTCGTGCGCGATGCGCGCATCGCCATGATCTATGAGGGCGCCAACGGCATCCAGGCGCTCGATCTGGTCGGCCGCAAGCTGCCGAAAGACGGCGGCCGGGCGCTGCAGGCCTTTTTCGCTGAAATCACGGCCTACACCAAGGAGCACGGCTCGGATGCGGGCATGGCGCCCTATGTCGCGCCGCTCGGTCAGGCGCTCGGCGAATTGCAGCAGGCGACCGTGTGGTTTTTGCAGAACGCCCTCGGCAATCCCGACAATGCCGGCGCCGGCGCGACCGACTATATGCATCTCTTCGGCCTGGTCGCGCTCGGCTATATGTGGTGCCTGATCGCCAAAGCGGCAGGCGCCGGCGACAAGGCCAAGACGGCCGGTGGAGGAGCTGGTGCGACGGGACGAATGGCGGAGCGGCTCGCGACCGGCCGCTTCTTCATGGAACGGATGCTTCCTGCCGCGACGACGCATCTGGCGCGGATAAAAGCCGGGGCAGCGTCGACCATGGAATTGCCGGCCGAGGCATTCTAGCTATTGGATAGCGGTCGGATGCTGCGACTGCATCGGAGTTGAGAGGAAGCCATGCCCGACGCCTTCATCTACGATCACGTGCGCACCCCGCGCGGCCGCGGCAAAGTCGACGGCTCGCTGCATGAAGTGACCGCGCTCAATCTCGCAAGTCAGGCGCTCGGCGCCCTCAAGAGCCGCAATAATCTCGACACCGCGCAGGTCGACGATGTCGTCATGGGCGTCGTCGATCCGGTCGGCGAGGCGGCTGCCGATATCGCGCGCACCGCGGCTCTCGTCGCCGGCTATGGCGACAGCGTTGCCGGCGTGCAGATCAACCGGTTCTGCGCGTCCGGTCTCGACGCGGTGAATTTCGCCGCCGCGCAGATCATGTCCGGACAACAGCAGCTCGCGGTCGGCGGCGGCGTCGAATCGATGAGCCGCGTCGGTATTGGCTCGGCCGGCGGCGCCTGGGCGCTCGATCCTTCAATCGCGGTCGCGCATTATTTCCTGCCGCAAGGCATCTCCGCCGACCTCATCGCAACCAAATACGGCTTCTCACGCGACGACGTCGATGCCTATGCGGTCGAGAGCCAGAAGCGCGCGGCGCTCGCCTGGGACGAGGGCCGCTTCAGCCGTTCCGTGATGGCGGTGAAGGACGTCAACGGGCTAACGATCTTGGCAAAGGACGAGCATATGCGGCCTGGCACGACGATGCAGTCGCTTGCCGCGTTGCAGCCGTCCTTTGTGCAGATGGGCGAGCTGGGCGGCTTCGATGCGGTGGCGATCCAGGCCCATCCGGAAGTCGAATATGTCAAACACGTTCATCACGCCGGCAATTCATCCGGGATCGTCGATGGTGCCGCGGCGGTGCTGGTCGGCAACAAGGAGGCCGGAGAGAAGGCCGGACTGAAACCGCGCGCGCGGCTACGCGCTTTTGCCAATATCGGCTCCGATCCGGCGCTCATGCTCACCGGCCCGATCGACGTCACCAAAAAAGTCCTGAAAACCGCCGGCATGAAACTCGCCGACATCGATCTCATCGAGATCAACGAGGCCTTCGCCTCGGTGGTGCTGCGCTTCCTGCAGGCTTTCGATCTGGATGCCGCGAAGGTCAACGTCAACGGTGGCGCCATCGCCTTGGGCCATCCGCTGGGCGCCACCGGCGCGATGATCCTCGGCACGTTGGTCGATGAAATGGAGCGGCGTAACGTTTCGACCGGGCTCGTCACGCTTTGCATCGGCGCCGGTATGGGCACCGCCACCATCATCGAGCGGGTCTGAATCGATGCCGAAGATCGACCTCGCCGCGCTTGCTGTCGAGAGCCGCACCAATTACCCGGCGCCGTTCGATCGCGTAGTCGTCGGCCGCGAACGCAAGCGGCTCGGCAACGCGGCGGGCCTCGACCAATTCGGCGTCAACCTGACGACGCTGCGGCCCGGGGCCGCGTCGGCGCTGCGGCACTGGCATGAGAACGAGGACGAGCTCGTCTACATCCTCGAAGGCGAAGTCGTGTTGGTCGAAGACGATGGCGAGTGCGTCCTCAAGCCGGGCGATGCCGCGGGCTTCAAGGCCAACAGCCGGAACGGACATCAGCTCGTCAACAGATCGGCGCACAACGCCGTCTATCTGGAAATCGGCACCCGCTCAAAGCACGAGCGCGTTGCCTATCCCGATGTCGACCTGATGGTCGTGCGCGACGATAAGGGCATGCGTTATACGCACAGGAACGGCGAACCGTATGGCTGACAGCAAAACGACTTTCACCAATTTCACACTCGACATCGACAGCGACGGCGTTGCGCTTGTCACCTGGAATGCGCCTGGGCGCACGATGAACGTCATCGACATGACGGTGATCACGGAACTCTCCGCGATCGTCGAGGAACTGGCGACCGACGGCGCAGTGAAGGGCGCGGTCATCACCTCGGGCAAGGATACGTTCTGCGCCGGCGCCGACCTGCAGATGCTGGAAAGCTTGAGCCGCACTTTCGCGCAGCTGGTGAAGTCGCAGGGCGACGAAGCCGCGAATGCGCGGCTGTTCGATGAAAGCCGCAAACTGTCGTTGCTCTACCGCCGCATCGAGACCTGCGGCAAACCATGGGTAGCCGCGATCAACGGCACCGCACTCGGCGGCGGTTTCGAATTGACGCTCGCCTGCCATCATCGGATTGCCGCCGACAATGAGCGGACCAGGCTTGGGCTGCCGGAGATCAAGATCGGCCTGTTTCCCGGCGCCGGCGGCACGCAACGCATCGCGCGCATGCTGCTGCCGTCCGACGCGCTGCAATTTCTGCTCAAGGGCGACCAGCTGCGGCTCAGCCGCGCCAAGGCGATGAAGCTCGTCGACGCCGTGGTGCCGCCCGGCGATCTCGTTCGCGCGGCCAAGGACTGGATCAAGGCCGGCGGCACGGCGAAAGCGCCGTGGGATGGCGACGGCTTCAAGCTGCCCGGCGGGCCGGTCTATTCCAAGGCGGGCATGATGGTGTTCCCGCCGGCGAACGCCATTTATCGGCGCGAGACTTATGACAATTACCCGGCCGCACGCGCCATTTTACAGGTCGTCTACGAAGGTCTGCAGTTGCCGATCGACCAGGCGCTGCGCGTCGAATCGCGCTGGTTCGCCAAGATCCTGCGCTCGCCCGAAGCCGCCGCGATGATCCGCACTTTGTTCGTCTCGATGGGAGAACTGAACAAGGGCGCGCGGCGTCCGGCCGGCGTGCCGGTAAGGCCGCTGAAGAAGATCGGCGTGCTCGGCGCCGGATTCATGGGCGCCGGCATCGCTTATGTCAGCGCGCTCGCCGGACTCGATGTCGTGCTGATCGACCGCGATCCGGAAACCGCCGAAAAGGGCAAGGCGCATTCGCAGAAACTGATGACCGATCAGGTCAATCGTGGCCGCGCCACCACCGCCGACCGCGACACGGTGCTGGCGCGCATCAAGCCGACCGCCGATTACGTCGAACTGAAGAATTGCGATCTGGTGGTCGAAGCCGTGTTCGAGGATCGCAAAATCAAGGAAGAGGTCATTTCGCGGACCCAGAACGTGCTCGGCGACCAGGCGATCTTCGGCTCCAACACCTCGACCCTGCCGATCAGCTCGCTCGCGGCGGCATTCAAGGACAAAGCGCGCTTCATCGGTATCCACTTTTTCTCGCCGGTCGAACGCATGATGCTGGTCGAGATCATCATGGGCAAGGAAACCGGCGATGTGGCGCTCGCCGTGGCGCTCGATTACGTGCGCGCCATCCGCAAGACGCCGATCGTCGTCAACGATTCGCGCGGCTTCTATACGTCGCGGGTGGTCGGGACCTATATCCGCGAGGGTCATTTGATGCTGACCGAAGGCGTGCCGGCGGCGATGATCGAGAACGTCGGCCGCATGGCCGGGATGCCGGTCGGGCCGCTGGCGCTCAACGACGAAGTCGCCGTCGACCTGGCGTGGAAGATCCTCAAGGCGACCGAGGCCGATCTCGGAGCGAAAATGATCGACGCCAAGCAAAAGGCGCTGCTTGAGGAGATGGTGGAGAAACGGGCCCGCTACGGCCGCAAGAACGGCAAGGGCTTTTACGATTATCCGCAGAACGCGCCGAAGCGGCTGTGGCCGGGCCTGGCCGATTTGCAGCCGAAACATCTCGATCCCGACACCATCGATATTGCGGTTTTAAAGCGCCGGCTGCTGGCGATGCAGGCGCTGGAATCGGCGCGCTGCATCGAGGAGCAAGTCGTCACCGATGTCCGCGAGGCCGATGTCGGCTCGATCCTCGGCTTCGGCTTCGCACCTTTCACCGGCGGCACGATTTCCTATATCGACGGCATGGGCAGCAGAGCCTTTGTCGATTTGTGCAACTCGCTGGCGAAGGATTACGGCGAACGCTTCATGCCCGGCAAGTTGCTGCTCGATATGGCGAAAAAGGGCGAAACCTTCTATCGCCGCTTTCCGCCGCAGCTGCGCAAGGCCGTCGCCTGATCATGCGCAACCTAGACGTCATGCGCGCCGCATTGCGCTCCCACGCGCGCTCCGTATAAGTTCGCGACCGCTTTTTCCAGGACCCTGCATGGCGCGTGATCAAGTCGACCTGACGCCGATTGAGCGGCGCGACGATCTCGTGAGTTGGTTTGCCCAGGGCGTCAAACCCAAATCGCAATTCCGTATCGGCACCGAGCACGAGAAATTCGCCTTCACGATCGAGGGTCACCGCCCGGTGCCCTACGAGGGCCGCCACGGCATTCGCATGCTGCTCGAAGGCATGCAGCATTTGCTCGGCTGGCAGCCGATCATGGAGGGACCGAACGTCATCGGCCTGTTCGATGTCACCGGCGGCGGTGCGATCTCGCTCGAGCCCGGCGGCCAGTTCGAGCTGTCCGGCGCGCAGGTCGAAACCGTGCACCAGACATCGAGCGAACTGATGGCGCATCTGGCGCAGGTGCGCGAAGTGGCGCAGCCGCTGCACATCGGCTTTCTCGGCATCGGCATGACGCCGACCTGGACGCTCGCGGAAATGCCGAAGATGCCGAAAGGCCGCTACAAGATCATGACCGCCTATATGCCGAAAGTGGGCACACGCGGTCTCGACATGATGTATCGCACCTGCACGGTGCAGACCAATCTCGACTTCGCCTCCGAAGCGGACATGGTCAAGAAACTGCGCGTGTCGATCGCGCTGCAGCCGGTGACGACGGCGTTGTTTGCCAACTCGCCGTTCACCGAAGGCAAGCCCAACGGCTTTCTGTCGGATCGCGCGGAAATCTGGCGCGACACCGACAACGCGCGCGCCGGCATGCTGCCGTGGGCCTTCGAGCCGGGCATGGGCTTCGAGCGCTGGGTCGACTATGCGCTCGATGTGCCGATGTATTTCGTCAAGCACGGCGATGACTATGTCGACGCTTCCGGTCAATCGTTTCGCGATCTCTTGGCGGGCAAGCTGCCGGCGATGCCCGGCGCGCGCGCCACGATTTCGGACTGGGCGAACCACCTCAGCACGATCTTTCCGGAGGTGCGGCTCAAACGTTATCTGGAAATGCGCGGCGCCGATTCCGGCTCGCTGCCGAATCTGCTGGCGATGCCGGCTTTATGGGTCGGCGTTCTTTACGACGACGCGAGCCTCGATGCCGCCTGGGACCTGGTCAAGGACTGGACCGCCGAGGAACGCCAGTCGCTGCGCGACCAGGTGCCGAAACTCGGTCTCGCCGCGACGGTGCGCGGACGCACCGCGCTTGATCTCGCCAACGACATGCTGGCGCTGGCGCGCGCCGGGCTGGCGCGCCGTAAGCGTTTTGATGCCGAAGGCCAGGACGAGACGCGCTATCTCGAAGTCTTGCAGGACCGCTTGGTGCGCGTCACGACGCCGGCGCAGGAACTTTTGGAAAAATATTACGGCCCTTGGGGCGGCTCGGTCGACCCGATTTATGTCGAAGAGGCCTATTGAGGCAGCGCTGGCGGCGCGACCGCCGTGCGTCGGCGAGACTCACTGATCGATGTCGTAG
The DNA here is from genome assembly GCA_963765365.1 of uncultured Alphaproteobacteria bacterium. Taxonomy (GTDB): domain Bacteria; phylum Pseudomonadota; class Alphaproteobacteria; order Rhizobiales; family Xanthobacteraceae; genus BOG-931. The sequence continues at coordinate 438,436 of CAVXWL010000015.1, read as the reverse complement.
AGGCGCTTTGCCTCGTTGAGCGCCGCGTTGCAGCCAGCGGCATCGCCCGCATCGTCCGCCTTGCGCGCGCGCGCGATCGCGGCGTCGCCGTCTTTGTTGGCGACATGCTCGGCGTGCTGGACGTCCTGCGGGGTCGGCTGGTGATGCAGCTGCGCGCCAAGAGTTTGCGAGAAGGTCGGGCCGCTCTTTGGGCCCGGCAGCGTGGCGCCGATTTGCGCCTGCACTGCGGCGATCTGTGCCGTGCAGGGCCCGCTATGGGCGACGCCGGCGCCGGCGAGTAAAGCCACTGCCGCGGTGAGGACAAAGAGACCGCGTCCGGGAGTGGCGTTGAAAAATTTGTCAGTCAAACAGCCCAGGTTGCGCATGTTCGCCTCCCTGGGACGGAGAATATGCCAGTTCGAGCGGGCAGTTCCAGAGCGGTCTCGCGACCGCGTCGGCATTCGGTCCGCAGCCGGCGGATGCCACACCGGTCGAAGTTTACTCTTTGTTCATTACTCGCGGGCGGCAAAAGCCCGCGGAATTACGCGCCCAAGGGTGCGATGTGCGACGCCGCGCCGGCTTTTGATTTTATTTTTACGTCTTGCAGGCACAATCGTACCCATGACCAAAGTGTTCACTGCGGAAGTGCAACGCCACAACGCCGAACGGCAGCTGTTCGGCGCCCGGCGGGCGCTGTCGCATCTGGTGGAAATGTACGACAAGGGTCATTGGCGGCTGCACTACAAGAAAGAAGAAGCCTTTGCCGAGGCGGTGCGCGAAGCGCGACAAGCCGTCGAGCAATGGACCAATATTCTCAATCAGACTGGCGCCTGAAGCCGCCGCCGGCGGCATCTTCGATCCCCAGCGGACAGTGGACGCCGTGTCGAAAGCGGCATAAGGCACTGCGGCGCGCCTGAGGTCAGTTTCGTCCTACCAGTGTCGGGCTTGGCGATTTTATGGCATCGATTGTCAATGCTCTGCTTTGCGCGCTGGTGGCGACCGCGTTTTGCATGGCGTTCGGTTATGCGCTGGCCCGCCATATCTTACCGCGCGCGCTGGCGCTCGGCGCGGCGCCGGTCATCGGTTGGGCCGTCTTCAGCGCTTCGACGCTGCCGGTCCTCACTTTAGTCGGCTTTTCCGCGCGGGCGGTCGTTGGCGTGGCCGTGCTTTCTCTCGTCATTGCCGGAGCGGCGCTGTTGCGGCCAAGCGCTCAGGACGGCGGCGCGCGCGCGCCGGCAATACCGCTGTGGAGCTACGCGGCTGCGGCGGTTCTAGCGCTGGTGCCGGCCAGCACCATCGTTCCCAAATTTTCCGGGGGCGGCGTGCATCTCGCCGACCAGATATTCGATCACGCCAAGATCGCCATTATCGACGCCATGACGCGCCAGGGCCTGCCGCCGGTCGATCCGGTTTTTGGCCCGTTCGGCACCGCCGGCCGGCTGGCCTACTATTATCTGTGGCATTTCGGCGCCGCGGAGCTGGCGCTGCCGTTGCAAGTCAGCGGCTGGGAGGCCGATATCGGCCTCACCTGGTTCACCGCATTTGCCTCACTGACCTTGATGATGGGCGTTGCCGTCTGGCTCAGCAAACGATCCGGGGCGGCGATCCTTGTCGTTGCGCTCGCCGCGGCGATGTCCCTGCGGACAACGCTGAGCTTTTTTTTCGGCAGCTGGGCGCTCGAACCGTTCCTGGCGTCGCCCACCGGCTTTGCCGGCTGGTTGTACCAATCGCCCTGGGTGCCGCAACATGTCATGGCGGCGTCATGCGTGGTGGCAGCGATGCTGCTCGTCGTCCACTACGCGCAGCGGCCGAGCGCGGCGCGCTTCGTCATCCTTGCGCTGCTTGTCGTCGCCGGCTTTGAAAGCTCATCCTATGTCGGCGGGGTCACCTTTGCGGTGGCGGCTCTGGCCGCGGCGCCGCTCGTCTTCGCAAGCGTGCGGCCGGCGCGGCGCATCGCCGTCGCCGGCGGCCTCGCGGCGGCCGCTGTGCTTGCCGTGCTGATCGCGGCGCCGTTCGTCCGCGATCAGTTCGCCACGATTGCAGCGCGCCGCGGCGGCGATCCGATTCATTTTCGTCATTTCGAGGTACTGGGCTCGATGTTTCCGCACACGCTGCGCCGCGTGCTCGACGTGCCGGCCTATTGGTTCGTTCTCTTGCCGATCGAGTTCCCGGCGACGTTCGTCGCCGGCGCGATTGCGCTCGTGGTCATATATCGGGGCGCGGCGGGGCTGGAGAAAACCGCCGTCGCGGTCTTGATCGCGCTCGCCGCCGCGGGGCTTTCGATCTCGTGGCTTTTGGTCGGCACGCTGGGCGACGTCAACGATCTCGGCCTGCGCGCGGTCTTGCCTGCCGCCATGGTCCTGATCGCCGGCACGGCGGCGGCCATGATGGGGGCGCGCCATCGCCTGTTGATCATCGCTCTGGCGCTCGGCGGGCTCGTGCTCAGCCTGCCCGACACCGCCGCAACGATCTACGGCAGCCTTGCCGGAACGCCCGCGGCGGACGACCGGATTTTCGCGCAAGCGCCGGAATTATGGGCTGCGGTGCGCCGCCATGCGCCACCTACCGCGCGCGTCGCCAACAATCCGCTGTACCTGCAGGATCTGACGCCGTGGCCCGCCAATATATCGTGGGCGCTTCTTGCCGATCGCAGTTCGTGCTTTGCCGGCCGCGAAATGGCGCTTGCTTTTGCGCCTTTGCCGCCGGACCGCCGCAAGGCGATCAACGCGCAATTCATCCGCGTCTTTGCCGGAACTGGCACGCAAGCCGACGTCGACGATATGGCGAAAAAATTCAGTTGCGACGTCGTCGTCGTCGTGCCGCAGGACGGCGCCTGGACCAACGACCCGTTCGCCGCAAGCCCGGATTACCATCTGGCGGATTCCCGCGACGGGCGATGGCGAATTTATGTGAGGAACGGCGCCGAAGAGTAACGGTTCGCGACCGGCGCCGCTCGGCCGCCGCCGTCAAATTCCGGCGAACCAGTTAAAGCCCTGCTTGCTCCAGAACGTCTCGCGGAAATCGTTGGTGACTTCGATCGCCTTGATCCATTTGGCGTTCTTGTAGCCGAGCTTGGTCGAGGTGCGCAGCCGCAACGGAAAGCCGAACGGATCGGCCAGCACATCGCCGGCATATTTGGTGGCGAGAATGGTCTGCGGATGCAGCGCGCTCGCCATGTCGATGCTCTCGGTATAATTGTCGGCGCAGATGAAATAGACGTATTTCGCCGTCAGGTCGGCGCCGACGCGGGTCAAGAAATCGCGCAGATTCGGCCCGGACCACTCGCCGATATAATCCCAGCCCTCCACGCAGATGTGCCGGATGATCAGGTCCTGCTCAGGCAGCTGGTAGATCTGCTGGGCGGTCCACGGCTGCTTGTTGGCGATGCGGCCGACCAGTTCCAGGGTCCAGGTCGCGCCGTCGACCGGCTTGACGTCTTCGATATCGTAATAGGCGTTAAAACGCGGCGGCTTGACCACCTGCGACGGGCTGAATGTCGGCGCCAAATGTTGCGGCCGGAATATCGTCTCCTGCACCCCGTCGTTCCAGGCCGACACCGCGCGCAGCATCTTCTGCACCGGCGTGTCTTCGCTGACGTCGCAGCCCGTCAGCATGCTAAGTGCGCCGAGGCTGGCCGCGCCGCGCAGCAATCCGCGGCGGTTGATGTCGTCGCGCAGCCGTGCAATCGCGCCGGGCGCGGTTGGCTTCTCCGGCTTGCGGGAGCGAAGAATCGAGGGAGCGCGGATTCGTATCGGCATCATGTCACCACATCAGCGCGTTGCTTCGATTTCCGGCGCGGCACCGCCGGGCGGCGATGGCGTCTCGTCAACCACCGGCCCGCCGGTCAGCATGGCGATGAGGCTTTGCGGCACCAGTAGTGCCAGCGAGACGTGAACCAGAATGAAGGCGACGATGGCCGACATGCAGAGGAAATGCACCAGACGGATTGTCTGGAAACTGCCGAACAGCGCGGCCAGCGGGGAGAACTGGATCGGCTTCCACAATGCCAGACCGGAAATCACAATCAGAATGCCGACCAGCATGACGCCCAGATAGAGGATTTTCTGCACCGCGTTGTAATGCGTCAGATCGTCATGGCGCAGCCGAAGCCGCAGCGCGTCGCCGACCGTGGCGAGAACTTCCCGGATCGAGACGGGAAACAGTTTGCGCCGAAACCGGCCGGTCGCAATGCCATAGGACAGATAAGCAAGCCCGTTGAGCACGAAAATCCACATGCCGAAGAAGTGCCATTGCAGTCCGTACTGCGCCCATTTGCCGATCACGATCCAGTCGGGAAAATGCAGGATGCCGAAAATCACGTCGTCGTTGTAGATTTTCCAGCCGCTGCCGATCATGATGAAAATGGCGACGGCATTGATCCAGTGCATGATGCGGAGCGGAAGCGGATGCAGACGCGCCGTGTGTGCGGCTGATGTGGCGGGCAGCTTTGACATCGAGAATCCCGCGATCGTTGAATTTTCGTAGAGTATGAAATTTCCCGGAGTGGATGCGCGACGCGCGAGCGATACGATCCAGATCGGTGTTGGGCGACAGTACGGGTGTCGTATTGCAGGCGCAAGCTGAGGCGGTTCACAAAATCGCGTGGAGTGTTTGATCGGCTGTTGGGCTAATACGGTGGAGTTGAAGTTGCCGTGATCGAGCGCCAGGTGGCTTCGGATTTCGAAATCTGCGCTCAAATCCCGCGTCGGCCGGGTCCCTTCGCTTCCGGAGTTCGCGTGAGGGGATGCTGCAAACAATTGCGAACTTCAGGACAGGGGCACGAAATGCAGTCGCAATTTATGACGGCCGTTCTGGCAATCGGCTGCGCGTTCGCTCTCTCTGTGCCTGCGGCGACAGCGGCCCGTCCGGCGACGTCCGACTCGGCGCTCGTTGTCGCGCAGGCGATGATTCCGCCGACCGGCATGGGTCCCGGGGACAAGGCCATGGCGGCAAAGGACATGGCGGAAGCCGAGCGTATGGCCCGGCGCTTTCCGCAGCCGGTGCGCGTCGGCGATCTCATCGGCCTGCCGGTGCTCGACGACGCCAATCGCACGCTAGGCCACGTCATGCAGGTAGTGCTAACGAAACAAAACAAGCTGGAGTTGATTGTGGATTATGGCGGCGTGTTCGGTTGGGGCGCCAGGCCGGTGGCGGTGCCGATCGAAGTAGTGGGAATTCTGGGCCGCTCGCTTGCGTCACTCGATATGCCGCGCAGCGATTATGCCGCTGCACCGACATGGAAAGAGACCGATGCTGCAGTCGTTCCGAATGACGACAGCATCCGCGTCGCGCTCGCGCGCCGCTGAAATCCGCGGCGCGATCACGACTTTGTGAGCCGGATAACTTTTTGTTGTTTCACGACTTAGTGGGACTGAGGCGGAAGTGATTGGCGCTTTGCCGGCCGCTTTGGCAAGCAAGTCCATATTGCGTTGCTGGATTGGTTCAAGGGGGCATCGCATGAATCGTGCGGATCGATTTGACGGCAAAACTGCGTCTGCTGACACCGTGGCGGCGTCCGACGCGACGGCGTCCTGCGGCATCGCATTCATGGCCAAGGCCTCCGCGCCCGGCCGCGCCAAGACCCGCCTGGTGCCGCCGCTGACCTTCGAGGAAGCCGCCGCGCTCAACACTGCGTTTCTTTGCGATGTTGCCGACAACGTTCTGCTCGCGGCGCATCACGCGGGGCCGCATGCCGGTATTGCCGGTTACGCGGCGTACGGCCCAACCGGCGCGGAGGATTTCTTCCGCCGCACCTTGCCGGGAGCGATCGGCTTGATCGGCGCCTGGTGGCCCGACTTCGGCGATTGCCTCTTCCACACCATCGAACAGATTTTAGGCCGCGGCCACGGCTCGGCCGTGGTGCTCAATTCCGACAGCCCGACGCTGCCCACGGCATTCTTGATCGAGACTGCCGCAGTGCTGGCGCGGCCGGGCGATCGTGCCGTGCTCGGTCCTTCGCATGACGGCGGCTATTATCTCCTCGGGCTCAAGGCCGCACACCGCCGCATGTTTGACGATATCGCCTGGAGCACGGAGCGCGTCGCCGAACAAACGCAGCAACGCGCCCGCGACATCGGCCTCGAAGTCCACACCTTGCCGGTCTGGTACGATGTGGACGAGATCGACGGCCTGCGCCGGCTCTATGACGAGCTCGGCGGCGAAGGACAGCGCCGGCCCGATACCCATCCGCCGCATTATGCCGTGCAGACGGCGAAATTGCTCGGCCGGCTGTGGCGCGATCATGATTTCGGCGGCCGGATCGAACGCGTCATGCAGATCGACGAAGTGCGTGCTTGAGCCGCGACGATGCGGCCGGTGATTAGTCAGGGCGGAAACACGATGCAGCGGGCGGCGACAAAACGGGCGATCGATTCGGCACGCTATTTCGAGAACGTGCCGACGGACAGCGAAATCCCCGAGCGCGAGCCGGTCTGCCTTTATCTGGAGACCACCAACCGGTGCAATCTTTTGTGCACCACCTGTCCGCGCACCTACGAAGAGCTCGAGCCGCCGGCCGACATGAGCTGGGAGCTGTTCACCTCGATCGTCGATCAAATCCCGCAATTGCAGCGCGCCGTGCTGCATGGCGTCGGCGAGCCGATGCTGGTGAAGAATTTGCCGCGCATGGTGCGTTATCTGAAGGATCGCGGCTCCTATGTCTTGTTCAACACCAACGGCACCGTGCTCAACGAGAAAAACGGCCGGGCGCTGATTGCCGCCGAGCTGGATGAGTTGCGTGTCTCGTTCGACGCGGCGAACGCAAAATCCTATCTCGCCATTCGCGGCAAGAATTATTTCAATCGCATCCTGAAAAACGTGCGGGCGTTCCGCGAACTGCAGGAGCGCGAAGGTCACGCCAAGCCGCGGGTTTCGGCGTGGCTGACCGGCCTGCGGGAAACCATCGAGGAACTGCCGGATTTTGTCCGCGTCGCCGCGGATACCGGCGTCAGGGAAGTCCACCTGCAGCGGCTGGTGTTCTTCAAGGACGACGCCATCGGCAAGGCGCGGCCGGATCAGGCGCTGTACGAGCAGCTATCCGGCGACGAGGCGGTTCATATCGAGCGTGCCGCGGCACTTGCCCGCACGCTCGGCATCGAGTTCAGCGCTTCAGGCGGCGCTTCGGAGCCCGGCGTCAGTCTGAAGCGCAGCGATACCGGCTCGCCATGGTCGTTGTGCCGGCGGCCGTGGACGGTGATGTATTTCACCGCCAACGGCCGCGCGCTGCCGTGCTGCATCGCGCCGTTTTCGCAGCGCGGCTACGAGAATTATACGCTCGGCGATGCCACCCAGCAGAGCTTGCGCGAAATCTGGACCGGACCGGCCTATGGCGATTTCCGCAAGGCGCTCAAATCGAACAAGCCGCCCGACGCCTGCGCCAGCTGCGGATTGCGCTGGAGCTTGTAGCCATGCCGCCGCAGGCGGAACGGGTAGCCGTCATCATTCCGACGTTCAACGAAGCGGAATTGATCGCCGCCGTCGTCGCCGAATTGCCCCGCGATATCGTCAACCGGGTGATCGTTGCCGATGGCGGCAGCAGTGACGGCACCCCGGAACGCGCGCGCGACGCCGGTGCCGAAGTCATTGCCGCGGGCCGCGGCTACGGCCGCGCCTGTCTCGCCGGCGCGCAGGCGGCCGACGAGGCCGGCATCGTCGTCTTCATGGACGGCGACGGCGCGGACGATCCCGCCGGCATCCCGGCTTTGCTGGCGCCGCTGCGTGCTGGCGATTTCGATTTCGTCATCGCCTCGCGCGCTGGCGGGGCGCGCGAGCCGGGCAGTATCGGAGCGCATCAGCTCTTCGCCGGCCTCGTCGCCGGCTGGCTGTCCAAGCTGCTTTATGGCGTGCGCTATACCGACATGTGCGCGTTCCGCGCCATTCGCCGCGACACCCTGCTCGGGCTCGGCATGCGCGAAATGACCTATGGCTGGAATCTGGAAATGCAGATGCGGGTGGCGCGCCTGGGCTTGCGGGTGCTTGAACTGCCGGTGGCATACCGGCGCCGCATCGGCGGCGAATCGAAAGTCGCGGGTTCGCTGCGCGGTTCGCTCCAGGCCGGGCTGAAAATCATCTCGACCTTTGTCCGCGTGGCGACGGAGCCGCTGCGGCAGCGCCGCTCCTGAAGAGCAATCGCTTCATATTGAATCGATTGACGCTCCAGAATTTCGATGGAGCATGATCTTGTCGGAAAACCGGTATCCACTTTTCCGGATCATGCCCTGAAGGCGCGCTACATCGCCACTTTGCGCAGAAAACCGTCGACGCTGTCGCGCAGGCTCTCGGCGGCCTTCTCGACGGCGGTCGATGCCGTCAAGACAGTGTCGGCCGAACCGTGCATGTCGGCAATGGCGCCGGAGACCCGTTGCAGCACGCCAACCACCGACCGCGTGCCCACCGCGGCAGCAGCGACATTGTTCGAAATCTCTCCGGTCGCGGCATGTTGTTGCTCGACCGACGTGGCAATCGCCGTGGTGAACTGCCGGATTTCCTCCATCCGCCCGGTAACGCTGCCGATGGCGCGCACGGCGCTTTGCGTCGAGGATTGCACCGCCGCGATCTGCGATGCGATATCGTTGGTCGCCTTTGCGGTCTGCACGGCGAGCGCCTTGACCTCGGAGGCGACCACGGCAAAGCCCTTGCCGGCCGAGCCGGCGCGCGCCGCTTCGATCGTGGCATTGAGCGCCAGGAGGTTGGTCTGCCCGGCAACGCTCTGGATCAGCTTGACGACGTCGTCGATCTTCTGCGCCGCCTGGGCAAGCCCGGCGATGGTCTCGTTGGTCGATTGCGCCTCGGCGGCGGCGGCCTGGACCACCTCGCCGGCGCTGGTGACCTGGCGGTTGATCTCGGCGATCGACTTCGACAACTGGTCCGCCGCGGCCGCGGCGCTCTCGACGCCACCGAACGCGTCGTTGGAGGTCCGCACCGCGCCATCGGTATGCGCGGTGCTCTCGTTCGACGTCGCGGCCAGCGCCGTCGCCGTCGATTGCATCGCCGCGACGCTGTCGGTGACCGTCTTGAGCACGCCTTCGACGCTGCCGCGAAACCAGGCGATGGCGTCGTCGACCACGGCGCGGCGCGACTGCTGTTCGTTAGTAACGCGCCTTTCCGTTCGGCGGCGCGCCGCGCGGTAATGTCGTGGTGCGTGCCGAGCCAATAATTGCTTCCGGGTATCGCGCGATTGAGGACGGCGATGGCGCGCCCGTCGGTGAGCTCGGACACGAAGCTCACCTCTTTTCCGGACTTCATCAGATCCATGAGCTCGGCGCAGTAGGCGACGGGATCGCGGTCGAGGTTGCCCGTCTCAAACCGATGGCGAACGACGTCGATGAGACTGGCCCCCGGCTTCACGATATCCGGAGAAAGACTGTAGATTTCCAAATACCGCTGATTGCAGACTGCGAGCCGTCCCGCCGTATCGAACATCACGACGCCCTGGCTCATATGGTTGAGCGCCAGCGTGAGCATGCGGTTGTTGCCGCCGAATCGACGGCCGATCAGAACGATCACGCCGGCCACGGCGCCAGTCAGGCATGCGGCCATCACAAGAGGCATCGCGCGTTCCCGCCCTGCGATTGTCCACTTTCTCCCTAGCTAGCCGACATCCATTTAGGCATCGTTAATCAATGGGTTGCGTTGCCAAGACAATGTTTGTCTCTGTCGCTCGCCCGCGCATCCGCGGCCGGCGGTCGATGCCGGGAATATGCTGTTGCGCTATAACGTGAATCGCCGATCCACCGGGGCTATCTCATGATCAAGCGCTACAGCGACCATGCCGCCAACGAGCGAACCTTTCTTGCCTGGGTCCGCACTGCGATCGCCGTGATGGCCTTCGGCTTCGTCATCGAAAAGTTCGACCTGTTCCTGCAGGCAATTGCGCCGCAGACGCAGCGCCAGCTCAGCCCGCACGGCTCAACCTTCGCCGACGCCGCCGGCCTCGCCTTCATTGCGATTGGCATCGCGATGATCGTCATCGCCGGCCTGCGGTTCGCCAGGACCGCCAAGGACATTAAAACTGACGCTGAGGTTCCCTCGACCGGCGAACGCTTCGACATCGCCCTTGCGATGCTGATAGGGCTCCTTGGCATCGCGCTGTTTCTTTATCTGTCACGCGCGGTTCTGCCGTCGCTCTGATGCCTGCGGCTCGATGACCGTCGCTTGCACCATCCCTTGCGATGTGCCGCACTTCGCGCTAAAGCAAGCCCGCGCCAGAGCTGCGCCGTAAGCGTTCACGTCACCCAACGCGCTCCGATACCGCCGTGCATGTCGCGCGACGAACTGATCGAGCGTTTGGAGGTTGGACGTGAAACGATTTCTCAAAATCTTCACCGCAGGCATTGCCACATTCAGCGACGCGCCGGTCGCCGCCCGCATCGGCATGCTGCTCTTTTTCGCCGCCGCCACGGCGGACGGCATTCTGATGCCGTTCTTTGCGCTGTGGGCGCACGACGTCGCCGGCATCCCGATCGTCTTCATTGGCCTGCTGCTGGGTTGCTATGCCGGCGGCGAATTGCTGGCGACGCCATTCGTCGGCGGCATCGCCGACAGAATCGGCCGCCGGCCGGTGCTGCTGGTGTCGACATCCGGCGTGGGCTTGGGCTTTCTCGGACTGTTCTTCATCCATGGCGCCATAGCCGCGGCGGTGGCGCTGATTGCGATCGGCATGTTCGAGAGCGTGCTGCATCCGACCGCTGCGACGGTGATCGCTGACGTCGTGCCGGAAGAGCGCCGCCGCGCGTGTTTCGCGCTGCGCCGGGTGATGTCGAATGCCGGCGGCATGGTCGGCCCGGCGCTTGGCGCGCTTTTGGCGCTACACTCGCTGCGCCTGGTCTTTCTCGGCGCGGCCGTCACGCTGCTGACTTCCACCGTCATCGTCGCCACGCTGCTCAAGGAAACCCGCCCGCAATCGGCGAGCGGCGAGGACGCTGACGACGACGAATCTCTTATGGTGCTGACCGCGGCATTTCACGATCGCCGTCTCGCCAGCCTCTTGCTTCCCGCAGCGGCGATGGAGATCGCGCTGAGCTGGATTTACGCCGTGACGCCGCTCTACGCCAATGCCGCCGGCACGCTCTCGGCGTCCGGCGTCGGGCTCCTGTTCACTTATGCGGGTGCGCTCGGCGTCTTGCTGCAATTTCCGGTGACGCAGGGAAGTTCGCGCCTGAGTGGCTTTGCCATCGTGTCGCTGAGCGGCGTGATGCAGGTGATAGCCTTTGCCTGCCTGTTCGCGTCGCCGGCGCTCGTCTCGCTGATCGTCGCGGTCACGCTATTGGCGCTGTCGCAAATGCTGTACGGGCCGCTGGTGCAGACCGTGATAACCGAGTTGGCGCCAAAGACGGCGCAGGCGACCTATCAGGCGGCATTCTCCGTGGCGTCAGACCTGCGCGACGCCGCCGGTCCCGCGATCGGGACCTGGCTGCTGGCACTCGCACCCGGGCTGCCCTGGATGAGCGGCATCATTATCGCGGCCGCCGCAGCTTTCGGGCTTGCGACCGCGGCGCGCCGGCACGAACAGAGTCGATAGGACCCTCACATCGCGGCACGGCCGACGACGTCACCTCGTCGGTGACGACCTTGAAGCCCGCCAGCGTGCAGGGGCCGAACGAGGTTACGATCGCGACATCGGTGGCGTCACGCCCGCGCGCCATCAGAATGCGTCCGATACGCGGAACGTTGTGGCGGGCATCGAACGTGTACCAGCGGCCGCCGAGATAGACTTCGAACCAGGCGGAAAAATCCATCGGCGTGTCTTCGGGCGGCACGCCGATATCGCCGAGATAGCCGGTGCAGTAGCGCGCCGGAAGGTTCATGCAGCGGCACAGCGTGATCGCGAGGTGGGCAAAATCGCGGCACACGCCGCGCTGCTGGGAATGCGCGTCCCAAGCGGTCTTGGTCGGGCTCGCATGCTCGTAGCCGAACTTGATGCGCGTGTTGACGTAATCGCAGATGGCCTGAACAAGCGGCCAGCCCTTGGCAACTTTGCCGAAGGTCGACCAGGCAATCTCGGTGAAACGGTCGGTCTCGCAATAGCGGCTGCCGAGCAGATAAACCAGGGTTTCGACCGGAAGGTCTTCCAATGCGTGCTGTTCGGCAGACGCGGCGATGTCGTCGGGCGCTCCACTGTCGCGAACCAGAAAATCGGCGGACATGGTGAGCCGGCCAGCGGGCGCGCGGATCACATGACAGAAATTGCCGAAACCGTCGTGATAGGTGTTGGGCGTGATCGGCGGCTCGATCTGCATGCGATCCCAGGTCAAAAGGTCCGGCACGCGCGACGGGTGCACGCTCAGCGTCAGGATCATCGGCGTTGGCTGCGGGCAGTCATAGGAAATCTGGTAGCCGGCGCGGATCTTCATCAAACGTTCCTCCGGCATGCATCGATGGAACCTTGCGACGCGTGTCTTTAACATGCATTTCTTGGGCCAATAACGCGCATATTTATCTCAAGGGAAAGCATTGATGAACGAATTGCCGAGACGCCTTTTGGCGGCCGACGAGCCGGCGCCGGTTTCCGTGCACAATGCCGGCGGCAAATCGCCATTTTTGCTGGTGGCCGATCATGCCGGCAATATCATCCCGCGTTCGCTCGCCGCGCTCGGCATATCCGCCGCCGAACGCCAGCGCCACATCGCCTGGGACATCGGCATCGCCGGTCTCGGCCGGATTCTGGCCGACGCGCTCGACGCGATGCTGATCCAACAAAATTATTCGCGCCTTGTCATCGACTGCAACCGCCCGCTGGAGGCGCCGTCATCGATCCCGGAAAAAAGCGAACGCACCGCGATCCCCGGCAATATCGGTCTCGACGAGGCCAGCAAGGCGGGACGCGCGCGCGAGATTTTCTGGCCGTATCACGCGCGCATCGAAGCGGAGCTCGATCGCCGCCGCCAGGCCGGACGCGAAGTGGCGCTGATCGCGCTGCACAGCTTCACGCCGGTGTTCGAGAACGCGGTGCGGCGTTGGCATGCCGGAGTGCTTTATCATCGCGATCCGCGCCTCGCCCGCCGCCTCATGGCGCTGCTCGATGCGGAAGCCGGCCTCGTTGTTGGCGACAATGCGCCATACATGGTGACCGACGCTTCCGACTACACCATCCCGGTGCACGCCGAGCGCCGCGGTCTGCACCACGTCCTGATCGAAATCCGCCAGGATTTGATCGCCGATGCCGAGGGCGAGCGCGCCTGGGCGCTCAGGCTCGCAGGCTTGCTGCCGCGGGCCTATGCGGAGCTACAAGAAATCGGCAACGGTGCTGCTTAGTCGCGTTTTGCCGCGCCGGCTGCGGAACTGGCCGCCGTCACCCTGGCGCTGCGGATCATCGGATCGATATCGTCCATCCGTGCCAAAATGTCCTCGACCGGATTATCGGTCCAGGCATGGGTGACGAAATCGCGGTGCGCGACATCGCCGGCCGGCAGGAAGGTTACCATCCCGTTGAGGTCGTTGCGCCGCAGTTCGGAACTGTAGGGCACCGAGTGCCCGCTCAGCGCATGTTCGAGCTCGGCGTTGTTGCGTGCGGTGTAGGGCGTATAGGAGCTGACGAAGAACGCCGATCTGTTGTTGGCGATCCAGTCCGCGAACTGATCGATGCCGGCGTAAAGCGCATCGAGGAGGACGATGCCGTGAATGCGCGCATTGGCGCCGCCGCGGGCGAGGACGGACAGTGCAGGCCCGTAGCCTCCGCTATAGGCGACCAGCACGATCGGCATTTTGGCGAATGCTCCCGCGCTGCGCGGATCGCCGTAGAGCGCTGCGAGCTTTTGCGCCGCCTCGCCGAGGAAGCGCTTGAAGCCGTCGGGCTCCCAGAATTTTCCGGCGCTGGAATCAGCCGCGTCGACGGCAAATTGCGGCGCCACCAGCACCGCATTGGCGCCGGCGGCCGAAATTTGTTCCGGCAATTGCTGCCGGTCGCGAACGTCGCGCGCCAGAGTGGCGCCGTGGCCGTGGAAAAACACCACCATGACGGCGGGGCGGCTCGGATCGAAATTCGCGGGGATGTGCAGCAACACATGGTCGTCGCCGAAAGTCTGCGATTCCTCGAAGACGTGGCCGCGGTAATTGACGTGGCGCAGATCGCCTTCTTCGTCTGCCGACAGGAACGGCCGATCCGTCCCCGGCACTTCGCCGTGATAGGGGAACGGCGCGGTGGCGAAATCGACAAGGCTCGTCTTCGCCGCGATATTCGCAGGAACGCCCGACGGGACAGAAGCCACGGCCGGGTTGCGCGCCGCGATCTGCGGCGGCGTGCGGTCGATCGAGGCGACGCGGACCGGTCTCGTCATCACTGGTTTCGGAACGACTGTGCGCTCGGCATCCTGCTGCGGCGTGAACAAACTCCACTCCCGGGCCACGACGGCCGACGCGGTTTCGCCGCCGATACTTGCCGTGCGATCCTCGCTTACGGCGGCGCTGCTTGAATGCATCGCGACCAGCGTTTGGTTGCGCGGCATGTAAACCGGCGCGCCCATCGAGTCCGATTTCACGCCGCCCAGATCGGCGTCGGCGGCGGTCGCATAAACCGAGTGCGGCGCCGGATCAAAAAGACCGGACGCATGCAATTCGCCATAAAGCAGCAAGCCCCAGCCGATGGCGCCGAAGACGAGAAAGACGCCGGAAATCGGCAGCAGGTTCCGCTCAACCGCATTCCACAGCGTATGCGGCCGCGAAACTGATTTTCGATCCGGTGTGTAGCGGTTGCGCCTGACCGGGCTGGTAACGCGGGCCGGAGCCGCGGACGGTATAACCGGCTCGCCGCGCCGCCGCTGTTCCGGATCGGCATGGAAATGGCGCGCGCGTGGCGCAGCGCCCGAGCCGACCGGCGGCCGGCGCGACGCCAGCGGCAATACTGGGTCTCGAACCCGATTTGGCAATGTTTCCCCGTCCCACGGACACTGCAAACTTGCCGACAACTTTGTCGTTAATTTGACTGATTTCAGCTCCAGCCTAGCGGCGCGGGCCGAGGAAAAACAGCGCATCGCGCATCGACCGCTGCGTGGAAACTGGCGGTTTTGCTGCGCTGGCAACGAATTTCGGGTGCACTTTGGCCCAACCGGGGGTGTCTGGCGATCCGACGGCGATCCCCGCGGCGCCGTCCACCGGCGTGGTTAACGAAAGGTTAACGCCGGCGTCGGCCACCTGCGGTCCGGCCCGCTCCGCCAGCAGCAGGTTCGATTCGTCGCGTTTCCATCGATAGCCGATGCCGAAGTCGAGCGGGATGGCATTGCCGGTGCGATAAAGCTCCGCCATGCGCGGCTGGCCGGTGCCGGGAAATATCGACAGCGGGCCGAGATAGCGGCCGAACGGCTGCAAGTGCCATTTTCTGGTATCGAAATCGGCCAGCGGAATGCCGCTGTCGTCCTGCAGGATGGTGGCGCTGTGGTCGAGCAGGAAGTTGCGGACCTTGCTGAAGCCGCCGGTGTGCATCAGATACGACGCGCTTTTGACGAAGCTGTCGGTCGCGCCGAATTTGGCGCAGAACGCAAGGAAACCCGATCGCCGCACGCCGTCGTCGCTGAGATCGGTGCTGAAATAATAAAGCGTCTGCTTGGGGCCGCTACCCTCGGAAAATACGATCTTCACGCCGCGGGTGACTTCGCCCAGGCTGCGTTTGTCCTGACCTTTCGCTGCGGGTTCGTTCGGCGCGATGAAATTTCCCTGGGCGTCGATGCTGACGAAACTCGCCTCGTGAATGGTCTTCCCGGTCCGCGCCAGGAACACATACAGGATCGGCAGCGTACCGAAGACCGGGCCTTCGTTGAGCTGGGACTGCATGTTCTTGGTGATGAAAAAGCTGAGATTGAGAATTGTGTAGAGCGAGGCCTGCAGATTTTGCAGCGTCTGGTCGACACTGCCGTTCGGCAGGCTCGTCAGTTGCGGGATGTCGCCGACCGGTTCCAGGCCGCTGAACACATAGGTCGAGGCATGCGGAAAGAACGACGTGGCGTATAGAAAATCCGGCCCGCTGAACATGTACAGCAAGGTGTCGTGATAATTGCCAAGCCGCGCCGCGGCGAAGGCGCGGACCTTGGATAATGTGGCGCGGTCTTCCTGCGCAAAAATCGTATTGAAGGACCGCGCATGCGCCGCCCAGCGCGGATTATCGGTGAGGGCGGCGAGCGGCGAATCCGGTGCCAGCGGCAGGCCGGCGAGAAAGCGCGCGGTATCGTCAGGGCTTGCCGTCTCCGCACTGCGCGCCGGCGCCGCAATCAGCGCCAGCATGCCCGCCACCAGGGCGGCAACCATCATCTTACCCACGATCGAGGCCATCCACTTTCACGGCTGCCGTCCCGGATGCATCGGCCGCAGTTGCGTTCGATAGCAGCCGCGAACCATAATACAACACCAAGCCGGACAACATCATTACAATTCCCGCCAGTGATTGCAGCGGCCGGTTGACGACAAGATAATACATCACGAACGCCGTCACGATGAGAAAGACCAGCGGTGTCACCGGATAACCCCAGGCGCGATACGGCCGCGCCATATTTGGGTGGGTGATCCGCATCTTGATGACACCCAGCACGGTAAAAAACGAGCAGAATGTGAGGCTGAACTGGATGAAATCCAGCACCGCCTCAAAGCTCTGGGTCAACAGCAAGAGATTGGCGACAGCGAGCTGGAACAGGATGGCGACGGCCGGGACGTTCTGCCTTGATTGGCGCGAGAACGCCCGCAGCAACGGCAAATCCTCGCCCATGGTCATGGTGACGCGCGGTCCGATCCAGGTCATGGCGCTGATCGAGGATACCAGCCCGAGACAGACCAGCCCTCCGACGGCGCGGCCGCCAAGCTCACCGAATACGTGCCTTCCGGCGACGATGGCGGGGTCGAGCTGGCCGGCCAGTTCCGCGAGCGGCGTCGTCAACAGAAAGACGGCATTGAGGCCGACATAGAGAACGGTCACGATCGCGGTGCCAAGAAACAGCGCGCGGGGCAGGTTCCGGCCGGGCTCCCGCACTTCGCCGGCGATATAGGTCGCGGCATTCCAGCCGGAATAGGAATACAGCACGAACACCAGGCTGATCGCGAATGGCGCGCTGGTCATCGCGGCGAAGTCGCCGGCGCCCGGCGCAAACGAAATCGGCGCCCGGTCGCCGAACGCGAAGCCGGCGATGATGAAGCCTGCGATGAGGGCGACTTTGAGCGCCGTCCAGGCATTATGGTAGGCGCCGCCGAAGCGCAGGCCGCACAAATGCACCAGCGCGGTGAGCCAGATGATGGCGAAGCCTGACAGGAGCGGCGGCGCGCCGGGGGCGATCGATCTGAAATAATCGCCGAAGGCCAGCGCCGCGAGCGCAGTCGGCGCCGCAAAGCCGACGGTCGCCGACAGCCAGCCGGCGACAAAGCCGAACGCCGGATGATAGATCCGGCGCAGAAAATTGTACTCGCCGCTGGAGCGCGGCAGCATCGCGGCGAGTTCCGCGTAGCAGAACGCTCCGCACAGCGCGATGACGCCGCCGACCACCCAAAGCGCCAACAGCGCAAAGCCCGATTTTATGCCGCTGACCTGAAATCCGAGGCTGGTGAAGACGCCGACGCCGACCATGTCAGCGACGACGATCGCGGTCGCGGTGAGCCAGGAAATTTTGCCGATCGGCCTCTCGCCGGCGGCCGGGGTGCCCGTTAACGCCGTGCCGGCGGATGCGCCGCCCGAAGCAGAATCGGTCATGAAAGAGCTTTTAGTTGTCCCGGCACCGCATAACAGGGGACAGCGCGTTAAGATTCGACAAGCGCGTTGTTTCAGAAAAATCGGGCGAAATCAAAACCGAATTCCGGTGATGGCGGCCCAGGGCGGCGTAATACTCGCCAGGGGCTTCAATAATTCAGCAGGTCACACCGATGTCGGGCGTTCCACTGACTCTCGATGGGCATTTTCGAGATTGTTCGCAAAAAAGCGATGGACGCTTGCTTGTTGCCTGAATTGAGGGGGGAACAACTCCCCCCTCCGCTTCTCGTCGCCGCTACGCTGCGTTCCTTGCTAGGCCGGTAGAGCGAATGAAGGCCAGCAGATCAGCGTTTATTAGGTCGGCATGAGTGGTCGGCATGCCATGCGGCAAGCCGGGGTAGGACTTGAGTGTGCCATTCTTCAGAAGCTTGACGGATCTCGCTCCGGTGGTCGGGAATGGACAGATCTGGTCGTCTTCGCCATGCATCACCAGGACCGGGACTTCGATCGTCTTGAGATCGTCGTAGAACTCTGTCTCGGAAAGGGCCTTGATGCAGTCATATTGGGCTTTGACGCCGCCCATCATGCCCTGCCGCCACCAGTTTTCGCGAATGCCCTCGGAGACCGCCGCGCCTGGGCGATTGAAATCCGTAAAACGGAATTGTGATGTCCCTATAGAACTGGGAGCGATGGTTCGCAGTCCCATCGCGAATGCTGTCGACGACTTCCTTAGGCACCCCATCCGGATTTTTTTCCGATTTCATGAAGGTGGGAGGAATCGAGCTGATCAGGACAGCCTTCGATACGCGGCCCTTACCGTATCGCGCGACATAACGCGTCACCTCGCCGCCGCCGGTGGAATGTCCGATGTGGATCGCGCCTTTGAGATCAAGTGCTTTGACGACTTCTGCGACGTCGGCGGCGTAGGTGTCCATGTCGTGGCCGTTGGCCGTCTGAGTGGAGCGGCCATGGCCGCGGCGGTCGTGAGCAATGACGCGATAGCCCTTGTCCAGGAAGAACATCATTTGGGCATCCCAGTCGTCGGCCGATAACGGCCAACCATGGTGAAAGAAGATCGGTTCGCCATTGCCCCAGTCCTTATAGAAAATCTTGGTGCCATCCTTCGTGACGATTTTGGTCATGGCCTGGTTCCTGTGCTGTCGTGACATTTCACTCGCGGCCACACGTTCCGCGGCTGATCGATACGCCACGAGGCGCAAAAGCCCCAGTAGAGTGAAGTTAGCGGTGGTAAATCTTGGTAAAGCGATTTTCCCTGCGTCGCGTAAGCAATGCTGACCTTGTGTCCGAGCGAAGGTCAGTTCAATTCGCTTAATAGGCGACTTGCAGATTGTAGATCTGCCGTCTTAAAGCCCTCAGTGAATCGGGCGTATATGGCTACAAGCAGGTCGCGCGCTTGGTGCGGACAATTCTGATCCCGCTTTAGCCTCGAAAAACTGATAGCGGTTCGCAATTCCCACGATAGGGCGTTCTGCTGCCGCGCTAGATCGAGCGATTGAGAGAAATGCTCCTCGGCCAGAGCAGCGGCGTCAGGACCGGCCTCAAGGACCAACATTTCACCTTTGATCCGCAGAAGTTCCGGTATGCACCAAAGCTCATCGTTGAGCTTTGATTGCAGCAAGGCTTCATCAATTGCGGCGAGCGCGGTCGCAGCATTTCCGACGCTGCCCCAACTCTCGGCAAGTTCTCCCAGAGACGCCGTGCGGTACAGAACGAAGCCAGCTTCGCGAAATTGATTTGTCGCCGTTTGAAGCAATTGCAATCCGCCGCGGTGATTGCCGGACCTCACCAGTATTGCGCCCTTTAAGTATCGGCCCATGACGTCCCAGAGGGCATGCACGTGCCTGACTGAATGATCGAGAAGCATCGCGACATAGCGTTCCGCTGTTGCCAAATCGCCGACCAGCAGCGCCGTCGCGCAAGCGCCAAGCCCAAGCGCGTAGCAGAGTGAAAGCGAATGGCCCGTTTTCTGGGCATCGTCAACACAGCTTCGGACCTCGTGCATCGCCTTGTCCGGGAAACCCCGAAGCCAGTCAATTTTCGCGAGATAGATGCGAGCGGCCAAAGATTGATCGAATAGAAAGCGTGTCGTGTGAGAGGTATTGTCTAAAAGCTCGAAGCCAGCAATCGAGCGCTCGATGTGACGCCGCGCAATGTCGTGTTCGCCCAAGAAGTGATGCGAGGTACCGAGTAAGCGATCCCCCATCAGCATGCCATGCGGATCGGCTGTCTCTGACGCCAAATTTGCAAACATCCGGGCGAGCGATAGCCCTTTTCGTTGATTGTCGCCGGTAACACAAACCGTCCACAATCCCCAGAAAGCACGCAGCCTGTAATCGGTTTCTTGCAGGCTCTCTGCGATCTCCAGAACATGCGTCCAGACCGTTTTGGATTCCGGTGCAGGGCCTATGGAAAACAGAGCAGCGCCCAAAGCCGCGAGCAATCGCAACTCGCCGCTCGCAACTTGACCATCCCCCATTCGAACGTCCGAAAGAGCCCGCCTCACGCGCTGCCGGCATTCATCCATCAACGACAAGTTGATCCAAAGAGGCACGGCGGCGATCGTGAGCGATATGCCGATCGACGCGTCTCCATCGGCTGAGAACGCCCAATCCAGCGCGGCACGCACGTTGTCAACCTGGCCGCCGTAGGCGATCAACCACACGCCCGGATTTTGCACGGTGGATTCAATTCCAGCACGTTCAAGAAGATCACGGCAATATTCAGCGTGTTTTCGCGCCACGCCCCCAACCTCGGCCGTTTCGGCCAGTTTTTCGCGCGCGTAGGCACGCGTCGTATCAAGCAGGCGATAGTGGGTGACCGCATCGTTTACTTCTGCTGCGACCAGAGATTTTGAGACGAGCTTTGCGACGCAATCGACGACCTCTGACGAAGCAACTTGGCCACCGACCGCAACGACCGTCACAGCCTCGAGCAAAAATTCCCCGGAGAAAACGGACAAGCGGCGGAGCACAGCGCGCTCGGTATCCGTCAACAGATCGTAGCTCCAATCCAGCGTCGCGGCGAGCGCCTGGTGTCGCGGAAGGGCCGTCCGCCGGCCGCTCTTGAGTAGGCCAAAACGATCGACAAGTCGCTTCGCGACACAGTCTATGCCGAAAGCATCGACGCGGCCGGCGGCAAGCTCGATGGCGAGCGGATTTCCGTCCAAACGCCGGCAAATATTGGCGACGAGAAGAGCGTCCGTATCGGTCATTTCAAAGTTGTTGACGCTCGCCGACGCGCGCTCGACGAAGAGTTGCACCGCCGGAGAAGCTACGGCGTCCGCGGCCGTCGTCAAAAACGATTTGGGAGGCATTTCCAAAGGTGGCAAACGCCGGACAAATTCGCCCGATGCGCGCAATGGTTCGCGGCTGGTCGCCAGGATGTGCAGACCCAGCGCACTCTTGAGCAATGACTCTGTCAGTTCGGCGACCGCTTCGATGATATGCTCGCAGTCGAGCACGATCAGCATGTTCTTGTCTTCCAGGAACGCGGCCAAATTCGGTATCGGCTTGCCGGAATAGACCGGAACACCGAACAACGACGCGAGCAAGCTCGGAACCAGGGCGGCATCCTTGAGCGGCGCGAGATCGACGAACCGGCCAACGTCTTTGAATGTTGAAATCAATTCATTGGCGATCGCGAGCGCAACCGTTGTTTTCCCGATGCCGCCGGGGCCGACGATGCTTACAAAGCGGCGCTTGGATACGTGAGCGGTGATCGTGGAGATAATTTCGTCGCGACCGATTATGCGGGACAGAAGAGCCGGCAAATTATGGCGCTTGCCACCCGCTCGGGCTGACGCAGGTTCCTGCAAAGGGACGTCGGAGTGAGAAATCTCCGCGACAAAACGATAGCCCCGACCAGGAACGTTGACCACATATCGATTACCGTCGCGGCCATCACCCAAGACTCGGCGAAGCGCCGCAACGTGAACTTTAAGATTGCTTTCCTGAACAAAAGTGCTTGGCCAGACCCGCGCTATCATTTCGTCTTTGCTGACGAGATCACCAGCGCGTTCGACCAGGAACGTCAGAATTTCAAGCGCGCGCGCGCCGATGTGGACGGACTTGCCATCTTCCAAAAGCAGTTGCTTGGCCGGAGATAATAGGAAAGGGCCAAACGCGATAGCCCGGTTGGCGGGAACCGAGGCCGAATTAGGCATGCAATCACACCGCTTTTGCCCATATTGAGGTACTCGCAAATATAGAGCCGAGTTTGCTGGGGCGTCCACTCGTCCGCCGCGGAGAAAAGCAGCGCGAATGGCGCAGTCGTTGTCTGCTTCGGGTCATGAACGGAAATTGTGTCAGGCCCGTGCTAGGCCCGGTTTGCTTCCGAAAGCAGACAGGTACCGTGCAACCGTCCGTAGGATTCAGCGGGCAAGGGGAGGAGCGCGTCCCTCCTTCCTTGGGGTGGAACCTTGTCAGAAGAAACCAAACGCAATGAACACCGAAGTTTGGCGATGGTAGCCCGTGGCGGCCCCAGACTTGCCAAGGGCTTCGAGTTTAGCGTTGCGCCATCATCCGACTCACGCGCCGCAACAAATTAATGAGCATCATTCGATCGCATTGTCGGCAAGCGCGAGCAGGTTCGGCGGCACGGTCAAGCCCAGTGCATTCGCAGTCTTAAGATTTAAGACCAGATAGAATTTGGTTGGCTGCTCGACCGGCAGATCGGCTGGCTTGGCGCCTTTCAGAATGCGGCCGACATAGACTCCCGCGCGCTCGAACATGTCCGGGTAGCTCGGCCCGTATGACATCAGCCCACCCTTCTCGACAAAGTCTTGCGACCCATACATCGCCGGAAGCCGTGACTTGTTGGCGAAGTCCGAGATCAATTGCCCGTGGACGGCGGTCAGCGGGTCGTGAAACACCAGAAGCGAATCGGCATGCTGGTTCGCCATTGCGGCAAATGCCGCTGCAAAATCTCCAGGCCCCCTGACCTCGACCGGCAGAACTTCAATGTTCAGGCTCTTTGCCGCGGTTTTCAACTCCTGAACCGCGACTTCGGCCGGCGGGATGGCGGCGTTAGAGAGCACCGCGAGCCGCGCAATCTTGGGCGCGATCTCCTGTAACAGTTGCAGCCGTTTGGCTTCGAGGTCGGGGGCGATGGAGGACTCGGCGGTGATGTTGCCACCGGGCCGCGCCAGGCTCGCCACCAACCCGGCCTGGACCGGATCGCCCGGATCGACAGCGACGATGGGAATGGTGCGCGTCGCGTTCTGCGCTGCCTTGGCCGCTGGCGTCGCCGCGGTGACGATCACGTCGACATTGGCGCGAACGAGATCGGTGGCCAGCGGCCCTAGTCGGTCAAGATCGCCGTTGGCGAAACGCCATGTGATGTCAACATTTTGCGCGTCGATCCAACCAAGCTCGCGCAAGCCCGCCCGGAATTGCGCGTCCATCGGATTGCCGGCCGATTGCGAGAGAAAGCCAATGCGGGGCATTTTGGCGGCCGGCTGCGCGCGCGCCGCAAGCGGTGAAGCCGCTACTGCGCCCAGCAAAATCATGAAACCACGGCGCTTCACACCTCGCTCCCCAAAATTTGGTACGTGCACAATCGTAGCCCGTTCCGATCCATTTCAGAAGGCTCTCCGCGATGGGCCATGAACGGTAAACGTGTCGCGCGCGCGTCAGGTCTGGTTTACTTCCGAAAGCAAGCAGGTGCGGTGCAACCGTCCGCAGGGTTCCGCGGGCAGAAAGCAGCGCGACTCTGTGCCCTTGGGGCGGGAGGCTGCCGGAAAAAACGAGCGAAAATGAACACCGAAATTTGGTGATGGTGCCCAGGGGCGGAATTGAACCACCGACACCTGCATTTTCAGTGCAGTGCTCTACCAACTGAGCTACCTGGGCCCACGAAACGGCGCTTATAGAGGCTCGCCGTAGGGCTGTCCACAACGCGGCGGCGCTTGCTTTCGCGTCGCCCCACCGGGCAACAGGCGCACCTTCAGTGCGGCGTCTCGCCGGTATCGTCGCGCCGCTCGTCCGCTTCCTCGTCGTCGGTCACCGGTGCCGCGTAGACGCCGGAAAACCAGCGGTGCAGATCGACGTCGGCGCAGCGTTTTGAGCAGAACGGGGCCAGCAGTTCGTCGGCCGGCTTGCCGCAGATCGGACATTTCTTGCGGTTCTTGCTCGTGGCCATGAGGGAAATATGGAGCGCGCCGCCGGCGGCGCCAGCTCTCTAGATCGTGTTGAGCCAGCCAAAATGGATCGGAAAACCCTCGCCGGCGAGCATTGTCGTGGTTTCATAAAGCGGCAGGCCGACGACATTGGAATAGGAGCCGACGATCTTGACCATGAAACTTCCGGCGATGCCCTGTGCCGCGTAGCCGCCGGCTTTGCCGCGCCATTCGCCGGACGCCAGATAGGCCTCGATGTCCTGGTCGGACAGCCTTTTGAAGCGGACGCGGGTCTCGACATAGCGCTGCCGGAATGTCTCCTTCGGCGTCACCAGGCAGACCGCGGTATGGACGCGGTGATTGCGTCCGGAGAGGAGCCGCAGGCACTGCGCCGCCTCATCGAGCAGTTCCGCCTTGGGCAGGATGCGGCGGCCGACAGCGACAATGGTGTCGGCGGCGAGGATGTAGGCGCCTTTGAGCTCGTCGTCGATGCGCACCATATTGAGCGCCGCTTCCGCTTTGGCGCGGGCGAGGCGGGTGGCGCAGGCGCGCGCCAGCTCGCCGCGCTTGGGCGTCTCGTCGATGTCGGTCGGACGCAGCGCGTCCGGCTCGATGCCAACCTGGTTGACGAGCGAGAGCCGGCGCGGCGAACCGGAAGCAAGAACGAGTTTTGGGCGGCCGATCATTTGAACCGGTAGGTAATCCGGCCTTTGGTCAAATCGTAAGGCGTCATCTCCACCAGCACCTTGTCGCCAGCGAGGACGCGAATACGATTCTTGCGCATGCGGCCGGCCGTGTGGGCGATGATCTCATGCTCGTTCTCGAGCTTGACGCGAAAGGTGGCGTTCGGAAGCAGTTCCGTCACGACACCGGGAAACTCCAAAAGTTCTTCTTTCGCCATTCGATTCCCGAAGAAGCGTTGCCCCTAGACGCGGCCGGTTACGCAGACATTTTATAGAGTCGCGGCCAAAATTCGCGCGGAACCTAGCGGATGATGGGCCACTTCACAACTGGCGTGGGCGCCGAAGGGGCGGGTTTGAAGCCATCCTCGCGCGCCGGGCTTGCCATCATTTATTGCCGGTGCCGCGGCCGACGAAACGTTCGCGGATGCGCGCCAAAAGCCGATCGCGCACCTCGCGATAGGCGTCGAGCTGTTGCGCGCGGCTGCCTTCGACCGCGCTCGGGTCCGCGGTCGGCCAATATTCGACATCGACGGCGCTGGTGCGGGTGAGTTCGAGCGCGCGGTGATGCGCCTCCGGCGCCAGCGTAATGATGAGGTCGAAATTGAGCCCCTCCCACTCGTCCAGTTCCTCGAAGGTGACCGGCTTGTGCCGCGAAATGTCGAGCCCGATCTCGGCCATGGCGGCGACGGCGAAAGCGTCGAGCTCGCCCTTGCGCACGCCGGCCGACGCGACATAGACGGCGCGGCCGAATATCTGCGCGAACAGAGCCGCCGCCATCGGCGAGCGCACCGCGTTGCGGCTGCAGGCGAACAGCACCGCCAAAGGTTGGCGCACCGGTGGCGTCGCTGACGGCACGCTGTCCTCAGCCCTTCCAGTACAGAACCGTGATCAGCGTGAACAGCCGGCGCGCGGTGTCGAAATCGACATCGACTTTGCGCTTGAGCCGCTCGATGACGAGCCGCGAGCCTTCGTCGTGCAGCCCGCGGCGGCCCATATCGAGCGCTTCGATGCGGTCGGGCGTCGCGGTGCGGATCGCCTCATAATAGCTGTCGCAGACGACGAAATAATCTTTGGCGATGCGGCGGAACGGCGCCAGCGATAGCATGTGGGTGATGACCGGCGCGCCGTCGGTCAGCCGGATATCGAACACCAGGCGGTTGCCGCTGATGCCGAGCTGCAGCGTATAGGGTCCGCCGTCATGGCCGACCGGGCAGAATTTATTCTCCTCGATGAGATCGTAGATGGCGACCCGGCGTTCGTGCTCGACGTCGTCATTGGTGCTGCCGAGCGAAGCTTCGTCGAGGGTCACCGCTGTGAGGCGGTCGGTGTTCTCTCTGTCTGGATTTTTGCGCGCCATCAGCGATTGAGCCGGATGGCGACGGAGCGGGCGTGCGCTTCGAGCCCCTCGGCATTGCCGAGCGTAATGGCGGCGCCGGAGAGTGCGCGCAACTGGTCGGGACCGCATTTGAGGATCGAGGTGCGCTTCATGAAATCGAGGACGCCAAGCCCTGAGGAGAATCGCGCCGAGCGCGCGGTCGGCAGCACGTGATTGGAGCCGCCGACATAATCGCCGATCGCCTCCGGCGTATAGGCGCCGATGAAGATCGCTCCGGCATTGCGGATGCGGCCGGCAAGCTCGTCGGCGCCGGCGGCGACAATTTCAAGATGCTCCGGCGCGATGGCGTCGACCAGCGGCGGCGCCTCGTCGAGATTGCGCAAAAGGATCACCGCGCCGAAATCGCGCCACGACGCGCCGGCCGTTTCGCCGCGCGACAGTCCGTTGAGCTGACTTTCGATCGCGCGTTCGGTGGCGCCGGCAAGCGCTGCGTCGTCGGTCAGGAGGATCGCTTGGGCGCTGGCGTCATGCTCGGCCTGCGCCAACAGATCGGCGGCGATCCAGTCGGGATTGCCGCTGCGGTCAGCGACGATCAGCACTTCGGACGGTCCGGCGATCATGTCGATGCCGACCTTGCCGAATACGACGCGCTTGGCGGCCGCCACATAAGCGTTACCCGGACCGACGATTTTCGCGACCGGCGCGATCGATGCGGTGCCGTAAGCCAGCGCCGCCACCGCCTGGGCGCCGCCGATGCGGAATATTTCGTCGACGCCGGCGAGATGGGCGGCGGCAAGCACCAGCGGATTGAGTGCGCCGCCGGGCGCCGGCACCACCATCGCGATCCGCGGCACGCCGGCGACCTTGGCCGGCACGGCATTCATCAGCACCGAGGACGGATAAGCGGCGGTGCCGCCCGGCACGTAAATGCCGACCGCTTCGATCGCGGTCCAGCGCGATCCGAGCTCGACGCCGAGCGCGTCGGTGAAGCGATCGTCCTGCGGCAGCTGCCGGCGGTGATAGGTCTCGATGCGCGTGCGCGCGAGTTCGAGCGCGTCGAGTGCATCGCGGCTGCACGCCGCCTGTGCCGCGGCGATCTCGGCCGCCGTCACCTTCATCGCGGTGCGGTCGAGATCGAGCCTGTCGAGCTTGCGGCTATGATCCTTGAGCGCCTGATCGCCGCGGGCGATGACGTCGGCGACGATGGCGCGGACGGTTGCTTCGACGTCAGCCGAGGTCTCGCGCTTGGTGTCGAGAAAGGCGCGAAATTTTTGCGCAAAATCGCCGGAGCGGATGTCGAGGTGAATGGCCATGCTATCGAGCTGACTATCTGTCGAACTGACTATCGATCGAGCGGACTATCTATTGAGCGGACTATCTGTCGCGCCGCCGCCAAACCGGCGCTGAAATCCCGCTATTGAAGCGTCAGTAGCAGCCCACTCTAATTATAACAATTCTAATATTCCGCTTTTAGATTGACAAAAAGTCCGCCGTTCCCCAACTCCTTCCGTAATCAATTCACGGCGAACCAGAGGCACTTTGTTCCGCATGTTCGCTCGCGTGCACAGATCGTTCGACCCGCCGCTCGCCCCGCGGCTTTTGGGCTCGCTGCTTCTCGCCGCGCTGCTGGCGATAACGGCCGGCGCCGCGCGCGCCGACGATACGGTCAAGCTCTCGATCACGATCAAGGATCAAAAATTCGATCCCGCCGAACTGCACGCACCGCCGGGCAAGACCATCGAAATCCAAGTCAAGAACCTCAATCCGATCGTCTCCGAATTCGAAAGCGCCGATCTGCACTTTGAGAAAATCGTCCCGGCCGGCAGCCAGTCGTCGGTCTATGTGCGGCCGTTGCAGCCCGGCCGCTATAATTTCTATGACGATTTTCACCACGCGACGCAGGGCTATCTGGTCGTGCCATGAAGCCGCTTCGTCAGTCGGTCCGTCAATCGTCCCGTCAAACCCGCAACGTGAATGAACGTCGTGTCGTGAGGTCGCCGTGCTCGCCGCGCTGCTGATTGTGTTCCGTGAGGTTTTCGAAGCCGGGCTGGTCGTCGGCATTGTCATGGCGGTGACCGCCGGCGTTGCCGGCCGCACGCTGTGGATCGCGGGCGGCGTCGCCGCCGGCGTCTTGGGCGCATGCCTTGTGGCGCTATTCACCACCGGATTGTCGGATTTGTTCGGCGGCAGCGGCCAGGAAGTGTTCAACGCCGGCATTCTCGGCTTCGCGGTGCTGATGCTGACCTGGCATAATGTATGGATGTCGCGGCATGGCCGCGAACTGGTCGCCGAACTGCGCGCCGCCGGCGAGGCGGTTGTCGCCGGATCGAAATCGCTATTGGCGCTCGCCATCGTGGTTGCGATCGCGGTGTTGCGCGAAGGCTCCGAGGTCGTGCTGTTTCTCTACGGCGTCGCCGCTGCGCAAGGCGGCGCCAGCTGGTCCATGGTGGCGGGCGGTTTCGTCGGCCTCATCCTCGGCTCGTCGGTCTGTCTCTTGACCTATCTCGGGCTGATCACCATCCCGACGCGCTACCTGTTCAGCGTCACCAGCGCCTTGATCGCATTGCTTGCCGCGGGCATGGCGGCGCAAGCCATCGCCTTCCTCGAGCAAGCCGATATCGTCACCGCGCTCGATGAGACAGTGTGGAATACGTCCTGGATCTTGAGCGATTCAAGCGTCTTGGGCCGGGCGCTGCATACCCTGATAGGCTATGTCGACCAGCCGACCGCCATGCAGCTCGTCGTCTATCTGGCGACGCTGGCCACGATCGTGGTGCTGATGAAACTATTTGCTGCGCCCGCGCCGCGGCCGCGCGCAGCCTGAATCAGGCCGTCGCCGAGCCTGCGGCGAAATGATCCGGGCACAGCGCTGCCGTCGCAACCTCGCCGAGATCGGCCAGTTCCGCCTCCAGGCATTCCACCTCGAGACGAATGACGCCGCCGCCGGAGAAGATCAGCGACACGACGCCGGCCGGAGCGTCGGCTTCGGAGAATTCGACGGCCAGCAGATTCAACTGCGCGTCCTTGTCGGTCTGGTCGAGATTGCGGCATTTGCAGGCGGTGACGCGCTCGAAGCGCAGCGCCGTGCGGCAGCGCCGGTAATCCGCCTTGTCCAATTTGGGATCGACCGCGCTCATCCAGTCGAAGCGATTAAGCGCCAGCATGAAGCGATGGGCGCGCGGCTGCCAGAAAATGTCCGCGACCTTGACCATGGCATCCTGCACGTGAGCCGACACCACCTCGATGTCGTCTTTGTCGAGAGCGATGAGCTTGAGTTCGTCCGTGCATGTGTTCATCGGTGGCCCCGTTGGCATGTCCTCCGCTGTCGGCAAGTTAGGAACGCCATGCGCTGCGCGCAAGGCCAAAAATCGCTTGATTTCCTAGAACTTCACGCAGGCGCCGCGCACGATGATGCCGACCGAGTGCTCGCGGAATTCGCGCTTATAGGCTTTAGCCACGGCATCGAGCTTGGCTTCGTCATCATCCTTGCCAGCCAGCACAATCTCGACCCGCTTGGTCGGCTCGCGCACGATCGTGCCGCTCGCCGGGTTGCGCCATTGACCGATCGCATCGCTGATGGTCAGGCCGTCGGGAAACCGCGGCGTCAGTTCGCGCGCGACAAAACGCGCCCAGGCGGCTTCGCCGACGCCGACGCTGTGGCCGACATCGCGGCCAAACAACAGTTCGGCGACCTGCCTGGCTTGTTGCGCGCCGTGACATGCTTGCGCCTGGGCGGCGAGCGGCGCCGCGCCGGCCAATGTCAGCGCCGCGATCAAACAATTTAACAGCACTGCGCGTGTGAATTTGTCCATCGCCGGCCTCTTGCGCCCGTTGCGGCCCGCCATCTTGCCAATCCGCGGCGCGTGGTGATAGAGGCTCCATCACGTGCCGCGTGCGACGCCCTGAAACATCAGATTGTAGAAGTTGGATTTGCATCCCGCGGGGCATCGCGCTAAGAACGATCTAACAAAAGAATTTGTTAACTCGGCGTACCGTATCAGCAATCAGCTCTATTGCCCGGAGTTCCATGATCGCTTATGTGACGACGGCTGTTTGGCTCGGTTCTCGATTTCGGTTCTCTTTCACAGGTTCTCTCTCACAGGTTCTCTCCACCCCACCAATCGACTTTTCTTTTGTTCCCGTAAGGGATACAAGCTGGCTCTCTTGAAAGGGAGGTATTATGGCCAAGAGGAAGAAAAAGCGGCGTTCGTGGACTTCAAGCGAAGTCCGTGAGCTCAAATCAATGGCGCGCAAGAAAACTTCGGCGTCGCAAATTGCCAAGAAGCTGAAAAGGACCGAGGGCGCCACGCGCCAGAAGGCCTTCAGCATCGGGCTCTCGCTCGAACTCCCGTTCCTGATTTTCAGCAGTACATCTGCCATCGAAGCGTTGACGGCGCCGGCCTCTGTTTGCAGAGGTCCGGCCGCCGTGGCGTTTTTATTTGTTTGCTGTCCGGATGCGGCGGTGAAGCTTGCTGCAAAGACGCCGGCCGCGGCGCGGTATTAGGGTAGGCAGCGCCGCCGGTCATTATCCGGCTGTCGCATCCGGCTGTCATATAGGAAAGATGTCCGCGGGCGCGGGCCGGGGATGCCTCGACGGGCCCGGCGCCGTCCGCCCCCGCTATATTAACTAACGGCCCCGAACCTGCCCCAATAGTTATGTAACTAAGAGTATAGTGATCCCGATCAGGTCGGGGGATCGCCATTCCGGCGCTTTAGGTAGCTGCGGCCGGCGGTTCGAACGGTCCGGGCGTGGTTTCCCGCCCGCTATGATGGTACGCACGCTTTATGAGCCAGACCCTCGGTCCGTTGCGGCAGCAGCCCGCGAGTTCCGAACTTGCGGCCGCGCTTAGCGCCTGCCGGCGGGCCTTTGTCGCCATCGCTCTGTTCAGCGGCATGAGCAACATTTTGATGCTCGCCGGTGCGCTGTTCATGCTCGAAGTCTACGACCGGGTGCTGCCGAGCCGCAGCGTGCCGACGCTGGTCGGCCTCCTGATCCTGGTTGCCGGAATCTACGGCGCGCAGGGCCTCATCGATATGATCAGGAGCCGCATCCTGGTGCGCGTCGGTCATAGCCTCGACGAGAGCATGAGCTTGCGGGTCTATGACGCGATCGTCCGGCTGCCGCTCAAAATCGGCACCAAAGGCGACGGCACGCAGCCGATCCGCGATCTCGACACGGTGCGCGGCTTCCTTTCGGGAAGCGGCCCGGTCGCCTTTTTCGATCTGCCGTGGATGCCGGTCTATCTCGCGGTCTGTTTCCTGTTTCACACCTATATCGGTCTCACCGCGCTGTTCGGCGCCATTATTCTCGTCGCGCTGACGATCCTGACCGAGGTGAAAACCCGCCGCCCGACCCGCAGCGCCGCCCAATTCGCCGTGGCGCGCAACTCGCTCCTCGAAGCCAGCCGGCGCAATGCCGAGGCGATCACGGCCATGGGCATGGGCGGCCGCATCTCCAGGCGCTGGCACGATCTCAATCGAAATTATGTGGCGGCGAGCGGGCGCGCCAGCGACGTCGGTGGCGGGCTTGGCGCGATGTCGAAGGTGCTGCGGCTATTGCTGCAGTCGACAATTCTGGCGGTCGGCGCCTGGCTCGTCATCCATCAGCAGTCGACGCCGGGCATTATTATTGCCGGCTCCATCCTCGGCGCCCGCGCGCTGGCGCCGGTGGATCTGGCAATCGCCAATTGGCGCGGCTTCGTCGGGGCGCGGCAAAGCTGGCAACGGCTGTCGAGATTGCTCGGCCATCTGCCGCCGGCCGCCGATCCGATGCCGCTGAAACCACCGGCCCGCACGCTGATGATCCAGAACGGGGCGGTGGCGCCGCCCGGCAGCGCAAAGGTCGTCTGCCAGGATGTCAGCTTCACGCTCTCCGCCGGAAAGGCGCTGGGCGTGATCGGGCCGACAGCCTCGGGGAAATCCTCGCTGGCGCGCATGCTGGTCGGCGTCTGGACGCCGATCCGCGGCACGGTGCGGCTCGACGGCGCGACGCTCGACCAATGGTCGCCGGAATTGCTCGGCCGTTACGTCGGTTACGTGCCGCAGGACGTCGAATTGTTCAATGGCACCGTGGCGCAGAATATTTCGCGGTTCGACGATCCGCCGGATGCGGATGCGGTAATTGCCGCGGCCCAGGCCGCCGGCGTGCACGATTTGATCATCGGCCTGCCCGAGGGCTATGAGACGGTCGTCGGCGAACAGGGCAGCGCGCTGTCCGCCGGGCAGGCGCAGCGCATCGCGCTCGCTCGCGCGCTTTACCGCGATCCGTTCCTGGTCGTGCTCGACGAGCCCAATTCCAACCTCGATGCCGAAGGCGACGAGGCGCTCACCCGCGCCATTCTCGGTCTTCGCGCGCGCGGCGCCATCACCATCGTCATCGCCCACCGTCCAAGCGCCATCGCCGGCGTCGACTACATCCTGATCATGGCCAAGGGCCGCCAGCAGCAGTTCGGCCCGAAAGAGGAAGTCCTCACCCGCCTGGCGCCGCCGCAGAATGCCGCGCCGCGCGCTTTGAAAGTGGCGGAGCACGGAGGCGGCGGATGAGCGGCGCCGGCAAAAGACTGGCCGCCACGATCAAAGCCGCGCTGCCGGGGATCGCGAGCACGGCCAAATTGCTGCTGCCGTGGGGTTCGGGTGACGCAGGTTCTGGCGAGAGCGCGAGTGAATCGATCCGCCGGCACATTGCCGCCGGCTGCATCCTGGTCGCTGTTCTGGTGTTCGGCGTCGGCGGCTGGGCCTCGACCGCCCAAATCTCCGGCGCGCTGATCGCGCCTGGATCGCTTGTCGTCGATTCCAACATCAAGAAAGTGCAGCACCCCACCGGCGGCGTTGTCGGCAAATTGTTCGTCCATGACGGCGATCACGTCAAAGCCGGACAAATGCTGATCCAGCTCGACGAGACGGTGACGCAGGCCAATCTGGCGATTGTCACCAAGGGTCTCACCGAACTCTATGCCCGCAAGGCGCGGCTTGCGGCCGAGCGCGATGGCGATGATACGGTCGCGGTGCCGAAGGAACTCGCCAGCCATGTTGACGATCCCGACGTTCAGGAAGCGCTCAACAGCGAGCGGCGGCTGTTCGAATTGCGCCGCGAAGACCGCGCCGGGCAGAAAAAACAATTGCAGGAGCGGATCACCCAGCTACAGCAGGAGATTGTCGGGCTTACCGCGCAGCAGGACGCCAAGACCAAGGAAGTCGCGCTGATCGAGCAGGAACTCCAGGGCGTCCGCGATCTCTATGCCAAGAATCTCGTCCAGCTTAACCGGTTGACTTCGCTGGAGCGCGATGAGGCGCAGCTCGAAGGTTCCCGCGGCCAGCTCGTCGCTCAGGCCGCCGAGGCCAAGGGCAAGATCGCCGAGACGCAGTTGCAGATCATCCAGGTCGATGCGGATCTGGCCAGCGACGTCGCCAAGGAGCTGCGCGAGACCGACAGCAAGATCGGCGAATATGTCGAGCGCAAAGTGACAGCGGAAGACCAGCTACGGCGCACCGATATCCGCGCGCCGCAAGACGGCATCGTGTTTCAGTCGACCGCGAACACGGTCGGCGGCGTCATCGCCGCCGGCGATCCGATCATGATGATCGTGCCCGAAGACGAAAACCTTCAGGTCGAGGTCAAGGTTGATCCCAAGGACATCGACAACGTGCAGTTCGACCAGGCCGTCGTGCTGCGCTTCTCCTCGTTCAATGTGCGCACTACGCCCGAGATCAACGGCAAAGTCGTGCGCGTCGCCGCCGATACCACGACCGATCCGCGCACCGGCCGGACCTATTATCTGGTCCGCATCGCCATGACCCAGGATGAGATCAAACGGCTGGGCGACGTCAAGCTGACGCCGGGCATGCCGGTCGAGGCTTACATCGAGACCGGGGAACGCACGCTCCTCTCCTATCTCCTCAAGCCGCTCCACGACCAGCTCATGCGGTCGTTCCGGGAGAAATGAGCGCGCCGGCTGGCCCGGCCGTTCATCATTCGCTCGCTTCTGACGGCGGCGCGTTTTTGCTATAAGCGGCGCAGGTTGCAGGGA
Source organism: uncultured Alphaproteobacteria bacterium (assembly GCA_963765365.1). Classification (GTDB taxonomy): domain Bacteria; phylum Pseudomonadota; class Alphaproteobacteria; order Rhizobiales; family Xanthobacteraceae; genus BOG-931. The sequence goes on along the minus strand of CAVXWL010000015.1, from coordinate 404,619 downwards.
ACGTGGGGTCATGGCCAGAATAGCCCGCTGGGCGCGACAGTTCGGCGTGGCGCGCGCGGTGTGCCTCGTGCTGCTGTTCGCGCTCGTGCCGCTGCGGCTGGCCGATCCGCGGCCGCTCGAGGAACTGCGGCTGCGGACCTTCGACTTCTATCAGGTGCTGCGCCCGCGGGTGCAAAAGGGTCATCCTGTCGTCATCGTCGACATCGACGAGGCCAGTCTTCACACCATCGGGCAATGGCCGTGGCCGCGCACGACGGTCGCCGATCTGGTCAACCGCATCACCCAGCTCGGCGCGCTGGTCATCGGCTTCGACGTCATCTTTGCCGAGCCGGACCGCATGTCGCCGGCGATCGCGGAGCAGAGCTTCCGCGGCATCGATGCCGACACCCGCGCCAAGCTCGACAGTCTGCCGAGCAACGATGAAGTTCTCGCCGACGCGATCAAGCACTCCCGGGTCGTCGTCGGCGAGGCCGGCACTCCGATCGCGACGCCAAAGCTGCCCGGCCAGGCGACGCTGCAGACCGGCTTTGCCATTCGCGGACCCGATCCGACAAAGTTCCTGGTGACGTTTCCGGGACTGCTGCGCAACGTTCCTCCGATCGAGGAGGCAGCCGCCGGTCGCGGCCTGCTGTCGATCGATCCGGAGCGCGACGGCATCATTCGCCGCGTGCCGGTCGTCATGGTGGCGCAAGGCGCGCTGGTGCCTTCGCTGACCATGGAAATGCTGCGCGTCGTCACCCACGCCGGCGCTATCCTCATTCGCGCCGACGCCGCCGGCGTGCAGTCGGTCGCGGTGCCGGGACTAGAAGTGCCGACCGACAGCAACGCGCAATTCTGGGTGCACTTCAACAAGCGCGACCCGGAGCGTTACGTTTCGGCCAAGGACGTGCTGCAAGGCAACCTGCCGCCGGACCGTTTTCGCGGCAAGCTGGTCCTGATCGGCACTTCGGCGATCGGCCTGCTCGATCTCAAGACGACGCCGGTCGAAGCGGCGATGCCGGGCGTCGAAGTGCACGCCCAGATTCTCGAAAGCGTATTGACCAAATCGCTTCTGGTGCATCCAAATTATGCCATCGGCGCCGAACTGGCGGTGGCGGTGCTGTTCGGGCTTGCCATCATCGTCGCCGCGCCGATGCTGTCGGCGACGATCGTCGTCTTGCTCGGCGCCATGCTGTTCGCAGGCCTGATCGGGATGTCGCTCTATTTCTTCGTCGAGCACAACCTCCTGATCGATTTCACCTACCCGCTGATCTCGAGCTGGCTGATCTATCTGGTGCTGACATTTGTGAATTATTTCCGCGAGCAGAAGCAGCGCCAGCAGATCCGCTCCGCCTTCGGCTATTACCTGTCGCCGCACATGGTCGAGCAATTGGCGCGCTCGCCGGACAAGCTCGTGCTCGGTGGCGAAGAGCGCCGCATGACGATCCTGTTCAGCGACGTGCGCGGCTTCACCAGCATCTCCGAGCATTACAAGGACGATCCGCAGGGCCTCACCCGGCTGATGAACCGTTTTCTCACGCCGCTCACCAATGCGATCATCGAGCGCAAGGGCACCATCGACAAATATATCGGCGACGCCATTATGGCGTTCTGGAATGCGCCGGTGGACGACGCCGAGCAGGAGGCCAATGCCTGCGATGCGGCGCTGGCCATGCAGGAGCGCGCCACGGAACTCAATGCCGAGCTCAAGCGCGAGGCCGAGGCCAATGGCGGCCAATACATGCCGCTGCGCATCGGCATCGGTCTCAACACCGGGCCGTGCGTGGTCGGCAATATGGGGTCGGATTTTCGCTTCAACTATTCGGTGCTGGGCGACACCGTCAACGTCGCCTCGCGGCTTGAGGCGCGCACCAAGGACTATCGCCTGCCGCTGGTGATCGGCTCGCGCACCGCGGAAATGGCGCAGAAGAAGTTCGCGACCATGGAAATCGACCTCATCCAGGTCAAGGGCAAGACGCAGCCGGAGGCGGTGTTCACCGTGCTCGGACGCGCCGATCTCGAGGCCGATCCGCGCTGCCGCGAATTGCGCGAGCTCAACGCGCAGATGCTGGCGCGGTACCGCAAGCAGGACTGGGATGGCGCGCTCGATCTGATCGCTCGTTGCCGCAAAGCCGCCGACGGCATCGATGTCGCGGGCCTCTACGACATGTATCAGGAGCGCATCGCCACTTTTCGCGCCGATCCCCCCGGGGCGGATTGGGACGGCGTCTACGAGGCGGAATTGAAATAAATCAGGGCGCAGACCCATCAACAGGCAGGCGCATGCCTTGCCTGGATGAGTTGTCCAATGTCCGCTGTCGGGGGCAAAGCGGACGCCGCGCAAGCGGGCGGCGACTTCCGCCTATGTTGAGGGTTCCGGATGCCGGCCGTCACGGACGGTGCCACTGGCACCGTGGCCGGCGTCCGGAAGCCTGCAGGGAAGGAACCCGCGGGAGGTTGACCGGTGGCGGTGCGGCGATCGCTATGGGTATTTGGACATTTGGTCTTTGTCGGGCGAAGTGGTGATCACGGCGGCTGGGCTCGTGTTTGGCGAGCGACGGTCTGGCAACAGCTCGCGATGGTGCGATTGCGAGTGACTGCGGTCAGTGCGACAGCCGCATCGGCGGCGAATCGACAACGGGACTGCGAGGCTGGCCGGTGACCAACGCGACGCATCATCGTTTTGCTGTGCTTCTACGGGCATTGTCATGACGTATCGATCCGGATCGATGGCGGGCACGGCGAGGCTTTGTGCCGAGGCGTCTGGCCGCGCTGGAAGACCTCGATGATGCGCATTTTGCTGCCGCAGCACGGACAGGCCTGTGTGTGAGGCTCGGGTTCGGCTGTCGCCGGCTTTGCTTCGGTCGCTTCCTCATTGTGCATCGGTTCCGCCGCAGCGTTCGCGATCTCTGCCGCGATCACGCCAATCAGCTTGCGTGCGAGCGCGATGTTGTCGACGCGTGTGCCATTGGCGAACAGGCCGTAATGACGGATGCGATGCTGCCTCTTCGGCAGCACGTGGAGAAGGAAGCGGCGGATGAACTCGGCGATGTCGAGCGTCATCGTGGTATATCGCGCAACGCCGTCGACACGATAGTTCTTGACGCGGAAGGTCACCGTCTTGCCGTCGGTCTTCAAGAGCCGACTGTTGGAGATGGCGACGCGGTGGGTGTAGCGCGACAGGTATGCGAGCACGGCTCTCGGGCCCGCGAAGGGCTGCTTGGCGTAGACGAACCAGCGCTTGTTCTTGAGCGGCGCCAGGAACGCGGCGAAGCGCACAGCATCGGCGAGTGCCGCGTGCGTGCCGAAGAACGTGAGCTTGCTGGCCGCGTGTGCAGCAACAAGCTTCTCCAGTATCAGCCGCCGGAACAGCCGAGAGAGCACCAGCACCGGCAGGAAGAAGTTGGGCCGCGCTGCGATCCAGCGATCTCCACCAAGTGAGATGCCGCCGCCGGGCACGATCATGTGCACGTGCGGATGGTGGGTCATCGCCGAGCCCCAGGTGTGTAGCACGGCGATGATGCCAATTCTGGCTCCGAGGTGTTTCGGGTCGGCCGCAATGGTGAGCATCGTCTCGCTCGATGCCCTAAACAGCAGGTCGTAGATCACCGCCTTGTTCTGATAGGCAATGTCGCCGATCTCGGCCGGCAGCGTGAACACGACGTGGAAGTAGGGCACCGGCAAGAGATCAGCCTCGCGCGCCGCCATCCATTGGCGCGCTGCCGCCCCCTGGCACTTGGGACAATGCCGATTGCGGCAACTGTTGTAGGCAATCGAGGTGAAGCCGCACCGCTGGTTCTCACAGCGCGCAACGTGGCCGCCGAGCGCCGCCGTGCGGCAGTCCTCGATCGCGCTCATCACCTTCAGTTGTCCGAGGCTCACATGGCCGCGGTTGGCCTCACGCCAAGCGGGACCATGGTCACGGAACAGGTCCGCGACCTCCAGGGCAGGACGGGCCAAGGAGCACCGACTATGCCGGCGACTGATCCGTCGGCCGCAGTAGTCGATCGAGCGGGCTCTCGACCGACCGCAGCAAATTGGTCGCGACCTGCGTGTAGCGCGCGGTCGTATCCAGCTTGGCGTGCCCGAGCAGAACCTGGATCACGCGCACGTCGATGCGGCTCTCCAGAAGATGCGTCGCAAACGAGTGTCGCAGCGTATGCGGCGACACCCAGAAGCCGAGCCCGGCGGCATCGGCGGCCATGTGGCAGGCGCGATTGAGCTGGCGCACGGTGATCGGCAACAGCGGATCGCGGCCCGGGAACAGCCAGCCCTGCGAGCGACACTGCAGCCACCATGCGCGCAACAGCTCGAGCAACACCGGCGACAGCATGGCGTGCCGGTCTTTGCGGCCCTTACCCATCTCGACACGGATCAGCATACGCTGGCTGTCGATGTCGCCCACGCGCAGCATGGCGACCTCGCCGCCTCGAAGGCCCGCACCATAGGCCACGCTCAAGGCCGCTTTGTACTTCAGGCCCGGGCCCGGTGCCGCCTCGATCAGGCGCGCCACATCCTCAGGCGAGAGCACACGCGGCAGCTTCCTGGGGTAACGCGTGCGGGCAATCTGATGGGCCAGGTCGGCGCGACCGCACGTGATGCCAAGGAAGAAGCGCAGTGCGGATGCTTGCGTATTCATCTTCGCAGGCTGCGCGCCCTGCGCGATCTGCTCGGCCTGGAAGCGGCGGATGTCGTCGCCGCTCGCCGTATCCGGCGCGCGCCCGAGGAACTTGGCAAAGGTCTCGATGTGCCGGATATAATCGTGTTGGGTCTTGGCGCCAAAGTTGCGGTTCGTCATATCCTGCAAAATGCGGCGGCGCAGATCGCTGATGGGCTTGTCACTCATCGAAGGCTCCTGTCCTGAGATTGGGGTTCTGCAACCCCTCGATCCTCAGGGCGGGACGCCTGCTCGTCAGCACCTCTCGATCAGTCGGTTAGCGCGGGCCTCGCCACTTGCTCCGTTCCGCGCGCAGCGCGCTCCCGCGCGAGCGGGTTCGTTCTGTGGCACTTCGCAGACTTTGCGCGACATCCGACTTGAGTCTGCTTTGGCGAGCGAAGCGGAGATTGCCCAAAATCTGCTTACCAACCTCGATTTATGACTACACGAGGCCCCGCCAAGGATTACCGGCTGTCGCTGGTGATCGGCTCGCGCACCGCGGAAATGGCGCAGAGCGCATCGCCACTTTTCGCGCCGATCCGCCCGGAGCGGATTGGGACGGCGTCTACGAGGCGGAATCGAAGTAACGGCACGGGACTGATGCACCGCAGGCCGATGCCTTGCCCGGACGGGTCGTCCAGTGCCCAAACCATGATTGGACAGCCGATGCTCGCCGCTCTATCCATTCGCTCAACCTATCGAGCGACAAATGCGAGCCCGACATGACTGACACACCGCAATACACGCCGCCGGACGTCTGGGTCTGGGAGAAGAACGACAGTCCCAACTGGCGCTATAGCAATACCAATCGCCCTATTGCGGGTGCGACGCACGAGAAGGCGTTGGCGCGCGGGAAGCATCCGCTGCAGCTCTATTCATTGGCGACGCCCAACGGCGTCAAGGTTACGATCATGCTGGAGGAATTGCTGGCCGCCGGTCACAGCGGAGCGGAATATGACGCTTGGCTGATCCGGATCGGTGAGGGCAACCAGTTTGGCAGCGGATTTGTCGCGGTGAACCCGAATTCCAAAATCCCGGCGCTGATGGACTATAGCGAACCGACGCCGCAGCGCGTGTTCGAGTCCGGTGCGATCCTGCTCTACCTGGCGGATAAATTCGGCGCCTTTCTGCCGAAGGATCGCGGCAAGCGCACCGAGGCGCTGAACTGGCTGTTCTGGCAGATGGGTTCAACGCCCTATGTCGGCGGCGGCTTCGGGCATTTCTATGCCTACGCTCCGGTGAAGATCAAATACGCTATCGACCGCTTTGCAATGGAGGTGAAGCGCCAGCTCGACGTGCTCGACCGGCAGCTTGCGGACAATCGGTTCATCGCCGGTGACGAATATACGATCGCCGACATGGCGATCTGGCCGTGGTACGGCAACGGTATGTTGAACGGCGCCTCATACAACGACCCGCGCAAATTCCTGCAGACGCACGACTGTGAAAACCTGACGCGCTGGACGAAAGAAATCGGCGAACGCCCGGCCGTCAAGCGCGGACGAATGGTCAACCGCGCCAGCGGCCCGCTTGAAGAACAATTGCACGAACGCCATGACGCCAGCGATTTCGAGACCAGAACGCAGGACAAGGTCGCCGCGCGCGGCTAACCCATCGCGATCTCTCATATATCAAGCCGGCGATGCCAACCTCACTTCTGTTGCGTGGTGACGGCGCAATCGGATGACAAAACGCACTGGCGGCTTTGGGCACCAAGCGTCGATTTTGACGAGTGGCTCCGACTTCCGCAGTCGAGGGCTTACCGGACGCTGGAGACTGACCTCACTCGGACGTCGGCTGGCCGCTAATAAGCGTTGTCTTGATGTACACAACCGCTTCCCCTGTCATACCTTGACCCGCTACGGTGCTTAACTCTGAGCCTGGGGGGCATGGCAATGAGACGGCGCGACTTCTTTGCGTGCCTTGGCGGGGCCGCGGCAGCGCCAATCCTCACGACGCTGCCTGGTAATTCCCAGCAGATGGCGATTCCGGTCATCGGCTATCTGAGCAGCAAAGGAGAGACTGCTGAAGCCAGCACGATTAGTGCCGTGCGCAAAGGATTGGCCGAACGCAAATATATCGCCGGCAAAAACGTCAATTTCATATACCGCTGGAGCGACGGTGACTATTCTCGCTTGCCGAAACTCGCCGCCGATCTGGTATCCGAAAAAGTCAATGTGATTGCCGCATCGGGACTGCCTGCCGCATTGGCAGCGAAGACTGCAACTTCCACGATTCCGATTGTTTTCAGACTTGCGATTGATCCGGTGGCCTTCCACTTGGCCTCAAGTTTCGATCGTCCGGGGGGTAATATGACCGGCGTCACGATGCTGTTCGATCCCCTGACGCCGAAGAAGCTTCAATTGCTCCACGAGCTGACTCCGGGCGTGACGAATATCGGATTTGTGATCAATCCGAAAAATCAGAATGCCGAATCACACAAGCAATATGCTGAACGAGCCGCAAAAACGCTGGGGCTGGACCTCAGCGTTCTGACGGTCAGCGGTGCGGGCGACATCGAGCCGGCATTTGCAGCCGCTCGCAAAGCCGGTATCGGCGCCATCCTGATCGGCGACGACCCTTCGTTCGACGCTTTCAGTCATGAATTGGCTATGGCCGCCGAGCGATTTCAACTTCCGGCGATGTATTACGTGAGCGATTTTGTGGCAGCGGGCGGACTAATTAGCTATGGGCCGAGTTTCGACGAAATGGCGCAACAAGAGGGTAATTACCTCGGTCGCATTCTCGAAGGGGCGAGGCCTGCGGATTTGCCGATCCAGCAGCCGACGAAGATCGAATTAGTTATCAATTTGAAGGCGGCGAAAGCGCTGGGCATCGCGATGCCGCCGACGCTGCTTGCGAGTGCCGACGAGGTCATCGAGTGAAACGGCGCGAGTTGGTCACGCTTATCGGCGGCCTCGCAGCGACGGCCGCTGGCCGCGGCTTCTTTCAAAGCGGACCTTGCCCAGTCCCTGTTCAGTAAACTCGATTTATGACGCTACGGCTTAAAGCGACGCCGGTGTCGGTGCCCGCCGCGCTACCGTGAGCGCCGGGGCCGAGAATTGCCGTACGCCGTCGTCATCGAGCACGAAGCGCGGGATCGCTCTGGCCATGTCGACGTCTTTGACCATCATCAGCCAGCGATTGTCGAGGATGATCCAGTCGCCTTCGCTGCGCACCGCGACAACCGCATGATCCTCGTCGAGGCCGGTATTGCGCACGATCACAAGCTTGACGTCCGGCGCAGGGATGCCGGCCGCCGTCAGCGCGACGTATTTTGCGATGGCGTAATCCTCGCAGTCGCCGCGGCCGGTCGTGAACGTTTCGAGCGGATCGCTCCAGCGGTCGGGCACGCCCCATTGCGCCATGTCGCTCATCGGTTCGATGGCGAGATTGACGGCACGGTTGATGATGCCGATGCGGGCGCGGCCGGTTTGAGCGCGGCCCTGCGCGACGATGGCGAGGAACTTCTGCGCGGCCTGCGGGCAGGAGCCTGCGTTGTCGCGGCAGCGCGCCAGAATTTCATTGTCGGTGTGGATTGCGGTTTCGACGCCTTGCCACTTGGTCAGAACATCGCCGAACGGGACGGGCGTCGCGGTGAGATCGAACGGTTCCGGCTGTGGCGGCGCGGCAATCATCGGCTGCGGCGGCTTGGCAATCACCGGCTGTGCCCGATCGAGTGCTGCGGTTTGCTCCGGCACGCCGGCGTCTGTGTCGATTTGAATCTGCGCTTGCGCGCTGTTGCCGCTCTTGTCGTCGGTTTTTGCTGTTGCGAAGTCGCCGCTCCGCGACACGGCCGGTTGGCGGACGGGCGCGGGCGCGGGTGCCGGAACGGGTGCTGCTACTGGTGCTGGCGTTACCGCCAACACCTCGGCGAGCGTCGCCGCCGGGCTATTCGAGAATGTGCCGGTATCGCCGCCGGCGAAGACCGGCCACACAACGATGGATGCGGCAAAGCACCATGCCGCGACGCGACGCAACATTTTGACGGCCCCGAACTTCCGGGTCCGGCGCTTGTGCGCTCTCTCCCGGGTTTTTGTTCAAAGCCGGCATAACCCCGCCGTCGCTGCGGCCCGGTTAAAAGGCATGGCCGTGCGCATGACGAAACGAAAACAGCGTGTGGCAACCGCCACCGCATTGCGAACAATTTTATCGATTGCCTTGGAAATGCTTTTACAGCGGGCCGTTTCTGCGATTAGATGTGAAAGTTGGCTTTGCAACTAACGTCGGGTCAAAACCCGGCGACAGGGGGGATTTCGGATGCGCCTCGTAAAATTCTGCGGGTTTGCTTTTGTTGCGCTTTTGCTCGGGTTTGGCATTCGCACGGCATCGGCGCAGGACAAGACCTTCACTCTGAAATTGTCGCACTGGGTGCCGCCGTCGCACCCGTTGCAGAAGGCGATCCAGGACTGGGCCGACGACGTCGAGAAGGCCTCGAACGGCACCATCAAATATCAGATCTATCCGTCGCAACAGCTCGGCAAGGCGTTCGACCATTACGACATGGCGCGCGATGGCATCGCCGACTTCGCCTATGTCAATCCGGGCTATCAGCCGGGACGTTTCCCGATCATCGCGGCAGGCGAACTGCCGTTCCTCGTCGGTAAGGCCAAGGGCGGCAATCTCGCGGTCGATGCCTGGTACCGCCAATACGCCGCGAGCGAGATGAAGGACGTGCATTATTGCTTCGCCTTCGTGCTCGACCCGCTGGCCTGGCACTCCACCAACAAGAAGATTGTCGTGCCCGGCGACGTCAAGGGCATGAAGGTGCGGCCGGCCCAGGGCACCATCGCCGCCTGGGTGACGCAACTCGGCGGCACCAATGTCGAAGCGAGCGCGCCCGAGGTGCGCGATGTTCTCGCCAAAGGCGTCGCCGACGCCGTCACCTTCCCGTGGGGCTCGATGTTCCTGTTCGGCATCGACAAGGTCACCAAGTACGACATGGACGAGCCGCTCGGCTCGGTGATGTTCGTCTGGATCATGAACAAATCGGTTTACGCGTCGATGTCGGCGTCGCAGCAGAAAGTGATCGACGATCACTGCACGTCGCAATGGGCGGCGAGGTTCGCCGATCCGTGGGCCGACTTCGAGCATGCCGGGCTCGCCAAGATGCAGCAAACGCCCGGCCACGAAGTCTACAAGATCAGCACCGATCAGCTTGCCGAGTGGAAAAAGTCGGCCGAGCCGCTCAAGCAGAAATGGGCGGATGGCGTCAAACGCGCGGGCGGCGATCCCGATGCGATCTATAAGGGGCTGGAAGCCTCACTGACGCAATACAACGCGGGCTTCTGACGGCGCCATAAAGAGCGCGGGCGGCGGCGAGCGTTTCGCCGCCGCTGCCGTACGGGGACCAACGCCGATGTCGGAAGCCGACCTTGAAGCCGTTGTCGCGCCAGAACCGCCGCGCAAGCCGAATGCGATGGACCGTTTCATCGACGGCATCGAGCTGATCGCGGCGTTTTTTGCCGCCGTCGTTGCGCTCGATATCTTCATTTCGGTGCTGTTGCGCTATTTCTTCAGCGTGCAGATTCCCGACAGCTACGACTTCGGCCGGCTGCTGCTCGGCATTCTGATCTTCTGGGGCATCGCCGCGACGTCCTACCGCGGCAATCACATCACCGTCGATCTGATCTATGCCAATGTCGGAGAGCGCGCGCAGCGCGTCATCGACGTCTTCGCGACACTGGTTTTGTTGTTCGTGGTCACGGTGCAGACCTACACGCTGTTCGACAAAGTCCACGATACCTATGCCGACCACGTGCTGACCTTCGATCTGCGGCTGCCGGTGTGGCCATTCTTCCTGGTCGCCTGGATCGGCGACGTCTCGGCGGTGCTGCTGATCGCGGTGCGCACCTACCGGCTGATTTTCCACCCCGAAATGCTCGGCGGCAAATTCCAGTACAAGCCGGTCGAATGAAACATTTCGCGAGGGAAATGTGAGCCCCGACATCGTCGCGATTCTCGGTTTCGTCAGCCTGTTCGCGCTGATGTTGCTGCGCGTGCCGGTCGGCATGGCGATGGGGCTGGTCGGCGTCAGCGGCTTTGCCTATCTCGTCGGCGGCACGCCGGCGCTCAAAAGCGTCGGCCTGACCTCGATGCGCACCGTCACCGATTACACGTTCGGCGTCATCCCGATGTTTCTGTTGATGGGCGCCTTCGTGTCCAATTCGGGGATGAGCCGCGAACTGTTCCGCGCGGCGGATGCGTTCGTCGGTCACTTCAAGGGCGGTCTCGGCATCGCCACCATCGCCGCCTGCGCCGGCTTTGCGGCGATCTCGGGCTCGTCGGTCGCCACTGCCGCGACCTTTGCCACCGTCGCCTATCCGGAGATGCGCCGTTACAACTATCCGCAGTCGTTTGCCACCGGCGTGATCGCCGCCGGCGGCACGCTCGGCGCCATGCTGCCGCCGTCAACCGTGCTCGCGGTCTACGGCATCATCACCGAGCAGGATATCGGCAAGCTGTTCATTGCCGGCATCATTCCCGGGCTCCTCGCCGCGGCCATGGACATGATGACGGTGGTGCTGATCGGCAAGCTGCGGCCGAATTTCCTGCCGTCGGCGCCGCGGCATAGCTGGGCCGAGCGCCGCGCCGGGCTGCGCGACATCTGGGCGACGCTGCTGCTCTTCGTGCTGGTTATCGGCGGCCTCTATGGCGGGCTGTTCACGCCGACGGAAGCCGGCGGCGTCGGCGCCTCCGGTGCGCTGTTGATCGGGGTGGTGCGGGGCAAGCTGTCGGGCGCGGAAATCCGCCGTTCGCTGTTGCAGGCGGTGCGCACCGCCGCCGCGGTGCTCACGGTGCTGATCGGCGCATTGCTGTTCGGTTATTTCCTCACCGTGACTCAGACGCCGCAAAAGGTCACCGAATTCCTCACCGGCCTTGGGCTCGGCCGCTACGGCGTGCTTGCGCTCATCATGCTGATGTACATCGTGCTCGGCTGCCTGATGGATTCGCTCGCCATGATCATCCTGACGATCCCGATCATTTTCCCGGTGGTGACGCAGCTCGGTTTCGATCCGATCTGGTTCGGCGTCATCATCGTGATGACGGTCGAACTCGGGCTTATTCACCCGCCGGTCGGCATGAATGTCTTCGTGATCAAGACCGTGGTGCAGGACGTGAGTTTTTCGACGATCTTCGCCGGCGTGCTGCCGTTCATCGTCACCGATCTGTTGCGGCTGGTGATCCTGATCGCGTTCCCGATCCTGGCGCTGTGGCTGCCGTCACATATGTGACGGCGCGGTCAGCTCCGGCCGCTGCCGGCGAGCACCGCGCGGGTGGCGCGGTCGGGGCCGAAATCGTCGACGCTGTCGATGGCGAGAAGATCGGCGAGGCGGGTGCGCGCGCGATTGACCCGGCTCTTGATGGTGCCGACCGCGCAGCCGCAGATCGCCGCGGCGTCGTCGTAGGAAAATCCCGACGCGCCGACGAGGATCAGCGCCTCGCGCTGGTCTGACGGCAGCTTGGCGAGCGCGGCGCGGAATTCCTCGAACTCGACACGGCCGGTCTGCTCCGGATGGGATTTGAGCGTTTCGGCATAACGGCCGTCGGCGTCTTCCACTTCGCGCCGCCGCTTGCGGTATTCGGAGCGGAACAGGTTGCGCAAAATGGTGAACAGCCATGCCGGCATGTTGGTGCCGGGCTCGAATGAATCGATATGTGCGAGCGCGCGCAACAGCGTCTCCTGCACCAGGTCGTCGGCACGATCGATGTTGCCGCACAACGAGATGGCAAACGCGCGCAGACTCGGCACGGTGGCGAGGACTTGGTCGCGTATCGCAGGATCGAGCTTCATGCTGCCTGTGTCCACCATCAGTCCTGGTCCTGATCGCCCAAGCGGCGAACCAGATCCGCGAGGTGCTGCGGCACGCCCTGATTGACCACGTCGTTGTACATGGCGCGCAACTGTTGGCCGATCCGGGCCTGCACTTCGCGGCCCAGTCGTGCTTCAGGTTTTTGCGCAGTGGTTGCTGGCGTAGCCATCGGATCCTGATTCTCCGGCTTCTCCGCGACCGGCTCCAACGGTTCAAGGTTGGTCTTGCGGTGCTTCATAGCGTCGTCTTTTCCCCGTTCACCCATTGCCGACCCGTCCCCGGGAACCCATACTCAACGCGAGCTAACGCACTGAGCGGCCCCATTGTTCCGCCCCGCCTGAGCCGAGTTGGAACTTTTTTCGCGATGCGGCGTTTTTGCCAGTAACCTCAGCACTATGGAAGGGGAGGGTGCCGTGTCCACTTCGCAAGCCGTACTTCAGCATCTGCCGTCACTGCGCCGTTATGCGCGCGCTTTGACCGGTAGCCAGGCCTCCGGCGACGCTTATGTCGTTGCCACCGTCGAATCGCTCATCGCCAGCCCGAAAATCCTGGAATCGGGCTCCAATTCGCGGGTTGCGCTCTATCGGCTGTTCACCAAAATCTGGAATTCGGTGGCCCTGAACGGCAAGGCCGAAGCCGGCCAGGTCGTCTTGCCGCCCGAGCAGCACCTGACCCAGATCACGCCGCGGCCCCGCCAGGCCTTTCTCCTGGTGGCGCTCGAAGGTTTTTCGGAAGAGGACGCGGCCGAAGTCCTCGATTGCGACTTGGCGACGCTGCGCGGTCTCGTCGAGGAATCCGGCCGTGAACTCGCGGCCGAGATCGCCACCGATGTCCTCATCATCGAAGATGAGACATTCATCGCCATGGATATCGAAGCCCTGGTCGAAAGCCTCGGCCATAACGTCATCGGCATCGCCCGCACCCATAGCGAAGCGCTGGCGCTGGCCAAACAGAAACGTCCCGGGCTCATCCTCGCCGACATTCAGCTCGCCGACGGCAGTTCGGGACTGGATGCCGTGAACGAGCTGCTGAGTTCGCTCGAAGTTCCGGTCATCTTCATTACGGCCTATCCGGAACGCTTCCTGACCGGGCAGCGGCCGGAGCCGGCATTCCTGATCGCCAAGCCGTTTCAGGTCGCGGTGGTGTCCGCCGTGGTCAGTCAGGCACTGTTCTTCGGGCGCAAGGCGCGGCAGCGCGAGCGCAAGACGGCCGAACGTCAGGCGACGCTGTAATTTCCCGACCGACGGTAATCGACTATCGCGTCGTGCCCGGCCACCCGGGTCCGGCCTGTTGGCCGGCCGGGTGCAAGCTTGTGCCGGGCATCTACGTCTAAACGTCTCGATTTGCGAACGACGTGGATGGCCGGGACGAGCCCGGCCCTGACGATGCTGTGACCTCAGTTCGAAAAAAACTTTAGGGCGCAGCCGATCGGCATATCGGCTGCGCGGTGCCATTCTCGCCCGTCGCAGGGACATCATGGAAAAGTGGGGCGCGTTCCTGAGTTCAAATCCGCTAGCAACGAGAAATCCACTCCGCTAAAATTGCTATGATGGGCTGGTGGCTTCAACTTATTGGACTTTTCCTCGCGCTTCTTGGCGGAGCGTGTTCCCTATTGGGTTTCATCATTTCACCCGACCAAACGATCACAAACACCGTTCGGAATTACTTCTATCCGCCTCCAATCCAAGGCCAAGGCGGCGAAGGTGGAAGTGGCGAGATATTTGGCAACAACGGTATCATCATTGGTGGCAAAGGAGGCAATGTCGGTCCCGGTGGTGTAGGCATTGGAGGTGCCGGCGGCAGCGGCGTCATCCACGGCGACGGGGGAACCATCATTGGCGGTGAAGGCGGTTCGGTTGACGGGACCAATGTTTGGTTTCCACCCGCCCAATCCAGCTATATCCAGTACCTAGAGTCACAAGGGCACACGCCGGACTTCGGTGTCCAGTATCCCGGTGCGGGGGGCGCCACTGCAGGATGGCGTCAGCGCCAGCAGACCGTCGTGAAAATAAGGGACGAGTATTTCAGGAAGATCGGGCAAGAAGCCAAAATAAAATCAAGCAAGATAGAGGATGTGCCTCTAGAATACATAAACGAAAGGCTGAAAGAGGCTGGGTATTCGTGGCGCGCTCGCATCGAGAAGAAATATTGGTATCTGTACTTTGTTCCCTAGCATTCTCTGATCGCCGTTCAGAAGCTTCGCGCGAGCATGGCGACGACGAAGTGTTCCTAGAGCCGGGCACGTTCAACGAGTTGCTGCGCTTCACCCGGCTGCACCGGCGAAAACGGTCACGATGATAGCGCGGCCGGTGCTGCCAGGGGACGAGCGTAGCGTCGGCATGGGCGTCGAGGGCGTCGGCGAGGGTGTAGACCCGGAAATAATCGGCAAGCATCGCGGTTTCAAAGTGGCCTGATTGTCGCAGCGTCATTATTGAACAAGTCGGGCGTCCGCGACAGCCTCGCGTGGCGCGGACTTGTCCGTTTCATCGCATCGAGTTTTTTGAGGCTCGGGTACTATCTCAGATCGATTGAGACGGGATTATTCAATCCCTTTGCATTTCCGGCCAATCAATAGTGAAATCGTCCGGGCCAACATCGGCTTTAAGTTGTTCCGCGCATTTCGCCACACGCTCGTGGGCATCACGGAACGACCCAGCCCTCTTTCCGTTTTCGATTTGGCGTCGCTCACCTCCCGCTTTGGTATGAAGCCAAATAGTGAGCCAATACGCATCGCCTTCTCGTTTTTGAATACGAACCTCTAGCCGAGGGAACGAGATTTCATTGTCCGAATAATCTGTCTTTGGCATCGCTTTTTCTGTCCAAAAACTCGGTTCATCGCGGATAGGGCTAAAGCCAATCAAGTGCTTTCGAGAAGGCAATTTTGAGCCATTCAAGAATTAAGTCTCTTGCCGCAGTCGCAGCAATCCCGACTGCGGCACTTCCGAACCGTGTGATTACCTTGCCAAGCGGAGTTAGGGCGAAGGTTTTGATTTGCATCCAATATATTTCGGCTTGTTCACTCACGGCCCTTTGAAAGGCTTTCAAATTCGAAAGCACATATTCACGCTCGCCGCCAGCATTAGCAGCGTAGCCATTGTCCTGTTCGATCGCTTCAATCACGTTACCTACCGCTTCGATCGCTCGATCCAGGGTACCGTCGGATCGATCGAGCGGGATCGGCTCCCACTGAATTTCCATTTCATCGGGATCGAAGTCCAATTCCGTTATTTGCAATTGCTCGTATGCATTATCTACCGACCGTAATGCGCGCTGTAGCCAATTTCTGTCTCCCACCTGTTTGAATTTCCGAAAAAGCGCGATCGGGTTTTCATCGCTGTCAAACCAGTCAGGTAGATAAGTCGCGGGCAGAAAGACGGTAGGTCCGAAATCATCTGGGATTAGTTTAACTACGCCATAACGATCCAGAACTTTAAGCGCCTCCTCCACAAGCGCCGCTTTCTGAAAGTATTGGTACCCACTAGGCACGAATGCTTAGTCGATTGCCTGAATTGTTCTTAGAGAAGGATCATTCGCCAAGACAAACACAATTCCTAAGAGTCTGTCCGGAGACTTTAGGCCGGATTGCAGAGTTTTCGGAGCATGAGGCGGATTGATGCGAGGCGCAAGAATGCGAGCGCCTTGCGGTTGAGGTTTTCCCAATCTTTGGCAAGTCTTCGGCAGCGATTGAGCCAAGCGATGGTGCGTTCGACAATCCAGCGTTTATGTAAGACCACAAATCCGCCGACCCGCTCGGAACGTTTGACGATTTCAACGTCGAGATTCGGGAGAACTTTTGCAAGCGCTTTCGCAAATTGCGGTCCTTGATATCCCCCGTCGGCGAAGAGCGTCTTCAAAAAGGGGAACATCCCAAACAGGGTCGCCATGACGAGAATACCGCCATCGCGATCTTGAATGTCGGCCGGATGAACGATGGCGTGGAGCAGGAGGCCTAATGTATCGACGAGAATGTGCCGCTTCTTGCCCTTGATCTTCTTTCCTGCATCGTAACCGTGCGGATCAATGCGGGCCCCCCTTTTTCGGCGCTTTTCACGCTCTGGCTGTCGATGATCGCGACGGTCGGACTGGCGTCCCGTTGATCTTGTTCGCGACACTGCTCATAAAGCGCGTGGTGGATCCGCTCCAGTGTACCGTCATAGGTCCACAGATCGAAATAGTCGTAGACCGAGCTTTTCGGCGGCAGGTCTTTCGGGATCGCGCGCCACTGACAGCCGGTGGAGAGAATATACATGAGGCCGTTTACGACCTCACGCATGATCACCGTGCGCTTGCCGCCGCCGGGCTTGCCAGGCGGGATCAAAGGTTCGACCAACTTCCATTCGTCGTCGGTCAGATCGCTCGGATATCGCAACTTGCTGCGGTCGTAACGTGAGCGGTTCTTGCTCGTCCACATCGGTGACCCCTCCTATATCAGGCCACCACCCTTGAAATCACAAATAATTCATCAGGATTCAACAACTCTCCGGACATTAGGGGACTTAGCGTCCGTGCCACGCTCGCCACAACGCCAAGTAGGCGATGCGTACCGCAGGGCGGCGACCGCATCTACCGGTGACTTTACTGGCCAGCGGATGACCCTACGGGACAAATCCGAAGTCTGTCCCGGATATGTCCCTACTCCAGCGTACCATTGAAGTAATTGGTAAAATTAAAGGGCGCAGCCGATCGGCAAATCGGCTGCGCCCAACATGGCCGGCCAAGCACGGGGGGAGGGGGGAAAGAATGGCCGTCCGGCATTACAAAGCAGCATCGCCACATTTGTTCCCCGCGCCGGGAGTTGCGCTAAACCGAGCCTCTTCGGTGCGCGCGTCATGAACCCGCGCCGCAATCACGACTGAGTGATAGCGGCCTGCGGCAACAGGAACCGCGGGTCGCAGCGTGTGTTGATGGAGCGGTGCAGTGGCAAGCTTGGGGGCTTTTGGTGTGCTCGATTCGGTGGTCACCGTGATCGCTCGGGTGCCGCGGAGAAGTGCGATGGCCAAAAGTCTGTCTGTTCGTCTTGCCGGCGCGTTGGGCGTGACGTCGCTCGCGTTCCTTATCGTCGGCCTCATCCCGTTCCTCGGCGCGGCGCCGTCGGCCGGCGCCGGTTACGATGCGCCTGCCTTCACCGTCAATCGCGAATTCAAGGGCGACCGGCTGCCGGTCGGGCCGGATATCAATGCAGCGTTTTCGCGCGCGGTGACGCGGTCGCAGCAGCGTTCCCAAGGCCCCCAAGGACCACAGGAAATGCCGATCGGATGTGACCCCGCCTTCTCGCCGGTCACCAATCCGAAGCTGGCCTACTATTACGGGCGCTGCACCACCTGATTTTGCCGCGGCCGATGTCCCACTTTATTTGAGGCATGCCCGGCGCGCGATTGCATCGGCGCTGGATCCATCGGCCGCATTGCGATCTGCATCCCGTGAGAAACAGCGTTAACACGATCTTGCGCAATGCCGCAGTCGCGCGGGCGTCGGCATAGGCGTTTATTTGTTTGTTCGTGCTTATTAGTTCCCGGCGTTGGAACCTAATTGCCGCATCGGAAATTAAAACAGCGAAGACGGCATAGCAGCACGGGAGAAAGTCATGTCAGCAATCGGTCGTTCGCGATATTTTTGCCGCGGCATCCTCCTTGCCGCCGTGCTCGCGCTGCCCGCGGCGCCGGCCACAGCGCAGACCCTAGCGGCGCTGCCGCTATTCGGACCCGCGGCGCAGCCGCAATATGCGCCGCAGCCCGACGCGCAGAGCAACGACAGCGACGATCAGCTCGCCGGAGCGTTGCGCCGGCAGGTGGTGACGTATCCCACGGGCGAACGGCCGGGTACCATCATCATCGATACCGCGCATACTTTTCTCTATCTGACGCTCGGCGACGGCAAGGCGATGCGTTACGGCATCGGCGTCGGCCGCCAGGGGTTTACCTGGTCGGGCGTCGAGACCATCCGGCGCAAGGCCGAATGGCCGGACTGGATTCCGCCTGCGGAAATGGTCGACCGGCAGCCCTATCTGCCGCGCTGGGTGGCCGGCGGTCCCGGTAATCCGCTCGGCGCGCGTGCGCTTTATCTCGGCAACACCGATTACCGCATTCACGGCACCAACGATCCGTCTTCGATCGGCAAGCACATGTCGAGCGGCTGCATCCGCCTGCTCAATGCCGATGTGATCGATCTTTACAGCCGGGTCGGCATCGGCACCAAGGTCGTCGTGTTGCCGAACCATACCATCCAGGCCGCGGCCGACGATGGCCGCCGCGTCGCCAGCCGGGACGGCGATAGCGGCCCCGGCATCTACTGAATTCGCGATAGTTTCGGCGCTCACTGACTGGTCACACGTGAACACTATGGCTGGAATCCGCAGAGCCGGGTTCCAGCCTCTTTTATTTTTGCAACCAATCCCGATCTTCAGCTATTGGAGTCAAAGTGCGAAAGTGAAGGCATGGACATGCCTGATAACAACAAGTCCGAAACGGTCGAGCTGCGGCACGAACACAGCGGGAATGGGTTTTTTACGAATTTCGCCACGGTGATTGCCGCGCTGGAAGCCGCGCAAATCGCCGTGTGGTCCTTCGATATCGACGCCAATACGCTGGCCTGGTCGAGCAATCTGGAATCGGTTCATGGCGTGCCGGCCGGCAGTTTCGACGGCAGCCTGGCGCGATTCATCGCCAATATTCACCGCGACGATCAAGCCATCGTCGAAGCGGCGCTCGGCGAATTGCGGCGCACGCGATCGGCGTTTCGCATCCGTTACCGCACGCCGCATATGGATGGCCGCGACGAGCGTTGGATCGAAGCGGCCGCCACATTCGCTGCCGAAAACAGCGGGCCGCAGACGATGTACGGCCTGTGCTACGACGTGACCGGGCGGGTCAGTCTTGAAAACGAGTTGCGCAGCCGCGCCAGGCAGCAGGAGGCGCTGGCGCAACTCGGCGAACGCGCGCTGGCCGAGCCCGATCTCGAGCGCCTTCTCAACGACGCCGTCTCCACGGTTGCGCTCACGCTTGGCGGTCGACTTCGTCAAGATTCTGGAACTGCTTCCCGGCGACGGCGAACTTCTGTTGCGCGCCGGTTTCGGCTGGAAGTCGGATCTGGTCGGCACGGTGTTGACGACGGCGGCGCCGAACAGCTTTGCGCGCTTTACGCTCGATTGCGCCATTCCGGTTGTCATTGCCGAGTTTGCCGACGAAGCCAGGTTCGAGGTCCCGCAATATTTGAAGGACCACAATTGCGAGAGCGGCATGAGCGTGACCATCGCCGGCCGCGACGGCCGCGCCTATGGCATTCTCGGCGTCTGCGCCGGAAAAAGACGGCATTTCACGCGCGCAAGAGACCATGTTCCTGATCGCCGTCGGCAATCTGCTTGCTGGCGCCATCCAGCGCCGCCAGCTCGAAGCGCGCCATGAACTGATGATCCGCGACATGCGCCATCGCTCCGGAAATCTGTTTTCCCAATTGCTGGCGCTGTTTTCGCAGACGGCGCGGACCTCGAAAAACATTCCAGATCTCGCCAGCAAGTATCAGGCGCGCGTGCTGGCCATGGCCAATGCCCATCGGCTGATCACCGAGGGCGGCTGGCAATCGATCCCGATCATGGACCTTCTAGCCGTGTGCTCGGGCCTTATCTCGACCGGGCGTCGCTCGACGGCCCGAATATCGATCTCGAGCCGGATCCGGTTTTCAATCTCAGCGCCGCGCTGCACGAGCTTGCCGCCAATGCCATCAAGCATGGCAGCCTGTCGCGCTCCAAGGGCCTGCTCGATCTGCGCTGGTCGGCGAGCCGCACCCGGCGTGGCATGACGTTGACGCTCGACTGGGCGGAGCAGAACGGGCCGCCGGCGCGGCGGCCGCGCAAGACCGGGTTCGGCTCGCGGCTCATCGACCTCGTCATTGCACGCCAACTCAACGGCGAAGTGACCCGCACGTTCTCACGCAAGGGCCTCACTGTGAAAATGGTGGTGCCGCTCACGCATGAACGCTGGCCGGCGCCGGAGCCGGCGGCGGTCGCGCAGGATTGAACGCAGCGTCGCTTGCCGCCATGGGGCTCTCCACCGTAGGGTCGCGAGCCTCGTCACGGGCTTTAAGCGGAGATGACGGAATTGTCACAGGCGCGCACGCAATTCGAACAGATCGCGCTGTTGCTGCAGGGCGGCGGCGCGCTCGGCTCGTATCAGGCCGGGGTTTATCAGGCGCTGGCCGAGGACGATCTGCATCCGGATTGGGTTTCGGGAATTTCCATCGGCGCGGTCAATGCGGCGATCATCGCCGGCAATCCGCCGGAACGGCGCGTCGATCGCCTGCGCCAGTTCTGGGAGACCGTATGCGCGTCGCCGCTTGGCATTCCCTATTTGAAATCCGTCGAACTGAGCGACGATTTGAACCATCAGTTCGTCAATCAAGCCCGCGCCGTGAGCATCCTGCTGTTCGGCGCTCCCAATTTCTTCTTCCCCCGCATGCCGCCGCCGGTGCTGTGGCCCGCCAGTAGCGCCAGCAAAGCCAGCTACTACGACAATTCCCCGCTCAGGCGACGCTCGAGCGCCTGGTCGATTTCGACCGCATCAACGACGGACCGATGCGCTTTAGCGTCGGCGCCGTCGAGGTCAGCAGCGGCAACTTCACTTATTTCGACACCACGACGCATCAGCATCGGCGTCGAGCACGTGATGGCCAGCGGCTCGCTGCCGCCGGGCTTTCCGGCCGACCGAGATCGAGGGCGAGCATTATTGGGACGGCGGCCTCGTTTCCAACACGCCGCTGCAATGGGTGCTCGACTTCGCGGCCGCGGCGCGACACGCTGGCGTTCCAGGTCGACCTGTGGAGCGCCCGCGGCGCGCTGCCGAAAAATCTGCTCGAGGTCGAGTTGCGCCAGAAGGAGATCGTCTACTCAAGCCGCAATCGCGCGGCGACCGACCAGTATCAGAAGATGCAGAAGCTGCGCATTGCCGTCGCCAAGCTGCTCGGCCGACTGCCTGAAGAGCTGCGCGACAGCGAAGAGGCCAAGCTCCTGGCGCCGCACGCCGACGACAAAGTATGCAATATCGTGCATCTGATCTATCGCTCGCAGAAATACGAAGGCATCTCCAAGGATTTCGAGTTTTCCCGCCGCACCATGGAAGAGCACTGGGACAGCGGCTACCGCAACGCCCGGCAAACGCTCTCGCATCCGGAAGTGCTTGAACTGCCGGACCGGCTTGAAGGGGTGCGCACCTTCGATGTCGGCGAGCGCGCGCCGCGATAGCACCGTTCCCCTTCCGTCATCCGGCCAATTGGGTAAAGTGCGCCCGCCGATGGCGGCGAGGGAGAAGCGCGTGCAGGAACAGGTGGTGAGTTTTCAATCGGCAGGGTTGCGCCTGCACGGTGTCCTGGGCGTGCCGGACGGCTTGCGGCCGTCGGAAAAGCGCGCGGCCTTTCTGGTGCTGCACGGCTTCGGCTCCAACAGCGACAGCTCGAATGTGCTGGGGCCGGTGCGGGTGCTCTCGGAATTCGGCTATGTCACGCTGCGCTTTGACATGCGCGGCTGCGGCAAGAGCGAGGGCGAATTCGGCCGCGTCATCTGTCTCGAACAGGTCGAGGATCTGGGCAACGCGCTCGACTTCCTCGCCGGCCATCCCGCCGTGGCGCCCGACCGTATCGGCGCCATCGGCTCGAGTTTCGGCGGCGCGGTGGCGGTCTATGCCGGCGGCACCAATCCACGGGTCGCCGCCGTCATCTCCAACGGCGGCTGGGGCCATGGCGAGCGAAAATTCCGCGGCCAGCATCCGACGCCGGAAGCCTGGGCGAAATTCACCAAGATGCTGGAGGAAGGCCGCGCCCATCGCGCCCGCACCGGGCAATCGCTGATGGTGCCGCGCTACGACATCGTGCCGATCCCCAAACATGTGAAGGACAATCTCGACAAGCAGAAGGTCGGCATGCTGGCGCCCAACTCGGTCGAGATGTTTCCGGCCGAGACCGCGCAGAGCATGTTCGACTTCCGCGCCGATGAGGTGGTCGGCAACATCGCGCCGCGCCCGCTGTTGCTCATCCACGCCGCCAACGATTCGGTGACGCCGACCGAGCAGTCGATCGAAATGTTCAAGCGCGCCGGCCAGCCGAGCGAGCTGCATCTGTTCAGCGGCCTCGACCACTTCCTGTTTGCGGAGAATTCCGGCCGGGTGTGGTCGCTGTTGCGCAACTGGCTCGATACGTATTTCCCGGCGGCGAAATAATGGCTGCAGATAAAATCGCCGTCGGCCACGACGAGCTCGGCCGCTTCATCCGCGACGCGCTGGTCGCCCATGGCGCGCGCGACGAAGGACGCCGCCGCCGTCGCCGAAGGTCTGGTCTGGGCCAATCTGCGCGGCGGCGACGGCCATGGCGTGTCGCGATTGCCGCGTTACCTGAAACTTCTCGCCGACGGCGAGATCGATCCGGAGATGGAGCCACGCCTCGTCCACGATCGCGCCGCGACCTTCGTATTCGACTGTGGCCACGGTTTTGGCCCGGTGGCGGTGATGGCGGCGGCAGCGCTCGCCGTCGAACGGGCGAAATCAGCCGGCGTTTGCTTCGGGCTGATCCGCGAGACCACGCATACCGGAGCGATCGGCCGCTATGCGCAATGGATCGCCGAGCGCGGCTGCGCCGCGGTCTTGATGGGCGCAGGTCCGGCTTTGATGGCCTATCACGGCGCCCGTGTCGCCAGCATGGGGACGAGCCCGATCGCCATCGCCGTGCCGGGCGGCAACGGCCCGATCGTGCTCGACATGGCGACCTCGACCATCTCCAACGGCAAGATCCTGCAGGCCCGCGCCACCGGCGCGCCATTGCCGCAAGGCACCGTGCTGACGGCGGAGGGCGAGCCGACCACCGATCCAAAACTTGCCGAAACCCTGTTGCCGCTCGGCGGCCCGAAAGGCTCAGGCCTCGCTCTGATGTTCGAGCTTCTGGCGAGCGTGCTTGCCGCGGCGCCGATCCAGGCGCGCACGCTCGGCCCGGAGAAGCGCACCCGCAACACCGGCAACACCGCGATGTTCGTCATCGATATCGCGAGCTTCCGGCCGCTCGCCGATTACACCAAGGACACCGATCTGCTCGGCGCCATCCTAAAAGCGCTGCCGCGACAGTCAGGGTTTGACGAGATCACGCTGCCCGGCGAACGCAGCAACCGCACCGAAGCTTTGCGCCGCAAATCAGGGATTCCGATTCCGCCAAAGCTGTGGGCGGAGCTCGAAGCGATCGCCAAGGCGGACAAGATCAGATTGCCGGAACTGATTTCCGCTGCCGCGAAGTGAAGCGTCCGCGCCGCGGCCGGCCCGGCTTCGGGCAACGCGGTGATTTGCGCCGGGCGATTACGCAGGAGTTCAACTCCTGCGTAATCGCCTTTGCGCCGACGCGTCCTCAAAAATAGGACATTTATCCTTGACCATCGTCCCTGTTTCGGATACAAACAAAGAATCAAACTCGCCCTCAGGGACGCTGTCCGGGTGATGCCGGGCGGAAAGGGGCGAGTGCGGTGCCTGCGGGTGGGGCCTCATCAGCTTCGCTCCCGGGCAGCCCGGGCATCATGCCTGCCGGCATTAGGACCGGTGCGCGAGGTGCTTCGCTGCAACTGGGTGCGGCGTTGGCGGCTATGTCCGTCGTGTTTGGCGCCGTATCCACGAAGCCTGGCCCGGGTTGTCCCTTGGGGATGGAATACTCCCCTTGGTGAGAGCCGCGGTGGAACGCCGGCAGGCGAGCGCGCCCGACAGCGGTGAGGGCGGCGCAAGCCGTCTTCTCCGTGGCGCGACCCGCACGCCGCTTGCGTGCGGGACATGAAACACTGCGTCTGCCGGCGTTCCGCTTCCCTATTTTCTTCGTAGCCCGGATGAAACGAAGTGAAATCCGGGAGCGGCATAAAAGCTCGTCGATCGGTCCCGGATTACGCTCCGCTCTATCCGGGCTACCGCGACTGTGCGGACCGCAATTCAACATGGACCACCGGGTCAAGCCCGGTGGTGACGAGGAGTGTAAGTTCGCTGTTTGACACTTCGCGCGCGCGAAAACGCGCCGCGAGAGCGATGTCGGCCGGGCGGTTGTATCCAGCACGCCTCACCGGAAATGGCGAGATTGACAGAGCAAGGACGGACGGCGCAAAACGGCCGTCCATTTCAGCGGGATAACTTCGGGATAACTTATGGACAGTGAAAGAAAGCCGGTTGCGTTCGGCGATTTGCGCGGTTGGATGAAGGCGCTCAAGGGCGCCGGCGAGTTGCAAGAAATTGACGCCGAAGTCGATTGGAATATCGAGCTCGGTACCATTGCGCGGCTGGCGCAAGGTGCCGGCACCGGGCCGGCCGTGCTGTTCAACAATATCCGCGACTACGGCGCTAATGCGCGCTGCCGTCAGGTGTTCACCGGCGGGCTGTCGAGCGCGCGACGCGTCGCCATGATGCTCGGTCTGCCGCCCGACACGCATCCGCGCAAGCTCGTTCAGCTCGGCCGCACGCTGCTCTCCAGCAGCGTCCCGCCGAATCTGGTCGAGACCGGCCCGGTCAAGGAAAACATCGTCAAGGGCGACGACATCGATCTCGCCGAATTCCCGGTGCCGCAATGGAACAGGGCCGACGGCGGCCGCTACATTCTTACTTACGGCGGCGTCGTCACCAAGGATCCCGATTCCGGCGTGATGAATGTCGGCATCTATCGCGGCATGGTCGGCGGCAAGGATCTCATTCCGATCCTGATGTGGCGGGCCCAGCATATCGGCCATCATGTCACCGCGTGGCAGCAGAAGGGCCACAAGGAAATGCCGATTGCGGTCGCCATCGGCTGGGAGCCGGCGCTCGGCTTCGTCGCCGGCTCGCCGGTGCCGAAGGGGCTTTGCGAATATGACGTCATCGGCGCCGTGCGCGGCGCGCCGGTCGATCTGGTCAAATGCGAGACCGTCGACCTGCAGGTGCCGGCCAGTGCCGAAATCGTCATCGAAGGCTATCTCGGGCTCGATCCCTCGACCTATGTGATGGAGGGCCCGTTCGCCGAAGTCACCGGTTACATCGCCGGCGATCGTTCGCCGAAGCCCGCCATCCGCGTCACCGCCATCACCCACCGCAACAATCCGATCTTCCGCGGCACCATCGAAGGCTCGATGCCGGGCTGCTTTTCAGAGAACGGCATGTGCTCGTCGATCATGCGCGCGGCAACCGCCTGGAATGTGCTCGACCGCGCCGGCGTGCCCGGCATCACCGACGTGTGGTGTCCGCCGGTACAGGCGGGCGTCAACATCCTGGTGCAGATCAAGCAGAGCTATCGCGGCCAGGCCAAGCAGGTCGCCAATGCGCTGTGGGGCTCTTCGGCGGGACATGTGCGCTACAAGCACGTCACCGTGGTCGACGACGACATCGACATCCACGATTACGCCGCGGTCGATTGGGCGATCGCCTATCGCGTCAATGCCGGTGAGGACGACATCGTCATCATGCCGGCGACTTTCGGACTCGGGCTCGATCCGTCGACCCGCAAGCGCGACCGCAACACGTCGCTCTACGGCACCGGCAAGTGGAATTGCGTGCTGATCGACGCCACGATGAATCTCGACTACGACCCCGATCCGGAATTTGACGGCGCGCGGTTTCCGCCGATGGTGTGGCCGGCGGCCGAAGACATTGCCGCCGTCAAGGCGCGCTGGAGCGAACTGGGCTTCGACAAGAAAAAGAGCTGAACGGAAATTGTCGCCCGGATGAAGCGGAGCGAAATCCGGGGCGGCGGTCCCGCATTGCGCCGCGCTCGATGCGGGCTACAAATCGGCGATCACGGCACCGGCAATAGCGGCCGCCCTTCGGCGACCTGCATATCCATCGCGGCGAGCAGGATCGCGGTGCCGGCAAAATTGCCCATCAGCAGAACCAGATCGACGAGCTGGCGCGGCTCGAACAGGGCCTTGAGCCGCGCAAAGGCCGCGGAACTGATCTTGTGATCGCGCAGCGCCTGGCGCCCGAACTCGATGATCGCGGCGTCTAATTCGCTCAAGCCGTCGCTGCTCTTGCGATACTTGATCACGTCGATCACCTCTTGGGTAACGCCGACCGACAAGGCTTCCGGTTCGTGCGCGGCCCATTCGAAACGGCTGTCCATTTCGCGCGCTACGGTAAGAATGGCGACTTCGCGCACTTTCGGATCGAAGCCCGCTTCGTGGCGCAGATAACGGTTGATGGAGTTGTGCGCTTCGACGGTCTTGGTGCTGTAAAGATGAATGCCGGCTGGACCGCGCAGGCCGACAATGGTCTTGCCCGGCGTGTTGGCGCGATCGTAGGCGAGCTTGCCGACATCGTCCAAATCCTCGCGCTTCGGCAGCGGCAGGCGGAAACCCGATTGCGGATCGATGTCTGACGGCATTGCACTCCCCATGTAGCAACGAGCGTTGCGACCTTTTACGTCATTCCGGGACGCAGGCGCTAGCCCGCGGGCCCGCTATCCATATCCACGATGGTGAGGTTGCCCAAGATCGGAGCTATCATACGTGCCACCGTGACCATGGATTCCGGGCTCGCGCGTTGCGTGCCCCGGAATGACAGGAGAATGAATGTTCGAGAATTTCACCCGCACCGAAATCAAAACCTCCGGCGCGCGCATCGTGACGCTCTATGGCGGCAAAGGCCCGCCGCTTCTGCTGCTGCACGGCAACCCATTCAGCCATCTGTCCTGGCACAAATTCGCGCCGCGGCTGGCGCAGGAATTCACCGTGGTCGCCACCGACCTGCGCGGCTACGGCGATTCCGAAAAGCCGCCGGGCGGCGACAATCACGCCAATTATTCGTTCCGCGCCATGGCGGCCGACCAGATCGAGGTGATGGCCGCGCTCGGCTATCGCCGCTTCTATGCCGCCGGCCATGATCGCGGCGCGCGCGTGCTGCATCGCATGTGCCTCGATCACGGCCAGGCGGTCGCCCGCGCTGCCATTCTCGACATCGTCCCGCAGCATCACCTGTTCAACAATATGTCGAAGGCCTGGGCGACGTTCTCGTGGCATTGGTTCTTCATGATCCAGCCTTACGATTTCCCCGAGCATTTGATGAGTGCCGATCCCGATTTTTTCATCGAGAAGAAACTCGCCAAGACCAAACAAGGCTTGAGCTTCTTCGATCCGCGGGCGCTGGCCGAATACAAGCGCTATATGCGCAATCCGGCGACCGTTCACGCCATGTGCGAGGATTACCGCGCCACCGCCGGTATCGACCTCGACATGGATACCGCCGATTTCGCGGCCGGCCGCAAGATCGCCTGCCCGGTGCTGCTGTTGTGGGGCGCGACCGGCGGCGTCGGCCGCAATCATACGCCGGGGCCGGCCGAGATCTGGCAGCGTTACGCCGCCGACATCCGCGGCGCCAAGGCGCTGCCGTGCGGGCATTACCTCTCGGAAGAGGCGCCGGAGGAAACCTATAAGGAACTGAAGGAATTCTTCGCGGTTGGGGAATTGGCAAACCAGCCGATAGCGAGCGCCGCAGCGCCGCACTAAATACTTGTTTTCCCATACGCTGCGCGTGATTTCGCCCCTCACAGAGCCCTCAGGGGGGTGAGACGAAGCCGCACTCGCCCCGCTGCGCGACATCTGCTAGTGGGGGCCGACAAGTCCTACGCTGGTGGGCTGGTGAGCGGAACGGGATTCGCTATGGATGCGCAAGCAGCCGGTCCGGAGCGCGGCGTGCTGAACAGATTGCGCGGCACTCTCGGCCGCAAGATCGGCTGGAGCCGTGTCGGCTTTGCGTTGAGCGTGACCATTATCGTTGTCGCGGTCGTGGTGCTTTATCATATCCTGCGCGGTATCGATCCCGACGAACTGCTCGCCGCGATCAAGGCGACCGACTGGCGCACATTCATCATCGCCGGCCTGTTCGTTGCCGCCGGCTATGGGACGCTGACTTTCTACGATCTGTTCGCGCTGCGCACGATCGGCCGCTGCGAGATTCCCTATCGCATCGCCGCGCTGGCTGGCTTCACCAGTTATGCGATCGGCCATAATGTCGGCGCCAGCGTGTTTTCCGGCGGCGCGGTACGCTATCGGATCTATTCGGCTTCGGGATTGTCCGTCGTCGAGGTCACCAAGATCTGTTTCGTCGCCGGGCTGACGTTCTGGCTCGGCAATGCGACCGTCTTGGGCCTTGGCATTCTCGATGCGCCGCAAGCCGCGCATGCGCTCGACCAGTTGCCATTGTGGTGCAACCGCGTCATCGCCCTCGTTATTCTCGGTTTGCTCGGCGCCTACGTCGCGTGGGTCTGGGTCAAGCCGCGCGTCATCGGCCGCGACGGCTGGCAGGTCAATCTGCCTGGCGGCCCGCTGACGCTGGTCCAGATCGCGATCGGCATCGTCGATCTCGCCTGCTGTGCTGCCGCGATGTACATGCTGGTGCCGGCCGATCCGCATGTCGGCTTCGTCACCGTCGCGGTCATTTTTGTCGCCGCGACGCTCCTTGGCTTCGCCAGCCACGCTCCGGGCGGGCTCGGCGTCTTCGATGCCGCCATGCTGGTGGCACTGTGGCAATTCGACAAGGAAGACTTGTTGGCCGGACTGCTGCTGTTCCGGCTGCTCTACTACATTATCCCGTTCGTGCTTGCGCTCGGCGTATTGGCGGTGCGCGAGGTTCTCCTCGGCCGCGCGGCACGCCGCCGGTTGCAGGCCCAACGTGCTGCGGCGTGGCATGCGTCGCCGCCCGGATTGAAAACCCGGATTGCCGAAGAAACAACCGCTAAAAAATAGAGGCCGGGCTTTCACCCGGCCTCCACTCAGGCTTGAACTTTATCAGTTCGCTGGCGGCGTTAGTTCGACGCCATCTTCCAGGCGCCGGGAAGCTCCTTGGCCCAATGCTTCTCGATCTGCATGAGCACTGCGTCAGGCAGCGGGACGTAGTCGAGCGCCTTGGCCTGATCCTGACCCTTCTTGAGAGCCCAATCGAGGAACTTGAGCGCGAGATGCCCAAAACCCACGGCGCCATTACCAGGGTTGTTCTTATTACAGTCAGATGACGGTCGGGCTGGGTCTCTGCGAGTCCCGTCAAATGGCGTTGCGCTCCGGTCGGAATTGCCGCGTGAACTCAATGCCATTGAATGGCTTGGGGTGCAGCGAAATGTTTTTCGGCAACGCCGCGAAAGGGCAAATGCGTCCGCAGGAGCCGCAACGAGCCGTTTCGTTCTCCAGCCTCGCCAATCACGCAGCCTCATGAATTCTCCCGTGCCCGAATGAAGCCTTGCTCGGCCGCCCCGGTCGCCGTATCGCTCATGTGGCTTTGATACCGATCAAGGCGATGAAGAATTCTCGCATAACGGCCGCGGCCGCGCGGGTGAGTAGATACGTAAGGGTACCGATGCCATGGACTCTTTATGAAGATCGGGCGACGCATGCGCTCCGGCGCCGGCGCAGCGGATGGCTCGTCATCGGCGCGGCGGCCATCGTGTTCGCTGCCTTGGCGTTCGGCGGCGCTCTGCCTGTAGCCTTCGCCATCGCGGGCTTCGCCATCGTCGCGGCAGCCGCCGTGCTCGCTTTGCGGACCGGCAAGGACGATGCCCGGTTGGCGGCGCCGGTCGGTATTTCCGAACGTGGCGATGATTTTCTCCGCGCCGTCGTTGCTGGGCTGCCGGATCCGGTGGTCGCGCTCGATCGCGACGGCCGCGTGCTGGCGCTCAACGACCGCGCCCGCGTGCTGGCGCCGGCGTTACGGAAGGGCGAGCCGTTGGCCTTCGCGCTACGCATGCCCGAACTGATCGAGGCCATCGGCCGCGCCGCGGCGGAGGGCATCGAGCAGCGCGTCGTCTATTCCGAGCGCGTGCCAATCGACCGCTGGCTCGAAACCATCGTGATGCCGGTCAGACGCGAGCCGAGTGCCGCCAAGCCCGATTTCGTGCTGATGACGTTTCACGATCTGACGCCGCTGCGCCGGGTCGAGGAAATGCGCGCCGACTTCGTCGCCAATGCCAGCCATGAGCTGCGCACGCCGCTTGCCGCGCTGTTGGGCTTCATCGAAACGCTGCAGGGCTCGGCGCGCGAGGACACCAAAGCGCGCGAGCGCTTCCTCGCCATCATGCAGGAACAGGCGCGGCGGATGGCGCGCTTGATCGACGATCTGTTGTCGCTGTCGCGCATCGAGCTTAACGCCCACCGGCGTCCCGACACGCCGGTCGATCTGGTGCCGATCGTGCGCCAAGTCGTCGACGGGCTGGAAACGCTGGCGCGCGACCGCGGCGTGACTGTCCATATCGACGCGACGAAAGCGCTGCCGGTGCTCGGCGATCACGACGAGCTGTTGCGCATTTTTGAGAATTTGGTCGAGAACGCGCTCAAATACGGCGCCGCCGGCAAACGCGTCGATATCAAGATCGCACCCGGGTCGTCGGCCGACAGCGAGCCGGAAGCGCAAGTCAGCGTGCGCGATTACGGCCCGGGCATCGCGCCCGAGCACTTGCCGCGGCTTACCGAGCGCTTCTATCGCGTCGATGTCACCGAGAGCCGCGCCCAAGGCGGAACCGGGCTCGGCCTGGCGCTGGTCAAGCACATCCTCAATCGCCACCGCGGCCGACTGACGATCGACAGTGCGCCCGGCGCCGGCGCCGCCTTCACAGTGCACTTGCCGACTGTGGGGTCTGCAGCCTAGTCCATAAAGCGATTTTGGCCCGCCTTCGATCACACCGCGCATTCGATCGACTTGAAGTCACGCGCCGCGGTGATTCCGGAGCATCCGACAGTTCGGGGATCACGGCCCGCAAGAGACGAAATCGCGGCGGCCGAAGAAGGCGGCCACAAAAACTAGAGGCCGGGCTTTCACCCGGCCTCGCTGTCGAGGAAGATCTTACTGTCGCCGCACCAAGAGTTGCTCGAATTAAGCGCCTAGTGGAGCGAGCGCAGAGATATCCGAAGGCCGCAACTCTCTTAGCGAGTCACTTCGCAGACGAAAGTTCGATGTCGAGATTGGCTTTCCAATAAGCCTTGATCGCGTCCACCGTGCTAGGAGGCAGCGGACCGAAGGCGATATCGATCGCCATTTGCTGACCTTTTTCAAAGCCCCAATCGAAGAACTTGGTCACCTCCTCGTTCGTCGATTTGGGTGCATCCTTACGCAGAATCTGCCACGTGCACCCGGAGATGGGCCACGTATCGTCGCCAGGCTGATCCGTCAGGATGACGTAGAAGTCCTTGGCCTTTGTGAAGTCCACATGCGAAGCGGCGGCCTGGAATCCTTTCAGATCGGGGCTCACCGTTTTGCCGGCGCTGTTGATCATTCGGGCATAGGGAAGCTTGTTCTCCAGAATGTAGGCGTATTCCACATACCCGATCGCACCCTGAATCCGCTGCACGTAGGCTGAAACGCCTTCGTTGCCTTTGCCGCCGACGCCGGCTGGCCAAGCGATGGTTGTGTTGGCGCCGAGCTTCGACTTCCATTCGGGACTGACCTTCGACAGGTAATCCGCGAAGGTGAAAGTCGTGCCGGAACCGTCCGAACGATGCACGACGGTGATGGCGGTGTCCGGCAACTTCAGGCTAGCGTTGAGTTTGGTAATGGCCGGGTCGTTCCAGTTTTTGATTTTGCCCAAGTAGATATCGGCAACGACCGGGCCGGACAGGACGATCTCTCCCGGCTTGATGCCAGGCAGATTGTAGACCAAGTCCTCGCCGGCGATGGCCGTCGGGAATTGGATCAACTTGTTTTTGGCGAGGTCGTCGGGTGTGAGCGGCATGTCGCTGGCGCCAAATGCCACCACTCCACCCTCGATCTGCTTGATGCCACCGCCGGAACCGATCGACGCGTAGTTTACTTCATTGCCCGTCTCTTTTTGGTAGGCCGCGGCCCATTTGGCGACCAGCGGGTAAACCCATGTGCTGCCGGCGCCTGTGATGGTCACGGCGTAAGCGGGGACTGCGAGTGAAACTGTTGCGGCAGCCACGGCTGCAAGTAAGCGTGTTCGCATAAGGAACCTCCTGTGGACGTGAATTGCCCGAGTTTGATGTCGCCCAGAATACGTGGCGCGCCATTACTAGGGTTCGCAGTATTTCAGTTTGATGACAGTGCCGGTGCGGTTTCGTGCAGGATGGCGGAAATCGGTTTGGCCAGCGAAAATAATCACGCAGAATCAGTATGGTTGGCGCCCGCGCGTGCGGCCAAAAGTCTTCCAAGAGTTTTGCGGAGGCGTGGCAGGGCGGAGCCGGTCTCGGCGTGGCGCTGGTCAAACACTTCCTCAACCGGCAGCGCGGCCGGCTGACCATCGACAGCGCACCCGGGGCCACAGCCACCTTTAGCTTCCATCAGCCGACCGCCGCCTCGCCGATCCCGCCATAGAATGTTATCGATTTCAATGGCTTGTGCCGTCATCTGATTGTCATCTGGGTCTCCTAGAACATTGCGGTGTCAAAGTTAAGCAGTTCCAATTGCGGAGGACGGCGGAAGTCCTCAGTTCCGACCCCCGCAGGCCGCGTACAGCAGACCTCAAGCAGAACTCTTCGTTCGAACAAGACGGCGTGGCTCGGCTTTCTGCGCCGCCGGCGGTCTTTATCTTCTTGTGGCCATCGTGCAGCATCTTCGCACGGCGGCTGGCTATCGTTTGATGGGGTGCCCCAGCTATCTGTTGCCGGAGCAGCCCGATGGGCCCTACGCGGAGGCGTTCGGTGGTTGATATGGCGTTACAACACGGGTCGGTGCTGTCGGCGGAGGCGGTCACGCGCGCCAAGGCGCTCGACCGGATGCGCCTCGGCGATTTGCTGTTCCGCCATCTGACTCGAATTGCGGCGGTCAGTGTGCTGCTCCTTCTCAGCGGCGTCATTGTGTCACTGATCATCGGGTCGTTGCCAGCAATCAATAAGTTCGGGCTGCACTTCCTGGTCTCCGTGCAGTGGGATGCGGTGAATGATGAGTTCGGCGGCTTGGCCGCGATCTACGGCACGCTCGTCACCTCGGCGATCGCCATGCTGATCGCAGTCCCGGTGGGGCTGTTGATCGCCTTCTTCCTCACCGAACTGTGCCCGCAATGGCTGCGCCGGCCGATCGGCATCGCGGTCGAACTGCTAGCCGGAATACCGAGCATCATTTACGGTATCTGGGGGCTATTCATTTTTGCTCCGGTCCTGCAGCAGACGCTGCAGCCGTTCCTGATCGATACGCTGGGTAATGTGCCGATCATCGCGCCGCTGTTCCAGGGCCCTCCGTTCGGCATCGGCGTGCTGACCTCAGGGCTGATCCTGGCGATTATGGTGCTGCCCTTCGTGACGTCGATTTCGCGCGACGTGTTCGAGGCGGTTCCACCGGTGCTCAAGGAGGCCGCCTATGGCGTCGGCTGCACCACCTGGGAGGTGGTTCGCTATGTCGTGCTGCCGTACACACGGGTCGGTGTCATCGGCGGCGTGATGCTGGGGCTGGGCCGCGCACTTGGCGAAACCATGGCGGTAACGTTCGTCATCGGCAATGCGCACGAAATCGCGACCTCGCTACTGGCGCCGGGCACCACCATATCTGCTGCCATTGCCAACGAGTTCACGGAAGCGATAGGCACACTGTACACATCCTCGTTGATCGAGCTCGGACTGATTCTGTTCGTTATCACGTTCATCGTGCTCGCGGCGGCCCGTTACATGCTGCTGCGGATCGAACGCCGGATTGGATAAGTCATGGCCGACCGCTACGCTCTGCGCAGACATCGCAACACCGCAGCAAGGGCATTAGCGCTCGTTGCCACGGCGTTCGGGCTGGGCTGGCTGGTGTTGATCCTAGGCTCGCTGTTGTGGCACGGCTTCAGCGGCCTGTCGTTGTCGGTCTTCACCGAGATGACGCCGCCTCCCGGGTCCGATGGCGGTCTACTGAACCCGATCGTCGGCAGTCTCATCCTGACGGCTCTCGCGGTCGCAATCGGGACCCCAATCGGCGTCCTCGCCGGAACCCATTTGGCCGAGTACGGCCGCCACGACCGGCTGTCGAGCGTCGTTCGCTTCATCAACGATATTCTATTGAGCGCGCCGTCGATCGTCATCGGACTGTTTATCTACCAGGTGATGGTCTCGCCGATGGGCCACTTCTCCGGCTGGGCCGGCGGCGTCGCGCTTGCCGTGCTTGTCATTCCCGTGGTGGTGCGCACCACCGAAGACATGCTGACGCTGGTGCCGAACTCGCTGCGCGAGGCCGCCACTTCAATCGGCCTGCCGCGCTCGAAGTCGATCACGCGCATCTGTTATCGCGCGGCGCGCGCCGGCATGGTGACCGGCGTGCTGTTGGCGGTGGCCCGCATCAGCGGTGAAACCGCGCCGCTGCTGTTCACCTCGCTCAACAACCAGTTCTGGAGTTCAAACCTCAACGCACCAATGGCCAGCCTGCCAGTCGTGATCTTTCAGTTCGCGTTGAGTCCGTACGCACAATGGCAGGCACTCGCTTGGACCGGCGCTCTCATTATCACGCTCGCGGTGCTGGCGCTGAGCATTACCGCGCGCGCCCTTGTTCCATCGGGAAGACAATCATGAGCATGAACGTTGCGTCCGTCACAGTTCCCACCGTCAGTCATGCGCCGGCCGACGTGGCCGGCTTGGCCGACAAGATTACGATCCGCAACCTCGATTTCTTCTATGGCGAGGCACGCGCGCTCAAATCGATCAGCCTCAGCCTCTACCAGAACAAGGTCACCGCCTTCATCGGACCGTCGGGCTGCGGCAAATCGACTTTGCTGCGCGTCCTCAACAGGATGTACGACCTTTACCCGCATCAGCACGCTACCGGCGAAGTGCTGTTCGACGGCGAGAACATCCTGTCGCCGAAGCAGGACATCAATCTGTTGCGGGCGCGCGTCGGCATGGTATTTCAGAAGCCGACGCCGTTCCCGATGTCGATCTATGAGAACATCGCCTTCGGCATCAGGCTTTATGAGCGGCTGCCGAAATCGGAGCTTGACGGGCGGGTCGAAACCTCGCTGCGGCGGGCGGCTCTGTGGGACGAGGTGAAGGACAAGCTCAAGACCAACGGTCAGAGCCTGTCCGGCGGCCAGCAGCAGCGGCTGTGCATCGCCCGCACTGTCGCCGTGCGCCCCGAAGTGATCCTGTTCGACGAGCCCTGCTCGGCGCTCGATCCGATCTCGACCGCCAAGATCGAGGAGTTGATCGACGAATTGACCGACGACTACACGATCGCCATCGTCACTCACAACATGCAACAGGCCGCGCGCGTATCGGAATTCACCGCCTTCATGTATCTCGGCGAGCTGATCGAGTTCGATTTCGACGAGCAAGATGTTCACCGCGCCGCACGATCAGCGCACGCAGGACTACATCACCGGCCGATTTGGGTAATCAACATGACCGATGTCACCACCACGAGAATCGACCACACCGCCAAGGCGTTCGACAGCGACCTGCAGGAAATCACCCGCAAGGTCGCCGAGATGGGCGGGCTTGCGGAGCGCCAGATATCCGATGCGGTCCAGGCCCTGGTCGACCGCGATGTCGAAATGGGCGAACGGGTCATCACCACGGACCCGACCATCGATGCGCTGCAGCGCGACGTCGAGGAGAAGGCCATCCTCACGATCGCGCGGCGCCAGCCGATGGCCATCGATCTGCGCGACATCATCGGCGCCATGCGGGTCGCCAACGACCTCGAGCGTATCGGCGACCACGCCAAGCATATCGGCAAGCGCGTCGTGGCGCTCTACGGCGACTTTTATCCGCAAAAGCTGATCCGCGGCGTCGAACACATGTCGGCGCTGGTCATGGCGCAGCTCAAGCAGGTGCTCGACGCCTATGCCGGCCGCGACCTGGCGGCCGCGCTTGCGGTCTGGAACGGCGACGAAGAAGTCGATTCGATGTGCACCTCGCTGTTCCGCGAGCTCCTCACCTACATGATGGAAGATCCGCGCAACATCACCTTCTGCATGCACCTGATGTTCTGCGCCAAGGACATCGAGCGGATGGGCGACCATGCCACCAACATCGCCGAAACCGTGTATTACATGATCGAGGGCCGTCCGATTACCGACCAGCGTCCGAAGGGTGACACCACGAGTTTTCCAACTGGCCTTTTGAAGTCATAGGAGACCCGGGATGGGCGCCAGCATCCTGATCGTGGAAGACGAGGAGCCGCTGACCACGCTGCTGCGCTATAACCTCGAAGCCGAAGGCTACGAGGTCGACGCCGTCACCAGAGGCGACGACGCCGATACGCGGCTCAAGGAAACTGCGCCCGACCTCGTCGTGCTGGACTGGATGCTGCCCGGCCTGTCCGGCATCGAATTGTGCCGGCGGTTGCGGGCGCGGCCGCAGACGCAATCGCTGCCCATCATCATGCTGACGGCGCGCGGCGAGGAGAGCGAGCGGGTGCGCGGGCTTGCCACCGGCGCCGACGATTATATCGTCAAGCCGTTTTCCGTGCCGGAACTCCTGGCGCGGGTTCGTGCGCTGCTGCGCCGCGCGAGTCCCGAACGCGTCGCCATGGTGCTGACGATCGGCGATCTCGAACTCGACCGCGAAAAAAAGCGGGTGTCGCGTTCGACCCGCCCGGTCGATCTCGGGCCGACCGAGTTCCGCCTGCTGGAGTTCCTGATGGAGCGTCCGGGCCGGGTATTTTCGCGCGAGCAGTTGCTCGACGGCGTCTGGGGCAGCGACGTCTATATCGACGAGCGCACTGTCGACGTCCATGTCGGCCGGCTGCGCAAGGCCCTCAACCGCGGCCATGCCACCGATCCGATCCGCACCGTACGCGGCGCCGGCTATTCGCTCGACGATCGGTTCGGCAAAGCTAGTTGATCGCCATCAGCCGGCGTCATCATCCGCGACGGCGGATGATCCAGCCAATGCTCGTCCTTGGAATCGACCTGGGAGATTGCCAGATGCCCCGCCTTCGCGGGGCATGACAGTGCAATGTTACCGCGGCGGCGGCCGCTTGTCGCGGCGGCGATCGCTGGCCGGCTGATAGGCCACCCGCGAGTGATAGGCGCAATAGGGCAAACCGGCGAGCGTGTTGCCGCCGCAGAAGAAGAATTCGGTAGAGCCTGGATCGCCGACTGGCCAGCGGCAAGTCTGTTCGTTCAGCTCAAGCAGTGTGCGGCGCTGGCCGATCGGGATGATGTTGTCGATCAGCTCCGGTTCGGCTTCCGTCTCGATCTCATAAGCGTGGGCCAGCGCGGTATTGCCGCGGATCGCGGCGCGGCCGATGCGCAACATATGCGATGGCGAGCGCGCCTTGCGCGGGCGCGCCGAGGCGCTGGACGTGCTCTTGGCGCGTCCGGACAGGCCGAGGCGATGCACCTTGCCGATCACGGCATTGCGCGTGATGCCGCCCAGCTCGGCCGCGATCTGGCTGGCCGAGAGGCCATCCGACCACAGTTTCTTGAGCAGCTCGACCCGCTCGTCAGTCCACGACATGCCCAATTCTGCTTGCATGTGCGCCGAAGTCCTCTTTTTTGAGAATCCCCCATCGAGCCGGGCAGCGTGTAGCCGCCCAACACGTACTCAAACGCTAACGCTTTAAAGTGACTGTCCGCCGCACGAGATGTCGTACTTGACAATCAAAAGGCTACAATATGGCGCGAGTTTGACGCAAGACTTGGACCGAAATGAGTCCACATGTTCCTTCGCATGTGTGGATGAACTGGGTACAAACCGGGTTCGCGGCGCGCAATTATCTAATATTGACAGTGCGGCGCACGGAAATAGAATGGTGTTCGTGCCGCCCGGAGAGGCGGCACATTTCGTTTGAGCTGCGCGGATTGCTGCTGTGCAGCGTCAACGGGCGCAAACCGTGACATCAGCCATGACATCGCATCTGATGCCGACCTTCGCACGCGTGCACCTCGCCTTCGAGCGGGGTGAAGGCGTATGGCTCATCGCGACCAACGGCGAACGCTATCTCGACTTCACGTCCGGCGTCGCCGTCAATGCGCTGGGCCACAGCCACCCGCATCTTGTCGCCGCGGTCACCGAGCAGGCGCAGAAGCTCTGGCACGTCTCCAACCTCTACGAAATTCCGGAATCCGAGCGCGCCGCGACGCGGCTGTGCGAAGCAAGCTTCGCCGACGTAGTATTCTTCTGCAATTCCGGCGCCGAGGCGGTCGAAGGCGCGATCAAATGCGCGCGCAAATATCAGGCGGTGAACGGGCGGCCGGAGCGCTATCGCATCATCACTTTCGAGGGGGCGTTCCACGGCCGCACGCTGGCGACGCTGGCGGCCGGCGGCCAGAAAAAATATCTCGACGGCTTCGGTCCGATCGTCGAAGGCTTCGATCAGGTTCCATTCGGCGATATCGAAGCCGTCAAGGGCGCGATCGGGGATGAAACCGCCGCCATCATGATCGAGCCGCTGATGGGCGAAGGCGGCGTGCGCATCGTCGAGCCGTCGTTCCTGCGGGCGCTGCGCGAACTCTGCGACGAGCATGGCCTGATGCTGGTCTTCGACGAGGTGCAGAGCGGCATGGGGCGGACCGGCCGGCTATTCTCC
This sequence comes from uncultured Alphaproteobacteria bacterium, assembly GCA_963765365.1. Classification (GTDB taxonomy): domain Bacteria; phylum Pseudomonadota; class Alphaproteobacteria; order Rhizobiales; family Xanthobacteraceae; genus BOG-931. The sequence continues at coordinate 365,773 of CAVXWL010000015.1, read as the reverse complement.
TATCAGCGCAGCGGCGTCACACCCGATATCATGTCGCTTGCCAAGGCGCTCGGCGGCGGCTTTCCGGTCGGCGCCGTGCTGGCGACCGACGAGGCGGCCAAGGGCATGACGCCGGGAACCCACGGCTCGACCTTTGGCGGCAATCCGCTGGCGATGAGCGCGGTCAACGCGACGCTCGACGTGATGCTCGAGCCCGGCTTCTTCGAGCGCGTCCAGCATATCGGGATTCTGTTCAAGCAGCGGCTGGCCGAGATCAAGGATCGCTATCCGGCATTGGTCGAGGAAGTGCGCGGCGAGGGACTGTTGATCGGCTTGCGGATGCTGGTTCCGGCCGGGGAACTGGTCGATGCCACGCGCGCCGAGAACATGCTTACGGTCGGCGCCGGCGACAATGTGGTGCGCCTGCTGCCGCCGCTCATCATCAGCGAGCAGGAAATTGCCGAAGGCGTCGCGCGGCTCGACCGCGCCTTGTCGCGGCTCGACCGTGCGCACACGGCGAAGCCGCAAAGCAGGGGACGGCCCGATGAGCGGCGTCCGCCACTTCCTCGACCTGATCGATGTTCCGGCCGCCGATCTGCGGGCGATCATCGAAGCCGCGCGCGCCATGAAGGCCAACCAGACTTCGCCGACGCTCGCGCCGATCGTCCGCTCGCCGGCAAGACATTGGCGATGATCTTCGAAAGCCCGTCGACGCGCACGCGGGTGTCGTTCGAAGTGGCGATGCGGCAGCTCGGCGGCGACGTCATCCTGCTGACGTCGGAAGAAATGCAGCTCGGCCGCGGCGAGACGCTCGCCGATACCGCGCGGGTGCTGTCGCGCTATATCGACGCCATCATGATCCGCACGCTTGATCCGCACGCCGTCGCCGAATTGGCGCACGCCGCCGCGGTGCCGGTCATCAATGGACTGACGCGGCGCTCGCATCCCTGCCAGGTGCATGGCCGACGTCATGACTTTCGAGGAGCATCGCGGCCCGATCCGCGGCCGCACCGTCGCCTGGAGCGGCGACGCCAACAATGTGCTGACGTCGTGGATGCAGGCTGCCGAACGTTTCGAATTCCGGCTGCGTGTTGCGACGCCACCGGAACTGGCGCCGAAAAAGCCGCTCGTCGACTGGATCAAATCCTCCGGCGCCGCGATCAGCCTCGGCAGCGATCCCGACGAGGCGGTTAAAGGCGCCGATTGCGTGGTGACCGATACCTGGGTTTCGATGGGCGACAGGAACGGCGCGCGCCGCCACAACCTGCTCAAGCGCTATCAGGTCAATGCGCGGCTGATGGACCGCGCCAAGTCCGACGCCATCTTCATGCACTGCCTGCCGGCACATCGCGGCGAAGAGGTCACCGACGAGGTGATGGATGGGCCGCATTCCGTCGTGTTCGACGAGGCCGAGAACCGGCTGCACGCGCAAAAGGGCATTCTGACCTGGTGCCTGCACGCCAACGGCGGCTAGGCCAAAGCGAACAGGCCGCACCCCGTCAAGCCCTCACAATTTGGCCGGTCTTGCCTATATTCTGGCGCGATGAACAATCCCGATTTCGCCATTCCGGTTCGCGAGCCCGACCAGACCGGTCTCGACGACACGATCCTGCCGTTCGCGGTCAAGGCGCTCGATTTGCGTGGCCGCATCGTGCGGCTGGGGCTGGCCGTCGATACCATCCTGACCAGCCATAATTACCCGGCGCCGGTGGCAAAACTTCTCGGTGAGGCGATCGTGCTCACCGTCATGCTGGGCTCGTCGCTGAAATTCGACGGCCGCTTCATCTTGCAGACCCAGGCCGACGGGCCGGTGCGCATGCTGGTTGTCGATTTCACCTCACCCGGCAATGTGCGCGCCTGCGCGCGCTTCGACGCCGAGCGGGTCGCCAAGGCCATTGCCGAGGGCGCGGCAACGCCCGGGCAACTCCTCGGTCACGGCCATCTCGCCATGACCATCGACCAGGGTCCGGAAATGAGCCGCTACCAGGGGCTCGTGCCGCTGGAGGGGTGCGACCTCGAACAGGCGGCGCATGAATACTTCGCCCGCTCCGAGCAGATTCCGACCCGCGTGCGTCTTGCCGTCGCCGAGGAGTTTCGTGCCGGCGAAACCGGCGTGCGCCGGCACTGGCGCGCCGGCGGCATCCTGCTGCAATTCCTGCCCACGTCGCCTGAACGCGCGCGCCAGGTCGATCTGCACCCCGGCGATGCCCCGCCAGGCGCCGCTGCGTCGCACGTGCTGCCGGAGGACGAAGCCTGGGTCGAGGGCCGTTCCCTGATCGCCACCGTCGAAGATATCGAGCTGATCGATCCGGAGCTTTCGAGCGAGCGGCTCGCCTATCGGCTGTTTCACGAACACGGCGTGCGGGTATTCCGCGCGGCGCCGATCAGCGCACAGTGCTCGTGCTCGCGTCCCAACGTCGAGAACATGCTGAAAAGTTTCTCGCAGGTTGACCGCGACGACATGGTTGAGAACGGCCAGATCACCGTCACCTGCGAGTTCTGCAGCTCGACCTATGTCTTAGCCCCGGACGAAATCGCGACAGCGGACGCCGCGCCGTCATAAGGCGGCGCCGCCAAATCCCGCCGCGGTAACACGATGAAAGCGCTCGCGAAATCGCCGTGGCGCGCAGCTCTTCAATCGGCGCTTTGACGCAAGCCGCCGCCGCCGCTCCCGCTTGCCGCGACAGCCGGGAACCAAACAGCATGCGACGAATTGTTTTTGGCGTATGGAGCGGAGGCTGATGATGAGCAAATTCATGATTGGCGTTGCGACGGCCGCCTTGTGGTTTGTACTCTCGCACGCGGCCAACGCCGAGCGGATCTGCCGGCAGGTTTGCGATGACGGAACATGCGTATCCAGATGCGCCGTTCATCCCGATGTCGTCGTCCGCGAGCATGATCTTTATTATCGCGATGACGAGGACCGCGGACCCGGCGTGGATGTCCACGTCCCCGGCGTAGCGGTCGATATCGGCCGGTAATTGGCTGACGTGAACGGCTGGGCAGGCCTGACAACACGTGCGGGTCGCGAGATCCACGTTTTTTCTTCGCCCGGCCGCGATAGCCGGCTTTTCGCCGCGATGGGTTTTGAACTAATTGATCGTGCGTTTGTTTTCGACGCTGTCGAGCGAGAAGGCCGGCACGTCGATGTCGAAATGCTCGCCGGTCGCACTCACCATGCCGTAACTGCCGGCCATGAAGCCCGAGGGCGTTTGCAGCGGCACTCCGCTGGTATATTCGAACGCCTCGCCGGCCTTCAGCGTCGGCTCCTCGCCGACCACGCCGGCGCCGCGCACTTCCTGGCGGCGGCCATTGGCATCGGTGATGCGCCAATGGCGGGTTTTCAGCTGCACCGTTTCGGCGCCATTATTGGTGATTGATATCGTGTAGGCCCAGAAGAAATAGCTGTTCTCCGGCGACGAGCGGTCGGCGACGAATCGCGGGGTTACCACGACCTCGATATTGCGGGTGACGGCACGATACATGGCGTTATTGTTGCCCATTTTCAGGCGTCTCTATTGCGGGCGCCCTTAATCCAGGCGTCCTTGGCGTCGCGCCGGGTTCCTGCTGCGGCAGCGCCGCATCGGAGTTCCGCGCATAAGTGATCGTTTCCATGTAAAAGCCGGATAATGATCGCGCTCCTGTTGCAATAACGGTGCAGACGCGCTTTCTCAAGCCACAGTTGCCGGATTAGATCGCCGCGATAGCGTCCGCGTCCTCCGGGTCAGGGCTCCAATTTTGCGAAACAGATGTTTGCCAAGCCAATCACAGTAGAGCCGTCGCCGGCGGCGGCTCGGCTTTCCGGCTCGAGCGAACGCGACCTGCGGCTCGATCTGTTCCGCGGCGTGGCGCTGTGGCTGATCTTTCTCGATCACATCCCGCAGAACATCTTGAACTGGTTCACCATCCGCAACTACGGCTTTTCCGACGCCACCGAGATCTTCATCTTCATTTCCGGCTACACCGCGGCTTTCGTCTATGGCCGCGCCATGCGCGAGCGCGGCATTATCGTCGCGAGCGCGCGCGTGCTGCGCCGGGCCTGGCAAATCTACGTGGCGCACATTTTTCTGTTTACGATCTTCATGGCGGAGATCGCCTATGTCGCGGCGACGTTCGACAATCCGCTCTACGCCGAAGAAATGAATATTCTCGACTTTCTCAAGCAGCCCGACGTCACGATCTTTCAGGCGCTGCTTCTGAAGTTCAAGCCGGTCAATATGGACGTGCTGCCGCTCTATATCGTGCTGTTGCTGTTGTTCCCGCCGATGCTGTGGCTATTGTTGCGCCAGCCGGCGTTTGCCCTGACCGGGTCCGCGCTGGTCTATGTGCTCGCCTGGAATTTCAACTGGAATTTGCCGGCCTATCCGAACGGCGTCTGGTTCTTCAATCCGTTCGCCTGGCAGCTCTTGTTCGTGTTCGGCGCCTGGTGCGCGCTCGGCGGCGCGCAGCGGCTGTCCGGCTTGCTGCGCTCCAATATCGTGCTCGCCATTGCGCTGGTTTATCTGTTGTTTGCTTTCGTCATTACCCTGACCTGGTATGTCGAGCCGCTCAGCCGTTTCGTGCCGCTCTGGCTCAGCAACTGGATGTATCCGATCGACAAGACCAATCTCGACGTGTTGCGCTTTGCCCACTTTCTGGCACTGGCCGCAGTCACGGTCCGCTTCGTGCCGCGCGATTGGCCGGCGCTGAAATCGCCGTATTTGCAGCCGGCCATCCGCTGCGGCCAGCATTCGCTGGAGATTTTCTGCCTGGGCGTATTTTTGGCGTTTGCCGGGCAGTTCATCATCAGCCAGTGGTCCGGCGGCGCGCTGGTGCAGATCGTTATCAGTCTCATCGGCATCCTGATCATGATTGCCACCGCCAACCTGATATCGTGGTATAAGGAAATGGAGGGGCGAGGTTCGACGAAGCGGGTCAAACCGCCTGATGCCGATCTCGCCGGGGGAGACGCATGAAGCCCTTGATGGCCGTCATTGCGACGATCGCGTCGCTGGTCGCCTGTTTGTCAGGTGCGGCCCGCGCGGCGCCGCCGGAGCAGTGCGAGGTCCCGCAATCGCTCATCGAGAGCGATGTCGGCCTCAGCCGCGTCACCAGTGAATTCAAGTCCAATCGCCATTTGTATGTCACCGTGATCGGATCGGGATCTTCAGGCCTGAGCGGACCCGATGGCGCGCGCTCGGCCTATCCGGCGCGGCTCGAAGACGGCTTGAAGCAACTCGTGACGAGCGCCGACATTAAGGTTACGGCGCATGTTCAGGCGAAGGAAACCACCGCCAGCATGGTCGCAAAGCTGGACAAGATCCTGGCCGATGACAAACCGTCACTGGTGATCTGGCAAGCCGGGACGGTGGACGCACTTGACGGTGTCGATCCCGAGGAATTCCGCGCCAGCCTCGACAGCGGGATCGAGAAAATCCGGGCCGCCGGCGCCGACGTCATCTTGATGAACATGCAGTACAGCCCGCATACGGTATCGATGCTCGACGTGTCGACCTACGCCGACATCATGCGGGCGGTCGCCGAAGAGTACGGCGTTTTGTTATTTGATCGTTTTGCGATCATGCAATACTGGAACGACGCCGGCACCTTCGACCTCTATACCGCTACCAAGAAGTATGATATGGCGCGACGTGTTCACGACTGCATTGGCTGGGCCTTGGCGTCGCAAATCATCGACAACGCACATCTCGACGCCGTGAGAATGCAAACGACGCACTAATGAGCGCGCGCAAACAAAGAATACTCGCCTGTTTGAAACGGGCCGCGGCTGCGACAGTTTTTATTGCAGTGCACATTGCTGCGTTGCACACCGCCGCACAGGCGCAAATCCCGAACGAAATATCAAGCCAGTTGCCGGTCTCGGCGCTTTTTGTTGCGCCTGAGGCGACGCCTGTTGCGGCATCGGCCGCGACGCCAAGCCCGATACCGGCAGTGGGGTTGCCCGGGGCGCGGGCGAACTCCGCCGACGCCCTTAAACGCGCTTTTGCGATGCCGCCGGCTTCAGCGACCCAATCGCCCCAGATCGTCTGCCGCGCGCCGCCCGAATTTACGCATTTCGACCATCCGCTGGTGCACACCATGCGGCGGCTCGCCGCAGGCAAGCCGCTGACCATCGTCGCCATCGGCTCGTCGTCGACCGCCGGCGCCGGGGCCACTTCGCACGCGGCAAGCTACCCCAACCAGCTCGCCGCGACGCTCAATGCCCGTTTCCCGGACCAGGCCATCACGGTGCTCAATCGGGGCGTCAACGGCGAAGAGACCGACGATATGATGGCGCGCTTTGCGACCGACGTGATCGCCGCGCAACCGCAACTCGTGCTGTGGCAGGTCGGCACCAATTCGGTGCTGCGCGATCACTCGCTCGATACGCACGCTGCGGAACTGCACAAAGGTATCGAGGAACTCAAGGCAACCGGCGCCGACATCGTGCTGATCGATCCGCAATACGCCCCGAAAGTGCTGGCGAAGTCCGAGGCGCCGGGCATGGTCGAGCAGATCGCGCTGGCGGCCAAGGAAGAGAATATCGATCTGTTCCGCCGTTTCGCGGTGATGCGCGACTGGTACACCGTCCAGCATCTCGGGTTCGACGTCTTCGTGTCGCCGGACAAGTTGCACATGAACGACTGGGGCTATGGCTGCTGGGCAAAGCTCATCGGCGCGGCAATTGCCGACGCCGCGACGCGCCCGATCACCTCGGCAGCCGCGCATTCAGCGCACTGAATTTTCCCACCGCCCGCGCCGCGCGATCACACCGCATCGAGCGCGGCCAGCACATCTTCGACGATGTCGTCGGGATGTTCGAGACCGACCGACACCCGCACCAGTCCGTCGCTGATGCCGAGCTCGGCGCGTTGCGCCGGAGTGAGCCGCTGATGCGTGGTGGTCGCCGGATGGGTGATGAGGCTCTTGGCATCGCCGAGATTGTTGCTGATGCGCACGAGCTTGAGCGCGTCCTGAAAGCGGAACGCGGCCTTCTTGCCGCCTTTGACTTCGAAGGCGACCAGCGTCGAGCCGCCGCGCATCTGCTTTTGCGCGACCGCGGCCTGCGGATGGTCGGGGCGGCCGGGATAGATCAGCCGCGAGATCTTCGCATGTTCGGCGAGCACGACCGCAAGCGTCGCCGCGCTGTCGGTCTGCCGCCGCACCCGCACCGCGAGCGTCTCCAGACCTTTCAGCAAAACCCAGGCGTTGAACGGCGACATCGACGGCCCGGTCTGGCGCAGCAGGACGTGAATCTTGTCCATGATGAATTTTTCCGAGGCGAGCACGATGCCGCCGAGGCAACGGCCTTGGCCGTCGATGTGCTTGGTCGCCGAGTAGACGACGCAATCGGCGCCGAGCGCGAGCGGGCTTTGGAAGAGCGGCGTGGCGAATACATTGTCGACCACGAGCGTTGCGCCGGCGTCGTGGGCGATCTCGGCGACCGCCGCGATGTCGATGACGTCGAGCGCCGGATTGGTCGGGCTTTCGAGAAAGAAGGTCTTGGTGTTCGGCCGCACCGCATTGCGCCAGGCGTCGAGGTTGCAGCCGTCGACCAGCGTGGAGGAAACGCCGAAGCGCGGCAGATAATCTTCGACCACATAGCGGCAGGAACCGAACATGGCCTTCGAGGCGACCACGTGGTCGCCGGCCTTCACCTGGCCGACCAGCGACAGCGTGACCGCGGCCATGCCGGTCGCTGTGGCGCGTGCCGCTTCCGCGCCTTCGAAGGCTGCCATGCGCCGCTCGAACATGTCGACGGTCGGATTGGCAAAGCGCGAATATTGATAGCCGGGGTCTTCGCCCTTAAAGCGCGCTTCGGCCTGGGCTGCGCTGTCGTAGACATAACCCTGGGTGAGATAGAGCGCTTCAGATGTTTCGCCGAACGGCGAACGCAGTGTGCCCGATTGGACGAGGCGGGTTTCCGGGCGGTAGATTTTCTTTGTGGACGCAGACATGTGGCCCTCCTTGGCCAAACAAAAACCCGGCCGGGAGGAAAAATCCTCGGGCCGGGCTCACGCGTCCCCGGCCTTTTAGCAACTTATTTTACGTGGCTGCAAGCCGGCCGGCTCAAATGACCACGGGATAAGCCTGTATATAGACTGCAGGCGTCTTTGCGTCAAACCGGGCATCGGGTTAGATCGCCGACCAAATGCGGTGACCATGTGACGCTGTCCTTCGCACCCTCCGATCAGGGAATCCTGCCCGACCGCATGATCGCGGCGCTGGCGGAGGAAGGCCACATCCGGGCGCACTATCCATTCGCGCCGGGCCAGATTCAGCCGGCCAGCCTCGACCTGCGGCTTGGCGCTATCGCCTACCGCGTGCGCGCGAGTTTCTTGCCCGGACCCGGCACCACCGTTGCGGATCGGCTGATCGAACTGAAGCTTCATGAATTCCCGCTTACGGGCGGCGCGGTGCTGGAAACCGGCTGCGTCTATATCGTTCCGCTGATCGAACGGCTGGCGCTGCCCGCCGACATCGCGGCGGCGACCAATCCCAAAAGCTCGACCGGGCGGCTCGATGTTTTCACCCGCGTGATTGCCGACGAAACCCGCGGCTTCGATCGCGTCGCCGCCGGTTATAACGGCCCGCTCTATTCCGAGATCAGCCCGAAGACGTTTCCGGTCCTGGTGCGCGAGGGGACCCGGCTGTCGCAATTGCGCTTGCGCCGCGGCGACGGCCTGCTCAGCGCCGACGCCTTGCGCGCGCTGCACGCCAGCGAGCGGCTGGTCGACCGCGCCGAGGCGGTGATGGGCGACGGCATCGCCGTGAGCATCGATCTCGCCGGTTCGAGCGTTGCCGCGAACGGCAACGGCGCGGGCGTCGTCGGCTATCGCGCCAAACGCCATACCGCGGTGATCGAAGTCGATCAGCGCGACGCCTATGAGGTGGCCGATTTCTGGGAACCGATTGCCGCGCGCGCCGATAAGAGCCTGATCCTCGATCCCGACGAATTTTATATCCTGGCCTCGACCGAAGCCGTGCAGGTGCCGCCCGATTATGCCGCGGAAATGGTTCCGTTCGATCCACTGGTCGGCGAATTTCGCGTGCACTATGCCGGTTTCTTCGATCCCGGATTTGGCTATGCCGGCTCAGGCGGCTTGGGTTCGCGCGCGGTGCTGGAAGTGCGCTCGCGCGAAGTGCCATTCATTCTTGAACACGGCCAGATCGTGGGCCGGCTGGTGTACGAAAAAATGCTGGCGCGTCCCGATCAGCTTTACGGCAGCGGCATCGGCTCGAATTACCAGGCGCAGGGCCTCAAACTGTCGAAGCACTTTCGCGCTTGAGAGGGTCCGCACGCGACGCCCGCGGATTCACAGCTCGGTCATTTGGGCAAAATAATTGTGGCATTTGGGCCGGATTGGCGATTGTCTGTCTGGGGGCGGCGCGAGGCACGGCCTGGAATACGAAGGTGGCGCAATGACGCGGGCACGCCTGGCGGGCTTGGCCGTGCTGATTTTTGCGGCTGCGGCCGCGATTACGCCTGCTGCCGCCCAATCCGGTTACGACCGGCCCGGTGGCGATTACGCCAGCGCCGCGGTGGCGAGCGGCGATCCGGCGGTGTGCGCGAGCCGCTGCGAGCGCGAAAAGAACTGCCGCGCCTGGAGCTTTTCCTATCCGGCACCGTCGGGCGCCCCGGCGATGTGCTTCCTCAAGCGCGAGGTGGTGCCGCGGACGCAATCGACCTGCTGCGTATCCGGAGTGCGCGGCGCCGGCGTGATCGAGCCGCAAGCCGGGCCGATCGAATATTCGATCGATCGCTTCGGCGGCGACTATCGGTCGTTCGAGACGCCACCGGATCCCAAGGGCAAAGCCTGTGCCGATGCGTGCCAAGGCGAGCAGCGTTGCCGGGCCTGGACCTATCGCCGGCCGGGCTATGGCACTCCCGCCGCGCATTGCTTCCTCAAGGAGAAGATCAAGCCGCCGCGTCACCGGCCGTGCTGCATTTCAGGCGTGGTGCGGTAGAAACGGCAGCACTCCGCGCATGTGCGAGCTTTACCGAACCGCGGTGAAAAACCGCGACAGCCGAAAATCCGACGGCCAGTCCCACACCGAACTGTTCTTGGCGGCGGCCAGATCCCACGAACCAACCAGCGCATCGACGCGGCCGACCAAATCGGGGACCGGCAATAGTCCGACGCCGCCGTCGGCAACCGGAACCCTGCTGTCGGCGGAATTGTCGCGATTGTCGCCCATGACGAACAGGTGACCCGGCGGCACCACGACCTCCGGGATGTTGTCGAGGACGCCAAAGACTTGCTCTTTGAAAATGGTGTGCTGGCAGCCGCCAGGCAGCGTTTCAATGAAACGGGCGACCGCCTGGCGGGCGCCGCTTTCGTCTTCGGCAAAGCCCATCCCATCGGCCTTTAGGCCCACCGGCTCGCCATTGATCCACAATCGGCCGCTTTGCATGGCGATGCGATCGCCGGGAAGGCCGACGACGCGCTTTACCCAGATCTGCGCGCGGTTGCCCGGCCAGCGGAATACCACGACGTCGCCGCGATGCGGCAACGCGCCGAGGATGCGCTCGGTGTTGGGCAGCGTGATGAAGATCGGCAGCGACGACGAACTGTAGCCGTACGGATATTTGGTCGCCAGCAATTCATCGCCGATCTGCAGGGTCGGCTCCATGGAGCCCGACGGCACATAATAGGGCTCGGCAATCGCGGTCTTTGCCGCGATGACGATGACAACGATCAGCACTATGTCGATAGCGCTCCTGATCCAGCCTTTCATGCAAGCAATCTCCCGCGACGCGCCGCTTTGAGCAATTTCGATCAGCCGGTGCCGCCGACGGTGATGCGGTCGATGCGCAACGTCGGCTGGCCGACGCCCACCGGTACGCCTTGGCCGTTCTTGCCGCAGGTGCCGATGCCGTTGTCGAGCTTGAGATCGTTGCCGACCATGGACACGCGGTGCAGGTCGGTCGGTCCGTTACCGATCAGCATGGCGCCTTTGATCGGGGCGCCCACCTTGCCGTTATCGATACGGTAGGCTTCGGTGCACTGGAACACATATTTGCCCGACGTGATGTCAACCTGGCCGCCGCCGAAATAGGTGGCGTAGATGCCGTTCTTGACCGAGGCGATGATCTCGCCGGGATCGGTCTGACCGGCGAGCATGTAAGTATTGGTCATGCGCGGCATCGGCACATGGGCGAAGCTTTCGCGCCGGCCGTTTCCGGTGGGTTTCATGCCCATCAGCCGGGCATTCTGGCGATCCTGCATATAGCCGACCAGAATGCCGTCCTCGATCAGAACGGTGCGATTGGTCGGCGTGCCTTCGTCGTCGATCGACAGCGAGCCGCGGCGTTTCGCCATGGTGCCGTCGTCGACCACGGTGACGCCTTTGGCCGCGACGCGTTGTCCCATCAGGCCGGCGAAGGCGGAGGTCTTCTTGCGGTTGAAGTCGCCTTCAAGACCATGCCCAACGGCCTCGTGCAGCATGACGCCCGGCCAGCCCGGACCGAGCACCACATCCATCTCGCCGGCGGGCGCCGGAACCGCCTCGAGATTGACCAGCGCCTGGCGGATCGCGTTGTCGACCGCGCCCTGCCAGGCGTCGGTGGCAATGAAACGGTCGTAGCCTTCGCGTCCGCCATAGCCGTCGCTGCCAGTCTCCTGGCGATCGCCGTCGCCGACCACGACAGAAACCGACACCCGCACCATCGGCCGCACGTCGCGATAGGTCTCGCCATCGCCGCGCAAAACCTCTACCGCCTGCCAGCTTGCTGCAACGCTCGCCGTGACCTGGCGCACCCGCGGGTCCTTGGCGCGGGCATAGGCATCGATGGTTTGCAGCAGCCGCGCTTTTTCTTCGAACCCCGGAGTGGCGAGCGGCGAATCCTCGCCATAAAGCTTGATGTTGCTGCGCGGCGGCGGCTCGGCGTAATGCCCGGTATAGCCGCCTTTGACCGCGCGCACGGCGTCGGCGGCCCGCTCGATCGCTGCTTCCGACAAGTCGGAGGCGTGCGCATAGCCGACCGCCTCGTCCTTCACCGCGCGCAGCCCAAAACCCTGCGATGTATCGTACGTCGCCTGCTTCAGCCGGCCGTTATCGAAGACCAGGGCTTCGGCCTGGCGATATTCGAGGAATAATTCGCCGTCATCGGCGCCATCGAGGCCGCGCGAGATGATTTTCGCCAGCCGCGGCCGGTCGAGCCCGGCGCGGTCGACAAGGGAGATCGGGGTACTGGACATAGCGAAATCCTGCTGGAAGCCTAGCGATGAAGTCCGCCTCTACATAGTCGCTTCGGGGCCGGCCGGCGAGGGGCGCTAGTGTCCCGATTCCGCGCTAGTCGCGCTTCGGAATGCCGGCCGCTTCGATCACCGCTCCCCATTTCGCGATATCGGCCTTCATGCGCGCCGTCATGTCCTGCGGCGTGCTCCAGCGCATCTCCATGCCCATTTCGTTGGCTTTGCTTTGAATGTCGGGGTCGGGAATGACCGCTTTCATCGCGCCGTTGAGCGTGTCGATGATCGCTTTCGGAGTGGCGGCGGGAACCGAAAGCCCGTTCCAGCTGGCGACGTCGTAGTTCTTGATGCCGCTTTCCATGACGGTCGGGACATTGGGCAGATAGGCTGTGCGCTTCGGCCCGGTCGAAGCCAGCGCCACCATCTTCTGGCTGACGAGGAAGCCATGAACGGCCGCGTAGAACTCAAAGGACAAATCGACATCGCCGCGCAACACGGCATTGGCCATGTCGGTTGAGGTCCGGAACGTTACGATTGTCGCCTTGATGCCGGCGGTCGAAAGGAACAAGAGAGCGGCGAGGTTCTGCGTGCTGCCAGGCACGATGGTGCCGATATTGAGCTTGCCGGGATTGGCCTGCGCCGCCTTGATCAAGTCCGCCACCGAATGCAGCGGCGAGCCGGCGCGCGTGACGATCAAGAGATCGAAGAAGGCGGCCGTCGAGACCGAGGCAAAATCGGTCAAGACGTTAAACGGCAGCGATTTGAACAGCGCGGTGGCGATCGCGGTATTGTTGCCGGTCATCAAGAGCGTGTAGCCGTCGGGTGCGGCGCTGGCGCCGGCTTGCGCCGCGACAATGCCGGCGGCGCCCGATTTGTTTTCGATGACGAATTGCTGCTTGAGGCGGCCCGACAGCTTGTCGCCGAGAAGCCGCATGCCGACGTCGGCGACGCCGCCGGGCCCATAGGGCACGATCAGCGCGACCGGATGATCCGGATAATGGCTCTGCGCGCGAAGCGGCGCCGTCGCCAAAAGTGCAATGACGGCCGCCAGCAGCGTGGCGGCGATGGCGGCCACCGTGCCGCCGGCACCCGCCGTGCGGCCTCGGCCCGATAGCTTCCCCTTCAGTGTCCCCTCCCGTTCGTTGGTGGCGAGGGTACGCCTTCGACCGCAAGCGTCAATTGTCGGGGATGCACCGGTCACTGCGCCATGGCAGCGCACTATGGCAGCGCACTATGGCGGCGCACTATGGCAGCGCGTCGTAGCCCTCGCCGAACCCTTTGAGGCTCATGGGAAAGCCGATGCCTTCTTCGGGAGTCTGGAAAATAATGAAGGTCGAGGTTTTCCCGTTGCGCAATTTATTGATCAGGTTGTCGTCCATGACCACTTCGGCGACGCAGCCGTTCGGCAGGCAGCGGACAAAGCCGGCGCGACCGACGTCCTGGTTGTCGATCTTCAGCCCGAGCCCCGACGGCAGCAGTACGCCGAGCGGCGCGACCACGCGCATCAGGCGGCTCTTCTGGTCCGACGTCTTGAGCACGATGACCGTCAGTCCGACATTGGGCCGGTCTTCCGCCGTGACGCTTTGCATCAACGCGCACTGTTCGCTCTGAGCGCCCGGCGGCGTGTCGCAGCGGATCTGCCAATCGCCGTGGACCGACTTGACCGCGCCCTGGGCGAACGCCTGCCCGGCGCATGCCATAGCAATGCAGAAGACCGTGGCGATGCAGAAAACCGTGCAGGCAAGGGCGGAGGCTAATGGCCGCATCCGCCATCCGCCATCGATTTTCGCCATGATCATGTTCCCCTGACCAGCCGAAAGCCGCCCCTCGCAGGCTTGCAACGCAAGCCAACCATGCGCGAATCACTTGTGCGGGCGCCTGCCGCGTCGAGGCTTGCGTACATGGTGAGCCCGCAGTGTCAAGTTGATCCAAAACAAGGCATTGTGGCCATGCCAAGGTGGATGAAACGTGCTTTCCGGCCGCGGCGGTGCCGACGGAACGGCGTCATCCACGGTCGGGGCAAACGCCTATGAGGAGTGCATTGCAGCAGACCCCGATTTGTGGTTTGGAGAAACCGGGATTCCCCTATCCCGCCGATGCCTGCCAAACGGACTTGAAAATAGCGACCAAGTCCCGCCGGGAGCAGGCGGCGTCATATCGTTGCGGCCCGCGGTGCAGGGTGTGCGCGCTCGTCGTGGACGGTCATGGCTAAGATCAGAAACAGGGAGCAGAACGAGACATGAAGGTGTTCTCACGCTTGACCGCCTTGGCGGTGACTGCCGGCGCCTTTCTGGCGAGCGGGGGAGTGGCGTTTGCCGGCCTCGGCCAGCCGTCGCCCTGGCAAATGGACCTGCAGGGTTCCGCCACCCCGGTGATGGATGAAATTTCCGAATTTCACTATTTCCTGCTCTGGGTGATCGCGGCGATTTCGGTCTTCGTCCTGGCGCTGCTTTTGATCATCATCGTGCGCTTCAACGCCCGCGCCAATCCGATCCCGTCGCGGACCACCCACAACACCCCGATTGAGATCGCCTGGACCATCGTGCCGGTGATCGTCCTGGCGGTGATCGCGGTGCCGTCGTTCCGGCTCTTGTTCGTCGAGCTCGACGTGCCGCATCCGGACCTCACGATAAAGGCGACCGGCAAGCAATGGTTCTGGAGCTACAGCTACCCCGACAACGGCAATTTCGAGTTCGATTCGCTGATGGTCCAGACCAAGGACCTCAAGCCCGGCCAGCCGCGCCTTCTCACCGTCGACAATGAAATGGTGGTGCCGGTGAACAAGGTCGTGCATGTGCTGGTGACCGGCGCTGATGTCATCCATTCCTTCACGGTTCCGTCGTTCGGCATTCGTATCGACGCGGTTCCCGGCCGCATGAACGAGACGTGGTTCAAGGCGGACACGACGGGAATGTTCTATGGCCAGTGCTCCGAACTGTGCGGCAAGGATCATTCCTTCATGCCGATCGCGGTCCATGTCGTGAATGAAAACGAATTCACCGCATGGGTCGCTCAGGCGAAGCAGAAATACTCCGCCGAAAATGGCGTGCCGCCGAATACATTCGCGGCGGCGGCCGCGCCGTTGTCGCAGCAGTGACGATCGAAACGCGGGATAACGGGCAGACACCAGACGGTCGCTAACGAGGAACTGGCAATGGATACGATGGTACACGCGGCGCACGGCGACGAAGGCGGGCACGCCATTCCGCATGGCTGGCGTCGCTATGTCTATTCGACGAACCACAAGGACATCGGCACGATGTACCTGGTGTTCGCGCTGATAGCCGGTTTGATCGGCGGCGCCATGTCGATCGCGATCCGCGCCGAACTGATGTATCCCGGCATCCAGATCTTCCACAACACGCACACCTATGACGTGATCGTCACCGCCCACGGCCTGATCATGATCTTCTTCATGGTCATGCCGGCGATGATCGGCGGCTTCGGCAACTGGATGGTGCCGCTGATGATCGGCGCGCCGGACATGGCGTTCCCGCGCATGAACAACATCTCGTTCTGGCTGTTGCCGGCGTCATTCAGCCTGCTGGTGATCTCGATGTTCGTCGAGGGCGAGCCGGGCACGCTCGGTGCAGGCACCGGGTGGACGCTCTATGCGCCGCTCTCGACCTACGGCCATCCCGGCCCGGCGATGGATTTCGTCATCCTGTCGATCCATCTCGCCGGCGCGTCGTCGATCCTCGGCGCCATCAACTTCATCACCACGATCTTCAATATGCGCGCGCCCGGCATGACCATGCATAAAATGCCGCTGTTCGTGTGGTCGATCCTGGTGACGGTGTTCCTCTTGCTGTTGGCGCTGCCGGTGCTCGCCGGCGCCATCACCATGCTGCTGACCGATCGCAATTTCGGCACCACCTTCTTCAATCCGGAGGGCGGCGGCGATCCGCTGTTGTTCCAGCACCTGTTCTGGTTTTTCGGCCACCCCGAAGTCTACATCCTCATCCTGCCGGGCTTCGGCATGATCAGCCAGATCGTGGCGACATTCTCGAAGAAGCCGGTGTTCGGCTATCTCGGCATGGCCTATGCGATGGTGGCGATCGGCGGTATCGGCTTCGTGGTGTGGGCGCACCACATGTACAATGTCGGCATGTCGGCCAGCGTCCAGGCCTATTTCATCGCCGCCACCATGGTGATCGCGGTGCCGACCGGCGTGAAGATTTTCTCCTGGATCGCCACGATGTGGGGCGGCTCGATCGATTTCAAGACGCCGATGCTGTGGGCGATGGGCTTCATCTTCCTGTTCACCATCGGCGGCGTCACCGGCGTGGTGCTCGCCAATGCCGGCGTCGACCGCGAACTGCACGGCACCTATTACGTCGTCGCGCACTTCCATTACGTGTTGTCGCTCGGCGCCGTGTTCGCCATCTTCGGCGGCTGGTACTACTGGTTCCCGAAGATGACCGGCTACATGTACAACGAGACCATCGGCAAGCTGCACTTCTGGCTGACCTTCATCGGCGTCAACATCGTGTTCTTTCCGCAGCACTTCCTCGGCCTCGCCGGGATGCCGCGCCGCTATGTGGACTATCCCGATGCGTTCGCCGGCTGGAATTTCGTCTCTTCGATCGGCTCGTACATTTCCGGCTTCGCGGTGCTGGTTTTCCTCTACGGCATGGCGCTCGCCTTCATCAAGAAGGAGCGGGCGGCGGACAATCCGTGGGGACCGGGCGCCACCACGCTTGAATGGACGCTGTCGTCGCCGCCGCCGTTCCACCAATATGAAACGCTGCCGCTGATCCGATGAGCCTCACGGTTGCCCGAGTCGAGCCCAGCATCGCTGGCGTCGGCGATTACATCGAGCTGATGAAACCGCGGGTGATGTCGCTCGTGGTGTTCACGGCGCTGGTCGGGCTTTTGGTCGCGCCCGGCCATGTTCATCCGGTGATCGGCTTGACGGCGCTGATCTGCATCGCCGTCGGCGCCGGCGCCGCCGGCGCGCTCAATATGTGGTACGACGCCGACATTGACGTGCGCATGGCGCGCACCGCGGCGAGGCCGATACCGGCCGGCCGCGTCGCCCCCGGCGAGGCGCTGGCCTTCGGCCTGACGCTGGCGTCCTTTTCAGTGGTGGTGCTTGGCCTTCTGGTCAATGTGATCGCCGCAGTTTTGCTGGCGCTGACCATCGCCTTCTACGTTGTCGTCTATACGATCTGGCTGAAGCGCTCGACGCCGCTGAACATCGTCATCGGCGGCGCCGCCGGCGCGCTGCCGCCGCTGATCGGCTGGACCGCGGTGACCGGCGGTTTTGCGGTCGAGCCCCTGGTTCTCTTCCTCATCATCTTCTTCTGGACGCCGCCGCATTTCTGGGCGCTGTCCCTCTACCGTACCGAAGATTATGCCCGCGCTGGCATCCCGATGTTGCCGGTCGTCGCCGGCGATCGGGAAACGCGGCGGCAGATCCTTATTTATACGCTGATCCTGGCGCCGCTCGGCCTGGCGCCGTGGCTGCTCGGCTATGCCGGGCTGTCCTACGGCATCGTTGCCGCAGTGACCGGCGCGATCATGATCGCGCTGGCGTTTCGGCTGCGCGCCGAACGGCAGGGCCATGCGGCGTGCAAGCAAATGTTCGCGTTCTCGATCCTCTACCTGTTCCTGTTGTTTGCCTTTCTGCTGGTTGACCAGGCATTCGCGGGCTTCTCGGGTTCGCTGTTCGGGCATTTCGCGGCATGACGACGAGTGACGTGATGGATGACGAAGAGCCGCCGGCCGGCATCAAG
This sequence comes from uncultured Alphaproteobacteria bacterium, assembly GCA_963765365.1. Lineage (GTDB taxonomy): Bacteria > Pseudomonadota > Alphaproteobacteria > Rhizobiales > Xanthobacteraceae > BOG-931. The sequence continues at coordinate 347,880 of CAVXWL010000015.1, read as the reverse complement.
CTTACGGAAGAGCAGCAGCGCGCCCGCCGCGCCCGCTCGATAGCGATTGCGGTATCGCTCGGCCTTCTGGTGCTGTTGTTCTACATCGTGACGCTGGTGAAGGGTCCCGGCGTGCTGAACAACCGGCCGATGTAACGGGGTGTGACGTGGCCAGCATCGTGAGCACACCGAACCAGCAGCGGCCGCGTAAGTCCCGCCGCGATGTTTTTGTCGCCTTCGGCTGCGGCGCCTTCGTCGCGGCAATGATCGGCGTTTCCTACGCGGCGGTGCCGCTCTATTCGTGGTTTTGCCGTACCACCGGGTTCGGCGGCACTACGCAGGTGGCGCATGCGCTGCCGACGGGCGAAGTCTCCGGCCGCGTCGTCACGGTGCGTTTCGATTCCAATGTCGCCCCCGGCCTGCCGTGGACCTTCCGGCCCGAGCGGCCGACCGTTGACGTGCATCTCGGGCAGGTGGTGACGGTTTATTATTCGGTGACCAACGAAGCCGCGCGCGCGATCACCGGCCAGGCCGGTTATAATGTGACGCCGTCGACCGTCGGCGCCTATTTTGAGAAGATAAACTGCTTCTGCTTCACCCAGCAGACGATGAAGCCGGGCGAGAAGCGCGACATGGCGGTGGTGTTCTATGTCGATCCCAAGCTCGCTAGGGATTCGGAACAGGACACGTTGAGCAATATCACGCTCTCCTACACTTTCTACCCGGTGAACGACCCGGAGCCTCCGGTTGCAGCCGGCGCAAGTTCGGAAAAGTCGGGACATATCTGACGTTGGACAATGAAACGGGCGCCGGCGGCGAGACCGCCACGCCAAGGTGGAGAAGACGACGATGGCTGATGTGGCACACGCCAAACCGCACCACGATTTTCACCTGGTCAACCCCAGTCCGTGGCCCGCGGTAGGTGCGACCTCGGCCTTCGTCCTCGCCGTCGGTCTGATCCTGTGGATGCATCAGATGGTCGACTACGCCCCGGTCATCATGGGCGCTGGCGCCATCGGCATCGCCTACACGATGATTGGCTGGTGGCGCGACGTCATCCACGAAGCCGAGTTTGAAGGCGATCACACCCGCGTGGTGCAGATCTCGCACCGCTACGGCATGATCCTGTTCATCGCCTCGGAAGTGATGTTCTTCGTCGCCTGGTTCTGGGCCTATTTCAACACCGCGCTGTTCCCGGATGAATTCCGCGACATCGCGCGGATTGCCTATACCGGCGGCGTCTGGCCGCCCAAAGGCGTCCTGACGTTCGATCCCTGGCATCTGCCGTTGCTCAACACTCTGATCCTGCTGACATCGGGCACCACGGTCACCTGGGCGCATCACGCTTTGCTTGAGAACGATCGCAAGGGCCTGGTGTGGGGTCTCGCCATCACCATCGGGCTGGGCCTGAGCTTCACGTGCGTGCAGGCCTGGGAATACATGCACGCGCTGTTTCATTATTCCGGCAATATCTATGGCGCCACCTTCTTCATGGCGACCGGCTTTCACGGCGCGCATGTCATCATCGGCTCGATTTTTTTGATCGTCTGTCTGTTCCGGGCGCTGGCCGGACAGTTCAAGCCGACGCAGCATCTCGGCTTTGAGTTCGCTGCCTGGTACTGGCATTTCGTCGACGTGGTGTGGCTGTTCCTGTTCGCCTGCATCTATGTGTGGGGTCAAGGACCGCCGCACGCAGGATAACGCCGGCGGTCATTCTGCGCTCGTTCCCGCGCCGGCGGCAATCTGGCTCGCACGTCGATCGGGTCCCTGCTACCGCGGGGACGGGCGGCGCACTACATAGCTGACATGGCTCAAACCACGATCCATACGCTCTCGGGATCGATCCTCGCTGGATTGTCCTGCGCCTGTCCGCGCTGCGGCAAAGGCAAGCTGTTCCAGGGATTTCTAACCTTGCGGCCGCGTTGCGACGCGTGCGGGCTCGAATACGGATTTGCCGATTCCGGCGATGGGCCGGCGGTATTCATTATGTTCCTCGCCGGCGCGATCGTGGTGGGCGCCGCGCTCGTCACCGAGGCCCTCTATCATCCGCCCTATTGGGTCCACGCCGTGCTGTGGCTGCCGTTGATCTTCCTGCTCACGCTTGGTCCGCTGCGGCCGATGAAGGGCTTGATGATCGCGCTGCAGTATTATCACAAGGCTGCGGAAAGCCGCTTCGGCGACGCTGGCGATTCATGATTGCGCAGACCAAATCGGACCTGCGCGCCACGGATCCGCCGCGGCCCCGCAGTGGTCGATCCTGGCTCGGGCTTTTGCTGCCGGCGCTGCTCGCCTTCTCGTTCCTCATCGGCCTAGGCGTATGGCAGATCCAGCGCAAGGCCTGGAAGGAAGGGCTGATCGCCTCGCTCACCACGCGGCTCGCGGTGCCTGCCGAGGCGTTGCCTGCGGCAAAAGCCTGGCCGCAACTCGATCAGGCGAGCGACGAATATCGCCGCGTCACATTCAAAGCCGTGTTCGATTACAGCCGCGAGGCTCTGGTCTTTGCCTCGGCCACCGCATTTCGCCCCGATGTCTCCGGTCCGGGCTATTGGGTCTTCACGCCGGCGCGGCTTGCCGGCGGTGGCGTCGTGATGGTCAACCGCGGCTTCGTTCCTGACGGACGGCAGGACCCGGCATCGCGCCCCGACGGGCAAGTCTCGGGGACGCTCGACATCGTCGGCGCGATGCGTTGGCCGGACACGCGGCATTGGTTCACGCCGAACGACGATCCTGCGCATAATCTGTGGTTCGCGCGTCATCCGGCTGCGATCGCTGCCGCCAAGGGGCTCGGTCAGGTCGCCCCATTTTATGTAGAGCAGGAATCGCCCGCGCCGCCCGGTGGATTGCCGCAGCCGGGCCAGCTCGTGGTCAGCCTGCCGGATAACCACCTGCAATATGCGATCACCTGGTTTGGCTTGGCGGCGGTCCTGGTCGGGGTTTTCGTTAGCTGGGCTTTCACATCCGGCCGCCGGAGCAGCGCCGGTGGCGTCCAATCGCCGCTTGCCTAGGGTTTTTGGCGGGCTTCGACGGACGATTTCACTCCCTTGGCGTTCCCCCTGAAGCCATCTAGTGTGCCATCGGTTCAAGCGCTGCGACGGGCGCGACCGCCCCAGATAAAGCGTTAAGAATCAATAGCTTAACTCTTTTCACCGGTGCCGTTACCGGCTCCGAGGGAATGCCAGTGCATTACGTTTCGACCAGGGGCGAGACCCCACCGCACGGGTTCGCCGAGGCCATGCTCACTGGCCTCGCCCGCGATGGCGGCCTCTATATGCCGGACGCCTGGCCGCGGCTCGAGCCGCAAACCATCGCCGGCTTTGCCGGCCGTTCCTATGCCGAAGTCGCGGTCGCGGTGATCCGGCCGTTTATCGGCGATTCCATCGGCGAGGCCGACCTCGCCCGCATGGCGCGCGACGCCTATGGCAGCTTTCGCCATCCCGCAGTCGCACCGTTGACCCAACTCGGCCCGAATACTTTTGCCCTGGAACTGTTTCACGGCCCGACGCTGGCATTCAAGGATGTGGCGATGCAGTTGCTTGCGCGGCTGATGGATCATGCGCTCTCCGCGCGCGGCGAGCGCCGGACGATTGTGGTCGCCACCTCCGGCGACACCGGCGGCGCCGCCGTCGAGGCATTTGGCAAAAGCGCCCAGGTCGATGTTGTCGTGCTGTTTCCGCATGGCCGCATTTCGGAGGTACAGCGGCGGATGATGACGACGGCAGGCGCGGCCAATGTCAGCGCCATTGCTGTTGAAGGCACATTCGACGACTGCCAGGCCATCGTGAAAGGCCTGTTCAACCACCACGCCTTCCGCGACCGGGTCCGCCTGTCCGGCGTCAACTCGATCAATTGGGCGCGCATCGTGGCGCAGGCGGTCTATTACTTCACCGCTGCGGTCTCCCTCGGCGCACCGGGGCGCAAAATTGCCTTCACCGTTCCGACCGGCAATTTCGGCGACGTTTTCGCCGGGTATGTGGCGCAGCGCATGGGACTGCCGATCGATCGGCTGGTCGTCGCCACCAACGTCAATGATATTCTGGCCCGCACCCTGGCAACCGGCACCTATGAGCTGCGCGAGGTCGTGCCGACGACCTCGCCGTCGATGGATATCCAGGTCTCCTCGAATTTCGAGCGCCTGCTGTTTGACGCTTATGACCGCGACGCGAGCGCGATCCGGGCGCTGATGGCCTCGTTGGCGCAATCGGGGCGCTTTTCGCTATCCGCGCGCGCCTTGTCGTATATTCGCACGCTGTTTTCAGTCGACCGCGCCGACGAGGATGAAGTTGCCTCGACGATCCGCGCGGTCCGGCGCGAGACCGGCAATTTCGTCGATCCGCACACCGCGGTCGGCATCGCCGTGGCGGAAAAGGAAACCCGCGACCCGGCGGTGCCGATGGTCGTGCTGTCGACCGCCCATGCGGCGAAATTTCCGGATGCGGTCGAAGCCGCCTGCGGCGTGCGGCCGCCATTGCCGGAATGGTTATCAGACATCAATCAGCGTCCGGAGCGCGTCACCGTGCTGCCGGCGGATCAGTCCGCGGTCGAGCGGTTCGTCCTGCAGACGAGCCGCGCCGCCCACGAAGGAGCGGCAGCATGAGTGTTGAGGTATCGACCTTGAAATCCGGCATCAATGTCGTGACCGACGCGATGCCGCATCTCGAGACCGCCTCGCTCGGTGTGTGGGTCGCTTCCGGCAGTCGCGACGAACGCCGCGACGAACATGGCATCTCGCATTTACTCGAACATATGGCGTTCAAGGGCACCAAGCGGCGCAGCGCGCGGCAGATTGCCGAGGAGATCGAGGCGGTCGGCGGCGATCTCAATGCGGCGACCGGTGCCGAGAGCACCGCCTATTATGCGCGCGTGCTCAAGGCCGACGTCCCGCTTGCGCTCGACGTGCTCGCCGACATCCTTTCCGAGCCCGCCTTCGACCGCGAGGAGCTTATTCGCGAGCAAAACGTCATCGTTCAGGAAATCGGCGCCGTCGCCGACACGCCGGACGATCTGATTTTCGAGCACCTGCAGGTCATCGCGTTTCCCAACCAGTCGCTGGGCCGCTCGATCCTGGGCACGCCGAAAACGGTGCGCTCGTTCGATGGCGGCAAATTGCGCGATTATCTCGGGCGAAATTATCGCGCCCCGGATATTGTTGTCGCCGCGGCCGGCGCCGTCGAGCACAAGGCCGTGCTGGCCGAGGTGGAGAAACGCTTTTCCGGCTTCAACGGCCCGGCTGGTCAGGTGCCGGAGGCGGCGAGCTTCGGCGGCGGCACCCATGTCGAGAAGCGCGAACTCGAGCAGGTGCACATCGCCTTGGCGCTGCCCGGCCTATCGATCGTCGATCCTGCGCTCTACAGCCTGCAGGTTTTCACCAACATCCTCGGTGGCGGCATGTCATCGCGGCTGTTCCAGGAAGCGCGCGAGCGCCGCGGCTTGTGCTACTCGATCTACTCTTTCCACGTGCCGTATTCCGACGTCGGCATGTTCGGACTTTATGCCGGCACCGATGCCGCCGACACGTCGGAACTGATGCGGCTGATCGTCGACGAAATCGCCTCCACGGCGGAAACCATTTCCGAGCCGGAGGTCGCGCGCGTCAAGGCGCAGATGAAGGCCGGCTTGCTGATGGCGCTGGAAAGCTCGGGCGCGCGCATCGAGCAGCTGGCGCGGCAGATGATTACGCGCGGCCGGCCAATCCCGCTTGCTGAACTGGTCGCCAGAGTCGAGGCCGTCACCGTCGAAAGCGCGCGCGCGGCCGGCCGGGCGCTGCTGTCGCGCGGCAAGCTCGCGACCGCCGTGCTTGGGCTCGGTTCCGGGCTTGAAAGCGCCGCCGCAATTGCCGAGAGTCTGACGCGCCGGGCCGCATGATAGACTGTTGCTCGTATGGCGTTTTTCCGCACCATCAATTTTACCGAGCCGATGCCGAGCATCGAGGGCGACGGCGTCGTACTGCGCACGCCGCAGACGACGGATTTCGAGGAATGGGCAGCGCTGCGCGAAGAGAGCCGCGATTTTCTCGTCCCTTGGGAGCCGACCTGGCCGGACGATGATCTCACCCGTGGTGCATTCCGCCGCCGGCTCAAACGCTATGCCGAGGATCTGCGTGCCGACCAGGGCTATGCCTTTCTGATCGCCCGCTATACCGACGGCGCGCTGGTCGGCGGCTTGACGCTGGCCAATGTCCGTCGCGGCGTCGCCCAGGCGGCCAGTCTGGGCTACTGGATGGGCCTGCCCTATGTCCGCCAGGGTCACATGACCGCGGCGGTGCGTGCCGTCATTCCTTTCGCCTTCGCCAGCTTGCGGCTGCACCGCGTCGAAGCGGCCTGCATCCCGAGCAATAACGGATCGATCAGGCTCCTGGAGAAGACCGGCTTCCTGCGCGAGGGCTATGCCCGGGAATATCTGTGCATCAATGGCGCCTGGCAGGACCATCTGCTTTTTGCCAGGCTGAGGGATGCGGCGAAACCTTGATCGATTTGCGCTCTTAACCATAACTCGCGCTCTATCCTCGGCCGCTCTCGAGTGCAGTTAGGCTGGGTGGGCCAGCCCTGTTGGGGACGCCTTGGGATGGCCACGGTTGGTTTGTTATAAAGTCGAGGGGATCGCGATTTTGGCGACGAAACGGGGAACGTTGCGCGACATTGACCATAGAAGGCTGCGTACCGGTGCGCCGGCCGCGACCTTAGTCGCGCTCGCATTTCTTTTGCCGGGCTGCAGCGGTGGCGGCAGCGGCGTGTTCGGCGGTCCCGCCGCGACCGCGACATCGGATGCTTCGCCGCCGCCGGCGGCCACGCCCGCGATGCCATCGGCTCCGCCGCCCGCCAACCCGCAGACATCGAGTTCTGACCTCCTTCAAAGACAAGATGGAAAACTTCTTCTCGACCGCCGGCGCGGCGCACGATCCGCGGCCGGTGGTCAACACGCAACAGGCCAATGTCGATTGTCCGCTGCTCGATATCCGCCAGGGCGCGGCGACCTTGACCATCCCGCCGCCGCCGCCGGACGGCAGCAACGATGCGATGTCGCTGAAATATCAGGGCAGCTTCGTGCGCGCCGCGCGCGACTGCAAAGTCGTTGGCACCCAACTCGTAATGAAGATCGGTGTCCAGGGACGTGTCATTGTCGGGCCCGCCGGCGGACCGGGCCAGGTCGACGTGCCGTTGCGCCTCGCGATCGTCGACGAATCGCCGGCCGCCACGACAACAATCCTGACCAAGCTCATCCGGATACCCGTTACGGTCGATTCCCGCGACGATGATGCGTCGTTTACGCATATCGAGGACGGCTTTGCCTTCCCGCTGCCGTCGTCGGCCGAATTGGACAATTACGTCGTCTATATCGGCTTTGATCCTATCGGCGCCGCGGAGGAGGATCGGACGAGGTCGCGGCCCGCAGCCAGGGTCAAGCCCAAACCCAAGCCCAAGCCGAACGCGCCGACCGGGTGAGCGAATAAACTGCGCTCATTCTCGCGCCGACGGAAATCCAGGTGGAAGAAAATCCCGCCGCTCACCATCCGCGCAGGTCGGTGATCGTGCTCTTTAACGTCCGCATGTCGGCGACGATGGCGCGGGCGCCGGTGGCAAGCAGATCGGAAGCGAGTCTGCCCGGGGCGACGCTGCCGCCGACAAAACCGACCGGCGTCATCCCCGCCGCCACTGCAGCGGCGACGCCGGGAACGGAATCTTCCACCACAATACAATCGCGCGGAGCAACATGATTGCGCGCCGCCGCAAGCAGGAACAGATCGGGCGCCGGCTTGCCGCTGCGCACCGCGGTCGCCGAATACAAACGTGGCTCGAAGAAGCGCATCAGGCCGGTGACTTCGAGGCTGGTGCGCACGCGGTCGGGCGGTGACGACGATGCCACGGCCTTTGGGCCGCGGATCCAGGTTAGCGCATGCGCGGCATGGGCGACGGGCCGCAGTTCCACGCGTAAATGCCGTAGCGTTTCCGCCGCGACGAAAGCGGAGAAACCGGACGGCAGCGCACTTCCAGTGGCTCTCTCGACCGCGGCAAAGATGTCGGCCGGCCGCCGGCCGTGAAACCGGCGCATCACCGCATCGGCGGACAGTGCCACTCCGGCCCGCCGCAGCGCCGCTGCGAGGACCTTGGCCGCAATCGCTTCGCTGTCAACGAGCACGCCATTGCAATCGAAGATGACCAAGGGTCCCTCCGATAATTCGGCCACGAGACTGGCCGTCGTCCAGCTTTCCAGGGAAGTAGAGGAGGAAGATACCGTTCAGCGCGGTTATGCAAAGAGTGCAGCGCGCGGCATACGCGATTATGCACAGAAATCCGGTCTAATTCACAACCACAATCTGCTCCGCGGCGAAAAATCTGAAGCTGGTAACGCCGAGGCCGCCGCCTGGCGCATGATCCCGAAAGGCTTTAGTTGAATTTTTGTTTGATGTCGGCGATGCCTCGGGCGAGCAGATCCTCGGCGACTTTGCCTTTGGCGGCGGCCGCGAGAATTTTCTCCGCGGCGGCGACCGCGGCTTCGGCGGCGGCGGAGCGGACATCGGCCAGCGCCTGAGATTCGGCCTGGGCGATCTTGGTCTCCGCCATCTTGGTCCGGCGCGCCACGAAATCCTCGGCTTTGGCCTTGGCTTCAGCGGCGAGCCGCTCGGCCTCCACCTTGGCGCTGGCGATGATGGCCGCGGCCTCGTTCTCGGCTTCTCGTCCCTTGCGCTCGAACTCGGCCAGCAGCGCTTGTGCCTCCACGCGCAGCCGGCGCGCATCGGCGAGTTCGGATTTGATACGGGCCTGACGCGCGTCTATCGCATCGAAGATCTTGCGGTGAGCACCGAGATAGGCGAGCAGCCCGAGAAAGCAGAGGAAGCCAAGCGCCACCCAGTTTTCGGTTTCCATCATGGCGCGACCTCAGTCTTTGCCCATAACATCGCCGAGAGCTGTGGCGACGTCGTGCGCGGCCGGCGCCGTGCCGATCAGGCGCTCCACGATCGCTGAGGCCGTGTCTGCCGCGATTCCACGCACGCTGCCCATTGCCGTGGTGCGGGTGGCTTCGATCGATTTCTCGGCCGCAGCAATCCGCTCGTGCAACTCGGCTTCCAGCCGATTGTGCAGCGCCCCGGCTTCGTGCGCCTGTTGGTCCCGCGTCGAATTCGCCAGCGCCTGGGCGCGCGCGCGCGCGTCGGCCAACGCCTTCTCGTAAGCGCTGTGGGCGGCGTTCGACTTCTCCTTCAGCAGTTCCGCCGCCTGCAGGTCGTCGCCGATCAGCCGGCTGCGCTCGGCCAGGATCGAGCCGATCCGTGGCAGCGCAATTTTGGCCATCAGGACGTAAAGCAGCGCGAAGCTTATCGTCAGCCAGACAAGCTGCGACGGGAAATGCTCGGACTGGAACGGCGGAAATGCGCCGTGGCCCGCCGGCTGTTCGGTATGGCCGCTCGTCTCGGGCATAGGGTTTGCCTGAAGCGCGATTTACAGCCCGAACAGCAGGAGCAGCGCGATCAGCAGCGAGAAAATGCCGAGCGCTTCGGTGATGGCGAACCCGAAGATCAGGTTGCCGAACTGACCTTGCGCGGCCGACGGATTACGCAGCGCTGCCGCCAGGTAGTTACCGAAAATGATGCCCACGCCGACGCCGGCGCCGCCCATGCCGATGCAGGCAATGCCGGCCCCGATATATTTTGCGGCGGTCGGATCCATGTGAAAACTCCTTCTTCAGGTTGCAACAAGCGGCCGTCAGTGGCCCGGGTGAATTGCATCGTTGAGATAGATGCAGGTGAGAATGGCGAACACATAGGCCTGCAGGAAGGCCACCAGAAGCTCAAGCGCGGTGAGCAGCACGACCATGATGAACGGCAGCGCCGCACCGAACACGCCAAGGATGCCGGCGCCCGCCAGCATGATGACGAAACCGGCGAACACCTGCAGCGTGATGTGGCCGGCCAGCATGTTGGCGAACAGACGCACCGAATGCGACACCGGGCGCGATATGAACGACAGCACCTCGATGAGCACGATCGCCGGCAAAATCACTTTCGGCACGCCCTTCGGCACGAACAGATTGAGGAAGTGCAGGCCGTTCCTCCAGAACCCGTAGCCGACAACAATGGCGAACACCAGGAGCGCCAGGGCCGCCGTCACGATCAACTGGCTGGTGACCGTAAAGGAATAAGGGATGAGGCCGATCAGGTTGGCGAACAGCACGAACATGAACAGCGTGAACACGAAAGGAAAGAATCTCATGCCCTCGTTGCCGGCCGAGCTGCGCACCGTGTTGGCGACGAACTCGTAGGACATTTCGGCAATCGATTGCAGCCGCCCCGGCACCACCGCGCGGCCCGCCGTGGATCCGATCAGAAATGTCGAGACCGCGCCGACGATGATGAACATGAACAGCGCGGAATTGGTGAAGTCGATGTGGTGAGAACCCATGCTCACCATCGGCATGAGGTTCTTGATCTGAAATTGGTGGATCGGATCGACTTGCATGGTGCCTTTGGCGCAGGCGCAGCAGCGCCGGATTATTTGTCCCGGTGACCCGGGCCGGTGTTATCGAGCGCGGTGCCCGCAACGACCCCCGCGGAGCGCATTACATTGAGCACGCCCGCGGCAAAGCCGAGCAAGAGAAATACAATGAGCCCCCAAGGCGAGACGCCGAGCCAGCGGTCGATGAACCAGCCAATGCCGGCACCGACCACGACGCCCGCAACGAGTTCGCTCGAGAGCCGGAAGCCCCTGGCGTAGCCGGATGCGGTCGTCGCCCGATCCGCACCAGGACCGTCGGAAGGCGGTCGCGCACTGCGTGCGTGGCCAAGACCTTCGTTGAGCCGCTGGAGTCTCGCGGAGAGAGCGGCTTCGCTGGTTTGTTGCTTGTCATGTTCGCCGTTTTCGCGCGCGTCGCTCATACTGACACCCGCGGCTTACAGCGATCGCGGCACGCCCGCTCCTCGAAGCCGCGCGGACAATACTGACGTAGTTCCGGCGAGTCAAGAAACCGGCAGACTACGCTAACGCCTTGAAATATAAAGGTATATGGCCTGCCCGCAAGGTCCTCCGCAGAGCTTTTGTTGTGCACTGCGAAGTGGCGCAGGACCGTCTAAGATGGAAAGACCGGCAAATTCCACGGCAGGAGTACGCCATGATCCGCAGCAGCATCGCCATCGCCCTCGCCGCGCTGTGCCTGATTGGTCCGGCGATCGTCGGGCCGGCCTCGGCCGACGGCACGACCCCGGACAGCGCCGGCGGGCGCTATTTATTCGAGAAGCAGGCTGACGGCCCAGATGGCGGTTACCTGCGGCTCGATACCAAGACCGGCGATGTCTCGCTGTGCAGCCAGCGCGTGGTCGGGTTTGCTTGCGAGGCGGTGCCGGACGATCGCGCCGTGCTCGAAAATGAGATCGCGCGGCTGCGCATCGACAATGCGGCGTTGAAGAAAGATCTCATGTCACGCGGCCTGCCGCTGCCCGCAGGGATCGGGCCGGACGGCGGATCGGGGCCGCCCGGCGCGCAGGACCGCGCAGCGCCGAATAATCAGCTCAGTTTGCGCTTGCCGAGCGACGCCGATATCGACCGCATGGTCGCCTTGGTCGGCCGGGCCTGGCATCGCTTTGTCGACGCGGTGGAGCGGGCGCAACAGCAGATTTTGAACAAAACCTGATGTCGATGAGCGAGCTCTCTTTAGTCCACACCGCGCGTGTCGACACCATCGCGGCCGCGGTTTTGAATGTGACAACGCCCGGCGAAGGGTTTTTTGAGATTACCGGCGACGTCGTAAAGTTCGTCGAACAGATCAAAGCGCGTGACGGCGCCGTGCTGCTCTATCTTAAGCACACCTCGGCGTCGCTGGTGATCCAGGAAAACGCCGATGCCGACGTGCGCACCGATCTGGTCACGGCGCTCAGGCGGCTGGCGCCGGCGCGGGCCGGCTGGGTGCACGAGGTCGAAGGGCCCGACGACATGCCGGCTCACATCAAATCCATGCTCAACGGCGTGTCGTTGCACGTGCCGGTCGCCGGCGGCGGACTGGCGCTTGGCACCTGGCAGGGCATCTATCTGGCCGAGCATCGCGCACAGCCGCACCGGCGCGAGGTGATGCTGCAATTCGTCGGTTGCTGCCGATAGAACCGTCGATTGCCGCTCTGCCGGTTCGCTCCTCCGTCTTTCGCCACAGCGTGCGGCGTGGTGGACGCTGGCGGCGGAACGGCGGTAACATGGTTTGCAAGCCTGCGCGAACCGGGGCGTGGCATTGAGCGAGGCCGAAATCCATCATCTGCTGATCGCCGACGATCATCCGCTGTTTCGCGGGGCGTTGCGCGAGGCGGTCAATGGTTTGTTCGATAACGTCGCGTTCGGCGAGGCCGGCACTTTCGAGGAAGTCACCGAGCTTCTTGAACGCGGCGGCGATGTCGAACTGATTCTGCTCGATCTGCGCATGCCTGGCGTGCGCGGCTTTTCCGGCTTGATGTATCTGCGCGCGCAATATCCGGCGCTGCCGATCGTCGTCGTCTCCGCCAACGACGATCCCGCCGTGATCCGCCGCTGCATGGAATTCGGCGCTTCCGGCTTCATTCCGAAGACCCTTGGCGTCGAGGTGATGCGCGAGGCGGTGGCGCGGGTGCTGCGCGGCGAAGTGTGGACGCCGCCCGATGTCGATCTGGCGGCCGGCTCGGACGCCGAGGGCGCCGCCACCATCGCGCGGCTGGCGACACTTACCCCGCAACAGGTGCGGGTGCTGATGATGCTGTCGGGCGGTTTGCTCAACAAGCAGATCGCCTTTGAGCTCGACGTGTCGGAGGCCACGGTGAAGGCGCATGTCTCCGCGATTTTGCAAAAGCTCGGCGTCGAGAGCCGCACCCAGGCAGTCATCGCCGCCGGCAAGATCGAAGCGGGGCAGTGGCCGCAGGTGCCGGCGCGATAGCGCGCGTGGCGATCTACTCCGCCGCGACCCGCTGCACCCGCCACTGCGCGATCAGCGCCCGTAACGACGCCGGCTTGACCGGTTTGTTGAGGAGGTGCGCGCCTTCGGCGCGGACTTCTTCGCGCACGGAGAGCGAACGGTCGGCGGTGATAACGATCGCCGGCACCGGCTGTCCGTTCTGGCGGCCTAGCCGCCGGCGCAATTCCGCGATCGCCGCGACGCCGTTGGCGCCGTCGAGATGATAATCGACCAATAACCCGTCGGGATCGAGACCACTGCCGTCGATGGCCGCCAGCGCCTCGGCAAGATCGGCCGCTTTGAGGGTCCGGCAGCCCCAACCGCCGAGCAGCGTTTCCGTACCGTCGAGGATGGCGCGGTCGTTGTCGATGCACAGCACCACCGTGCCATCGAGCCGCCCCACTTCCAGGCGCGACACGGCGCGCAGCTTCGGCGCGGTGGCGATCCCGCTCGCGCGCGGCACTTCGAGCGAGAAGCGCGAGCCGCGGCCGACATTCGATTTCAGGGCGACCTCGCAGTCGAGCACCCGCGCGATGCGTTCGACGATCGAAAGGCCGAGGCCGACGCCGCGCGCTACCCGTGCGCCCTGGTCGAGACGGTGGAATTCCTTGAATACGGCGCGACGCTTGGCGTGCGGGATGCCGATGCCGGTGTCGTAGATTTCAACACGCAACCGATCGCCGTGTCTTCGGCAGCCGACCAGCACGCGCCCCTTGGGGGTATATTTGACCGCATTGGAAATCAGATTCTGCAAAAGCCGCCGCAGCAGGCGGCGATCCGAGCGGATGTTTTGCGTGGATGGCATGAATTTGAGATCGAGGCCCTTTTCGCGCGCCAGCGGGGCGAATTCGACCTCGAGCCGGTGCAGCAATTCGCCAATGCCGAAATCGCCGACTTCCGGTTTCATCGCGCCGGTGTCAAGCCGCGAAATATCGAGCAGCGCAGTGAAGATTTCTTCGACCGCGTCCAGCGAGGCGTCGATGTTCTGCACGAGATCGGCATCCTCGCGTGCATTCTGACGTTCGGTGAGGCTCGTCACGTAAAGCCGCGCGGCGTTGAGCGGCTGCAATATGTCGTGGCTCGCGGCGGCGACGAAACGCGTCTTCGACACATTGGCCTCGTCGGCCTCCGCCTTGGCGCGTTCGAGCTCGGCATTGAGCCGCGTCAGTTCGCCGGTGCGCTCGCGCACGCGGCGCTCCAGCGTCGCATTGGCGCGCTCCAGCGCCTCGGCCGCCTTCACTGACGGCGTGATATCGGTGAAGGTCGTTACCAGGCCGCCGCCGGGCATGCCGTTGCCACGGACTTCGATCACCAGACCGCGTTCGGCGAAGCGTTCGAGAAACGGCTCGGCTTCTGATGTATATCTGGCAATGCGCTCGGCGATGAATTCGTCGGCGCTTTTGGCGTTACGCTCGCCGTGGCCGGCGAGGTGGCGCAGAATGTCGTGGAGCGCAGTGCCGACCCGCGTTAGTTCATGCGGCAGATCGAAGATTTCGCCGAACTGCCGGTTCCAGCAGACCAGCGTCAGCTCCTTGTCGAAAACGGCAATGCCCTGGCGCACGTGATCGAGCGCGGTCTGCAGGATTTCGCGGTTGTAGTGGATCGCGGCGTTGGCGTCGTCGAGAAGTTTTAGTGCCGCTTTGGTCGAAACCGTGCGCTTGCGCAACACCAGCGACAGAACGAGCCGCGATGACGCCGCCCCGATCGCCGAAGCGAGCAGATATTCGGCGTATTGCAGGAGCTGGAAATCCGCCTCGTCGGCCGGTGCGAGGCTGATGCGGCGGCTCGCCGCGAAGCTCGCGAAGGAATCGCGGGTGCGCTCTTCGCCGAGATAGCGCGCGACGGTCGAGATCAGTTCCTCGACGCTGACCGAGGCGCGGCGGAGCCGGAAGCTCGGCGCCATCGGCGTCAGTGACGACGGCACGAACAAATCCGCTTGCACGCGCTCGATGGCCCGCGGCTGTCGGGCGAGTGAACAGCCGATAAAACAGGCGACGTTGGCCGCGAGGCTCAACAGCACGCCATGGACCAGCGGCGGCAGGTCGACGCCGAACAGCGCCTGCGGCCGCAAAAAGGCGAGCCCCCACGGACCGTCGGTCAGGATGCGCGCGCCGCCGACGATGCCGGCATCGGAAATGCTCGGCAGCAACAGCGTGTAGCCCCAGACCAGAATGCCCGCCGACATTCCGGCGATCGCGCCCGAAGCGGTGCCGCGCCGCCAGAGGAGGCCGCCGAAAAACGCCGGCGCCAGTTGCGCCACCGCCGCAAAGGACAATAGCCCGATCGCGGCGAGCTGCGCCTCGCCGGCCGAGCGGTAATAGACATAGGCGAGAAACAGAATGACGAAGATCGCGATGCGCCGCGTGGTCAGGAGCTTGGCGCCGGCGTCGTGCGGCTCGCCGGCAAGCGAGGCGCGGCGCTTGAGCACCAGCGGCATGACGATATCGTTCGAAACCATGATGGCAAGCGCGACCGTCTCGACGATCACCATCGCGGTTGCGGCCGACAGGCCGCCGACAAAGGCGATGAGCGTGATCAACTCGGAATGTGCAGCGAGCGGCAGCGCCACGACAAACATGTCGCCATCGATTCGCCCGGCGGGGAATGTCAGCAGGCCCGCCATCGCGATCGGCAGGACAAACAGATTGATCAGCACCAGATAGACCGGGAACAGCCACGCGGCGCGGCGGATTTCAGCCTCGCTGTGGTTCTCGACCACGCTGACATGGAATTGCCGCGGCAACAGTACGATGGCGAACAGCGACAGCGTGGTCATGGCGCAAAACGAAGCGAATTGCGGCGCATGCGTCAGCACGGCGGCGGTGCGCGGCTCGCCGAGCGCGCGCGCGAACAAAGCTGCCGGCCCATGGAACATGACAAAGGTCACGAACACGCCGACGGCGAGGAAGGCCATGAGCTTGACGATCGATTCCGCGGCGATTGCCAGCATCAGGCCGTCCTGATGCTCGGTCGCATCGGTGTGCCTGGTGCCGAACAGCACGGCGAATGTCGCCATGGCCAGTGCGGCGAACAGCGCAATGTCGCCCAGCAGCGGCTGCACGGCGCCGCCGGACGTGGCTTCGGCCATGATGGTCGAGACCGAGGCCGACACCGCTTTGAGCTGCAGCGCGATATAGGGGATCATGCCGACGATGGCGATCAGCGCCACCGTCGCCGCCACCGCCTGGCTCTTGCCGTAGCGCGCGGCGATGAAGTCGGCGATCGAGGTGATGTTCTGGCCCTTGGCGAGGCGCACGATCCGCACGATGAGCGGGAAAGCCAGCCCCACCATCAGCAGCGGGCCGATATAGATGGCGAGGAAATCATAGCCCGAGCGCGACGCCAGCCCGACCGAGCCGAAGAATGTCCATGACGTGCAATAGATCGCGAGCGACAGCGGATAGATCAGGAGCCGCGAGGACGCGCCACGCGCAATACGCATGCGGTCGCCATAGCTCGCGACCAGAAAAAGCAGGCCGATATAGGCAAGCGCAATGGCGACAACGACCCACCCTTGCAACATGACCTTCCCCAACGATATCGCGGCTTAATTGGACGCTTTGGGTCCGCCAGCGCTCGATTTTAGATAAGGGGACCATTTTTTGGATGGTCTGTCCATGCCTCGGAGTCATTGCGAAACATCAGCTCCAGCCCGAAGCGGCGGGCGGGACAAAAAAGCGCCCCGGGGCAATCCAGGCTGTGATCCAGATTCGGTATTGCCTCTTTGCTGTGATCATCGCGATGGCGGCGCGTTGACGGCACTTGCCGCGGTGGGCAATCATGACGGCGTCAATGTTGCCCGGAATTCCCCCAGCGCGCACGCTGATCGAAACGGCCGAGACGCTCGCGATCGCGCTCGCCGGCGGCGTGACGTTCACCTTATTAGGTCTTCCGGCCGGACTGGTATCGGGTTCGGTGCTGGGCGTGGCGGTCGCGGCACTGCTTGGGCGCCCAGTGCGCTTGCCGCTGCCGCTGGCGCGCATCGGCTACGTCATCGTCGGCACATTGCTCGGCACGGTGGTTACGCCGGCAACACTGCATGGCGTCGCGACCTGGCCTGCCAGCATCGCGCTTTTGATGCTGGCCTCGCTCGCCATGATCGTCGCCACCATGCTCTATCTGCGCATCGTCCATCGCTGGGATTTGTTCTCGGCGCTTTTGGGAGCGAGCCCCGGCGCCATGGCGCAAGTCATTGCGCTCTCCACCGAGCTTGGCGGCGACCTGCGCGCCATCGCCATCGTGCAGACCGTGCGCGTGCTGCTGCTCGTTCTCGGTCTGCCGAACGGGCTTGCCTTGCTGGGATTTGTGGTGCCGGCGCTGCCAGTGGTACGGGGGCCGGCTGGATTTGCCGTGCTCGGCCAAATGATCGTGTTGCTGGTCGTTTCGACCGGCTTTGCGCTGGCTTTTATGCGCTTGCGCTTTCCCGGCGGATTGTTGTTCGGCGCCATGGCCGGATCCGGCGTGCTCCACGGCACGGGCCTCATCGATGCCGCGCTGCCGTGGTGGATCGGCTCAAGCTCGGTGATCACGCTCGGCGCATTGGTCGGCTCGCGTTTTGCCAATACGACGCTGCGGATGCTGGCCGGCTATCTCGGCGCGGCGCTCGGATCTTTCGCCGTCTCGATGGCGGTGGCGACGTTCTTTGTCCTGATCGTCGAGCATTTGTTCGCGTTTCCGATCGCCAACGTCGTGATCGCCTTCGCGCCGGGCGCGCAGGATACCATGATGGTGCTGGCGCTCGCGCTGCATCTCGATCCCGTCTATGTCGGGGCGCACCATCTGGCGCGGTTTCTGGTCGTCACATTCGCGGTCGCCGTCGCTGCACGGCGTTTGGCGCGCACCGAGGCAACCACACCCCGTTGGCAAAGGCCCGAGTGACGCCAGGGGATGCGCATTCGGCCATCGGCTTAAAGCCACAGCCGCCTGCCCGCCGCGAAAGTAATTTATTCGGCCGCCAGCGCGCGCTCTTTGAACGGCAGTCCGAGGCGCTGCCACACATCGACCAGCGCTTCGGCGAGCCCGTCGATAAGCCCGTCATCGTGATAGGGGCTCGGCGTGATGCGCAGCCGTTCGGTCCCTTTGGGGACGGTCGGATAATTGATCGGCTGGATGTAAATGCCGTGGTCGGACAGCAAAAGGTCGCTCGCTGCTTTGCAGCGTTCCGGATCGCCGACATAGACCGGCACGATATGTGTCGGGCTCGTCATCACCGGCAACGCCGCGGCGCCGAGCACGGCCTTGGTGCGCGCGGCGCGATCCTGGTGCCGTTCGCGCTCCCACTGGGACGTCTTGAGATGACGGATTGCGGCGGTCGCCGCCGCGCAGACCGACGGCGGCAGCGCGGTGGTGAAAATAAAGCCAGGCGCATAGGAACGCACCGCGTCGATCACTGCGTTCGATCCGGCAATGTAGCCGCCGAGGCAGCCGAACGCCTTGGCGAGCGTGCCTTCGATGACATCGATGCGGCCGGCAACGCCGTCGCGCTCGCTGATGCCGCCGCCGCGCGGGCCGTACATGCCCACCGCGTGCACTTCGTCGATATAGGTCATCGCGCCATAGCGCGCGGCGAGATCGCAAATCTGCTGCACCGGCGCAACGTCGCCATCCATGGAATAAAGGCTCTCGAACACAATGAGCTTCGGTCGGTCCGGATCGGCGGCGGCCAGCAGCGTTTCAAGATGCGCCATGTCGTTGTGGCGGAAAATCTGTTTCTCGCAATGCGCCTGGCGGACGCCCTCGATCATCGAATTGTGGTTCCAGGCATCCGACAAGATCAGGCAATTCGGCATCAGCCGCGCCAGCGTGGAAATGCCGGTCTCGTTCGAGACATAACCGGAGGTGAAGACCAGCGCCGCTTCCTTGCGGTGCAAGTCGGCGAGTTCGCGTTCGAGTTCGACCAGCGGGTGATTGTTGCCGGCGATATTGCGGGTGCCACCGGCGCCGGTGCCCATCCGGGTCGCGGTCTCGACCATGGCGCCGATCACTTTGGGATGCTGGCCCATGCCGAGATAGTCGTTCGAGCACCAGATGACGACATTCTTTGGGCCGTCCGGCGAATGCCACACGGCATGCGGAAAGCGCCCGGCGATGCGTTCGAGGTCGGCAAAGACCCGATAACGGCGCTCGCCCCGCAAGCGCGACAGCGCCCCGGTGAAATAGCCGTGATAATCGACGGTAGCAGGCGTTTCGGGACGATTACTGGGATAGGTCATCGGCAAGCATCCCCGGCATCTGCCGGCATTCCAAGATATTGGGCTCGTGAGGCTACTTCTAGAAGCGTTCCAGGGTATTTGTCGAGGTCATATAGGCGCGGTCGGTTGCCGCGTTATTGATTCGGATCAATTTGAGAAAAAAGAGAATTTAAATCGACAAACGCTTGGAATTATCCAGTGGCCGCTTTGCGCTGTTGCGGCGCAGTTGCGGCCTGCGCAAATGAGCCCGAGCGGTTGAGCCATGGGCTCCAGGGGTCAGGCGGCACCAGTCCCTCGGTCACCGAGACCGGCAGGATGCGGCCGTCATCGCCGATGCGGCCGATCATGACCGGCTTGTAGAGATGATGGGTCGTGCCATCCATCAGCACCGAGAAGCCGCTCGGCGCGGTGATCCGCCGCCCGCCAAGCGCGTCGCGGACCTTGTCGACATCGATCGTGCCGGCCGCCTCGACCGCGGCCGCCCACAGCTGAAAGCCGATCCAGGTCGCCTCCATCGGATCGTTGGTCACGGCGTCCGGTCTGCCGGTGAAGCGGCGCCACTCGGCGATGAAGGCACGGTTCTCCGGGGTGTCGAAGGCGTGCAGATAATTCCACGCCACGAAATGGCCGGAGACATTCGAGTGCTTGAGCGCAGCCAGTTCGGCTTCGTTGATCGACAGCGACATGACCGGAATTTCGGCGGCGCTGATTTCCCGCGTTCGCGAGCTCGCGGAAGAAATGCACGTTGGCGTCGCCGGAGATTGTCGCCACGATCGCGGTGCGGCCGCCACGGGCGAAGCGGCGGATGTCTTCGACCACCGGACGCCAGTCGACCTGGCCGAGCGTGGTGTAGCGTTCGGAGAATTCCGAAATGCCTTTGCTCGCCAGATAACCCCTGAGCACAGCATTGGTGACGCGCGGATAAATGTAATCGGTTCCGACCAGAAAGAAGCGGCGAATGCCCTGGCCGAGCAGGAAGTTCACCGCCGGGATCGCCTGCTGTGGCGGCGTCGCACCGGTATAGAAAATATTGCGCGAGGATTCCTCGCCTTCATATTGGCTGGGATAGAACAGGAGCGCGTTGTCGCGCTCGACAATCGGCAGCACTTCCTTTCGCGAGGCGGAACTCCAGCACCCGAAGATGGCCGCAACTTTGTCGTCGGCAATGAGCTTGCGCGCCAATTCGGCGTAGGCCTTCGGGTCGGAATGCGGGTTGACGATCACCGGCTCGAGCGGACGGCCGAGCAGTCCGCCATGCGCGTTCTGCCGCTCGATCAGCATGACCAGGAGTTCCTGCAGCGGCCGCTCGCTCGCGGTCATGGTGCCGGACAGCGAATGCAGAATGCCGATTTTGATCGAGCCGAATTCGAGGTCGGAGAAATAGCGCGATACCGCTTCCACCAGCCATTGCGAGCGGCCGAGCAGGTCTTCCGCGGTGGCGACGACGCCGTTGCCGGCTTCCTCGACGCTGTTGGCGATGGTCGAGATTTCCGGCAGCACGCCGGCGACGGCGCCGGCGACCTGCTCCGCGCGATTGCCGATGCGATTGATCTCGGCGGCCTGGTGATCGAGGATGCCGGTCAATTGCCGGTTGGTGTTGCTCATCGTCGCCACGCTCGACGATACGCCGGCGATGGCCTCGACGGTTTCGTTTACCGCATGCTGGATGTCATGGATTTGCGTGCTGATCTCGGCAGTCGCCTGGGCGGTCTGCTGCGCCAGCGTCTTGACCTCCGACGCGACCACGGCAAAGCCGCGGCCGGCGGCGCCGGCGCGCGCCGCCTCGATGGTGGCGTTGAGCGCGAGGAGCGACGTCTGCGAGGCGATGGCTTCGATCAGCTTGACCACGGCGCCGATGCGCTCGGCCGCCGCGGCGAGGCTGCGCACGGTGAAGTCGGTATGGCCGAGATCGGCGATGGTGCGCTCGGTGGCGTCCTTGGCGGCTGCCGCTTCGGTCGTGCATTCGACGATCAGCGTGAGCAGACCGCGCGCCGCGTCCGCCACCGCGGCGACGTCGCGGCTGGCATTGCCGGCAGCTTCGACGGCATTTGTGGCACGTTGCGACATGTCGTGGTTGCGCGCGCCGAGGTTCGCCGTGGTGACACGGATTTCCTCGCCGGCGGATTGCAGCGTAACAGTGAGTTCCTCGATCGTGGAGCGAAAGCGTTGGGTGAAGAAGCCGCGGCTGGCGTGACGCAGCCGCGTCTCGGCCTCGCGGCTTCGCAGATCGACCGTAACCTCGTCGGCGTCGATCAGGGCCTGCCGCATGGTTTCCGCGGCGACCGCGCTCCTAGCCAGCGCGCCGCCCTGGATCCGGGCTGGCAGCGCGGCATAGCGGTCACCGTGGGCGATCTGGGCGATGGCGCCGATCACGCCGCGCAGGGTCCGCTCGCAGTACCAGCTCACCGCAAGCGTGCCGACCAGCGCCGTGGCCAATCCGAGCCAAAGGCTGCCCGTTCCCCGGGTCGTCACCACCGCGACAGCGCAGACGAAAATGAGTGGCAGGACGATCCACGCCGGCAGCGGGCTTTTGAATTCGGCGACCATTTCGGGTCAATTGCGGCTGGCGGACGGAAAATTCCTGGAGAACATGAGGGAAATTGCGCATATTCGATTACCAAAACCTTTCCCGATGCTGCGCTGCACCGCATGAATTAGCGGCAACCACGCTTAAATAATGTGCGGCGACAGGGGCGTCGCAAGATGAGGAGGACATGAGCGAGCGATGTCAGAACACACCGCCGGTTTAGACCACGGTCTCACCGATTACGGCGATCGCGATTTCTCGCGCTACTTGCGGCGCTCGTTCGCGCAATCGATGGGCTATTCGCGCGCGCTCTTGGAGAAGCCGGTGATCGGCATCGCCTATACGGCATCCGACTTCAACAATTGCCACCGCCACTTTCCGGAACTGTTGGCGGCGGTCAAACGCGGCGTGCTCATTGCCGGCGCGCTGCCGCTGGAATTTCCGACCATCTCGCTCGGCGAGGTCTTTCTCACGCCAACCAGTCTCAAATATCGCAACCTGATGGCGATGGACACCGAGGAGATGATCCGGGCGCAGCCGATGGACGCTGTCGTGCTGATGGGCGGCTGCGACAAGACGGTGCCGGCGCAGCTGATGGGCGCCGTCTCCGCTGGCCGGCCGGCCATCGCGCTGGTCGCCGGCCCGATGATGACCGGTCGCTACCGCGGCGAGCGGCTCGGCGCCTGCACCGACTGCCGGCGGTTCTGGGGGCGCTACCGCGCCGGCGAGATCGACGCCGACGAAATTTCCGAGGTGGAAGGCCAGCTCGCCGTGACGGCGGGCACCTGCGCGGTGATGGGCACCGCCTCGACCATAGCCTGCCTCGCCGAGGCGCTCGGCATCTGTCTGCCCGGCACCGCCGCGATTCCTGCCGTGCACGCCGACCGGCTGCGCGCCGCGGAAGCAACTGGCGCCGCGGCGGTCAGGCTGATCGGTTCAAAGCTCACGCCGGCGGATCTGATCAACAAAAAATCGGTCGAAAACGCCTTGCGCGTTCTCCTTGCGCTCGGCGGCTCGACCAATGCCGTCATCCATCTCACCGCGATCGCCGGCCGCGCCGGGGTGAAGGTGTCGCTCGAGCAGCTCAACGCGCTTTCGGATTCGACGCCGGTCATGGTCAATCTCAAGCCGGTCGGCAACGGCTACATGGAAGATTTCTGCGCCGCCGGCGGCGTGGGCGCGCTGTTGCGCGAATTAAAACCGCTGCTGCATCTCGATTGCATGACGGTGACCGGTGAGACGCTGGGCGACCGGCTCGATGGCGATGACGATAGCTATGTCGATCGCGCGATCATCGCGACGCGCGAAAAACCGCTCGAGCCGGAAGGCGGGCTGGTGGCGCTGTTTGGCAATCTCGCACCGGCTGGCGCCATTCTCAAGCGCTCCGCCGCCGATCCGAAACTGTTCGAGCACGAGGGCAGGGCGGTAGTATTTTCTTCGCTGGAAGACCTCGCTGCGCGCATCGACGACCCGAAGCTCGACGTTGAGCCCGAGGACATTCTGGTGTTGCAGAACGCCGGTCCCCACGCACCGGCCTGCATGCCGGAAGCCGGCTATCTGCCGATTCCGAAAAAGCTCGCCCATCGCGGCGTCAAGGACATGGTGCGCATATCCGATGCGCGCATGAGCGGCACCGCCTTCGGCACCATCGTGCTGCATGTGACGCCGGACGCCGCGTCCGGCGGACCGCTCGGCCTTGTCCGCAGCGGCGACCGCATCCGCCTCTCGGTGAAAGCGCGGCGCATCGAATTGCTGGTCGGTGATGCCGAACTGAAAAAACGCGCCGCGGCGTCAGAAGAGAAGGTGATCATACCGGAGCGCGGCTACGCCAAGCTGTTCGCCGAGCAGATCACCGGCGCCGACGAAGGCTGCGATTTCAGGTTTTTGAAGCCGAAGTGAGGCGTCATGCCCGGCACAAGGTCGGGCATGACGGCCGAGTTGGGACTTACCCCGCCACCGCGATCTCCAGCGGGAAATCATCGACCACTTCGTGGCCTTGGTCGGTGACGATAAAAGTGTGGCCGAGGAAAATGCCGAATAAGCCATCCGGTGTGATCGGATTGGGCTCCGCCATGATGACCATGCCGGGCTTGAGCACTTCTTCGAATTTCTCGGCCGCGACGTGCTCGGCGACCACATGCGGCTTGTCGGTGACGAGGTCGATGCCGTGGCATTGCGTCGGGCGCGACTGGTAGCCGTTGTCGCGGAAGAATTTGCTGGCCTGGCGCATATTCTCGACAGGCTTTCCGGGCCCGATCTCGGCGACGATCTTGCGGTAGCCGGGCAGCGTGATCTCGTCCCAGAATTTCCGTACCATCTCGGTCGGCTCGCCGACGCAGATCGGCGACCCGATTTGCGCGGTATAGCCGCGATAGCCGGCGGCGAGCTCCATGTTGATCATGTCGCCCTTTTGCAGCACGCGGCCCGAGGGCCGCGGATTGCCGAAAATCAGCGCCGGGTTTGCCATCGGCGTTGAGCCGATGATCAGAAAATCGATGTCGCCGCCGCCTTCGAGAATGGCCGAGCCTGCGGCAGCGCGCAGCTCGTATTCCTTCACGCCCGGTTTTGCGCGCGCGACCATCGCGTCCATGGCGTTCTTGCACAGCACACCGGCCTTGCGCACGCAGTCGAGCTCTTCGGCACTGTGGATCGAGAGCAGCTCGTGCAGAAAGCCTTCCGTGAACACGAGCTCGGCGTCGGGCAGGTTGTCGCGCAGCACGTTGTATTGGTTGACCGGCAGGTAATCGCCATGCCGCGGGTCGATTTCCATCAGCCCGATGCGGCCGCGTTCGAGCTTTAATTCGCGCAGCCGCTCGACCATGACGTCGGCGTAGCGGCCGCTGCGGCTGTGGCGCACGTCCTTCACCGCGATTTCGACCTGCCGGCGCACCGCTTCGGCATGGGTGCCGCCCATCGAATAGATCATGGTCGGCTCGCCATCGAGCGGCACCAGGACGTAGCTCGCCAGCGCGTGCCATTCCCAATGCCCGGTCAGCCACAGCATGCCGCCGCCGAAACTCCAATGGCTCGGCCCACCCGGGACGATCAGCGCATCGAGCCTGTGCTCGCGCATTTTCGCGCGCAGCGCCTGGTAGCGGCGGTCGTACTCGGCCTTGGAGAATTGCTCCCACACCGCATCGCGGTAATACGGCGTGTCGCGCATATTGGCGAACGGCAGCGACAGATCGAGCTTGCCGCGCACCTGTTCCCAGGGCTGCGGGCCGATGCGCGGTGGACGGATTTGCGTGTTCATGGTTGGACCCTCGGCATTTTCATGTTGTGGATTTCGAATTGGCAGTAAATCGGCGGGAGTTCAATGCGTCGCGCGCAGGCCGGCGCGCTGCAGGCGCGGCAAAACCTCGTCGCAGAAATACGGCACTTCGGCGAGATAATTGACGAACGACAGCCCGATGCCGCGCACGCCGGCCTGGGCGATGGTCGCGAGTTCTTCGGCGACGCGGTCGGGGGTGCCGACGAACGGATAGCCGCCGATCGCATTGGCGGCGAAATAGCGGCGTTTCTGTTCGTATTCCTCGGCCGGAATGGTCGCTGGTGTGATGCTTTTGTTGGCCAGCATGCCGTCGATGGCGCCCCAGTCGGCATTCTCGATATTGACGTGCTGGTAGTACTCCTCCGCTTCCTTCTGTGTCGGCCGGCAGATCACCTGACCGACGGTGAAGACCTCGATCTCGCGGCCGAGCGCCTGCGCGGCGGATTTGATCTCGGCGACTTTCGCCTTGTTGCCCGCAAGCGAGGTGCGCGACCCGGCGGTGGCGACGAAAAAGGCGTCGCAGTTGCGCAGCGCGAAGGCCTGTCCGGCGCCGGACGAGCCGGCATTCATCAACATCGGCCGGATATCGCCGAACGGCTTTGGATAGGCGCGGATCTTCCGCAACTGCAAAAATTTGCCCTGGTAATCGAAGGTGCCGTCGCAGGCCCAGGCTTCTTTGACGATATCGATCCATTCCTGCGCGTAGTCGTAGCGCGTATCGTGCTCGCGCAAATCGACGCCGAACATGTCGAACTCGCCCTCGTTCCAGCCGCAGACGATATTGACTCCGACGCGGCCTTCACCGATGTGGTCGGCGGTGACGAATTCCTTGGCTGCGATCAGCGGATGAAACAGCGGCGCATGCACTGTGCCGAACACCGTCATGCGCTTGGTGGCGCATAACAGCCCGACCGCCCACGTGATGGTCTCCAGCGACCGGCCGTGGAAATCGGTGTCGCCGCCGTAGCCTTTCCAGCGCGCAATCGGCAGCATGAAGTCGAGCCCGGCCTCGTCGGCAAGCCGCGCCAGCGCCAGGCAGTCCGGCCAGCTCGCTGACCAGCGTTCCGGCACCATGGTCGCGGAACGTCCCGACGAGCAATTGGCGCCGAACAGCCCGATCTTGAGCGCATTGCCGTTGTACATGGCAATCCGGTTTTTCATGGATGCGCTGGGCGCCAACACAGCAGTCTCCGTGGTTGCCGTTTCGTCCGATCCGGCAGTTTATCATTGATTAAGCCGCTGCTTAAAATTTAACCGAATTCAAACTTCCGGCGTGTCATAAGTCTTTGAGGGGTCGTGGCTAAATGACCGCACATCGTCTCTCGATATGGCTGCGCGCAATGCTGCAGCCCGCGCCGCTGCTCGGCATGGCGATGATCGCCATGTTCTGGGCCGGCCTCGGCTATATGCTCGCCGATCATCACGGCACCTTGTCGGATCCGGGACAGCGCCGCGCCGTCCTTCTGCCGATCGTCATCGTGTTCACGATTCTCGAACTCGTTTCGATGATCGCCAGCATCCGCCGCCAATTGTCGCTCGAACAGACGAATTTGCGATTCAACACCGCGCTGGAAAACATGACGCACGGCCTGTGCATGTTCGACGGCGCCAAGCGCCTCGTCATCTGCAACGAGCGTTACGCCGCTTTGTACCGGCTGCCGCCCGAATTGCTCAAGGCCGGGACTGCACACGAAGCCATCATCGCGCACCGCGTCACCAACGGCCTTCTCAAAGGCGACAACAGCGCCGTCGCGGTTGACAAGAAGCTCGGTGCTTTGGGCCAGCACTCGTCGGCAAAAATATCCAGCAGGATCGATGAACTGGCCGACGGGAGCCTGATCCGCGTCACCCGGCAGCCGATGCCGGATGGCGGCTGGGTCGCGACGCACGAGGATATTACCGAACGCCATCGGCTCGAGAACCAGCGCGACACGATGCTGGCGCAGGAAAGCCGCCGCGTGCTGACCGAGAACGCCATCGCCGCGTTCCGCCAGCGCGTCGAAGAGATGTTCGGCATGGTCAGCCACAGCACCGAGGCCATGAAGTCGACGGCGAGCGCGCTGATCGTATCGTCGCACGACACCACGCGGCACGCCGACGGCGCGCTCAAGGAATCCAATGAAGCCTCGGCCAATGTCTCGCTGGTCGCGGGCTCGGCCGAAGAGCTTTCCGCGTCAATCGCGGAGATCAATCTGCAACTGGCGCAGACCACCGATCTGGTGGCGCATGCGGTCGATAAGGCCAAAGCGTCGAACGGGGAATACGACGGGCTGGCGCATGCGGTCGACAAGATCGGCGACGTCGTCAAACTCATCCGCAACATCGCCGGGCAGACCAATCTGTTGGCGCTCAACGCGACGATCGAAGCGGCGCGCGCCGGCGAAGCCGGGCGCGGTTTCGCCGTGGTCGCCAGCGAAGTGAAATCGCTCGCGGTGGAGACGGCGAAGGCGACTGAGGAGATCACCCGGCATATCTTGGCGGTTCAGCAATCGGCCGGCGGCGCGGTCGAGGCGGTCCATGGCATCGAGGACAGCATGCGCGAAATCTCAACGCGCGCGTCGAGCGCGGTGGCCTCGATCGTGCAGCAAAACGCGGCGACATCCGAGATCAACCGCAACGCGGCGAACGCGGCGCGCGGCACCGGCTCCGTCTTGGCGGTGCTGGGCAAGGTCGCCGAGGCGGCGGTCGGAACGCGCGCCGCGGCGGAAACCGTGCTCGACGCATCGAATTCGGTCGACAGTTCGGTCGGCAAGCTGCGCGCCGAGATCGAGAGTTTTCTCGGCAAGGTCGCGGTGTAACCGCGAATTCGGCGCGGGAGTGATCGTCTTGGAAAACACTCCCGGATCAAGTCCGAGGGCAGGCTTTTCCGGATCAAGCCAGTGGTGCTGCCGCTCAGGATTGAACTGAGGACCTCTCCCTTACCAAGGGAGTGCTCTACCACTGAGCTACGGCAGCAGACTGTTGCGGCCTTTCGCGCGGCAAATCAGGCGCAAAACCGGGGCGATCCTTGCCATAGCGCGGATTTGGGCGCAAGAAATTTGCCGCGTCAGGCCAACGCGGCAACCAGCATGAGTAAACCCGGCAAAGCGGAAAAATGGGCGGCGCGCGGCGAGCGGCTGTCCATGGCTTTGCGCGAAAACCTCAAAAAACGAAAACAGCAGGCGCGAGACCGCGAAAGGGCGCGCGACCATGCCGCCGCAGGCCCTGTGCCGGAGGCCCCGCCCGAGGCGGAAAATCCCGACTTCCGCCGTAATCGGGGCGGGAACTAGAGCAAGGCGCGCTTAGCCATACGAGGAGCGCGTCGCCTAAGGCTGGGCATTTCGCTTTGCCCCGATCGCGCGCCGGGTGCATAAGCAAAGTCGATTAAGGCGGTCCGGGACGGGTTTTGGCCCGGATGTTTGGGGGTAAAATGGATCGCATTCGCATCGTCGGCGGCCGGCGTCTCGACGGCACCATCCCGATCTCGGGGGCGAAGAACGCCACGCTTCCGCTGATGATCGCGAGCCTGCTGACCGAAGAAACCTTGATCCTCGACAACGTACCGCGGCTCGCCGACGTCGGCCTGTTGCAGCGCATCCTCGGCAATCACGGCGTCGATATCATGGTCGGCGGCAAGCGGTCGGGCGAGACCGCCGATCACGGCCAGACGCTGCACATATCGGCTGCCCGCATCGTCGATACCACAGCGCCCTACGATCTCGTCTCGAAGATGCGGGCGAGCTTCTGGGTGCTGGCGCCGCTTCTTGCGCGCATGGGCGAAGCGCGCGTCTCGATGCCCGGTGGCTGCGCCATCGGCACGCGGCCGGTCGATCTCCTGATCATGGCAATGGCGCAGCTCGGCGCCGTGATCGAGATCGACGGCGGCTTCGTAGTGGCGCGCGCCCCGCACGGCCTCAAAGGCGGCGAGATCGTATTCCCCAAAGTCACGGTCGGCGGCACTCACACCGCGATCATGGCGGCCAGCCTCGCCAACGGCACGACCGTGATTGATAACGCCGCGCTGGAACCCGAGATCGTCGACGTCGCCGACTGCCTCAACGAGATGGGCGCGCGCATTTCCGGCGCCGGCACCCGGCGCATCATCGTTGAGGGCGTCAGCCGGATGCACGGCGCGCGCCATGCGGTGCTGCCCGATCGCATCGAGACCGGCACCTATGCCATGGCGGTCGCCATGGCCGGCGGCGACATTCTGCTGCAGAACGCGCGGCCGGAGCTTTTGCAGGCCGCGCTCGACGTGCTCACGCGCTCAGGCGTCACCGTCACGCCGACCAACCAGGGCATCCGCGTGGCGCGTAACGGCGCGGGGCTATTGCCGGTCGATGTGACCACGGCGCCATTTCCGGAATTTCCGACCGATCTACAGGCGCAGCTGATGGCGCTGATGACGCGCGCGCGCGGCACGTCCTACATCACCGAGACGATTTTCGAAAACCGCTTCATGCATGTCGGCGAACTCGCCCGGCTTGGCGCGCGCATCCAGCTCGATGGCGAACGCGCGACGATCGAAGGCGTCGAACAGCTCAAGGGCGCGCCGGTGATGGCGACCGATCTGCGCGCTTCGGTGTCGCTGGTGATTGCCGCGCTTGCCGCCGAGGGCGAAACAATCGTCAACCGCGTCTATCACCTCGATCGCGGCTTTGAGCGGCTGGAAGAAAAACTCGGCCGTTGCGGCGCGGCGATCGAACGGCTGGCGGGATAGAACATTCCTCATGACGGGCCACTACGCCGCCAAATCTTTCATGATCCGATAGAGCCGCGCCTGGCCTTCGAAGCCGATACCCGGACGGTCGGACAGCGCGAGATAGCCGCCGTCGAGTTTGGCATCGTCGGCGAAGCCGCCGAAATCGCCAAACACGCCCGGGTAAGATTCCGCGCCGCCGAGCCCGAAGCCGGCGGCGATGGCGAGCGACATCTGGTTGCCGCCGTGCGGAAACAACAGGCTGCGCGGCCATTGGTGGCGCGCCAGCATGTCAAGCGTGCGGGAATATTGCACGATGCCGTAGGCTTGCGGCGGATCGACCTGGATCACGTCGCGGCGGGCCGGCTTGAGCCCGCCGAACCGCACCAGGTTCTCGACGTCCTGTGTCGAATATAAATTCTCGCCGGTGGATAGCGGCGCATCATAGCTGCCGGCAATCTCGGCAAGCACCGCGAAATCGAGCGGGTCGCACGGCTCCTCGAACCAGCGCAGGGCGAACGGCCGCAGGCCATGGGCGTAGCGCAGCGCGTCGTCGCGGGAGAATTTTGAATTGGCGTCGACCGCGAGCTCGCCGCCCCGCGGCAGGATCGATTTCACCGCCTCGACGCGGCCGAGATCGTCGGCCAAAGCCAAGCCGCCGACTTTCATCTTCACCATGATATAGCCGTCATCGAGATGGCGCTGCATTTCGTCGAGCAGATCGCGCGTCGTTTTGCCGGGCGCATACCAGCCGCCGCCGACATAGCAGAATACTTTGTCGGCGATCTTGCCGCCGTTGTAGCGTTCGGCAAGCACGCGGTGCAGCGGCTTCTCCGCGATCTTGGCGACCGCGTCCCACACCGCGACTTCGATGGTGCCGATGCCGATCGAGCGCTCGCTGTGGCCGCCCGATTTCTCGTTCCGCATCATCACCGCGAGGATCTTCTCCGGCGAGAGATTATCGCCGGTCGCGTCGAGCAGCGATTTGGGATCGGCCTTCATGATGCGCGGAATGAAACGCGCCCGCATCTGCGCGCCGCAGGCATAGCGCCCCGTGGAATTAAAAGCGAAGCCGCAGACCGGCCGGCCGTCGCGCTTGACGTCGGTGATCACGGCAACCACCGAGGTCGTCATTTCGGAAAAATCGGTGCTCGAATTGGCGAGCGTGGAGTTCAGCGGGACCGCAGTCTCGCGGATATCGACAATGCGCATGGTTTCCTGAGGCGATCGGTGCGGCCAGCCAAGATGTCCAACGGATTGCGAATAACTTCAAGACGATAGCGGCTTCTCCGCCCTTGTTTCCCTCCTCCGGAACCCTATGTTGCAGTGCAGCGTTGAATTGCTGCAATGCAAAGCGGATGGGCCATGGGAAGTTTCGACAAGGCGATTGCGCATCTTTCGGCCCTTCGCCGCAAGTTTGAAGGCCTTTTGGAAGCGGCTCGCGAGAAGTCCGCGGCCGACCCGGCCGCGCGCGCCGCGCGACGGACCGTGCTGCGGGAACTCACGGCGTTCGGTTCGAATCCGGGCAATCTGCGGATGTTCGTGCACGCGCCCGAGCGCTTGCCGAGCCAGGCGCCGCTCGTCGTCGCTTTGCATGGCTGCGGCCAGACCGCCGACGATTACGACTGCGGTTCCGGCTGGTCCGCGCTCGCAGATCGCCTCGGCTTCGCCGTGGTCTATCCGCAACAGCAGCCCGCCAATAATCCGAAGACCTGTTTTTCCTGGTTCCTGCCCGGTCACACCGCACGTGGCCGCGGCGAGGCGCGTTCGATCCAACAGATGGTCGAGCACGCTATCGCGGCATTCGGCATCGACCGGGGCCGCGTCTTCGTAACCGGGCTCTCGGCCGGCGGCGCCATGACGGCGGTGATGTTGGCGACCTATCCGGAGCTGTTTGCCGGCGGCGCCATCATCGCCGGAGTGCCTTACGGAAGCGCGCGGTCCGTTCAGCAGGCTTTCGATGCCATGTTCACCGAACAGACGAACCCCGCCGATGTGCTCGGCGATCGCGTGCGGTCGGCCTCGAACCATCCGGGTCCGTGGCCCAAAATCTCGGTGTGGCACGGCACCGCCGATCCGATCGTGAAACCGTCGAACAGCGAAGAGATCATCCGGCAATGGCTCGACGTACACGGGCTTTCCGCCGTTCCGTCCACCCAGAGAATTGATCGGTGGCCATGATCGTCGTGTCTGGACCAATGCCGATGGCGAAACGCTGATCGAGGCGTTTTCCATCGCCGGCATGGCCCACGGCGTGCCGCTCGCAACCAGCGGCGAGCACAGCTATGGCGCGACTGGCGCCTTTTTCCACGACGCAGGAATTTCATCGACGCATCGCATCGCGAAGTTTTGGCGATTGGATGAAGGCGTCACGGAGTTCGAACGCGGCGGCTCTGCCGCCGATCCGCGCCACAGGCGGCGCCGTCGCCGCAGCGGCGGAAGCCGCCGGCAGATCAGATGATGCGCGGGAGGAGCGGTATCGCCCGAAGCCCGGCGCTGCGGCAGCCTTCCTCGATCCGAACGCCGTGATCGCGGCGGCCTTCAAGGCGGCGGGATTGCCCGCTCCCGAGGTTCCGAAGACGGCGGCCGCCGCGCAGGCCGCCGCCGTTCCGTTCATTCAAGCTGCGCTGAAAGCTGCCGGCCTGAAGCGATAAGTTTCCTCGTCGCCGACGCGCGGCGCTGATGTCACTGGATCTGCGCGATCTTGGCGTCGACAATGACCTTGTGCCACTTGTCGACTTCTTTCTTGATATAGCCGGAAAATTCCGCGGGCGTGCCGGCGACAATATCCAAACCGACTCGCATGCATTTCGCTTCAACGTCCGGCGACGCCATGGCCTTGACGATCGCCTTGTTCAGGAGATCGATGACGCTCTGCGGCGTGCCGGCCGGCACGAATACGCCTTGCATGGTCTCGGATTCCTGGCCCTGCACGCCCGCCTCCGCCATGGTCGGGACGTCGGGCACCGCCTCTGACCGCTTTGATGCGGTGATGGCGAGACCGCGCAGAGTGCCGCCGAGGATTTGCGGCGCGGCCGGCGTCAAATTGGCAAACCCGATCTGCGTCTGTCCGGCGACGGTTGCCTGAATCGCCGGCGCACCGCCGGCATAAGGCACGCTTGGCTGGTCGAGCTTGAAATCGAGCTTGAACAATTCGGCCGCGAGCTGCGGCGTGGTGCCGAGCCCGGGATTGGCGATGGAATATTTCGCCGGATTGGCTTGCAACAGAGCGACCAGTTCTTTGACCGTCTTGGCTGCGACCGAAGGATGGACGACCAGGATGTTCGGTGCGGCGCCGGCCAATGTCACCGGCGCAAAATCCTTGAACGGGTCGTAGGGATTGTGGGCATAGAGGCTTGGATTGACTACAAAGCTCGAACTCGCCACCAGGATTGTATAACCGTCAGGCGCAGCGCGCGCGACCTGAGCCATGCCGATATTGCCGCCGGCGCCGGGGTGATTTTCCACATAGAACTGCTGGCCCAGGCTTTGCGAGAGCTTGTCGGCCAGGAGCCGGGCCACGAGGTCCGTGGGGCCGCCCGCGGTGAACGGCGCGATGATCTTGACCGGATGGTCGGGATAAGGTCCCGCGGCGAAGCAGGCTCCCGCCCAAATCACGCTCACACAGATCGCGCACAGGCGCGCGGCAAAAGTCCTTGCGGTCATAAAGCCCTCCCTAGCCCTTTTGACGATGCTATCATTGTCCGGCGTTTCTTCCACCTCACTTAGCAAAAAGGCAGGCCATGTCCGGGCGCAAAGTCACGCGAGACGATCTCCGCGAAGCGGCGGAGAAGTACAAGAACTGGGGCAAATGGGGCGCCGACGACGAGATCGGCACGCTCAATTACACGACGCCGGAGGACATTATTGCCGCGGCGCGGCTGGTCAAAAAGGGCAAGGTGATCTCGCTGGCGCTCAATTTCGACAATAACGGCCCGCAGGGCGGCAAGACCAATTATCCGGTGCTTGGCCGCATCAATCCGCTGCACACCATGCTGCGCACCGGCACCGACGCCTATTCCGGCGTGCTCGACAAGCGCGGCATTCGCGCCGCCGACGACATGGTGGTGATGCCGCTGCAATGCGGCACGCAATGGGACGGGCTCGGCCACGTGTTCTATGAGAACAATATGTGGAACGGCTACGATTGTCGCGAGGTGTCATCGTTCGGCGCCGCCAAATGCGGCATCGAGAAAACCAAGGCCAGGATGGTGGGCCGCGGCGTGTTCCTCGACGTCGCGCGTGCGCTCGGCAAGGACTGCCTCGACGACGGCTACGGCATCACCTGTGCCGATCTCGATCTGACCGCGAAACAACAAAAGATCGAACTCAAGCGCGGCGACTACATCATCGTGCGCACCGGGCAGATGGAGCGCTGCCTGAAAGCGGGAAGCTGGGACGGCTATCCCGGCGGTGACGCGCCGGGCTTTGCCTTCGAAACTTTGGAGTTTGTCGCCAAGACCGAACTGGCGGCGCTTGCCAGCGACACCTGGGGCTGCGAAGTGCGGCCGAACAATACCGAAGGCGGCATCAACCAGCCGTGGCACTGGATCACCATCCCGATCATGGGCATGACCATGGGCGAGATTTTCTATCTCAAAGACCTGGCGGAGGATTGTGCCGCCGACGGCGTCTACGAATTCATGTTCGTGGCACCGGCAATCCCGATTACCGGCGCGGTCGGCTCGCCGACCAATCCGCTGGCGATCAAGTGACGCCGCAGACGTCATTCTGATCGAGACGCATGCTCAGTGTTGCTGCTCCGTCTCAAGCATCCTGCCGAGCACCCGCTTATAGCGCACGCAGCCGACATCGACGGCGAGGATTACCGGATCGAGCGGCTCGGTCGCGCTCTCGATAATGCGTTGCTGCGCCTCGATCACCGGCGCGTCCTGCTCCTCGAAGGCGAAGCGGCGCATCTCGGCGATGCGTTTCTGCAGATCGCGGTTGAGCGTGTCCTCGCTCGTCTTCACCCCCCAGCGCACCGCGGTGAAAAAATAATGGGTCGAACGCTCGTTCTCGGGGGTGAGCAGATGGACGGCGTGATAGCCGGTGCCGGTTTCCGGCGCCGCGCCCATCGTGCAGATGCCGGTGAGGAGCCGCAGCGTCGAAGGCGCCATCCAGCGCATCCTGGTGAACTTGTCGACGCGCGGCGGATGTTCGGGCCAGAACGGCACAAACATGCCCGGCGGCTTTGAATTGGTGGCGTGGCGTCTGACCACGACGTCGTCGCCATCCTGCTCGCCGGTGATCTCCGACTCCACGGTGTCGGCGTTGCCGAGAATGCCTTCATGCAGGTACGAGGTGTGACTGAGGTCGAGCAAGTTGTCGATGATAAGCTGATAATTGGCATTGATGACGATGCTGTCGCGCTTGGTGGTGTGCAATTCCGGCACATCGTCGAGCACCGAGAAATCCGGGATTTTTGCCGCATCGGCCGGTGCCGAACCCATCCAGATCCAGACCGCCTTATGCTTCTCGACGACGGGATAGCTCTTTACCCGCGCCCGGGGCGGAATGTTTTTCGTGCCGTGCGGATTGCGCACGCAGGCGCCGCTGCCGTCGAATTCGAGGCCGTGGTAGGGGCACTGAATGCGATCGCCGCCAACGATTTTGCCCATATGCAGCGGCGCGAAGCGATGGGCGCAGCGATCCTCGATGGCCGCCACCTCGCCATTGGCATTGCGATAGAGGACGATGGGCTCGTTCATGATGGTGCGTGGAACGAGCTGGCCATCGCCGACGCCGTCGGACCATGACGCCACATACCAGGCATTGCGCAGAAACGCCCCGCTGATCATGTCCTGCCGCGGCTTCGAGCCATTGTCTTTGGCGTGAGGCGTATCGAGCATGGTGTTTCCTTCCAGGTGCGTCGCAGCCTTTTTGTGCATTGGCACCGGTCGCGCATGATACCACGCGCTGGCGTTTTTTGAAGACGGGACGCGGCTTGCGGGCCGGTCGCCGGCAATCAAATGATCATCACAACTTGGTAGCCGGCGCGCGGTGCGGTTGCGCTCGGCCTATTATCGACTACGTTTACGGCAACCCATAGCCATCGGACAGGCGGCCCAGCCGAGGACATCACAATGGATACCAAAACCGATACCAAGACCGATGCCAAGCAATATCCCGTCACGCATACCGACGCGGAATGGCACAAGATTCTGACGCCGGAGCAGTTTCACATCATGCGCGAGCACGGCACCGAGCGGCCCGGCTCTTGCGCACTCAACTTCGAAAAGCGTGCCGGTGCGTTCTATTGCGCCGGGTGCGGGCAAAAATTGTTTGTCTCGAAGACGAAATTCGAGAGCGGCACCGGCTGGCCGAGCTTTAACGATCCGGAGCCGGGCTCGGTCGAGACCACCACCGATAAGAGCTATTTCATGACCCGCACTGAGGTGCATTGCAGCCGCTGCGGCAGCCATCTCGGCCATGTCTTCGAGGATGGTCCGCCGCCGACGCATCTGCGCTATTGTATCAACGGCGTGGCGATGAATTTTACGCCGGAATAATATCGAGCCGGAGAAAATCCGGCGCGAATCCGCGCAACGACGCGGATGGGGGGAGGGAACATGACGCTTCGGCGGCGCGACGTTCTGCGTGTGGCGGCGGCTTGGGGCGCCGGTTCCCTGGCTATGGCCGCACCCCGGCTCGCCGGGGCACAGACCTACCCCAATCGTCCGATCAAGCTCATTGTCGGCTTCCCGCCCGGCGGGCAGGTCGACATTGTCGCGCGGGTGGCCGCGCAGTGGCTGTCGCAGCAACTCGGCCAATCGGTCGTTGTCGAAAATCGCCCCGGTGCCGGCGGTTCGCTCGGCGCCGAAGCGGTGGTGAACGCCCCGCCGGACGGCTACACGCTGTTCTTTGCCGCGGCGTCGAACACCGTCAACGCCTCGCTGATGAAAAATCTCAGCTACGATTTCGTTCGCGACATTGCGCCGGTCGCGCCGATCAACCGGATCAATCTGGTGCTGGACGCAAGTCCGTCGTTTCCAGCCGCCGATGTCGCCGAGTTGATCGCGCAACTCAAAGCCAACCCCGGCAAGATCAGCATCGCGTCGCCGTCGCTCGGCACGCCGCCCTATATGGCGGTAGAACTGTTCAAGATGATGGCCGGCGTCGACTTCGTGCATGTGCCCTATGCCGGCGAGGGCCAGATGGTGACGGATCTTCTCGGCGGCCAGGTCAAAGTCGGGGTCGACGGCATCTCGGCGGCGATCGGCCATATCCGCGACGGAAAGCTGCGCGCGCTGGCACTGACGACCGCGAGCCGAATCGACGAACTGCCCGGCGTTCCAACTGTCGCTGAGACGCTGCCGGGTTTCGAGGCGAGCGGATTTTCCGGCATCGTTGCGCCCAAGCACACGCCGAAGGAGATCGTCGACAGGCTCGCGGATGCGGTCCGCGCCGTCCAGGCCGATCCAAAATTCAAAGAGCGGCTGACCAGCCTCGGCGTCAGCGAACTGGCGCTGTCGCCCGCTGAGTTCGACAAGTACATCGCCGAGGAAACCGAAAAGTGGCGCAAGGTGGTGGCGTTCGCCGGGCTCAAGCCGCAGTGACGCCGCGATAATCGGCGTGTGTCCGCCCGCCGTCAGATCTCCACGCGAAATCCCACTTCGATGATCGCGTCTTGGGGAATCTTGAAAAAGTCCGGCACGCGGCTTGCGATCCGGCTGAGGAACGAGAAGATCGCGAAGGACAAAGGCCCCATCCCCGGATGTGTCGCGCGGCGTACGATCGTCTCGTGCGGCAGATAGTAGTTCTTGTTTTCAAGATCGGCGTCGAAGCCGAGCATTTTGCAATTCATCAAAGTGAGCGGAATATCCGGTGTCTGCATGAAGCCGAGCCGCACCTGGATGCGGTAGAAGCCGTGGCCAAGCCGGTGGACTGCGTGGCGCTCGTGGAACGGCACGCGCGGGCGATGCTCGAGCACAAAACTCAGCAGCACCACCGTCGAGTGCAAGACGCGATTGTGCTCGACATGGCGCAGCAGCATCGGCGAGGCGCCGTGGTCGACTTTGGTGAGCCAGACTCCCATGCCCGGTGCCCGGCCGATCACCGTGTTGTCGGCGTAATCGAGGAACTCCTGAAGCGGCATCGACATCTCGCGCAGTCGCCGGCGCACCAGCGTTGCGCCCTTGCGCCACGTCAGCATCAGCGTCGCGATGGCGGCGCCGATAACGACCGGAAACCAGCCGCCGGCGAAAATCTTCATCGAGTTGGAGACAAGGAATGTCGTATCGATCGTGGCGAAGGCCGCGATGACCGGAATCGCAACAGCCGGCGACCACGCCCACCGCGTGACCGCGACGCGATAGAGCAACAAAGTCGTCACCAGCATGGTGCCCGACACCGCAATGCCGTAGGCGGCCGCCAGATTGTCCGAGGTCTTGAACAACGCCACCGTCAACAATGTCCCCGCCATCAACAGCCAATTGGCGGCGGGCACGTAAATCTGACCCTCCTCGTCGCCAGACGTGGTCACGATCCTCGCCCGCGGACAAAGCCCCATCAGCATCGCCTGCCGTGTCAGCGAAAATACGCCGGAGATCAGCGACTGCGAGGCGATGATGGTGGCGGCGGCGGCCAAACCGACGAGCGGGATCAACGCCCAACCGGGAGCCAATTTGTAGAAAGGACTATCAGCCGCCGTCGGGTCGGCGAGCACATGCGCACCCTGGCCGAAATAATTGAGGAGCAGCGCCGGCAGCACGAGGCCGAACCAGGTCCTTCGGATTGCGGTGGGGCCGACATGACCCATGTCGGCATAGAGCGCCTCGCCGCCGGTCAGCGTCAGGAATACCGCACCGACGACGGCGAAGGAAACGACAGGGTCCCTGGTCAAGAAAACAACGGCCCGGATCGGATCAAGCGCCTTGACGATCTGCGGCGCCATCCAAATGTTCGATGCGCCAAGCACGCCGATGATGACGAACCAGACCACCATGATCGGTCCGAACAGCCGGCCGATGCTTTCCGTCCCCCGCCGCTGGATCAGAAACAATCCGATCAGGATCGCCATAGTCGCCGGCACGATGACCGGCGCCAGGGACGGCGCCACCAGCTTGAGGCCTTCCATGGCCGAAAGCACTGAAATCGCCGGCGTGATGACTCCGTCACCGTAGAGCAAGGCGGCGCCGAGGATGCCGAGCAGGACCAGAATCGGAATCGTATCGCCCTTGGCGATACGGTCGGCGCCGACCAGCGACAGCAGCGCCAGAATGCCGCCCTCGCCCTCGTTGTCGGCGCGCAGCACGAACACCACGTATTTGAGCGACACCATCAGCATCAGCGCCCAGAAGGTCAGCGACACGATGCCCAAAACATCGGCCGGCGTCGGCGCCCGATGACCGATGCCCGACAGCGCCACCTGGAACGCGTAGAGCGGGCTGGTGCCGATATCGCCATAGACGATGCCGAGCGCCGTCAGTGCCAAAAACCAAGGACTGCCGGCATGTTGGTGGTGCCTGGCGCGGTCGTTGTGAGTTGCGTGTTTAAGCGCGGCCGCACCGGCGGCCGCGGCATTGCCATGACCGGCTTGGGCGCTTATCCGGGCGCTTGAGGGTACATCCATGTTCGACCTCGCCGCACGCTGCACTGGCCGCGGGTCCGACAGCTTTTCACATTCAAGATTTAGGCCATGATCGCGGCGATCCGCCAAAATGGCGGCCCCATACGACAGTGCGGTGACCGGCCGGCGGAATCGGCGCCAAATCGAAGGCGTTGCGGAGGGTTCTATGCCGCCCTCGACCCCCACAGCCGCTGGGTGGCGATTGCGGCGCCTTCGCTGAGCGCGCGCAGTTTCGCCCAGACGATGCTGTCGGCGACCGTCGGCTCGGCACGTACCGCTGTGCCGAAACCGCAGTCGACGCCCGCGATCAGCCGTTCGCGGTCGATGACCTCGGCATAGCGGCCAATGCGCTGCGCAACCAGCCGCGGATGCTCGACGAAATTCGTCGTCGAATCGATGACACCCGGAATGAGGATCTTGTCGCCGGGAATTTTGATCGTCTTGAGATCCTCCCATTCGTGATCGTGGCGCGGATTGGCGGCCTCGATGCTGATCGCCTGCGGCCGCGCCTTGAACGCGATGTCGATGATCTTGGTCACCGGCAGATCGTGGGTGTGCGGCCCTTCGTAATTGCCCCAGCAGATGTGCAGCCGCATGCGGTCGGCGGGCAGGCCTTCGGTCGCCGCGTTGAGCGCGGCGATATTGCGCTCGGCGATTTTGCTGCGGAATTCGTCGTCGCTGAGGTGGCGGTACTGGTTGTTGCGCGCCGAGCCGAGGTCGGGCGCGTCGATCTGCAGCACGAAACCGGCTTCGACGATGG
The DNA here is from genome assembly GCA_963765365.1 of uncultured Alphaproteobacteria bacterium. Lineage (GTDB taxonomy): Bacteria > Pseudomonadota > Alphaproteobacteria > Rhizobiales > Xanthobacteraceae > BOG-931. The sequence goes on along the minus strand of CAVXWL010000015.1, from coordinate 308,009 downwards.
CGCGGTATTCGACTTTCAGCACGTCGGCGAGAGCCGCGACGTAGGCGTCTTCATTCGGATAATGCAGGTTGATGATGAAGCGGGTCAGGATGCCTGGCGACGGCGCGGTCATGAACAATTCGCCAGGCTTTGCTTTCGCCGCCGCGGTTTTCAGATGCGCGATGTCGCGGTCGAGCGCCGCGCGGTCTTTATAGCGCAGTTCACCGACGCAGCCGGGAAACGGCGTCGCAGAGAAAGTACGGCGGTCGCGGCCGAAATCCGGATGCTCCAAAAGATCGCGGCCGATCATGATGTCGCGGCCCTTGTCCGAAGCGCGGGGGTCGGGCGCAATGCCGGCGACGCGATGGCGGATATAGGTCGTGTAGGACGGCTTGCTCATTTCACCGTCGCTGACGACGTCGATGCCGCAATCGACCTGGCGCGCCACGACATCGTCGACCGCCTCCGCCGTGGCGGCCTCGAAAATATCGGCGCCGACCGCGCCGCCTTTCTCCCGTTCGAGAATAAGCTCGATCAGCGGTTTCGGCCGCGGCAGACTGCCGGTGTGGGTGGTCAGGATGCGGTCGGTCGAGGTTTTCATGGGCGTTCCTTTACGGCGTTTCCTCTGCGGCGTTGTCGTAATGCGCGCCGGGAGATAGTGTTCGCGCCACGCCGGTCAGGCAAGAACAGAAAAGGTGAGGGAGGCGACATGCGCATCGTCGATTTAAGCCGGGAGTTGTACCACCGCACGCCGTCCTATCCGGGGCAGCCGCCGATCATCCACGGCATCTGGAAAACGCACGACGAGGCGCGCGCCGAGTCCGGCGGCGTCCACGGCAACAGCGTGATGTTCTTCTCGATGCCGGACCATGGCGGCACCCATATCGACGCGCCGCGGCACTTCGGCAAGGCCGGTACGTCGATCGACAAATACCCGCTGGAAAACTGCATCGTGCAGGGCATCTGCGTCGATCTGCGCCATATCGCGCCGCGGGCCGAGATCACGCCCGCCGATCTGCAAGCCGCGGTGAAAAAGGCCGGCGTGCCGGTCCCGCAAAAGGGCACGGTGTTGCTCTGCACCGGGCATCACGAACGCACATTTCCGACGCCCGCTTATGCAACCGACAATCCGGGCGTGAACGTTGCGGCGACCGAGTGGCTCGCGCAGCAAGGCATCGTGCATTTCGGCATCGACTCGATGCGGCCGGGCCCCGAAGGCAAAGTGAATACACTGGTGCACAAGGCCTGCCTCGAACTCGACATCACGCATATGGAGAGCCTGTGCAATCTCGAAGCGCTCATCGGCCAGGGCGAGTTTCAGTTCATCGGCCTGCCGCTGAAATGGCGCGAGGGCACCGGCTCGCCGATCCGCGCGGTGGCGGTGTTCAACGACTGACATTGTTTCGTAAGGGCCACTGCCTCGCCGCTATCAGCCGCGCGGGGGATGATCGAGTAGCCGGGTACGACCGATCGGCGACGACACGTGCTGCGATTACTGGATGCTCCGCTTTCGCGGGGAACGACTAGAGACCGAATTGAGAAAGCGAACCCATGCAAATCGGACACAATCGCAAAATGACCGGGGCGCAGTGCCTCGCCGACATGCTCAAGGGCTATGGCGTCACGCATGTTTTCCACGTGCCGGCGGTGCTGCGAACCACTTACGCCGAGATGGAGCGGCGCACCGACATCAAGCGGTTGCACGTGCACGGCGAGAAGGCGGCAGCCTATATGGCCGACGGCTACGCGCGCGCCTCGGGCAAGCCGGGCATCTGCATGGCGCAAGTGATCGGCGCGCTCAATCTCGCAGCCGGCCTGCGCGATGCCTGGCTCGCCCATTCGCCGGTCATCGCCATGACCGGCGGCCGCGAGCCGAAAAATAAATTTCGCAAAGTCTATCAGGAGATCGATGACGTGCCGGCGTTCGAGCCGGTGACCAAATTCAACGCCACTATCGACGACGTGGCGCGGTTTCCCGACATGGTGCGCCAGGCCTTCCGCACCGCGGTGACCGGCTGTCCCGGCCCGGTTCATTTGCAGTTTCGCGGCAATGAGGGCCAGATCGATGCCGAGGAAGCCGACATGGAGCCGCTCTGCGAGCCGCAATTTGCGCGCGTGCCGGCTTTCCGTCCGGCGCCTGACGATGCCAGCGTTGCCGCCGCACTGAAAATTCTCCAGGATGCCGTGCGGCCGGTGATCGTTGCCGGCGGCGGCGTGCGCGCCTCCGGTGCGGCGGCCGAACTGGTTGCGCTCGCCGAAGCCTTGCAGATCCCGGTCGCAACTTCGCTCAACGGCAAGGATTCGATCACCGGCAGCCATCCGCTGTCGGTCGGTGTTGTCGGCAGCTATTCGCGCGAGAGCGCCAATCGCGTTGTCAACACAGCCGACCTCGTATGCTTCATCGGCACCCAGACCGGTGGCATGACCACGCATTTCTGGGCGGTGCCGAAGATCGGCACCCCGGCGATCCAGATCGACATCGATCCCGAAGCGCTCGGCCGCAATTATCCGCTGGCGGCATGTGTCAATGGCGACGCCAAAGTCATCTTGGCGCGCATGATAGCGCTTGCCGATCGCTCCAGCGCGGCAAAACGCAAAAGCTGGATCGGTGAGGTGCAGACGCTCTGCGGCGAATGGCGCGATAAGTACAAAGAATCACTCAATTCGGATGCCGTGCCGATCCGCCCGGAGCGGCTGTGCCATGAGCTGACCAGACACGTCCCGGACGATGCCATTGTCGTCGTCGACACCGGCCACGCCGGAATGTGGATGGGCGGCATGTACGACCTGAGAAATCCACGGCAGAGCTATATGCGCAGCGCCGGCCATCTCGGCTGGGCCTTTCCCGCCGGGCTCGGCGCCAAATGCGCAGCCCCCGATCGCCCTGTCGTCACCTTCACCGGCGATGCCGGATTTTGGTACCACATCGCCGAAATCGAAACCGCGGCGCGCTGGAACATCAACGCGGTGACCGTGGTCAACAATAACGGCGGCGGCAATCAGTCAAAGCGCGGTTTCGATCGCGTCTACGGCGGCAAGCAGACCGAGAAGGCGTTGGAGCTTTGGCATTTCACCAAGGTCAATTTTGCGCGCATTGCCGAGGACATGGGCGCGCTCGGCATCCGGGTCGAAAAGGCCTCGGCATTTCCGGCAGCGCTGGCGCAGGCACTCGCCGCGAACAGGCCTGTTGTCATCGACGTGGTCACCGACATCGACGCGCTGGCGCCCACGGCGGTGAGCTGAGCCAGCCGCGCCCCGCCAAAGCGGGGGCCGCTGCCAAACCGCCGAATTGGCTAAAACTCTAGCTGAATTCCTGGCGCGAATGAGCATCCGTGCTGCAAATCGGATGAATTGCGGCAATTTATGACAGTCAAGTAACGCATCCCGGCATTTGAGTCACGAAATTGCAATCGAATGCGGCGATTGATCGCCTCGTTCGTGCCGCAGAGATTTGACAGTTTGCGTGTCGTATTTGTCGTTGCGTGGCCACGAATTCTATTGCCGGCCGCAACAACCGGATTTCGATGCGCACGGAACACGACTCGGCGATACGTCTGCTCCAGCTCTTGATGGTGGCGTCGCTGTTATTTCCGGCGGCGTTATTCGTCTATGCCGCCTACAACGACTATCGCGAGGTCTATGCCGTCGCCGACGAGCGCATCGATCGCTCGCTCGACGTGCTGCAGGAACAGGGGCTCAAGGTCTTCGATACCGTCGATCGCATATTTCCGGAAGTCGACGAGGTCGTGCGTGGCATGCCGGACGAGCAGATCCGCGCCGCGGAATCGAGCCTCACGCCGCGCCTGCAACGCATCGTCAACGTCATGCCGCAGGTCCAGTCGATCACTCTGATCGGCCGCGACGGCCACCCGCTGGCCTCGAGCGAACCGCAGCTCATGCGGAGCGGCGTCGACTTCGCCGATCGCAAATACTTCAAGGTGCAGCTTGGCAGTCAGGCCGGCGTTTATATCGGCGATCTGCGCGAGTCCGCGGGGCAGGCGGCCGGCGTCGATCTATTCGATATATCGCAGCGGCTTGCTTCGTCCGACGGAACGTTTCGCGGTATCATCGCGATCACGGTGCGGACGCGCTACTTCGACGACTTCTATTCGATGATCGAGCAGTCGCCCGGAAATTTCTATGCCCTGTCGCGTGACGACGGCATGCTGTTGGCGCGGTATCCGGCCGCGCTGCAGCCGGCGCCGCAGCTCAGCGCCAAGGGTCCCTTGCGACAAGCCGTCGGCAACGGTCTTACACACGGTCTGTATTCGGTCACCTCGGAAGTGGATGGCCGCAACCGTCGGGTGGGCTTCCGCAAATTGCCGGGTTATCCGGTTTACGCCATCGCCGGTATCGATGCCGCCGCCATACGTGGCGCGTGGCTCCGCATAATCGGCGGGCACCTGATCTTCGGCCTGCCGGTCACGCTGCTGTTGTTTTCTTCGCTTTGGGTCGTACTGCGACGGACCAAGCGCCTGCACGACGAAGCGCAGCGCCGCGAGTTCGCCGAAGACGCGCTGCGTCAGGCGCAGCGGCTCGAGGCAATCGGACAATTGACCGGCGGCGTCGCGCACGATTTCAACAATCTGCTGATGATCGTGAGCGGTACCGTGCAGCGCTTGCGCCGGCACGTCGCCGGCGACAAGGAGGCCCAGCTCCTCGATACGATCACCAATGCGACGCAACGCGGCGAGAGCCTGACGCGGCAACTGCTCGCCTTTTCCCGCCGGCAGACGCTGCAGCCGAGCGTGATCGATCTCGCCGAGCGGCTGCCGGAAATCAAGGACATGCTCAGCCGCTCGCTGCGCGGCGACATCGACATTCGCGTCGGCGTGCCGCGGCGGCCATGCGCCGTGAAAGTCGATCCGAGCGAGTTCGAGCTCGCCGTGCTCAATCTCGCCTTTAACGCCCGCGACGCCATGCCGTCGGGCGGCACGCTGACCATCAGCGCCAAACCGGTGGTGCTGCGCGGCAAGGGATCGGAGGAGGGCCTGAGCGGGGAATTCGTCGCCATCCGCGTCGCCGACACCGGCACCGGCATTCCCGCTGACGCATTGCCGCGGGTGTTCGAGCCGTTCTTCACCACCAAAGAGGTCGGCAAAGGCACCGGGCTCGGCTTGAGCCAAGTCTATGGCTTTGCCCGGCAGTCCGGCGGCGCCGCCACAATCGCGACATCGTCGCGGCGCGGCACCGTCGTCACGTTGATGTTGCCGCGGTCATGGGAGTCGCCGGCGCAGCCGCGCCAGGAGGCCGCGGCCGCCACTCTGGCGCCGCGCGCCGGCACGGTGCTGCTGGTCGAGGACAATGCGGAGGTCGCCGAAGTCGGCCGGGCCTATTTCGAGCAACTCGGCTATCAGGTCCGCTACGCGGCGAGCGCGCAAGCTGGTCTCGATCTCCTCGAAGGCGACGACGGCGTCGATCTCGTATTCTCCGACATATTGATGCCGGGAGGAATGAACGGCCTGCAATTGGCCGATACGGTGCGCCGCCGGCATCCGGGCATCGCGGTGCTGTTGACCACCGGATATAGTTCCAGCGCTCAGGACGCGGTGCGCCGGGGTTTTGAAGTTCTCCAGAAGCCCTACGATTTAGCCGGACTGGAGCGCGCTCTGCGCCAAGCGCGTGGTGTTGCCGCGCACGAGCCGGTGGCAGTGCCGCAGCAAGCGGTCGGGTGATTGCTCGGCCCTGGGACGGCGCGTGTCGCGTATCACCCCATTGGAACTTGTGCCATCAACTGCGGGAACGCATCGACGCCGACCGAAGACAGGGCAAAGTAGAAGGTCATCAGCCAGCCGATCGCGCAAAAGGCGATGATGGTCCATGCTTCGGCATCCGGCATTGCCGAGCCGGGTTTGATTGCGGCACTCCTGACTGCGGCATTTCTGGCTCGCTGCGCCGGACTCGGAAGCTCACCTCGATTGGGCATCCCATGCTCCTGTGTGTTGGCCCGCCGCGGGATCCGATGCAAATCCCGCGCCGCACAGCGCAATACCCGGCATGCAACAGCAGAGTTTGACTCTGGAAGGTAAAATTTTCGGAAAAGACCAAATTCGGCTCGCTCTTATCGAAACGCGGCCGCAACCGGGCGTCGGCCTGCTTATGACCGCCGCGTTCGCGCGACCGGTGGCGACTGACCCGCTGGCACGGGACGGAACCAACCGAAGTCTGACAGGTTCACCCGACTGCGGAGGCAATCGCCGCCGCATCATTTCCTCTTATCCGTCCGCGAGGCGCCATGTTTCAGTACCGCTCCGACGCTTTCGGCCCGAGCGTAACTGCAATTCAGAAGCATCTGGGCGCGGTCGAAGGTGAACTCGAGAAGATCGGCCGTATTGCGGGACGCCGTGGCACTGCCGCTGCATTCGCCGCGGGCCAGCAGATTGGCGAGGCGATCTCCACCTTTTTAAGTGACATGATCGATCGCTTCCGCGAACGCGGGCAGGCCGCGAGCGACGAGGCGGCACGCCTCGGCAGTCAGGCGGTCAAGCTTGGCGCCGGCTACGGCAGCGATGCACTGCGGCGCATGAACTCGGAAGTCGAGGGCCGGCCATTGCTCACGGTTGGGATCGCACTCGGCATCGGCGTTCTGATCGGCGCGGCGGTGCTCGGGAGCGTCAACAGCCGCCGCTAGGTTGTTAAATCGGAGACCTGCGCACACGCACTATGATTCCCGCTGCGGTTCTTGCAGCGGCGGTGTGGAATGGCCCTTACCGGTGGCGGACGGCAGTTCCTTGGACAGGCCCCAGGGATCGCCATGCTGCTGCAACCGCTCGAGCACGTCATCGGCGACACGGTAGCGCTCCTCTTCGCTCAGGCCCTGGCGCAGCCCGCGCACCAGCTTTCGCGCGCCACGGAGCGCGAAAGCGACGGCAAAGCGCAGCATGTCCCCACAAGTCCTCATTCTTCGGGGATGTTGTACTTCACAAACCCAACGGTGCTACTATGAGTAGCGCCGGGGGATTCTATCCCGGCAGGCTCTGGAGCTTGTGGGACATGTGGAAAGTGAACGGCCAAGCGTTCTATTGGATATTGGGTGGGCTGACGCGGCTGCATGCCGTGACCAAACTTGCCACGGAAAGACTGAATCTCAGCAGAGACAGCATCATCTCGGAAAAGCACCTTACCAATGTATTGCCCAATCTAGATATATTATCTGATGAGCTAGACATCTTAGGTGCGAAAATGACCGCAGCGGCCGTGCGGAGATTTAAGTACGTGCTGGAGAGCAAAAAATGCACTCAGGGGGATTTAATCCAGCACACAAACGACATTGACTTACGCTTACGCGATGAACTGACACTGGTGAATTTATATGTGCTGGATGAGAATAGAATAAAATACTTTGCACCGGCACAGGTTCTCTATGATCAGGGCATTGTTGATAAGTTTCCGTTGGCAGTCACGGATATTGAGGATGCGGGAAAATGTCTGTCTTTCGGCCAGGGAACCGCTTCAGTTTTTCATTCAATGCGAAGTCATGGAAGCTGGCCTGAAATTTTTAGCTAACTTACTCGATATTCCATATGCGCCTAGTTGGGAGTCCTACCTGAAGCAGATCAACGACAAAATTGGGCAAAAACACAAAGAAAAAAGCCATGAGTGGAAGGCGAACGAGCCTCTATTCAGGGATCTAGCTGGCGATCTGCAAACGATAAAAATCGCATGGCGCAATCCCACCATGCATATCGTTAGACAATATAATCCTGATGAGGCGGAAGAAATCTTCAGAGCCGTAAGGGGCTTTATGACCCGCCTTTCTGGTCATCTTTCGGCAGCTTAGGCGGCACAATCTTGATGAAAGCATGCTCGAATGTCTGCGCGCTCTGCTCATCGTCAATACCAAGATCGTGAGCGGTTTTTTGAAACCGCCCATACTGATCTTTTTTATTCGACTTTGCCGCCGTCTTTGGCTTTGCGGCTTTTGCCATATGGCCTCTCAGTAATGAGGCGTCCTATAGGTCAATCGCTTGCCGACGATGCCTCTCACGGCGCGAGCGGTACGTTCTACGTCATCTACGCCCAGCCGCACGCGATTGGAATAGCGGAAATCAAATTCCGCCAGATAGCGGTGCAAGTGTTTTTCCTTGCAATGCTGGTACACGCCTTTCATGCCGCGCTTGAAGATCGAGTAATAGCCCTCGACGGTGTTGGTACTCACGTCCCCGCGCGCGTATTCCTTCGCGGCGTGATTGACAGTCTCGTGGCTGGCAAATTTTTGGCCGATTTCGTCGTAGTGAGTAGCCTCGTCGGTCATCAAGGCGCTTTCACCAGCGATATTTTTACGAAGGATTGGCGCAATATCAGCGACGCGAACACCGTCAACGTGGAAGCTACGAGCCGAACCCCCACGCTGCACCAAGGTAAGAACGATATTCTTATGCCAGCCGCCAGTGCGCCCCTTGGGCTGGCCTTCCAAACGACCGATGAAAGTTTCGTCGGCTTCGATGATCTCACCATTCCCGCCCATAGGCTCAACGCCGACAACGCGCATAGCCTCGCGGATGCGGTGTGCCATGAACCAAGCGGTTTTAAGGGTGACGCCCAAGGTGCGGGAAAGCTGGTTGCTGCTGATGCCCTTCTTAGACGAGCAAAGCAGATACATCGCTTGCAGCCACAGGTTCATCGGAACGTGACTATCCTCGAAAACGGTCCCGACCTTTACGGTGAACTGTTTGCGGCACTGGTAGCACTTGTAGAGGCCGATACGGGTCGCCTTACCGGCCATCTTGCCGATGCGGTCGAAACCCCCGCAATGCGGGCAAACCGGGCCGTTCGGCCACACGCGGGCCTCAACCCATGCGATAGCGGCGGCTTCGGACTGCAAGACTGTGGCGGACAAGATCGAATTGGCCATGACACCGGTTTCCCTTTGATGATTCAAAGGTATGGCGTCGCTTTGGGTTTGTCAAGTACAATATCGCCCATTCTTCATGAGAACATAACAAGAACATAAGTCAATCGCAGAGGTGATGGAAGTATCGTTCCACTCGCCCGCCGAGGGGCTAACCCTCGCCGATTTCGCGCAAAATCTCGGCCGTGTGCTCACCGAGCTGCGGCGACGGGCGGTCTGAAGCCATCGGTGCGCCATCAAGCACGATCGGAGTGCGGATGCCGGGAATTTTGCCGCCCTCGGCCGCCGCGCTCTCGATTTCGATCTTCATGCCGCGGTGGATCACCTGCGGATCGGCAAACACCTGGTCGAGATCGTTGATCGGGCCGGCTGGAATGCCGGCCGCTTCGAGCTTGTCCAAAAGCTCCTCGCGCTTGCACTGCGACGTTAGCGCGCAGAGTTTGCCAACAAGCTCGGCGCGATGGCCGAGCCGCCCCTTGTTGTCCTTATAGGCCGGTAGGGTGGCGAGTTCGGGTGCGCCAAGAAGGCCGCACAGCTTGACGAACTGGCCGTCGTTGCCTGTGGCGATGATGATGCGGCCGTCGGCGACGGGAAATTCCTGATAGGGCACGAGATTGGGATGCGCGTTGCCGATGCGCTTGGGTACTTCGCCCGACACCAGATAATTGAGCGCCTGAAACGCCAGCGTGCCGACGGTCGAGTTCGACCAATGCGGTATCGACATAGCCGCCTTGCCCGGTCTGCTCCCGCCGCGCCAGCGCCGCGAGAATGCCGACTGCCGAATAGACCCCGGAAAAAATATCGGCGATCGGAACGCCGACCCGCATCGGCGGCCCGTCGGCGGCGCCGGTCATCCCCATGATGCCGCCGATGCCCTGTGCCATCAGGTCGTAACCGGCGCGCCCCGCCGACGGCCCATTCTGGCCGAAGCCGGTCACCGAGCAATAGATCAGGCGCGGATTGGCCGGCGCGAGGCTTTTATAATCGAGCCCGAATTTGACCAGCCCGCCGACCTTGAAGTTCTCGATCAGCACGTCGGAACGCGCTGCAAGTTTCTTGACGATGCGCTGGCCCTCGGCAGTGGTGAAGTCGACCGCGATGGAACGCTTGCCGCGATTGGTGCAATGGAAATAGGCGGAGCTGAGATGGCCGCCGCCGGCCGCCGGCACGAATGGCGGACCCCAGGCGCGGGTGTCATCGCCGGCGCCCTCGCGCTCGACCTTGATGACGTCGGCGCCAAGATCGGCAAGGATTTGCCCAGCCCACGGACCGGCCAGGATCCGGGCCAGCTCCAGCACGCGCAATCCGGCCAATGGCCCGGGTTTGGTCCCCGGTGTGGATGATCCCGGCATGATAACCCCTTGAGGCCGCGCGGCAGGGCGCCACGCGGGGGATTTAAGTGACAAAGCGGCGGGGATTTGTCCAGATTCGTCTGTGCGCGCGCCGATTCGCCAGCTTGCCATCGGCCGCACCGATTATTAGCTATGGTTTGCCGGCCGGATGGGATGAATCGGTGGACACCTCATTCTTCAGCGAAATGCTGCAAAGCATCGCCGAGAGGAGCCGCGCACTGATCAAGCGCGAGCGCCGCGAGCCGGCGCATGAACGCTCCTCCGGCATCATCGAACTATGCGAGGAACTTCTTTCCGGCCGTGGCGAAGCCTCCGGCGTCGCCTTGGCGCAGGAAATCCTTGCCAGTTATGCGGAATTGACGACCGGCCCGCGCATCGCGTTTTTTGAATCGCTGGCCACCACGTTTGGCCATGATCGTGGCCGCATCGATGAAGCGATCGCGACGTGGCGGCAATCGCCATCCGACGCGACGGCGTCCGACCTTCACATCGCCAGCGAGCCGCGGCGGCTCGAACTGTTCCGCCGCCTCAATCTCGCGCCGGGCGGCACTGCGGCGCTGGTGCACATGCGCGAGCAGCTTCTCGACGCCATGGATCATCGTCGCGATGACCTGGCGGTGATCGACAACGACTTCGTTCACCTGTTCACATCCTGGTTCAATCGCGGATTTCTGGTGCTGCGCCGCATCGACTGGTCGACCTCCGCCGCGATCCTGGAAAAGATCATCCGTTACGAGGCCGTCCACGAGATTAAGGACTGGGATGATCTGCGCCGGCGCATCGACCCGCCGGACCGCCGCTGCTATGCCTTCTTTCATCCGGCGCTGGTCGACGAACCGCTGATCTTCGTCGAAGTGGCGCTGACCCGCGAAATTGCGTCGGCGATCGGGCCGATCCTCTCCGGGCGGCGCGACCCGGTCGAGCCCCAGCGCGCCACGACGGCGGTGTTCTATTCGATCACCAACTGCCAGCGCGGCCTCGCCGGAGTGAGCTTCGGGCATTTCCTCATCAAGCAGGTGGTCGAGGAGGTTTCACGCGAGGTTCCCCGCGTCGGCACCTTCGTGACGTTGTCGCCGGCGCCGAATTTCGCCGAATGGCTCAAACGGGAGCGGGGTAATCCTGCCTCGGTCGCCCTCGACGACCACGATCGCGACGCGTTGGCTGCGCTCGACAACGACGATTGGTGGCGCTCGCCGAGCGTCGCCGAAGAGGTCCGCGAACCGTTCCTGCGCGCCGCCGCCTGGTATTACATGCGCGCTCGCAATGGCCGCGGCCTGCCGGTCGATTCTGTGGCGCGCTTTCACCTCGGCAACGGGGCGCGGCTTGAACGGCTCGATTGGCTTGCCGACACTTCGGAGCGGGCGCTCAAGCAATCCTGCGGGTTGATGGTGAATTACCTGTACGATCTCGATTACATCGAGCGCAACCATGAGGCCTATGCGCAGCAACGCGCCATCGTCGCCTCCAGCGCGGTGACCCGGCTGGTGACAATACCGGCCCGCGAAATCGTCCCGATCTCGGGTTGATCGAATTTCGCTCCTCGCCGCAACGGCAGGGACCCGGCATCCCGCTTAATTCCCGATTGCGCGGCAATGGGCGGAGGTGATCGCCCTACGACTTTCCATAGACCGGCACCACGGCGCCGCGGGTGACCCGGTTGTCGGGGGAAGCCAGAAACAGAATCGTCGCGGCCACTTCTTCGACCTTGGGCCACGGCGCGTATTCGGCTTTGGGCATCGCTTGGCGGTTGGCCGGCGTATCCATGATCGATGGCGCCACCGCATTGACCAGAATGCCGTCCTTGGCGACCTCTTCGGCTAGCGCGGCGGTGAATGCGGCGACCGCAGCCTTGCTCGCGGTATAGGCCGTCATGCCGGCGCCGCTGCGCCATTCCAAGCCGGCGCGGGCCGAGACATTGACGATGCGGCCGCCGCCGGCCATCGCCGTCACGGCGGCGCGGCAGCACAGCATGCAACTGACAAGGTTCATGTCGATCTGCTGGCGGATCACGACCGGGTCCGTGTCCCGTAGCGCGCCGGCGGCAAACCCGCCGGCGATGTGGATCGACGACCATAGCGGTGCGAGGCCGCCATAGGCGCGGGCGACAGCCCCTTCGTCGGCAAGGCTGCCAGTGACAGTAAGCACTACATCCTTGTGGCCGCGAAACCGGAACCGCTTGGCCTCCGCCTCGTCGAAGCAGGGCACGTGGCAAGAGGCGCCGGCATCGAGCAGCGCCGCAACCACTGCAGTGCCGAGCGCGCCGGCTCCGCCGGTGACGACAATATGACGATCGCGATAATCCATGACCCTGACCCCGCCGGCATCATCGCCGATCCTGACTTGGAGGCAAGGTCGTGACGCAGATTTGATATCCTGCATCCGGGGGAGAATCAGTGGCTGACTTCGACCTTGCCGTTATCGGCGGTGGCATCAACGGAACCGGCATCGCGCGCGACGCCGCCGGCCGCGGCTTTCGCGTCGTTCTCATCGAGCAGAGCGACCTTGCCTCCGGCACGTCGTCGGCGTCGTCGAAACTCATTCATGGCGGATTACGCTATCTCGAACAGCGTCAATTCCGCCTGGTCCGTGCGGCGCTGCGCGAGCGCGAAGTGCTGTTGCGGGCTGCGCCGCATCTGATCCGGCCATTGCGCTTTGTGCTGCCGATCAACGAGGCGCGGCGCTCGGCGACGATATTGCGGCTCGGCCTCCTCCTCTATGACTGGATCGGCTGGCGCAAGATTCTGCCGGGCACCAGCGAAGTTGATCTGGTGACCGACGAAGCCGGGCAGCCGCTCAAAGCGCGCTTCCATCACGCTTTCGAATATTCCGATTGCTTTGCCGACGACGCACGCCTCGTGGTGATCAACGCGGTGGATGCCGCCGAGCGCGGTGCGGTGATCCGCACCCGTACCCGCTGCGTGCGCGCCGAGCGGACCGACACGTGGCGGCTTGTGCTGAACGCCCGCGGTCAGCGCGACGTGATTACCGCGCGGATTCTGGTCAACGCCGCGGGCGCCTGGAGCGAGTTATTCGCCGAGGCTGCACTGCGGACCGAATCTCAGCACCGGCTGCGCCTCGACAAGGGCAGCCACATCGTGGTGCCGCGCCTGTTCGATCACGACCGCGCCTATATTCTGCAAGCGGCCGATAATCGCGTCGTGTTCGCGATCCCGTTTCACCGCGACTTTACGCTGATCGGCACGACCGATCGGGCCTTTACCGGCGATCCCTCGACCGTGCTGCCGATCGGCGAAGAAATCGGCTATCTGTGCGGCGTCATAAACGAGTATTTCCGCACCACGATCGGCGCCGCCGACGTCGTGTGGGCATTCGCCGGCGTCCGTTCGCTTTACGACGACGGTGCGCGCAAGCCTCAGGACATCGGGCGCGATTACGCGCTCCAGCTCGACGAACGACTCGGCGAGGCGCCGCTCCTGACGGTCTATGGCGGCAAGATCACGACGTACCGCCGGCTGGCCGAAGAGGTGCTGGCGCGGCTTGCACATTTCTTCCCGCATTCGCGGGCGTGGACCGCGCAAAGCCCGCTGCCGGGCGGCGATTTCGCCTATGACGGCGTCGATACTCTGGTCGAGCGCACCCAGGAGACCTGGCGGTTTCTTACCGCGGACCATGCGCGACGGCTGGTGAACGCCTATGGCACGCGAGTCGATCGCGTCCTCGGCAACGCGGCGGCGCTCGACGATCTGGGCGCTCGCTTTGGCGCCGACCTTACTGCCGCCGAAGTGAGATATCTGATGACCAAGGAATGGGCGCGCACCGCGGAGGACGTGTTGTGGCGGCGCTCGAAGCTCGGCCTGCGTTTCACGCCGGCCCAGACCGCGATTCTCGAACGCTTTATGGCGGTGGCGTCATCACCAGGTGGCGCGGTTCCGTAAAATTCTATCCATTTAGCGAACCGTAATTTTAGCTGTCTATGGTCAAATCGTGGCACGGGATTGGCTTAGACGGGGCGTCATGGAAACGATTGCCACCCAGATTGCACGGCAGATCGAGAGGCTCAAGGTCCTCGTTGTCGATGACGAGCCGAGCATGCGCAAGGTCGCCCGCGCGCTTTTGCAGTCGCTCGGCATCAAAGAAATCTATGAGGCGGGTGACGGCCGCGCCGGTCTCGATAAAATCTGCACGCGAGCGCCGGATATTGTACTTCTCGACTGGCAAATGCCGAGCCTCGATGGGCCGGAATTCATGCGCGCCCTGCGTTCGCCGGGGACTTTTCCGTTGCCGGACGTGCCGGTCATCATGCTGACCGCCTCCAGCGAGCGTTCACGTGTGCTCGAAGCGGTGGAGTTGGGCGTCAACGAATATCTGCTCAAACCGGTGTCGACGACCGCGTTGCTGGCCCGGATCGTTTCGATCATGGTCAAGCCGCGTCCGATGGTCAGGCGCGGCGATTTCTATGGCCCCGAACCGCGTGAGCTGGCGACCTACAAGCCGGGCCCCAACGAAGACTCCAATCAAATTTTTCTCATCAATTGAGTGCCTGTCGCCGGGAAATTCTCCCGGGCGCCGTTCTGATTCACGCGGAACGGTGGCGCTCGGTCGTCCGGATTCCACGCCGTTAACCTAACGCTACTGCCGCCTGTTGCCGTGGCGCTGGAAGCAACGCGATTTACGACAATTTGCAACTTTCACTTTTACCGTCCCGCAACAGGCCTCATGCTTAGTTCCATCGATGCGCGGTGAAGGTCAGACACGAGAGCAACGCGGCCGGCTTGGCGGGCGGTACGGCCCCTCTGCGAAGCATTCCAAAAAGCAGGTCGAGGGTATCATCCAGTCGCTCTGTGTGCTGGTGGTCGACGACAATCAGTACATGCGCAAGATGATCCGCAATCTTCTGGTCAATTGCGGCGTCAAGGACATTTGCGAGGCCGCCGACGGCATTGCCGCGCTCGACGCGATCCGCACCATGGCGCCCGACGTCGTGATCCTCGACTGGGAAATGCCGTTGCTCAGCGGACCCGAACTGGTACGGATCGTGCGTTCGCCCGGCGTGTTTCCGATGCCGGACGTTCCCATCATTATTCTGACGGGACACTGCGAACGCTGGCGGGTCGTCGAAGCGGTGCGGCTCGGCGTCAACGAATATCTGACCAAGCCGGTGTCGGCAAAAGCGCTTTATGACCGGCTCGTCTCGATTACGATCCAGCCGCGTCCGGTCGTGCAAATGGGCGACTATTACGGCCCGGAGCCGCGCAAGCTGATGACAGACGCCGGCGACGAGGCCGCTTTGGCCTCCACGCTGGCCGCGGTCGTGGCGGTCTAGGCCGCACATCTTTTCACTTGGCGTCGAAATGCTTTAGCGTGTGATCGGCGCGCCGTCGTGGCGCGCGCCGTCGCGAGCGCAGCATAATGGATATCGTCGGATCGAGCCGGGGTTTTGCCAAGCGAGACTTCGCTCCCTGGGCCGATCCCGCGCAGTCGCCGCTGTTACGCATTGACGGTGTGAGCAAGCGCTTTGGCGCTTTCACGGCAGTCGATGGTTTGTCGCTCGACATTTATCAGGGCGAATTTTTTGCGCTGCTCGGACCGTCCGGCTGCGGCAAGACCACGCTGTTGCGCCTGATCGCCGGTTTCGAGCGCCCGAGCGCCGGCCGCATCCTGCTCGATGGCGTCGATCTGGCGGCGATGCCGCCGCATCGGCGTCCCGTCAACATGATGTTTCAAAGCTACGCGCTGTTCCCGCATCTCAACGTCGAGGCCAATATCGCCTTCGGCCTCAAGCAGGAAGGATTGCCGAAGGCGCAAATCGCCGAGCGGGTCGCCGACATGCTGGCGCTGGTGAAGCTCGATAATTTCGGCCGGCGCAAGCCGCATGAACTGTCCGGCGGCCAGCGCCAGCGGGTGGCGCTGGCGCGCGCGCTGGTCAAGCGGCCGCGGGTGCTGCTGCTCGACGAACCGATGGCGGCGCTGGATAAAAAACTGCGTGGTGAGACGCAGTTCGAGCTGATGGACCTGCAGCGGCGCCTCGGACTGACTTTCATCATCGTCACCCACGACCAGGCAGAAGCGATGACGGTCGCCGATCGCATCGCGGTGATGGACGGCGGCCGGCTGATGCAGGTCGCGCCGCCGGCCGAAATCTACGAGCAGCCGACCTCGCGCTGGGTCGCGGACTTCATCGGCAGCGTCAACTTGTTTGAAGGCCGCCGCAGCGAGGACGGCACGAACGTCGAGGGCACGGCTTTGGGCCGGTTGCGGGTGGCGGCGAAAATTCATGGCGAACCCGGCGCGACGGTCTGGGTGGCGGTGCGGCCGGAGAAGCTGCGCATTACGCCCGGCGTACCATCGCCGGAGCAGCAAGCGGGACTGGAAAATGGCGTCGCGGCAACGCTGGTCGATATCGCCTATCTCGGCGATCTATCGATCTTGCGGTTGCGAACTGACGCCGGGCTGCCGCTGCAAGCGACTGTCGCCAATACCGGCCGCGCCACCGATTTTGCGGTCGGCTGGAACGACAAAGTGTGGCTGAGCTTTTCGCCGGACGCCGCGATTGTGCTGACGCGATGACCAAGGACGCCGATACGACCGGACAACCGCGGCGACGCTCTTTCATGGCGGGCCTTGTCGTGCGGATCCCCTATGCCTGGCTGATCGCTTTTTTTCTGGTGCCGTTTCTGATCGTGCTGAAGATCAGCCTGTCGCAGACCGCGATCGCGCAGCCGCCCTATACGCCGGTATTCGATCTTGCCGCGGGCTGGCACGGCATTGCCGGCTTTTTTGCCGGGCTATCGCTCGATAATTACGCATTTCTCGGCTCGGATCCGCTTTATTTTCTCTCCTACGTGAAGAGCGTCGAGATCGCCGCGTTCTCGACACTTATGCTGCTCCTCATCGGCTATCCGATCGCCTATGCGATGACACGGGCGCCGCGGAAGATGCAGGGCATATTGCTGCTGCTGGTCATCCTGCCGTTCTGGACGTCGTTTCTCATCCGCATTTATGCCTGGATGAACATCCTGCAGCACGACGGCCCGCTCAACCAGCTCCTCCTGGCACTCGATCTGGTGCGAGAGCCGCCGGTCTGGCTGTCCACCAACACCGCCGTCTATATCGGCATCGTCTATTCCTATTTGCCGTTCATGGTGCTGCCGCTTTATGCGACGCTCGAGAAGCACGACGAGGCGCTCCTTGAGGCGGCGGCTGATCTCGGATGCCCGCGCTGGAAAACATTCTGGCTGGTGACCCTGCCATTGTCGGTGCCGGGCGTGATCGCGGGGTCGTTGCTGTGCTTCATTCCGGCGGTCGGCGAGTTCGTCATTCCGGATTTGCTCGGCGGCTCGCGGACCTCGATGATCGGCCAGACCATCTGGACCGAATTTTTCGCCAACAGGGATTGGCCGACCGCCTCGGCGGTCGCTGTCGTCCTGGTGTTCCTGCTGGTCACGCCGATTGTGATCTTCCAGCACCAGACGATGCGCGGTGCCGAGCGCCACTGACAATGCGCAAGCTCTCAGCATTCAATCTCGCTGCCTTGTCCGCCGGCATTGCCTTCCTCTACCTGCCGATCCTTATTCTGATCGTTTATTCATTCAATGCGTCGCGTCTGGTCGTGGTATGGGGCGGCTGGTCGACCCATTGGTACGCCGCGCTCGCCGGTGACGCGCCGCTGCTTGAAGCGGCATTCATCAGTCTGCGTGTCGCGGTGGTCTCGGCGACCGCGGCCACCGTATTGGGGACGCTCGCGGCAGTTGCTCTGGTGCGCTTTGGCCGCTTCCGCGGCTGCCTGTTATTCGCGGCCATGGTCTATGCGCCATTGGTGATGCCCGAGGTCATTACCGGGCTGTCGATGCTGCTCCTTTTCGTCGCCATCTCGGCCGACCGCGGATTCTGGACGCTGGTCGTCGCGCACACCACCATGGCGATGTGCTTCGTCGCCGTCATCGTGCAGGCGCGGCTGGTGGATTTCGACATGAAGTCTTGAGGAAGCCGCCATGGATCTCGGCGCCTCGCCCGGGCGCACCTTCATGCTGGTGACCCTGCCGCTGATCCTTCCCGCCATCGCCGCAAGCTGGATGCTGTCCTTTGCGCTCTCCCTCGACGACCTGGTGATCGCGAGCTTCACCACCGGTCCGGGCGCAACCACGCTGCCGATCCGCATTTATTCGGAGGTTCGCCTCGGGGTGAGCCCGGAGATGAACGCAGTCTGCAGCATCATGGTCGGTGTGGTCGGTCTTGCCGTTATTGCGGCGTCGCTCCTGACCAAACTCGGCGCGGCACGGGGAGCGACGACGCGGGCCTGAGTTGAAGTCTGCCTCGGCATCGACCGGCCGGCGTCAAGAGTGCTCTGTGACGGCAAGGCACTCCGCCGATCAATCCCGGCTCTCACCGGGCGGGCGGAATATGTAAAAGAGAAACCACACCGGGACGATAACCAGAGCGCCGAGCAATAGATTGGGCAACGCCCAGGCAACGCCCTGGCGCGCCAGATCTTCGATCCGATCAGGTGACAGTCCCGCTGTCCTGATCAGCTCGCTGGTCCTGATGCCGAAATGGTCGAGAACCGTCCCGACGATCAGCGACGCGATCAGCACTTTGACCATTGTGCGAGAGAGGCGGCTGAACATCGGCAGAGCACCTTGCCCAGGTCGCGGGCGGAAAGGCCCGCGCTGATTCGTGCGCCGGAAATCATAGAGCAAAAAGTTAAAAGCTGCGCGCGGCGGGCCGAATGCGGCTTTGTCGGCCTATTGGGAGGCTTTGGACGCCGGCGAGGGCGCGGAGGCCGCGGCCGCCGCCGGGGTCGAGGTGGCTGGCGGCGCCGGGGTCGCCAGCAACTGGTCGATCACTGAGCGCACGGCATCGCTGGCATTGTAGCTCTTGGCCGCATTCAACAGCGGCGCGGCCGCCCCGGAGCGGCGGATCAGGATCTGCGCGTCGGGCAGCATGATCGGGTCGTCCCACGGGCCCTGCACGACGAAGGGCAGATCGAATTCGTCGGCGCTGCTGCTCGACACCAGCGTCGCCACACCCTTGAGATCGAGATCGCGCGTCGGCACCGAGGCCTGACCGGCGACCGCGAGCCGCACCGAGGGGCCGACGACATGCATATCGTCGACCGATACCACGCCGTTATCGACCTTGAGGCTGACCGTGAGCTGATCGAACGGGGTGCGTCCGCTGCGGAAATCGCCGCTGCCGGACAATGGCCGACGCTCGAGACGGCGCAGTAACTGTTCGACATCGATGCCGGCCAGCGACCCGGATTGGGCATTCAGCGAGGCCGTGCCGTTGAGCGCGTGCGTCACGTCCAGAACGGAATCTCCAGCGCCATCGAGATTGAAGGCGAGATTGCCGCGGCCCTGCACGCGATGCATGCCGAAAATCTGGCCGAGACACTTCTCAAGATCGACGTCGACGAATTGCATGTTCGAGGTCACCGCGACGCCGTTGCCGGCGCTGGCGATACCGAGCGCGCCTTTGGCGACGCCGTCGAATGCCTGCGATTCTCCAACCGTGAGATCGAGCTTGCCGTCGTGCATCGTCGCGGCAACCGCGGTGCGTCCCAGCTGCGCATCGGCGATCTTGATGCTGGCGGCGGAGAGCCGCAGATCGAGATTGAAATCGTCAAATCCCTTCAGCGCGATCGGCAGCCGGTTCCACTTGTCTTCATCTCTGGCAAGCAGCCGCACGCCGGAGAAGTAGGGCGTCAGATCCAGCGCATCCGCTGCAAGCGTGCCCTGCACCTGGCGTTGACCGTCGATTGTCAGCGACAGCGCGCCCTCCGCACTATTGCCGTCGAGCTCGACATTGACGTTGGAAAGCGACGCCACGCCGCCGCCGATATCGCTCTGTGCCCGCAGTGCAAAGCGGCCGAAGCCGCCGAACGGTATCTTGTTCTTGCCGGTCCAGTGCAGGGCGTCGCGCAGCGAGGGCGCCTCCACGTCGAGCGTGCCGTCGATTTTCAGGGTCGGCTGATCGGTTGCCGCGCCGTCGAAGGCGAGGTTAAGGGGCGTGCTCGTCAGCCTGATCTTGAGGCCCGAACGATCGCCGGTCAGCGCCGCCAGAAAATCGGTCAGTGTGAGGCTCGCCTCGACCGGCTCGTCGTTCCAGGTGAAATGGCCGTTGGCGCCGAAGCTGCGCGAGATCGACGGCCACGCGACCTGGAAGTTGACGTCTTCGAGCCGCTCGGCGGCCTTCTCGCCGGCGTCATGCACGACGACGGTGCCGTCCTGGATGTCGATCTCGGAAAATGATGCGGTGTGTGCGGATTTCGGCTGCAGCGCATGCGCCAGCGAGACGATCAATCCGGACCAGTTCGACTGTCCGGCGGCCGAGAAGGTCGACATTGATGACCGGGTGCACAAGCGTCACGTCGGCGATTTCGATCCGCCCCGCCAATAACGGAAAATAACGCAACCGTGCAGTCAGTTCATCAGCAGTCACGGCCGGCTCGCCACTCGTGCCGTCGCCAAGCAGCACATTGCGAAAGCGAACGACGCCGGACGGAAACAGCGACAGCGAGACTTCGCTGCCAAGCATCGGATCAAGGCCGGTCACGCCGTGGATTTCCGCCTTTACGGCGTCGCGCACCGCCGCGTCGGGGATTAGGAAAGACAGCGCAATCAGCGTGACGAAGGCCGCCCCGATCATGGCGGCAACGGCAATCGCAAGGCGTTTCAAGCCGGTGGCCGCTGTCACGGGAAGCAGTTCCGATTGTTTTGGGGCCGCTCGACTATATCGGGCGGGGCGCGAGCCGCAAACCTGCCCGGCATCTGTGTCGCTTTCGTGGCCGGGGGTTTGGTGCCTGCGGCCAAACATCTGTGCCGCTTAAGCAAATACCGCCTTGCAGCCCCCGCGCCGCATCACCCGTCCGCCCATAAACTCTTGAGTCAAAGCCGGCCCATTACCGGCTGCTGGCTCGCCAGCTCTTTCGCGTCGGCGCTTGCGATACCTCGGCAATCATCTTGGCGCCGATGGCCTGGCCGAACGAGTTGAAGTTTTTTGCGACCATGACGAAGGCGCCCGGGCCGCCGATGACATGGTCGCGATAGTAGTTGGCGAGACCGCCGGGCGGATTGGTGTGTTCCGGATTCCAGGGCATCGGCTCGTCGCTGAGGATGACAAGGCCGTTGATGGTGACGCCCTTGGCCACCGCCTCGTCGCGCGATTCGGCGACGTCGCGGCCGTCGTTGTTGGTGCCGTCGCCGGAAACGTCGATGGTGCGGTGAACGCAGTTGAACGGCGCCGCGGCGAGACGCGACATCGCAAATTCGACGCCGCCGCTGATCGAGGTTCGGCCGGCGAAGGAGCGTGGGAGTTCGAGCAACTGATCGGCGAAATCCTTCGCCGATGCGCCGTCGCTGATTTCCGTCCAGTCGATCAGCACGCGCTGGGCGCCGACGCTCGACCACTCGACGAAGCTCAATCCTATGCGGCCGTTATGGCCGGAACGGATCGTATCGAGTACGCGGGCGTCCGAGATCGCGGCCGCATAGCCGTCGCGTTGCAGTTGGAATTTGGTGTTGTCGATACTGCGCGATACGTCGGCAGCCAGCACCAGCAGCAGATCGACGTCGTCGCCGGCGTGTGCGGCGGGGGCCAGTGCAGCCCCGGCCACGATCAATATCAGGAGAAGCTTGATTGTCCGCATGGCCGCCCCATCCCGGCAATCATGGCGGGCAATGACGGCGAAAACTCGACAGACCGGCGTTTGCAGGATTTTCGCCGCGCCAGCGGGATCAATCGGCGACGATGCGGCTCGACGGGAACGCGATCTCGACCAGCGTACCGGCATTCGGCGCGCTCTTGATGCTGAAATTGGCGCGGTTGGCCTCGGCGAGCGCCTTGGTGAGCGGCAGGCCGAAACCGGTCCCGCCCGAGCCCAAGCTTCCGGACGTCGCAATCTGGCGGAACGGCTCCAAGGCTGCCTCGATGTCTTTTTCGCTCATGCCCGCACCGGTGTCACGGACCCGCAATACCGCTTCGCGGCTGTCGGTGAACAGCGTCGATACGATCACCTGGCCGCCGGGGCCGGTGAGCCTGACCGAGTTCGAGACCAGATTGAGGACGATCTGGCGCAGCGATCTTTCGTCGGCGACGACGAGCGGCACGCCCGGCGTGAGCGAGGTGCGGATGATGATGCGGGCGCGGTTCGCCTGCGGCTGCATGATGCCGACGCATTGCTGGGTCAGCTCGTTGAGATTGACGTTGGTGAAACTGAGCTCGATCTGCCCGGTTTCGATCCGCGACAGGTCGAGCAGGTCGTTGAGCATCGAGACGAGATGTGTCCCGGCGGCGTGGATGTCCTTGATATATTCGCGGTAGCGCTCGTTGCCGATCGGGCCGAAACGCTCGGCCATGATGACTTCGGCAAAACCGGTCATGGCATTGAGCGGCGTGCGGATCTCGTGGCTGACTTTGGCGAGGAATTCCGCCTTGCCGGAGGCGGCGCGCAGCGTTTCGCGCTTGGCGTTGCGCAGCTCCTCCTCGCTCTGCTTTCGGCTCGTTATGTCGCGCAAGACCGCGCAGATGCGCTTGGCGCCGGTGCGGGTGAGCGTCATCGCCAGCGGAACGAGCCGGTCGTCGCCGGTGCGCGCGGCCACGTCGAGGACGTTATTGAGGGTGCCTGAGCCGCGCACCATGCGGTCGAAATACTCCCGCGCGGCGTGTTCGCTTTCCGGCGCCAAGAGATCGCCGAACGGCCGGCCGGCAAGCTCGTCCCCGGTCTTGCCGAATAATGCGGCGGCACGGCCATTGGCGCCGACGATCCGCCCGTCAAGATCGAGCGTGATGACACCGTCGACTGCGGCGTCGACGATTGCATTGAGCTCGCGGTTCTCCTCATCCGCCGCGCTGCGCGCGCGCTCGGCTTCCCGCCGCGCTGCGATCGCCTCGCCGTCGGACAGGATCAGCGCGAGCGCCTGCGTTCCGTGCCACGGCACGGCGAACCTGTGACCTTCGACCGCAAGGGTGTCGCCGCGCTGCGTTCTGATCGACATCGGCTTGATCGACGGCAAATCGTCCGCCGCGGTTTGCGCAAGGACATCGGCGCCGGGCTCGGCAAACAGTGTGTTGAGGCCGCCGGCTGCTTCGATCGCGCCGAGGTTCTCGTAGCCGCTCCACGCCAAAAAGTGACGGTTGGCGAACAGCAGCGTGTCCGGCCGGTAAACCAGAATGCCCACTGGGATGCGGTCCAGCAGCGCCTGCTCGACGAGCGGTTCGGCGGCGGGCACTGCAACTGCGGCGGCTTCCGGGGCGACGGCCGGCGCGGCGTCGATGCCGCTCTCGGCGGTGGCCGTTGCCTCCTGGGGGCCGCGCAACCGCGCGGTCAGTTCCTGCGCCAGTTCGCGAAACGCCCGGCGTTCGACCGGGCTCAAAGTCGGTGGCACCTTGGGCTCGGCGGGCGCCGAGGGGCGAAACTGCACCACATTGGCGGATGCCGGTGCGACGCTGGGCGCCGGGCGATTGGCTTGCGGCGCCGTTTCGGCCGGTGCAGCGGCCTCCGGCTGCTCCGGTGTTTCGGATGTCGCGGGCGGCGGTGCTGGCTCCGGCGCTGGGGCAAATCCGATCGGGTGCTCGCGGCGTATCCGCGCCAATTGGTTGATGCGATCGATGTCGCGACAGACACCGAAGCCACGATAGCCGCGGAAACCGCGATCGCGGTCGAACACCGGCAGTCCCGACATTTCGATCGGCAGCCGCTCGCTGGAATCATCGACCGGCCAGGACACGACAATGCCGCTCCAGGTTTCATGGCTGGCGACCGCCCGCACCACCTGATTGTTTGGATCGAGCTTCAATTCCGCGGCAATCTCGTGCCACGGCCGCCCGAATGCCGAGGTCGTGCGTGGCCCTGCAAGCTCGATGAATTCGTCCGACCCGACGCCGAAGCGGCCGTCCGCGTCCATGTGCCAGACGAACCGCAACGGATGCCGGCGTTCCGCCGCAGGCTCGTGCGTCGAGCCGTCGGGCGCAGGCGGCACGAGAGGCTGTTCGGTCGCCGGGGAGACGGGCTCCGGTTCTACGTCCGCTGGCGCAGGCGCAATGGGCGATGCGGCAACGACGGGCGCGGGAACCGCCGTCGCATCAGTCATGGCCTTTTCTTGCGCGGCGTTTTCTCCGAGCGGGGCGATGCCCGGCTGCGCCGGCATCGTCAGCAGCAGGACCCGCGTGGCCTCGTTGCCGAGACGTATCGCGGCGACGTCGAACGAAGTGTCGTCCAGGCGGGCAGCGCCGCTGGCGCTGCCGGTTTCCAGCACCGTGGCGGCGAGCGTCTCGATGCCGAGGGCTGACAGCATGGTCGCGCCGGCAAGCCGGGCCTGCGCCGCCGGATTGGCATAAAGGAGCGTTCCGTCCGGGGCGAAGCCTGCGGCCGGCTCTTGGCAATCGGCGATCAGTCGGCGCACCCGCTCGCCGAGCGGCAGGTCCGGTCCCGCCGGTCCGGCTGCAGCGACCAACACAGCAACTTTGCCGTCGGCAAGGACGATGCGCGAACAGCTGCAGGTCAGCGCCCGGCCGAAGCCGGCGCCAAATCCGCGCAGCCGTTCGAGCCGTTCCTGCGCGGCCGGCGGCAGCGTGGCGGCAAGGCGGCTGATTTGCCCGGAGGGGGGGTCGGCAAAGTGCAGGCGCGCCGCGCCGCTCGCGCTGGCGGCGCCGAATATCGCCGCGCCGACCGCATTGGCCCACACCATATGCGAGCCGTCGGCGCTCCACAGCCAAGCCGGCCAGGTGCTCGTCGCGAGCGGCGCGAGACGCGGATGACGCAACAGCGCGAGCTCATTTTCCACGATCGACATGCGCGTCAGAACTCGTAGCCTAAACAAATTCTTAATAGTGCGGGGCGTGTGCGGCGTCCATGGCAGCGGCCGTCACACGGGCAAGCTTGGCGGGATAACCTTAATCGCCCGGAGACTTGGCTAACGCGCCGTTTCAGTTGCCTGCCGGTGGCAGATTTGCGCTAGGATCACGGCGCCGGGGGCACGAGGAGCGTATGATGGCAAAAGATCCATTCGAGCAATTCGCAATTCCCAACGAGATGCGGGCCTTTGCCGAGCAGAGCGTGACGCAGGCGCGCAAGGCCTTCGACAACTTTGTCGAGGCGGCCAATAAGGCCATGGGCCAGTTTCAAGGCCACGCCCAGGCAGCTCAAAGCAGCGCCACGGAAATCGCGCATAAATCTATGACGTATGCCGAGCAGAACGTGACGGCAAACTTCGAATTCGCGCAAAAGCTCATGCACGCCAAGGACGCGGCCGAGGTGATGGCCCTGCAGTCCGAATATTTGAGCCGGCAGATGCGGGCGCTTTCCAGCCAGGTTCAGGACCTCGGACAAACTGCGGCCAAGATCGTGGTTGATGTTGCGAAACCCAAGAGCAGTTAGCGCCTGTCTTCGACGGGTTCCAAAATCACAATTATTTCAATAATTTGCCGTTATTTGTGCATTGCAATAATTCCTGTTGCATTGCACCAAAAAAGTTGCTATTTTTACCATTAGAGATTGCCCCCGGCTTGGATGCGAGCCAACCGGCTGTGGGGTGAGGTGATGTCAGGCAGCGCGCAACGGGCGGCGAGGCCAGCGAAGTCGAAGTTCTCCAAGTGAGACAGCCCAAGAAGCAACGAGCAAAATCAAGGACACGTGTCATGGCGGAAGCCCCTACAACCACCACTCCCCCCAAAGCGAAGACCAGCAAGCCCGTGACGGGCGCATTCGAAATGCCCAAATTCGAAATGCCGAAGTTCGAAATTCCGAAGGTCGAGATGCCGGCTGCCTTCCGCGAATTTGCCGAGCGCGGCGTCGCGCAGTGCAAGGACACCTACGAGAAGATGAAGGCCGCCGCTGAAGAGGCGACCGATGTGCTGGAAACCACCTATTCGACCGCCAGCAAAGGCGCGTCCGATTACGGCCTCAAAGTGATCGAAGCGGCCCGCGTGAATACCAATGCGGCGTTCGATTTCTTCGGCGAGATGATCACCGCCAAATCCGCCTCCGAGTTGATCGAGCTGTCGAGCGCGCATGCCCGCAAGCAATTCGAGACGCTGACGCAGCAGAGCAAGGAGCTCGGCGCGCTGGCGCAGAAAGTCGCGACCGAGACCGCCGAGCCGATCAAGAGCGGCATGAACAAGGCGTTCAGCAAGGTCGCTTGATCGCCCCTTAAGGATTGCAGCCGCACCCACGCGTGCGGCTGGGGAAAGCCCGGGCCTGGCCCGGGCTTTTTGCATTTTATTCGGTGTTGTGGGCTATCTTGCCAAGCCGCACCGTTATTCTTAGGTTCCCGGCACTTGCCCAAGGCAGGTCGTGCAGCTGTAGCTCAGTTGGTTAGAGCGCCTGACTGTGGATCAGGAGGTCGGTGGTTCGAGTCCACCCAGCTGTACCAAATCTTATAATGAGATCATCAACATAAGACGATGCGGCATTCCTTGAGGCAGCGCGACTACAGTGGCGGACCCGCTGCGGACCCCGCAGGCTGCCATTTCCGCCGCCGCGCCCATCGCAGCGTCGTTGCTAATTGCAGCGCAATCGCAATGCACGACACGGGCAACGTGCGGTAGGACTTTGGCGGCGCGCCGATTTCGCCAAGGCGTCGGGACGCGGTCCGGTAAAAGATCGTGCTACTCTTCCTTACCCGCCGCCCAAAAAAATAAAAAATTACTCGCCGGGCGTGGTCGTTACCAAATTCGTCACTTCGAGGTTTCGTGTCGGCCAGCCACTTCCGCTGTTTCCCCGATAGCCGACGTTTTTTGCATGACAGCAAAACGACGTCATGGGCCAGGAACGGCCATTCCCGCCCATTGAATTGGGAGACTTAATTCGCTTCAATGCTGCCCAATGCGCGGCGGACATTCTCAGTGCGGAGAGTTGCCTATGATTGAAACTGGTAGAGCCAGCATAGCCGTGGTTCTGGCAACGTGTGGACTGCTCGGCTGGGCCTGTAACCCGGCTGCAGCCGCAGTTCATGTCGAAGGCCAGGTCCAAGCGGGCGGCGGTGCACTCGCGAACTCCACCGTCACCCTATGGGAAGCAAATGCAGGCGATCCCAAACAACTGGCTCAAACACAAACCGGTAGTGATGGACATTTTGAACTTGGCAGCGATGAAACGCCTAGCGCAGATGTCAGTCTATATTTGGTTGCCAAAGGTGGCGTGGCGACGGTCAACAAGGGCAGTAGAGACAATCCGGCCATTGCTCTGTTGGCGGTGCTGGGTAATACGCCGCCAACCAAGGTCGTCCTCAATGAGATGACCACCGTCGCATCGGTGTCGACGAACGCCCAGTTTCTTGACGGCACAGCGATCAAAGGTCCCGCGCTCGGGCTGCGGATTGCCGCCGGCAATGTGCCTAACTTCGTCGATCTCGAAACCGGCGGATACGGCGGCATGATCCAGGACGGCTTCAACAGCACCCAGACACCGACGATGGCGAACTTCGCCACGCTATCCAGCGTGCTCGCTGGCTGCACCACCCGCGTCAAGGCCAATGCTTGCGACAGCCTGTTCGCCGCCGCGTGTGGGCGAGACGGTAAGACGCCCACTGACACGCTGACGGCGGCTCTTTCAATCGCACGCGACGCGGGGTTCAGGCCGGAGCGCGTCTTCGCGTTGCTGGACGCGTTCTATCCGGTACCCCAGGGCAAGCATCTGCGCGCAACGGTAGTGGTACAGTTTGACGGTTAGTCGGTTTTATTACCAGAGTCATCCGTTGGAACCCCCTCATTGAAGGACAGCGCGCCTTGGTCCCCGTCGCGAAGGACCCGGCGCGGTCGTTTGAAGGTTGTCCCACTTGGCCGGATTGGCGGGCAATTGAACTGCGTGCCCTCCAATAATTCGTCAATCGTCAAAATCTGGATGCGGCCGTGCTTGCCCCATGGGGAAGTGTAGAACCCACGAGTCAGTCGCTTCCTTACGCATGGGCTTGGAAGCCTCTTCCAAGGTGATAAACCAGCCCATGGCCGCTTGCTCGCGCTCCACAACGCCGCGCAAGTCGCGAATGTCTCCGGACTTCACACCGCCCGATTTAACAGAAATAAAAACCCGCTTGTGCTCGCTGCCGGCTCCGCCATCTTGAAACGATAGCTGACCCGTCTATTCCGCGATCCGCGCCTTTCCCTTTGGCCGACGATCGCGCACCAACCAAGCCAAGCGCCCAATGCTCAAATTGGTGCCGGTCATCTTCGGCAAGCTGCTTCGCACCTTCGATGGTTGTTGGCTCGCCGACAACGGCATAGTCTTTTTTCGGCTGCAACCCGAAAGCGTGTAATAAACGGTGTTTAATTAGACCGATTGCAAGATGGGTAATATCAATTCCAATCCACTCGCGACCCATTTGCTGGGCAACGGCTATTGCCGTGCCACATCCGCAAAACGGGTCTAGGACTATATCGCCTTCGTTACTGCTCGCTTCAATTACACGGCCCAATAACGCTTCTGGCTTTTGCGTCGGGTAGCCCATGCGCTGCGTTCTGTCGGCTGGCTTAAGTCAGTCGGGATGCGCCAGACATTGTCGATGGTGCGATCCTCTTTCAGTCTATAAATGACGTGGCCCTCTTCATCCTTTGCATTGACCATGCGGCCATCGACTTTTTTGCGTGCCAATTGTTTAACCGGCTTTGGACGCTGTTCCTTGAGTTGCTTATAAGTGAAGTTTAATCCAACATCCTTCACATAAAAAAGAGGAGCGTATCTGTCGCGCGCGGGAATAAGCGTTTTCGGCTATCGTGCATTTTATTATAGTAGTACCAAATAATTTCGTCCTACGAAAGTTCTGCTACCCGAAAACGGCATCCATCAAAAGACGAAGATGTGCACTCGCTGTCGTATCGCAATGCAAATAGATTGATCCAGTTTTTCGCAGTACCCGTTTCAATTCAACCAAACGCGGGGCCATCATAGAAATATACGCAAGCATGGGCGTGCCACCGAGCAATTGCTTGAACGCTTCAAGCGCATTTCCAACCGGGCCCCCCGTGCGCACTACATCATCGAACGTTTCCGCCGCCCCGAATGTCCCAATACCCAGAAAATCTTCGAATGCTTGAATTTGCGCTGCGGCTTTCGATCCGTCCTGTTCTTCGAACAGAATGTTGTAGTCGCGGCCACTCTGAAAGGGCGGATCGAGATAGATAAGGTCGACTAATTCTCATTCGATATGACGCTTCAAAACGTCGAGATTATCGCCATAATAAAGCGCATTCATGCTTTCGCCTCTCTGGCTTCCCAATCCTCCAACACCATCACCATGTCGGCCATTTCCCAAAGCTCAAAAGTAACATCCCGGCCGCCATCGCAGGAGTGACCTTAAGCGTTTGATGGATGCGGACGAAATTGTAGTGCATGAAGTAGATTGCCATCATATGCGCATGTCTTGTAAGAAACGAAGCGTCACTTCCGAACAATCGGCGCTAAACTCAAAATTAGCAAGACTACGTGCATTTATTTTCATGGCGCGCCTCCCAATCGAGGGGCTTATTGTTGTGCTTGAATGCGCCCAGCTGAAGCCGACGCTCTGCTTGTGCTTCATTGCGAGCGCAGCAACGCTTGCAGTCGTGAAGGCCTGGCTTTCCTCAAGTTTCTTTAAGCCCCGTTCGATTTCTCCTAAGTCATTTCGCATTTCGACTAGTGTTTGCACGATCTCCGCGGAATTGGCATTTATGGCATTGACGATAACGCTCGCGATCTCGAATAGCGAAAGCACAATGGCGACAAAACCGCCAAGGACTAATAGCTGAAACCAATGATCGCCGATCCATTCGAACATTTCCCCCCTCCCTCACAAAAAAGGATTTGGAAGCTCAACGCCGAAGGCGTACCGGAAGATAAGAACAGCAATTCCATACATTAGAAGCAACACAAATACGCCCCCGGTTATTTGAATCGATCCGGCAATCAGTAGACCAATTACGATCAACGAACGGCCGTCGCGGTTTGCCACATTGACTGCATCGGGACGAATCTCGGGCCGGGGTGCAGGTTCTTTGCTCAATTTGAGAAACCAAAATCCGGCGTTTGCAAAAAAGCCCAACATCGCGATGATAAAGAGGATCAATGCAAAATTTCTGGCTTCCTGTTCTTTACCGAGATTGATACCGACCGGGATAACGACCTGCAGCAGAATCACGGCAAGACAAAGTATGGCTATAAGTCCCCATCCAATTGCGAGCAGTGATTTCTTTATCATTGGCTCTCCGATCCGGTCGAAGCTAACGCTTCCTTGATCGTCCCCCTCGCCAGCGCCGATCGCACGCGGTCCCTGTGCCGTCCCAATCCTTAACAATCTGAAATCCGCGCGCTTGGCGACCTCGCGCACGTGCCCGCTCCGCGGCGTAGTCTAGGCCGCCTCTAAGCTCGCGCAAAATACCAGCGCGCTCGACACACGACGCTGCCAGCTTTGCCATCTTGTCGGTCGGCATGTGCCTGCGGCCCGAAAGCCAAGATGCGACGGCCGCCTTTGAAAACCCAAGCTCCTTTGCTGGACCCGCGATATGCCGGCCGGGCCACAGGGCATGACACGCTTCTCTTATTAGCCGCAATGTATTGCGATCATCGAACATTGCACCAAATTCCGGTTTGGGGTGGTTTATCTGTCCGCGCGGAAAGATCGGACAGATTGGACAGATTGCCGCTTTTCTCAATAAATTCAGTGTCTTTGCTAGGCATTCTTTCTTTCTGTCCGATCTGTCCGCTGCTCTTGGGTGGAAAGATCATATCGGCCGCGTCCAACGCGCACGATCTCACCATCCCTCGCCATCTTGCCCAGCAAAATATCGGTGGCGTTCCGGTTCTGCATCTCTGAATCCGCCATGATTTCCCGGACCGAAAGGGGCCGACCTGCCAACTTGAGTGCGGCGATAACCCGAGCCCGCTCATTCGAACGAAGCACCTCTGAGGCCGCACCCAGGATGTTCCATCGGCACGTCGCTTTGTCGAACTGCATCGCGGTCTCGCTCTCCTCGATGTCGCGTCCGCGCGCATAAAGGACGACACCATTGGGACGACGCTTGATAATCAGGATGGTGTCGGCCGCTCCGGTAAGGCCAAGTGTGCCGCTGACGGTATCGAATGCGTCGTCAGCATCGGATTTCCGATCATGGTGCAGCACGACAATTGCAATTCCGTACTTGATGGCAATTTTTTGCAAGCCGGTAATCGCTTCGTAGTCGGCGCTGTAGAGCGGAGACTTACCGTTCGCGGGCTTGCGGATTTTCTCAAGAGTATCGACGACTACAAGAGCCGGCTTCGGAACCGAGTTGCACCACGCCTCGATATCCTCCAGGCCACCTTGGTCTGCACGACGCCAGCCGCCCATGGGGACGAGCTTCAATTCGTTGGGCCACTCACCGCTAAATGTCGGCAAGAGCTTATCGAGTCGACGCTGCAACCGTCGCTTACCATCTTCAAGCGCGAGATAAAGAACGTCACCCTGCAGTGCCTTTAATGTTCCAAATGCGGAATGACCGGCCGCGCATGCCAAACATAGGTCGAGCACCCACCACGATTTCCCGACCTTCGGGCGTCCTACAAGCAACGTCATCCCTTCGGGGATAAATCGATCCAGCACATAGCGCACAGGTTCGAACGTCATCTTACGTAGGTCGGCGGCACTAATTAGGGAATCACGCCAACTCGGCGCATCGTTTCCCTTTCCGTCGTTAGGCGCGGCATTCAATTCCGGCCCGCCAGTATCCCTGCGAGAATCTTCGGTCGCGCTTGCGCCAGCTTGCTCGCCTGAACCGCCGCTGCCGCGCTCCTTTGCTTCTGCTTTCACTTGAATTATTCGTAGATCCGTTTTCCACCCATCCGCGATCTTTTGCCAAGTAATAGATCGATCCGATGGTGGTGCGCGGCCCGTCGTAATCTCGCGCGAAGCCACGCCAACGCTTTTCTAGGTCGGCGCGCCCGCGGTACTCGCCGTTGCCGGCACCCTTGCCTTTCGACGTTTTCGACCACGTATCCCATGTCTCAAGACCTTGATCGCTTCCGTCGACGGCGATCCAGTGCAGGTCATGGAGCAGCCGCGCCGAACGAGGACCACGTTTTGCCGTCGATATCGGACGGAATAGATGAAAGTGCCGAAAGCAGCCGGTTTGCTTCGGATTTGGAGTAAGGCGGACCTTGCGTGAAATTCGCAATCAACTTGGCAGCCAAACCGCGTCCCGATTTTTTCACCATTCCTGGCGGCAACTCTGGCACCTGCGGAGTTGGCCCTGCTGCACCCCTGCAACTCGCGACCCAAAGCGCGACCCATTTCGGAACCGGCGCGATTGGCTCAGCGGCGTCGACCCAGGCATAAACCACGCCGGATGGATGCACTGATGGCGCAAGGACGACATACCCAAAATCGCCCCGCACGTCTAAATGCTCACCCTTGATCTGGCTCGATTTGATACCGGACCCGCGGTAGAAAAGATGCAACCCGCCGTCGCGACCGGTTTTTGAGGTCAAGGTGCGTGGGAGCGGCCAGCCGCCATATTGGCGTGCTACCGCTTCGAGTTGGGCTATCCCTTCGGGACCGTCAGGATCGAGCACCACGAGCCCGGAAGCGCCGGTCGCCATACCAATATTTGCGTCGAGGGCAGGCGGTCCACCATTCGATGATTTTGTTTTTATCCGTCGTCGTATGGTCACTAAAAACCCCGCCCGCCTGCCTTGGCGGGAATCAAGGGAAGCTTGGAACGCGGTTTGAGCGGAAATACTGCCAGTCCACGTGCAGCATATCTCAGCGCCCAATCGAGTAGCGTGCCACGTGATTGAAATGAGGTGGGCGGAGTGGTATCTCGGTGCTGTTCAAATCGATCTACCGCTTCTCGCCCCTGCTGTGTTTC
Organism: uncultured Alphaproteobacteria bacterium; assembly: GCA_963765365.1. GTDB lineage: Bacteria > Pseudomonadota > Alphaproteobacteria > Rhizobiales > Xanthobacteraceae > BOG-931. The sequence goes on along the minus strand of CAVXWL010000015.1, from coordinate 275,054 downwards.
CACCACGGCGGGGGCTTTTGTTTGTCATGCCGCGCATCAGCGTTTTTTTGAATTGTTCGGCTTGCGAGCCATTGTCGCGCAGATGATGCGGGAAAAATGATACGCCGTGAGGACAGGCGCGTAACGGGCGGTGCGTCGCCGTTTTCGAGCAACCTATCAAGCGTTCGCTCAGAACAACGGCACAGCCTCGCGAGCTCTCGCTTTGTGAGAAACTCGTTTGCAGTAGGTTCGGCCATTTGTATCTCCACTCATGTCGCCGCTTGCGCGGCACAGGCATAAATTTCGCGCGCAACGGCCGCTGCGCGCTAAAATGGGGATAAATTATGGGACGGCTATTCTTCGACGCGCTCGGCCGCGCAATGCTCGGGCACGTACCAGCTGCAAGACGAAAGGTTCCAGGATGTTCGGCAACGTCGTTGGCGCTGGTTCCTAGTCCCTAATTCTCGGCAGCATGCGTAAAATTGGCGTGAGCGTGCTGTTTTCAGAATATCAGCTACTGGCCTCTGCACGATTGCTAATTGCTCGCCGCCTCCCGTACTGGCGTCTCTGCGGAAACAAGAAATGATTGGGCCACCGGCAATGCGGCCATCAGTGCGCGCCACATCGGACCACCAGGCGGCCCGCCTAGCGGCGGCCTGGATAGTTTGAAGCGCATTTGCCCACAGCCTTCCGCCGACGATCCGAGCGCAATACAGTACAAGTGCCACGTCAATTTTATTCGGTCGGCCTTGCCGAGTTGTGGCAAGCCCGGCTTCAAGCTGCCACGTCCACCACCGCCTTGCACGTTTGCGTTCAGCGGGCAAAAGAGCGTTCCATCTTGTATCTGAATCCAGCTGTCTGCCGTCGCGTCGCAGCGCAAATGCTGCAGATCCTGGTTGAAAGGAACCACGGCTTTGAGAAGAGAATTTGCGAGTTCGGAGGCGTCCGGCGGTGGTGTCTGCAGTGACGCGGGCGGCTCACTGAGACGTGCGATGGTTTGCGCAAGCACTCGATGATTACGAATGTGATGATAGCGCTTTCCACATTCACTGAGAGCGCGAAACAACGGCTTCAGATCGGGACGAACATCCACGATCTCGAAATCGGGCATTCGCGGGATTCCGATCAGCCAGCGCGCGCCAGGGTCACCACGTTGTCGCCGGCAGTTCGACCTTTAACGATCGAAACGACATGGGCGGCCCAAGCTATCGAGCGCCGCGCATTTCTCAGCTACCCAATCGTGCCGCTGATAGACCCCGGCAATACCGCCGCGGCTACCGCTAATATGGTTCAAAATCGCTTCCGTGACTTCCAGTCGCACGCCTAGCCGCTGCAAGCCGGTAGCGACCGTGCGGCGCAGATCGTGCACGCTCCAAGGAACAAGCGGCGCTGGGCCTGTGCCAGTTGCCGTGGCGGCTTTGGTGCGGGCATCAATGATCGTCTTGTCCAGCGCGCGCTTGACTTTCGACCACCCCGCAAAGGGCGTGCCCAAAGCGCCGGGGAGAACAAGTGCGCCGGTGGTACGCCGATCGCTCAAGACGCGCTTGGCTTCCTTCGCATCTTCGGGCAGCAACGCCTTAAGAAGATGACGCGCCGGTGCGCTCAGGGGTACCATGTGCGCCTCGCCATTTTTCGTGCGCTCGCCCGGCAGTATCCAGGTTGCCAAGTCCTCCGAAATCTCGTTCCAAGCCATGCCCGCAACTTCGCCGCGGCGTTGACCGGTTAGGATCAGCAAGCGGATGATCGCGCCATAGGGCGATGCGGCGTCGCCGGCGGCGCTGCCAAATTTCCGCAATCTCTTGGTCGCTCAGCACGCGCTCGCGCTTGGCGATGCTCTTGTCGATCGGCAAAGCCGCAAACGGATTGACGCGCACCGCGCCGCGCTTCACGGCCCAGGCGAAGGCGGCCCGCCCATAGGCGGCCGTGCGGCCGGTCATGGCGGCGCCTTTGGGCTTGTCCGCGCCGTCGCCATCCTTGCGCTTGCGGCGCCGTGTCAGGCCGTCCAGGGCGCGCACAACGGCCGCGCGGTCTAAATCCTCTGCGGCGTCGTCGAGGTGATCAGTGAAGGCGTAATGCAGCGCGCGCACCGCTTCCGCGGCATAGCTCGGCCGCCGGCCGGCAAGGTGAAGGCGGTTCCAATCTTCGATCAGCACCCGGAGCGTGAGACGATTCGCGCGTGCGCCTCGCGCGCTCGGCTGCCGCCGCGTCCTTGCGCTCGGCTGCCGGGTTCCGGCCCTTCGCCACGTCGCCCATGACGGCCGCAGCGGCTTCTCGCGCTTTGGCGAGCGCGACCGCCGAACACGCGCCGAGCGGCACGCGCCATTTGTGGCCGTGCAGCGTGTATTGGCAGAGATAGGTCCGGCCGCCGCTCGCCGTCACGCGCACCGCAAGCCCGCGCTGCGCATCGTCGAAAACGAGCCGGTCCTTGCGGCCGTGCTCGGCTGCCAGCTTCTCGATTTTCCGCTCTGTGAGCTTCATGATTTCCCCCGTTTTGCGTCCGGGTCCGCAGCGGGTCCGCGGACCCCTAGCGGACCCCGCGGGATGACGCCCCGCGGCGTGCCGTGGCGTTTTAAGTCAGAAGGTCTCACAGACAATGGCCGTATTACAAGGCACAATGTGAGGGTCCGCGACGGAGCGTGTCGGATTGTGTCGGCTCGTGGCAGCGGTCGAAAACTTACTGTGGATCAGGAGGTCGGTGGTTCGAGTCCACCCAGCTGTACCAGCGAAATTCGCCGAACGCCGCATCATCTCGCTTCGTCGTTCCCCGCCTCATCATGCTTCGCGCGCATTTGACTCGCCCCTGGTCCTCCATAAGACTGGCCGGCAAAGAAAAATGCAGCGCAATCATGCGTTGTCTTGTGTGCGGGGAGAGAGATGTCCAGGGCTCGTGGCGTTTGCGGCGTGGCCGCCGCGGTTTTATCCGGCATCGTTTTAGCTGCAGTCGTTGCTTCGAGCGCGCGGGCCGAAGATCGATATCCCAGCCGCCCGGTAACCATGGTCGTGCCATTTGCCGCCGGCGGTCCGACCGATATTCTCGGCCGCCTGATTGCACAGGCCATCGGTCCTGCGCTCGGACAGCAAGTCGTGGTCGAGGATGTGACCGGCGCCGGCGGTACGATCGGTGCTGCAAAGGTCGCGCGCGCGACGCCCGACGGCTACACCATGGTCATGGGCAATCTCGGTACGCACGCGGCAAGCGTCGGCATCTATAGCGATCTGCCCTACGATCCGCGCAAGGATTTCGAACCGGTCATTCTGGTCGCTTCGACCCCGATGGTGCTGGTGACCAAAAAGACGCTGCCGGTGCACACGCTCGCCGACGTCATCGCCTGGGCCAAGGCCAACAAGGGCAAGGCGACAATGGGTTCAGCGGGCGTCGGCTCGATCTCGCATTTGACGTTGCTGCTGTTCAATCACCTGACCGGCGCCGACGTCACCCACGTCCCTTATCGCGGACTCTCGGAAGCGACCAACGATCTTCTCGGCGGTCAGATCGACATGTTGTTCGATCAGGTAGTTACGGCGACGCCGCATATTCTCAACGGTAGCGAAAACCCCATCGTCGTCACGATCCCGCAGCGCGCGCCGTCGATCCCCGACGTGCCGTCGGCCAATGAGGCCGGTTTGCCGCAACTGCAAACCGTCGCTTGGACCGCTTTGTTCATGCCGAAAGGTACGCCGGCTGCGATCGTCGGCAAGATCAACGCCGCGGTCCAGAAGGCCATGCAGGACCCCGATATCATCAAGCACCTCGCCGCAATCGGGGCCGATCTTCCGCCGCCGGATCAACGTTCGCCCGAGGCACTCGGCCATCTGGTCAGCGCCGAAATCGACAAATGGGTGCCGCTGATCAAAGCCGCCGGCGTAACGGCGAAATAGATTTGTCGCCGTGAGGCTGAACGACGAAGAACAGGCGATGCGCGCGGGAGACTTCGGTCCGCTGCGCCAATGGGCGATCGAGCATCAGATCACAGTCGGCGACTATCTGGGCGCCCAAGACTTCGTTGCGGTCGGTCAGGCCCACATCATGGCCGACACGGAATTGCTCGGCGCCGCCGGCGTCGAATGGCTCGAATCCTGGGCGACGCTGCCCGCCGGGCAGCGCAGCGTTCGCATCCCGACCATCACCGACCCGCGCGGTACTGACTTCGCACAAGCCGCGCGGCTCAAGCAACAGCGCTGGATGCTCGATCTCGAAAGCCGCGCCATTGCCGCGTTCGAGGCGCTCGGCGTGCTGATGACGGACACCTGCATCAATTATCAGACCATCATGCCGCCGGTGCGCGGCGAGCACATGGCTTACGGCGACACCGGCGTGGTGATCTATTCAAACAGCGTGTGCGGTGCGCGCTCGAATTTCGAGGGCGGCCCTTCGGCGCTCAGCGCCGGCCTCACCGGACGCACGCCGCGTTACGGTTATCATCTGGATGAGCGGCGTCAGGCGACGTTCCTGGTCGAATTGTCATTCACGCCACGCGAACTCTCCGAATGGGGCGCGCTTGGCGGCCTTGTCGGGCGGTTGGCCGGCGACTATTCGCAGGTGCCGGCGCTCCTCGGCATCGATCGCGTGCCGAGTGCCGACGAACTGAAACATTTCGGTGCGGCGCTGGCGAGCTTCGGCTCGGTGGCGCTGTTTCACATGGCCGGCATCACGCCGGAAGCTGCGCGGCTGGAGGATATCGTTCCCGCTGGAGAGATGCTGAAGACCCACGACATCGGTCAGGCCGATGTCCGCGCTCTGCATGCGGAATATGCCAGGGATATCGGCGCGGTCGATGTGGTCGTATTTTCCGCGCCGCAACTCAGCCTCGTGGAGATGCAGACATTGGCCGCGATGCTTGACGGCCGCCGTGCTGAAATTCCGCTCTTCGCCGTGACCAGCCCGCAGGTGAAGCCGGATTGCGACCGCATGGGGCTGACCGCGCGGATCGAGGCCGCCGGCGGCGCCGTCCTGTCCGGCATGTGCTTCTACCAAAGCTACGCACGCGAAATGGCGGAAGCCAATGGCTGGAAGGGACTGGCGACAAACTCCGCCAAGCTCACCAACATCCTTGGCGGCTACGGCTATCGGCCGGTCCTGCTGTCGATGGAAGAATGCGTTGCCGCCGCCTGCGCCGGTGGAAAGCTGACATGAGCCAGACCCTGTTCTACGGCGCTGCGGGAATGGGCCGCAAAGTGCGGGCGCCGGCGCTCGTCGCCAGCGATGGCTTTTCGGCGCGCTACGATCTCGATCGCATCCGCGGCGTTTTTTCGCGTCCCCAACACAAGCTCGCCGGCGAGAGCTATCGCGGCCGCGTGCTGGTGCTCGATGCCGCCAAGGGCGGCGTCGCCACCGCCTGGATGCTGCACGAGATGGCGTCGCGCGGCGTGGTGCCGGCGGCGCTGGTTTTGAATCGAGTCAATCCGATCATGGTGCAGGGCGCGGCGCTCGCCGATTTCACCATGATTTCCGGCTTCGATGTCGATATCACCAAAGCAATCCCGAACGGCGCCGAGGTCGAAGTCGATCCGACCGCGGCGCGGCCGTTCATTAGGGTGCTGTGAAGCGCCCAGTCCTCGATGATCGAGATCAGCCGGGCAAAGCCTGCTGACGAGGCGCCGCTGTGGCCGGGCTGCAGGCAAGTCCCGCCCGCCGCCACGCCAGCACCATCACGCCCAGCGTGACCATCAGCAGCGCGGGGGTGTGGACGAGGTCGTGCAGCAATCCCTCCACCAGCGCCACGACGAACGCGGCGAGGAAGAAACTTTTTTCCCACGGCAGCCAGCCGGTGCGGCGCGCTTCCACCGCCGCCCAGGCGAGACAAACCGCGACGGGCAGCGAGTCGTAATAGAGGATCACCGGGGCCGACAGCATGGTGCCGGCCAGCAGCACCATCGCCCTGGATCCGGGTCCTGACTCGCGCCGGCGCCAGATCACGGCGACCGCCGCGGCGGCGGCAAGCGCAGCAACTGCTTGCACCGCGAGCGCTGTGGAGCGGGCAAGGCCGAAAGACAGCGCGACCCCATAAGGGCTGATCAGCCACCACGCCGGCACGGTGCTGCCCGTCGATGTAGCGCCGGCATGGGTGGCGCCGTAGACGCCCGCGGTCGCGTGCAGGAACGAGCTGACATAAGCGAGCCAAACCGACGCGCCGAATATCGCCGCACTGACCAGCACCAGTCCGGCGACGGTGACGGCCGCGGCGGCGGTCGCGCGCCAATAGCGGTCGGCGACCAGCGCGACGGGCACCAGCAAGCCGAAATGCGGCTTGTAGCAGAGCAGGCCGAACAGGATGCCGGCCAGGATCTCGCGCCGCGCCGCCACCGCGGCGGTGGCGCCGGCGAACAACGCTGCGGTGAGCATGGCGTTCTGCCCCATCACCAGCGCGAGCAGGCCGGCGGGGAAGGCGAGGTAGGGCGCGATGGTCGCGCCGCGCCCGACGACCGTCCGCAGCGCCAGCGCGTAGACGCAAAACTGCAGCGCCCCCCACAACGTATAGGCTCCCCAGTAGGGCAACGTCGCCAGCGGCGCGCACACGAGCAGAAACACCGGCGGATAGAAGAAATAGTTGTAGGCCAGCGCCGGATTTCCGGCGACCGCCTTCTGCATGGCGTAGTGCGCGGCGAGGTCGTAAACCGACGCCGGGTCGGTGAGCGCCAGCCGCCCCGCGGCATAGAAGCTGGTGAAATCGAGATTGCCTAATCCGGCCGCTCCCGACCACAATACTAGCCCGAGGCAGGCAGCGAAATAGAGCGTGCCCAGGGCCACGCCGTAGTCCCGCGCCCGTGCGCCGTCCAACCAGGCGCCACTGCGGGCCTGGGCCAGCAATCGGGCCAGCACTCCTTGGATCACGGGCTTGCTCCGCAGCGACGCCGTCGCACGCGAGGGAAAAGTTACAGCCGATCGGCTAAAATCCAGCAAAATGATTGCAACAAAGTATCCGGAATAACTTCAAATAACTTCCTTGGTCTTGTCGTCAGTCTCGCCGTAGCGGCGCAGCGTGGCCGGTCTGGTGCCGGCATAATGCTGTTCGAGCCCCGGTGCGATCTTGGCGTTCTCGCGCTCGAAAAGTGAGTGACCGGCAAGGTCGCTCTCGACCAGGAACGGGCCGAACTTTTCGACGTCCAGCACCCACACCGCCTGCGCCAGACCCAGTTCCTCCAGCCAATAGACGCCGGCGACTCGCTTGATGCCGCGGCCGAGCAGCGCGCCGGTGCCGTAGCCGACCGTGGTGAGATAGATTGCGTTATTCGGCAGAAAATGTTCGCGGTAGGTGGCGGACGTCATGCCGCCCTTGCCGATGATGATGTTGCAGCCGGACATTTTGAACCAGCCATCGAGCCACTGTGCAAACCGGAATGACGCGGTCGCGGTGACCGCGCCGACTGTATAGCTGCCGTCGGGATTGATGCTGGCCGCCGGTGAGCAATGGAAATTGGTGATGCCGAGCGCATCCTTGCCGGCCGGCATGCCGAAGCCGTCGCCGATCGCGCGCTTATAAACGCCTTCGCGCGCGGTGAAGACGCGCCCGGTAAGATAAGCCACCGAACCGATTTCCAGCTTGCGCAAATCCTCGCTGCGCGCCGGCAGATCGATCTGAACAGTCTTGAGATCGGTCATGACGCTACTCTGCCGCCGCTGCGGCTTGTTCGCCCCATTCGACGGTGGAGCGGCGCATATAATCGGTGAACCACATTGGATCGGTGCGGAAGGCCACCTTGCCGTCGGGCGAAATCCGCGCGCAGGCGCGGCGCGACGACAGGCAGAACATGTGCACCGACATCGGCATGCCGCCAGTATGGCAATAGCCGACTTCGATATGGCAATCGATCACCATCGACGAGCCGACGAAGCCCATGGCGCCCATGCCGATGGAATTGCCGATCTCCTTGAACTCGTCTTCGAGCGCGGCGATCCGCGGATCGGGATTGCGCGAGCCGACGATGCGCAGGCACGACGCCTGCTTGCCCAGCACCATCGAGGTATCCTTCGAGCCGCCGAGCCCGACGCCGACGATGGCCGGCTGACACGCGAGTCCGCGCTTGCCGAAGCCGATCAGCGTATCGAGATAAAACCGCTTGATGCCTTCGATGCCGTCGCCGGGAAACAGCATGCGGTAATCCGAGCCGAACAAGCCGCCTTTGTGCACGGTGGTGAGCTCGATCCAGTCGGCGTCGGGATGAAATGAATATTCGATCTCCGGCGCGCCGATGCCAACATTGTTGTTGTGATCGGTGCGCCACAATGGATGGACCCGGTTGGGGCGGAGCGGCACCGCCGTCGTCGCATGCGCGGTGGCGCGCCGCAGCGCCGTTTCGAGCGCCACCGGGCCGCCCTCGATTCCCGCTTCGTTGCCGATCTTGACGTACCAGCGCGGCAGTCCGGTATCGCCGCACATGGCGCGGCGGTCTTCCTTGGCTGCTTCGTAATTCTCCAGCATGGCTTTGATGACGAACGCGGACAGATCGCCCTTTTCGGTATCGGCGCAGCGCCGCAGCCCGGCGAGATAATCGTCGGGTATCTCGATAGCGGCCTTCGCCATCAATTCCTCGGCGGTGCGCTGAATGGACGACAGCGGGATCATGTTCGCCTCTACTCTGCTGCGATCGAGTCGCGCAATAACGTCTCGCCGGGCTTGACATGGCTGAAGATGACCGGTCGCTCCGTCATCTCGATCTTGTCGGATATATGCCGCGCCACGGTGAAGGTCGAGGTCGCGAGATCGCCGGGCTCCGGGAAGTCCGAGCGGTAGTGCGCGCCGCGGGAATTCTCACGTTTGAGCGCCGCCAGCGCAATGACGCGGCTGATCTCGCATAACGAGCGCAAGTTGAGCCAATCATGCCAGGTCAGATTGAAACGGCGGCCGTTATCGGCGATGCCGGTGGCCAGAAGCTCCGCCTCGATCCGATCGATTGCAGCAATCCCGCGCGCGATACTGGCGGCATCGCGCACGACGCCGACTTCGTCCCACATCGTATCGAGGAGTTCTTCCCGTAGTCCATTCAGATCGCCCGGCTGCCGGGCGAACGGGTAGAGCGCGCGGTCGACTTCGGCATCGAGCACGTTCGTGTCAGGCGGCCGATGGCCCGGATTGCTGGCGACCCAGCGCGGCATCACGTCGCCGGCAATGCCGCCGAACACGGTCGAATTGGCCACGCCGTTGCCACCCAAGCGGTTGGCGCCATGCATGCCGCTGGCGTCCTCGCCGGCAACGAACAGGCCGTGGCATTGCGTCGTAGTGTCGACCTCGCAGATCACGCCGCCCATGAAATAGTGCGCGGTCGGCACCACTTCGACTAGGCCGCCGGCGAGATCGAAACCGCAATCCCGGCAACGATCCACCATGCCCTTGAACTGCTTGGCGACCTTCGCTGGGCCGAGATGGCCCATCTTGATAAAGACGCCGCCATTTGCCGTGGTACGGCCGGCCCGCATCTCCGCATAGATGGCGCGGCTGACCACGTCGCGAGTGGCGCGTTCGAGCTTCGGGTCGTAGTCGCCCATGAAGCGGTGCATCGAACCGTTGAGCAAGTACCCGCCGGCGCCGCGCAAGCCTTCTTCCAGCACCGTTCCGGTCATGCGCGTGTCAGGCCCGGCGAGCAATCCGGTCGGATGGAACTGCACCATTTCCATGTCCCGCAGCGGAAGTCCGAGGCGGAGCGCCATGGCGAGGCCGTCCATGGTTTTGTCGCCTGACGGCGTGTGGTAGCGGTACATGGTCGGCCCGCCGCCGGTGGCAAGGAGCACGGCTTGGGCGGAGACGAAGCGGAACGAGCCGGTGCGTATGTCGATCATCAGCACGCCCGCGAGCGATCCGTCAGTCGCGGGAATAAGCGCAACCGCGCGATGCTCCTCCAGGCGGCGGATCGGCCGCGCCCAGACCTGCTCCATCAGCCGGTTGATGATCTCGATGCCGGTCAGATCGCCTTTATGTACGGTGCGATCGAAGGTCTGCCCGGCAAAGGCCTTGCCGTGCAGCGTGCCGTCGGGGTTGCGGTCGAAGAAGCATCCGATTTCGTTCTCGAGTTCACGCATGCGCTCGATGGCGGTGGTGACCAGCGTCCATGCCAATTCCTGATGCGGCAGCCATTTGCCGCCCTCGATCGTGTCCATGAAATGCCGCTCGATCGAATCGCCGGGATTGAGCGCGACGTTGTAGCCGCCTTGCACCATGCGGGTGCAGCCGCATTTGCCGAGCAGGCCCTTGCTCGCCACCGTGATGTCGAGATCGGGGCTGGCCTTGTGGGCGTGCAGGGCGGCAAACAATCCGGCGCCGCCGGAGCCGAGAATCAGAATGTCGGTCTTGAGATGCTCGACGTTCATTTGATCCTCAGAACACCCGCACAAGAAAGATGAAAGCGATGATGGCCGAGACGGCTGCCGCTGCCGTCGCCAGCTGCTTCTGGCCGTCGCGCCAGGCGAAATTCTCGATCACCAGAACGCGCAAACCGCCCAGGAGATGAACCGTGAGCAGGAAGACCAGTCCGCCCTCGGAGAATTTGACCCACGGCTGATCGGTCCAGCGCAAAAAGCCGTCGAGCTTTGCTTCGCTTTGGATCGCCAGTCCGAGTGCCAGGAAATGGAACGGCAGGAAGGCCGCGAGCGCGAGGCCGGAAATCCGATGCATCATGGCGGCGATCCACAGCGCGCTGCCGCGATGCTTAATCTCGTTGCCGATCACGACAGCACCACGGCATAAACGGCGCGCAGCCCGAGCGCCGCCAGCAGCAAACCAAAGCCGATGGCGAACTGCCCGGCGCGGCGTTCGCCGAGCGGCGACCATTCGCTCACAATATTGCGCAGGCCGATCGCTGCATGAATGGCAACGGCGGCGACGAAAAGTCCGTAATATGCCGCCCACACGATGCTGCCGTGCGTGCGCGCAAGGATATCGGCGGCAGTCAGCCCTTGGCGCGTCGCGTAGAAGATCACCGCGATATGAACGAGCACAAGCGGCGCCATCACCACCGCTGTCGCACGCTGCCAAAGATAAAGCCGCACATTCATGGCTTGAGCTCGCCCTTGAGATAGGCCGCTGTTGTCCGCCGCTTCAGGCCGGCAATCGCGGCCGTGGGATTGAGCGTCTGCGGGCAAAGTTCCTGACACGACTGGTGCGAATGGCAGGAATGGCAACCTCCGGAGGCCGCAACGGCGCGTAGCCGCTCGCCATTGCCGGCATCGCGCTGGTCATTGACCAGCGTCCAGGCCCGCGTCAACGCCGCCGGCCCAAAATAGTCCGGGTTCCAGCGCACAGTATCGCAGCCGGCATAACAGACGCCGCAATTGATGCATTCGATGGCCGCGTCGGCGGCAATGCGCGTCGGGCTGTCAGGCCGGATTTGCGCGATGGGGTCTTGCCGGGTCTGCGACGGCGCAAAGACGCCTTTGGCCTCCTGCCACTTCTCGAAAAAACGCTCCATGTCGGTGGTCAGATCCTTGATCACCGGAAGATTTTCGAGCGGTCCGATTTCGAGCCGGCCGTCGCCGGCGACTTTCTCGACATGGGTGCGGCAGGTCCAGCGCGGCTTGCCATTGACGGTCATGGCGCACGAGCCGCATACGCCAACCCGGCAGGCAAAGCGGTACGACAGGGTCGGGTCGAGATGACGCTGCACGAAGGTGACAACGTCGAGCACGGTCTGACTGGCGCGCCGCGGCACGGTGTAAGTCCGGTAGCGGCCGTCCTCTGTGCCACGCCACAGCGACACTGAAAGTTCCGCAAGCGTGTCGGACATGAATCTCCTTGGAATTTCCTCGCGCCGCCCTTATCGCGTGCGTTTGGCGAAGCTTAGCAAGCCGGGCCGCGCACAAAAAGGCCGGTCTGAAATCGGCATTCCCGCATGATGAGACTTCGCAGGTCCCGCGGGAAGGCGCTATAGTTGCCGAAACGTCGGGGAGGGCGCGCAATGGCCGGACTTACAGCGAGTTATGTCCATGGCGCCAGCGATCAGCCGCTGCTCGGCGAGACGATCGGGCAGTTTTTCGACGCAATCTGCGACCAATGGGCGTCGCGCCCGGCACTGATCGTCCGGCACCAAAAAGTACGTCTCAGCTACGGCGAGTTGCACCGGGAGGTCGACAGGCTTGCGGCCGGACTTTTGACGCTGGGTCTCCAGCCGGGCGACCGTATCGGCATCTGGTCGCCCAACAATTCGGAATGGGTGCTGACCCAGTTCGCCAGTGCCAAGGTCGGGCTCATCCTGGTCAACATCAATCCGGCCTATCGCATCGCCGAGCTCGAATACGCGCTCAACAAAGTGGGCTGCAAGGCGCTTATTCTCGCCGAACGCTTCAAGACCTCGGATTATGTCGGCATGCTGCGCGAGCTGGCGCCGGAACTCGGTCACGCCACGCCGGGCAAGCTTGAGTCGGCGCGGTTGCCGGCGCTGCGTTCGGTCGTGCTCCTCGGCGACGGCTGGCATCCCGGCACCTTCCGCTTTTCCGAAATCATGGCGCGCGACACAGCGAAAGAAGCCGCTCGCATCGCGGAGCTCGCGCCGCAACTGCAATTCGACGAGCCGATCAACATTCAGTTCACCTCCGGCACCACCGGTTTTCCCAAAGGCGCGACGCTGTCGCATCACAACATCCTCAACAACGGATTTTTCATCGGCGAGGCGATGCGGCTGACGCCGGAAGACCGCCTCTGCATTCCGGTGCCGCTCTATCATTGCTTCGGCATGGTGCTGGGCAATCTCGCTGCGGTCACGCACGGTGCCTGCATGGTGTTTCCCGGCGAGGGCTTCGATCCGCTGGTGACGCTGGAAACGGTCGCCGAGGAGCGTTGCACGGCGCTGCACGGCGTGCCGACCATGTTCATTGCCGAGCTCGATCACCCGGACTTCGCCCGTTTCGATCTCAAGTCGCTGCGCACCGGCATCATGGCCGGCTCGCCGTGCCCGATCGAAGTGATGAAACGCTGCATCGCCATGATGAATCTTTCGGAGATCACCATCGCCTACGGCATGACCGAAACCAGCCCGGTCAGCTTTCAAAGCTCGACCGAAGACCCGCTGGAACGCCGCGTCTCGACCGTCGGCCGCATCCAGCCGCATCTCGAAGTGAAGATCGTCGATATCAACGGCCGCATCGTGCCGCCGGGCGCGCCCGGCGAATTGCTGACGCGCGGCTATTCGGTGATGCTCGGCTATTGGGGCGACGAGGAACGCACCCGGGAAGCCATCGATGCGGCGCGCTGGATGCATACCGGCGACCTCGCCACCATCGACGCTGAGGGTTATTGCAACATCGTCGGCCGCATCAAGGACATGGTGATCCGCGGCGGCGAGAACGTCTATCCGCGCGAGATCGAGGAATTCCTCTACCGGCATCCGAAAATCCAGGACGTCCAGGTGATCGGCGTGCCGGACGACCGCTACGGCGAAGAAATCTGCGCCTGGGTCAAGCTGCGCCCCGGCGTGGTCGCCAGTGAAGACGAGATCAAGGCGTTCTGCCGCGATCAGATCGCGCACTATAAAGTGCCGCGCTACGTCAAATTCGTCGACGAATTTCCGATGACGGTGACCGGCAAAATCCAGAAATTCATCATGCGTGAGCGCACCATCAATGAGCTAGGGTTGAAGGTGCAGAAGACGGCGTGAATCCCTATTCACGCAAGCGGCTCTGAAACTCGGTATGCGCTCGGAGGTCAGCCAGTTCGCCCGCCGCTGAGCGGTTGCGAATGTAGCTGAATATTGCCACAGCAATCGCCGTGAGCAGCCACAGCAAAACGGCGTCGGCCACGAAGCCGGCAATGTGCTGATTGAATCTGAGGTGTATGACCAGAATCGTCGAGATCCAAGCTATGGTCGCAAAAAGCTTGAATAGAATCGCGGCAATTCCGGCGATGAGATAGGACAATGCGCTCGCGATACATGGCAGGTGAAGCCAGACAAGGACATGCTTCACAAACGGGAAGAGGTGTGAGCGCATCAGCCGGAGAGCGGGAACAACGACATATTTCAGCGACAGCACGGTCAGTATCGTGAGCGCAAGGCCGACGATGGCCGCTTGAACGAAACGCCAAATTACCCGCCAGAAACACAGCCGATGAGTGCCGGTCTCGGTTGTGGCGCGGGACATCCAGAAGGTGAATTTTCCTCTAGGAGCGGCGTTGATACGTGCTCCCAAACTACCGCCCCGCACCAGCCAATCCGCGACCTGATTGACGAGTAAGTACCGGTGGTCTTTCGCCAAGCGAAGCGAGCTCAGTCGCGAAGCGGTGAGATAGCAAATGTGGCTGAGCAGCAAGATCGGCGACGCACGGCACGGAAAGTTTTCAGGCTTGAGAGTCGCATGTCCACGCTGCGATGCTGCCAGCACTGGATCGAAGTCCTCGATCCAAGTGCCGACCGGATCGGTCGGATCATAGACGTTGATCCATTCGGTGCCTTCCTGGAATGGATCTTCCTTCACGTTGATCGGAATCATCGCGCTCCAAAGACCGCAGAACCGCTCCAACGGCGAGCCGTAGGTCAGGATGCCGCGGAAGGTCTTGAACAGTGCGTCGCGTTCTAGGATCGCGCGGTGACCGAGCCAGATCGGCCGATTCGGCATCATTGCGTTGATGTTAAATGCGGTGGCGCTTGTTCCACGCAGCGGCGCTGTTGTGGGGTCGTTCCAGCACGCGCGGTCGAGATAGTTGGGCAGCGCTTGCTGAATCTCCATTAATCCGTTCCAAGCCACCACTGTTCCAAGACTATGAGCGAGAATGTACCAGCGGTCGTACCCAGCCTCGGCGACGTCAACCATGACGCGGATCATGCGACGCCGAATGGCCGCGCGGGGTGGCTCATCCGGGCCATCCATCGGGCTGCCGCCAGCGCGCTTGGTCTGGCTGTAGAGCTTTACGGCGGAGAGGTAATTTACGATCGTCTCGGTCAATGGCAACGGTGCAAAATTGAGCTGCTTGAGGATCAGATTCACCAGAGCGATCGAAAACGCGGAAAATCCGAAGAGGACGGAAACATATCCCATCCGGATACGGTCCCACCATGAAAGATGACCAGCGTTATTTGGCAGCCTCGTTCGCTGCAACGCTCCAGGAAGAAACTGGTTGTTGTGGGTGGCGATGCCGGCGAGCGTGAGGCCCCACCACCAAAATCGGATTTGTTTGCCGAGTGACAGAGCTTCGTTGATATCGGCCCACCATACTTCGTGAAAAGCTATGTCGACGACTTTGTCTGGCAGTTCCACAAAAGTATGCAGTGGGGCTTCCCGACCGGAGACCCAGCTTGCCTGTTCGCCCTGGAATAAATCCCCTGCCCCCGTCGTGAGCGTAGGAGTCACGTCACGCCGGCGTGCGCCGAAATTCGCGATTATGGCATCGACAATCTTGCGGGTTTCGCCCTCGAGAAACTCGAAGCGCTTCTGCTCGCCGATGCCGTGAACGATGATGACGCCGACTTTCTCGACGTTCTTACCCGCAATCTTTTCCGGCTGATTTTCCGCCATGTCGCGCCCCCCGACATGGCCACCAGTCTAGAGATATTCAACCGAAAATTGCAAGGGTTGTATGACGCCCCGGGTCACACCTTGATCTTCTCGTCCTCGACAACCTTCGCGGCGGCGGGCCGCTTGAGCAGCCGATCCTTGTGCGCTGTGTAGTTTTTCAGTTCCGCCATCGGCAGTTCGCGGCGCACGCCCCAAGTGTAGAAAACGAAGCCATAGGGATCGAGTACCGAATATTGGTCGGAAAACCATTCGCGTCCCGCCAGCATGCCGTCGATCTGCTTCAAATAACCGTGGAACGTCTTGAGGCCCATATCCTTGATGCCCGGATATGCGCTCGCATCGGCGGTGTAGCGTTCGGGCCGGCCGACATGGGCATGCGCCGGATGCACGCTCGAGGCAAAGAAGCCGATCAGCGACAGCGCTTTCGCTTCGGCGCCGGCATCCTTCGGCCATAGGCCGAAACGTTTGCCGAGATAAGGCAGAATGGCCGTGTTCTCGGTCAGCGGCTCGCCATTATCGAGGCGGAGCGCCGGCACGCGTCCCAGCGGATTGATCTTGAGATAGGCCTCGCTGCGCTGCTCGCCGCCGGCGAGATCGACCTTCTTCGGCTCGTATTTCTCGCCGCTTTCCTCGAGCGCAATATGCGAGGCCATCGAGCACGCGCCCGGAGCGTAATAAAGCGTCAACATGGCGAAATCCTTCCTGAAAAAATTTGGTATCTCACTGCTTTGCGGCCTTTTGCAGCATCGGGCCCCACGTTTGCTGCTCCTGGTGGACAAAGGCAAGCGTTTGTTCGGGCGTCATGGCACGCGAATAGCTGCCGATCTTCCCTAACCGCTGCTTGAAGTCCGGATCGCTGACGACTTTGCTTAAATCGGTGCTGATCTTGCTGACGATCGTTTCCGGCGTGCCGTTCGGCGCGACCATGACTTGCCAGCCGAGTGCCCGGAAGTTCGGCAGCGTTTCGGCAACCGTCGGCAGGTCGGGAAATTGCGGCAAGCGCTCGGGCGAGGCAACCGCGATCAGCTTCACCTGACCGGCCTTCACCGCGCCGACGATTCCTGAATAGCCCTCGATGATCATCGACACGCGACCCGAGCCGACATCGGCCAGCGCCGCCGCCGGCCCGCCGTTGTAGGGAACCCGCAGCAACTGCACATCGGCCCGGTCCTGCAGCAACAGTCCGGTGAGGTCCGTAAGCCTGCCGGCGCCGGTGACAGCGATCGAAATTTTTCCCGGTTCCTTCTTCGCCAGGGCGATCAGTTGCGGCAATGTGCTGACGCCGAGCTTGGGGTTCACCGCGACAAACATCGGATTTTCGGCGGTGTATCCGATCGGTATGAAATCGCGTGGCAGCTGCAGCGGCAGATTCGGCGCGATCGACGGCAGCGCGACGAAGGTCGAGAGCGCCGGCATAAACAGCGTGTAGCCGTCCGGGATAGCGTCAGTCGCGGCGCGTGCGGCAATGCTGCCGTTGGCGCCGGGATGATTGACGACGATGACTTGCTGTCCCCACACTTTTGCCAGTCCTTCCGCAACGAAGCGGGCATCGACGTCCGGCGTCGAGCCCGGCGCCGCATCGGAGATGATCGACACCGTTTTGGTCGGATAGCGGTCGGCTTGGGCAAATGCCGCGGTTGTCGCCGGAAGCGCGATCAGGCACAGGCCGACCAGCCGCGAAAAAAACCGAAAATTATTCATAACGTCCTCCCAACCGTGCCGCAGCATTTTGCGGGCACGTAAAATTATTCAGTTAAGGATACGGCTGTCGAGCGGTCGTTTCCACCGGCTTGACTGCGCCAAACCGACACGCCGTCTCACGCATTTGCGCAGCAAACTTTTTACGTTAATCCGACGTAACCGCGCACTGGGGATGCAGATTTAAGGATTTGCTCCTATCAGAGTTCCCAATGAGGCTCCAGTCCGTCCGGTCCAGATCGTGGCAAGCGTAGAACCAATGGCGGCGTTGCGGACCGCGACACCCGTGGCGGAACCTCCGGCGGATTTAGGCCGCGCCGCACTGGCGCGGCTGACGGATTTGTCCCGCGAATTTTCACCCGATCTGAGCTTCACGATTCATGCCCGCCTCGACGGCGTCGAAGGCGAATGGCGCCAGTTCGAGCAGATCGCCGAATGCACGGCGTTCCAGACATTCGAATGGCTGGCCGCGTGGCATCGCCACATCGGCGGGCGCGACGGTGTCGTGCCGGTCATCGTCGTCGGCCGTTTCGCTGACGGCAAAACCGCATTCATCCTGCCGCTTGCGGTCGAGACGCAATATTCGCCGCGCCGACTGTGCTGGCTCGGCCAGGAGCTGTGCGACTATAACGCGCCGCTATTGGCGCGGGATTTTTCGCAGCGCGTGGAGCCCGCCCGCTTTCTCGATTTGTGGCGCGAATTGCAGTTGCGCCTGCAGTCCGATCCGGAACTGCGCTACGACTGGATCGAGCTCGAGAAAATGCCGCAGACCGTCGGCGTCCAGGCCAACCCCTTCATCAATCTCGGCGTCGTGCCCAACGCCAACAGCGCGCATATCACGCAATTGGGCCCCGATTGGGAATCATTCTATCGCGACAGACGATCCTCGGCGACGCGTCGCCGCGACCGCACCAAGCGCAAGCGCATGGAGGCATTCGGCGAGATTCGCTTCGAAACCGCCGCGGAGCCGGACGACTTGCGCCGAACGCTCGATACGTTGTGGGCGCAGAAGAAGCGCATATTCGCGCACAAAGGCATCGCCGACATTTTCGCACGCCCGGGCTATCGGGAGTTCTTTGCCGATTTCGCGTCCAATGCCAATTCGCGGCATATGGCCCATGTCAGCCGCATCGAGATCGGCGCTACCTGCGCCGCGGCCAATTTCGCAATCGTTTACGGCGACTGCTACTACCATGTGCTGTCGAGCTATTGCGACGATGAATTGACCCGCTACGGTCCCGGCACGCTGCACCTTCGCGAGCTATTGGCCTACGCGATCAATCGGGGCCTGCGCCTGTTCGACTTCACCATCGGGGACGAGCAGTACAAGCTGGAATGGTCCGACCTGCGCGTGAAGCTGTACGATTACAGCGCGGCGGCAACGTGGCGCGGCTGGCCGACAAGTCTGCTCTCGATCGCCCGACGCCACGCCAAGCGTACCATCAAGCAAACGCCGCTGTTGTGGCGCCTCGTGTCCCGCTTGAGGTCGGCGTTCGGACCGCTGCTGCATCGGGAGTCCTCCGCGCGGCCACTCGTCGTCGCAGGCCGCAAAGTCGAGCCACCCGCGCGGCCGGTGCCGGCCTGCGTCATGGGCGACATGGACCTGCTGCGGCCGATCGCGGGGGCCGGCATTGCCTGCAGCGTCGTGGCGCGACCGGGCGCCCCATCGCTCTATTCGCGCTTTGCGCAATCGCGGCTCCATTGGGATGCCGCGCAGGATCCGGAACGGCGCATCGAAGCATTGCTGCGGTTCGGCATGAGCCAGAGCGAACAGCCGGTCCTGTTCTATGAACAGGATGAGCATCTGCAGTTCATTTCGCGGCATCGGGAGCGGCTGGCGCGGGCTTTTCGCTTCGTCATCGCGGATGCGACGCTGGTCGAGGACTTGCTCGACAAGGGCCGTTTCGCAGCCTTGGCGAAACAGCACGGCCTGCCGGTGCCGGCAGCGCTGCAATTTCACCCGGCAAACACGGAGCCGGCTGAGCTTGATCTAAACTACCCCGTCATCATCAAGCCGCTCAATCGCGCTGGACGATGGGACGAAACTTTCGGTTTGCGCAAAGCGCTCGCGGCTGAGAGCGCGGAAGTATTGCGGCAGCTTTGGCCGCAATTGCGCGACGTCAATATCGCCCTGCTCGCCCAGGAGCTCGTTCCCGGCGCGGAAGCGCAGATCGAAAGCTACCACTGTTATGTTGACGGACGCGGTGCCATCGCTGGCGAGTTCACCGGGCAGAAGATCCGCACCTTTCCGGTGACGTACGGACACACCACCGCGCTCGAAATCACCGACGTCGCGGATTTGCGGGCGCGCGGCCGCGCCATCGTCGAGCGGCTCGGCCTCACCGGCGTCGCCAAGCTCGACTTCAAGCGCGATCGGGCCGGCAAGCTGCATCTCCTCGAGATCAATCCCCGCTTCACGCTGTGGCATCATGCCGGTGCCGCCGCCGGCGTCAACATCCCCGCATTGGTTTACGCAGACCTCACGGGAACGCCGCGGCCGCGTAGCGCGCGCGCCAAGGCCGGCGTGCGCTGGTGCAATATGTTGAAGGATTTTCCCGCGGCGCGGCAATCCGGCGTGCCGCTCGTAACGTGGCTGCCTTGGGTTCTCGGCTGCGAGGCAAAATCGGCGTTCTCCGTGGCCGATCCAATGCCGGTCATCGGCGCCGCGCTGCATCGCCTCGCCGCGCGCTTCGGCGCGTCGAATGTGCAGGCGTCACAGGCCGGACAGGACGGCGCCGGGCCGTGAAGCTCGCGCTCATCTCCGACATTCATGCCAATCTGGAGGCGCTGCAGGCGACGCTCGCGGATATCGCGACGCAATCGGTCGACCGCATCGTCTGCCTCGGCGACATCGTCGGATACAATACCAGGCCCGCCGAGTGCCTGGCGCTGATCCGCGACAGCAACGCCGTCTGTGTCGCCGGCAATCACGATCTTGCCGTCTGCGGGCGGGTTACCACGGAGGATTTCAGTCCGACGGCGGCGCGTGCGGCAGCCTGGACGCAACAGCGCCTGAGCGCCGGCGAGCTTGCTTTTCTGCGCGACCTGCCGCTGAAGGCCACGATCGATGGCAAGCTGATTGCGGTGCACGGCGCGCTGCATCCCGAGACCCGCTGCGACAATGTCAGGCTCGACAATGATGAGCGCCGGATGCTCAGCTTCGCAGCACTTGCGGCCCATCCGTCCGGGGCGCGCATCTGCGCCTTCGGACACACCCATCGGGCAGGAGTCTACCAATGGCGCGATGGCCGAACGACGAGGCCCGATGCACATGATACTCAGCTTTGCGACGACGCCTATTATCTGATGAATCCCGGCACTGTCGGCGAACCGCGCTCGCGCGATCGCCGTGCGAGTTACATGGTGCTCGATCTCGCGCGCCCGAATGTGGCACTGCGGCATGTCGACTATGATGTGTCGGTGCCTTTTATCGCGACCCGCGAAGCCGGGCTGGCGCCGCGTCCGGGCCTTGCAACCCTGACGAACAAGCTGCGGCATCTTCTCGAAATCTAGTCGCTGACCGATAACAGCTATTCGGCGCAGCCTTGCGTCGGCGCTTCGCGGCGCTGCGGTTGCGTTGACAGGTCGTGCTCCCCGTGCAGATAATTCATTCAAACTCTGACAATGGGAACGCCTTCGATGCAACAGCCAGCGTTAAAAGAAGATCGGCGTAAGGCACAACAGGCCGCCACGACGCCAAACCAGGCTTTCGACTTGCGTAGCACACTGGAATGGCTGCGCGCATCGGGCGAGCTGATCGAGACCGACAAGGAGGTCGATCCCGATTTGCAGGTCACGGGCCTGCAAAAGCACATGGATGGCGGTTGCCCCATCCTGTTCAACAACGTCAAGGGCAGGCCCAATCATCGTGTCGTCACCAACCTGTTCGGCGACATGGGGGTGATCAACCGCATGTTCGGCTGGAAGGACGACGCCGAGCGGGTGAGAAAGCTTGCATACGCGCTGTCGCATCCAATGAAGCCCGTGGAAATCGCGCAGAGCGACGCGCCGTGTCAGGAACACGTGATCGAGCGGCCGAACGACGTCAATCAATGGATGGTGCCGATCCGGCACACTACTTACGAATCCGAACTCACCGTCGGCTCCGGCATCCGCTGCGTCACCGGCCCGCAATTCGATGGCGGCTCCGACCTCGGCTACAACCGCATGAATTTCCGCTGGGGCAATGTCGGTACGTTCCAGATCTCGCCCGGCTCGCATATGTGGCAGGTGGTCAACAAATACTACAAGGAAGACCAGCCGGTTCCGATCACCATGTGCTTTGGCGTGCCGCCGGCCTGCACGTTGCTCGCCGGCGCGGGCTTCGACTATGCGGTGCTGCCGATGGGCTGCGACGAGATTGGCGTGGCGTCGGCCGTGCAGGGCGCGCCGATCCGCCTCGTCAAAGCGCGCACCGTCGACGCCATGGCGTTGGCCGATTGCGAACTGGTGCTCGAAGGCTACGTTAATCCGCGCGACCGGCGATACGAGACCAAGGAAGCCGAGGATGCCGGCGTGCAGGGCCGTCATCATTTCCATCCGGAATGGGCCGGCTACATGGGCAAGGCCTACAAGGCACCGACGTTTCACGTCACCGCCATCACCATGCGCAAGCCCGAGACCAAGCCGATCATCTTTGCACTCGGCGTGCACATGCTCGACGATCACAACATCGACACCTCCGTGCGCGAGGCGGCGATCTACGAACTGTGCAATCGCCTGCAGCCGGGCATCGTGCAGAATGTGGTGATCCCCTATTGCATGACCGATTGGGGCGGCTGCGTCATCCAGGTGAAGAAACGCCACCAGATCGACGAGGGCTGGCAGCGTAATTTCCTCGGCGCCATCCTGTCGTGCTCGCAGGGCATGCGGATCGCCATCGCGGTGAGCGAGGATGTCGATCCCTATTCGATGGACGACGTGATGTGGTGCCTGACCACGCGCGTCAATCCGCAGACCGACATTCTCAACCCGATTCCCGGCGGTCGCGGCCAGACCTTCATGCCGGCGGAACGGATGACCGCCGGCGGCCAGCAATGGACCGCGTCGAACACGCGCTTCGAAGGCGGCATGGGCATCGACGCCACCGTTCCGTTTGGCTACGAGAGCGACTTTCTGCGCCCGATCTATCCGGTCGACAAAGTGCGGCCGGAGGATTTTTTCTCGAAAGGGGATATCGACAATGCCAAGAAGCGCATGCACGGCTGGGTGCATTCGCTGGCACGGTCGGGACGATAGGCGGCCCAAGTGGCCCGCGTAGCGAAGAAAGCGCCGACTGTTCGAAGCCACTTCGCAAAGCTCGATGGCGTGCGGCTGCACTATCTCGCGGCCGGCGAAGGCGAGCCGGTGATTCTGCTGCACGGCTACGCGCAAAATAGCCATATGTGGCTGCCGCTGATCCCGCGGCTTGCCGCAACAAATGCGGTCATTGCACCGGACTTACGCGGCTTCGGCCAATCCTCCAGGCCGCCGCAAGGCTATGACAAAAAAACCATGGCGCAGGATATCCATGCGCTCGCAGTCAAGCTCGGCCTCAAGCGCGTGCGCGTCGTCGGTCACGACATCGGCCTCATGGTGGCCTACGCCTTCGCCGCGCAATATCCCACCGAGATCGACCGCATCGTGCTGATGGACGCGTTCCTGCCGGGTGTCGGCAATTGGGAAAACGTCTGGCTTTTGCACGACAAGTGGCACTTCAATTTTTACGGCGAGACGCCGCTGAAATTGGTCGCCGGCCGCGAGCGCATCTATTTCGATCACTTCTGGAACGACTTTGCCGCCAACCCGAAGAAGTCGGTGTCGGAGCGCGACCGCCGCTTCTACACTAAGGCCTATGCGCGGCCTGGCGCGATGCGCGCCGGTTTCGAAGTGTTTCGGGCGTTCGAGCAGGACGGCAAGGATTTCGCCGCATTCGCCAAGACCAAATTGACAATGCCGATGCTGGTCCTCACCGGCGAAAAAGCTTCGGGAGAATTCCTCATCGAACAGGCCCGGCTGGTGGATGACAATGTCGACGGCGTTGTCATCAAGGGCTCAGGCCACTGGCTGATCGATGAGGCGCCGGATCAGGTCTTTCCGAAGCTGGTGAGTTTTTTGACGAAGTGAATCGGCAAAGGGCTGGCCATTTCGGGCCAGACCGGTCGGCTCAATGCGGTCGCGCCGCTGTTACCGGGAATGATGTCTCAAATATTCGTGGAGCGAGGCCGATCCGCTCTCTCTGAGCAGGTTCTTGAGCATTAAATCCTTGCGGCGGCCTTTGGCGAAACCAGGGCCATATTCCTTGCGCAGCGAGGCCACCCGCGTATTGCCGTGCTTCTTGTCGATCTTGCCGCTCTTGTCGCGATGCCGGTCATCGAGGCCACGACGTGACTTCACCATGACGCGTCTCCTCCAAAATCGGACGCCGGCACCATAACACAACTGCGGGCCGTGAATTAGCGGCTCGCCTCAAACCTCCACCTCTCCGCCAGCGCGCGGCGATCGAGTTTGCCGCGATCGGTTTTCGGCAAGGACGATGTGCTGATCACGATGCGCTTCGGCGCCTTCGACGCCGGCAGCGCGCCGGCGCAGTAGTGCAGCAGCGTCGCGGCATCGACGCTGGCGCCCGGCCGCGCCACGACATAGCTCATCACTTCCTCGCCGTAGATGGCGTCGGGGACGCCGATAGTGGCGGCCTCGATGACATCGGCGTGCTGCATCAGGAACGAGTCAATCTCGACCGGCGAAATCTTGGCGCCGCCGCGAATGATCAGTTCCTTCTCGCGGCCGCTCAGCGTCAGAAAGCCGTCGGTGTCGAGACTGCCAAGGTCGCCGGTGCGAAACCGGCCGCGGCTGTGGACTTTGACCTCGCCGTCTTCGCCGAGATAGCGGAACGGGTGATCGCCGAGGCCGCCGAGCTCGACATAGCCGATTTCGCCCGGCGGCAGGCGGCGGCCCTCGGCATCGACGATGGCGAGATCGTGATAGGGCAGCGGCCGCCCGACCTTGCCGAGCCGGCGTTCTTCGCCCGGAATGGCGGCGATCCAGCTCGCTTCACTGGCGCCGCAGCCCTGCGCCACCGGGATACCGAATTTCTGCTCGAACCGCTTCCATTCTTCGAGCAAAAGCGGCGCCGAACTCGATGTGACAAAGCGCAGCTTCGGCAGATTATCGCGGTGCCAAGCCTGCCCCTGCCAACTCTGTTCGCTGTTGAGCAGAATATTGATCGTCGTCGGATTGCCGGTGGCGATGGTGACGCCGTGCTCGCGCAAGTGCTGGAAAAAGCGGCTTGCCGAGAATTTCTCCGACAAGACCAGCGTCGCGCCGCGGTTGACAACGGTGAGGGCGCCCAGAGTCTGTGCCGAATTCCAGCTAAACGGTCGGAAATCGTAAAGCCGGTCGTCGGCGGTGATGCCGAAGCCTTCGGCAAGCGGATCGATGTTCAACAGGTATTCGCGGAAGTTCAGAATGACGCCCTTGGGCGTGGCGCTGGTGCCCGACGTAAACAGGATGATCGCGTCGTCTTCCGGCCCGCTCCCCTGCTTACCCTCCCCCGCAAGCGGAGGAGGGTAGGGAGGGGACGGCTCGCTTGGCGCCAGCCGCGCCAGTTCGGCGCACAACGTGCCGAGTTCGGGCTTGTCCCAGCGTCCGATGCGCAAGCGCGGCAAGGCGGTGCCGGCGAGAAGGTCGTCGAGCTGCAGGCCGTCTTGATAGAAGATCAGCTTCGGCTTGAGCCGCTCGAAAATATTGCCGAGCTGATTGCGGTTCATCTCAATATGGACGGTGCAGACCGTCGCGCCGGCCGCCATCACGCCGAAAAAACAAAGCAAATGCTCAATCGAATTATTGGCAAGGAGCGCAACACGGTCGTTGGCACCAAGGCCGCGCTGGCGCAGCAGCGTGGCAAAACGCCCGACAATTTCGTGCAGCTCGCCGTAGCGGACGGTGCGGCCGTCCTCGGCCGAGACAACCCAGCTTTTGTCCGGCGCACGCTTTGCCGCCCGCGCAACCCAGTCGCGCAACAGTTCCGGACCGGCACTCACCTGCATGTCGCCTCACCTCGGGCTTTTTGAGTATCATAGCATCAAGGCGGCGATTAAAACCATCGTCGGAGGCTCGCCCCGATGACGGATTGAGCGAACCGGCCGCTGCGCATAAAGTCGGCGCTCAATGGCACGGCAGGGAGGACGCGATGTTTCTCCGTAATTATTGGTACGTCGCAGCGTTGGACGATGAGGTTCGCGAGCGCCCGCTTGGGCGCACCATTCTCGGCGAGCCAATCGTCCTGTTCCGCCTCGGCGACGGCACCCTGCATGCCCTCGAGGACCGCTGCCCGCATCGGCAGCTTCCGCTGTCGATGGGCAAGGTGCTCGGCGATGTCTTGCAGTGCCACTATCACGGCCTGTGCTTTGACGGCGCCGGCACATGCGTGCGCGTCCCCGGCCAGGATCATATTCCGCGTAATGCGCGGGTGCGGACCTATCCGGTCGTCGAACGTTATCGCTGGATCTGGATCTGGATGGGCGACCCGGCGCTGGCCGATCCGGCGGAGATCTGCGACTTCCATTGGCTTGCCGATCCGGACTGGGGCGCCAAACCGTCCTACCTCCATGTCGAGGCCAATTGGCAACTGGTCGTCGACAACCTGCTCGATCTCACACATCTCGCCTTCGTCCACGAGACCACCATCGGCAACATGGCGCTGGTCGAGCACGCCGCGGTCAAAGTCGAGCGGGCAGCGAATAATGTCCTGGTCACGCGCTGGATCATCGATCAGCCGGCGCCGCCGACTTTCGTCAAGGTCGGCAAGTTCACCGGCAATGTCGATCGCTGGCAGATCATCGACTACACGCCGCCGGCTTTCTTGCGGCTCGACGTCGGCGCCTGTCCGACCGGAACGGGCGCGCCGGAAGGCCGCCGCCTCGGCGGCATTGGCATGCGCAATCTCAATGCGATTACGCCCGAAACCGAAACCACCGCGCATTATTTCTGGGCGCAGGCGCATGATTTTGAGCCGCATAACGCTGCAATGACCGACCGGGTCTTCGAGCAGATCAAGACCGCATTCCTTGAAGACGTTGCGGTATTCACGGCGCAACAGCGCATGATCAGCCTGCGGCCCGATGCGCTGCAGATCGATATCAACGCCGATGCCGGCGGCATGCAGGCGCGGCGCGTCGTCGACCGCCTCTATGGCGAAGAGCAGGCAGCGGCGGCCCATGCGACGGCGGCCGAGTAGCGCGTGGTCCCGAAAGGAAGCGCCTGATTCCCGGATAGGATCATGCGCAGACAAAAATCCGCGATGTATAAATGCCCGTGAATTTCCGCGTTGAGCTGATCTGGAAAGGCGGCGGCGACAAGGACGCCTCGTCGATTTTTCTGACATCGGACGGCCGCGTCATTCTGCAGGGCCGTGCGATGTCGCCGCAGGAACGCGAGACGCTGTCGTTGCCGCGCGACGCCGATCTGATCAGCATCGATCGCGATCTCATCCGCGCCATCAAAGAGATGCTCTAACGCCGCTCCGCTTTGCGCCGGGCAGGCCCGATGTCACGCGCCGGTCAGCTCGCGCCGCACGATTGCTGCGCCTTCGGCCATCGCCTTCATCTTGCCGAAGGCTGCCGCGCGCGGCAGGTATTTCATGCCGCAATCCGGCGCTATGACGAGCCGTTCCGCCGGCACCTGCGCCAGCGCCGCGCGAATGCGCTCGGCAACGATTTGGGGCGTTTCGACGGTTGTGTCCGACAGATCGATCACGCCGACGATGATGGTCTTTGACGGCAACTCCTTGAGCACACCGAGATCGAGCTTCGGCTGCGCAGCTTCGATGGAAATCTGCTGCGCTTTGGAAGCTTCAAGCTCGGGCAGGAAGGAATAGCCCGACGGCTTGTCATGCACCACCGCGGCATAACCGAAGCACAGATGCACCGCGACCGTACCAGTGACGCCGTCGAGCGCGCGATCGAGCGCCTTGAGACCGTAGCGCCGCGCCGGGTCGGGATGCTGCTGCATCCACGGTTCGTCGATCTGCACCACATCGGCGCCGGCGGCGAACAGGTCTTTGATCTCGGCATTGACGGCCTCGGCATAAGCCATCGCCACCGCTTCCTCGTCCCGGTAATAATCGTCCTGCGCCTGCTTGCCCATGGTGAACGGGCCAGGCAGTGTCGCCTTGACGGCGCGGCCGGTATTGGCGCGCAGCATCTTCAAGTCGCGAAGCTCGACGGGCCGCGTGCGCCGGATCGGCCCGACGACACGCGGCACCGGAATCGGCCGGCCGCTCCGGTTGATGACGGTACCCGGCGTTTCGCTGTCGGTGCCTTCGAGCGCCGTAGCGAAGCGATTGGAATAGCTTTCGCGCCGCTGTTCGCCATCGGTGATGATATCGAGCCCGGCGCGTTCCTGGTCGCGGATGGCGAGCGCGGTGGCGTCGTCCTGCGCCGCTTCGAGCTTGTCCGGCGCAACGAGCCAGAGATCGGCGCGCACCCGCGGCACCTGTTTCGACAGCTTGGCGCGGTCGATCAACCACTCGGGCTGCGGATAGGAGCCGACGAGCGAGGTGGGCAGCAGCATGCAATTTCCCGTTCTTCCTCCCCCGTAAAAACGGGGGAGGAGAACCGCGCGCGTCAGCGCGGTGGTGAAGCGTTGGCGGCAATGCTAACCCATTCCTCGCCGCGTTTCACTCCGCACGACCGAAAAGATCCTTACGCCTTCAACGCATCCCCATAGGGATAGATGATCTTGCCGGTGGCCTCGTCCGGTGGCGTGAGGACGGTCTGATAGCTCATGCCGCGCCAGGTATCGAGGTTCGCGGCGTCGGTGATGTCGTGATACTGGACCTGCAACTGACGCGCTTTGGTCCATTCACCGTTCTTGCCGAAGCGGATGCCGTTTATCATGATGGTGTTGAACTCATGGCCGCGGAGATAATCGGCAACCTTGTCGTCGTTGATGCTCTTGGCGCCTTCGACTGCCCGCGCCAACATTTGTAGACGGGCATAGCCCCAGCCGCCGAGATAATAGCCGAGCGGATCGATGCCGAGGCCCGGCGCGCGTGCCTGGTATTTCTTGAAGAAGTCCGCTGCGGGCGCCATCATTTTCGGCGACGGCACCCAGTTTTCGTAGTTCACGATGCCGTTGAGCTTGGACTTGAGCTTGTTCTTGAACACCGTCACCTGAAGCCCGACCATGGCGCCGCCGAACATTTTTGGCTTAAGGCCGAGTTCGTTGGCCGAGAGTGCCATACCGACCGAGCTGAGCGGATAGGAGCAGACCACCACCAAGTCCGCATTGGTGGCCTGAATGGCGCGGATGATCGGTGAGAAGTCGGTCGTGTTTGGCGGGTAGTTTTTGTCGTAGATGACCTTGAAGCCATACTGTTTCGCGTTCGCCCTTGCGCCATCCGCGGCGTTGCGCGCGAACTCGGCATCCTCCGACGCGATCGCGATGGTCTGCGGCTTGGGCTTCTGCGCCGCCGCCACCTGGAAGAAGCCTTCGGTCAACGCCTGTCTCGGCGTCGGCCCGCTGGTCGGTATGAAGGAAAAGTATTTCGGGTACTTGAAATCGGCGTTGGCATCGAGGGCGAACAGGCTGATGAAGGTCTTGCCCTTTTGCATGACGATGGGAATAGCTGGGGCGACCATATTGGTTGCATAGCCGCTCAGCACGAGGTCGGCTTTGTCGACGTCAAGCAATTTAGTGTAGATGCCGGGCACGTTCGCGGGGTTGGATTGATCGTCATAGTGGATGAGCTGGACCTGGCGCCCGAGCAGGCCGCCCTTCGCGTTGACTTCCTCTTCCCAGATTTGGCTGCCCAGCAGCGCTTGTTGGCCGTTGGGCGCTAGCGGTCCGGTCAGCGCCATGCCGAAGCCGATCTTGATCGGTGCAGCGCCCTGCGCGAAAGCAGGCGTTCGTGATAATGCGGGCGAAATCAAAGCGGCGCCGAGACCGGCATTGATGCCGCGGCGCGTGATGCGGTGACTCATGGGTTCCTCCACAGAGCGGGTGATATTTCATGAGCACCCGGTCTGACCGCCGGGCTTAGACCTGACGCAACAGCGTCAGGCACAGAGCGCCGTTGGAGGCCCCGCCGGGTGATGCCCGGCGGGGGCAACGCGACGGCTTAGCCCAACGCTTTCGCGTAGGGATAAATGACGCTGCCGGTTTTCTCTTCGGCGGGCGTGAGCACTGTCTGGTAGCTCATGCCGCGCCAGGTATCGAGGTCAGCCGCGTCGGTGATGCCGTGATATTGCACCTGGAGCATTCCCGACTTGGTCCATTCGCCGTTTTTGCCGAACTTGATGTCCGACGCCATGATCGTATTGAACGCATGGCTGCGCATGTAATCGGCGAGCTTGTTGTCGTTGATGCTCTTGGTGCCTTCGATGGCCTGTTGCAGCACCTGGAAGTAGGCGTAGCCCCAGCCACCGAGGTAATAGCCGAGCGGATCGATGCCTAGTCCGGTCGCACGCGATTGGTAGGTCTTGAAGAAGTCGGCGGCCGGCGCCATCAATTTCGGCGATGGCACCCAGGTCTCGTAATTCACGATGCCATTGAGCTTGGACTTGAGCTTGTTCTTGAACACGGTCGCCTGCAATCCGACCATGGCGCCGCCCATCATCTTCGGCTTGAGGCCCAGTTCACTGGCGGACAGTGCCAACCCTACCGAGCTCAGCGGATAGGAGCAGAACACCACGAGGTCCGGATCGGCCGCCTGGATGGCGCGCACGATCGGCGAGAAGTCGGTCGTATTCGGCGGGTAGGTCTTATCGTAAACCGTCTTGAACCCGTATTTCTTCACATTGGTGCGGGCGCCGTCCGCAGCATTGTGCGAGAAGTCCGCGTCCTCTGCGGCGATCGCGATGGTTTGCGGCTTGGGTGTCTGCGCCGCGGCCACCTGGAAGAAGCCTTCGGTGAACGATTCTTTCGGCGTCGGCCCGGACGGCAGCATCGAGAAATATTTCGGGTAATGGAATTCGCTGTTGGCGTCGAGCGCGAACAGGCCGATGAAGACCTTGCCACGCTGCATGGCGATTGGGATGGCCGGCGCCACCATGTTGGTCGCGTAGCCGGAAATGATGAGATCGACTTTGTCGACATCGAGCAGCTTCGTGTAGATGCCGGGGACGGTCGCCGGGTTGGACTGGTCGTCGTAGTTCACCAGCTGGATTTGACGGCCCAGCAGGCCGCCTTTGGCGTTGACCTGTTCCTGCCAAATCTGGGCGCCGAGCAGCGCCTGCTTGCCATTGGCCGCCAGCGGTCCGGTCAGCGCCATGCTGAAGCCGATTTTGATCGGTCCCGCGCCTTGCGCGAATGCCGGCGTCCGGGCCAAAGCGGGCGAAATCAGAGCCGCGCCGATACCGGCATTAACGCCACGACGGGTGATACGATAAGACATGGTTCCTCCAGAATGCGTGTTTCTAATTCGTGGTACTCTGACGGTCGGCCCGTGAAGCGGGGTGACGCGACAGTGTCGGGGGCAGAATGCCCCGGATTATCGTGCGTGAAAAGAGACAGACGGGGAGCGTGGCAATCTGCCCGGACGGGCCGGTGCCCCGCCGCCCGACGGGGGGCCGCCCCAAAGCGGTCAAACTCCGGCTACTGCACTAAGAATGGGCATTTGCCATCGGAATCCAACGCGATAATCTTCTCGGGCGGCGTCCATCGCGGGAAAGGCGAGCATGATTGCTCTGTCGGTCAATGGTCAGACCTATCAGGTCGATGTCGAGGACGACACGCCTCTGCTGTGGGTGCTGCGCGATACGATCGGTCTCACCGGCACCAAATACGGCTGCGGTATTGCCCAATGCGGCTGTTGCACCGTGCATATCGACGGCGCCGCCCGGCGGTCCTGCCAGGTGCCGGTCGGCACGGTTGGTGCTGCGACCATCACCACGATCGAGGCGCTGGTGCACGACGGCAAGCTGCATCCCGTGCAGCAGGCCTGGATCGACCACGACGTACCGCAATGCGGTTACTGCCAGAGCGGCATGATGATGGCGGTCGTGGCGCTGCTCAAAGAAAAGCCTAAACCCTCCGACGCCGATATCGACGCGGCGATCACCAATATCTGCCGCTGCGGCACGTATCAACGCGTCCGCGCCGCAATCCACGCGGTGGCGCAAAACGCCTAAAGACGCGGCGATCCTATAAATCTCTCACAAGGACAAAAAAATGAACGACCTCGCTAAACCTGAGGCGCCGGCCAGCTACGCCGACAAAGCCTGGCAGTCGGACGTCATCGTCGACCTCATCAAGTCTTACGGCTTTCCCTATATCGCGCTCAATCCGGGTGCGAGCTATCGCGGTCTGCACGATTCGCTGGTCAATTACGGCGGCAATCAGCCGCCCATCCTGCTGTGCCAGCATGAAAAGATCGCCGTGCAGATCGCGCATGGCTACGCCAAGGCGACCGGCCGGCCGATGGTTGCGATCGTGCACGACGTCGTCGGCATGCTGCATGCCACGATGGGCATCTATTACGCATACATCGATCGCTGCCCGGTCTTCGTCATCGGCGCCACCGGTCCGATGGATGAAAGCCGGCGGCGGCCTTTCATCGATTGGATCCACACCGCCAACGTCAACGGCGAGCAGCTTCGCCATTACGTGAAGTGGGATTACCAACCGGCGAGCATCGAAGGCGTGCCGGATTCTTTTGCCCGCGCTTTTGCGGCGATGATGACCGAGCCGCAGGGCCCGATCTACATGTGCTACGACGCCTGGCTGCAGGAGCAGCCGCTGGAGAAAGACGTTGCGCTGCCCAAGCCGGAAACCAACAAGGTGCCGGTGCCGATGGCGGCCGATACCGCGGCGCTCAACGAGGCGGCCGACCGGCTCCTGGCCGCCAAATATCCGGTGCTGATGGCCGAATATGTCGCGCGCTCGCCGGGCGGGTTCGATAACCTCGTGGCGCTCGCCGAGACCGTCGGTGCCGCAGTGTTCGACGTTCACGCGCGGCTCAATTTTCCCAATCGCCATCCGCTCAATCTGAGTTGCGAAAAAGAAATTTTCCGCGACGCCGATCTTATTGTTTTGCTCGACACGCGCGACTGGGAAAAGTCGACCCATTACAACGACCGCACCAAGCGCCAGATCGTGCCGCATTACGGTCCGAATTGCGAGATGATCGAGATCGGCTTCGGCGAGATCAATTTGAGCAAATGGTCGATGGACTATGCGCGCATGCCGACATGCAGCTTGCGCCTTCTCGGCGACACTTTGACCGCCATTCCGGAGCTCACGCGCATCTGCCGCGAGCGCATTGCCAAAGACCCAAACCTCGCCAAGCGCGTCGCCGCACGCGCCAAAACCGTCGCGCAGAAGCATGACGCGCTGTTCAAGGGCTGGGCCGAGGCGGCGAAGAAGGACTGGGACGGCGTGCCGATCACGCTGCCGCGGCTCGCCAGCGAAATGTGGGACGTGATCAAGGACGAAGATTGGGTGCTCACCGCCTGCAATCTGCAGGAATGGGTTTACAAGCTGTGGGACTTCGACAAGCCGTACCGCCATCCCGGCCAAGCGCTCGGCACCGGCACGCAGATCGGCGTGTCGCTCGGCACAGCGCTCGCCCATCGCGGCACAGGCCGGCTGGTCATCGACATCCAGCCCGACGGCGATCTGATGTTCGATGCCGGTGCGCTATGGAGCGCGGCCAAGAACAACATCCCGATGCTGATCGTGATGTTCAACAACCGCGCGTACTACAACGACTGGGAGCATCAGATCCGTGTCGCCCATCACCGCGGCACGCCGGTCGAGCGCGCTTACATCGCGCAGGACATCACCGGGCCGGAGCCCGACTTCGCCACCATGGCAAAAAGCATGGGCTGGTACGCCGAAGGCCCGATCGAGAAGCCAGAAGATATCGCCCCGGCGCTGCGCCGCGCCATCGCGCAGGTGAAGGCGGGAAAGCCGGCATTGGTCGATACGGTGCTGCGGCCGCGGTGATCGTCATTCCGAGGCGCGGTGGAAAGCAGACTTGCCGCTTTCGCGGCAATCCGGAATGACGAGATTACTCCTTCACGCTCTTGACCGGCGTTTGGCGCGATAGGCGAGCGACCAGAACACCGCATCGGGATTGAAAGATCACACTGGTAGCGATTATGTTCGCTTTCACCGCGTGCACACGCGGGCCAAGCGGCGAAAGCGATGGAAGCCAAGAGGAAACATTGGTTGGCGTTCGCTTTTGTCGCGGCGAAGCGTGAACTTACGCCTCGGTCATCCGACGAGGTTTGCCGGATATCGGGTGGTCAAGTCGTCCATCCTGGATAGGAACATCTTCAGGAAAGACGACGTATTCGCCTTGTGATATCCGATCACCAAATCGATGGTCGGCGGTACGCCTTCGAGAGGCCGGCTGACGAACGATCGCGGCAAAAAATTCTTTGCCGACGCCGGCAAGAGGGCCACTCCGCGCGTCGACGCAACCACAGAAGCGCCCATGGCGAAATTGTCGATCTCGAGATGTGGCGTGATCTTGATTCCGTACCGTTTCAGATAATCACTGATGACGCCACGCAACACGCGTGGAATCTCCGATATGCCGATGAATGTTTCGCCTGAAAGATCGCCCGGGCCGATCGCCTTGCGCGCGGCGAGCCGATGGTCGCTCGGCAGCAGGACAACGAGTGGCTCCGTGACGAGTAGCTTATAGGCGAGATCGGGATCCTGTTCGGGGCGCAAGAATGCGACATCGAGATTTCCACGCCGGAGATCTTCGGCGAGCGTCGTCGAATGGTCGCTCAAAAGTCTGACCCCGTTATGAGCCAGTTCGTCGCGCAGCAAGCTGGTGGCCTGCGGCAAACAATTGGCTTCCTGTCCGGTGAGGCAGCCGATGGCGAAGGCCGGCTTGGCCGGCCGCGCGGTCCGCCGTGCCGCTTCCTTGCCCGTGCCCCTTTTGCTGACCGGGCTCGTTTCCAGTCTGGGATAATACTTGAACGGATCGCCCGGACCGCCGTGGCCGCGCCGCTCGACGCGACGGCTATATACGAGCATCCGGCATTCAGTATTGACCCGTTGGTTGTAGCCATCCTCGCCGAATAGCGCGTGAGCCAATGCCGCAGCGGTAAGCCCCGGAGTTCGGCAAATCAATTTCTCTATATCGTCGATCAGCATGCGCGACCTGTTGCTTCATACAACCTGACGGCGCTTTGATTTAGATCAATAGCGGCATGCAATCTCCGCTGTATGGCTCACATGCGACGCAGGTGCGGGATATAGCATGTCGTCAGCTGCGGGTCGTCCGCCGCCGACGTCGGCCTACTGTCATATCTGAAGTTGCCGGACGCGGACCTGCCGTTAGGCCGAATATTATTCCTTCACGCTCTTCACCGGCGTTTCCGGGGTGAGCCCGCCGCGACGCTTGGCAAAGGTTTCCTTGCCGGTCGTTTCCCATTGCCCTTCGACGGCGCGGCTTGCATAGGTGTCCCACACCGCGTCCCAGTCGCCGAGCGAATAACCGTGCCAGGGCTGCTTCGGCGTCAGCGCCGGCAAGCCGAGTTCCTCCCAAATAGCCCGGGCGCGCTCCATGTATTCGCGTTTGGGCAGCGAGATCGGCGGGTAAGACTCTTTCTGCGTGGCGTCGATCAGCATGGTCGATTCTTCGCGCGGGCCGCCCGATTTGGGGCCGTGGCCCTCCGAGCGATAGGGGATGATGTGCACGTCCTCGGCCGGATTGGCGCGATAGGCGAGCGACCAGAACACCGCGTCCGGATTGTCCGGATCGATGTCCTCGCTCACCCCGATGACATATTTGCCGATATCGGCCTGCAAGGTTGCGGCGCCCTGGAGCGCGCGCCAGATTTCCGTGCGCGTCACGCCCGGCGCGAACTGCACGAACACCACCTTGCGTAAATTCGTCAGCGGCTCGTGCAGCGCGACGCGGCGCACGCCTTTGATCGCCAGCGTATCGCGCAAATAGGACAGATAGCGCGGCTCGTAGGCGACGCGTTTCATCACGCTCGATTCGCTTGGCGTCACCTCGCTCAAGATCGAAGCCCAGACCGCATTGCGCCGATGCGTGATCGCGGTGACCTGCATCGACATGTTGAAGCCTTCGAGCGCGACATGACCGTGGCTTTCGCCGAACGGCCCCTCCGGCTCGAGCAATTCGGGATCGATCAGTCCTTCGACGACGAATTCAGCGTCGGCCGGCACGTCGAGATCGACGGTGGCGGCCTTGACGATGCGGATCGGCGCGCCGGCAAGGCCGCCGGCAACCGCCATCTCGTCGCAATCGATCGGCAGTTTTTGCGGCCCGGTGAACATGACGACGGGCGCCGCGCCGACGACGATGGCGATCGGCATCGGCTTTTTCAGCTTGCGGTATTTCTGCCAATGCAGATAACCGCCGGCGCCGCCCGGCCGCGCCGCCATGCGCACGCCGAGCCGGTCGGTCGCCTTCAGGCCGGCACGATAGGTGCCCATATTGCGGATGCCGGTCTCCGGATCCTGCGTGATGCACACGGTCGCCGTCAGATAGGGTGCCGAGTCATAGCCCGGCGTCGAAATCGGCACCGGGAGAAGCTTCAGGCCGCCGTCGGGCTTGCGCAACGCGTCGCCCTTGATGACGACCTCCTGGCACGGCGCTGCGGTTGCAACGACTGGCGCGATCGGATTGGCGATGGCCTTCATCCAGGCATCGCCGATCTCCTCGACCGGGCGCCCCATGCCTACGGCATAAATCCGCGACGACGCTGCCAGGGCGCCGATCGCCACCGGGGTGTCGTAACGGCGGCCATGCCCGTCGACCACGTTGGTGAACAGAAAGGCCCGCCGCTGCTCCTCGCGCAAGCCGCCCTGGAATTGCCAGCGCACCAGCGGGTGCAGCTCGGTATCTTTGTTGATCGGCCGGTCTATGCGGGTAAGGAGGCCCGCGGTTTCCAGCCGCGCCAGATGCTCCTGAAAATCGAGCGGTGGCCCCGCCACCTTTTTTCCCTCCCCCGCTTGCGCGGGAGGGAGGGACGGGGGATCGTCGCGGCGCGGATCCGGCTGATCGAGCATGCTGGGTTACTTCTTGTTCTTGAGGTACTCGGCAATTATGGGCTTGGCGATACGAAAGCAATCGACGCCCTTCGGCGCGCCGCAATAGATCATGACCTGGGTCAGCACGGCGCGGATTTCATCTGGCGTCAAACCGTTATTCAAGGCGCCGCGCACATGGGTGGCGAATTCTTCCATTTTGCCGAGCGCGCCGATCATGCCGAGATTGAGAATCGAGCGTTCGCGCGGATTGAGCGTGTCGTCGCCCCAAGTCTCGCCCCAGCAATATTCGGTCAACAGACGCTGAAAATCACGATTGAAATCGTCGACGTTTTGCAGGGCACGATCGACATATTCGGCGCCGAGCACCTGTTTGCGCATCTTGAGGCCGATGTCGTAGCGTTTCTGGTCCATGGTGTTTCCTCGCTCCTGAATGACGCGAAATTATGTCTCTGCCGGGCCGCCCTTCCAACGCTTGACCGTGCCGGTATCGATGCCGAACAGATCGAGCAGGCGGCCGCAGGTGTGATTGATGATGTCGTCGACCGATTTCGGCCGGTTGTAGAACGCCGGAACGATCGGAGCGATCACTGCGCCGATATCGGCAAGCGTCGTCATCGACCGCAAGTGACCGCCATGCAGCGGCGTCTCCCGCACCGCAAGCACCAGCCTGCGCTTCTCCTTGAGCACGACGTCGGCGGCGCGCGACAACAGCGATGCCGTCACCCCGGTCGCGATTTCGCTCATGGTGCGGATCGAACACGGCGCAATGATCATGCCCATGGTCGGGAACGAACCGGAAGAGATGGCCGCGCCGATGTCGCTGACCGGATAATGCACCGAAGCCAGCGCGCGTACGTCTTTCGGCTTCAGATCGGTCTCATAGACCAGCGTCATTTCCGCGGACTTCGACATCACCAGGTGGGTCTCGATCTCGGCCTTGCGCAGCATTTCAAGAAGCCGGACGCCGTAGATGGTGCCCGAGGCGCCGGAAATCCCGACAATCAGCCGCGCCGCAGTTTTGGCCATTCCTGCCCTCATTGACTTCGCGACGGTTTCTGCCACGGCACGGCGCGCCGTTCCAGTAGGGCGACGGTCACGACGCCAGTCCGTCGAATGCCCCGGTGAGAAGGTCCACCGCCCCTTTGGGCAGGCTTGCGCCCAATGCGCGCTCATAGGCCGCCATGTTGGCGCGCGCCGCGGCGGCGGGCGAAGCCGGCGTACCGAGCGGGCCGGACTTGGTGAAATCATAGAGCGCTTCCTGCTGCAGCCGCTCGGCTTCGAGCTCGACTGCTTTGACTTTATTTCGGAAGACTTCCTGCTTTCCCGGTTCGACCAGCGTTGCCGCGCCCTTGAGCTTGCGGCGTGCATCGCGGATCGGCACGATTGTCAGATTGCGCCAATCGCGCACCTGGTCGTCGAGCTTCTTGACATCGTCGGCGGACAATTGCCGGCCCTCGGAGGCGAGCCAGAACAGGAACAACAGCAGATTGACGTCGACGCCGCGGCCGTCCTGCAGCGCGATGCACGCATCGGAGACGCCGGCCTGGCGGTAGAAGTTCAGCGAAAATCGCCAGAACGGCGTCGTCGCGGCATTGTTTTCAGCATCAGTCATGCGGACTGCAACCTTTCATAAGCGCCGGCCGCGCGCAGCGCTGCGACGATGCGCTCGGGCGTCAGCGGCGTTTCGGCAAAATGCACGTTGAACGGGGAGAGCGCGTCTTCGATTGCGGCGATGATCGCCGCCGGCGCCGGGATGGTGCCGCCCTCGCCGGCGCCTTTGACGCCGAGCGGATTGAGCGGGTTTGCGGTTTCGACATGGGCGATGGCGCAGACCGGCACGTCGCTCGCCATCGGCAGCATGTAATCGGCGAATGTCGTCGTCAGCGGCTGGGCGTTGTCGTCGTATTGCATCCATTCCAGGAGCGCGTTGCCGATGCCGTGGGCGACGCCGCCCTGCACCTGGCCGTCGACGATCAGCGGGTTGATGACCCGCCCGCTGTCGTGCGCGACGGTGTATTTGACGACCTTGACGCCGCCGGTCATGTGATCGACTTCGACCTCGGCGACGTGGGTGCCGGAACAATAGGCGGCCTGCGACGGCGTGTAATAAGCGGTATGTTCGAGGCCCGCCGCCTGACCGGTGGGCAGCGATACGCCGGGAATGCCCTGCGCCAGCCGCGCCAATTCGCCGAACGGGACGGTCGGCATGTTGCCGGTCGTGGCGACGGCTTGGCCGTCTTCAAGTTCGATATTGCTCTCGTTGACGCCGAGCGCGCGCGCCGCCAGCGCAATGATCTGCTTGCGCACCGTTTCGCCGGCGATTTGCGCCGAGCAGCCGGCGTTCACGGCCTGGCGGCTGGCGAACGCGCCGACGCCTTGCGCGATCGCGCCGGTGTCGCCGACAGTCATGATGATGTCGTCGATACGGCAGCCAACCTGTTCGGCGACAATCTGCGACAATGTCGTGCGCGTGCCCTGGCCCTGATTGGTGGCGCCGGTCGCGACCGCGACCTTGCCGCTCGGCAGGACGCGGACCGTCACGCCCTCGAACGGGCCCAGCCCGGTGCCTTCGACGTAATTGCCGAGCCCGATGCCGATCAGGCGGCCTTGATCGAGCGCGGCGCGCTGGCGGTCGCGGAAGCCGTCATAGCCGGCGAGCGTCAGCGCGGCATCTTGCCCTTTCGGATAGTCGCCGCTGTCATAGACCAGCGGCTTGCCGTCTCGGAACAACAAACCGACGGCGTAAGGCATCTGCTCCGGCTGGATGAAATTGCGCCGCCGCACTTCGGCGCGGTCAAGCGAGAGTTCGCGCGCCACGCGGTCGAGGAGTCGTTCCATCGCAAACACCGCTTGCGGCCGCCCCGCGCCCCGTACCGGCGTCGTCGGCACCTTGTTGGTGAGAACGACGATGGTCTCCAGGTTGAATGCGGGGACGACGTAGGGACCGGGCACCGTCACCGCGGCGATATAGGGCATGATGATGCCCCACGGCACGAAGGCGCCGCTGTCATGCAGCATCCGCCCGCGCAGCCCGAGGATCTTGCCACTGTCGTTGACGGCGATCGCTACGTCCCAATATTGATCGCGCTCCTGGGTGGCGCAGAGAAAATGTTCGCGGCGATCCTCGATCCATTTCACCGGCCGGCCGAGATTCAGCGCCGCGGCCGGGATCACGGCTTCTTCCGGATAAAAGATCGCCTTCGGGCCGAAGCCGCCGCCGACGTCGGGCGCGATCATGCGGATTGAATCGACGTCGCGGCCGAGGAGGTCGGCGAGCGCGCCACGGCCGAGATGCGGCGTCTGTGTTCCGGACCACACGGTCAAGAGGTCCGACAAGGGATCGTGGCTCGCCAGCACCGCGCGCGTTTCCAGCGCCATGCCGCCGCCGCGGTGCTGCCAGATCACTTCCTCGAAAACGTGCGCGGCGCCGGCAAACGCGGCGTCGATGTCGCCATAGGCGAGGGGGAAGCGCGCAATGACATTGGAAGCAAGATCGCTGTGTGCACGCGGCGCGCCGTCCATGATCGCGGTGCGGCAATCGGCGACGGCGTCGAGCACGTCGTACTCCACGATCACCGCCGCTGCGGCATCCTCGGCGATATAGCGCGTATCGGCGATGACGACAGCGATCGGCTGGCCGACGTAATGGGCTTCGTCGCGCGCCAGCACGGTCTGCGTGCGCGGCTCCACGATAGCCGGATTGGGCAAGAGCATCGGCATCGGCGTGTCGCTCATGGCAACCGGCAGGTCGTCCGCAGCCAGCACCGCGTGGACGCCAGGCAATGCCATGGCTGGTTCGATATCGATGCCGCGGATCACGGAGTGCGCATGCGACGAGCGGACGAAACAGGCGTGCAGCACGCCCGGCAGCTTCAGGTCATCGACGAAGCGGCCGCGTCCCGCGAGCAACGCCGGATCTTCGAGCCGCTTTACGCGCGCGCCGAAATGTTTTGCGCCCATGGCTCAGCTTCCAGCGCCGGCGCGCAGGCGCTGCGCGGCGTCGAGTGCGGCTTTGACGATGCCGGCATAACCGGTGCAGCGGCAGAGGTTGCCGTTGAGCGCTTCGCGCACCTCCTGCTCGCTCGGGTCGGCGTTGTCGCGCAACAATTCGGTCAGCGTGATCAACATTCCCGGCGTGCAAAAGCCGCACTGCAGGCCGTGATTGTCGACAAACGCCTGCTGCAGCACCGACAGCCCGCTGTCCGGCGTGAGGCCTTCGACTGTCGTCACCTCGCAGCCGTTGGCTTGCACCGCGAACATCAGGCAGGAGCGGGCAGAGCGGCCATCGACCATCACCGTGCAGGCGCCGCAGACGCCGTGCTCGCAGCCGAGATGCGTACCGGTCAGGCCTAGTTCGTGACGCAAAAAGTCGGCGAGCGTCAGCCGCGCTTCCACGACGCGGGCGTGCGACTTGCCGTTTACCGTGATGCGCGTCGCCCGCTTACCCATGCACCTACTCTTGAACCAAACGCTGCACGCACTCTACGCCAGTCCGTCACACGTCGATCCCGGCGCGGCGCGCCGCGTCGGCGAGCGCGCGGGCGCTTAAGACTTGCGCGAGATGGCGCCGGTAGTCGCCGCCGGCATGGATATCGGAAATCGGCTCGACGAGCCATGCCGCGGCCGCTGCGCTCTGGATCGTCGCGGAATCGATCGGCTTGCCGAGCAGCGCCGCCTCGGCGGCCTCGACGCGCACCGGTTGTTCGGCGACGCCGAACAGCGCAAGCGCGGCGCGCCGCACCACGCCGCCGGAGCCGACGTCGAGCAGCGCCGCGGCGCCGGCCAGCGCGAAATCGCCCTGCCGACGGGCGAATTCGTGGAAGCCGTGACCGTGGCCCAGCCGCCAGATCGGCAGCTCGATGGCGGCGATCATTTCGTCGGGCGTGAGCGCCGTCGCCATATAGCCGAGGCTGAACTCGCGGAACGGCACCGCACGGATGCCGCGAATGCTGGCGAGATGGACAATAGCGTCATAGGCGGCGCAGATCGCGGGCAGTTCGGCGGCGGGATCGGCATGGGCGAGGCTGCCGCCGATGGTGCCGCGGTTGCGCGTCTGGCGATGGCCGACGTGGCGCAGCGCTTCGGCCATCAGCGGACAATGGCGGGCGACCTCCGGAGAAAATTCAAGGTCGCGCTGCCGCATCATGGCGCCGATGCGCAGGCGTCCGTCGATCACTGCGATACCGCGCAGATCGTCGACATGGCCCAGATCGACGAGGTTATCGGCGATCATGTAACGGAAATTCATCATCGGCACGAGCGATTGCCCGCCGGCGAGAATTTTTGCGTTCGGCAGGCTCGCCAGCAACTCGGCTGCTTCCTTGAGCTGCCGCGGCGCGTGGTAGTCGAACGGCGCAGGCTTCATTGGTCCCGTACTTGTTTTATCGCTCGCGGCCCTAAAAGCGCGAGATTCGGGGGAGAAGTCGGTGTGTCTGGCGTCACAGACGCCATCATCGAAGCATGCTAATTTGGTTGTTGCAAGGTAAGCGATCACCTGCGCGGGGGCGCCGTGATTTCCAGCATTGCAAGGCGGACATTTCTGACCG
Source organism: uncultured Alphaproteobacteria bacterium (assembly GCA_963765365.1). Lineage (GTDB taxonomy): Bacteria > Pseudomonadota > Alphaproteobacteria > Rhizobiales > Xanthobacteraceae > BOG-931. Next base: position 233,435 of record CAVXWL010000015.1, on the reverse strand, counting down.
CGCTCGGCGGCGCGGCGGCGTCAGCCATCCTGCCGATCGCCGCGCGCGCCCAGCAGCCGGCGATGCCGGTGATCGGATTTCTGAACAGTATTTCGTCGGGTGATGGCGTAGACCTCGTCAGCGCATTCCGTGACGGTCTGCGCGAATCTGGATTCGTCGAGGGCCAGAACGTGGCGATCGAATACCGCTGGGCGGAAGGCCATTATGACCGATTGCCGACCCTCGCAACCGAGTTAGTGCGAGCGCGCGTGGCGGCGATCGCTGCGACCGGCGGTACCGTCTCTGGACTCGCGGCAAAGGCCGCGACGGCGACGATTCCAATTGTGTTCACAACTGGAGACGATCCGGTCAAGACGGGGCTCGTGACCAATTTGAACCGGCCCGCGGGAAACATCACGGGTGTGGTGACTTTAGCGAACCAGTTGGGTGCAAAGCGATTAGAGTTGCTTCATCAGGTCGTGCCAAAAGCCGAGACGATTGCGGTCCTGCTCAATCCGACCTCTTCGAGCAAGGCGCAGTTGAGCGACGTGCAACAGGCAGCAGCCATACTTGGGGTTAAACTCAATGTCCTTTCCGCTAGTACCGAACGTGGCATTGACCAAGCCTTCGCCAGCCTCGCGCAACAGCGCGCTGACGCGCTAATTGTTGGCGTCGATCCGTTCTTCAATGGCCGGCGCAATCAGGTCATCGCACTCGCCGCGAAAGATGCGATTCCGACAATCTATTTTTTTCGTGGCTTCGCCACGGCCGGTGAACTCATGAGCTACGCCCCGAGCCTCGTCGATGCCTATCGGCAGACTGGCGTCTACATCGGCAGGGTCCTCAAAGGCATGAAGCCGAGCGAACTTCCCGTCATGCAACCGACGAAATTCGAATTTGTCATCAATCTCAAGACTGCCAAGGCGCTTGGTCTCACCGTCCCGCAAACTCTTCTTGTCGCAGCCGACGAGGTGATCGAATGAGGCGGCGTGAGTTCATTAAAATGATTGGCGGCGCAGCTACAGCATGGCCGCTCGCCGTGCGCGCGCAAAAGCCGGCAATGCCGGTGATCGGCTTCGTCAACTCTGCTTCGCCTGGCGGTTACCCGCCCCTGTCCGCTTTTCTCCAAGGTCTCGGCGAGGCTGGCCTCGTCGAAGGTCGCGATGTCGCGATTGAATATCGCTGGGCGGAGGGACATTACGAACGCTTGCCGACACTTCTTGCCGATCTCGTCCAGCGCAAGGTGAACGTGATCGCTGCAACCAGCACGCCCGCCGCGGTTGCCGCCAAGGCGGCGGTGACAACAATACCCGTTGTATTCACGACCAGTGCCGATCCGGTGCAGATCGGCCTCGTCTCCAACCTCAGCAAACCGGAGGGCAATCTTACCGGCGCCACTCAATTGAATGTGGAGGTTGCGCCGAAGCGGTTGGAACTGATGCACGAGGTGCTTCCGGCTGCCACCAACGTTGCTCTGCTCATTAACTCGCCCGATCCTATGGCGGCACCGGTGACGCGAGCGACCAATGAAGCCGCGGCCGTGCTCGGGATCAAACTCCATGTGCTGAACGCCGGCGCCGACCACGATATGGCTGCAGTGTTCGATTCCTTGGCTTTGTTGAAGGCCGAGGCGCTCGTGATCGGCTCCGATCCACTTTTCAGCAGCCGCAGCGAAGAACTTGCCGGATTGTCGATCCGTCATCGCGTGCCGGCAATTTATCAGTATCCGCAATTCACCGCGGGCGGGGGGTTGATGAGCTACGGGGGCGACGTTGCCATTACCTATCGCCTGGCCGGCGGCTATGTCGGCCGCATTCTCAAGGGTGCGAAACCCTCCGATCTGCCGGTTCAAGAAGCTACCAAAATCGAATTGATCATCAATCTCAAGACTGCCAAGGCGCTCGGCATCACCGTGCCGCTCACGCTACTCGGCCGCGCCGACGTGGTGATCGAATGAGGCGGCGCGATTTTATTGCCGTCGTAAGCGGCGCAGCCACGGCCTGGTCATTCCCTGCTTATGCGCAGGAGACCGGCCGGACGCGCCGCGTCGGTGTGCTGTTGAATCGGTCGGCAACCGATCCGGAAGGACAGGCCCGGCTCGCTGCATTCCAGGAGGGCCTGCAACAGTTGGGTTGGAGCGACGGCAAAAATCTTCGGATCGACGCGCGGTGGGGCGAGGATAAATTCGAGCGCGAACATCAATTCGCGGCTGAACTCGTCGCGCTTTCGCCGGATGTCCTGCTGGCGAGCGGCACCTCGAGCTTGTCCGAGCTGCAACGCCTCAGCCACACAGTGCCAATCGTATTCGCCGCCGTTTCAGATCCTGTCGGCGGCGGATTTGTTGAGAGTTTGGCGCATCCCGGCGGCAACGCGACCGGATTTATGCTGTTTGAGTACAGCATGAGCGGAAAATGGCTGGAACTCTTGCGGCAGTTCGCGCCGGACCTGGCGCGCGTGGGCGTCTTGGGCATGGCCAACGTTCCCACCGTCCCGGCCGTGTTCGCGTCCGTTCAAGCCACAGCTCAATCGCTCGGCATTGAAGCAAAGCCACTAACGGTGCACGACGCGGGCGAGATTGAGCGTGCGGTTACGTCACTCGCCGGGCCGAACACCGGCTTGATCGTGGAAACGAGTGCCTCAGGATCAATTCATCGCGATCTGATCATTGCACTGGCAGCCCAGTACAAGCTACCGGCGATCTACGTCTATCCGTTCGACGTGGTCGAGGGCGGATTGGTTTCCTATGGTCCCGATCCGGTCGAGCCATTTCGACGTGCAGCAAACTATGTTGATCGCATTCTCAAGGGCACGCAGCCGGCCGATCTTCCTGTTCAAGCCCCAACGAAATACCAGCTCGTCATTAATCTCAAGACTGCCGCGGCTTTGGGAATCACTGTGCCCCAGGCGCTGCAAGCCGGCGCCGACGAGGTGATCGAATGAGGCGGCGCGAATTCATCGCGCTTCTTGGCGGCTCGGCCGTGTGGCCGCTTGCGGCGCGCGCGCAGCCCTTGGGCAAGTTGACCACTATCGGGTTCCTGGGCGCGAACGCTTCAACCTTTTCGACATGGACCGCCGCCTTTGTGGCGCGCCTGCGGGAACTCGGCTGGATCGAAGGTCGCACTGTCGCGATCGAATATCGCTGGGATGAAGGCCGTCCCGAACACGCCGCCGAGATCGCAGCCGAGTTCGTCCGCCTTAAGGTCGATGTCATTGTCACTACGGGCACTGCCGCTCGCGCGGTGAAGCAGGCGACAGCAATCATTCCCATCGTCTTTTCGATTGCGAACGATCCCGTCGGCGATGGCCTGGTCGCCAGTCTGGCGCGCCCGGGCGGCAACATCACCGGATTGTCGCTACAGACGGACGATCTCGCCGGAAAGCGCGTGGAACTACTTCATGAGGCTGTCCCGCGTCTTCACCGGCTGGCGATCATGGGCAACGTCGCCTATCCCGCGGCCGTGCGCGAGATCGCCGACGCGGGGGCCGCCGCTAAAACGCTCGGCATCGAAGCCGCGCCACTCGAAATCCGCCGCGCGGAGGACATTGCGCCCGCCCTCACGACGATCAACGGTCAAGCCGATGCACTTTACGTCGTGCAAGATGCTCTCGTTGCCGCCAACCGCACGCGTCTCGTCACGTTGGCACTCGGTGCCCGGCTGCCGACAATCTTCGTGACCGGCAATTTTGCCCGAGAGGGTGCTCTCATGTCCTACGGCCCCAGCATCCCGGACCTGTTCCGCCGCACCGCCGATTTGGTCGACAAGATTTTGCGTGGCGCAAAGCCTGCCGACCTGCCCGTCGAACAGCCGACCAAATTCGAACTCGTCATCAATCTCAAGACAGCGAAGGCGCTCGGCATAGATGTGCCCGCGTCGCTTGTGGCCACCGCCGACGAGGTGATCGAATGAGACGGCGCGAGTTAATCACGCTTCTCGGCGGCGCGCTCGCGTGGCCGCTTGCGGCGCGGGCGCAGCAAACCGAGCACGCGCCGCTCGTCGGGTTTCTTGAACCAATATCCGCAGACACGCCCGGTGCTAAGGCGCGCGAAACAGCGTTTCTGGAAGGGCTCCAGCAGTTGGGCTGGACGCCAGGGCGCAACGTCCGGGTCGAGTTCCGCTGGAGCGGAGGCGATGAAGCTCGAACGCGTAAGAATGCGGTGGAACTGGTCGCGCTTGCCCCGGACGTGATTGTGACCGCCGGCAGTGCGGGCGCAGGGATGATGCTGAAGTCCACGCGCACCGTCCCCATTGTGTTTGCTATCGTCCCCGACCCTGTAGGCTCTGGCTTCGTCGAGAGTTTGTCGCGACCGGGCGGCAACGCCACCGGGTTCATAATGTTTGAATACAACTTGTGTGGAAAGTGGCTCGAACTGCTCAAGGAAATTGCACCAAGGGTAACGCACGCGGCAGTTCTTCGCGATCCCGACATCGCTGCCGGAATCGGACAGTTCGCCGTTATCCAATCCGTGGCGCCATCGGTCGGCATTGAGGTGAGCCCAATCGATCTGCGCGAACCAGCGCAGATTGAAGGTGCCATCACCCGATTCGCGCAATCGTCAAATGGAGGAATGATCGTGACGGCGAGCGCCATAGCGGGGGCCCACATTGATTTGATCATAGCGGCGGCCGCCCGCTACAAGCTGCCTGCAGTCTACGTTCAACGTCCTTATGTGGCGGCCGGTGGATTGATCTCCTACGGACCGGATTTTTCCGACCAATTCCGGCGCGCGGCTTCCTACGTCGATCGAATTCTCAAAAGCGCGAAGCCAGCCGATCTTCCAGTGCAGGCGCCGACCAAATACGAGCTTGTGATCAACCTCAAGACCGCCAAATCGCTTGGTCTGACCATCCCGCCGCCGCTGCTTGCAACTGCCGACCAAGTGATCGAATGAGGCGGAGACGTTCACGCAGCCGAGGCTGGCCCGCCAGGGCTGGCAACAGGTCGTCGATGCTCTGCCGGCCCGAGCGCGGTCAGGACGCAAATTGCCTCTTGAGTTTTGCGATGTCGTCGGGGGAATCGATCCATTCTTCGCTGAAGCCGCACGAGGCACAGAGATATCGCGTGACCTTGATCGCGCCGATGGTGCCGAAACCTGTTTTAATGATGTTTCCCGCGCCAAAGCCGTAGTGCTTGCCGGGAATGCGAACGATATCGCTCGACTGACACTTCGAGCAGGTCTTGGAATTGCGCATGCTGGACCTCGTCACCGTGGTGTGGGTCCGGGAGCATACCCCGAAGCAGGCCGGCAGGCCCGCGCCACGCAACAAATTGTCGGTCCGCAATGCTGGCGTATTACGCCGACTTGATGCCGAGTTCAGCCTGCTCCTTGGCGTAGGCCGCGTCCATGCGCGAGGCGATGCCGTGCCTGGCGAGTTCGGTTGCGAACAGGCGGCGGATTTCCGGTTTCTCGTCGATATAGTCGATCTGATCGCCGCCGACGCGTTTTGAGATCCACGCTTTCGGCACGCCTTGCGCGTTACGGACGGCGACGCCCTCGTGCTTGAAGGCGAGATAGCGCGACGGCACGGTCCCGGTATTGAAGTGCTGGTGGAACCACATATTGGGCGGCACGATCATGGTGCCGACCTCCCAGTCGAAACGCTGCGGCTCCTCGCCTTCCGGCCACATCAGCGAAAAGCCTTCGCCGGACAGCACGATGACATGCGCGCCGGGTCCGTGGGCATGGCCTTTTTTGTAGGTGCCGATCGGAAACTGCGAGATGTGGGAATTCATCGAGCCCTTGGCCATGTTGAAACGGATATGACCGCCGCCGGCGCCGCGCTCGGCTGCCGTGATCAGCGGAATATTGACCGCGTCGGGAACGAAATTGGTGGTTAGCAGAAAGCCCTTCTGCTCGCCTTTCGACGAAAAATAATCCGGCTCACCGGCGAAGCGGTCCTTGAAATCGTATGTGGTGTTGAAGATGAAATCGAGATCTTCATAGAGATTGACGATCGGCGGCGCGTTGGTAACGGCGACATAGCGTGCCGGCTCGCGGCCGGAGCCGTTGAAGTGCTGGTGATGGCAATTGAGCGGAATGGCGAACAGCGCGCCAGGACCCCATTCGAATGTGATGCGGGCGCCGGCGTCGTTCCACACCGTGGTCGAGCCGCGGCCGGAGAGCACCATGACCATTTCTTCGTAGAGCTGCCGATGCGGCACAGAACTCTTGCCCGGCGCGATTTCCATGACGTAGCAGTCGTTCGAGGTGCGCGAGGCATCGTGATTGAGGAACACCGCGTTGCCGTCACGCCGCGCCCAGGGCTTCAGCGCGACTGTGTTGAGGTTCTTCACATAGAACGACGGGATGATGTCGAGGCCTTCGGCCTTCACCCAGCGCGTATAGGGCGTTTCCTTCTCGGTCCTGAACTTGCTCGCGAGTTCTTCGGAAACGACGGCATTTTTAGCCATTGGCTCACCTTGTACTCTTCGTTCGACGGCGATTTTAGCGAAAATCCGGCGGCAACGCTAAGTCTTTAACTGCGGTCGTGATCGTCCGTGTGGTGATGATCGTGCCCGTGATCATGCTCATGATTGTGTCCATGACCATGCTCGTAATGGTGGCCGTGCTCGTGGTCATGCTCGCGGTGATGCAGGCGCTGGCGCGGCTGCGGCCCGCGCGGGTCTTCGCTGAACACCAGCGACTTGATGGTGACCGGCACGGTATAGGACGGCATGCGGATGCGGCCGAGGTCGATATAATCGAAGTCCCACAGCACCACGCCGTCGATCACCAGGAGTTCGCTTTCGACATGCTGCTCTTCGCGCAGAATGTGACCCAGCGTCTGCGCAACATCGCCATCGAGCATGATGTAGAGCGGCAGCTTCCTGGCGATGCGATCGGCAAGCCCGTTTTTGATGCCCTCGGCGAAGGCGGCGAGCCGTTGATAGGACGGCAGGCCGGTCCAGCGCAGCGCCAGCGCAATCTCGCGATCGGTATCGGCGAGGTCGAAGGCCGTGATGTGGTCACGGATGGCGCGCGCCAGTGCAACCGGATCGATGGTCTCGCCGCCAACAAAGGGCGGCTGCACCACCTGGAGATTGCGCCGCGGCAGCAATTGGCCAGGCGCCGAAATATAGCTGGTATTGCCGGAGAGCTGGACGCTGTATTCGGAGGCGCCGAGCGCAGTGGCGCGGATGCACTCGCCGGCCGGCAATAGCGGCCACGGCAATGCACCTTGCGCGATGCGGGCCGCGATCGCGCGGCCGAGTTTTGGGCCGAGATCGCCGAAATCGCGTGCTTCGCGTTCGTAAATGTATTCGGCGACGCCGCCCGAGAACATCACACCGTCGATGCGGCCGGTTTCGCCACCAAGCCCGGCGATCGGATCGGTGAGATAAAGATGTGCGATGTCGTGCGGCAGCGGTTGCGCGGTGACGGCGGCGACCAGCGCATCGGCCATGCCGGCGGCGACCTTCTCCAGGTCGGCCGCAGTCGCCGCATCGCCGCGGTTCCAGGAAAAGCCGGCGCGCTTGGCGTGATGCTTGCCTGCCGGATCGAGCCGGACAATCTTGCCGTTCTCGACCACGTGGAGGCGGCCGCCGATATGCACCGCGGCGGTCGCTGTCACTTTGCCGTTCTCGACCAGGCCAAGCTTCGTCGTGCCGCCGCCGATATCGATATTGAGGATGCGCTTGCTTTCGTCGCTGGATACTCGCGCGGCGCCGGAGCCATAGGCCGCCAGCATCGCCTCCATGTGATGGCCCGCGGTGGCGGTGACGAATTCGCCGCCCTGCTCGGAAAGGATTTTGGCGATGCCTTGCGCGTTCTCGCGCCGGAGCGCCTCGCCGGTGAGGATGACGACGCCGGTATCGATCTTGTCGGGCGAAAGCCCGGCCGCGGCATAGGCGTCATCGATGATGGTGCCGAGCCCGGCATCGTCGATGCGCTCCTCACTCTGGTAGGGCGTGAGCGCGACCGGCGACTGAAACAATGTCTCGCGCGAGACGACGTAATAGCGGCTGGTCAATTCCTCCGCCAGCCGGCGCAATTGCACGCGTGAAAAAATGACCTGCGTGCCGGACGAGCCGATGTCGATGCCGACCGTCATCAGCGTGACGTTGTCCTGCCGCCACAGCGGGTTGTCCTCGAGCGGCCCGTCATCGTCGTCGAAATCGTGGTCGTGATCGTGGTCGGAATCGTCGGCGTGCAGGTGCACGACGTCGCGACCGTAAAGATGGTCGGCGAGCGTGTGGGCGGTTTTCTTGTCGTCGTTGTCCGGCATTCTTCGATCCGCCGACTGTATTCCCGCGCCGGCGGGCGAAGGTCAATGCGCTTGTGGTCAGACCGCGGCCGGCGTCACCGCGACCGACACGTCGATCCGCTGTCCGCCGGAACCCAGGATCACGCCATCCATGGGTGCGACATCGGTATAATCGCGGCCGATCGCCAGCGTCACATGCTCATCGGATGCCGAGAATCCCATTGGTCGGGTCGAGCCCGATCCAGCCGGCCGCCGCGCCGCACCACAGCAGCACCCAGGCATGCATGGCGTCCGAACCTTGCAGCCGCGACGCGTCGGTGCGCGGCGCGCTGCGCAGATAGCCGCTGACATAGGCGGCGGGCAGGCCGATGCCGCGCAGCCCGGAAATCATGATGTGCGCGAAATCCTGGCAGACGCCGCGGCGTAGCGCGAATGACATCGGCGGCGTGGTGGTGACGGTGGTGGCGCCGATCTCATAGACGATATCGGCTTTCATGCGGGTGTTGAGTTCGATGGCGGCCTCAAGCACGGGGCGTCCCGGCGGAAAGCTCTGCCGGACATAATCGCGGATCTCCGGATCGAGTGAGACGATGCGGCTGGGGAACAGAAAATGCGCCGGCGACATCGGGCCGATATCGCTGGTCGCGAAGGCCTCTTCGCGGACCTTTTCCCACGGCACCGTCTGGCGCGGGGAAGGGTCCTCCGCGGTGTCCACGGCGACCCGCGCCGACAACTTGACCGTCAGCGTCTCGTGCGGCTGGTCGATCTCGATCCAGGTCAGGCGATTGCCGAAAAAATCCTGACCTTCGCGACGGTGCGCCGGTTCGGGCATGATCTGCAGGGCCGCGACATGCACCCGTTCGCCGATCGCGCGACACCGGCGTGAGGCGCAGCACATGACGGGCCTGCGCCACCGGCGTCGCATAGCTGCACGTCGTAGTCTGGCGCACGTCGTAGATCACGCCAGCGCCTCCCATACGAAATCGGACCGCTCGTTGTTGGTGAGATAGGCGGCGCTGATCGCGTCCGACAATTTCATCAGCGCCTGCTCGATGTCGACGATCAGCGCATCGTCGACGGCGGCGGCTTCGGCGGTGCGCAGGCGCGTGGCGATCGCCGCGGCGACCTGCTGCACCGGCGACAGGCGGCCGCGGAGTTGCGCTTGGGCAGCGCGGCGAGATGGGCTCTCGATGCGATCGAGCTGAAACGACCACCGAGCGCGGATTGTTCGGATCGAGCATGACCAGATCGATGACCGGCGCCAGCGCGGCGATCATCACATAGCGCTGGCGATAGGTGATCTGGCTGTCGGCAAGCTCCAGCAGCACGTCGAGTTCGCCGTCGATCTTGCCGGCTTGCGCGAACGAGCGCGTCAGCCGGCAGGTCAGCAACGCCCGCTCGATGCGGCGGCCGAGTTCGAGAAAGCGCCAGCCGGCGAGTTGCGTCATGTTCTCCTGCGCCAGTCCGGACAGCGCCGCGATGATTCGCAGCGCCGCTTCGACGCGCTCGGCGATCGCGCTTTCCGTCGGGCCGATGGCGAGCGGCGCGGCGATCGAGCTTGGCGAGATCGTTGATCGCGCGCCACGCATCCGGCGAGAAACGGTCGCGAATGACGGACGCTGCCGAGCGCGCTGCGCCGACCAGGCGCGGCAGCGAGCCATCGAGGTCGGCTGCGTCAGCGCGGCGCGCGCGATGAAGACCGCCGTCGCCGCGTGCGCCTCCGGCGGAATCGCGCTCCCACGCGCCAAGCAACGCGCCGATGCTGGCGATGACCGGCGCCGCCGCTTCGTCGGCCTCGGCACGCGGTTGATGATGGCGCGAACCAGCCGCAGCGTCGCCTCGGCGCGCTCCACATAGCGCCCGACCCAGAACAGATTGTCGGCGGCGCGGCTCGGCAACAGGCCGCTGGCGCGCTGCACCGGCATCCGTTCCGGCGTCGGCAACAGCGTCGTCTCGGCCGACCGGGCCGTGCGCCAGCACCCAGGCATCGGCAGTCGCGGCGCCGCGCTGCAAACTGACCGCTCGCGCATCGACGTCCTCGGCGATGCGCACGAAGCCGCCCGGGCATGCACCTGCCAGCGGTCGCCGACTCTGGCAGGAACAGCCGCAGCGTGAACGGCCGCGGCTGCAGTCGGCCGTCGCGCCACACCGGCATGCTCGACAGCGTCACCGCTTCCTGCAGCGACATAGTCGATGCCGCGGTCGCGGATTGATTGCATCAGCGTCGCCGCGTTGCGCATCGTCGAGCTTTGCGCCCAGCATTTCACTGCCGAGCGCATACCGGCCATCTGCTCGGTGAACGCCGAGGCGATCACCATGCTGTCGAGCTTGCCGATCATCTCCTCGCGCATGTCGGGGCGGCCGAGCCACCAGGTCGCGACATTCGGCATTTTCAGCTCGGCGCCGAGCACGATCGGCGCCAGCGCCGGCAGGAACGCCAGCATGGCGCGCGCCTCGACCAGTCCGGCGCCGAGCGAATTGATGATGACGATCTTGCCGTCGCGCACCGCCTGGAGAAGGCCGGCGACGCCGAGCCGCGACGCGGCATTGAGTTCGAGCGGATCGGCGAAATCGGCATCGACGCGGCGCAGCAGCACTTCGGTGCGGCGCAGTCCCGACACCGTGCGGATGAACACGCCGTCATCGCTGCACGCTCAAATCCTCGCCTTCGACCAGAAGCAGGCCGAGATAGCGGGCGAGATAAGCGTGCTCGAAATAGGTCTCGTTCATCGGTCCCGGCGTCAGCAGGCAGATGCGGGCGTCGTCACGGCGGTTGAGCGCGAACAGTTCGGCCTGGAACGCCTGGAAGAACGGCGCGACGCGCTCGACCCGCGCGGTGCGATAGATGTCGGGAATCGCGCGCGACAGCGCGAGCCGGTTCTCGATCGCATAACCGGCGCCGGACGGCGCCTGCGCACGATCGTTGAGCACCCACCAGCGCCCGTCGCCGCCGCGACCGACGTCGACGGCATAAAAACGCAGATGCGCGCCTCCCGGCGGCGCGACGCCGACCAGCGGGCGGAGAAATTCCGGATTGCCGGCGACCAATGCCGCCGGCAGCCGGCCTTCGCGGGTCAGCGACGCCGGACCGTAGGTGTCGGCGAGCACCGCTTCGAGCAGTTCGGCGCGCTGCATCAGTCCCGCCTCGAGTTCCCGCCATTCGGCCGGATCGATCATCAGCGGGATGTGACTGAGCGGCCACGGACGCTCCATGCCCGGCCGGCATCTTCGTAAACACGATAGAACACGCCGGAATCGCGCAGATAACGGTCAGCCGCGGCGAAGCGGCGATTGATCTCCTCGCCGCCGAGGCGCGGCGAGCATCGTCGAGAAACGGCTGCCAATGCGCGCGTACCCGCCCTTCGCCGTCCATCATCTCGTCGAACACGCCATGAAGCGGCCGGTAGCCGGAGAGCAAACGCTCCAGGTCGGCACCGGGCGTCGCGACAGTATTGGGAAGTTGCATTGCCATGTTGGATCGCCGCGACATTTCGCGGAATTGTTTTCAGTTTGTGCGCCGCAAGTCGAGCGTGGTCGGATATTCGAGCGAAGCTTCGGACGGCCGCACGTTCGATGACCCCGCCGGTATGGCCGTGGTCCTGAAAGCGCGCGCGCCGCCGCGCCTCGGCCTCGTAGGAATTGACTGGAAAGGTTTCGTAGTTGCGTCCACCGGGATGCGCCACGTGATAGACGCAGCCGCCGAGCGAGCGCCGGTTCCAGGTGTCGACGATGTCGAACGTCAGCGGCGCATGAACGTCGACGGTCGGATGCAACGAGGACGGCAAGCTTCCAGGCCTTGAAGCGGACGCCGGCGACGAATTCGCCGGAACGGCCGGTCGCGACAAGCGGCACGCGGCGGCCGTTGCAGGTCATGACGTGACGGTCGGCATTCGAGCCCTGAGACCTTGACCTGCAGCCGCTCGACCGATGAATCGACAAAGCGCACGGTGCCGCCGGTGACGCCTTCCTCGCCGAGCACGTACCAGGGCTCGATCGCCTGCCGCAGCTCGAGATCGACGCCGCCGTGGTGCACGGCGCCGCAGAGCGGGAAAGCGGAATTGCCGCTGCGCCTCGAACCAGCCGGGATCGAAGACGTAACCGGCATATTTCAGGTCGTCCAGGACTTCGAGAAAATCCGCCCAAACGAAATGCTCGAGCATGAAGCGATCGTGCAGCGCGGTGCCCCACCGTACCGGCTTGCCGTCGAGCGGGGTGCGCCAGAACGAGGCGATCAGCGCCCGCAACAGCAATTGCTGGGCAAGGCTCATGCGCGCATCCGGCGGCATTTCGAAGGAGCGGAATTCGACCAGACCGAGCCGCCCGGTTGGGCCGTCCGGCGAGAACAATTTGTCGATGCAAATCTCGGTGCGATGGGTATTGCCGGTGACGTCGACCAGGATGTTGCGGAACAGCCGGTCAACCAGCCACGGCGGAATCCAACCGCCGCGGCCGGGCTTCGGCACTTTGCTGACCGCAATCTCCAGTTCGTAGAGCAGGTCCTGGCGCGCTTCGTCGATGCGCGGCGCCTGGCTGGTCGGCCCGACAAACATGCCGGAAAACAGATAGGACAGCGACGGCCGCCGCAGCGCATAGAGCACCAGGCTCTTGAGCAGATCGGGCCGGCGCAGAAACGGACTGTCGGCGGCATTCAATCCGCCGAGCACGACGTGATTGCCGCCGCCCGTCCCGGTGTGCCTGCCGTCGAGCATGAATTTGTCGGTGCCGAGCCGCGATTGGTGGGCGTCCTCGTAAACGCTGCGGGTGATGTCGATCGCTTCGCGCCAGGATTCCGCCGGCTGGATATTGACCTCGATGACGCCAGGATCGGGGGTCACTTTGAGGACATTGAGCCGCGGGTCCGGCGGCGGCGGGTAACCTTCAACATTGATGGGCAGATCGAGCTCCGCGGCGGTCGATTCCAGCGTCGCGATCAGTTCGAGATAATCGTTGAGCGTCTCCACCGGCGGCATGAACACGCACAACCGTCCGTCGCGCACTTCGACCGTCAATGCCGTGCGCACGGCGGGACTGGACTCGTCCTTCACCGTCGCTGCAGCCGGCGTCCGTTGCATCACCAATGTTTCCGGCGCCAGCGGCGGCGACGTGGCGTGGCCGCTCGATGCGTGAAGGACCCGCGATTTTATCGGATGGGTGACGCGCGGATCGGACAATGGCAGACGTTCGGCAAACGGATCAGCCGGCACCAGATGCGGATAATCCACCGCGGCGAGTTCGGGCAAAGATTGCAGCGGCAGGCGGAAGCCGAGCGGCGAATCTCCCGGCATCAGGTACAAACGGCCGCGCCGCGTTCGCCATATTTCGCTCAACCATCCGGGCTTCGCCCGCGCCTTCCAGCGCTGCAGCGGCAGGACAAAGCCTTTCGGCTCGCCGAGATGGCTGTCGAACAATTTCAAGATCCGGGCGCGCTCATGCGGATCGTCGATCTTCGGATCGTTCGGATCGAAATCGTCCGGGATCAGACCCTGCTTGTGCATGCGGTCGACCGGATCTTCGTAAGCGGGCTGCACATACCCGGCCATGACGCCGGTGCGCGCCGCGACCGTCTCGGCGAAGCGCTGGGCCTCTTCGATCGACGTGTTGCACGGGGCGGCTTCACGGGTAATCAGATCGTCATCGCGCCAGATCGGCACGCCGTCGCGACGCCAATAGAGCGCGAACGCCCAGCGCGGGATCGGCTCGCCGGGGTACCATTTGCCCTGGCCAAAATGCAGCAACCCGCCGGGCGCGAACCGGTTGCGCAGCCGCCGGATCAGCTCGTCGGCGCGCTCGCGCTTGACCGGCCCGAGCGCCGCGGTGTTCCATTCCTCGGCTTGGTAGTCGTCGATCGACACGAAAGTCGGCTCGCCGCCCATGGTCAGACGCACGTCGTGCCCGGTCAGATCGGCATCGACTTTCTCGCCGAGCGCATCGAGCGCAATCCATGCCTCGTCGGAAAATGGCGCCGTCACCCGCGGTCGCTCTCCAATCCGCTGCACACTCATGTCGTAAGCGAATGTGACCTCGCCGGGCTCGACCATGCCGCTGATCGGCGCTGCCGAGCGGTAGTGCGGCGTCGCAGCGAGCGGAATATGACCTTCGCCGCAAAGCAGTCCGGACGTGGGGTCAAGCCCAACCCAGCCGGCGCCGGGCAGATAGACTTCGGTCCAGGCATGCAGGTCGGTAAAATCCGACTCGGCGCCGGCGGCACCTTCCAGCGGCTTCACGTCGGGCCGCAACTGAATGAGATAGCCGGAGACGAAGCGTGCCGGCAGACCGATATGCCGCAGCAACTGAACCAGGAGCCACGCGGTGTCGCGACATGAGCCGGACCCGGAGGCGAGCGTCTCCTCCGGCGTCTGCACGCCCGGCTCCATGCGGATCTCGTAGCGGATCAGCTGCTGGAGCCGCTGGTTGAGTTCGACCAGAAAATCGACGGTGTTGCGCGGCTCGCGCGGGATCGAAGCGATGAGCTTCGCCAGATGCGGTCCGGCCGGCTCAGGCCCGACATAGGCAGCCAGATCGTCGCGCAGTTCGGGCGCGAATTTGAACGGCCACTTGTCCGCATAGGGCTCGATGAAGAAGTCGAAGGGATTGATGACTTCGAGATCGGCGGTGAGATCGACCGTGATCGAGAATTCCGTGGTCTTCTCAGGGAAAACGTAGCGCGCCAGCCAATTGCCGTGCGGATCCTGCTGCCAATTGACGAAATGCTGGGCCGGCGTGACTACGAGCGAGTAGCTCGCAATCCGGGTGCGGCAGTGCGGCGCCGGCCGCAGCCGCACAGTCTGCGGGCCAAGGCTGTTCGGCCGGTCGTAGCTGTAGCGGGTGGCGTGATGGAGCGCGACAAGGATGGACATGCTGCTACGCGCTACGCCCCGAATTGGCCTGTGAATGCCCGGTTTCCATGCAATTTCCGGGCCGTCGATCGGTTCAACCGTCCGATGTAGGCTTGATGGTATCAAGCATGGTAATCTCGCGGCAAGAGAGCCGGTCAAGGCTCTATGCGGGGGGATTCCATGAAGCAACTGATCAAAGATTACCTCGATCAGGGCCTATCCCGCAGACAGCTCGTTTTCCGGCTTGAGCGCGCTCGGCATGAGTGGTGTCGCCGCCAAGGCGGTGGCGCAGAATTTGAGCCCGCTCGGCCGCGGCGCCGCACCGGCTGCCGCAGCCGCTTCGCCGGCGGCGATCCGTGACGTCGAGGGCAACGGCGGCGCACTGTTCGTAGCACAGCTCAAAGCAGCCGGCGTCGAGTATCTGTTCTTCAATCCCTCGACCGGGGATCATCCGATCTTCGACGCGCTCGTCGACGTGCCCGAAATTCATTTGATCAAGGGCATACAGGAAGGCGCCGTGATCGCCATGGCCGACGGCTATGCGCGGGCTTCGGGCCGCACCGGCGTTGTCGTCGTCGCCAATATCGGCCTGCCCAATGCCATGACGCAGATGGTCAACTCCTACAAGGATCAGGTCCCGCTATTGGTCGCGGTTGCTTCGGTCGACCAGGACGCGCTCGGCCGCGATCAATTGCAGGAGCCCGACCACGCCGAGCTGATGACCGAACCGATCACCAAGTGGTTCTGGCAAATGCAGTCGACGGCGGCGATTCCGGAAACCACGCGCCGCGCGCTCAAATTTGCTTCGACGCCGCCGGGCGGGCCGGTGTTTCTGTCGCTGCCGACCAACACGCTCGAACAACACGCCAAGGCGCAAGTCTGGGAGCGCGACAAATTCGACGTGCCGATGCGAATTCGCGCCGACAAGGACGACATCGACAAAGCGGCGCGTATGCTGATCGAGGCGAACAATCCCCTGATCAGCGTCGGCGACGACATCACCTGGTGCCGCGGCGAGAAGGAATTGGTCGAGCTTGCCGAATTGCTCGGTGCGCCGGTCGCCAGCTTGACCGGCGGGCTTGGCTACTGGTCGAAACCGTTTCCGACCCGGCATCCGCTTTATGTCGGCGCCTTGTTGCGGACCATGCGCTTTCCCGGCAAGCCGGACGTCCTGCTCAATCTCGGCAACCGCTTCGGCGAAATCGCGTCGCCCGGCACCAAGCTGATCTCGATCCGGCTTGATCCGACCGGTCTCGCCCGCGGCGCGCCGGTCGATCTTGCCATGGTGGCGGACCTGCGGCTTGCCATCGCCGATCTCACGGCCGCGATCCGCGGCATGGCGACTGCGTCGCGTCTCAAGGCCATCGCCGACGACCGCACCGCGCGCGCCGCCGCCTATACCAGGCAGATGTACGATGAGCGCCAAGCCATCGCGCACGCGCTGGCGGGTTCGACGCCGGTGAGTGTCGAGCGTCTCGGCCTCGAACTCGAAGCCAGTCTCGACCGCGACACCTGCCACGTCACGGACGCCGATTCCGGGAAGACCATGGACGCGCTGATGGCGTTCGGCGGCGACGACAAGCCATATTTCAGCACCAGTCCCAACGTGCTGGGCTGGGGCATGGCGGCCGGATTCGGCGTCAAGCTGGCGCGGCCGGACGCGCCGGTCGTTGCCGTGGTCGGCGACGGCAGCTTCTGCTTCTCGGGGCCGCAACCGCTATGGAGCATGGCGCGATACAAGGCGCCGGTCACCGTGATCGTGCTCAACAACCATAGCTACAACAACGAGCGTAATCGCATCTGGAACGGCGCCGGCCGCCAATTCGAAGCCGCACGCGACATGACCTGTTATCTCGGCAATCCCGACATCGATTTTGCCAAGGCTGCCGGAGCGTTCGGCGTCGAGGGCGAGACGGTGAAGGAGCCGGATGGCCTCAAAGACGCGCTTGCTCGCGCCAAGAGCGCGACGGTCGAGGGCCGGCCCTATCTCCTCGACGTTCATATCAAGCGCGAAGGACTCGGCGCGGTGTCCGAGTGGTATCCGCCGTATTCGATCGCCGATCTGCGCACACGGAAGGTGTGATCATGCGCATCGCGTTCGCCGGAATTCTCGCGCTTGCAACTGTCGCCGCCGTTGCGCCGAGCCGCGCGCAAAATGCCAATCCATTGCCGCCGGGCGAGGGCCGCGACCTGGTCGCGGTCGCCTGCTCGCAATGTCATTATCTCGGCACCATCGCCAGGATTCGCGACGGTGCCGGCGGCTGGCGCGTCTACGTCGACAATATGGTGTTGCGGGGCGCGCAATTGTCGGCTCCGGAGATCGACACCGTGGTGAATTACCTGGCGACCAATCTGGGCCCGGGCATGAATTTGCCGCCGGGGAGGCCGGTCACACTGCCGGATGGTCCCGGCAAGGATTTGGTCGAGACCCGGTGCGCGGTCTGCCACGACCTCGAACGCGTGGCGACCGCCAGGCGGGACCGCAAAGCTTGGCCCGTAATTGTCGCCAATATGGTCGCCTGGGGGGCGCCGACGACGTCCGGCGAGGCAAAGTCCATCACCGATTATCTCGCCGCGAATTTTAGCGATTGAGCGCAGAAGGCCAGGATGTTGTCGCCGGGGCTGGGTCGTCCACCCTGGGCATTGCCTCTGCGCCGGCGGCGAGCGCCTGCGCGATTGCGCTTGCTGGTCGGAGCGACAGGCGCCTTACGGGTTTTCGCCTTCGCTCGTCATGCAGTTCACGTATTTGTCAGATTCGAACTTGGTGCCTTCGGTGCACTTTTTGAGAGCCGCCATGCGATGCGCACTCAGCGGCATATCGGGTCGCGGCGGCGGCGCTTGCGCGTCCGGTTGAGCGAATACCGGAGATGCCAAAACTGCGGCAGATATGCCGAATGTCAGAGCAACGAGCTTAGTCGCTTTCATGGATTGTCTCCTCAGCACAAAGGAAATGATTTAGCTGCTGTCGCACCGGGCACAGAACCCAGCGCGCGGCATTAGTTTCATGACCTTTGCCGTGAATCTTGAACGGCGGTGTTTGATTTTTGACGAAATTGTTGACGGCTTGACGCAACCGAAGAGCCGGTTCGCTGAATTAAGAAGCGGCGTCAGCTTGGCGCCGCGGCAAGGCGGCGTCGCTCGAGTTCGGCGAACTGCCCGGTGCGCCGAAAACCCGCTTGCATGGTGGCATCGTTACGTTAAAGTAGTATCATATAATATTACTCGCTTCACGAGTATGCCGTTGTGGCTTTCGCCGATGATCCAGCCGCGGACGAGGCCTGTATTGCCGGACACCAGGCCGGATATCAGGTCGACCGAACGTCAAATCCAGACAAAGTGGCGAGCAGCCGGAATCTTTGAAGCGGACCCGGTGCCGGGCCGGCCGAAGTGGTTCGTTGTCGAGCTTCCTCCCTTCGCCAATGGCAAGCTGCATCTCGGGCACTTGCGCAATTATACGATCGGCGACGTCATCGCCCGGTTCCGCCGGATGGCCGGCTATAATGTGCTCTACACCATTGGCTTCGACGCCTTCGGCCTGCCGAACGAGAATGCCGCGCGAGACCAAGGCTGCGATCCCGAGAACCTCGTTGAGCGTAACATGTCCGAGATGTTGCGCGAATTCGAGCGGCTCGGCCTCAGCTACGATCGGCGCCGCGTCATCGCCGACCATGAGCCGCGCTTTTATCGCTGGGTGCAGTGGGTCTTCCTCCGATTGTTCGAGGCCGGTCACGTCTTTCGCGGCTCCGGCGCCGTGCACTGGTGTCCGTCGTGCCGAAGCACATTGGCCGAGAGCCTGGTCGAAGCCGGCTGCTGCTGGCGTTGCAAAACGCCGGTCAGTCTCATCCAGACAGAACGATGGTTCGTGCGCGAAGCTGATTTCGTTGCGCCGCTGCTCGCGGGCGATGACCGGCTGCCGGGCTGGCCGAGCGCAGTCAAGCGCATGCACCGCGATTGGATCGGACCGCGCGATGGCATCGAAATCAAATTTCCCATTGCCAGTTGTGATGTCATCCTCACGGCCTTCACCGCGCAACCTGAAATGCTGGCGGAGACGGCGTTCCTCGCCGTCGGTCCGCTCCATCCGCTCGCGGCCGGCGCGTCCGAGGGCCGGATCGTCGTGCTGGGACTTGCCGCCAACAACCCCGTATCAGACCGTCGCCTTCCGGTGGTCCTGCTGCGCGACGATGACCGCGTCCTGGAAGGTGAGGTCGTGTTGGGCTGCCCGGCGCGGGAGCCGCGCGATGATGCGATCTGGCGATCGATCTCGTCTGATCCCGCCGGCGAGCGCGGCGACAGTACCGATGCGCCGGCGATCATCGACAGGCTGATCGCATGCGGCGCCGGCCGCCGCACCACACGCTACCGGCTGCGCGATTGGGACATCGCGCGCCCGCGCTATTGGGGGACGCCGGTGCCTATCATCCACTGCACCACCTGCGGACCGGTCGCGGTGCCGGACCGTGAACTGCCGGTCGTCTTGCCCGATGGTGTCGATCTCGCTAGCGCAAAAAATCCGCTCGCCGGCGTATCCGCCTTTCTCCATGCGCTCTGCCCGCGTTGCGGCGGCGCGGCGTGTCGCGACACCGATACGATCGAAACCTATGCCTGTCCGTGGTGGTTCTATCTCACCTGCAAGGACCCGCTGGCAGAATCGCCGTTCGACCGCCGAAGCACGGAGCAATGGATGCCGGTCGACGTGGTGATCGGCGGCGCTGATCAGATCCAGACTTGCTTCTTTCATCTGCGCACACTGGCGCAAGCGATGACCCGGCTCGGCATTGTCGACGAGCTTTATCCGGTCAAACGCCTCATCGTGATCGGGATGGTGAAGCAGAACGGGCGCAAGATCAGCAAGAGCGCCGGCAATGCCGCCGAACTCGGCGGGATGATCGACCGCTACGGCGCCGACGTGCTGCGGCTCGCCATTTTATCGAGCGCGGCGCCCGATCAGGATATCAACTGGAGCGACGGACTCCTGACGCGGGCGTCGCGTTTCGGCGCCGCGGTGCGGAAATTCTTCGATCGCCATGATTTCGATTTCTCAACGCTGCCGACGCCGCCTCCACGGGACACCGTTCGCCAGCGCAGGCTCGCGGACTGGGTTGCGACCGCCGAGCGCAAGGTGACTGGCAGCATCGAGCGCTTTGCGTTTCATGTCGCGATCCAGCAGATCGGGTTTCTCCACGAGCGGATCGAGCATTATGTCCGGGAGGCCGGGCCGGACGACCACGTCGCGTTGTCCCACGCGGCGCGTTCCTTCCTGAGACTTTTGGCGCCGATCGCCCCGCATTTGGCCGAAGAACTCTGGCAAGGGGCGGGCGGCGAGGGCCTGTTAGCTGCGGCGGCATGGCCGATAGCGCCTGGCGACAAGGCTGCACACCTGGCGCCGGATGATGCGCCCGTCAACACGACTATGGAGGTGCCCACGTCATGACGACGGCGCTCGATGCGCGGCTGGATGTCTGGCAGGCGCGGGACATCCGGACACCGCGACCGCTGTTCCGGTTCGGCAGTGCCGCAGGAACTTCACCGCTAGCGATCTTCGGCGGCGGCCTCATTCTCGATCTCGGCGAGGCCGAACGCACCTTCATCTATCGTTGCCAGGACCGCTTCCTGGCCTATTCGAGCCTGTGGGGACTGCGCAGCGTCTTCTTCGTCGCCAATGACGCGCATGTGGCGGTCTACCGCGCCCTGATCGCCGCGCAGCGCGAACGCTTCGAGCGCATCCAGCGCCGCACCGGCCTGTTCGCAGCGACGCCGCTCGTCGAACCGCTCTATATCGGATGCGACATCGATCGGTTGCGGCTGTTCGCCTGCGCTGAACTCCGCGAGCAATTAAACAGCCTGCCGCCGATAGCCGGCGTCGCGCTCAACCAGATTTCGCCAACTTACGCTGCGCTGTTACCGCAACTTGAGGCGTTGCTGCGTTGCCACGGCGCAGCGATCACGACCGCGTCCGCGGATGCCGCCCGCATGGCGGCGCTGGCCGTGCGCTGCGCCGATAAAGCGAACTATCTCGCGCTCGCCGCCGCGTCCGGCGAACTGCCGCCCCATGTGCCGACGGCGCAGATGAGCGCGCCCGAGTTCCTGTCGCTTGCGGACTATGATGCGCTGGCGTCACTTTACCACGGCCGCTGCGAGGCGGCGGGCGCGTCGACGCAACGGCTGTTCGTGAAGGCCACGCTCAACTCGGCGGGCAATCTTTCGGCGCTCGTCGGACCCGACAATTTCGAGGCCGAACTCCTTCGGCTGCGCGCCACACTGGCGCGCGACGCCGCAGTCGCCGGGCCGGATCTCGAGGCGCAGGTGGCCGCGTTGCGGCGGGAGGTCGACGACGCGCCGTCCCTTCGCGCGCTCGGTATCGCCGAACACCGCTTGCGCGTTTTCAAATCGGATCAGGCGCGCCGCCGCCAGAATGTCAGCTTCCTGGTTCAGCGCGAGGTGCGCCGCAGCGCCAATGACGACGCCTTCGCCAGCATAGGATTGAGCTATCGGCTCGGACCGCAGGGAACGGTGGCCCCGATCTGCACCAGCGGCCAACTCTACCGCGACGCCGACTGCAAGGATTTCCAAGGCTCATATCTTTCCGACGATGTCGCCGGCGATGTCTCGCCCATGTTCACGCGGCGCATGCTTGCGCTCTGCCGGCTCTATGCCGTGCGCGGCTATCGCGGCCCGATCAGTTTCGATGCCCGGCGCAACGGCGCCCGGCAGTACGAATTGATCTTCGACTGCAATCCGCGCCTGACCGGCGTTTTTCCCGCGCTTGCCGTCCGTGATTCGTTGCGGCAGTCGGGTGTGGCGGTGCGCTCCGTGCTGACGCTGGGTTATCGCGGCGAATTCGTCTTGCCCGATCTGGACGCCGCGCTGGCGTCGCTCGATGACGCCGATCTCCTGTGCACGCTCATCCGTCAGCGCGGCGCCGTGCTGTTGCCCAATCATTGCCGGCAAAACGGCTTCGACTTGCATTTGGTCAATGTCGGGCCGGATGAGGCCAATTGGTTGCTCGGCGGCGTCATCGGTGCGCTTTCGCCGGCCGCGCTGCATCCTTCGCGCTTGTATTTCTGACGTTGCACGGCACGCGCCGCGGCGATTTCGCAGCAGTGACATTCGTTTCTTGCACTGCCGGGTCAGGAATCGTGGCAGCACCGGCGCAGCGCCGACAGAAGGCGATCGATGTCCCCCATGTCGTTATAGGCCTGCACCGAGACACGCACGCGCGGCCAGTCGTTAAAGCGATCCACCGACACGTCGATGTTGAATTCGGTCCGCAACCGGCTCAGCAAAGCGATATCGTCGGTTTTTTCGGGAAGGCGCGCGCAGACGATTTGGCCGTGCCATTGCGGATGCGGCGGGTGATAGGGCTCGAGACCGAACAGGTTGCTGATTTCGCGCTGGGCGAAAATCGCCAGGCCGCGGCACTTGGCGCGCACCAGGTCCCAATCGTGCTCGCGTTGGAACGCGATCGCGTCGGGCACGGTGAGGAATGCGGAGATGTCGCGGCTGCCCTGCCACTCGTGAAATTCGACGAAACGCGACGGTCCCGGCTGCTTCGGCTCCCAGCCCCAGCTTACCACCAGCGGGTCGAGCCGATCCTGCGCCGACGGGCGCGCGTATAAGAACGCGCATCCTTTCGGCGCAGCCGGTGGGGCTTGATTGAGTGGAATCCCCACGACTGGAATTGCTCCGAGCGCGCGTACCAGTCGCTCCAGCCGCTGCAGCCGTCGCGCCAGCCGTTCCAGTGTTAGCCCGCGCTGCTCCAATCTGATTGGCGCACCTGGTCTGACGATGCCCTGGACTGCGAGCGAGAGATGCCCTGGACAATGATGCCCTGGAAAATGACGCCCTGGACACAAGTGGATGCCTTGGACCTGCGGCGAGGCGGCGATTCACGATCGCGCGCCTCCCGCAGTGCTTCGGGGGCGATAACGAAACCGGCCGCGCCCGCAACCGCGTGAAAAATCTGAATGCCGTCTTGCGCATTCGCGCCCGCGACGACGCGAGCGCTCCGGAGCGCCTTTACAGAAAAAGTATGATCTTGATGCGTGCCGCCGCGGCAGCGGCAGCCTCAGGACCGGCTTTCGCGACGAACGATGCAGGCGGTCTGTGGTGGGCGCACAAGGATTTGAACCTTGGACCCGCTGATTAAGAGTCAGCTGCTCTACCAACTGAGCTATGCGCCCTAACCGGGAGATATCACGAGGTTAGGCACTTCCACCATGGGCCGGCGCGTCGAGGACGAGCCGGAAAAGAAAGCCGCCTCACGGCGGCAATCTCTCGCCCGATATAGCCGCCGCACAAGGCAGGGGCAAGGCAAGCCGGTGCGGCAGAATTTTCGTCCACTAGCGGGGCACGACCCCTGTTGACTTTCTGAGAACAGAGAGGGAACATAATCCCCGCCCCGGACGCTGTTTCGAGTCCACCCCTGCACGGGACCGGCCCACAATGCTCCTCGTCATTGCCTTACTGGTGTTGCTGTGCGCGATCGACGCTCTGGCCGATCGCGCAGGTCGTTTGTCGCGCAAGTCCAAAGCGGTGCAGAATCCGCCCCACTCCCAGATGGCGGATTCACTCACCCCGCATCCGTCGAGTGCACGCGGCGTTGTTCGGGCTGGCCGCGCAGCCGGCGGGCGACGAGCTTGTTGAGCGCCGAAAGATAGGCTTTCGCCGAGGCGACGAGCGTGTCGGGATCGGCACCCTTCGCCGTCACCGAGCGGCCATGCTCGGACAGCCGTACCGAAACTTCGGCCTGCGCATCGGTGCCTTCGGTCACCGCATGCACCTGGTAAAGCTCCAGCACCGCATCGTGCGGCACCATCGCTTTCACACAATTGAACACTGCGTCGACTGGGCCGTTGCCCTCGCATTCCTCGATCATCGACTTGCCGTCGACGTCGAGCTTCATGGTGGCGCGCTGCGGGCCGCGGGTGCCGGCGATCACGGAAAGCGACACCAGCTTGATGTGATCCTGGGCGGTCGCGATCTCCTCGTCGACCAGCGCCTCGATGTCCTCGTCGTAGACGTGCTTCTTCCTGTCGGCGAGCGTCTTGAAGCGGACGAAGGCGTCTTCAAGTTGATTGCCGGTGAGGTGATAACCCAGCTCTTCGAGCTTGTGCACGAAGGCGTGGCGGCCGGAATGCTTGCCCATGACCAGCGACGTCTGCTTCACGCCGACGTCTTCCGGCACCATGATTTCGTAAGTCTGCGTATGCTTGAGCATGCCGTCCTGATGAATGCCGCTCTCATGGGCGAAGGCGTTGCGGCCAACGATCGCCTTGTTGTATTGCACCGGGAACGAGGTTACCGCGGCGACGAGCTTCGACGCCCGCGTCAGCATGGTGGCGTCGATGCCGGTCCAATACGGCAGCACGTCGTTACGCACCCGCATCGCCATCACGACCTCTTCGAGCGCGGCATTGCCGGCCCGCTCGCCGATGCCGTTGACGGTGCACTCGATCTGGCGCGCGCCGGCGTTGATGCCGGCCAGCGAGTTCGCCACCGCCATGCCGAGATCGTTGTGGCAATGCACGGAAAAGCGCGCCAGGTCCGAATTCGGCACCCGCTCGCGCAGCGTCTTGAACATCCTGAAATACTCTTCCGGCACGGTATAGCCGACGGTGTCGGGAATATTGATGGTGGTGGCGCCGGCCTTGATCGCGGCCTCGACGCAGCGGCACAGGAAATCGAATTCGGTGCGGGTGCCGTCCTCGGCCGACCACTCGACATCGTCGGTGTAATTGCGCGCGCGCGACACCTGCGCGATGACCATCTCGTAGACTTCGTGCGGCTCCTTTTGCAGCTTGTATTTCATGTGCACCGGCGAGGTGGATAGGAAGGTGTGGATGCGCTGCCGCCGCGCCGGCTTGATCGCTTCGGCGCAGCGATCGATGTCCTTCATTCCGGCGCGGGCGAGGCCGCAGACGACAGCGCGCTTGGTGCGCTTGGCGATCTCGTTGACGGCGGCGAAGTCGCCGTCGGACGCAATCGGGAACCCAGCCTCGATGATGTCGACGCCCATGTCGTCGAGCAGTTCGGCGACTTCGAGCTTTTCCTCATGCGTCATGGTGGCGCCGGGGCATTGCTCGCCGTCGCGCAACGTAGTGTCGAAAATAACGACGCGGTCCTTCTCGGACTTGATCTGTGAAGGCTTGATCGCGCCTTTGGCTGGCGTAGTCATGATGAGATCCTTTTGCATTTGCGCCCGCCATATCCGGGGTCGGGGCGCTCGTTGGGTTCCGTTGCTGCAACCGACCCCCTGAGTGCCCAGGCGCAAGCGCCCAGCCGGCCCTCAGGGGACGCTAAGCAGCAGGAGCCCGCCGAGAATCTGGCAATAGCCGAGGGCAGCGCCACACAGCGCAGCAACGGGTTGGGCCCCTTGGGCCTCCCGGGTTATCGCGCGCAAGTCGCGGCGAAACGACATAACCATTGCCCTCATCGTGGCCCCAAGCTCGCGGACTAAGGTGAATTCTGCGTTAACTCCGTGTGGGACCGGGGTCTTTCTAGCGGAAGAGGCGGCGCCGGCGCAAGCGCCCGCTCAGCTCTTGGCCTCGGCATTGAGTGCCTTTTCGTACTCTTTGAGTTCTTTCAGGGCTTTGCCGGCGACCCTGGGGTATTCCAGCTTGAGCTTTTCCAGCGTCTCGATGATCGCCGCCGAAACCACCAGCCAAGTGATGTGCTTGTGGTCGGCGGGCACCACGTACCACGGCGCATAATCCGTGGAGGTTTCGCGGATCATGTCCTCATAGGCCGCCATGTAGTCGTCCCAGCGTCCGCGCTCGGCGATGTCGTTCATCGAGAATTTCCAGCGCTTAAACGGCTCCTCGAGCCGCGCCAGAAAGCGCTTGCGCTGCTCCTCCTTGGAAATGCGCAGGTGGAACTTGAGGACCAGCGTGCCATTGCGCGTGAGGTGACGCTCGAAGGCGCGAATTTCCTTGAAGCGGTGCTTCCAGATGTTTTTGCCGTCCGCCGCCGCCGGCAGATTTTGCTGCTTCAGCATTTCGGGATGCACCCGCACCACCAGCACTTCCTCATAGTGCGATCGGTTGAAAATGCCGATGCGCCCGCGCGCCGGCACGTCCTTGCCGGTGCGCCACAGGAAATCGTGCGCGAGTTCCTCGGTGCTCGGCGCCTTGAAAGCGTGCACTTCGCAGCCTTGTGGATTGATGCCGGACATCACGTGCTTGACGACGCCGTCCTTGCCCGCCGCGTCCATGCCCTGGAACACCAGCAGCACCGCCCATTGGCCCTGGGCGTAAAGGCGCTGCTGGATGTCCGTCAACTTGGCGACGCCTTCGGCGAGGATCGGCCTCACCTCCTCGATGTTGGTCGAGAGGCCGAAGCGCTCGGCGGGATCGTGATCGGTAAGCTTGAAATGCGCCGGTTTGCCGATCCGGCACTGCTTGACGATTTTGCTGAACTTCATCTCGATCTCGGTGGCAAAGGGCAGCACGAACTTATAGCTCCTTCATCGCCGGTTGGCACCGGCGATGAAGCGCTCATGCTGATAAGCATAGTACGGCCGGTCAAGTTCCGGCCCGAAATCCCGCGTCAGTTATGCCATGGATTGACGAACAGGCCGATCATGCCGGTGACGCCTTTCACATGCGCCGGCGGCGGTCCGAACTTCTCGATCACCTGGTCACGGGTCAGACCAGGCGGCAGGTCGGTCGGCGCGAAGTCGCTGGCGATGAGAACGAACGTGTAGTGATGCGGCGTGGTGTTGGGGGGCGTGCACGGTCCGGAATAGTGGCCGACGCCCATCGTGCTCTTGCCGCCTACATATTTGTCCGAATCCTTACTGGTCGCGCCTTCGGCAAATCCGGTGGTCGTCGCCGGAATGCCGTAAGCGACCCAATGGCTGACGCCGCCGGGCGCGCGGCCTTCGGGATCTGACATCAACAGGACAAAGCTCTTGGTGCCGTCCGGCACGTTTGACCAGTGGAATTCCGGCGATACGTTCTCGCCGACGCAATTCGCATTGTTCCCGGGATTGATATTGGAAACCTTCTTCGGCATTACCTTGCCGTCCTGGAACGTCGCCGATTTCAGCGTGAAGATGTCGGCCGCGTTGGCGGCCGACGCAGCGAAACCGAAGGCCAGTGCCCCGACCGCTGCCGCGAATAGATGGGTTCCTTTGACTGCCACGACTCTTCCTCCCGACGTTTTTTATCGCACCCCGCCGCAGTGTAGCGGCCGCGATGGGTCGAACAACCCCACGGGCAATCTAAATATTCCGGGTGAGTTCCTTGATCCCAACAGGGCTCGCGGCAGCGAGCCCGTCTCGGCGTCAAATGCCGCGGATCGATTCGTGGATCAGTTCTTGCTGCGGTCGACCAGCGCCCGCTCCTTGATCCACGGCATCATTTCGCGGAGCTTCGCCCCGACCGCTTCCGCCGGATGTGCCGCGAGCTTGGCGCGCATCGCCTTGAACGAGGTCTGATTGACCTTGTTCTCCAGCATCCAGTTCCTGACGAACTTGCCCGACTGGATGTCGTCGAGGATCTTCTTCATCTCGGCGCGGGTCGCATCGGTGATCACCCGCGGCCCGGAAACATATTCGCCGTATTCGGCGGTATTGGACACCGAATAGTTCATGTTGGCGATGCCGCCTTCGTAGATGAGATCGACGATGAGCTTCATTTCGTGGATGCATTCGAAATACGCCATCTCGGGCGCGTAACCGGCGTCGACCAAAGTTTCAAAACCGGCCTTCATCAATTCGACGACGCCGCCGCACAGCACCGATTGTTCGCCGAACAAATCGGTCTCGCATTCCTCGCGGAAGCTCGTCTCGATGATGCCGGCGCGGCCGCCGCCGATCGCGGCGCCGTAGGACAGGCCGAGATCGTGGGCGTTGCCCGAGGCGTCCTTGTGGATGGCAAGCAGACACGGCACGCCGGCGCCGCGCTGATATTCCGAGCGCACCGTATGGCCCGGCCCCTTCGGCGCGATCATCATCACATCGAGATCGGCGCGCGGCTCGATCAGATTGAAATGAATGTTGAGCCCGTGCGCGAACATCAGCGCCGCGCCGTCTTTCATGTTGGCGTGAAGCTGGCCGTTATAGATGTCGGCCTGCAACTCGTCGGGGGTGAGCATCATCATCACGTCGGCCCATTTGGCGGCTTCGGCGACTTCCATGACCGGAAGCTTGGCGCCCTGCGCCTTCTTGACGCCCTGCGAATTCTTGCGCAGCGCGACCGCGACCTCCTTGACGCCGGAATCGTGCAGGTTGAGCGCATGGGCATGGCCCTGGCTGCCGTAGCCGATGATGGCGACCTTCTTGCCCTTGATCAGGTTCAGGTCGGCGTCGCGATCGTAGTAAACACGCATGTTGTCTCACCCCTAGTGCGGCCCGGTACCGGGCCAGTGATTATGGTTGCAGCTTCTAGGTTCTGCGGGCGGATTGGACAAGCCCGCTCCGCGTCGAATCGCGGCGCAACGGCGGCTTCCCGCTGGCCTGGCAAATGCCGTCGAACCGTTCGCGGGCGCGGGCGATCTTGGCCTGATTGCGGGTCGCCCAGTCACCCAGCGCGGATACCGGGTCCAACAGGTCGCGGCCGAGCGGGGTGAGCGCGTAATCAACGCGTGGCGGAACGGTCGGAAACACGGTGCGCGTGATCAGCCCGTCGCGCTCGAGACCGCGCAATGTCAGCGTTAGCATGCGCTGGGAAATGCCGCCGATCGAACGCCGCAACGCGTTGAAGCGCATCGGTCCGGGGCCGAGACGGGTTACGACAAGAACCGACCATTTGTCGCCAACCCGTGCAAGCACATCGCTCACGGCGCGGCAATCTGCAGGCAAATGCATGTGTCTAGGTTTCACCGGTGTGCCTTCTTGCGTGCTCCGGGGTAGTCACCTACTTAGCCCTAGTTACGAATTCTAACTGAGGTCTTCAACCATGGCCCTTCCGCAAATCGCAGTGATCGTCGGCTCGAACCGCCGCGACTCGATCAACCGCAAACTGGCCCAGGCGCTCGTCAAACTCGGCGCCGGCAAATTCGATGCGAAATTCGTCCGCATCGACGATCTGCCGCTCTACAGCCAGGATAACGAGAGCAACCTGCCGCCCGAGGCGGCGCGTTTTAAGGACGAGATCAAGCGCGCCGATGGCGTTCTGATCGTGACGCCGGAGCACAACCGGTCGATGCCGACGGCTTTGAAGAACGCGATCGACTGGGGGGCTCGGCCCTACGGCACGAGCGTTTGGTCCGACAAGCCCGGCTTCATCACCGGGACGTCGCCCGGCGCCATCGGCACCGCGCTGGCGCAGGCGCATTTGCGCTCGGTGATGACGGGTCTCGGCATGACGCTTCTCGGCGGCGAATCCTACATCACGTTCAAGCCGAACCTGGTCGACGAAGCGGGCAATATCAGCGACGACACTACGCAGAAATTTCTCCAAGGCTTTGTCGATCGGTTTGCAACGCTGGTCGGGAAGCTGTCGGCGAAGCCGTAGTCGTCAGCGATGGTTACATCCCCTCCGGGCCGCGGCCGATGGCGACGACGCCGGTGCGCGACACTTCGACGAGGCCGACCGGCAGCATCAGGTTGATGAAGCTTTCGATCTTGTCGGAAGCGCCGGTGATCTCGAAGACGAAGCTTTCGGTGGTGGCGTCGATGACGCGGGCGCGGAAGGCGTCGGCGAGGCGCAGCGCCTCCATGCGCTGGTCGCCGGTGCCGCGCACTTTGACCATGGCAAGCTCGCGCGAAATCGCCGGGCCGGTCGAGGTCAGATCGATGACGCGGTGCACCGGGACCAGGCGGTCGAGCTGATTTTTGATCTGTTCGAGCACCATCGGCGTGCCGCGGGTGACGACGGTGATGCGCGACAGATGCTTCTGATGCTCGGTTTCCGAGACCGTGAGCGAATCGATGTTATAGCCGCGGCCGGCGAATAACCCGATCACGCGCGCCAGCACGCCCGGCTCGTTGTCGACCAGCACGCACAAGGTGCGGGTCTCGACCGCCTCCGTCGTCGTCATCGCGGGGTAATGGGTGGTCGTGCTCACGGTCATCTCCCTGGCGAATTGCGGGCGGCGAATTGCGCCACCCTAAACCAGCATCTTGCCTTCTTCGGTGACGGCGTCTTCGACGCGCGTCGCGGCGTCGCCGAGCAGCATTTCGTTATGGGCGCGCCCCGATGGAATCATCGGGAAGCAGTTTTCCGCCGGATCGACCACGCAGTCGAAGATGACCGGCTTTCGCACCTCGATCATCTCGCGGATCTTGTCGTCGAGCTCGCCCGGACGCTCGCAGCGGATGCCGTGCGCATGATAGGCCTCGGCGAGCTTGACGAAATCGGGCAGCGCCTCGGAATAGGAATGCGAGTAACGTCCGCCGTGTAGCAGTTCCTGCCACTGCCGCACCATGCCCATATACTGGTTGTTGAGGATGAACACCTTGATCGGCAGGTTGTATTGCACGGCCGTCGACATTTCCTGCATGGTCATCTGCACCGAAGCTTCGCCGGCGATATCGACGACCAGCGATTTCGGGTGTGCGAGCTGCACGCCGACCGAGGCCGGCAGGCCATAGCCCATGGTGCCCAGCCCGCCCGAGGTCATCCAGCGGTTGCCTTCCTGGAACTGATAGAACTGCGCCGCCCACATCTGGTGCTGGCCGACTTCGGTGGTGATGTAGGTGTCGCGGTCCTTGGTCAGCTCGTAAAGGCGCTGGATCGCGTATTGCGGCTTGATGATCTCGTTCGAATTGCGGTAGGCGAGCGAGTTCTTGGCCCGCCACTTGCCGATCTGCGCCCACCACGCATCGAACGCCTTCTTGTCCGGCCTCGCGCTGCTCTCGCGCCACAGCCGCAGCATCTCCGCCAGCACCTGCCCGCAATCGCCGATGATCGGCAGATCGACTTTGACGTTCTTGTTGATCGACGAGGGATCGATGTCGATATGGATTTTCTTCGAGCCGGGCGAGAACGCGTCGAGCCGCCCGGTGATACGGTCGTCGAAACGCGCGCCGACGCAGA
This sequence comes from uncultured Alphaproteobacteria bacterium, assembly GCA_963765365.1. Lineage (GTDB taxonomy): Bacteria > Pseudomonadota > Alphaproteobacteria > Rhizobiales > Xanthobacteraceae > BOG-931. The sequence goes on along the minus strand of CAVXWL010000015.1, from coordinate 202,433 downwards.
TCATCAGATCGCAATCGTGCATCGACCAGTTTGCCTCCCAGGTGCCGTGCATGCCGAGCATGCCGAGCCATTGCGGATCGGCGGCCGGAAATGCGCCGAGCCCCATCAGCGTCGAGGTAATGGGAAAGCCGGTGAGCTTGACCAGTTCGCGCAGCAAATCACACGCGGCGCGGCCGGAATTGATGACGCCGCCGCCGGTATAGAACAGCGGGCGTTTGGCGGCCGCCATCATCTCGACCGCCTGCTTGATCCGATCGGGGTCGCCTTTGAACTTCGGCCGATAACCCTTGTGCTGGAACTCGTTGGGCTTGAAGTAGTCGCCCTTGGCGAATTGCACGTCTTTCGGGATGTCGACCACGACCGGCCCCGGCCGGCCGCTCGCGGCAATGTGGAACGCCTCGTGCAGCGCGCGCGGCAGATCGGCGACGGATTTGACGAGGTAATTGTACTTCGTGCACGGCCGGGTGATGCCGACGGTATCGCATTCCTGAAACGCATCGTTGCCGATGAGATGCGTCGGCACCTGTCCGGTAATGACGACAAGCGGGATCGAGTTGCACAGCGCGTCGGTCAATCCGGTGACGGCGTTGGTGGCGCCGGGGCCGGAGGTGACCAGCACGGTGCCGACCTTGCCGGTCGAGCGGGCATAGCCCTCGGCGGCATGCACGGCGCCCTGTTCGTGGCGCACCAGAATGTGCTGCACCTTGTCTTGCTGGAACAGCGCGTCGTAAATCGGCAGCACCGCGCCGCCGGGATAGCCGAAAATATGCTCGACGCCCTGGTCGGCAAGCGCCGCTATCACCATTTCCGCGCCGGTCATCTCAGTCATCGCTCGCTCCACTCTCTACCCCCCACCCTAATCCTCCCCCGTGTGCGGGGGAGGGGAGGAAGGGGGAAATTCGGGTAATAAAAAAGGGCCTCGAAGGGCCCCTGGGTCGCGCACCGCCACGTCTCGCAGGTGGAATTATCCACCCCCGGCGGTGCGCTTCGATACGAGGATCAGTGAAATCGTCGGACGCACGTCGGTGCCCTTTATCTGAAGCGGTATTTATAAGCATTGTGTCCGCGCCGGTCAAGCCGAATGCGGCGGCAATGCGGCGCTGCCGCCGCCGCCGGACTTCAAACTAGCGTTTGAAATCGAAACGACGGGCGAAAACGAAATTCTTTACCAATCCTGAATGCCACAGCGCGGCCGTGAATTTGCTCAGGACCGGCCCCGAAAATTCCCAGCGGTGTTGCTGGATTAGCGCACGGGGGAGCTGCGTGTCCGAAAATCTCTCGAGCACGTGGCGCTGGTTTTCTCCGCTGGAGGGGACATGGTTGGACATTGGGCTGCCGGACTGCGCCGCATCGCCGCCGGTGTCTTGGCCGCACTGGCGCTGCTCATCGTGCTCGACGCGGTCGCGGCGGCCGCGCCGCGGCCGGCGGCGGCGTTCAATTCAACGAATGCGATCCTGAAATGGATCAATGGCTACCGGCGTAATCCGGATCCGGACAGCCTGCCCGTCGTCGTGCACGCGCTGAGCGCGATGCAGTCGTTCAAGGATGCCGAAAGCTCGGGGCCCTATATCGGGTTCATTGCCGGTGTGCTGGGCTCGAATCCGGCCCGCGCCGAAAATCTCACGCTGAAAATGCTGTCGATCGATCCGGCCGACCATTGGGTGCTGGTGCGCGCCATCGCCTATTCCGGTCTGCCGAACTGGAAAGACCTCCTCGCCACCTTCGTCGATCGCATGCCGACGCGCCGCGAGATGATCAACGAATATCTCGACGGCAAGCTGCCGACGCTCGAACAGATCAATTTTAAGACCGTAAAGCCCGGCATGCTCGACAAGATCGAAGCGTCGCTTCATATCGGCAAGGAGCAAAAGAAAGTGGTGGCGCTGCAGCCGACCCCGGAGCTGATCGACGTGCTGTGGGGCTATTACCTGGCGACCGGAAGCTATGCGCCGATCGCAAGCGTCATCAAGCTCCTGCCGCTATCAAACGACCACGACAGCGTCGACAACCTCACCACCGGCAGCGCCGCGAAATTCACGCTGGCGAGCAACGCCGTGCGCGATACCGATCTGCTGGCGATGTTGAAATGGTCGGTCAAAAGCGAGCCCAAAGATATCACGCCTGTACTCCAGGACGTCATCCAGACGGCGGAGACGGTCGATACCGTGCATATGCGCCAGGAATCGCTGGCCGCGATCGAAGAGCTTAAGGAGAAAGGCCCGGATTCGAAGCGCGAACTCAGTGGCTGGGGGCAGGTCGGCCAGGGCGCACTGTCGATGGGCTGCGTCGTCGCCGCCGCCACCGGCCAGATCGAATTGGGTATTCCCTGCGTGATCGGCGGCGCCGCCTATACCGCCGGCCTGCAATACGCCACGCATTAAAGGACGCATCTCTAGATTGAGCCCAAGCGCCGGCGGTTGATTGCAAATTGTGGCGTCGAATGGTTTCTTCGCACGCGGCGTGTCAGCGGCATGCGCGACGGCGATCACTCGATCATTTTGCGCGGAGCCAGGTTTTCCGGCGGCTTTTAAAACATCAAGCAAGAATGACTTTCACAGGAGTTCCGGCCCGTGCATTCACGACGGCTTGCGGTTTTCGCCGCTGCGATGATCTTCCCGATTGTTCTCTCGCTCGGCGGGCGGGCTGCAGCGGAGACCTATCCCACGAAGCCGATCCGGCTCGTCGTCGCCTTCGGGCCGGGCGGCCCGGCCGACGTGATGGCGCGGCTCATTGCCGCCGGAATATCGCCAATCCTCGGCCAAACCGTATTTGTCGATAACCGGCCGGGCGCCGGCGGCATGTTGGGTGCGCAGGCGGTCGCGGCATCGGAGCCGGATGGCTACACGCTTCTGCTCGGCAACACCGCCAATCTCGTCATTTCGCCGCTGATATATAAAGACGTGCATTACGATCCGGCGAAGGCGTTTGCCCCGGTCGCCATTCTCGGCGTCACCCCGAATATTCTGATCGCCAGCAAGGCGTCAGGCTTCAAGTCCGTTAGCGACGTCATCGACTACGCCCGCAAAAATCCGGGAAAGCTCAATTATTCTTCCGCCGGGATCGGCACGCCGCTGCATCTCATCGGCGAAATGTTCAAGCAGCGGCTCGGCCTTGACGTGGTGCACGTGCCTTACAAGAGCGGCGGCCAGGCAACGGAAGCCGTCATGTCCGGCGAAACTCAGTTCTGCTTCGACAGCCCGGAGGCCGCACTTCCGGCCATCGAAAACGCCAGCGTGCTTGGCTTGGCCGTGACCGGCGGTAAACGCATTCCGCAAATGACGGATCTGCCAACCATGATCGAGGCCGGCGTTCCCGATTTCGTTTCGGTGTCCTTCACCGGCATTGTCGCGCCAGCCCAAACGCCGCCCGATATCGTCAACAAGCTCAACCTGGCGATCAAGCAGGCGCTCGAAAGCGAGAAAGTTCGAACGGTGCTCGACCGGTTGGCGGTTCAGGCGCAGCCGGGTTCACCCGATGCATTCACCGCATTCCTGACTGAAGAGCGAGCGCAGTGGGGCGCCGTGATCAAGCACGCGAACATTCATCTCGCCGAATAGAACGATGGCGTCGGCGCCGTCAGGGGCTCGCGAAAAAACGCTTCTGGTAGGACAGGCTGTCCACGCCCTGTTGCAGGAACCATTGCACCAGTTCGCGGTGGGTCGGAAACCAGACATCGCTGAAGCTGCTGAAATAGCGCAGCAACTTCTGGAATTGCGCGACGATCAGCGGGCGGCCGCCGAAGTGACCGTGAATGGCGATGTTGATGAGTCCGCCGGGCTCGTGATTATGCAGGTAATCGAAGGTATCGATGTAGACATCGAGGTAGTCGCGCGGGCTGGCGCGCAGCACGCGATTGTCGACGAAATCCGACCACGGTAGTGCGACGATCGGGCCGGCCGTGGTGTGCTCCTGACGCGGCAGGCTGATGTCGAGCGCGTCCGCGTACCATTTGATCCCCGCCTCAACCAACAGCGCGAAAGTGTGTTCGTCCCAGCCGTAGATCGGGGTCGCCCAGCCTTCCGGCGCCTGTCCGGCCGCCGCGGTCAGCAGTTCCATCGTTTTGCGGATGGTCGCCTTCTGCGCATCGGGCGTCAGCTCCATGAACGCCTGGTCCTGAACATAGCCATGTCCCTCGACGAGGTGGCCTGATCGCATAAGCTGTTTGAATACGTCCGGGTAAAGCTCCGCCGACCGGCCGCTGCAGAAGAACGATGCCCGCATGTTGGAGCGGTCTAGAACGCGAATGAGGCGCCAGATGCCTTCCTTGGCGCCGTATTCGCCCCACTGGATCCCGCCGCGGTCGATCAAGCCCGGCTTGAGCGGCGTGGTGCGCGCGAAATAGCTCGGTGACTTATTGTTGGACCAGGTCTCGAACAGCACGCTGATGATCACCGCGGTGCGGCATCCGTGCGGCCAACCCAATGTGGGGGTCTGCATGATCTCTCAATCCTTGCGGGTGGACTGCCTCGGCTGTTGAGGCTGCGCCTGCTGTCTACAGAAAAGATCGCGTCCGTCAAAGTGCGATTTGGCCGCCGCCATCATGTCGCCACCGCCCGCAATTGCGCCTCGATCGCGGACTGCGCATCGCGCGGCGCGACCTGCTCGAATTGCGGAAGCTGATTGCGAAACCACGTCGCCTGCCGCTTGGTGTATTGCCGGGTTTCGAGCTTGGCGTGCTCGGCCGCCTCGGCAAGCGTAATCTCGCCGCCAAGATGCCGGATCAGCCACGGCACGCCGTGCGCTTTCATCGCCGGCAGGTTGGGATCGAGCTTGCGCGCCGCCAGCGCGCGCACCTCATCCAAAGCGCCGGCTGCGATCATGGCGTCGAACCGCGTGTCGATCCCGCGGGCGAGATCTGCGCCATCCGGCGTCAAGAAGACTGTGGCGGCGTCGGCGAGATCAAGGACTGGGGGCTTATTGTCCTCGTGCCAGTCGAGGATGGAACGTCCGGTCGCCTGCACCACTTCGAGCGCGCGGGTGACGCGTGCGCGGTCGCCCGGCCGCAGCCGCGCCGCAGCCGCGGGATCGCGCGCGGCGAGTTCGTCATAGAGCGCGGCGACGCCTTCCTCGGCGAGCCGCGCCCGCACCCGGTCGCGAATCGCGGCCGGAATCGTCGGCACGGCGGCGAGCCCGCGCGTTAGCGCATTGAAATAAAGTCCGGTTCCGCCAACGATGATTGCAGGGGCTGCCGGCCCGGCGCTCTCCGCCAGCACCGCAGAGATGTCGCCGCACCAGCGCCCGACCGAATAATTCTCCGCGGCATCGACATGACCGTAGAGCCGGTGAAGGGCGCGGCGTTCTTCATCCGCCGTCGGCCGCGCGGTGATGACGCGCAAATCGCGATAAACCTGCATGGAATCGGCATTGATGATCATGCCGCCGAATTTTTCGGCAAGCGCCAGTGCCAATGCCGACTTGCCGCTCGCTGTCGGGCCTGCGATGAGAATGGGTTTCGACACGACTTCGACCGTTCCGCCTCCCGCCCTTTGGATCACAACTTTTCGGATCGCAACCTCTTCGGATCGCACGGCATGTTTTACGTGGCAACTTTGATCTCGCACCCCGATCGCCCGGCGGTAACCGACGATCTGGCGCGCAAGGTTGCACGGTATCTGCCACACGGTCGCCCGGTCGACTGGCTGGCGCCGGGGGTGGCGACGGACATTGCCTTTCTTCTCGAAGAATTCGAGGACGGCAAATCGTCCGCCGGCACCGACGAAAGCCTGCTCAAGGACTTCGCCGACGATATCCGTGAGATCGTCGGCGACGCGCCGGTCGATGTCGTCATCCAGCCGCACGACGGCCGCCGCAGGAAACTTCTGGTCGCCGACATGGACTCCACCATGATCGGTCAGGAATGCATCGACGAACTTGCCGATTATGCCGGCGTCAAAAGCCGTGTCGCCGACATCACCGAGCGCGCGATGCGCGGTGAAATCGCGTTCGCGCCGGCGCTGCGCGAGCGGGTCGCGCTGCTCAAAGGCCTTCCTGCCACGATCATCGACACCGTGATCGCCGAGCGCATCCGGTTCACGCCGGGCGGCCGGACACTGGTCGCCACGATGCATGCAAACGGCGCTTATACCTGCCTGGTATCCGGCGGCTTCACGGCGTTCACGTCAAAACTTGCCGCGGCGATCGGGTTTGACGAGCAGCATGCCAACACGCTTGGCGTCGACGCCGCCGGCCGGCTCACCGGCACAGTCACCGAGCCGGTGCTCGGCCGCGAAGCAAAGCTCGACACATTGCTCGAATTGCGCGCGCGGCTGGCGCTCAAGCCCGAAGAAACGCTCGCCGTCGGCGACGGCGCAAACGACATCCCGATGCTCGAAGCGGCGGGCCTCGGTGTCGCCTTTCACGGCAAACCGGCGATCCGGGAGATCGCCGCCGCCCGCATCGACCACGGCGACCTCACGGCGCTGCTCTATGCGCAGGGCTATCGGCGCGAGGACTTCGTCGCGCGTTAGCCTTGGGCGCTATTGCAGATTTAAGGCGACGAACCGCGTCTCGCCGTCGGCGTTGGAAACCAGCAGCACGGCGATCTTCTTGCCCTGTGTTTTTAGCTGGTCGATCCGCTTCTGCATGTCGGCGGGCGTCACGACATTCTGGTACTGCACCTCGACAATGACGTCGCCGGCCGCCAGCCGTTTGTCGGGATCGGCCATCGCCACGCTTGGATCGACGCCGGTGACGAGCACGCCCTTGATGTCGTCCCTGATCTTGAATTTGTGGCGCAGGTCGTCGGTGATCCCGGCGAGTTCGAGACCAAGAGTCTTCTGCACCACCGACTTCTGCGCCGGCGGATTGTCCTTGCCGGCATCGGCTTCCGCGACCTGGCTGGTGTCCTGAAGCCGGCCGACCGTCACCTTGTGAGTTTCCTGCTTGCCCTTGCGGATGACCACGACGTCGACGGTCTTGCCGACCGGTGTGTCGGCGACGATGCGCGGCAAATCGTGCATCTCCTTGATGTCGTGGCCATCGAAGGTGACGATGACGTCGCCGGGCTCGATTCCGGCGGGCTTGGCAGGGCCCTTGTCGTCGATGCCGGCGACCAGCGCGCCGCGTGGCGGGCTGACGCTCAGGCTCTCGGCGATGTCGTCGGTGACCTGCTGGATGCGCACGCCGAGCCAGCCGCGCCGCACCACGCCGTATTGGCGCAACTGATTGATGACATCGACCGCGGTGTCCGATGGCACCGCAAAGCCGATCCCGATCGAGCCGCCGGATGGCGAGATGATCGCGGTATTGATGCCGATGACTTCGCCGTCGAGATTGAACAGCGGGCCGCCGGAATTGCCGCGATTGATGGCGGCGTCGGTCTGGATGTAGTTGTCGTACGGCCCGGAATTGATGTCGCGGTTGCGCGCGGACACGATGCCGGCGGTGACGGTGCCGCCGAGACTGAACGGATTGCCGATGGCGATGACCCATTCGCCGAGCCGCAGCTTGTCGCTGTCGCCGAACTTGACCGACTTGAGCGGCTTGTCGGCATGCACGCGCAGCAATGCGAGGTCGGCCTTGGTGTCCTTGCCGACCAGATCGGCCTTGAGCTTGGTGCCGTCATTGAGGATGACGCTGATCTCGTCGGCATCGGCGATCACGTGATTGTTGGTGACGACCAGTCCCGACGGATCGATGATGAAGCCGGAGCCCAGCGAGTTGATGCGGCGCGGCGCATCGTCTGAATTGTCGCCGCCCTGGCCGTGATGGTTCTTGAAGAATTGATTGAAGAACTTCTCCATCGGCGAGCCAGGCGGCAGATCGGGCAGATCCTCGGCATGCGGATCGACCTTCTGCGACGTGGAAATGTTGACCACGGCGTCGATCACCTGTTCGGCGACGTCGGCGATGGCGTCCGGTCCGCGTGCCGCCGCCGGCTGTGCCGGCAGGAGCAAGACCGCTGCCGCGAAGGCTGCCAGCACGGCGCCGTAGCGGACCGCCCCGCGCACCGGCCGCGCCCGCAAACAGCGAGAAAAAGACTGTGGGAACATGGATGTGGCCATCACTGACTGGGACGTCATGAACATGGACGTCGGCGCTCCTGGCATCTGAGACATGGGAAGACTCAAGCGGAAAGGTTGCCCCCGTGCCAATCGGGACGCAAGATCAAAGCCTCGCCGAGGACCTCTCGGCCGGCCATTAGCGGCCGGATTGGGGCGGAATGGCGACTGTCCCGCTTTCGCCTCATCATATCCGAAAACAGGCGAGCCTGCCCGAATGTTTTAAGCAAGGCTTTGGCGGATCGGGCGCCGAACTAACCGCGTACCAGCCAGACAATGAGAATTCCGACCACAGCGGAGGCTATTCCCGCGATGCGCAAAGGTCCGTCCGGCACGCTCAGCACTGTTGCCATGGTGCGCTTGGCGCCGCTCGGGAAGGCTGCGAGAAAAATCCCTTCGATGACGAAGAACAGCCCGAGCGCGGCGAGAAAATCCGACATCGGCGCGACCTGCTGCGGGCGCTATTTCGAAGCGCCCGCCGAGCCGGCCGAAGGCGCCGGCGTTGCCGAGGCCGTCGGGCGAATTACAGGTGTTCCGTCAGGCAGCGCCTTACCGGCCGGATCGCCAAAAAAGCGGAAGAAATCTGAATCCGGCCGCAGCACCAGGCGCGTATTGGATTGCTGCATACTGTTCTCGTAGGCCTGCATGGACCGGTAGAAGGCGAAGAATCCGGGATCCTGGCCATAGGCTTGGGCAAAGATTCCGTTGGCGGTCGCATCGCCCTGGCCGCGAATCGTCTGCGATTGGGAATTGGCGTCGGCGACGAGGACGGTAACGTCGCGATCGGCCTTGGCGCGAATTTCCGTGGCCTTCTGGTTGCCCTGGGCGCGGAATTCGGCGGCTTCGCGCTGACGCTCGGTCTGCATGCGCTTGTAGACGGCCTGGCTGTTCTGTTCCGGCAGATCGACGCGGCGGATGCGCACGTCGACGATGTGAATGCCGAACGGCTGGGCGTCGCGATCGAGCTGATCGCGCATCTGTCCCATCAATTCCTCACGCTTGTTGCGCACGGCGTCGGAGAGCGTGGCGGCGCCGAGAACGCGGCGCAGCGCCGAGTTCAGCAGGATCGCAAGCTGCGAACTGGCGCCGTCCGGACCGACGGTCTGATAGAATTTCAGCGGATCGACGATGCGATAGCGCGCAAAGGCATCGACGACGAGCCGCTCGCCGGCCTCCGCGACTCCTGCGGTGCCCCGGTCCTGACTGGAGGCAATCACTTCCTGCGCCGGCGACTCGATATTGAGAATGCGCTTGTCGATATAGATGACGCTGTCGATGAACGGCACTTTCACGTTGAGCCCGGGCTCGGTGATGACACGGACCGGTTGCCCGAGCCGCACCACCAGCGCCTGCCGGGTCTGATAGACGGTGAAAAAGGTGCTGTAGGCGATAATCGCCGCAATGAGCAGCACAACGGCGACGGCGCCGCCGACCAGGCCCGGCTTCATTGATTGCCTCCCGGTTGCTGCTGCTGCTGTTGTTGCGGCGTCGGCGTCTTGGCTTCCGGCAGGGCGCCGAGCGGCAGATACGGCACCACGCCGGGGCCGGGCTGCTGGCCGGTGTCGATGATCGTCTTATCGGTTTCGGCGAAAATGTGTTCCATTGTCTCCAGATAAATACGCTGGCGCGTCACGTCGGGCGCCTTTTTGTACTGCTCGTAAACCTGCGAGAAGCGTGAGGCCTGGCCTTTGGCGTTGGCGACGACCTGCGCGCGATAGGCTTCGGCCTCCTGGAGGATCTTGGCGGCGCGGCCGCGCGCTTCCGGCACGACGCGATTGGCGTAGGTCTGCGCCTCGTTCTGAGCGCGCTCGAGATCGGAGCGCGCCGCCTGAACGTCGCGGAACGAATCGATGACTTCCGCCGGCGGGTCGACCTTCTGCAGCTGAACCTGCTGCACGACGACACCGGCGCCGTAATCGTCGAGGGTCTTCTGCATCGATACCTGCACCGCGGTCTCGATGGTCTGCCGCGCGCCGGTGAGGATGCCCTGGATATTCGAGCGCCCGATCACTTCGCGCATGGCGCTTTCGGCCACCGCTTTCACGGTCGATTCCGGATTCTGGATGTTGAAGAGATAATCGCCGACGGCGCTGGGCTTGACCTTCCAGAACACCGAGAAGTCGACATCGACGATGTTCTCGTCGCCGGTCAGCATCAGACTTTCTTCCGGCACGTCGCGCATCGTCGCGCCGCCGCGCATGTCGAAGCCGATATTGATCTTGTTGACGCGCAGCGCCTGCGGGGTGAGCGCGGTCTCGATCGGGTAGGGCAGATGATAATTCAGGCCGGGCTGCACTTCGCGCACGAACTTGCCGAAGCGCAGCACCACGCCGACCTCATCGGGCTCGACCTTGAAGAAGCCAGAAAAGCCCCACAGCGCCACCAGCGCCAGCGCGATCAGGGCAATGCCGCGGCCGCCGAGATTGCCCGGCAACAGGCTGCGCAGCTTGTCCTGGCTGCGGCGCAGGAATTCCTCGAGATCGGGCTGCTTCGGCCCTTGCGATTGCGGTCCCGAGCCCCAGGGTCCCCGCGGTCCCGTGCCCCACGGGCCGCCGGATTGGTTGCTCCACGGCATTAAATGCTCCTTAAAGCCGGCAGCTGTGCCGTCCGGCCTGGTTGGCGGGGGTTATAGGGGACTGCACCGCCCCTTACAACGCGCAGTTATGCCGCGCTTTCCGGGCGCTTTACCGCCTCAATCGCGCGCTGGTAGGTGACGAAAGCAAAGGGAACGTCGTCGTCGGCGCCGGGCTTATGCTCGCTGCGCGCGATTTCGCGCCAGACATCCGGGTCGATCGCGGGAAAATAGGTATCGCCGTCGACGCGTTCGTGGACCTCGGTGATGGCGAGCCGGGTGGCCAACGGCATGGCCTGCACATAGACGTCGGCGCCGCCGGCAACGATGATCGCATCGGCATTGCGCCGCAGCGCGTCGCCGCGCGCCGACGCCAGCGCGGCATCGAGGCTCGGCGCGACCACAAGTCCCGGCGCACCGAAGGCACCATCGCGGCTGACCGCGATGGTGGTGCGGCCGGCAAGCGGCTTGCCGATCGACAGATAAGTTTTGCGCCCGACCACGACCGGCTTGCCCATGGTGAGCTCACGGAAATGCGTCATGTCGGATTTGAGCCGCCACGGCAGAGCGTTGCCGCGGCCGATCACGCCGTTCTCGGCAACGGCGGCGAGCAGGACGATATCCATGTTACGCTGCCAAGTTACACCGCCACGCTATACCGCCACCGCGGCCTTGATGTGCGGGTGCGGATCGTAGCCTTCGAGCGAAAAATCGTCGTAACCGAGCGCGAACAGATCTTTCGCCGCGGGATTCATCCGCAGCGTCGGCAGCGGCCGCGGCTGCCGCGTGAGCTGCAGGCGCGCCTGTTCCAGGTGATTGAGATAGAGGTGGGCGTCGCCAAGACTGTGGATGAAGGTGCCGGGCGCAAGCCCGGTCGCCTGCGCCACCGCGACCGTCAACAGCGCGTAGGAAGCAATGTTGAACGGCACGCCAAGAAAAACGTCGGCCGAGCGCTGATAGAGCTGGCACGACAGCGCGCCGTCGGCGACATTGAACTGGAACAGGCAATGGCACGGCGGCAGCGCCATGCCCTCGATCTCGGCCGGGTTCCAGGCCGTCACGATCAGGCGGCGCGAATTCGGATTGCGGCGGATTTCGTTCACGACATTCGCCAATCTGGTCGATCGAGCCGCCGTCCGGCGTCGGCCATGACCGCCATTGCCGGCCGTAAACTGGGCCGAGGTCGCCGTTCTCGTCGGCCCATTCGTTCCAGATGGTGACGCCGTGGTCGTTGAGATATTTCACATTGGTGTCGCCACGCAGGAACCACAGCAGTTCGTAGATGATGGATTTGACGTGCAGCTTCTTGGTGGTGATCAGCGGAAAGCCATGCCCGAGGTCGAAGCGCATCTGATGGCCGAAAATCGAGCGCGTGCCGATGCCGGTGCGATCGCGCTTTTCGACGCCCTCGGCAAGCACGCGTTCCATCAGGTCAAGATATTGGCGCATTGGGCTTTATGGGTTTGGCCGACTCAGCGGCAAGTCTAGCTTCAAATGTGAGCGGCCGATGAAGGGCGCGCAAGGCTATCGTGGACAAGCCCGCGGTGGATTAGGCCGCATCCATCGCGATTTCGCCAAGCCCTTCGACCGCAAACACCGCACGCTCGCCCGGTGCGATCGACATTGTCGGAATAAGGCTGCCGGTGATGACGACCTTGCCGGCTTTCAGGTCGCGGCCGCGCTCGGCCAGATGATTGGCGAGCCAGGCCAGCGTCGCGGCAGGATCCTCGGCTTTGCCTTCACCCACCGATTTGCCCCCGATGCTAAGATGGCCGGAAATGCCGACCAGCGCCGCGACCGGCACGGGCTTTGGCGTGCCAATGACGACGCCGCCATTCCAGCAATTCTCCACGATGAGCGAGGAGGCCTCGGTCTGCGCGTAATCCGCATGGCGGTCCTCGATCAGCTCAAAGGTCGGCATTGCTCCGGCGATGGCCGGCGCCACCGTCTCGCGCGTCCACGGTGTGCGCGAGGCCGGCAGATCGGCGCCGAGTTGCAGCCCGATTTCGCTTTCGATACGCAGATTGACGAAGTCGGCGGTGCGGAGCTTTGCCGGCGACGCATGAATCGTACGCGCAAGGATGGCGCCGCCGCAGGGATGGTCGATGCCCATCAGTTGCTGCATCACCTTGGTAGTAGTTGCGATCTTGGCGCCGCCGATCGCGCCATAGACCGGCTCCGCCAGCCGGTAATAGACCTCCTGCGCCGCATAGGCCTCGGCGATCGAAACAGGGCGCAATTCGTCAGGGAGGTTGCGATAAAGCAGGCGGCGGCGCCGCCCATCCCACATCCATTGCGCCATGGCGTTCAAACGAGCGTCGTCGTCCATACCTCTGTCCCATGCGTAGAAACAGTCAGCATGAAACAGCGCTAGCGAGCGTGCAAGATCGCCCCGACTGTCACAACAAGCCGCTCATGCCGATTATGGCCGCGATGGCGAACATCCACAGTGGATGCACGCGCACGAAATAGGCGGTGAGCGCCGTACCGAGCATGATGCCCAGCGACATCCAATTATAGCCGGCCGTCTCCGCGATGATGGCCGCGCTGGCGGCAGTCAGTCCGATCGTCACCGGCACCAGCGCGCGGCTCAGCACGCTGTGCCAGGTTTTGCCTTTGAAACGGTCCGACGCGGTGCCGACAAAAAAAGCAAACAAAGCCGGCGGCCCGCACATCGCCAGCGTCGTGATGAGCGCGCCGATGATGCCGGCGACGTGATAACCGATCAGCGTGACGATGATGATGTTCGGTCCCGGCGTGAGCTGCGCCAGGGCGAAGCTGTCGGCGAATTGCCGGTCGGTGAGCCAATGCTGGACGTCGACGACGAAGCGATGCATTTCCGGCACCGCCGAATTGCCGCCGCCAATGGCGAACAGCGACAGCACGCCGAAGAAGCCAGCGAGCGTCAACAGCGTGCCGTGCCCGGAATTCATAAGCGCACCCATGCGAGCGCGATGCTCACCGGCACGATGACCGACAGCACCAGCGGCAGCGGCCATTGCAGGACGCCGATCGCGGCGAAGGTGACGAGCGCGATCAGCGGGCGCGTCACGGCGCTGCGCTGAAATAACGGGCGGGCCATCTTGGCGATCGTCGCTATCATCAGGCCGGCGGCCGCCGAGGCGACGCCGGTGAGCGCACGGCGCAGCGCCGGCAGGTCGCCGTAATGCGCATAGATGCCGGCAATGACCAGAACCAGACACAGCGGCGGCCCCATCAGCCCGGCCGCGGCAACGGCAGCGCCGGGCGCGCCGCGAAAGCGCGCGCCCAAAATGACGGAGAAATTGAGGATATTGCCGCCGGGCAGAAACGAGCACACCGCGTAGGTTTCGTTGAACTGCTCCGCGGTCAGCCATTTGCGCTCTTCAACCATCATGCGCCGTGACCACGCCAGAACGCCGCCAAATCCGGACAGCGAAATCGTGGCGAAGGCCATGAAGAGCTCGGCGAGGCTTGGCGGCGCAGGTTTCGGCGCGGCCGAGTCGCCGGCGGGCAGGAGCTGTTGGGCCGGCGGCTCGCTGGCGGCTGGAATTGGCGGTGAACTCATGATGTTCGTTTAGCGCCGCCGCGCCGTAACGGCCACATGGTTTTACGCAGACGGGCGCTACGGCGGATGCCTAGTCCGTGAGCGAGCGGATGAACGTCGCCGCGCGCGCATAGATCCCCGGCGCCTCGCTCTCGCGCGGTCCGCCGATCGCGAGTTTGAGGCCGTCACTATGCCTGGCCTGTTGGACGCGCAGCCAGAGCCCGGCAGGCTTAAGCATGTCCGGGTTGCCGAGGTTCGCGACAAATACCGGCTTGCGATAGCGGTGCGCGAGGTCTTGCGCCAGCGTCGTCCCCGCCGACACATCGATGCCGCCGGCGTCCACGACGATCACGCAGGCGTCGGCGTCGCGCACGTTCCATTCGGTGCGTTGCACCGGATCGGCCAGCGGGGTTTCGCGAAGATCCGGATATCTTGCCAGCAGGCCCGGAGGCTCGGGAAAATCCTCGGCCCAGCCGCCCTTGGGACACCAGCCGCCATAGGCGATGCCGCGCTCCAGGGCGACGTCGAGCACAGCGCGGTCGACCCCGCTCTGGCCGCCGGAAATCAGCTTTATCGCAGGGGCCATCGCCGCATTCATGGGTCGAGCCTCATACTCTTTTTTCGGCAACCATTTGCGCCTATATTCCTTGGCGCTGGCACAAGCCGGCTATGGCGATAAACGGCCGTCGTAATAAACCTTTCGGACCCGGGGGCGGTACCCGGCGACTCCACCAATTCCAGGAGTTGGTCATCGGACGATGGTAATCGGAGACGCCTCTGATTGCCGATCACTGATCGCCGATTCCTGCTTACGGGGTCGAAATAGGATCGACGAGGGCGTAAAGGGCGGGCTTTTGCTCGGGATGGTTCCGGCGTTATCGGGCCAAACTCATAGTTGCCAATGACAACTATGCTCCGGTTGCTCTGGCTGCGTAACGCAGTCTGAAAGACCGACTTAAAGCCCTGACGGGTTAAGCTCCGTCAGGCGGGGTTCGGAGGCACCTGGCAACAGAAGCCTCCACTTTCAAAAGAACGGTGATCGATCATCAGTAAGCAGACGACAGAATTGGTCTGGATCGCTATGATTTTACGCCTATCTGTCTTTTGATGACTGTCTTCTGACCTCTGGTCCCTGGTCCCTGGTCCCGGCATGGCTGTCGATCATATTCGCTACGAT
Source organism: uncultured Alphaproteobacteria bacterium (assembly GCA_963765365.1). Lineage (GTDB taxonomy): Bacteria > Pseudomonadota > Alphaproteobacteria > Rhizobiales > Xanthobacteraceae > BOG-931. The sequence continues at coordinate 187,158 of CAVXWL010000015.1, read as the reverse complement.
ATCCTGGCGCAGCAGGCGCTGCGCGGCGTGGTGCGCACGGTGCTGGCCGACGTGTCCGTGAAGGGCCTTCCCGGCGAACATCACTTCAAGATCACGTTTGCCACGCCAGCGGCGGGGGTGCGGCTGTCCGACCGGATGCGCGCGCAATATCCCGAAACGATGACGGTCATCCTCCAGCATCAATTCTGGGACTTGATTGTCGGCGAGGAGTCTTTCGAAGTCGGCCTGTCATTCGGCGGCGTGCCGGAACGCCTGGCCGTGCCGTTCGACGCCATCACCGCGTTCTTCGATCCGGCGGTGCAATTCGGTTTTCAATTCGAGACGCTCGATGCCGAGGCGTCGGATGGCAGTGCCGACGCCGGCAACGTTCCCGAGACCGCGGCACTTAAGCCTGGAACAAGCGCGGAGACCAAGACGCGACCGCTCGCCGAACCAGGGAAGCCGGACGCGTTGCCGGCGCCCGCTGCCGGCGCGAAGGAGCAGATACCCGGCACCGGCGGTGGCGAGGTCGTGCGCCTGGATCGGTTCAGGAAGAAATGATTTTTTCCGTCATCCTGAGGCGGCCGCACAAGCGCGTTTGCGCGCGTCTTCGATGTGCTCTGGCGGCCATCGAAGGATGAACGGCCTGAGCCGCCGCCGTTCGAGGCTCGCGTCGCTCGCGCTTTCGGACGACGGATCGCAAATATGAAAACCCGCACCGAAACCGATTCATTCGGGCCGGTCGAAGTTCCGGCGGATCACTATTGGGGCGCGCAGACCGAGCGTTCGCGCAACAACTTCCGGATCGGCGAAGAGCGCATGCCGCGTCCGCTGATCAAGGCGCTCGCTTTGGTCAAGCGTGCCGCGGCGGAGGTCAATCTCGGGCTCGGTTCGCTCGATGCGCGCCGCGCCAAAGCCATCGTGGCGGCGGCGCAGGAGATCATCGACGGCAAGCTCGACGACCAGTTTCCGCTCGTCGTGTGGCAGACCGGCTCCGGCACGCAGACCAACATGAACGTCAACGAGGTGATCGCCAACCGCGCCAACGAGCAACTTGGCGGCAAGCTCGGCGCGAAATCGCCGATCCATCCCAACGATCATGTCAATTTGAGCCAGTCATCGAACGACGCGTTTCCCACCGCGATGCACATTGCTGCCGCGCAGGACATAACGGAGCGCCTGCTGCCGGCGCTCGCTCATCTGCACAAGGCGCTGCACGCGAAGGCAAAAGAATTCCAGCGCATCGTCAAGATCGGCCGCACCCATACCCAGGATGCAACGCCGCTGACGCTCGGCCAGGAATTCTCCGGCTATGCGGCGCAGGTCGCATCCGGCATCGCTCGCGTCAAACTCGGCTTGAAGGAGCTTTATCCGCTGGCGCAGGGCGGCACCGCGGTTGGCACCGGGCTCAATGCCAAACGCGCATTCGCCAAACTGTTCGTCAAGAAGGTCGCGGACCTGACCGCCCTGCCGTTTGTGAGCGCGCCCAATAAGTTCGAGGCGCTGGCCTCGCACGGCGCGCTGACCTTTGCGCATGGCGCGCTCAATGCGCTCGCCGCCGACCTGTTCAAGATCGGCAACGACATCCGCTTTCTCGGCTCCGGCCCGCGTTCGGGGTTCGGCGAACTGATCCTGCCGGAGAACGAGCCGGGCTCGTCGATCATGCCGGGCAAGGTCAACCCCACGCAATCCGAGGCGTTGACCATGGTCTGCACCCGGGTGTTCGGCAACGACACTACGATCACGGTGGCCGCGAGCCAGGGCCAGTTCGAACTCAACGTGTTCAAGCCGGTCATTATCTATGCGGCGCTGCAATCGATCCGGCTGTTGGCCGATGCGGCGGTCTCTTTCACCGATCATTCCGTCACCGGTATTCGCGCCAACGAGCCGCGCATCCGCGACCTGTTGAATAATTCGCTGATGCTGGTGACTGCTTTGGTGCCGACCATCGGCTACGACAAGGCGGCCCAAATCGCCAAGGCGGCCCATCAACGTGGCACCACCTTGCGCGAGGAGGCGGTCCGGCTCGGCTTCGTGTCGGCCAAGGACTTCGATCGCCTGGTGAATCCGGCCCGGATGACCCACCCCGAAGGTTAATTGCGGGCGTTAGGCATAGATCGGGTTTTTTCGCATCCGTGTTGTGACGCAGGGCACATCTATGGCCGCCGTATCGGTGTACTCCTGACCGTGGGTGAGCACTTCGGTTATCACCGATCGTACTGAGTTTGCAGGGGTTTCTACCGCATGGGTCCCGTCGTCAACCTTCGTCAGGCGCGGAAGCAGGTCAAAAGACGCGAAGCCGAGCGAGAAGCTTCGGCCAAGCGGCTTGTCCACGGCCGGTCCAAGGCGGAACGAAACCTAAAGCGAAGTCAGAACGACAAAGACCGGAGAAGCCTCGATCAACACCGGATTGAAACGGGAGATGGGTCATGAAATCGCCGGTCGTTAAGCGCTCAATCATCATTGCCGGCCACAAAACCAGCGTCAGCCTCGAAGACGCGTTTTGGCAGGGCTTGAAAGATATCGCCGTCACCAGGCGGATCACGTTGTCGGATCTGGTGGCGTCGATCGATACCGAGCGGCAGCACGGCAATCTGTCGTCGGCGATCCGGCTGTTCGTGCTCGATCACTATCGCGGCCAGAGTAACGGCGATAGCCGCGCTGCATCGCCGCCGACGCCCGGAGCCCGCGACATCCTGCTGACGCCGCGCATCGCCTCGGTCTAGCCGCGGCGAGCGTCGGACTAAGGCGTAGGCTAAAAAAAGGGAAGCGAGAGCTTCGCGGGCAAATGCCCGGCTTCCGCTGTCAGGCGCAAAGCGGAGACCCCGCTCCGGGGCGTGGCTTCTGCTTTCGATCCGGAGCGGACAAGCGTATGGTCTCGCGATGTGATGCGGGATTCATCGATCGCTCCGCTACCGGGAGCCATCCTATGAGACGGATCGTTTTCGCACTCGTCGCGGTTGCAGCGTTATTCGGTGCCGTCGCCTACATGGCCCCGGCTTCCGGACAGGCCGACGGACAGGCCTCCCCGATCTACGGCGTGACTATTCCGCCCGGCTACCGTGACTGGCGCTTGATCTCGGTCAAGCGACTGACAGGAGCAGAAGGCAAGCTCAAGCAGCTGCGCGCCGAATTGGGCAACGACATCGCCATCAAGGCCTATCGCGACGGGACGCTGCCATTTCCGGACGGCGCAATTATTGCGGCGCTGCATTGGAATGAAGCCTCGTCGGACGCAGACAACAAAGCCCTGGCGGAAGGTTTTCCGGGCCTCGGTCTCGAATTGACCTTTGCAGGGTCCGCCGTGAACGTTCAATTCATGGTCAAGGACTCGAAAAAATACGCCGCGTCGGGCGGCTGGGGCTTCGCCGATTTCACCAACGGCAAACCAGGCAGCGAGGCGTTGCACGCAAAGTGCTTCCCCTGCCATCTGCCCGGAAAAGATCGCGACTACGTTTTCACCCGCTACGCAGCGACGCCGTGAACCGAATGTTCACTCTAGAACGGTCGAATTCGCCGCAGTTCAGAAACTGATGATTTTGCCGGGATTGAGAATGTCGAGCGGGTCGAGCGCCCGCTTGATCGCCCGCATGGCGCCGAGCGCCGGCGCATCGAACTCGGCCTTCATGTATTTCATCTTGCCCTGGCCGATACCGTGCTCGCCGGTGCAGGTGCCGTCCATGGCAACGGCACGTTCGGCCAGACGTTCGAGAAAATTCTCCGCGCGCCCGATCTCGTCTTTGTCGTTGAGATCGATCAGCAGCAGCATATGGAAATTGCCGTCGCCGACGTGACCGACGACCGGCGCGACGAGGCCGCTTGCCGCGGCATCACGCTGGCTCGCGTCGACGCATTCCGCCAGCCGCGAAATCGGCACGCAGACGTCGGATGACAGCGCCTGGGTGCCGGCCCGCAACCGCCGCGCCGCCCAATAGGCATCGTGCCGCGCCTGCCACAGCCGTGAACGGTCTTCGGCGCGCACCGCCCAATCGAACGGCCCGCCGCCGAGCTCGGCCGCGATCTCGCCGAACCGCCGCGACTGTTCGGCGACGCTCGCCTCGGTGCCGTGAAACTCGACGAATAGCATCGGCACTTCCGGCAGCGACAGTTGCGAATAGAGATTGCAGGCCTTCACTTGCAGCGCATCGAGCAGTTCGATCCGCGCCACCGGGATGCCGGACTGGATGGTGAGGATCGTGGCGTTGCAAGCGGCCTCGACCGAGGGGAACGGGCAAATTCCGGACGCGATCGCTTCCGGGATGCCGGCGAGCCGCAGCGTCAGCTCGGTGATGATGCCGAGCGTGCCTTCCGAACCGACCATCAGGCGCGTCAGGTCGTAGCCGGCCGAAGACTTCTTCGCCCGGCGCGCGGTGGTCACGATTTCACCGCTGGCGAGCACGACTTTCAGCGCCAGCACATTGTCCTTCATGGTGCCGTAGCGCACCGCATTGGTGCCGGACGCGCGCGTTGCCGCCATGCCGCCGAGCGACGCATCGGCGCCGGGATCGATCGGGAAGAACACGCCTTTGTCGCGCAGATATTCGTTGAGCTGCTTGCGCGTCACGCCGGGCTCGATGACGCAATCGAGGTCTTCGGCATGGACGGCCAGCACGCGGTTCATGTCGCGGAAATCGAGGCAGATGCCGCCGCGCGGCGCATTGACCTGGCCTTCCAGCGAGGTGCCGGTGCCGAAGCCGATCACCGGCACGCGATGGGCCGCACACAGCCGGATAATGTCCTGGACGTCCTCGGCGGCTTGCGGAAACACCACCGCGTCGGGCGGCTGATTGGCGATCCAGGTGGTGGTATGGCCGTGTTGCTCGCGGACCGCTTGCGAAGTGACGAGACGGTTGCCGTAGCGCGCGGCGAGCGCGGCGATCACGGAATTGGCCGCCTTGCGGTCCTGGCTGGTCCGCTGCGGCGCTTCGACGAGGGCCATTATTATTTGTCCTTGTGCGTTTCCCTGATCTTAGGCGCAAAGTGGCGGCCGGATATTCACCGGTCAAGACCGGCATCGGCGGCTCTTGCCTCGGACGCGGTTGATCCGCCACAGTCAGCCGCATGAACGCGCATATCAGCGACCATGCCGGCGGCCGCACCGCACCCGAAGCCGGGCTTGCCGCACCCTTCGTCTCCTCGGTGATGCGGGTCGAGCCGGGCTGGATCGACTATAACGGCCACCTCAACATGGCCTATTACAACGTGCTGTTCGACCGCGCGGTCGACGAGGTCTACGAGCCGCTCGGGCTCGGACTCAATTATGTCGAGACCACGAAGTGCTCCACCTTTACCGCCGAGGTGCATGTGCGCTATCTGCGCGAGCTTCTGGTTGACGCGCCGGTGCGCGTGACGTTCCAGCTCCTGGGCTTCGATAACAAGCGCATGCATTATTTCGAGCAGCTCATTCACGCCGAAGAAGGCTGGCTGTCGGCAACCTCGGAGAACATGGCGCTCAATGTCGATATGACCTTGAAGAAGGTCGCGGCGTTTCCGGGCGATGTCATGGCGCGGCTGGCGCGGATGAAGGCCGCGCATGACCGGCTGCCGGTTCCCGACGGCGTCGGCCGCCGCATCGCGATGAAGGCAACGCCATGAAAAATTCGCAGGTGACGATCCGCGAGCACCGGATTCCGAGCGCCGGCAGCAAGCCCTATATCGCGGTCGAGGGACCTGACGGCGCGCTGTGGTTCTGCGAAAGCGGCGCCTCCAAGATCGGCCGCCTCGATGCCGGCCGCGGCACCTTCGCGGAGTTCGGCCTGCCGGCGGCGAATGCGACGCCGATCGGCATCGCCGCCGGCGCCGACGGCAATCTGTGGTTCGCCGAAAAGACCGCCAACAAAATCGGCCGCGTCACGCCTCCCGGCGAGATCGCCGAATTTCCGCTGCCGACGCCCAACGCCGGCCCCGACGGCATTATCCTCGGCCCGGACGGCAATATCTGGTTTTCCGAGAGCGACGCCAACCGCATCGCTAAGATCACGCCCGACGGCCGCATCACCGAATATGGCGACGGCATTACGCCGGGCGCCAAACCGCTGTCGATCGCGGTGCGCGACGGCGCGCTGTGGTTTTCCGAAGCCGCCGGCAATCGCATCGGCCGCATCACCGTCGACGGCGCGGTGACGGAATTCCCGATCCCGAGCCACGACAGCCAGCCGCGCGCCATGGCGGCCCATCCCGACGGCTCGATCTGGTTCGTCGAGACCTCAACCAATGCGCTCGGCCGCATCGACCGCGCTGGCCGCATCACCGAGCATGCGGTGCCGACGCCGAATGCCTCGCTGCGCGGCGTTACCGTCGGCGCCGACGGCGACCTCTGGTACACCGCGAATTTCGCCAACAAGATCGGCCGCATGGCGCCGGACGGAACGGTGCGCGGCGAATACGATATTCCGACGCCGAGTAGCGGCGCGCGCTGCATCGCCGCCTTCGCCGACGGCCGGTTGTTCTTCACGCAATACGACGCCGGCGCGATCGGCGAAGTTGTCGTGGGCTGATACGCACGAAGCAACAATTCGCCAATGCAAATACAAACATCCGGAATCCCGCTGTCGCGGGAATGAATGGAAAAAAGGGGAAGAACGCCGTGAAAAAACTGCTGCTCGCATTGATCGCCTGCGCCGCGCTGCCCTCGCTCGGGCAGGCGCAGACTTATCCCGACAAGCCGATCAAGATGATCGTACCGATCTCGGTCGGCTCGGTCACCGATGTCGCGGCGCGGCTGACCGCACAGGAACTCTCGGCGCGGCTCGGCCAGACCGTCATCGTCATCAACAAGCCCGGCGCCGCGATGGTGCTCGGCGGCACCGAATGCGCGAAATCACCGCCGGACGGCTACACGCTCTGCGTGGTCAGTCCCGACACCATGTCGTTTAACCCGCTTACTTTCGCCAATCTGCCGTACAATCCCGACACCGACTTCGTGCCGGTCATCGACATGTATAACGTGATGGAAGGCGTGATGGTGCCGGCGGCCTCGGGCATCACGACGCTCGACGCGTTGCGCACCAAGGCGGCGGCCGCGCCCGGCAAGCTCAATTACGGCACGCTCGGCGAGCGGACCACCACGGACGCCTTCCGCCAATGGCTCGGCGAATACTGGAACACCAAATTCGTCGCCATCCCCTACAAGGGCGGCAGCGAGATCATCAGTGCGCTGCTTGAGAACACCATCGACCTCACCAAGATCGGCGTCGGCAACATGGTGAGCCAGTTGAAGGCCGGCAAGATCAAGATTCTGGCGCTCAACGCCGCGGCGCGCTCGCCCGATCTGCCCGACGTGCCGACCTTCAAGGAGAAGGGTCTCGACGGCTTTCCCGGCGGCCCGATCTTCTGGGGCATTGTCGTTCCCACCGGCACGCCGGCGCCGGTCGTGGCGCGCCTGCATGACGAACTGGCGGCGATCTTCCACAGCCAGAAATTCATCGACTTCGCCAAGCAGAATTATCTCGACCCGGCCGCCGGCTCGACCGGCGATTTCGCCGCCTTCCTCAAGAAGGACCGCCAGGACGCCAAGGTGGTGGTGGACAAGTATATGAAGTGACGGCCATCGCCGTCATTCCGGGGCGCGGGCGCCTGCCCGACCTGTGATTATGGATTCCGGACTTGCCGCTGCGCGGCAATCCGGAATGACGGAGAAGCCTCGTAAATGCCGCAGCCAAGTGCCATCTTCGGGGCATGAGAATCACCGGTCGCGCGCGCCTTGGCTGATCCGTTAAAGCGCACCTTCGAGCCTGCCGAACCGCGCGAGCCCGTTCGCGGTGGCATTGCCGCGCGCGCGCAGGCGGCAGCCGCGCCGGCGCCGTACCTCACCGGGCTCAATCCGGAACAGCGGCTCGCGGTCGAGACGCTCGACGGCCCGGTGCTGGTCTTGGCCGGCGCCGGCACCGGCAAGACCCGCGTGCTCACCGTGCGCATCGCCCATATTCTCAGCCTCGGCCGCGCCCACCCCAGCGAGATTCTCGCCGTCACCTTCACCAACAAGGCGGCGCGCGAGATGAAGCACCGCATCGGCGACATTGTCGGCGGCGTGGTCGAGGGCATGCCGTGGCTCGGCACCTTCCATTCGATCGGCGTGAAAATCCTGCGCCGCCATGCCGAACTGGTCGGGCTGAAGCCCGGCTTCACCATTCTCGATGTCGACGATCAGATCCGGCTGTTGAAGCAAATTCTGGAAGCCGAAGGCATCGACGAGAAGCGCTGGCCGGCGCGGGTCATGGCGAGCCTGATCGACGGCTGGAAGAATCGCGGACTGACGCCCGAGCAAGTGCCGGCCGGCGAAGCCGCCGTATTCGCCAACGGCAAGGGACTGAAACTCTACAAGGCGTTCCAGGAGCGGCTGAAGATTCTCAACGCCGCCGATTTCGGCGATCTGTTGCTCGAGACGATCCGGCTGTTCCGCGAGCACCCCGAAGTGCTCCGCCAGTACCAGACGCGCTTCAAATACATCCTGGTCGACGAATATCAGGACACCAATGTCGCGCAATATCTGTGGCTGAGGTTGCTGGCGCAGAAATCAACCTCTCCCCGCGCGCGGGGAGAGCATAGACGTCCTCCGGACGTCGTACTTTCAGATGAAGAACGCCGAAGCGAAGCTTCGGCTACGCGAAGCGAGGGTGAGGGGACGCCGGAGCTGCCTGAGCTTGTGGGCTCGCCCTCCGAGCGCCCGGCTACGCCCCCTCACCCCAACCCTCTCCCCGCAAGCGGGGAGAGGGAGACCGCCGCGGCAAGCGGCCCGAAGAACATCTGCTGCGTCGGCGACGACGACCAGTCGATCTACGGCTGGCGCGGCGCCGAGGTCGACAACATCCTGCGCTTCGAGCACGACTTCCCCGGCGCCGTGGTGATCCGGCTCGAGCGCAATTACCGGTCCACCGGCCACATCCTCGCCGCCGCCTCGCATCTGATCGCGCATAACGAAGGCCGCCTCGGCAAGACGCTGCGCACCGACGACGTGCCGGGCGAGAAGGTTGCCGTCACCGGCTCGTGGGATTCGGAAGAAGAAGCCCGCGCCATCGGCGAGGAGATCGAGCAATTGCAGCGCGAGGGTCACCTGCTCAACCAGATCGCCATTCTGGTGCGCGCCTCGTTCCAGATGCGTGAATTCGAAGACCGCTTCGTCACGCTCGGATTGCCCTATCGCGTCATCGGCGGGCCGCGCTTCTATGAGCGCGCCGAAATCCGCGATGCACTGGCCTATCTGCGCGTGGTCAATTCGCCGGCCGACGATCTCGCCTTCGAGCGCATCGTCAATGTGCCGAAGCGCGGGCTGGGCGACGCCACGGTGCAGCTTCTGCACGATCACGCCCGGAAACGCCGCGTGCCGCTCACCGAGGCCGCCCGCGCCGTGGTCGAGACCGACGAATTGAAGCCGAAACCGCGCGGCGCGCTGCGCAGCGTGCTCGATTCATTCGACCGCTGGCGCAAGCAGCGCGATGCGCTGCCGCACACCGAGCTCGCCGAGATCATTCTCGACGAGAGCGGCTACACCGAGATGTGGCAGAAGGACCGCTCCGCCGATGCCGCCGGGCGCCTGGAAAACCTCAAGGAGCTGGTGCGCTCGATGGAGGAGTTCGAGAACCTCGCCGGTTTCCTCGAGCACATCTCGCTGGTGATGGACAACGACAAGGCCGCCGAGGCCGACGCCGTCAATATCATGACCATGCATTCGGCCAAGGGGCTCGAATTCGACACCGTGTTCCTGCCCGGCTGGGAGGAGGGCCTGTTTCCGCACCAGCGCTCGCTCGACGACCAGGGCCGCGCCGGCCTCGAAGAGGAGCGCCGGCTGGCCCATGTCGGCCTCACCCGGGCGCGCAAGCGGGCGAAAATCTATTTCGCCACCAACCGGCGCATGCACGGCCTGTGGCAGACCAACATTCCGTCGCGCTTTCTCGACGAATTGCCGGAAGCGAATGTCGAGGTCACCGAATTGCAAGGCGGCTTCGGCGGCTATGGCGGCTTCGGCGCCTCGCGCTTCGACGCCGCGACCAGCTTCGGCTCGAACTACACCACGCCCGGCTGGCAGCGCGCCCAGGCGAAAGGCGGCCACGGTGGCGCTGGCGGCGAGGGCGGCTTCTCGGAAAGCCCGTCGCGTTACGACGCCGCCGAAGATCTATCCCACCTCTCCCCGGTGGGGCGGGCCCGCGCCGCCGGCGCCGGTGAGGGCGGCCGGACATCCGCCAGCGCCGATGACGACAACTCGTCGCCGTCGCCCTGGCGGGCGCGCGACGACAGCCGGCCCCGCCGCCTGCCGCTCACCATCGAGGGCGAACTGGTGGCGAAATCCACCGGCACCGTCTCGGCGTTCTCACTCGGCGACCGCGTCTTCCACCAGAAATTCGGCAACGGCAACGTCACGGCAATCGACGGCAACAAGCTGACCATCGCCTTCGACCGGGCCGGCGAGAAGCGGGTGGTGGATTCGTTCGTCGAGCGGGTGTGAGGGCCGCGGCCCGCCAACTTGCTCGCGAAAACGGACGGCGTGAGGCGCCTTGCCACGTCCCGCCATCGATCCGCGGCAAGCGACGACAGCCGCAATTTCTGCTATACATCTCCGTGAGGTGAAACCGATGGCAGGACATCGCGACGGCGACGGCAACGAGGTCGGGCTCGCGCCCGAAGTGCCGGCGCGCGCCGAGTACGAGCGTGACTTCTATTCCTGGCTGATGGAGCAGGCGCGCCTGCTGCGCGAGGGCCGCTTTGACGCGCTCGATCGGGACAATCTCGGGGAGGAGATCGAGAGCTTGGGGCGAGAGCAGTTCAACAAGCTGGAAAGCGCGCTGCGCGTCTTGCTGATGCATATTTTGAAGTGGGATCACCAGCCGCGGCGGCGCAGCCACTCATGGGTGCTGTCGATCGAAACGCAGCGGATTGAAGTCGAGAATGTGCTGTCGGACAATCCCGGCCTCAAGCCGCGCCTAACTGAGGCGATCGCGCGCGGCTACCGCCTGGCGCGTGTGGAAGCGGCGCGAGAAACCGGGCTCGACAAAAGCACGTTTCCGCAAACGTCCCCCTATTCATTCGATGAGCTTATGTTGCGGGAATTCGGGCGGTAGGCGCGCGGATGTTCCGCCGAAAACTCGGCAACGGCAACGTCACGGCAATCGATGGCAACAAGCTGACCATCGCCTTCGACCGGGCCGGGGAGAAGCGGGTGGTGGATAGCCTTGTTGAAAGAGCATGAGGGCCAGCTTGGAAAACTCAATCTGACGTTGCATCTTCTATTTCGACGACGCATTCTCCTGAGACTGGGAGGACTGATATGCGTCGCAAAACCAAATCGCAAACGCGCCATTCGCTAATTCAAGCCTTCGGGTTGTTCTGGCGTGCAGACGAGATTAATTGGTCACCCGGAACCGGCAAAAGATACGATTGGCGGCTCTATGGCCGCCGCGGCGCAACGTCAAAAAAATTGCAAATTGCGGATTTTCGTAATCAAAAAGGTATTTACATCCTTTACGGCAATTACGGGCCTCATTACGTCGGCCTCACCAGAAAAAAGGGATTAGGTCAAAGGTTGAAAGACCACTTATTCGACGTCCATAAGGGCAAGTGGGACCGTTTCAGTTGGTTTGGCTTCTGCACGGTACTTCAGAAAACGGATAGATGGGGAATTCACAAGCTTCGGGATATGCCACTTTCAAAGTCAACGAGTCCCGAACGTATGATTGCTGATCTTGAGGCAATGCTGATCAGGTCAATGGCCCTGAGGAACATTAATCGTATGAAATTTGTAACTGCGCGGGAATGGAAACAGATCGAGAAAGACGAGTGGCCGAAATATGAGCGGCGTCTTTAGTTCAGAGTGAATTCTTCGGAGCGCAGATAGCGACGTTGTAAAACTGAGGACGAGTCCCGGTGCTGACGTAAATCGTGGTTGCCTGCGACAAGCGCGGGCATGACGGCGTCGGGTATGACGTCCTGTGGCGACCTATTCTTTCCTTGCTGCACCTCAGATAAGCGTGTCGGCCGTATGGTCTTTCGCCCAAAATTACAGATTGAGTTGGTCCCCAAACCACTATGGGGCTTGAATTTAGAGAGTTTGTCCGGAGACTTTAGGCCGGATTGCAGAGTTTTCGGAGCATGAGGCGGATTGATGCGAGGCGCAAGAATGCGAGCGCCTTGCGGTTGAGGTTTTCCCAATCTTTGGCGAGTTTTCGGCAGCGATTGAGCCAAGCGATGGTGCGTTCGACAATCCAGCGTTTATGTAAGACCACAAATCCGCCGACCCGCTCGGAACGTTTGACGATTTCAACGTCGAGATTCGGGAGAACTTTTGCAAGCGCTTTCGCAAATTGCGGTCCTTGATATCCCCCGTCGGCGAAGAGCGTCTTCAAAAAGGGGAACATCCCAAACAGGGTCGCCATGACGAGAATACCGCCATCGCGATCTTGAATGTCGGCCGGATGAACGATGGCGTGGAGCAGGAGGCCTAATGTATCGACGAGAATGTGCCGCTTCTTGCCCTTGATCTTCTTTCCTGCATCGTAACCGTGCGGATCAATGCGGGCCCCCCTTTTTCGGCGCTTTTCACGCTCTGGCTGTCGATGATCGCGACGGTCGGACTGGCGTCCCGTTGATCTTGTTCGCGACACTGCTCATAAAGCGCGTGGTGGATCCGCTCCAGTGTACCGTCATAGGTCCACAGATCGAAATAGTCGTAGACCGAGCTTTTCGGCGGCAGGTCTTTCGGGATCGCGCGCCACTGACAGCCGGTGGAGAGAATATACATGAGGCCGTTTACGACCTCACGCATGATCACCGTGCGCTTGCCGCCGCCGGGCTTGCCAGGCGGGATCAAAGGTTCGACCAACTTCCATTCGTCGTCGGTCAGATCGCTCGGATATCGCAACTTGCTGCGGTCGTAACGTGAGCGGTTCTTGCTCGTCCACATCGGTGACCCCTCCTCGAATCAGGCCACCACCCTTGAATCACAAATGATTTATAGGATTTAACAACTCTCCGGACAGACACTAAGATCGGCAGATGGTCTCGGTAAGGCGCGATGGGACAAGCTTCGCCGCAGTTTGGTCGAAGCAAGCGGTGGGCGCTGCATAATTTGTGGGAGCACAAGGAAACTTCACGGCCATGAGGTATGGGCTTATCGGGAGAAAAGGACTGCAGGGATCGGGTTGCTTTTAGGAATCGAAATCGTTTGCATTGACTGCCACGACATCCACCATTGGGCGCGAACAGTAAAACTCATTCAAGCCGGCATTGTTAAGCACAGTCGAGACATGGCCCTCCGAAAGCACTTTCGCAAAGTCAACGGCTGCCGGCAGATAGATTTTGACAATTATTTTCTCCGCTGCTTGCGAATTTGGAAGAGACGATCAAAGAAAAAGTGGAAGATAGATTGGGGAGCGTTTCGCGGGCAAATCGAAAGCGCTCGTGCGGCGCGCATGAAAAGGGCAGCGAGCGTAGGGGGCTGAGTGACAGCGAAGCCCACGCGGACGGAGTCCATGCGAACATAGTCAGCGTGGGCACAGCGCTTCGCGCCTTTGCTCACCCTACGAAGCGCGCTTACCTCACCCTGAGGTGCTCGGCGCAAGAGCGCCGAGCCTCGAAGGGCGAGGCCACAGCGCCTCGGCCTGCATCCTTCGAGGCTCGCTCCGCTCGCGCCTCAGGATGAGGCGACAATTAACCCACCACCGCCGCCACGGATAAAAATCGCGAGCGTAGGGTGGGCTGAGCGACAGCGAAGCCCACGCGGACGGAGCCAGATGCTAACGTATGCAGCGTGGGCACGGCGCGTTCCGCGCCTTTGCCCACCCTACGAACTACGCCTCACCACCACCGCCGCGGAAAATAATAGGACTGGGCGCGCGGGGATCCGTAGCGCGGCTGCGCATAGCCGCCGCCGAACCAGCCGGAGCCATAACCGCTATCATCGCGCGCGATGTCGGTGTTTTGCGACGGCATCCGCGTGATGAAGCCGCCTTGCGGCTGGTTGCTGAGCACGGCGACGAATTCGGTGCGGTAATTGGTTTCGCTCGACAGCGGCTCGTCCGAGATGATGATCGAGGACAGCGGCGCGGCGGTGGGCGCGATCTTGTCGAGCACGGCTTGCGGGAAGGTGATGCGGCTGAGTGCGTTCTTGGCGGTGTCGCCGTTGTCGATCGAGACTTCGGTCCAGCGCAGGCCGCCGCCTTCCCGCGACACCGCGGTGAAGATGTGGGTGCCGAGCGGCTTGTCGGGGTCCTTGATGCTGACCGGGTATTGCTGGCTGAAGTCGTACACTTCGCCGCCGTCCGGCCATGGCTTGTGGGTGTCGCGCCGCACGTAAAGCTTCTGCGTGGCGCGGCTGATGAAGATGGCGACCGGCTCGCCGGCGAGCCTCGCCTCGGTGGCGGCCTTGGCGGTGTCTTTGCGCTTGGCTTCGGCTGCCTTGGCGGCGGCCAGCGCGGCCGCGGCAGCGTCCTGCTTGGTTTTCAGATCGGCCTTGGCTGCGTCGAGCTGCGTGCCGAGCGCCGCGGCGTTGGCCGCAACCTTCTGCTCCGCGTCCTGCGCTGCGGCCTTTTTCTCGTCGGTCATTCTCGGATCGGCATTGGCGGCGGCGAGTATTTTATCAGCGCGGGCGAGCGCGGCGTCGGCGCGGGCCTTGAGGAAGGCAAGCTTGTGCACCGCCGCGGGCGCGGCGGCGGCCGCGCGCTTGGCCGGCATGACGGCGGCCTTCGCGGCGGCGGCGGCCCTGGCGGCGTCCTCCGCGTCATGGGCCAGCGCTTGCGCGCGCGCCGGAATGGCGTCGAGCGCGTCCTGTTTCGGCTGAAACAGCGCCGGATCGGAAAACGCCACCGGCTCGGCGTCATTCGGCGCGATGATCACCCGCATGCCCATTGGCGCCTTGTCGAACACCTTCGCGGCGAAATCGAACGGCATGCGCACGCAGCCGTGCGAGGCCGCGTAGCCGGGCAGCGGCCCGCCATGCAGCGCGATGCCGTTCCAGGTGATGCGCAGCATGTTCGGCATCCAGGCGTCGTCATACATGGTCGAGTGGTGATCCTTGTCCTTCTCGATCACGGCGAAGACGCCGGCCGGCGTCTCGCGTCCGGTCGTGCCGGTCGAGACCGGCGCGCGCAGAATCCAGCCGTCGGCGTCATAGAAGGTCACGTGCTGACTCTTGATCGACACGATCGCCATGATCGGGTCGCCCGCCGGGCGCGGCGCCGTCATCACGGTCTGGCGCGCCGCGGCCGCCTGCTTGGCATTGGCGGGCGGCGTCGCGGTCAGCGCCGCCAGCGCGGCCGCCGCCAGGAGGGTCAGCATCGATGACTTGGTCATTCCATTCCTCGCCATTCCTCGGTCAAAGTGATTCCCGGAAAACGTCCTTAGAATGACGTGAAAGTCTTCACATATGGTAGCGGTTCCCCGGGTCCGCCGCCCGCCGACAGCGGCGCGTGCCTCCTCATCGTCACCACCGGGCTTGACCCGGTGGTCCATGCTGAGAGGCCGCATGGATTGCCGGATCAAGTCCGGCAATGACGGTTAGGTGCGATTGATCGACGTCTGTCACGGGAGCTCAACCGCTTCGACCGCCAAAATCGTCGGCAAGTGCCGCGCGATCTCCTGCCAGGTCTCGCCCTCGTCGATGCTGCCGAACACCGAGCCGCTGTTGGTGCCGAAATAGATGCCCGCCGGGTCGCGGTCGTCGCCGGCCATCGCCTGGCGGAGAACGGTGAAGAAACAGCCCTTCTGCGGCAGGCCCTGCCGCATCGCCTGCCAGCTTTGGCCGCCGTCGCGCGAGCGCCAGACTGCCGCGGCGGCGTCGGGCGGAAAACGTCCGGCGGTGTCGCCGTTGAGCGGCAGCGTCCAGATCGTGTTCGGATCGCGCGGATGAACGCGGATGGGAAAGCCGAAGGTCGATGGCAAGCCTTTGGTGCAGTCGTTCCAGCTGCGGCCGCCATCGGCCGAGCGCCAGACGCCATAATGGTTCTGCTGGTAGAGGACGTCGCTTGTCCCCGGCGCGCGGATCATGTTGTGCACGCAGTGTCCGATCTCGCCGTCACGTGGCGCGGCCGGATGCTCGGCGTGGCTTGAGGCTTCGGCGTTCGAGAGCCGATTGCGGCGCTCCCACGTCGCCCCGCCGTCCTCGGTCGCAAACACGCCGGCTGCGGAGATTCCAACCCAGAGCTTCTGACGATCGTCCGGATCGGGGAGGATGGTGTGCAGCGTCAGCCCGACGCCGCCGGGAGTCCAGCTACCGGCCGAAGGATGATCCGTCAGGCCATGCAGCTTCACCCAATCTCTGCCGCCGTTGGTGCTGGCCAGGAGGCTCGCCGGCTTGGTGCCGGCGTAGAGCGTGCCGTGCGCATAGCTGAGCGACCAGATTTGCGCGAACGAGTCGGCGAACGGCAACGGCGCTTCCGTCCAGCCGATCATCTTGGCGACATTTGGATCCTTTGCCGCCCAATCGTCCATCGTTCCCTTGGTGAGACGCATGACCTCCCAGGTCGCGCCGCCGTCTTCGCTGCGCCAGACGCCGGCGCCATTCCAGTCGCCGCCGCCGCCGGCCCAAAGCGTGCCGGTCTCGGGGTCGCCAATCATGTGATTGATCGGCCAGCCGTTACAATAAGGGCCGCCGATCGCCCAGCCGCTGCGGTCGCTGCCGCCGGAAAGTAAAAAGGCGCCCTTGGTCGTGCCGATCAGCAGCGTTGTTCGCGGTGCGGACATTTTTTTTTGCTCTCCATCGAAAGCAACAGTGGATTATAAGACCATCGTCTCATCCTCGAATGCTAGCACGGGCCGCATCTCATCGTCATGGCCGGACTTGTTCCGGCCATCCACGTCTTCCTTGCGGCGCTGACAAAAGTCGTGGCTGCCCGCGACAAGCGTTGGCATGACGGCTTCGGAAATTCGGAACACGAGCCATGAGCCCCATCACCCTCTACATCGACGCTGACGCCTGCCCGGTGAAGGCCGAGGTCTATCGCGTCGCCGAACGGCATGCGGGGAGGGGAACCACAATCAAGGTCTTTGTCGTCAGCAATTCACCCATCGCGGTGCCGCGCGATGCAATGATCGAGCGCGTCGTGGTCGGCGCCGGCATGGATGAAGCCGACAACTGGATCGCGGAGCGCGCCGGGCCAGCCGACATCGTCATCACCGCGGATGTGCCGCTGGCGAGCCGCGCGGTGAAAGCCGGCGCCACGGTCATTGCGCCGAACGGCCGGCCGTTCACCGAAGAATTGATCGGCATGACTTTGGCGACGCGCAATCTGATGGATTCGCTGCGCAGTTCAGGCGAGATCACCGGCGGTCCAAAGCCGTTCGCACCGCGCGACCGCTCCGAATTTCTCTCGGCGCTCGACCGCGCGCTCGTGCGGCTCGTTCGCGCCGGGTTCGGGCGAGCGACAGGCTAGTCCGTGGGATGGGTAGAGCCCTTGCGAAACCCATCGCTAAACCCCGTCGCTCCAATGATGGGTATCGCTTCGGTCCACCCATCCTCCGCGCGACCGCGCCATCGCCGCGAGGCCATGAGCCTCCTCACTGCTTGACGAAGGTCAGGCTGCACGGCCGCAGATTGATGCGGTCGCCGGTGCCGCTGGCGTGGCCGAACCGGGCCATGGCGTAGACCGGAGACACCGTGCCGCGCGCCGCGCCCATGCCGGCAATCGGCGAGCCGACGACGACGGCGCCTTTGAAGCCGGCGGCGCCGCCGGGCTCGATCTTGCCGTCGAGTTCGAGCGAACTGGGCTGGCCCTTGGTGCCGTATTGGGCGTGATAGACGCCGTCTTTGATCTGGCCGCGAAACTCGTAAGTGTAGCCGCGCGCCCGCTCCATGTCGGCGCAGCGCCAGGTCGTGGTCCAGGTGCCGTCGAAATCCTTCGATGGTGCCGGCGCGGCGAGGATCAGATTGACGAGCTGCAGTTTCGCGTCCGGCGCGTGGCTGCCGTTGCCGTAAGTTTTCAGAAATCCGTCGAGCGCCGCGATGGTGTTGGCGGCAAGCGCCGCCTGCCAGGCCGCGTCCTCGGAGATCGGCGCCGCGGGCGGCGGCGGCGCGGGTGCGGGCGTCGCGATCTGCGCGGCGATTTCAGGCGGCGGGGCCGGTGGCACCGACGTGAGCGGTGGCGGCGTTACGGCCGGTGCCGCCGCGGCTTGCGGCGTGGGGACCGGAGCCGCCGGTGCCTGGGCGGCCATCTGCGCCGGAGGCGATGGCACAGGCGGCCTCATTTGCGCGACCGGCGGCACAGGCGGCGCAGCGGCTGGCGCCACGGGCGCACTGAAATGCCCTGACCGCACGACAAAGGCGCTGCCGGCGATCACGATCAGAATGGCTGCCAGCAGCGAACCCCACAGCAGCGGGTTGCTCGATGAAGCTTTTCCGGCGACGGGCCTTGGCGGGATCGGCGCCGGTGCTGCGGCGCCGGCCGGCTCGCCTGGCTTCGCATTCTGCAAAATATCGCCGAGCCGGTTTGCCAGAATGCCGATCTGGCGCTCCCAATCCTTGAACAGATCGATCCATTGCCGGGTGGCGAGCTCATAGGTGAAGGCGTCGTTGGGCACCACGTCCTCGACGCGCACCGGCACCACGGTGACGCGGTGCCGCCCGGCTAGCACCAGCTCCTTCTTGATCTCGTCGGAATTATTGGCGTTGCTGGTGAACACCAGCAGCATCACTTTGGCGTCGCGCAGCGCGCGCACGATCGCCTCCTGATAATTCTCGCCGGGAGCCACATCGCGGCAGGCGATCCAGCAGGCCTGGCCGCGCGCCTCCAGCGCCCGATAGATGGTCTCGGCGATGTCCTGGTCTTTCGACGAGTAGCTGATAAAAATCGGCGCGCTCACGGCCGCATCACCCGTTGCATCATGACGAAAGCCGCCCCAGCCTCGACCGCCAATTACTTCCCAAAGCCTTATCAGCGTCAAGACGATTGCGCCGGCGGCGCGGGGACGTTTGCTATCCGCTTGGCCGGCCCATGCGAAAAGCGCGTGGAGGCAGAGCAATTCTGCCGTAATCCGTTCACCATTCCGCCGGGTGACGCATATACGCTCTTGCTTTGAACCAAATACCGGCCAAAGACTTCTAACAACTGGGCGACCGACCGTTTGGGTGTTGATTCATGCGTTCCGTGACATTTCTATCAGCCTCGCTTCTCGCTGCTGGGCTGGCTTTGCCGCTGGCGACCGCCGCGCGGGCCAATATCGCCATCACCGTTGACAAGAGCACGCAGCAGATGTCGGTCTCGGTCGACGGCGCTCAGCGCTATACGTGGCCGGTTTCGACCGGCCGGCCCGGCTACGACACGCCGAGCGGCGCGTTCAAGCTCAACCGCATGGATGCCGACCATTTCTCGCAGGAATGGGACAATGCGCCGATGCCGCATTCGATGTTTTTCGACCTGCACGGCCACGCCATTCACGGCTTTTCCGACGTCAAGCATCTCGGCCTGGCGGTGTCGCATGGCTGCGTGCGGCTCTCGCCCGAGCACGCCGCGACTTTGTTCGGCCTGGTGAAGACCGAGGGCATGGCGAATACCAGCGTCATGGTCACCGGCCGTACGCCGGGCGGCGACAATGCGCCGGTGGCGCGCGCGCGTCTGCCCGACAACGAGACCGTCTACAATGCGCAGGGTTACGCCACGCAGCCCTATAACAATCAGCCGCAGCAGATCGCCCCGCAATATGGCCGGCCGGCGCCACCACAATACGGCCAGCAGCAATATGGCCAACCGCAATATGCCCAGCAGCCGCCGGAATATGCGCAGGACGGCTCGCAATTCCCGCCGCAGCCGCCGCCCTATGGCCAGCCCGCTTACGGGCAGCGCTATTACGCCCAGCCGTCTTATGGGCAAGGCTATGGCGGCCAAGGTTATAACGGCCAAGGCTATTACGTGCAGCCCGGTTACGGTCAGCCGGTTTACCGGCAGTGGTAGAAATCTCGCTCATCACGCAGTGTTGACCCGCCGCCGCCGCGGCGCCGTCCAGCGGCTCGCCATAATGGAATAGCGTCGCCTGGCTGCTGTTCTTTGCAGCGGACACAGTGTGTCGCCGGGAGGAATTCCATCATGTCGCAATCTTGTCGATTTGGTTTCACCGCGCTTGCCGTCGCCGCCGTTGCTTTCATGCCCGTAGCGCCAGCGGGCGCGGCGCTGATCATGCATAAGGATTTGCCGCTCAGCGTCGCCAAGACCATCGCCGAAGCCGCCATCGAGGCTTGTGCGACCAAGGGCTGGGCCGAATCCGCCGTCGTCGTCGACCGCGACGGCGAAACCATCGTCGAAATGCGCGGCGACAACGCCTCGCCGCATACCGTGGAGAATGCGCGCCGCAAGGCCTACACGGCGATGACCTTCAAGCAGCCCACTGCCGAATACGCCAAGAAGCTGCAAGACCCCAATTCGGTCGCCCATCAGCAGGTGACGCTGCCGAACGTGATCGCGATCCCAGGCGGTCAGCCGATCAAGGTCGGCAACGAGGTCGTCGGCGGCGTCGGCGCGTCCGGCTCGCCGGGCTTTGACGACGATTGCGTCAATGCCGGCATGGAAAAGGTCAAGGACCAGCTGCAGTAGGCCGTCACATCGGCTTCTGGAATTTCAGCACGAAATTGTCGACCGGCATGTTCGGCTTGTAGCTCGGGAAGTCATGCGTGTCGGCCGGATTACGCCAGAAATTGCCTTCGGCGACTTGCTTGAAGCCGGCCGCCTCGATCTCCTTCTGCAGCGTCGCCTCCTCGATGCGATGCAGCGTATGGGCGACCGAAATGCCCTGGCCGGGCAGCGCCGAATGATCGGCGATCACCAGAAAGCCGCCGGGCTTGAGCGCCGCGAACATTTTGCGATCCATCGCGGCGCGATCGACGTTCATGTAGCTGGTGTCGTGGTAGAAGAACAGGAACGTGATCAGATCGAGATCATGCACGTCCGCCGGAATCGGATCGTCGAACGGGCGAATATCGGCGACCGTGTCCTTCATCGCCGGCGTTTTCAGCCGCGCCTCGAATATCGCCTTGAGCTTGTCGCCGAGATCCGGCGGGTTCTGTCCGTAAACGACGCCGTTCGGCGCTACCGCGCGCGCCATCAATTCGGTCGAATAGCCGCCGCCTGCGGCCATGTCGAGCACCTTCATGCCTGGCCGCGCGGCGATAAAGGTAAGAAGCGGCACCGGGTCGCGGCGTTTGTCGGTTGCCCGATCCGCATCGCTGCGGTCCGGCGCCGCCATCAGCGCGCCATAATC
The DNA here is from genome assembly GCA_963765365.1 of uncultured Alphaproteobacteria bacterium. Taxonomy (GTDB): domain Bacteria; phylum Pseudomonadota; class Alphaproteobacteria; order Rhizobiales; family Xanthobacteraceae; genus BOG-931. Next base: position 166,008 of record CAVXWL010000015.1, on the reverse strand, counting down.
GGGCGCGGTTTGCGCCCGCGCGCCCGGCAAAACCAAGCCGGCGGCGACAACGGCGAAAAGGCCTAACGCGACGGCGGATGTCGCGAACGATAATTTCTTCATCGATGGCTCCCCGGCAAGAATGAGACGCATGGTAGCGCCAAAGCCGCCCTGGTCTGTTGACAAAGCCGTGAAAGGCCGCCGCAAATATTGTGGAAAGCCTGTGGAATAATCCGGGATGATGCGGTGAATATCCGGTGGTGTCTTAGTTTGATTGTGGCACGCGGGATGACCGGTAGTGTCTCAGTTTGATTGTGGCGGGGATGAAGCTCCGGAAGCGCCGATAAACGTCCAGGTTTGTCAATTGTCCGGTTCGGTCGCTCGACGTCCGCGGCTGTGAATAAGTCTGCGAAATTTATTGGAATCCGAGTGGGACTGATGGTTAGCGGTAAGTCCCGCAACGGATGGGAGATGAGCCATGCGAGCCAGACTCACCATCGCAATGGGAATCGGATTACTCATCTCGTCGATTTTTATGGCGATACCATCGCTAAGAGATGGCACCAGCTCATGGGCATCTTTGGAACTTCCGGGCATGACCGCAGCGTTCATTTTCTGGGGAATGGGAGGCAATTCCGTAATCTTGGCCTTCGCTCTTTCGGGGGCCGTGAATGCAGTTGTCTACGGCCTGGGCGCTTTGGCGATTCTCAGTATTTTCGCAATTTTAAACTGATGCACGACCGGGTTTTCGATAGCCACAATCAAACTGAGGCACCACGGAATATCCGCCTTCCGGGATTCGCCGGCACTGGCGCGCCCTTAAACTGCGAATTCCGGGCAAGACCTTATCAGCCGCTGATAGAGCAATGGCGTCCGTAGCTCCACGACAACCCGATGACACAACGATTGCGACGCTGGAAACCGATGAACAATCGGCGCGGCGCCTCGCCGATCTGTTTGCCGAAGGATTTGCCGCCGACGATGTTGCGGTCAGCCTCGTGGATGCCGGCCAGGGCAACTGGCGTGTGATGGTTTATTTCCGCCACGCCGTCGATCGGCAGAGCGTGCGCGATCTCGCCGCCGCGGCCGGCGCAACGGTCGCGCCGCGCTTTGAGCGTCTCGCGCAGAAAGATTGGGTCCGCGAGAGCCTCGTCGGGCTCAGGCCGGTCAAGGCCGGCCGCTTTATCGTGCACGGTGCGCATGATCGCAATGGCATCCCACCCAATCGCATCGGCATCGAAATCGAAGCCGCGCTCGCCTTCGGCACCGGCCATCACGGCACCACGCGCGGCTGCCTGCTGGCGCTCGACCGCATGACCAAATCGTTCCGCGGCGGCAAGGCCGCGCCGCGCATTCTCGATCTCGGCACCGGCTCGGGCGTTCTCGCCATCGCCGCCGCCCGCGCCTTGCGCCGCCGCGTGCTCGCAACAGACATCGACGCCGCCGCAGTGCGCGTGGCGCGTGCCAATGCGGCGCTCAATCGCGCCGGCGCGCTCGTCGCACTTGCGACCGCACGCGGCGTCACCGCGCCGGCGATCCGTGCGCGGGCGCCGTTCGATCTGGTGTTTGCCAATATCCTCCTCGAGCCGCTGCAGCGGCTTGCCGCGCCGCTTGCCAGGATCGTCGCGCCCGGCGGCCGCATCGTTCTCTCCGGGCTCCTCACCGCGCAGGCGAATGCCGCGCTCGCCGCCTACCGCGGCTTTGCGCTCGAGCGGCGCATCACGCTTGATGGCTGGACGACGCTGCTTATGAAGCGGCCGCGCACCGCGAAGCGGCCCAAGCGAACGCGATCCAGCGTTGCTCGCCGCGTCGGCGGCACCTAGATTGCCCAGTATGTTCGAGGCGCATTTCCAGTCGTTCGATGATCGCGGCGCGCGCGGCAACAGCGCGCCGCGGCTCGCGGCGTTGCGCGCGGAGCTCAAACGGCGCGGCCTCGACGGTTTTATCGTGCCGCGCTCGGACCGCTACCAGAATGAATATGTGCCGCCCAGCGCCGAGCGGCTTGCCTGGCTCACCGGCTTCACCGGCTCGGCCGGCCTCGCCATCGTGCTTGCGGATCACGCCGTCATTTTCGTCGACGGCCGCTATACCGTGCAGGCGGCCGACGAAGTGGATACCGCGCTCTTTGCCATCGAGCACCTGGTCGAGCATCCGCCGGCGGCGTGGATCGAAGAGAATTTGCCGACCGGCGCCAAACTTGGCTATTCGCCGTGGCTGCATACCGTCGAGAGCGCCGAGCGCTTTGCCAAAGCCTGCGAAGCGGCCGGCGCCAGCCTCGTCGCCGTCGCCGACAATCCCATCGACGTGGAGTGGAAGGACCGGCCGTCGCCGCCGCTGGGCGCGGTCGTCCAGCACGATCTGCGTTACGCCGGCGAGGACGCAGCAGCAAAGCTTGCGCGCGTTCGCGCCGAGCTGGGAAAGCTCAACGCCGACGCCCTGGTCGTTTCCGATCCGCATGCCGTGTCTTGGCTGTTCAATATCCGCGGCCACGATGTGCCGCATACGCCGGTGGCGCTTGCCTTTGCCATGGTGTCGAAAGACGGCCGGCCGTCGCTCTATGTCGACGGCCGCAAGCTCGGTAATGGTGTCCGCCACCGGCTCGAAGAACTGGCCGAGGTGCGCGCGCCGGAAGATTTCGAGCGTGATCTCGCCGCGCTCGGCAAAGCGCGGCAGGCGGTGCAGCTCGATCCTGCCGCCGCTCCGGAAGCGATTGCGCGCCTGGTCGCCGACAATGGCGGCAAGATCCTGCGCGGCAGCGATCCGATCGCGCCGATGAAGGCGGTCAAGAACGCGGTCGAGATTGCCGGTGCGCGCGCCGCGCAACAGCGCGACGGAGCGGCGGTGACGCGCTTCCTCGCCTGGTTCGATCGCGAGGCGCCGGGCGGACGCTTGAGCGAAATCGATGCGGTCGAGGCCCTGGAAAGTTTTCGCCGCGACACCGGATTGCTCAAGGATATTTCGTTTCCCACCATCGCCGGCGCCGGCGCTGACGGCGCCATCGTGCATTATCGCGTGACGCGGCGAAGCAACCGGCACATTGCGCCGGGCGAACTTTTTCTTATCGATTCCGGCGGCCAATACGAAGACGGCACCACCGACATCACCCGCACGCTGGCGGTCGGTACGCCGACGGCCGAGATGCGCAGGAACTTCACCTTGGTGCTTAAGGGCCACATCGCCATTGCGCGCGCGGTTTTTCCCGACGGCACCAGCGGCGCCCAGCTCGACACTCTGGCGCGCCAATTCTTGTGGCGCGCCGGGCTCGATTTCGATCACGGCACCGGCCACGGCGTCGGCAGCTATCTCTCGGTGCATGAGGGACCGGCGCGGATTTCCAAGCTCGGCGGCGCGCCGCTTCAGCGCGGCATGATCCTGTCGAACGAGCCGGGCTATTACCGCGCCGGCGCTTACGGCATACGCATCGAGAATCTCGTTCTGGTCGCCGAAGCCCCGGCCGTCGCCGCGGCGGAAAAGCCGCTTAACGCCTTCGAGACCTTGACGCTGGCGCCGATCGACCTGCGGCTCGTCGATCAGGAGTTGCTGACGGCGGAGGAAATCTCCTGGCTCGACGCCTATCACGCCCGGGTGCGCGATGTGCTGGCGCCGCTCGTCGATGAACAAACACGCCGATGGCTGACGGCAGCAACGGCACCTCTCGCGACCGCCTGACCGCGTCCGGAACTTTTGCTTTGGCGCAACGTTTGTTCGCTGGGTTGGCGCGAGCGAGGAAACGTCATGCTGTCAACAATTCTGATCGTCGTTCTGATTCTGCTTTTGATCGGCGCGCTGCCGGCTTGGCCTTACAGCGGCGGCTGGGGCTATTATCCCGGCGGCGGCCTCGGCCTCATCCTGATTATCGTGATCGTCCTGGCGCTTTCGGGACGAATCTGACGGCGAAGACGCGGCGTTAAATCTATGGGCGTCGCTCAGCGAATGAGCTTCGCCCACTCGTCTTCGGTCAGGACCGCAACGCCGAGCTTTTTGGCTTCGGCGAGTTTCGACCCGGCGCCGGGGCCGGCGACAACGTAATCGGTCTTCTTCGACACCGAGCCCGACACTTTTGCGCCAAGCCGTTCCGCCGAGGCTTTGGCCTCGTCGCGGGTCATTTTTTCCAGCGTGCCGGTGAAAACCACGGTCTTGCCGGCGATCGGTAAATCGCCGCGCGGTTTCTCGGCGTCCAGGACGTGCACTTGCGCGGCGAGCCGTTCGATGCGGCGGCGATTATGTGCCTCGCCGAAGTAGTCGTGCAGGCTTTCGATCACGGTGTCGCCGATCTGATCGAGCGCGTCCATTTCCGCTTTGGTTTCGGCGTCGTCTTTGGCGAGCTTGAGACAGGCGGCGTGAAAGGCGTCCCAACTCCCATAGCCGCGCGCCAGCGCTACCGCCGTCGTCTCGCCGACATGGCGGATGCCGAGCGCGTAGATGAAACGCTCCAGCGAAATCTCCCGCCGCGCCGCGATGGCGTTGAACAGGTTGCGCACCGAGGTCTCGCCGTAGCCTTCCTCCTCCAGCAGTTCCTTGCCGTGCTTCTTCTGCAGCGTGAAGATGTCGGCGGGCTCCCTGACCCATTCCTTCTCGTAAAACAGATCGATCTGCTTGTCGCCAAGCCCGTCGATATCGAAGGCGCGGCGGGAGACGAAATGCTTGAGGTGCTCGATGGCCTGAAACGGACACGCAAACTCCCCGGTACAATGCACGCGCGCGCCTTCCACGCCGCCAGCGATGATCTCGCGCACGACATCGGTGTGCAGCGGGCAAGGACATTTTTTCGGGAACCTGTACGGCTCGCTGCTCCGCGGACCGCTTCTCACGAACCACGCCGAGCACCTGCGGGATGACATCGCCAGCGCGTTGGATCGTTACCGTGTCGCCCTTGCGGACGTCGAGGCGCGCGATCTCTTCCGGCGTTGTGCAGCGTCGCATTCTGCACCACGACTCCGCCGACCGTGACGGGTTCGAGCTTGGCGACGGGCGTCAGCGCGCCGGTGCGGCCGACCTGAATTTCGATATCCTTGACGACGGTGGTCGCCTTTTCCGCCGGAAATTTGTGCGCGATCGCCCAGCGCGGAGAGCGCGACACGAAGCCGAGCCGCTCCTGCCAGTCGAGCCGATCGACCTTGTAGACGACGCCGTCGATATCGTAGTCGAGGCCGGCGCGCTCACCTTCGATGGCGCGGTGAAATTGCAGCAATGCCTCGACGCCAGCGGCAGATCTCGGTCAGCGGGTTGGTCTTGAATCCGCAAGTCTCGAACCACTTGATCATGCCGGACTGCGTATCGGCCGGCATTTGACTCATCTCGCCCCAGGCATAGGCGAAGAAGCCGAGCGGCCGCGACGCCGTGATCGTCGGATCCTGCTGACGCAACGACCCGGCCGCAGTATTGCGCGGATTGACATAGAGCTCGCTCGCCCGCATCCTTCTGCTTGCGATTAAGCTCGAGGAACGCCGTCTTGGTCATATAGATTTCGCCGCGCACCTCGCACACCGCCGGCACGCCTTTCGCCTTTAGTCGGTCGGGAATATCATCGAGCGTTCTGACGTTGGCAGTGACGTCTTCACCCTCGGCGCCGTCGCCGCGCGTCGCGCCGCTGACCAGCCCGCCGTCCTCGTAACGCAGCGACATCGACAGTCCGTCGATCTTCGGCTCGGCGGAGAATGCGATGTCCTCGTCCTCCGGAAGCCGCAGCAAGCGGCGGATGCGGCCGACGAATTCGACGACGTCTTCGTCGGCAAAAGCATTGTCGAGCGACAGCATCGGCACCGCATGGCGGACTTTGGCAAAACGCGCCGACGGCGCCGCGCCGACCCGCTGCGTCAGGCTTTCCAGCGTCCGCAATCGCGGGAAGCGGGCCTCGATGGCGCCATAGCGCCGCCGCAGCGCGTCATAGGCGGCGTCGGAAACGCGTCGGCGCATCGTCCTGATAATAGCGCCGATCGTGCGCGGCGATTTCGGCATGCGAGCCGCGCGTGCTCGGTCTGGCCTGCTTTTCGGTCAGGTCGTCGACGGGAAGCTTCGCGGGATCTTTTGCTGCCATGGTGCCGATATTCCAGTTATTCGCCCGGCTGGTCGAGGCCCGCAACCCGGAATCCATAATCACAGGCCAGTAGATTTGTGTACCGCATAAATAAAGCCACGACCGGCAAACACCGCGCCCGGGCGATTGACGAAATTCGGCGAATTTGCCCTTACTTGCGATGGCTCGCAAAAGCTTGAACCGGCGAGGATGCGTTCATGCGGCGCTCAGCTTTAGCCATCGGCCTCTGCTTTGTCCTGCTCGTCGGCTTTCACGCGACGGCGCAAGCCGCGCCGCAATGGCTTACTTTGCCGCCGACACCGAGCCTGCCGGCTCCGGTCAAGAGCGGTTTGGCTACGGTGAACGGCATCAAAATCTGGTACGCCGTTTTCGGCCACGGTCCGCCGGTTATTCTCCTTCACGGCGGCCTCGCCAATGCCAATTATTGGGGCGACTTGGTGCCGGTTCTGGACGCGCATTACCGCGTCGTGGTGATGGATAGCCGCGGCCATGGCCGCAGTTCACGCGACGCGAGGCCTTACGGTTACGATCTGATGGCGTCGGATGTGCTGGCGCTGATGGATTTCCTCAAGATCGACAAGGCCGCCGTTGTCGGCTGGAGCGACGGCGCCATCATCGGGCTGGACATCGCGATCCATCATCCCGAGCGGCTATCGAAGCTCTTTGCTTTCGCCGCCAACTCCGATCCGAGCGGCGTTAAGGATGTCGACAAGAGTCCGGTTTTCACCGCGTTCATCGCGCGCGCCAGAAAAGAATATGAGGCGCTCTCGCCGACGCCGACCCAATACGATGCGTTCCTCGCCCAGATCACCAAGATGTGGGCGACGCAGCCGAACTGGACCGCCGACGATCTCGCCGGCATCAAGGTGCCGACCTGGATCGTCGATGCCGATCATGACGAGGCGATCAAGCGCGAGAACACGCTGTTCATGGCCGACCATATTCCCGACAGCGGACTTCTCATTGAGCCGCAGGTGAGCCACTTTTCGTTTCTGCAGGATGCCGCGCAATTCGACGGCGACGTGCTGCACTTCCTCGGCCATGTGAAGGGCAACTGAGCGGGTTTTTGCTGGCGGGCTGCCGCCGCCGCCTCAGCTCGCCGCGCGGATCAGGCGTTCGGCCGCTGCGCGCGCTTCGGCGGTGATTTCGGCGCCGGCCAGCATGCGGGCGATCTCCTCGCGGCGCCGCTCGTCCTCAAGCTCGGCGACACGGGTGGCGACGCGCTTGCCCTTGGCCAGCGCATCTTTGCTGATCAGATAATGCCGGTCGGCGCGCGCCGCGACCTGCGGCGCATGCGTCACCGCGATCACCTGCACGCCGGAGGCAAGACGCCCCAGCCGCACGCCGATGGCATCGGCCACCGCGCCGCCGACGCCGGTATCGATCTCGTCGAACACCAGTGTCGGCGCCGAGCCACGATCGGCCAGCACGACCTTGAGCGCGAGCAGGAAGCGGGCGAGCTCGCCGCCGGAAGCGACTTTCATCAGCGGTCCGGGCCGCGTGCCGGGATTGGTCTGCACCCAGAACTCGACGCGATCGAGGCCGTTGGGGCCTTCGCTTTCGCTCGCGATTGCGCTGGAGAATTGTGCGCGCTCGAGCTTGAGCGGCTTTAGTTCGGCGTTGACCGCCTTGTCGAGCTTCTGTGCCGCGCGCCGCCGCGCCGCCGACAGCGCTTGCGCCGCGGCCTGGTAGCGCGCTTTGGCCTCCGCCGCCTCGCGCTCCAGCGTCGCAAGCCGCTCGGCACCGGCGTCGATCAATGCGATATCGCCGTCGTAACGGCGGGCCAGCGCGGCGAGCTCATCGACCGGCACGTTGTATTTGCGCCCGGCGGCGCGCAGCGCGAACAGGCGTTCCTCGATCCGCTCCAGCTCGGCCGGATCGTATTCGGCGACGCGCAGCGCCACTTCCAGCGCCACGCGCGCTTCCTCCAGCGCGTTAATCGCGGTGTCGATCGCTTTCACCGCCGGCTCGATCAAAGCCGGCATTTGCGTGCCGCGCCGCTCCAGCCGCCGCACCGCGGTTGCAAGCGGCGGCACCGGCGAGTTCGGTCCGGAGACCGCGTCACGTGTGGCGCGCAGATCGTCGGCGACTTTCTCCGCCTGCATCATCACGGTGCGGCGTTCGGCGAGCGAGGTTTCCTCGCCGGTCGCCGGCGCCAGCCGGCCGAGTTCCTCAACGGCGTGACGAAGCCACTCCGCCTCGCGATTGGCGCGTTCGACCTCGGCGCGATGATGCTCGACGGCGACGTCGCGCGCGCGCCGCTCCGCCCACAGCCGCGCCACCTCGGCGGCATCGCTTTCGGTGCCGCCATAGGCATCGAGCAGCGCGCGATGGGTTGCGGCATCAACGAAAGCGCGATCGTCGTGCTGGCCATGAATCTCGACCAAGGCGGCGCCGAGCGCGCGCAAGACTTGCACGCTGACCGGCCGATCGTTGACGAAGGCGCGCGTCCGGCCGTCGGCGAACTGCACCCGCCGCACGATCAGCTCGTCCTCGCCGGCGAGATCGTCGTCCAGTTCGTTGTCGGCGAGCACGCGGCGCGCCGGATGGTCCTTGACGAGGTCGAAGGCGGCAATCACCTGGCCCTGTTCGGCGCCCTCGCGCACCAAGGCCGCATCGCCGCGCGCACCCAGCGCCAGCGCAAAGGCGTCGAGCAGGATCGATTTGCCGGCGCCGGTTTCGCCGGTGAGCGCGGCAAGCCCGGCACCGAAATCGATGTCGAGCCGGTCGATCAGGACGATGTCGCGGATTGAAAGGCGAGCCAGCATGATGTCAGACGCCACAGCACGGACGACAAGGACGGATGATATTAGCGATTCCCTGTGCTGTCGTCTGTGGTCAGTCCGCAGTCAGCCGCTTTGGGCGCTCGCCAAGCCGATTTTCTGGAAGGCGTGGCTGATCCAGGACCCCTTATTTTCCGTGGTCGGCACGCCGCCAGCGTTCTTCACGAGGTTATAGGCGTCTTTGTACCAGGGACTGTCCGGGAAATTGTGGCCGAGCACGGCCGCGGCGGTCTGCGCCTCGTCCATGATGCCGAGCGCGACATAGGCTTCGCTTAATCGCTCCAGTGCTTCTTCGACGTGGCGCGTCGTCTGATATTGCGTGACCACGACTTTGAAGCGGTTGATGGCGCCGATGAAGTCGCGCTTTTTCAGGTAGAAGCGGCCCACATCCATTTCCTTGCCGGCGAGCTGATCGCGCGCCATGTCGATTTTTTTCTGGGCGGCGACCGCATATTCGGAATTCGGATATTTGCGCACCACTTCTTCAAGCGCATCGATCGCCTTGGTTGCGCGCTCCTGATCGCGCGAAACGTCGAGGATCTGATCGTAATAGGAGGCGCCGATGAGATATTGCGCATAGGCGGCATCGGGACTGGCGGGATGCAGGGTGATGTAGCGTTTCGCCGAGTTGACGCATTCGTCGTACAGCTCGGCCTGGTAATAGGAATAGGCCGACATCAGCAGCGCCTTGCGCGCCCAATCCGAATACGGATCCTGGCGGTCGACGTCGTCGAATTTCTTCGCCGCCCCTTTGTAGTCGCCCTTGTTGTTGAGGAGGAAAAGTCCCTCGTTATAGAGCATGTCCGGCGGGTCGTCGGGGATATAGTCGCCGGACTTGTCCTTGAAGAAACTGCAGCCCATGAGCGGCGCGGCGACGAGCGCCAGGACCAGGCAACCCGAAAGCACGCGCAGCCTGGAGCCGGATCTCGGCGATCCTGGTAATCGCAACATCATGAGCGAGTTAAGTCCCGTCCCCGCCGGTGCTCAATTCCGCGTCTTACGCAAGTCAGCGTGAACGCACCGCAGCCCTGCACCATACAGCAATTATGGCCGACAATCGGCCCGGATTGAGGCGTAAAAGTTAAGGGAATTAAGAGACGTCCGGGCCGTAGGCCGGGCTGGAGAAGCCGGCGGCGAGGTCGGCGTGACCGCGCTGGCGGCGGCTTTCCGGCATCTCGACATAAGCCCAGGCGCTGCGATCGGCCATCAATGCCGTCAGCACGGCATGATTGAGCTTGTGGCCGCCGCGTACCGAACGATAGGCCCCGAGCAGCGGCGCGCCGGCCAAGGCCAAGTCGCCGATCGCGTCGACCGCTTTGTGGCGGACGAATTCGTCGGCGAAACGCACGCCTTCGGGATTGAGGACGCGATTGTCGGCAATCACAACGGTGTTCTCGAAGGATGCGCCGAGCGCATAGCCGGCGCTCCAGAGTTTTGCCACATCGCGCATGAAGCCAAAGGTCCGGGCGCGCGCCAGTTCGCGGCGGAACAGATCCGGCTCGACGTCGAAGGCGACCGCCTGGCGGCCGATCAACGGATGATCGAATTCGATTTCAGTTTCGACGCGCAGCCCGCGCCCGTGCGGGCGCAATTCGCCGTAGCTGTCACCCTTGGTGACGCGCACCGGCTTGAGCACTTGGATGCAGCGCCGAGGCGCCTGTAAAGCGACGACGCCGGCTTGGTCGATCGCGGCAACGAACGGTGCGGCGCTGCCGTCCATGATCGGCACTTCGGGACCGTCAACCTCGACAACCGCGTTGTCGACGCCAATACCGTGCAGCGCGGCCAGCACGTGTTCGGTAGTCGAAACCGCCGGACCATTATGGTCGCCGAGCACGGTCGCGAATTCGGTCGCCGTCACCGAACGGTAATGGGCGCGCAATTCGCGGTCCGGCTGGCCGCCGGTGCCGCAGCGCGAAAACACGATGCCGGTATCGATTTCGGCGGGATGCAGCGTGAGCGTGGCGGGCGAACCGGAATGGACACCAACACCGGTAACGGTGACCTGATCTTGCAGCGTTGTCTGCCTGCCGGCGGGTACGCCCCTCATCATGCCCTCGTCACACCTTACGGTCACACACGCGAACGGAATACTCCGCGGACCGATGGCCACATTAACCTGAGGGGTACGCATTTCGCTTACAAGCAGGGACTGGCCACAACTGGCGCCAGAAACCAAAACCCCCAAACATCCCCTCTGACGTGTGAACCTTACTGGCGTAGTGGGATTGGGCCAATTCACGGTTTCTTACCGAGTGTAACCTTTTTCCGGCCGCACTGTTGTCGACTGGCCGCCGCAAAATTCCGCCGGCGCTGCAATGCGGCATGCCTCAAATAGACAATCCGTCCCACCGGTTTGGTGCGGTGGGACGGATTGTCACTCGGATCGGCCAAGAAAGTTAAACAAAAACAGTATCTTAGTCTAACCCGCACTGGTCCTGCCAAGAGCGGGGAGGGCCGGCGGACGCGGTTTCGAAGCCGTGCGGCCGCCGGATTGTCACTTTGCTTGCCGGCGCAGGAATGCCGGGATGTCGAGCTGATCCTCGTCGCCAGAGTTATGCACAGGGCTCTGCCGGCCGTGCTGGTCGAGCCCCTGGGGCGCCGCGCGCCGGGCATATTCGGAGACCGGAAGCTCATGCCGCCCGTCTTGACGCGGCTCGGATGGGCGCGGCATCGGACGTCCGGCCAGCCGTTCGGCCGGTGGCACAGCGCCGACCTGAGCAGCCGGGACGGCCCCATCCTGCTCATCCTGCTCGCGCCGCCCGAGACCGACCGAAGCCAATCGCTGCAACAGCGACATACGCCGCTTCTCTGGATGGTCGTCGGCCCGCACTTCGCCGCGCCGGGCGCGTATTTCATTCTGCGCCGGCACCGGAAGTTCATCGAGCCGCGGCATGCGCGGAACCCGCGCCGGCGCCCGTTCCGGCTGCGGCGGAATGAAGGCCGCCGGTTCGAGCAATTCCGGCCTGGGCGTTTCCGGCTCGCCGACGGATGGATCGATAAACAGCGAAGGCTTCGGAGCGAGCGGACGGATCGTCACGTCTTCCACGGCCGCTGCGATCGCGGCCTTGGCCGCCGATTCGATCGAGGCATTGACGGTGGCTGGCGTCGCGATCGCGGCTGGCGCCGCAACCGGGGCTGGAGCCGCGACCGGGATGGGCGGCGCAATCGGCGCGGCCGCTGCCGCCGCCGGACGCGCCGGCGCTGGTTCGGGACGCTCGCTGCGCTCGACGATTCGCTGGTTCTCGGCGCGGATGCGTTGGGCGACCTCCGCCATGCGCGGTTCGACCGTCGGCATCGTCGGCCGCTGCGACATGGCCTGGTCGATGCCGGTCGCCACGACCGATACCCGGATCATGCCGTCGAGACTTTCGTCGAAGGTCGCGCCGACAATGATATTGGCGTCGTGGTCGACCTCTTCGCGAATCCGCGTTGCCGCTTCGTCGACTTCGTAAAGCGTCAGATCGCGGCCGCCGGTGATGGAAATCAACAGGCCGCGGGCGCCCTTCATCGACGCGTCGTCGATCAGCGGGTTGGAGATCGCAGCTTCTGCCGCGGTGAGCGCGCGCTTGTCGCCCTCGGCTTCGCCGGTTCCCATCATCGCCTTGCCCATCTCGCGCATGACCGCGCGGACGTCGGCGAAATCGAGATTGATCAGGCCTTCCTTGACCATCAGATCGGTGATGCAGGCGACGCCGGAATAAAGCACCTGATCCGCCAGTGCGAAGGCATCGGCAAACGTGGTTTTCTCATTCGCCACCCGGAACAGATTTTGGTTGGGAATGATGAGCAGCGTGTCGACGCATTTCTGCAATTCGGCAATGCCGCCGTCGGCGATGCGCATGCGGCGCTGGCCTTCGAAATGGAACGGCTTGGTCACGACGCCGACGGTGAGGATGCCGAGATCGCGCGCTGTCTTGGCGATGACCGGCGCCGCGCCGGTTCCGGTGCCGCCGCCCATGCCGGCGGTGACGAAAGCCATGTGCGCTCCGGACAGGTGGTCGCGGATTTCGTCGATGACTTCCTCGGCGGCAGCGCGTCCGACATCGGGCTGCGAGCCGGCGCCCAGTCCCTCGGTGACCTGCACGCCCATCTGGATAACGCGCTCGGCCTTCGACATCGTGAGCGCCTGGGCGTCGGTGTTGGCCACCACGAAATCGACGCCCTGCAAGCCGGCGGTGATCATGTTGTTGACGGCATTGCCGCCAGCGCCGCCGACTCCGAAGACGGTTATGCGGGGCCTGAGCTCACGGATATCGGGAATATTCAGATTGATGGTCATGGTTGCCTCTTGTTCCTCGCGTGGCCGTTGTCCACGCGGGCCTTAAAACAGTCCTGCCCCGTCCGGTCCGCCACCGGGTGCTGGGAGTTTCTAGCTTCGCATCTGGGGGCCATCAGAAACTCTCGCGAAGCCATCGTCCGACCCGGGCGAAATAGCCGCCCGTGCCGGTCATCAGTTGCCGCTTGCGCCGCGATTCGAAATGTTCGAGATGCGCCGCTTGCGGATAAACCAGGAGGCCGGCGGCGACCGCGAAGGCTGGGCCTTTGGCCGACTCCGGGGCGCCTGCGATGCCAAGCGGCCGTCCGATCCGGACCGGCCGGTTTAGGATTCGCGACGCTAGATCCGGCAGGCCGCTGAGCTGGCTGGCGCCGCCGGTCAGAATGACGTGGCCGCGCCGCTCGGCTGCGATGGTCGTCGCGGCGAGCCGATCGCGCACCATTTCAAGAATTTCCTCGACCCGCGGCTTGATGATGCTCACCAGCGCCGCGCGGGACACGAATTGAGCCTGCTCGCGCTCGTCGTCGCTCAGCGGCGGCACCGTGACCATGTCGCGCTCATCCGATCCCCCGGTGAGCACACTGCCATAAAGCGTCTTGATTCGCTCGGCATCGGCGATGCGGGCGTTGAGACCGCGGGCGAGGTCCATGGTGACGTGGTGGCCGCCCAGCGCGAACCCTTCCAGATGAACGCAGCGGCCGCCCAGAAACACCGCCATCGTCGTGGTGCCGGCTCCCATATCGACCACGGCGGAGCCCAGATCGGCCTCGTCGTCGGCGAGAACGGCAAGGCCTGCGACATAGGGCGAGGCCACCATGGCTTCGACGTCGAGGTGGCCGCGTTCGACCGCCAGCATCAAATTCCGCGCCGCGGCAACGTCGGTGGTGGCGATATGCATATCGACGCCGAAGCGCGAGCCGAGCATGCCGCGCGGATCGCGAACGCCGTCGACGCCGTCGATCGAATAAGCGACGGGTAGCGAATGCAGGACCGCGCGGCCATCCCGCAGAGAATGGCGGCTGCCGGCGGCCAGCACGCGCGCAATGTCGCCGTCCGAAACCGCGGATCCGACAATGTCGATATCGGCGGCGAACAGTTCGCTGGCGAGGCGGCCGGCGGAGAGCGACAGCACCACCGATTCAATTTCGACAGCGGCCATGCGCTCGGCGGCATCGACGGCTTGGCGAATGGCGTCCTCGGCCTGGGCGAGATTGACGACGCTGCCGGCCTTCATGCCGCGCGCATTGGTATGCCCGAAGCCGACCACTTCGATGGCGTGGCTGCGGCGGGTCAAGACCTGCTGCGGCCCACGCGGGCGCAGCCGCGCAATCATACACACGACCTTGCTCGATCCGACGTCGAGCGCGGCGACAAGCGCGCTTCGCCGCGGCGATAGCGGCTTCATCTTCGGCGTCAGGCCATAGCGGAGGGCGTTCATGCGTCGCCCCCTTTTCTTTTCTTCATTTTGGCCCTCAGCGCGTCGTCGCGGGCCTGCGCCGCCGCGTCGGACAAGCGCACGGTGACGCGATCGGGCAACCGCAGATCGACCACCGTAATGTCGCGCGACAAAAGCTTCTTGTCGCGATCAAGCGTCACGAGGCGGTCGAGCGCGTCTTCGATGTTGGTCTCCGGCAGCTGCACGTTGATGCCGTTGGTGAGGCGAAGGTCCCAGCGCCGGTCCGCCACCAGGATCGACGCGCGCAGCGCTGGCCGGATGTCCTTGTAACGATCGATAATGGCGAGGAAATCCTTGGCCTGCCGCTCGGCGTCGCGTCCGACCACAAGCGGCAGGCCGAGATAGCGGTTCTCGACGAAGGGTTCGAGCACAGTGCCGTCGGCGGCGATCACGCTGATGCGGCCGTCCTTCTGCCAGAGCGCAAATGCGTGCCGCTCGGTAATCGTGATCTGCAGGCGGTCGGGATAAAGCTTGAGCACCGCGGCATCGGCGATCCACGGATTGGCGAGAAGCCGCGTGCGCGCGGCATCGGCGTCGAGAAACAACAGCGAGGCGCGCCCGGTCACGCCGGCCGTGGTGAGAACCTCTTCGCGGCTGACTTCCTTTTCGCCGGTGAGCGAGATCGCAGCGATACGAAAACCCAGAGAATTCGCCGCGATATCGCGCGCATTCTTGACCCAATCGGTCACGGCGGGGACATGCTGGCCGGCGACCGCGCCATAGCCGAGCGCGCCGGCAAGGAGCAGGACCGAGCCGGCGATGCCGGCGCCGCGCGGCAGCGGCAAATGGGCAATTTTCGCCGCCCAGCGGTCGGTGAGCCGGCGATAGGCCGCGACGTGGTCGCTCAGCCGGCGATAGGCTGCAGAACGCACGAGCCAGCCTTCGCCGCGGCGACGGCCGGACGGCGCGCGTGCGCGGCCCGGCTCGTTATCCGCGCCGACCCGCTTTGCAGCTGATTGCCTCGACCGCATCAGCGGTTGGTCGAGGCGTCCTCCACCATCCATTGCACCAGCTCATCGAACGCGATGCCCGCGTAGGCGGCAAGCTCGGGTACGAGCGAGGTTTCGGTCATCCCCGGTTGTGTATTGACCTCAAGGCAGATGAGATTTCCCGTCCCCCGATCGTCATAGCGAAAGTCTGCACGGCTCACGCCGCGGCAGCCGAGCGCGCTATGGGCAGCAAGGCTCAATCTGCGGACTTCCTGGTAAACATTTGGTAAAATTGGCGCCGGCAACAGGTGCCTGGAGCCTCCGGCGGCGTATTTTGCCTCGTAGTCGTAGAACCGCGTTGCCGGCACGATTTCGATGACATCGAGAACCCGGTCGCCCACCACCGCGCAGGTCAGTTCCTTGCCCGGGATGTAGCGCTCGACCATCACCGTTTCGCCGAACGGCCAGTCGGGCCGGTAAAGCTCCTGCGGCGGGTTGGCGTGCTCCTCGGTGACGATGAAGACGCCGACGCTCGAGCCCTCGGCGACCGGCTTGACGACGTAAGGCGGCGCCATGACGTGGGCTTTTGCCGCTTCGAAGCGGGATATCACCCGGTCCTCGGCAACCGGCACGCCGGCGGCGCGAAACAGCGCCTTGGCGTAGTGCTTTTGCATGGCGACCGCGGAGGCCAGGACCCCGGAATGGCTGTAGGGGATGTCGAGGATTTCGAGCAGGCCCTGCAGTGTGCCGTCCTCGCCGGGCCGGCCGTGCAGCACATTGAGCGCGGCGTCGGGCTTGGCCGCGGTCAGCGCCGCGGCGATATCGCGGCCGACATCGATCGGGGTGACCCGGTAGCCGCGCCGCGAAAGCGCATCGGCGCAGGCCTTGCCGGAGCGCAACGAGACGTCGCGCTCCGCCGACCAGCCTCCCATCAGAACGGCGACGTGCTTGGCCATGAATTCGCCCTGGCGCAGCCGGGTTCAGCCGCTGATTCGCAGGGACACCAATAGAATCGACAATTGGCGAAAAATCGAGAGTCTCAGTGGCTGATTTGGCCCGAAAACGACGCGCCGTCGTAGAGCCAGGCGAGGCAGTCGAACAGATGCGCCTCGTCCCAATTGGCGACGGTCGCATTGCGGACATCCCGCTCGATGCCGTCGCAATGGTAGAAGTTCCACAGCGCGCGCGATTCCAGTTGCACCCGCGCCGTACGCAGGAGCCGCGCCGCCTCGAAGCGGGCGAAGGCGGCCGGGTAATCGCCGTCGGCGGCATGGATCGCCTCGGCGAGGCAAAAACCGTCCTCGATCGCCATGCCGGCGCCTTGCGCCAGCGATTGCAGCGGCGCATGGGCGGCATCGCCGAGAAGAACGATGCGGCCCTTGTGCCAATGCCGCACCGGATCGCGGTCGCCGACCGAGCGGCGCCAGCGCAGATCGATCATGCCGATCAATGCACGCATTGCCGGATAGGCGTTGCCGTAAGTCTGTTCGAGCTCGGCGCGATATGACGCGACATCGCCTCTCTCGGCGTGGGTCGAGCTGCGAAAGACGGCAACGATATTGAACAGAGTGCCGTGGCGCAGCGGGTATTGCACGATGTGCATGCCCGGCCCGCCCCATAAGACGACACAATCGCGCGGCACGTCGGCCTTCAGCTCCGCCATCGGCACGATGGTGCGCAACGCCGCATAGCCGATCGGGCGCGGCTCGCCATCGCCAATCAGTTTTTGCCGGAACAGCGAACGAAAACCATCCGCGGCGACTAGCGCCGGGCCGGAAAACGTCCGCCCGTCCGCCGTCGCTACCGTGACGCCGTCGCCGCGATCCTCGTAGCCGGTCACCATGGCGTCGGCGACAAGCTCGATGGCATCATTCGCCCGGCAGGCATCGAGCAACACATTGTGCACATCGATGCGGTGAACGATGATGTAGGGATATTTGAAGCGCGCGCGGAACGATGCGCCGGTCGGAATCCGCACCAGTTCCTTGCCGTCGAGCGCGTCCAGCATCAAAACCGCGGCCGGCGAATCCGCGACTGCCAGCACCTGATCCATAAGATCGAGGCGATCGAACACGTGAAACACATTGGGGCCGAACTGGATGCCGTAGCCGATGGCGCCGAATTCCGGCGCGCCTTCGAGGACGCGCGTGGCACGGCCGCGGCGCGCGAGCGCCAGCGCGGCGGTGAGCCCGCCGAGGCCGCCGCCGACAATGAGGATGGGAGTTTCCGCGACCATTGCCCCTCATAATCACGGAGCCGCCGGCTCTTGAAAAGTCCTATGATCGGGACATGGCATTCCGCATCGCCTTGGCGGCATTGCTGTTTCTGATGGTGGCGGGCGCGACTTCGCGCGCGGCCGAGCCGGCGCCGATTCCGCTGGCGGTGGGATTGACGGAAAGCGAAGCCAAGGAACGTGCCGCGCTGTTTGCCGCGCTCGCGGCGACAAAGAGCGACGCCGAAGCGCGCGTGGCCGAAGATCGCATTTGGACCTTCTGGCGAGGTTTTGCCGACGAGCAATCCCGGCAACTCCTGGAACAGTCGAAGGAGGCGCAACTGCGGTTCGACTATGACGAGGCGCTTATTTACCTCAAGGAATTGGTCAAGCACGCGCCGCAATTCGCTGAAGGCTGAATCAGCTCGGCTATGTTTATTTTCTGGCCGGACAATACGACGCTTCGCTCAAGGCCATCGATGAGGTTCTGGCGCTTGAGCCGATGCATTATGCCGCGCTTGCCGGCAAAGGGATTATTCTGATTCAGCAGGGCAAGGTCGCGGAGGCGCAGGCGCCGCTCAAGCGTGCGCTTGAGATCGACCCGTGGCTGAAGGAACGAAATTTGATCGGCGAGGACAGGATTCCCGAGCCTTAAGCAGGCGCGCCGATGCGCTTGATCTCCCATTCGAGAACGATGCCGGAATTATCCTTCACCCGTTGCCGCACGGTTTTACCGAGCGCCTCGATATCGGCGGCGCTGGCGTCGCCGAGATTGATCAAAAAATTACAGTGCATTTCGGAGACCTGCGCGCCGCCCAGGCGCAAGCCGCGGCAGCCGGCGGCATCGATCAACTGCCAGGCCTTTGTGGCCCGGCGGGTTCTTGAAGGTCGAGCCGCCGGTGCGGCTCTTGATCGGCTGCGTCGCCTCGCGCGACTCGGTGATTTTTTCCATCTCGGCCGCGATCGTCGCCGGATCGCCGCGTTCGCCGGCAAATAAAGCCTGCGTGAAAATGTAATCGTCCGGCGCGCCGCAATGACGATAGCTGTAATCCATTCCGACATTTTTCACGACATGGATGCGGCCCGCCCGATCGACCGCGCGCGCCTCGACCAGTGCGTCCCTGGTTTCCCGCCCATAGGCGCCGCCATTCATGCGCAAGGCGCCGCCGATGCCGCCCGGAATGCCGCGCATGAACGACAAGCCGGCGATGCCGGCCTCCTGCGCCGCCCGCGCGATTTTCACGTCAGGCACGGCGGTGCCGGCGCGAACGCGCGTGTCCTCGATTGCGATCTCGCTAAAACCGCGGCCCAGCCGGATCACCGCGCCCGGCACGCCGCCGTCGCGCACGATCAGATTGGAGCCGAGCCCGATGACAGTGACATCGATTTCAGCGGCGAGGTTTTTCAGAAAATAAGCAAGATCGGCTTCGTCCTCGGGCATGAACAAAAGCTGCGCCGGGCCGCCGACGCGAAACCAGGTCAGTTCGGCGAGCGGCTGATTGGCGATGAGCCGGCCGCGCAGCTCCGGCATCGCCTCTTTCACGACAGCGACCAGATCGGCAAACGCCATCAAGAGGCTCCGATCGCCGCCAATTCGCCCGGCAGTGCATAGGCCCATTGCGTGATCGAGCCGGCGCCGAGGCAGACGACATAGTCGCCCGGCTGCGCCATACCGGCGACAAGCGAAGCGAGATTTTCAGGGCTCTCGAGCGCGACGACGTGGCGGTGGCCGTGCGTGCGCAGGCCCTGCATCAGCGAGTCGCGGTCGATGCCGGGAATCGGCGCTTCGCCGGCCGGATAGACCTGGGCGACGATCACCACGTCGGCGTCGTTGAAGCAGGTGCAGAACTGCTCGAACAATGCGGCAAGCCGCGTATAGCGATGCGGTTGCACGACGGCAATCACCTGGCCCTTGGTCAATTCGCGCGCCGCCTTCAGCACGGCAGCGATCTCGACCGGGTGATGGCCGTAATCGTCGATGATGGTGACGCCGTTCCAGGTGCCGGTCTTGGTGAAGCGCCGGCGCACGCCGCCGAATTTGGCGAGCGCATTGCGGATCACGTCGTCGGCGACGCCAAGCTCGTGCGCGACCGCGATCGCGGCGGTGGCGTTGAGCGCGTTGTGCCGCCCCGGCATCGGCAGTGCGAGATTTTTGATTTCGTGGGCGGCCTGCCCGGCGCGTTCGCGCAGCAGCACAGTGAACAGCGAGGCGCCGCCGGCATGGGAAACGTCGACGAGGCGCACATCGGCTTGCGGATTCTCGCCATAGGTGACGATACGATGATCCTCGATGCGGCCGACCAGAGTTTGCACCACGGGGTGATCGGTGCACATTACCGAGAATCCGTAGAACGGTACGTTCTCGACGAAGGCGCGGAACGCATCCTGCACGGCCTCGAACGTCTTGAAGTGGTCGAGATGCTCCGGATCGACATTGGTGACGATGGCGATATCGGCCGGAAGTTTCAGGAACGTGCCGTCGGATTCATCGGCCTCGACCACCATCCAGTCGCCGGCGCCGAGGCGCGCATTGGTGCCATAGGCGTTGATGATGCCGCCATTGATCACGGTCGGGTCGAAGCCGCCGGCGTCGAGCAGCGCGGCCACCATCGACGTCGTCGTGGTCTTGCCGTGGGTGCCGGCGATGGCGACGCAGCTTTTCAGCCGCATCAGCTCGGCGAGCATTTCGGCGCGCCGCACCACCGGCAGCCGTTGCGCCCGCGCCGCGGCAAGCTCCGGATTATCGGGCTTGATCGCCGACGAAATCACGACCACGCGGGCGTCGGCCAGATTCTCCGCGGCATGGCCGATGGCGATCTTGACGCCCTTGTCGCGCAATCGCTTGACGTTGGCGCTGTCGGCCTGGTCGGTGCCCTGCACGGTGTAGCCGAGATTCACCAGCACCTCGGCGATGCCGCTCATGCCGATTCCGCCGATGCCGATGAAATGCACCGGGCCGATGTCGCGCGGTAATCTCATTCGGATCCCCCGGTGTCGCCAGACCCGGCGCGTGCCGGGTATCCACGTCTTGGGTCTACGATCCCTGAAAGACGTGGATGGCCGGAGCAAGTCCGGCCATGACGGATGAATAGTGCTGAATTTACTGCCTCAAGCCGATTTCCGCCACCCGCAGCACAAGCTCGGCGAGCCGGTTGGCGGCATCAAGGCGTCCCGTCGAGCGTGCCGCCGCGGCCATAACCGCGAGCCGTTGCGGGTCCGACGCGAGCGCTGCGATTTCAGCGGCAAGACGCGGGGGAGTGAAATCGCCCTGGACGATCCGCAAGGCGCCGCCGGCGCTCTCGATTACGCCGGCATTGGCGAATTGGTCCTGGTCGATGGCATGCGGCAGCGGCACCAGGATCGAGGGCCGGCCGATCGCTGCGAGTTCAGCGACCGTGGATGCTCCGGAGCGTGCAATCACCAGATGGCTCGCCGCCATGCGTTCCGGAAGATCGGCGAAGAACGGCGCTATTTCGGCGGCCACCGTTGCATCGGCATAAGCTTTGCGCACGCGATCGAGATCTTCGTCGCGCGCCTGCTGGACGACGGCAAGACGGCCGCGGAGTTCGGGTTCGAGCTTGCCGATTGCGGCAGGCACGATGTCAGCCATGACGCGGGCGCCCTGGCTGCCGCCGAAGACGAGGATCCGAAACGTTTCGCCGATCTCCGGGTAGGGCGTTGCCGCGGCGGCGACGACCGCGGAGCGCACCGGATTGCCGGTCAGCGTTGCCTTGGCGGCCAAATCCGGATCGGCCGCAAACACGTCGGGAAACGTGGTGGCGATCGCGGTGACGCGCGGCGCCAACAGCCGGTTGGCCCGCCCGATCACCGCATTGGCATCGTGGATCAAGGTCGGCACGCCGCGCCAGCAAGCGGCCAGAACCGGGGGAACGGTCGGATAACCGCCGAAGCCGACAACCGCCGCCGGCTTGAGCCGGCCGACGAGCGCCCAAGCCTGAACGAAGCCGAGGCCAAGCGTGGCGGCGGTCCCCGTCAAAGCGATCGGATTGCGCGCGCGCAATGTTGCGCTGGCGACGACGTGAATCGCATTCTCCGCGAAAGCGCCGCCGAAGCGCGCTGCGCGACTGTCGGTTGCGAGGTGAACAGCGATGCCGCGTTCGGCGAGAGCCGTCGCCAGCGCTTCTGCCGGGAATAAATGACCGCCCGTTCCGCCGGCCGTAACGAGCACCGGCGCGGCGCCCGCCCCGGCCATCACACCGCTCCGGTGGCGAGTACCAATTCTCCGGCAAGCCTGGCGCGCGGCCGCTCGCGCGTGAGCGCCAGCAACATACCCATGCCGTAGGCGAGCGAGATCAAAGACGAGCCGCCATAGGAGATAAACGGCAGCGTCATGCCCTTGGCCGGCATCAGATGCAGATTGACCGCCATATTGATGGTCGATTGCAAGCCGAACAACATCGCCAATCCCGCTGCGGCAAAGCGAACGAACGGATCGTCGGTGCGCATCGCCTTGATCAGCGCCCGGATCACGATGAAGGCGAACAGCGCGACGAGAATGAGGCAGAGCACGACGCCGAACTCCTCCGCCGCCACCGCAAACACGAAATCGGTGTGGCCCTCGGGCAGGATGCGCTTGATGGTGCCTTCGCCGGGACCACGACCGAACCAGCCGCCGCGGAGGAAGGATTCGGTGGCGATGTCGATATTGTAGCTGTCGCCCGAAGACGGATTAAGGAACCGATTGATGCGCTCCGCGACGTGGGGAACAGTGAAGAACGCGGTCATCAAGCCGACACCCGCGGCGCCGGCAAGCCCCATCACCCAGATCACCCGCATGCCCGCCATGTAGAACAGCGCGCCCCAGACCAGCGAGATCAGCATGGTCTGGCCGAAATCAGGCTGCAGCACGAGCAGCGTAACCACCACGATCAATAGCGCCAGCGCGATGGAATTGGCCGGCATTTCCGGCCGCTTCGCCGTTTCGCCGAACAGCCAGGCGATCAAGATCACGAAGGCCGGTTTGAGAAATTCCGACGGCTGGATGTTGACGCCGAGAATGACCAGCCAGCGCCGCGCGCCCTTGATCTCCGCGCCGAAAAACGGCGTCGCGGCGGTCAGCAGCAGGCTGACGATGAACACGACCAGCGCCACTTTGCGGATATCACGCGGCGACAGGAATGAGGTGCCGATCAAAACCGCGCCGGCGGGAACAAGAAACAGCACCTGGCGGTCGACGAAATGGAACGGGTCAAGCCCGATGCGGGCCGCGACTGGGGGGCTCGCCGCGAGGCAGAGCACGATGCCGCCGAGCATCAAAGCCACCAGTGCCGCCAGTGTCAGGCGGTCGACCGTCCACCACCACTCGGAAAACAGCGTCGGTTGCGCGCGCGAAGCCATAAGCGTCCCGAAGGCGTGTCTCGGCCTACAAGTCCCCGGCGTAGTGGTGACACCGGGATGGTTTCCAAGGGATTAAGATTTCGCCGTCACCCCCAGAGCGCGCACCAGGTCGCGGAATGCGTCGCCGCGCAGCTCGAAATTGCGGTACTGGTCGAACGAGGCGCAGGCGGGCGACAGCAGCACGACCGGCTCGCGGGCGCCCGAAGCCTCGGCGTCGCGCGCGGCGGCCACCACCGCTTTGTCGAGCGTTCCGGTGATGTCGTGAGGCGCCGCGCCGCCGAGCGTCGCTGCGAAATCCGGCGCGGCTTCGCCGATCAGATAGGCCTTGCGGATGCGCGGAAAAAAGTCGCGCAACGATTCGATGCCGCCGGTCTTCGGCCTGCCGCCGGCAATCCAGAAAATATCGTCGAAGCAGGCCAGCGCCTGGGCTGTTGAATTGGCATTGGTGGCCTTGGAATTGTTGACGAAGAGCACCGCGCCGCGGCGGCCTACTTCTTCCATCCGGTGCGCCAGGCCGGGGAACGAGCGCAGTCCGGCTTGGATCGCCGGGGGCTGGAGGCCGAGCGCCAGCGCCGCCGCGCTCGCGCAGGCGGCATTCTGGGCGTTGTGGAGGCCGCGCAATGAGCCGATTCCGCCAAGCTCCGCGATTGTCTCGTCGCTGCCGTCGCCGGCACCCAGAATTTTTTCGCCGTCGACGAACAACCCGCTGGTCAGTTTACGGCGGACCGAAATGCGCACCACGTGCTTGCCCGACTGCGCCACTTGCACCGCGATTTTCTGGCACCATGCGTCGTCGACGCCGATGACCGCGGTGCCCTCGCCGGGCACGCCGGCAACGAGACGCGCTTTCACCGCGGCGTAGTGCTCCATCGTGCCGTGCCGATCGAGATGATCTTCGCTGAGATTGATCAGGATGCCGATCGACGGATCCAGCGATGGCGCAAGGTCGATCTGATAGGACGAACATTCGATGACGTGAACGCGGCTCATCGCCGGTGGTGCAAGCGATAAAATTGCGGTGCCGATATTGCCGCCAAGCTGGGCGTCCATGCCGGCTGACGCGGCGAGGTGAGCAATCAGCGCCGTCGTCGTCGATTTGCCGTTGGTGCCGGTAATGGCGACAAACGGCGCGCCGGGCGCGATGTGCCGCCGCTCGCGGGCGAACAATTCGACATCGCCGATCGCTTCGACGCCGACTTTCTGCGCCAGCGCGACGACCCAGTGCGGCGCCGGATGGGTCAGCGGCACTCCCGGCGCCAGAACGAGACTTGAAATTTTGCTCCAGTCGGCGTCTCTCAGATTTGCCGTGGGAATTCCGGCCATGCGCGCTTTCTCGACGCTTGCCGCATTGTCGTCGCAGGCGACGACGTCAGCGCCGCCGGCCAACAGCGCGCTGGCGCTCGCCAGCCCCGAGCCGCCCAGTCCGAAAACCGCGACCTTTTTGCCGGCAAAGGTCGTGACCGGGATCACGGCGCGGCTACCGCAGTTTCAAAGTTGAAAGTCCCGCCAGCGCCAGCACGACCGAGACGATCCAGAAGCGGATGACGATCTGCGGCTCGGTCCAGCCGAGCTGCTCGAAATGGTGGTGAATGGGCGCCATCTTGAAGACGCGCTTGCCGGTGAGCTTGAAGGACACGACCTGCACGATGACCGAAACCGCTTCGAGCACGAACAGGCCGCCGATCACGGCAAGTACGATCTCGTGCTTGGTCGCGACCGCTACCGCACCGATCATGCCGCCGAGCGCCAGCGAGCCGGTATCGCCCATGAAAATCGAAGCCGGCGGCGCGTTGAACCACAGGAAGCCGAGGCCGGCGCCGAGCACGGCCCCGCAGAGCACCGCCAGCTCGCCGGTGCCGGCGACATAATGGATTTGCAGATAATCGGCGAACACTGCGTTGCCGGACAGGTACGAGATCATGCCGAAGCTCGCCGCCGCGACCATGACCGGCACGATGGCGAGGCCATCGAGGCCGTCGGTGAGATTCACCGCATTGCCGGCGCCGATGATAATGAAGATCGCGAACAGCACGAAGAACCAGCCGAGATTGAGCACCAGTTCCTTGAAGAATGGAAACACCAGCGAGGTCGAGAACGGCGCTTGCCCGAGTTCGACCAATGCCACGCAGGCGAGCCCGGCGATGAGCGCTTCGATGCCCAAGCGGGTGCGGCCGGCAAATCCGTTGCTCGCCTGTTGCTTGGTGACTTTCAGATAGTCGTCGTAGAAGCCGACCAATCCGAATCCGAGCGTGACCCAAAGCACCACCCAGACGTAAGGATTTGCCGGGTTCGCCCATAACAGCGTCGAGACCAGCATCCCCGACAGGATCATCAGTCCGCCCATGGTCGGCGTGCCAGCCTTGGCGAGGATGTGCGACTTCGGGCCGTCGGCGCGGATCGGCTGACCCTTGCCCTGCAGCAGCCGCAGCCGGTCGATGATCGTCTGTCCGAACAAAAACACGAACAGCAGCGCGGTGATGATCGCGCCGCCGGTGCGGAACGTGATGTAGCGAAACACATTGAGGACGGAGAGTTTGTCCGACAGATCGACCAGCCAGTAGAGCATCGCATCAACCTTGTACGGACGCGCCTGCCAGGGCGTCTTTGATCGGGACTTCGCTTGCGTCGTCGTTCGCGTCGTGGCGCGGATACGCCCGTTGCAGCGCCTTGACGATCGGCGCCATGCGCGAGCCGAGCGAGCCTTTGACCATGACGGCGTCGCCGGCGCGGATCGCGGGCAGTACCTGCGCTTCGAGCGCGGTCGAGGTCTCTGCATAGCCGCCGCGGCGGCTTGCGGGAAGAGCTTGCCACAGCGCGTGCATCAAGGGACCGCAGCAGAATACCAGGTCGACGGAATTAGCGAGCACCGGTTCGATCAAGCCCCGATGCAAGGCTTTGCCTTGCGGCCCAAGCTCGAGCATGTCGCCAAGCACGGCGATGCGGCGGCCTTGCGGACCGATCGGTGCCTGGCCGAGCACCGCCAGCGCCGCCGCCATCGACGCCGGATTGGCATTGTAGCTGTCATCGATGACAAGCGCCGGACCGCCGGGAAGCTCGATCGCAATCGGCGCACCACGGCCGGCGACCGGTTCGATTGCGGCGAGCGCCAGCGCCGCCAGTGCCAGATCGGCGCCGACCAGGTCGGCCGCCGCCAGAACGCACAGCGAATTGATGATCAGATGGCGGCCCGGCGCGCCGATCTTGTAGGTGAGTTCGGTGCCGAGGATTTGCGCTTGCACGGTCGAGCAGCGCGGATGCAACGCGTATTTGATCAGCCGCGCGTCGGCGCCTTTATGCTCGCCGAACGAGACGATGCGTGAGATGCCGGCCTCTTTGGCGCGGCGCTTGAGCTGGGCGAATTGCGCGATATCGCGATTGATGACCGCGGCGCCGCCCGGCTCGACGCCGAAAAAAATCTCGGCTTTGGCGTCGGCGATCTTGGCGAGCGTGCCCAGGAATTCCAGATGCACCGGCGCGATCGTGGTGATGATCGCGACATGCGGGCGAACCAGGCGCGACAGCGGTTCGATCTCGCCTTCGTGGTTCATGCCCATTTCGAACACAGCGTAATGCGCGCTCGCCGGACAGCGCGCCAGCGACAGCGGCACGCCCCAGTGATTGTTGTAAGACGCCACCGAGGCGTGGGTTTCGCCGTCCTTCGACAACGCAAGCCGCAGCGCCTCTTTGGTTCCGGTCTTGCCGACCGATCCGGTGACGCCGATCACCTTGGCCTTGGTTCGCGCGCGCGCCGCCGCGGCGAGACCGCGCAAGCCGGCGAGCACATCGGGCACGACTAGCAGCGGCGCGTCGATCGGGAATTGCGCGCGGCGGTCGGCGCCAACGACGGCCAGTCCGGCTTTGGCGGCGAGCGCGGTGGCGACGAAGTCGTGGCCGTCGCGATTGTCGCCGGAAATGGCGAAGAACGCTTCGCCCGGCGGCCCGAGCTTGCCTCCGACAAACCACATTTTGATCGAGGGAGCGAGACCTTATCGTGATGCGCAACGGAACGTGAGTCACCCGCTTCGCTGTTGCCGAAAAGGGCGGCTACTCACCGAGGGACGGGGCGGGGGCGCGGTGCCGGTCCTCGATTTGATTCAATAGCCAATACAACGCTCCCAATGCCAAAGCGAGACCGCTGAACCCAAGCAGGGTCAGCCAACTGACGGTAGAATAATCCATCAGGATTATCTTTCGCGCGATCACGATGATCGTAATCATGACAATGACTCGCACTTGCAGCACCCCCGCCCGGTCCCGCATCGACAAAACAACCGAATGGTTGAATTCGATCAGGATCAGAATGTTCAAGATCAAACCAAGAGAATCCCTCAGCCCGGCGGGCTCGTCAAAATGAACGCCGGAGATGAGGTCGTCGAACAGTGTCATTGCCAAAGACCCTATCGAGTACAAAATCACAATTGAAATAAACAGCAACAGCACGCCGGAAACGATCAGCTCAAAGCGGGTATACAATTCATAGAAGCCGCCGCGTTGATTGAAAGCGCGGAACACATTCATGCAGGTCTCCAATGGCCAGGTCTCGGTCGGGCTGGGCGGTGGCGGCAAGTTGCCATGGTGCGATTGTGGAGCAAGACCGGTCAATCCAGTGGCGACGGCTGGACAGGCCCACCACGCTGGGTCAAGTTCGCACGTGAGGGACCGGCGTCGTAGAGGGAGTGGGCATGGCGGAGACAACGGTGGGGACGCCGTCCAAATATTACCTGAAACGGGAAAGGGCGCAGGCACGGGCATACTCGCAAGCGGTCGTGACCACGGGTGGCCGAACAGTATGGCTAGCCGGCCAGGTGGCGCCGACCGATACCGCCGGCAAATCGCTCGCCGGCGATTTTGACAGCCAGGTGCGGGAGGTGTTTGCGCGGCTTGGCGAGACATTGGCCGAGCTCGGCGGGGAGTCTCGCTGACATGGTCACGATGACTGTCTTCATTACCGATGCACGATATGGCGACCGCTTTACCGAGTTGCGCAAAGAGATATTTGGCGACGACTTCCCGGCGAGCGCGCTGATCACTGTTGCCGGGTTGGCGCGCGCGGAGTTGCTGGTCGAAGTTCAGGGTGTCGCTGTCATCGCCTAAGTTCCAACGATCTCAGGCGGTGCGAGTGGGCGCACCATGAACAGGCGCCGCGGGGCCGTCGCCTTGCTGCTCGTCGTGGCGCTGAGCATCGCCGTGGTGGATCGCGCGCAGGCACAAAGTTGCCAGCCGACACGCTGGGCCGAACTCACTGTCACGCCGCTTGGCAACATTCCGATCGTCACGGCACGCATTAATGGCGGACCAGCGGAATTTCTGTTCGACACCGGGGCCGAGCGTTCGATCATGACCGCCGCTGCGGCGAAGAGGCTGGGGGTCGCCGCCCATTTCGAATACGCTCGGCGGATGCGCAGCCTCGGAACCGCGGTTTCTGGGGGAGACGCAAGGCTGAGCAGCTTTCGGCTCGGCGGCATGCCTGTCGGCAATTTCAGCATTCTCGTCGGCCCGGTGGCGCTGCCGTCGGTCGGCGGGAAACCAATCGACGGGCTGCTCGGCGCCGACTTCCTGGGAGACTACGAGGTCGATCTCGATCTGCCGCATGGCCGTATCACCCTGTTCACGCCACCGCTCTGCCCGATGACCGCGCCGCCTTGGGGCGGCTCTTACGCGACGATCGAAGCCAATCGTTCACTTCACGATCGGCTGTTTTTTCCGGTTCGCCTTGACGGACACCAATTGTCGGCGTTGATCGACACCGGAGCGCAATTGACGACGCTCGACGCCGAATCGGCCGCCGCCGTCGGCGTGACTGGCGCCGCCTTGGCGCGTGACCCGATCACCACACTCCGCGGCGCCGCTGCGGAGCCGGTCAATTCGCGGGCCCATCGCTTCGCCGAGCTGCAGATCGATGGCGAGCTGCTGCGCGACCAAACGATCCTGGTAACCAGCTTGGGACTGCAAGACGCGGATCTCGTGCTCGGCGCCGACTTTCTGCGGTGGCAGCGCGTCTGGTTGTCCTACGCCTCGCACCGCATCTTTCTAGAGCGCCGGCATTGACCAAGCGTCTGGCGACAGATGCCGCGGCTGCGCCGGGCACCGAGATGAACACTTCGCAGAACCTTCGGATTTTGCATCGGAACACGATCGTCAGCGCGGCAGCGAGCGGGCCAACATCGCGTACGCCTCCTCGTCGGTCCGGTCGTAGCGCAGCGGAGTCAGGACGACGCGGCCGGCATTTAGCGCCTCGATGTCGCTTTCCGGGCCCTGATCGCGCTCGCCGCGGCGAAAACTGACCCAGTAATAAGTGAAACCGCGCGGGTCAATTCGGGGTTCGACATCCATTCCTTCAACCGATCCCGCTCCCTGGCGGGCGAGGGTCAGCGGCCCCGCTTTTTCGGGGGGAAGATCGGGAAAATTGATGCTGAGGCAAGTGCCGGCATTCCACCCGATCTCGAGCAGGCGGCGCACGACACCTGGCGCCAACGTCACCGAGGTTTCCCATCGTACATTGGCGCGGTCGGTCCAGGCCTGGCTCATAGCAATCGACGGAATGCCAAGCATCATGCCGGTCATCGCGCCGCCGACGGTACCCGAAAACACGGTCTCGATGCCGAGATTGGCGCCACGATTGACCCCCGAAAGCAGCAATTGCGGCGGCGCTCCTCGCATCAAATGGCTCAAGGCCATTACGACGCAATCGCCGGGAGTGCCGGTCACCGCCCAGCGTCGCGGCCCGCGTTCGGTCGCCCGGATCGGATGATGCAAACTGACCGCATGCGAGACGCCGCTTTGATCATGCTCCGGGGCGACAATCCATATTTCACGAGCCAGCTCCGCACCGATCCGCTCAAGCACTTCGAGGCCGGGCGCTTCGATGCCGTCGTCGTTGATCAACAGAATCCGGTCGAGCACTTTCGCCTCCAGGTTTTTCGGAAAGTGGGTGGTATCCCGGCTTAGCATCCGGCGGCGACGAAAGCGAGACGGGGAGCCCAATCATCTGCACAGGCCGTCGTCTCACCAAGACCAAAGCATGATGAGCCATGTCAGGAAATGGCGATGGCACCGGCATCGAACCGACCCTAAGCTCGGCTCCTGTCACCCGAGGTGGAGCTGGATAGGTCTTCGATGTATGCGCTAAGCGACCGGGTCGGCCTGGTGACGGGCGGGGGTGGCGGCATAGGACGCGCGATTGCCCGGCGGCTGGCTAGCGATGGTATGAGAGTGGCGGTGCTGGACCGCGACGATGCCGCGGCGACTGCGGCGGCGTCGGAGGTCGACGGCCTTGCGGTGATCGCCGATGTGACTTCCGAAGATCAGGTTGGGCGCGGCGTCGAGCTGACCTTGGCGCATTTTGGCCAGATTGATCTGCTGGTCAACAATGCCGGGATCTGCTGGACCGGAGCGGCGCTCGACATGCCGCTCGCAACTTTGCAAGCGATGCTGCGCGTCAATGTCGAAGGGGTATTCATCGTCAGCCGGGCGGTGCTGCCGCATATGGTCGCGCGGCGGGCGGGCACTGTCGTCAACCTCGCTTCGTGGGCCGGCAAGACCGGCAACGCCTATTTCGCCGGGTACGGCGCAAGCAAGTTCGCGGTCATCGGTTTGACCCAGGCACTGGCGCGCGAAATGGCTCCGCACGGCATCCGCGTCAACGCAATCTGCCCAGGGATCGTCGTCGACACCGCGATGCGCAGCGCTCTCGAAGCTCAGCAGCGGCGGTATGGATTGCCGCAGACCGCCGAGCGCGAAAAACTGATCCCGTTGGGCCGCGTCTCGGTTCCCGACGACGTCGCCCGGGTCGCCGCCTTTCTCGCTTCCGATGAAGCGGCCTACATCACCGGCGAAGCGATCAATCTCTCGGGCGGCCTGTTGATGGACTGAGCGGCGTCTTGCGAGATCTCGGCATATGCCGCGCTTGTAATTACTAGCTGGGAACCCGGCTTCTGGCTCGTGCCGAGGTGACGTCAAAAGGTTTGTGTCAGCAGGAGAGGGGTGCTGACGCCCTGGTTTCGGTTTTCGTGATTGAAGACGGCGAAGAGGATGCGGTCCATCGAGGTTCGGTCGGAGAAGACGCCCATTGGCCGGGTTCGCCGGCGAACTTCGCGGAAACGGCGTTCGATGGCATTGGTGGTCCTGACCCGTTTGCGCTCGGCGAGGGATTTGTAGCGCCAGCAGGTCAACAGCTCGTCGAGATCATCGCGCAGGCAGGCGACTGCCTTGGGATAGTCCGCTTCCCAGCGGTCGGCAAAGCGGCGCGCGGCCGAGCGTGCCTGGGGCAAGGTTTTGGCATTCATGACGGCCTGCAGATCGGCCTTGACGGCGGGCTGGTCGGCACGGCGCACCTTGCCCAGGACATTGCGCATCTTGTGCGCCCAGCAGCGCTGCACGGGGATCCCGGGAAAGGCGGTCGGCAGTGCCGCCAGCAGACCCGCTGCCGCCATCGACGCAGATCATCTCGAGCGCTGTCGCCGGTGAGGCCGCGGCGGATCAGGTCGCCGAGAAAGCGCTCCCATTCGGCGGCGCTCTCGCTCTGTGCCAGGCGGAAGTCGATGATCTCCTTCTTGCCGTCGGGACGCAGGCCGAGGGCGACCAGCACCGGCCGCCGGATCGCGCCGGCGCCGGTCTTGCGCGCCAGCACGACGCCATCGAGCATCAGCACCCGGTAGCGCTCCTTGAGCGGCCGGGCATGAAAGGCGGCCACCACCGCGATCGAGTTGCTTGGCAACCGGTGCTCACTGTCGCCGGGCTGATCGGCCGCCCGAGGATCGGCAGCAACGCCTCGCTGACCTTGCGCACCGACAGCCCGAGGACAAAACAGGCCAGGATCATGCGATCGAGTTGCTCGGCGCGCCGCGCATAGGCGCGCACCACCGCGATCGGCGCAAAGCGCCGGGTGCGCGGCACCGCCAGCTCGATGTCGCCCAGCTCGGTCAACAGATGCCGCCGGTAGCAGCCGTTGCGCCGGTCGGCCGGGTCGAGCGCGGCCATCCGATCCAGATGTTCATCGATGGCCTGCCCCATCTGCGCCTGCAGGATCACCGGCAAGCGCCTCCGCGGCCGAGACCGCGATAGCCCTCGCCCCACTCCAGTCCCTGCGCTTGCATGCCCTTCACCAACTCGAACGCCCTCGGTAAACTCGTGATCGTCACAGCCTGTGGCATTGGGGGTGCTCCTTGTTGCGGACCTCAGCAATCCGCCGAGTACCCCCTCTCACTGCCCTGACACAAATCTCCGTACATCACCCGTGCCGCCGCGGGCTTGCGCGTCCCGATCAACCCATGCTACATGCGAGGGGCATACGCCGTGAACAACACCCGCTCGTCGGTGGAGGGGTGGCCGAGTGGCTGAAGGCGGCGGTTTGCTAAACCGTTATAGGGTTAAACCCCTATCGTGAGTTCGAATCTCATCCCCTCCGCCATCCCATACTGATTTTATGGGCTTTTTATCGCTGATACCAAACGTACCCACAATACTACCCACAGACACAGGCTAGATGTGGGTGAACATCGGTGAACGTCCCTGTGCCACTTGGCAAGCGATGGCGCTTTGGAGTGCCCCCATCCCGTCCGCCCGACGCACCCTCCCTCGCGCGAGGGGATCGGGCTGCGGCGGGCTTCCGCAGGCATCGCCCGGCTCACGCGCCAGCGCTCCCTAAGCCATTGAAATCCCAGGCCCCAGGGGCATTTCCCCCCGCCCGGCCAGCATGAGCCTCGTCGGTCGCAGGGGTGGTATGGAGGCGATAGGTGGGCCAAAAAATACAAAAATAAATGTACGTTCAATGGTTTAGGGTTAACCCAGCGAAAACCCCTCGATCGGGCTATGGCTCGGCTCGGGAACCATGGAATACTTGGGTTCAGCGTGAGTGGCCGTGGCAGGCAGCCACGGAAAACCTCGAAAAAACCCCGCGGTTAGGCCCTCAGGCTGCGCGTCAGTGCACCGTGCCGGTCGGCGTTGCATTCGCCAGTTCCGCCGTTGCCCGCGTCACTCGCCGCCAAATAGTCGCGCCCCCTTCATTGCCGGTCTCTGCCAACTCATCGGCGCGTTTGGCGCTCGCGGCCTGGACGTTCTTGCTCTAGAAAGAGCCGATCCTGCGCAGATCGGAGCCCCAGTTGAAGAAAACTGCCAAAGCGAGCACGGCAATCCGAGCCAACAAACGGAAAGCCAAACTGAGGGCGAAGCACCGCCGGCAGCGGGCGCGGGCGACTGCATAATCTTCCACTGCCTGCAGCGTACGCGCGAAATCTGGCACCGCCTTTCACACACCAGCTTTAGCGGAGTTCCTGCCGGCACCGACTTATCAAGACCGGCACCGACTTATCAAGAGCTATATCGCGGTCGCCACCGAAACCGCTGCATCTCGTCAAGCCAGAAGCTTGTCAGATGGCCTCTGACGCAACGATCCTGAACCTTCTTGTGAGCTTCAAAGAAGCGTAGCTTCCCATGGCCTTGGGATATGTCCGGCGCATAGAGGACCATCTCGTCGCAGAGCGGGCACGGCACGCCCAGATACCATTCACCGGGAATTTGCTCAGGCCCCAAATCCCAGCGCGCGGAAAGCCCGCCTAAAGGATTAATGCGGCGTCGGGTCACTGAAATCCAAGCCCTGACGCAAGCGCTCCTCCTCTTCCTTGATAGCGCGGTCGGTTGGGGTTTCGGGCAACGGGCCGGCGATCCGATCATGGATGCTGAGGCGCGCAAGGGTGATCAGGTAATCGGCGCGATCGAGCGCCTCGGCGCAAATGCGGATGATGCGGCGGAACATGGCTCGTCAGCTTAGCGAGCGCGTGTCCAAATTGCGTCAGGCCGGTTTCCTTCGTTGAGGCGACTGCCTGACGCTTGATTTGCCCGTTAGGCGAGAGCAGCCGCATCCAGATTTGCACAGTGGTGGTGACTTCTGCACCGGAACGATGAAGGTTCCGTGAACGTCCTAGGCAACCCGGCTCCGAGTAGAGGCAAATACCAAAAACTCAAAGATTTCAATCTGTTAAATGAATGCCTAGTTTTTAGGCAAGTATGTTAACAGTCCTATGCTACGGGTGCTTAGCTCTCGGCAGATCAGTTTATCCACAGGGTTATCCACCAAACCAGTGGATGTTTACCAAACTGCTAGATGACTGAGATTTGACACTTGTGCAGACGTAAAATAGACGATCGAAGAGTTTGATTAGGATTTATCAGCAACTTGCAAATAACAGTCCCTTTGGCAGCCAACTGCCCACGAGCGAGGCAGGGCCAGTTACCCACTGGCATGGCATCGGCTCTCGGTCTGCGCTGACGGTCGGCTCTCAGGTGCGCCGGCTTTCCTGACCGCATCACCGACATGCTCAGGGCTTCACCCCACAACAGGTTAGGCGCAGGCAATCCGAGCGCTGCCTCCACGAGGCGTTCAGCTTTAAAGCGCAGCATCAGCCAATCACCATTCGGCCAGATCAGTGTGATCTAGCTCACACCCTGACGCCGCACTGACGGGCATTATGCCGATGGGCGGACGCCTGACGGTGCAATCATGGCAACAACGCAAAGTATTCTGCGGTATGCGCGTTGGCTAGAAGATACCTCGCCCGGCTTCCTCGCGGAAGTGATCGTAATGGAGACTGGCGAATACTACGGCCAGCGCGACTTACTCGACCAAATCGCGAAGCTGGTCGAGCTTTTTGGGCTGATTGGGGTCGCCGAGATTGTCGGATTCTGTTAAGACCCCCTAAGTCCTAATAGTATATTAGATAAGACTTTGGGGGTCTTGCTGGGTCGCGTACCGGAGCGTTTGGGTCCAAAATTGGGTCCACGGTAATCCCGCGCTCCCACCCGCGGCCGAGGGGGCGGCTGGGGCGGCATGGTCACGAACGGATTTCCCTCGATGCGTCAAGTTTCGAACGCGAGGCGAGGGATCGACGGATGACGCTCGATTGGCCGAACCTAGGCGTTGGCGCACTAATCGGCTTTCCTGTTGGAGTTTTAGCTCATTGGGTAGGCGCTTATCTCAATATCGAGAAGCTCATGGAGCGCCGCGCGCTAGGGAGGAAGTATAAGGCTCTCGCCGGAAGCTATGCCAATTTCCGGAGAAAAGACAACGGCACATATGAACCAACAGGCGGCAAAATTATACTACGTTGGGAACGTAATGGATCATTTAAAGAAGAGGGTCTGCACAGTAATGGCGTGGCGGAATGGCGCGGCATCATACACATGAACCTGGAAAACGCCGAAAACGGTGAATATAGGAATATTCAATCACGCGGTTACGGCAACCAAATCATATACTATATTCCTGAGACTAAATATTTCGATGTCATGACAACATTCACCAATCCGCCGAGCCCAGAGCCTTTCTATCATCAGTGGAGGCGCATTGAGGGGTAAGAGCCGCGCACCACGCGATCTCCGTCACGCGCCTTACTCGCTCAATTCGGCTCGCCCCGGCGGACCCTGTAGCGCCTCGATCGCCAGCCTGATCCTCGCCCACAGGAGCCGTCCCTCGCCGTCGCTGCATTCGAGAACGACATCGGTCGGTCGAGTGGTTCAATCGTGGAACCGGGTATTGAACCACGTAGCGTTCCGCGCTAAATGGAGGCTGCGGTTTTGGACCGCTGCTCGCCTGCGTCTCCGCGCAAACCGCGGCCGAGCCCAACGTCAACGACAACGGCGCATCCCTATGCTCAAGGGGCTGTTGTCATGTTGATTTCGCTTAACATCTCGGTTGTCACGAAGATTTATGCACCGGCCCGCAGTGGCAACGCGATGGCGCAACTCAATGAAGCCGGAGCCTGGCTGGACGCCGAGCAGCGGGTGATACCAGAAGCCGAAGCGCGCGATCGGGCGCCCGGCGGGGCGAAGCTTTACTCAATTGTTCGACTGATCGCGAAGGCGCTCTTGCGGGCGATCCTGGCCAAGCTGGAACCGCCAGCGTCTCGGCCGGAGCCGCTACCGCCGCTGAAGGCCGGCATGGGGCCGAGCCATGGTCAGGGGCGCGGGAGACACAAACGATGATGAAGCTTTTCATCTGCTGGTCGGGCGAAAGAAGTAGGGAAATAGCTGTTTTCCTTCGTAATTGGCTCCCTACCGTCCACCAAAACATTGAACCGTTTATGTCAGAGGAAGATGTAGGAAGCGGGACACGATGGAGGGGCAGTCTTGTTAGTGAATTGGCAACTACAGAGTTTGGTATTATTTGTCTAACCCCGGACAATTTAACTGCCCCTTGGCTTCATTTCGAAGCTGGCGCATTGTCTAAGCTCCCAAAGGCCCGCGTATCACCTGTCCTATACCAGCTAAAACCTAGCGATATACGGGGGCCACTAGTGGTCTGACGCCAACATTTGGTTCCCGCGGTTGACTTTTTCGATAATGCGATCGGGGTCGGCGGTCCAGACAAAGGGTTTGGGTTTGCGGTTATGCTCGCCGAGATAGCGGTTGATCGCGGCTTGCAGATCGACCAGCGAGCGGAAGACGCCGCGCTGCAACCGCCGGCGGGTCAGGGTGGCAAAAAAGCCTTCAACGGCATTGGCCCAGGAGCATGACGTGGGCGTGAAGTGAAACGTCCAGCGTGGATGCCGCGCAAGCCAGGCGCGGACCTTGGGATGCTTGTGGGCGGCATAGTTGTCGAGGATCACATGAATGAGCTTGCCGGCCAGGACAACGGCCTCGACCCGATTGAGGAAGCGGATGAACTCCTGGTGGCGGTGACGCGCCATGCATTGGCCGATGACCGAGCCGTCAAGGACATTGAGCGCCGCAAACAGCGTCGTCGTGCCGTTGCGGATGTAATCATGGGTCATTGTCCCGGCTCGACCCTTCTTGATCGGCAAGCCGGGCTGGGTGCGGTCGAGAGCCTGAATTTGCGACTTCTCGTCGACCGACAGCACCAGGCTGTGGGCCGGCGGGTCGAGATATAGCCCGACCACGTCACGCAATTTGGCGGCAAACGCCGGGTCTTGCGACAGCTTGAAACGCCGCACTCGGTGCGGCTGCAGACCGTGCGCCGCCCAGATCCGCTGCACCGAGCGCAGCGAGATGCCGCTCGCCACCGCCATCGCCCGGCCGGTCCAGTGGGTTGCCTCGCCTGGCGGCTCCGCCAGCGTCAACTCGACCACTCGGTCAATAACCGCCGCAGGCGTCGGCGGCAAACCGGGTTTGCGCGTCTTGTCGTGCAGCAGGCCGGCCACCCCTTCGCGCATGAAGCGCTCCTGCCAGCGCCACACGCACGGCTTCGATACTCCGGCGCGGCGCATGATCTCGGCCGTACCGCAGCCCTCCGCGGTCGCCAAAATGATCTGTGCCCGCCACACATGCTTTTGCCGGCTGTTGCGATCCGCCACCACCGCCGCCAGTCGTTCGCGGTCGCCGGCACTCACTTCGATGCTGATCCCCTCGCGCATCGCGCATCATCGCACACCCCGCTCCAATATGGAATCCTATGATTGCGTCGTACCACTAGAAGATTTTCAGGCTAACGTGTTTCGTAACAAAGACGGAATGCGACGTGTCCTAACGAGTATAAATGAGGCAATGGGCGATCGAGCCAGCAACAATTGGAGGCAGACTTTCGAGAAGTTATGGCACGAAGTAGAGGAGATGGCACATAACCTAGTTGTGCAGGACAGAATTCAGATAATTAGCCCGATAGATGGGGGACCACTGCAAGAACCAGTGCGGTGGGGCAAAGAAGGTTATAAGTATGTAGTGCGCGGCACGCTCAAACATCTTCCAAAGGATCATGTGATATGGTTGCTGAATGCAAGCAATGCGGGAGAACAATGGCCGCAAGATAAAGTAGAATACGAGCGCGCATCCGGGAAATGGGAAGGTCGTGTGTATTTACAAACTTTGCATAGAGGGACGTCTATCAATGCTGTAGTTGCGCCACTAACCTCTCAGCAGTTTTTTCAATATTATAGAGATTATGGAAACGCAAAACCATTACCCGGCATTCCCCCTGAATGCGAAAATATAGCTAGGGTATGGGCCTCCAACCCGCACTACTCTCCAAGTTAGTTTCTTCTCCCGATCCAATGAACGCCTATCGCGGCCCGCCGATGACGCTCGGCAATGCCGCTGCGGCGAAATCAAGGCGGGTTTGAATAGCAGCCCAGCGCACGCGGCGGTGGACCGGATTTGGGTTGGCGTTATATTTCACGCCGCTGCTGATCGGCGGCATCTATAGAGCGGGGGAATAAGATATGCGATACCGGGCGATTGGCGCACTGCTTGCCATGCTTGCCGTTGCCGCCTGCCACCCGGCAGAGCCCGAGCAACCACCACCGCCCACAGCACCACCCCCGGCTCCCCCGCCGGAGCCAATGCCTCCGCCGTTACCTCCTACAACTTCGGGGGCACCCGTCCACCACCATCACTATGCTGCCACCAAACGACACTATTTCTATAAGAACGGTCACAAGTACTACTATTATTATCATAACGGCCACAAAGTCGTGGTGCGGGTTCACTGACGGCAGATGTCACGACAGGGGGGCGCGGGTTTGGCTTCGGCCCCCATGGTGGCTTCGCCACGCGCGCCGATGACGCTGGGAAACGCCGCGGCTGCCCGCGTGCGGTGTCGAACTCGATCCGGCAAACCGGCCGGGGCCACACGCGAGTTACCCCGGCCAGCCTCGGATGGTAAGGCCCGCAACTGCCAGAGGGGGCCTACCAGCATTGTAACCTCCGCCCGCTAGCAGAGTTCCGCGCTCCCCCCTGAACCCGCCGATGCTCCCAGTGTTGGTCGGAGCATAAGGGCGGCGGCGATGAAGCAGAGCGACGACAAGCCAAACCTGAACACCGGCGAGCCGTGGGGCGAGATGGCCATTTTCGACCTCGCTAATTGCGTCCGGCTGAACTACTCGGTGGAACAGATGGCGGATTTCCTCTGCCGATCGCGACGCGAAGTGCGGGAGAAACTTGGCGAGCTTGAGCGTTCCGGCGAACTGCGGCGGCTGGTGGCGAAAGCGGAGGCGGGCGCAGGGTGATTTGTGAACAGCTGTACCGGCTCGCCGATGTGACGCTCGGCAACGCCGCGGCGGCCCTTCCTTCATGCAGCTGGCTGATCCGATCGTGGAATAAATGGCCGCCCGCTAAGTCGTATTGAAGCCGGGGATATTTCCACAGGAATTATGGAACGCATCGCGACCGAACCAAGCCGAGCAGAAATTTGTGACGCCTCGCGGCAACTTGAGAATGTTGTAAGCCGCCGCGATAGCCCCGGCGGTGTAAACGGAGTGAGTGCCGTTGTTTGGTTCGGTTTCGCGTTGGGAGCGGCGCTGATCCTTTTCTTCCTCTGAGTAAGTCAAGGGACAGGACCCCGGCGAGGGCAACGCCGCTGGCCCCGCGAAACAAAAGCCCCGGCTCGGAAGCCGGGGCAAGTTAGGTGCTTTCACCAGCCGAAGGGGCTGGCACGGCACTAGAGCCTAGAGAGGCCGGTCCCTCTAGCATTGTGGTTCGCAACCGAGCGTCCCGATGCAGTCAAAATTTCAGCCAACCGAGAAATTCGGCTCGCGACTGGGCTTCGCCCGGCCCTGAGCATCAGTGCGCGATGTGTCAACTT
Source organism: uncultured Alphaproteobacteria bacterium (assembly GCA_963765365.1). Classification (GTDB taxonomy): domain Bacteria; phylum Pseudomonadota; class Alphaproteobacteria; order Rhizobiales; family Xanthobacteraceae; genus BOG-931. Next base: position 126,447 of record CAVXWL010000015.1, on the reverse strand, counting down.
GCCGCGCCGTTAACTAAACAATTGCACAATTCAGACATATTGAGTTACATGTTGTTACCGATCCGGCCGGGTTGGGCTGCGCGCAAGAACGTTGGTTAAGTATGATCCTTTTAGGCGAAAGCGGCGGGGGCAACACTTCCGCCGCTTTTCACGACTGGCTGACGAAATGGAAACATTGTGCGGGCGCTGCGTGGCTGGTGCGGCGGGGTCGCCGTTCACAACAGGGCGCGACCAATGACCGATGAACGGAAGCGCGCTCAATATGAGATGCGGGCTTTCTTCGGGCAATTCGACCCATGGCGATCAATCATGGTGGCGTTCACGCTCGGCGCGGCGGTTATCGCCGTCTTGGTTGCCTTCGCGATGCTGATCCCGGCGCGGTTTTAGCGACAGGATGGCTGGCCCGTTTCGCGTTTGCGTGACGCCATGCAATGATCGCGTGCCCAGAGTGTGGCGGATGCGGCAAGGGCAATCGTTGCAAGGGGGAACACCTTCAGCCGCAACACGAAGAACAGTAATAGTCAAACGCGGAGCTGGGTCTCACGCTACGGCAACAACAGCGTGGCGCTGCCGGACGATCTCACTCTCTCCCGAGGCAAAAATGAGACATGCCACTTTAAAGCTTGATGAAGTTTCAGATTTGGAGAATTTACTCTTCTAGTAACGAACGTCGATGTTAAGGCAGCTCGTGTACGCGAACAAAGAGAACTTTCGGCCGAACATTTTGATAAAAGTGTCGCTGTCCACCTGTGCTGTCGGGTGTTCCAAATGGTTCGCGCTTTGCTTATCACGAGCACCGTTGCAATGGCTTTGACAGTTTGTGCTACCGCTTCGTCAGCTTTTCACGCTATCTACGACTTGCCGTGCATGATTTCTTACGACGGACAAATACCAATAACTACTACTTGTTTAGTAAATGTCGAAGCATCTAATGATGTTTATTACGAGACCATTAGAACAAGAAATGGGAAATCATTTGTAATTCAGAAAACTGACCTCGCCAAATGGTATCTCGATCATGAGCAGGCGATAAAAGTATCTGACGAGCCGAATACGTGCTATCAAAACCGGCAAGTCAAGATTTGCCTTTGATCGATTTCGCCAATATGTGAAAGACAACAGCTTCCTCGACGAAGGTCGCTCAAAGCGAGAGGAAATTACCGAAATCGCCGCGAACCCCTTCGTCGCTTAAGAGGAAATTGTGTCACAACGGCTGATCCTGGCAATCACGCTTTCCTCCGTCTCTTCGGCGCAGGCGCAGCGCTCGGCGGAGCAGCGGCCCGGCTCCTCTTTCTTCCCTCGCCCGCCCGAAACCGGCAATAGCATCGCTGGCTGCCGCCGCCGATCGGGAGGCTTTTTTCGCGCGGGTTTTGGCAGTCGCGTGGCTTCCGCAGCCGGGGCTTCTTGCTCCTGAGCGAGGCTGCGCTTCAAAGCCTCCATCAGATTGATTACCTTTGCCGGCTGGCGACGTGATATCCGTTTTGGTGGCAATCCGAAACGGGGCCTATTGCCGGTTCCGACCGTAACGGCGATATGTCGGGAAGTTTACCGTCACCTTCCTACCGTGATCGAGTTCGGTTACAAGGGTTCCGTGAAGCTGATCGGCCAATCCTTGAAGTATCCGCACTCCCAATTTCTGGTCCGATGGCGGCAAATCGCCAGCGTCCACAGCACCGGGGCCGTCATCTTTCATGCTCAGGGCCACGCGGGAGCCTGGCAGAGCAAGCAGGGTCACTTCAAATCGTGAGCCCAGGTTCCGCCAAAAGACGTGCTTTGCCGAGTTGTTGGCTACTTCCATGACGAGCATCGCGATGACACTCATCTGATCCAGTGAGAGGTCGAGTTCGTCGACTTGAAAATCCATTATGACCGACGCCTGATCAATCGTCGTAGTCACGACTTCTCGCAGCATCGCCTCTAGTCCATTATCGAAGAGTTCGGGGTCGTGAAGGCGACGATGCATCTCGGCGGATGCAGACATTCGCTGGATTTCCTGATCCAGGATGTCAGCACACTCCTCTGCGCTGGACTTTAACGCTCTCCTGATGCTCTCTAGTTTACCAGACGTGATTTGCAGCGTGTTGGCGACCCGGTGTTGGAGTTCCTCGAACAACAGTCTCTGCCGCTCGTTTGCCTCGGCAAGCTGCTGTGCCAAAGCTTTCAATGCAATGATAATTAAGATGTTCACGGCTCCGACAAATCCCCACCCTACGAGCAACAACGACATGCTCGGCGGCAGAAAGAAGTAAGATCCAACTGCCAGCGATAGTACAAGGACGAAGAGAGCTTCCTGCCAGCCCAGCAGCAGGGCTGCCAAGAGTATTGCCGGATAGAAGCTCAGGAACGGCATTGCCCAATGGAGCCGCCCCACTGAAAACCGGAGTGCGAATGCAATGCCGAACAGCGCAGCCGCCTCCCCCCAGCGGATTAGGGTCGGCTGTCGCGAACGCCATCTCAAAATCCGCGTCACCCACCACATGCAGCCTCCCTTCCCATGCATTTTTGTTCAGGGGTTCGACATCGCCGAGAGGGCGTCGGAACACCAGTGTTTTCTTATAGATTGCTCATTAGAACAATGAACCTTTTGATAGGCTGGCCGTAATCGCCGGAAGGTGAATGCAGCCTCTCACGAGGATATTGCGAGCATCTCGCCGAGCAGCAATTTGCGAGCTTGGGCCTTCGACTATCGTGACGTGGCCGAAATTATGACTACGGCGATCAGCCAGATCGCCAAAAACCCCAAGGCCGAAAACCCGATCACTATCAACGATGCCGACCACGGAAGCGAAAAGGCTGCCTCGCGTAACGAGCGACTAAGTTGCGCTAGCTGGTCGAGATAGCCTCTAGACATCAGCCGATGCGTCGATCCCCGTTTGTTCGCACCTGAGCGATTGGCCGCGTAGATCAGAGCTAACCATGCCGTTCGGCAACGCCGCGTCACTTCAACGTCAAAAATCTGCCTCTTGGCGATGATTGATTACCAGCTTCTAGAGGGCGGGTTCACGCCGCTCATTCGATCGGGCCGGCTGGCACCCTCAGCAACTCCGCCGGCTCGCATTCCAGTACGGCGGCGAGCTTGGCGATGATTTCTAGGCCCGGATAGCTGGCGGCCTTTTCCAGCTTGCTGAGATAAGTCCGGTTCACGCCGGCCTCGTAGGCTAGGGCTTCCTGCGAAATGCCTTTCGCGTTTCGCAACCGGCGCAGGTTGTTAGCGAAGGCTTGCCGAAGGTCCTCCGGGTCCATCCGGCAAACGGACTCGGCTGTTGCCTACAGGCCCACCGCTTTAAAGCAACAAAATGTTAGCGAGCGGCGCTTTACCGTCCTCCGACTAAGATGGTGGTCGGAAGCGAGGCTATGGCAGGCATATTCGGCGGCGCGGCTCCCCAGGCTATCGCTGCGGTTCTGTTAGCTGGATCACTTGGTGCATGCGCAACCGCCGCACAACGTGAATACCAAGCAATTAAGTCGAATAACCACGCGGCGTCGCAACAGCTCAAGGCATGTATCACGGAGGCCTACAATAACCAAATTGCTGCGCCGTTATGGAAGCATCTGCCGCAGAATGTTGATGACGCGACAATTGAACAACTCGCCGACAACAGCACGGTGACACGAGACGAAATTGCCGCTCTTGAAGCACTGAGAGATCAGGCGGAGTAACCTAACCTCAAAGCGAGAGAGTCCTACTGCTAAGAAAACATGCGCATTGGGGCAGAGGCTTTTTCTCGTTCCCTCTCCTTATCCTAAGGATCCTAAGGAGAGGGAGAGGTTGCACGTCCCGACTCAGGGCATGCGTTTCGCCTATGTCCACTCACATTTCGCGCAACAATTGCTCCGAATTATTCCCGCGTCAAGTAACATCGACCTGCAGGAAGGCTGCACCCCATGGCGGTACTATTGTAAACTACGTATCGATCATCCATTGCCAATCGTAGTGCGAGGTGAACATGCTACCCACCGCTCCATTCGGAAGCACCGGCCATCAGAGCAGCCGTGTAATTTTCGGGCCGCCGCCTTGGGCACAGTGAAGCAGGACAAGGCCGATCGCATACTTGAGCTATTGCTGAACAATGGCGTCAACCATATCGACACCGCCGCCGCTTACGGCGAGTCCGAGTTGCGCATCGGCCCCTGGATGCGTGAGCATCGCAAAACCTTCTTCCTCGCCACCAAGACCGGCGATCGCACCAGCAAAGCCGCGCGCGACAGTCTGCATCGGTCGCTCGATCGCCTGCGCACCGACCGTATCGACCTGATCCAGCTCCACAACCTGGCCGAGGAAGAGGATTGGCAAAAGGCGCTGGGCCCCGACGGCGCGGTTGAAGCGCTGGTCGAGGCGCGTGCGCAGGGCCTGGTGCGTTTCATCGGAGTGACCGGCCACGGCAGCCGCATCGCCGCGATGCATCGGCGCAGCCTGGAGCGTTTCGCGTTTGACGCGGTGCTGTTCCCCTACAACTTCACGATGATGAGCATCGCCGAGTATGCCGCCGACGCCGAGGCGCTGATCAAGACCTGCAATGACCGCGGCGTGGCGATCCAGACGATCAAGTCAGCCGCGCGACGCCGATGGCAAAACGGCGGCGGCCCCAAGTACAGTTGGTACGAGCCCCTGCGCGAACGTGACGCGCTCCACCGCGCCGTCCATTTCACGCTGAGCCGTCCGGGCCTGTTCCTGAACTCATCCAGCGACGCGACGCTGCTGCCCGAAATCCTCGCCGCCGCCAGCGAGATTCCGGTAGAACCGACCCGCGCCGCGATGCAATCCGACGTCGCGCATTACGCGATGGAGCCGCTGTTCATCCCCGGCGTACGCGACCGGATCTGAGCATTGGAGTTGTCGACCTCCTGTATTCGCTATTAGTCAGATGGGCTATCGAAGTGAAATTGAGTGGACCGACGCGACCTGGAATCCGGTGCGCGGATGCACGAAAATCAGCCCGGGCTGTAAGCATTGTTACGCGGAAAGATTTGCCGAGCGGTTTCGCGGAGTCGCGGGACATCCGTTCGAATCGGCTTCGACCTCCGGCTCGATTCCTGAGAAGCTCGAAGCGCCGCTGAAATGGCGCAAGCCGAAAAGGATTTTCGTCAACTCGATGAGCGATCTTTTCCACGAGGCGGTGCCCGGCTGAGTACATCGCCCGGATTGGCGAAGTCATGCGAGAGGCCAACTGGCACACTTTTCAAGTTCTCACCAAGCGCCACGACCGCATGCATGCTTTGCTCAACGGCCAGCTTCGAGGCTTCGGAACGTTGGCACAACGTATGGTGGGGAGTAAGCGTTGAAGATCGCGAATATGGCGTCCCGCGAATCGACGCTCTGCGCAATACCAATGCCAGCGGTGCGTTTCCTGTCGGTCGAGCCGCTGCTGGAAAGTCTAGGTCGGATCGATTTGTCCGGTATCGACTGGGTAATCGTAGGTGGCGAAAGTGGAGTGCGGCCGCGCCCGCTGTCGGCCCCTGGGTGCGGGAGCTTCAGCAACAGTGCCAGGCCGCGGCAGTGCCATTCTTCTTCAAGCAATGGGGTGGACGTTCGCCAAGCAGCTCGGCCGCACTTTGGACGGACGTGAATGGAACGACATGCCCCCGAATGTTATCAACGGGCGCGCGCCACAGTCCGCGGTGGCGTTGAATGAGAACCCCTCCTAGCTTAGCGGTCCAGCAATCGTGCGATTGCTCAACCCTTGACACGGCGGCGGTCCCACCGGAGCATTGAGCCACTTTCTGAAGCGATGCATTGGTGGCGCGAATGGCAAATCACAAGCAGCTTGAGTTCACCCTACTTGGTATAGTTATTATTATCCTCCAGGCTATATCTCCGCTGGCCGCGAACGCGCATGACCGGCGGGTTTGCCCACCCGGGATCAACGATACTCCGGCGATGCCCGTCCATTTCGATCAGAGTGACATCATCAAAATGCCGTTGAATCGGATATTTGCCCTGGGCCAACAGATTTTTGTCACCGACTTCAACGCCTGCGACGGTGCCGGCCGGCCGGGCACCAACGGCGGCCTCACCCCGCGGCCAGTCGATGCTCTTACCGGGCCGCGCTTTACGCGGGCTTCCGCCCCCGAAGCTGATTCCTGCGCCGGATGTCACAATCAGCCTCAGGCGGGCGGCGCCGGCGACTTCGTGGCCAACGTATTCGTACTGGCGCAGAACGCGATTCCGGTCAGCGGGACGATCCTGAATCCCGATTTCAGCCAGACCTTCCCGGAGCGCAACACTTTGGGAATGTTCGGTTCGGGAGCGATTGAATTGCTTGGCCGGCAAATGACCCAAGACCTCTCGCGCTCAAATCGCAGGCCCTCAGCCAGGCCGCCTTCAGCGGTAAGGACGTGTCCGTGGCACTCATCAGCATCGGGGTCTCCTTCGGTTCGCTGACCGCCCATCCCGATGGTTCGGTTGATAGCAGCGCGGTCGCCGGAGTTGATCCGGACCTCGTTATCAGGCCTTTTTCGCGCAAGGGAGCGATGCGTTCGGTGCGGGAGTTCAGCGTTAACGCGTTTAACCAGCATCATGGAATGCAAGCGGTCGAGCGGTTCGGTCTGGATACCGATGCCGACCAAGACGGAGTTACCAACGAGCTGACCATCGGCGACGTTACCGCTGCCACCGTGTTCCAGGCCGCCCTGCCGGCGCCGGTGCAAAGGAGGCAAACGAAGATCACAAGACTGTCGAGCGCGGTGAGCGGCTCTTCGCCGAGGTTCATTGCACGACCTGCCATATTCCCGCTTTGCCGCTTAATAGCACGGTATTGTGCGATCCCGATCCGACCAATCCCGCGAGCGGTCCCTTCAAGACCTTTAACGATACTTCGCAGTCGGTATGCTTCGACCTGCGCAAGACGAACGAAGTGGGCGGGGACGGCGTGGTGCGCGCCTATACCGATCTAAAGCGTTATGTTATCTGCGACGCCAATAAGCCGCATTACTGTAACGAACCGCAATCGCCGCTTCAGCCCGACGACAGTACGGCCACGATCCCTCAGGATCAATTTCTGACCGCGAAACTCTGGGATGTTGGTAACTCGGCGCCCTTCGGCCATCGCGGAGACCTCGACACGATTTTCGCGGCAATCGTCGCGCATGGCGGCGAGGCCACCAGCTCGGAAGCGGAATTCGCGGCTTTGCCCGACGCCGATCAGACCGCGATCGTGATGTTTCTAAAAACCCTGGTGATGCCGATCCTCGCCAATAATCCCAATCCCCAACAGGCCGGCTCACCAAAATTCTGACGCGCTGACAATCTGGTCAGGGTTACTCCAACTCTTCGGGGAGAGCGAATCCACCATGGACCTTGGTCTGAAAGATCGTGTGGCACTGGTTACCGGCAGTTCGCGCGGTATCGGCCGGGCTACGGCTGAAATTTTGGGGCGCGAAGGCGCGCGAGTCGCGGTTACCTTCCATAACCAACGTGAGCAGGCGGAAGCGGTCGCGGCGGCAATCCGTAATCACGGCGGTGATGCGCTGGTCACACCACTCGATATCAGCTCGGACCAGTCGATCCGCGGCGCGGTCGAGGCCGTGGTCGCGCGTTGGGGTAAAATCGACATCCTGATCAATAATGCCCTTCACGCCGGTGACAAGTCGGTCACGCAAAAGCTCTTCGAGGACGTCCCCGCGCAGGAATGGCGCGATTTGCTGCGCGGCAACCTGGAGGGCGCCCATTTAGCGATTCAGACGGTGCTTCCATACATGCGCCGGAATCAGTGGGGCCGCATCGTCAACGTCTCGTCGGTGGTTGCCGCCGACGGGTATCCAGGCGCCGCAACCTATGGAGCCGCAAAGGCTGCTCTGCACGGGATGACCAGAACGCTCGCCAAGGAGCTTGCTCCTTACGGGATACTCACCAACGTGGTGATGCCCGGCCTGACCCTGACCGAGAGCGTCCGCCAGTCGATGCCGCAGGTAGCCGAACAGGCCGCCAAGCTGTCGCCGATCCGCCACGTTCCGTCGCCCGAAGAGGTCGCGTCAGTAATCGTCTTCGTCGCCTCGGCCGCCAATACGACGATCAACGGCGAAGTGATCCGCGCCAACGGCGGCGCGGTCGCCTGAGGCAACAGGTAACGCCGGCTTTCTGTTCCCTCGCCCACATTCAGTTGTGGGAGACGGGACAGAGAGAGCGCCTCTCCTGCGATTTAAAGGTGGGAGAGAGTGGATCTATCAGATGCGCTTGCGCTTCTTCGACAGGTAATCGACCAGCATGTACTCGCCCAGATGGTCGGGTCTGGTGTACAGGGCGCGGCCGCGGTTGATTTGGGTCATCTTTTCGACGAATGCGCGCAGGCTGGGGGAGTCGTCCAGCATGAAGGTGTTGATCGTGATTCCCTGCCGGGTGACGCGTTCGACCTGCTTTAACGTTTCCTGCGCCGCGCGCACGCTGATGCCGCCGAATGACAGCGGCCATTCGCAGTAGAGCCGGTCCTTCAAAAAGTAGGCGGTGGGCTGGCCGTCGGTGATCACGATGATGTGCTGGTTCTTGGCCGGATGGCGCGACAGCAGGTCGGTGGCCATGCGCAGGCCATCCTGCAAATTGGTGAACGGATCGCCCATGTTCCACGACGCCTCGGGCAGGTCCTTCAGCTTGAGCTCCACGGCGCGGGTGAAAAAGCCCACGATCGAGAAGTAGTCGCGCGGGAACTTGGTGCGGATCAGGGTCTCCATCGCCATCGCGACCTTCTTGGCGGCGGCGAACCGGCCCTCCCAGCTCATCGACCACGACATGTCCAGGCACAACACGGTGGAGCACGAGCTGCCGTAATCGCTGTCGTAAACCTGGAAGTCGTCGGGCCCCAGTCTAAGCGGTATCGAGGGGCCGCGGGTCAGCGCGCGCTTGAGCGTCGAGACCAAATCCAGGTTGAGCGGCTCGCCGAAGTTCCAGGTATGAATCTGCTCGGGCTTCATCTCGACCTGGCCGCGGTAGTCGGTGGTATGGCCGCCGTGGCGATCCTTGAGCAGTCCCTGGTAGATGTCGCGCAGGGCCAGCTCGCCGATGCGGCGCACGCCCTTGGGCGAGAGCTGGAGCTGATTGCCCTTTTGCGTCACGTAGCCGGAGTTCTTGAGCAGCAGGATGACCTGGCGCAGGTTCTGAAAGTCCTGACTGGCCTGCTGGCCCATCAGCTCCTTTAGCTCTTCGAGCGAGATCGACTCGAAGTTCTCCGACATCAGGTCCTGTTCGAGCTGCTTTAAGCGCTCCATCTCGCGCATCAACTGGAGCGCCTGATCGTAGTTCAGGCTCTGCGGCCCGTGGAACATCTGGCCGTAGCGATCCTTGAAGTTCTCCAGGTCGCGGATGTTCTCGTACTCGCTCAGCAGCTCGTCGAAATCCTCGCCCGCCTCGCCGTCCTCGAACTCGTAATTGGCCAGCTTGCGCAGCGCCTCGGAGAGCTTTCCCGGCAGGTTTCCAAGCTGCTGCTGCTTGTCCTGCATCCCGGACTTGCCCTGCTGGCGGCCGGACTCCAGCGCCTCGCGCTCGCGGTCCAGGATGTCCTGGAGCCGCTGCTCCATCTCGGACATCGAGCTCTTCAGATTGAAGTCGCGGTAGCGCTGGCGGATCTCCTGGCGCAGCTCCTCCAGAAATTCGTCCAGACCCATCACGCGGGAGCCGTCGATATCGAATCCCTGGCGGGTCAGCCAGTCGATCGCCTGGCGCACGTCGTCGGTGTAGGAGAGGTACTCGGAGAGTTTTTCCAGCACCTTGTCGGCGTCCAGCCGGATGCGCTGCGAGCCGTCCCATTGCGTGTAGCGTATGACAGCCATTGCCTGACCTCCGCCGTAGCCGTTACCGAAGCGGAAACAATCCTGACCGGCATTCAACCGCTGCGCCAGCGTCCGCAAGTCTGGCGTTGTCCTTGACCTGTGGCGTGTAACCTCTCCCTGGCCCTCTCCTAGGATAAGGAGAGGGGACCGGAAAGACCCTGTGCGGCTTTAGAGTATATTCCACAAGATTCTTATCGCCCCAGACCTAGGCGTGATAAGCGAACCGTCCCCCGCGCCGTTCCTTGTTGAGCTTCTGATGGAGATGGAGTCCTTCAAGAATCAGCTCGGCGTTCGAAGCCATCAGGGCGGGACTTTCGGCGGGACCGAGCTTGGCCACCGCGTCGCGCAGTCCCGGGATGGTGCGCACGGCCTCGATATATTCATCCACCGGCGCGGTGTCGGACACCTCCACGCCCCATCCCTGGTCGAAGTAGGCGGTGATTTCCTTCAGCTCATCGACCTTGACGTGCTTGTCGAAAACCTTGAGCACGGCGCGGTTGATAAGCCGCTCGATCAGGTCCTCTTCCTTTTTTTCCTCGCCCGCGTATTCCATCTCGATTTTGCCGGCGGTCGAGGCGTACACCGAATGGAGATCGGACAGGCGCGGCACGACCTCGGTATCGCCGTTGCGCACGGCGCGCTTTTCGGCGTTGGAGATCAGCGATTCGAAGTTGTTGATGGTCACCCGCACCGACACCCCGGAGGTCTGGTTGATCTCGTTGCTGCCGCGCGCCTCGAAGGTGATCTGCGCCATGATGTCCTTCATGAACTGCGGCATCCGCACTTCCATCCCGGCGGGCGGCGGGTAGGTCGCCTCCTGCTCCATGATCGCGATCTCGTCCTCGATGGTCTTGGGATAATGGGTGCGGATCTGGACGTCGAAGCGGTCCTTGAGCGGGGTGATGATCCGTCCGCGTGACGTATAATCCTCCGGATTGGCGCTGGCGACCAGGACCATGTCGATCGGCAGGCGGATCTTGTAGCCCTTGATCTGGACGTCTTTTTCTTCCATCAGGTTGAACAGTCCGACCTGGACCTTCTCGGTCAGGTCGGGCAGCTCGTTGATCGCGAAGATGCCGCGGTTGGTGCGCGGGATGAGTCCGTAATGGATGGTCTCCTCGTCGGCCAGGTAGCGCCCCTCGGCGACCTTGATCGGATCGATCTCGCCGATCAAATCCGCGATCGAGACGTCGGGCGTGGCCAGCTTCTCGGCGTAGCGGCGGTCGCGGTCGATCCATTCGACTTCGAGATCGTCGCCGGCCTCGGTCAGCTTGCGGCGGCATTCCTTGCAGATCGGCGCGATCGGGTTGTCGTTGATCTCGCAGCCCTTGACGGCCGGCACGTACTCGTCGAGCAGGCCGGTCAGCGAGCGGATGATGCGCGACTTGGCCTGCCCGCGCTCGCCCAGGAACACCATGTGATGTCCGGCCAGCACCCCGTTTTCGATCTCGGGAATCACCGAGTCGTCATAGCCGAGAATCCCCGGCATCAGGCGCTCCTGGTTGCGCAGCAGGCGGAGCAGATTGTTGCGCATCTCAAGGCGCACCGGCTCGACCTTGTAGCCGGCGCGTTTGAGTTCGCCCACGGTCCGAATCTGAAGCAAGCTTTGGTCCATAACCGGGCCCCTGTCCCTTCCCGTCTAGGATACGGAACTTTGGAGTTTTCTGAAATGCGGCTCGAGCCGCGCGAAGCTGCTTTCCAGGTGCTCCGAGATGACGCGGGTGGCGCTCATCACGGGCATGAAGTTGGTGTCGCCGCTCCAGCGCGGCACGATATGCCAGTGGACATGATCGGCGATTCCCGCTCCGGCCACGCGCCCCAGGTTGGCGCCGAGGTTGAAGCCGTGCGGGCCCAACGATTTCTTGAGAATCCTGACCGAGCCCGTCAACAGCGCGCCGATCGCGGCGGTCTCGGCCGCCGAGAGCAACTCCAGCGCGTCGACGTGGCGGCGCGGCGCCACCAGCAGGTGTCCGCCGTTGTAAGGATAACGGTTGAGCATCACGGAGGCTTCGGCACCCGCGTACAACACCAAGCGGCGCTTGCGGGAAGCCTCGCGCAGCGCGCCGAAGCAGAAAATGCAGCGCGTCGTTGCGTTGTGCGTCGCACGAATATACGCGGCCCGCCACGGCGCCCACAACTGGCGCCATCCGGAGCGGTCTTTATCCGCATCCGCTTGACGCCGCGCCATCAGACGCAGCCGCGCAGCTTCATCCGGAACGGAGCACGGATTTTATCGCAGCGGTGCCGTGCCGCCGCTGCCATCAGATGGGCCGCGCCGCCTCTGCGGCAGGCCGTGGATCAGCCGCTGGCCGATTTCGCGCCGCGCCATGGCTTGCCGGTGCGACCGCGGATCAACGGTCGCGCGCCTTGGTCCGGGAACCCCGGCCCTCGGCGTCATCGCGATCCAGGCGCAATTCCTCGTTGAGGATGTCCTCGAAGGAGAAGCGCGCGCCCTGATGTTCGCGCCGCATGTAGGCCTGCATCTCCTCGCGCTCCTCGTGCTGCTTGAGCGCGCGAATCGACAACCCGATGCGCCGCTCCTTGGGATCGAGCTGCACCACCAGCGCCTCGACCTGATCGCCGACCTTGAACAGCGAGGAGGGTTTGTCCACGCGCTCCGAGGAGAGCTGCGAGACGTGGATCAGGCCTTCGATACCGTCCTCGATTTCGACGAACACGCCGAAGTCGGCGATCGAGGTGACCTTGCCGTTGATCTTGGTATTGATCGGATAGCGCTGCGCGATGGTGTTCCAGGGATCGTCGCTGAGCTGCTTGATTCCCAGGCTCACGCGCTCGTTCTCGATGTCGATGCCCAGCACCACCGCCTCGACCTCGTCGCCCTTGTGGTAGAGTTCGGAGGGATGCTTGACCTTCTTGGTCCACGACAGGTCGGAGATATGCACCAGGCCGTCGATGCCCGATTCGATCTCGACGAAGATGCCGAAGTCGGTGATCGATTTGACCTTGCCCTTGACGTGGGCGCCCGGGGAATATTTATCGGCCAGCACCTCCCACGGATTGGGTTCGGTCTGCTTGAGCCCCAGCGAGATCCGCCGATTGCCTTCGTCCACGCCGAGTACCTGGACCTCGACCATGATCGCCGACGTTGACCACCTTGGAGGGATGGACGGTGCGCTTGGTCCAGCTCATCTCCGAGACGTGGATGAGCCCCTCGACGCCTTTTTCCAATTCGATGAACGCGCCGTAATCGGTGACGCTGACCACCTTGCCGCTTGCATGCGGCGTCCGACCGGGTAGTTGGCCGCCGCTTCGGTCCACGGGTCGGACATGATCTGCTTCATGCCCAGCGAGACCCGCTCGCGTTCGGGGTCATACTTGAGCACCACCACCTTGACCTTCTCGCCGACCTTGAGCACCTCGGAAGGATGCTGCAGGCGGCCCCACGACATGTCGGTGATGTGGAGCAGACCGTCGATACCGCCGAGATCGATGAAAGCGCCGTAGTCGGTGATGTTCTTGACCGTGCCTTCGAGGATCACGCCCTCTTCGAGCACGCGCAGCGTCTCTTCTTTCAAAGACGCGCGCTCGCGCTCGAGCACACTGCGGCGCGAGACGACGACGTTGGCCCGCGCGCGATTGAATTTGAGGATTTGGAACCGCCCCCGCTGGCCGATATAGCGATCGAGGTTGCGCACCGGACGGATATCCACGTGCGAGCCGGGCAGGAACGCCGGCACCCCGATATCCACCTTCAGTCCGCCTTTGACCTTGCCCAGGACCACGCCTTCGACCGCGGTATCGGTCTGAAAGGCCCGTTCCAGCTCACGCCAGACCTTGAACTTCTCGGCTTTGGCCCGCGACAGCATCACCGTGCCGTTGTCGGTCTCGGTGCCGTCGAAATATACGTCGATCTCGTCGCCTTCATTCACCGCGACATTGCCGTCGGGGTCAATGAACTCGGCGAGCGGCACCTGGCCTTCGCATTTATAATTGATGTCGACGATGACGTAATCGCGGGTGATGAGCAGGACACTGCCGGTCAGGACATCTCCTGGACGCGGCGCGTTGAGGCTTTTCTCCATCAACGACTCAAATTCATCGTCTCCTCCGTTGGGTGTGTTGGACAAACCTTTCTCCATTTATTTGGGACCTTCCGCGCGGAATTCGATAGGCTCACACGAATCCATACAACCGGGCCATCCCCGATTCAAGTCCCGCTGCCTTGCCGAAACCGCTTGTGAATTTTGCGTATTAACCGCTCGACGACTTGCGCGACCGAGAGATTGGAAGAGTTTATCACGATTGCGTCCTCCGCGCACCTCAACGGAGCGATTTCGCGGGTCGAATCGCGCTGGTCGCGATCGATCAGTTGCGTCTGCACTTCCTCCAGCGGTCGTCGCCTCGCCTTTGGCGCGTAATTCCTCATAACGCCGTGCCGCGCGCACCTTCACGTCGGCGTCCAGATAGAACTTCAGTTCCGCGTCGGGAAACACCGCGGTGCCGATATCGCGTCCTTCCATCACCACGCCGCCGCCGGCCCCCGCCGCGCGCTGCAATTCCACCATCCGCTCGCGCACCGCGCGCAGTGCCGAAAGTTTGGAGGCCAGATCGCTGATTGCGGTTGACAGTGATCGCGCCGCTCACGTCGTGTCCGTCAAGCAAAACCTGTTCGCCGTCGAAATCGATCCTGATGGCTGTGAGAATCGGGGCCAGGCGCTGCTCGATCTCGGGTTCGCCGGCGCGAATCCCGGCCCGATGAGCCGCCAGCGCCACGGCGCGGTACATCGCGCCGGTATTGAGATAACTGAAACCGAGCGCGCGCGCCAACTCGCGCGCCACCGTGGATTTGCCCGCACCCACCGGTCCGTCGATCGCCACGATCGGACGGCTGCGCCCGGGAGCCGCCGCGACGGCGGCGAGATGCCGCCCGACGCCCTGTCCGGCGCGCAACGCGGCCTCCAGTCCGTGGGCGTCGCCGGCCTCAACCAGGCGGCGAAAGTTTTCAATCGACGCCGTGAACAGCGCCAGGGCCTGAAGGATCGCCTCGCGGTTGGTCACGCAGATGTCGCGCCACATTTCGGGCGACGACAGCGCCAGGCGCGTGGTATCACGCAAGCCGCCGGCGCCGAAGGCCGCGGCGAAGCGTCCCGCAATCCGCTCTTCGGCCAGCGCCGCGCCCAAGGCACTGGAGATCAACTGCGGCAGATGGCTGGCGCGCGCGAGGATCTGATCATGGACCGCGGCCGGCATTTGCTCCACCCGCGCGCCGGTGGCGAGCCACAATTGCTCCACCCGCTCGATCGCCTCCGCAGTGCTGCGCGTTGACGGAGTGATGATCACGCGGCGCCCGGCAAACAGTTCGGGGTCCGCCGCCGCCGCGCCGGTGGTCTCCTTGCCCGCCACCGGATGCGCCGCGACCAGCGCCATCGCCGGACCCAGCAGCGGCTCAAGCCGATCGATCACCCAGCCCTTGACGCTGCCGACGTCGGTTATCACCGCGTCGGCGGGCAGATGCGGAACCATCTCGGCGAGTAGCGGCGGCATCGCCAGGATCGGCGAGGCCAACACCACCAGGTTGGCGCCCGCGGCGGCTTGCGCCGGATCGCGCGTGGCAAAGTCGATCAGCCCACGCTCGATCGCGACGTCGAGATTGGCCTGCGTGCGGCCCAGGCCGACGATGCGCTCCACCAGTCCCTTGTCACGAGCGATCTGTGCGAGCGAACCGCCAATCAGTCCGACGCCGCAAATCGTCATCTGGCGGAAGAGCGTGGTCATGGAATAGCGAGTCCCGGAACCTTCCCTCCCGCTGCAAGGGGAGACCATTGAAAGCGATTTGTCACGTCCGCCCGCCCAGCACCGCCGTCAGCGCCTCGATCAGCCGGCGGTTCTCCTCCGGCAATCCGACACTAATGCGAACGTGGCGAGGGAATTGGTACCCATGCATCGGCCGGACGATCACGCCGTGCTTGAGCAACGCGTTGTAGATTTCGACTCCGTCGCCAACCTCAACCAGAAAAAAATTTCCCTGAGTCGGCACGAAGCGCACCTTGAGCCGGTTGAACTCGCGCTCCAGATATTCGATACCCTGCGCATTCACCTCCAGGGTGCGCCGCACGTACTCATGGTCATCCATCGCCGCCAGCACGGCGGCCTGCGCCAGCAAGTTGATATTGAAAGGTTGGCGCACGTTGTTGAGCAGGTTGACCATCTTGGGATGCGCCACGCCGTAACCCACGCGCAAACCGGCCAGGCCAAAAATCTTGGAGAAGGTGCGCAGCACGATCAGCTTGGGATGGTCCGCCAGGTAATTCAGCGCGTTGGGGTAGCCGGGATCGCGCACGAACTCGAAGTAGGCTTCATCGGCGACCACCACCAGATGTTCGGGCAGGCGCGCCAGCAATCGTTCCCAGGCGTCGCGACGGTAGATCGTCCCGGTCGGATTATTGGGATTGGCCAGGAAGATCACCCGGGTGTGTTCATCGACCGCGCCGCCAATCGCGTCGAGATCGAAGGTGTAGTCCTTCATCGGCACGGTCTTGGTGATACCGCCGCTGGCCGCGACCACGAGTTCGTAAATCGCGAAGGCATGTTCGGAGGTGACCGCATTGAACCCCGGACGGATGAACAGGTACGCGAGCAGGTTGAGAATCTCGACCGAACCGCAGCCCATGAAAATATGCGCGGCGCTCAGCCCGTGATGCGCCGCGATTTTATTGATCAGCGCGTAGCTGCCGCCGTCGGGATAGCGGTTGAGGCCGTCGATCGCCGCCCGCAACGCGGCCACCGCCATCGGCGAAGGACCCAACGGATTTTCGTTGGAGGCGAGCTTGACTACATCGGTGAGCCCCAGTTCGCGCTGGACTTCTTCGATCGGTTTGCCGGGCTCATAGGGCTTGAGCGCGGCCACTGAGGCGAGCACCAGATCTTCTAATAATTCCAATTGGGGCTTCTTTAACCGCTCAATCGCCGGGCGGCTTTCCTTCAGGATACGATCCCAAAATCTTTAGAAACAGGGCTTTGCGTTTGAGCGTCTCCAGTGCGCCTTGCATCGCGGGATCGTCGCGATGACCCTTGAGGTCGACGAAAAAGATGTATTCCCAGGGACGCGAGCGCTGCGGCCGCGACTGAATCATGCTCAGGTTGATGGAATTGCGGGCAAAGATGGTCAGCGCTTCCTTGAGCGCGCCGACTTTTCGGGTATCGCGAAGATCAGCGTGGTCTTGTCGGCGCCGCTGCGCCCCACCGGTTCGCGCCCGATCACCAGGAAGCGGGTGATGTTCTGCGCCACATCCTGGATGCCGTCGGCAACCACCCGCAGTCCATACGGGGCGGCCGCTTGCGCCGACGCGATCGCCGCGCTGTCAGGATCGTGGCCCGCCATTTTCGCCGCCAGCGAGTTGGAGGCGACCGCCTCCTGCGGGCATTGCGGATAGTTGGTGCTCAGGTAGATCCGGCATTGGCCCAGCGACTGCTGATGGGAAATAATTTTGCGAATCGCGGTCTGGTCGCCGCTCACCGAGAGTAGCGCGTGACGCACCGGCAGCATCAGTTCGCCCACGATCTGAAGCGGGGTATCCGCCAGCAAGTCCAGCGTCAGCGAAACCGATCCCTCGGTCGAGTTCTCCACCGGCACCACCCCGAGGTCGGCGCGCCCTCCGTCGAGCGCCGCGAACACCGCGGCGATCGACTCGGCCGACACCATTTCCGCGCTGGCGCCGAAGCGGTTGACTGCCGCCAAGTGGGTGTAGGAATACTCGGGTCCGAGGTAGGCCACGCGCAGTTCCCGTTCCAGCGCGCGGCAGGCGGAGATTATCTCGATGAAGATGCGGCGGATGTGTTCATTGCTAAGCGGTCCGGGATTGTGCCGCAGCAACCCTTCAATGATCTGCTGCTCGCGCAAGGGCTGGTAAACCTCGGCGCCGTTGGCGCGCTTGAGATGACCGATTTCCAACGCCAACTCGGCGCGCTCGCCCAGCAGCGCGAGCAGCTTATCGTTGATCCCGTCGATTCGCGCCCGCAAGCCGGTCAGTCCATCTGCGGGATGCTCTTTCTTCTCAGCCGGTGATGACACCGCAAAACCGCTAACCGATTCCACGGCGCTTTTCAACGCCGGAGGTTTCGGGCGGCGCCGCGGGTGTGGTGCGCCGCACCGCCGCAACCGTTGCCGGGCGGCGCAAATCGGCGGCAGCGTTGGCCACAAAAGCGTTGCCCATGGAGTTGAACTTGTGGTCGCGCGCGGCGCGCAGGGTTTCGCCGTCAAGCTTGACCAGACGGGCAAGATGCCGCCCGAGCGCCTTGCCCACCAGGGCGGCCGCCGCCTGCGGATTGCGATGGGCTCCGCCCGGCGGCTCGGGGATGATTTCGTCGGCGATTCCCAGCCGCAGCAGATCCGGCGCCGACAGCTTGAGCGCGGCGGCCGCCCGGGCGACATTTTCGGGCGTCGCCTCGCGCCACAAAATCGCCGCGCAGCCCTCCGGCGTGATCACCGAATAGCAGGAGCACTCTTGCATCAGGATCACGTTGGCCACGCCCAGCGCCAGCGCTCCGCCCGATCCCCCTTCGCCAATCACGCAGGCGATCACCGGGGCTTCGATCCGGGCCATCAGTTCGAGATTGCGGGCGATCGCTTCAGCTTGTCCGCGTTCTTCCGCGCCGATTCCAGGTTCCGCCCCTTGGGTATCGATAAAAGTGATGAGCGGCAGATGGAAACGGTTGGCGAGATCGTAGAGGCGCGCGGCCTTGCGATAGCCCTCGGGATTGGGACGCCCAAAGTTGCGCTTGATGCGCTCGGCGGTCGAACGGCCGCGCTGATGGCCGACGATTGCGACTGGCTGGCGTTTGAAATAACCCAGCCCGGCCACGATCGCGCCGTCGTCGCCGAAACGGCGGTCGCCGTGGACCTCGACCAGGTCGTGAAACAGCGCCCCCAGATAATCCAGCGTTTGCGGGCGCGCCGGATGCCGCGCCAGGCGAACGCGATCGATCGCGCTTAAGTTGGCGAAGATTTGCGCCTGGAGCCGCGCGCGCTGCGCCGTCAGCGCGGCGCGCGCGTCGGGGTCGGCCTGCGCGAGGCGCTGGTCGAGTTCGCGCAACGGCTGCTCGAAATCCATATAATCGGAAGTGCCGGGCATTTTGATTCAGCAATCAACGGGCGCGCTGGCCGCCCCGCCGAAAAATTCCGCAAACAGTGTGTAAGCCTGCTCCGCTCCGGAGCCGGCGTCAATCCAGATAATCTCCGGATCGCGGCGGAACCAGGTCAGTTGCCGCTTGGCCAAACGGCGCGTGTCGCGCTTGGCCGTCTCCACCGCCACCTCCAGGGTGCTCTCGCCGCGCAGATAGGCGGCGACATGCTTGTAGCCGATCGTGCTGAGCGGGGGTACATGCGGCGTGTACCCGGCCTCCAGAAGAGCCTTCACCTCCGCCACCAGTCCCGCAGCCATCATCGCGTCAAAGCGCCGATCGATCGCCTGATAGAGCTGCTCGCGGTCCGTCCGCAACCCGATAGTCAAGGTTTCGTATTCCGGACGCGCAAAGCCGTGTTCGGCCTGATGCTGGCTCATGGTGATGCCGGTCAGGCGGAAGACCTCGATCGCGCGCACGATGCGGTAGCGATCATGCGGCTCCAGCCGCCGCGCCGCCGCCGGATCGATCCGGCGCAGCTCATCGTAAAGGTATTCAATTCCCTGGCGCGCGGCGGCTTCGAGCAGTTCGTTGCGGATCGCGGGTGAGGCGCCGGGTCCGCTGAAGATGCCGTAGCGCAGCACGCGCAGATAAAGTCCGCTGCCCCCGGTGACCAGAATCGGAGCACCGCGGGGGGCGATCTCCGCGATTGCGGTCTGCGCCAGGGCGCGAAATTGCGCGACATCCAAAGGTTGCCCCGGTGAACGGATGTCGACCAGATGATGGCGCACGCGCGCCAGTTCGGCCGCGCTGGGCTTGGCGGTACCGATATCCATGCCGCGGTAAACCTGGCGCGAATCGGCGTTGACGATCTCCGCGCCCAGGCGTTGAGCGACCTCCAGGGTCAGGGCGGTTTTGCCGATCCCGGTGGGGCCGACGATGAAGCCGAGCTTGATCGGCGGGGTATCAGAGGCGGACGCGCGCGCAGCGGGGACGCGGGTGGGAGTTGACGCTTGAGGTGTATCAGAACCCTCACCCGTCACGCGACTTGCTGGCGCAAATCGCGCGCTGGCCTCTCCCGGCGTGCGCCTGCGGACCGGGTCCGCAGGCGCACGCGAGGTCATCTTTGGACATTTCTCGACCGCCTCTGAATGAGCGGGAGGGGACAGCAAGCATTCGCTCTCGACCGAACGTCGGAGAGTGGTGGAAAACCTTTCCCGAAAAACCGCGGTCATCGCCGGAACATGCGCTCGATTTGGCCGCGTCCGAAGCGGATATGCACCGGGCGCCCGTGCGGACAGTTGGTCTTGAACGGCGTGCGATCAAGATCCGTCAGCAGGGCCTGGATCTCCGAATCCTTCAAGAGGCGCCCGACCCGGACCGAACCATGGCAAGCCAGTTGCTTAAGCATCGCCTCGAAGCCTTCCTCACCGCGCCATTGCGTGGCGCCGTCGCCGAGGCTTTCGATCATGTCGGCCAGCAGCCGCAGGCCGCCGCCGGCGCCGAACACCGCCGGAGTACCCTTGAGCAGCAGGGTGGTGGGGCCAAACGGTTCGATCTCGAATCCCAGGGCGCGCAGCTTGGGTAGCGCGGCGTGGACGTGCGCGGCGCGTGCCGGGTTGATTTCCAGAGTCTCGGGCATGAGCTGCGCCTGCACCTCAACTCCGCCGCTGCCGAGCTGGGACTTGAGGCGCTCGAAGGTCACCCGTTCGTGGGCGGCGTGCTGGTCCACCAGCAATAATCCTTCGTCACTTTCCAGCGCGATATACCCGGCGAAGATCTGGCCAATTACCCGCAGTCCTGAATAAGCCGGAACCGCCGCTCCGTGCTCGCCGACGTTGCCGGCCGCCGCTAGCGGAGGAAATACGGGCGGCGGCCCGGCCGATCGATAGCCTAGACCCAGGTTTTGCTGCTGCGCGCGCGCCGGTGGCGGCTGCCCGGCTTCGAGCACCAGTCGCAGCGGTGAGTTCGCCGATGGGCCTGATTCGCGCGCGGCCATCGGCGCGGCTGCTCGGTCCGGTGTCGATGCGGAGACGGCGGGCACGGCCGCGGACGCAGGTTCGTTGGGGATGACGGGCTCAACCGCGGCAGCCGGCTCAACCACTGGCGCGGTTTGATCGGCGAGCCGATCACGCAGCACGCGATAAATCGTTTCGAAGATTGAGCCGCCGCGGCGAAACCGCACCTCGGCCTTCATCGGATGCACGTTGACGTCGACGTCATGCGGCCGCAGCGTGATAAACAGCGCCACCGCCGGATAACGGCCGCGCGGCATCAGGGTCGCGTAGGCGTTGCCGATCGCGCGGATCATCAGCCGGTCGCGCACCGCCCGTCCGTTAACGAAGCTGTAGAGCATCCGTGCGCTGGCGAAGGATTCCTGGCTGAGCGAAATCAGCCCATCGATTTTGACCCCGTCGCCGCCCCCGCTCACCGGCAGCATCCGCGACGCCAGCTTGGCGCCGTACAATTGACGAAAGCGCTCCAGCAATCCGGCCGCGGGTGGAAGGTCGAGCACCTGACGGCCGTCCATCCGCATCTCGAACGCCACTCCCGGACATCCCAGGGCCAGGCGCTGCACGATTTCGATAGCGGCGGTCTGCTCGGCGTTAGCCGACTTGAGGAATTTGAGCCGGGCCGGAGTATTGAAGAACAGGTCGCGCGCTTCGATCCGGGTCCCCGGCGCCATCGCGCAGTCCTCGCGCGCGGCCATCTCTCCGCCCACCACGCTCAGATGGATTCCGCTCAGATCCTCGGCGCGGCGGGTTTTCAGCTCCAGGCGCGAGACGCTGGCAATCGAAGCCAGCGCTTCGCCGCGAAAGCCCAGTGAACGAATCGCGACCAGATCCGACGCATCGCGAATCTTGGAGGTGGCGTGACGGCGCAGGGAGAGCACCGCGTCGTGGGGACTCATCCCGCAGCCGTCGTCGCTGACGGCAATCAGGCCGGCGCCGCCACCGGCGACCTCGACCGTGACGCAGCGGGCTCCCGCGTCCAGTGAATTCTCGATCAGTTCCTTGACCGCGGAGGCTGGCCGCTCCACTACCTCCCCGGCCGCGATTTGGCTGGCGACCTGCTCGGGAAGGATGTGAATCACGCGGTCAGACATGGGAATCTCTGGGAGTCCGGCTTGAGCGGCCGCAAGCAGCTGGCCGCGAAGCCAAGCCTAAAGTGTAGCAAAATCGCTCACCACAACGCCCACAATCGATTGCGGATGATGGACCAGTCATCGAGATTGAACGGAGCCCGGCCCATAATCAAGCGGCAATCCGGCCGACCACGCGTGGTATCCACAGCCGGTCGCGAGCCGCCCCTCTTTCCCCGGAGCCGAACTCCGGCTAGTTTAAGGCACTTGTATCCCGGAGTTCGATCAAGATGAGACATTGCGCGATTTGCGGTAAGCAGCCCTCCGTGGGCAACAAAGTCAGCCACGCCAACAACAAGACCAAACGCCGATGGCAGCCCAATCTCCAGGAAGTGCGGGCCAAAATCGGCAGCGGGGTCAAGCGGATGCTGGTTTGCACCCGCTGCATCCGCAGCGGCAAAGTCAAAAAAAGCGCCTGAACCGATTCTGATGGCGGCGCCGATTTGCTCCCGCCAGGCTGCGAAAAAAAGGATTTCCGCTTTTTCACAGCCCGCTCCCTCACTCTGATCTCTTCCAAGAGAGAATGAAGGAACGGAGCCATCTTTCATGCAGGGTGCGCAGCTACCAAACGTTGGATTGCTCACCAAACTCCTTTTTTCAACACCCCGCCGCTGCGCACGCCTCGCCCGGGTATCCCGGGATGCCGGATTTACCCGCGCGACGTCTCTAATCCAGCAACGGCAGGAGCTTTTCCGCAGGGCGCGCGATCACGGCGTGGCCGTGCTTGATGATGATCGGCCGCTGCATCAGTTCGGGATACTTCAACAGCAGGTCGATAACCGCCGCCTTGCTCTGGTAATTGTCCATCTTGAGGCCCAGCTCTTTGAACCGTTTGTCATCGCGCACCAGTTCCGAAGGCGGATCGCTCAGCATCCCCAGAATTTTTTCCAGGGTTTGGCGATCCGGCGGGGTCTTGAGGTATTCAATCGTTTCGTGCTCCACATGGCGTGAATCCAGCAGTTCAAGCGCGCCGCGGGAATGTTTGCAGTTGGGATTGTGGTAAATTGTCACTCGTTCCATGTTTGGTCAGGCTCCGTATTTGTCAAACTGGCAGGGTGCTGAGAAAGTAAGGCTGATTGCGTTGGTGTTGTTGCCTTGGTAAGGATGCTCGCTTTCAAACACTCTGCTAGCATAACGGTCCGCGCCGCACGCATCAAAGGCTGGCGCGCCCTGAGCCCGGCGTTCTTTGCCGGGATGAACCCGCGGGAGTAGCGGCCCGCGTCAATCAGGCCCGAGATCATCATTGCGAATTGAGCCAGACTTCGCCACTGGTTATTAATATGTCGATGACTTGTCAAAAACGCCTGTCGATCCTCGTGCTCCTGTCTGCGATTGTCGCCGTTCCGATTGCCGCCATCGCCGGACCGCACAAGGGAGTCGTTGGCCATCTGGATCCGGCGACTCCAGTGGTAGTCAGCGGCAAGCTGCTCACTTACGCAGGGCAGCCGGCGGCCAGCCGGGCGATTCATTTCCAAAACGTCGTCAGTGGCGATCTGTTTCTGGCCAGGACTGGGCCCGACGGCAGCTTCGCATACGCACTTCCGCCCGGGGGCTACGATTTGCGCGTTGAGCAGGGCCCAATCATCGTCGACTTCATTGACGCGCAAGGCGAAGCCGTCACGCTGGGCGCGTTGTCGGAACCCGCGCAGTTCCAATATTGGCTGCAAGCCGAGGGACTGGCAGCGGCCCTGATTCGGAGTCCGGCTCCGATTACCTCTAACGTGCAAGCCAACAATCCATACTTTCCAACTGGTCAGATACCGCCTGAAATCCTGCCGCCGCAGCAGTCCGTCACCGCGCCCGCGGCAGTCCCGGCCCCCGCCGTTCCTGAATGATTCCCGGGGTCGGTGCGCTACGAAAATAACCGCAACCCGCCAGGCCGGCGCGGCCATCGGAAAAGCTGCCGCCGTCGCGCATCACCGGGCGACAGCGGCAGCTGGCCAGGATCGGCCCGCGGTTAACTGAGCACGTGATTCTTCAGCCAGCTTCCTACATCGCCTTCACCCCAGGCAGTGTTCCTCATCTTGTTTTCGCATTCCTGACACAGCGTCAGAAAGGTGTTGCGATGGGTTTCTGGATGCGTATAGAAGCGGGTGAGCGCGTCTTCTTTGTCCTTCTGGCAATATTGGCAGGTGTCCATCGGTTGCCTTCCCTCCAATCCAGTCTTCCAAGTCAATTTGGCCGGCGGCGCCGGCGGTCAACGGTCATTGCGCACCCGATAGTGCGACATCAGGTCGCGCACTTTCAACCGCTGCGATGAGCGCGGCTCAAAAAGAGACCTCTTCGCCGTGGACGCCCTTGATCTGGTAGATGCATCTGAATTCCTGCGGGCCACCGCCGGTACCCTGTGCGGGTGCGGCGCGTTCATCGCTGCAGGGCAGGGCGTTGGCGGGCCCGGCCGGCCGGGCCGCCGTGGTCAAATTGAAATTTGCCTGTCTTCCGGGATCCACCGCGAGGTCAGCGTCGGCGATCACGCTGGTGACCTTTTGGGTACCGGCGTACAGTTTCACCTCCAGGCTCATGCCGATCAGTTGATGTGGGGAGCGATTGAAAACCCGGCCGGTCAAATGCCCGCTCTTGCCGGCGCCCACGCCAGTCCATTTGACCTCGGATAATCCCACCAGGTCCGTGGATATAAGTTGCGCCGAAAATGCTTCGTCAATCCGCCGGTTGTACTCGACGTAATCGAAGATCAGGACGGCGATGACGATCGGTCCGATCGCGGGAACCAGGACATGGGAGTTGAAGTCGCCGCCGCTGCTGCGGATAGTGTAGCCCAGCATGATCAGCGGAACGGCCACCGCGCCGGCCAGCAATGCCGCTGACAGGACCACCGCTTCGGCGTTGCGCAGAGCCCCGTGCACCAGCAGTCCCGCGATCAGAAAAGTGCCGTACCAAAGCAGCACCAGCCGGCCGGTACTTAGTGGTGCTCCGGCGGGAGTACCCGGGAAACTGCGGGGCCAAAGCCTGAATTGTGATCCAGTTCGAATAGTCAGCTATTTTCCAGCCGCGCGCGGAAGTTTGTCAAATCCCCGGTGCGAGGATTACCCGACTTTCGCGATCAGTGCGCGGTACTCCGCCAGACTAAACGCGCGATGGGTCTCGCTGCGGACGTTGCCCTGCGCGCCCAGCGTGAGCGCAAGCCGGGCGACGGTTTCGTCATCGGGGGCCTCGACAATGAACATCGAATCGTACTGGCCCATCATGGAGTAAAAGTCTTTCACTTTGGCGCCGTGGCGCTCGAAGGCGTGGAGCGCCGCCTCGACCCGATCGGGCGATCTCTTGAGATGATCGAGGCCCTGATGGGTCAGATGAAACAGCATTACGTAAGTTGGCATTGGTCATCCCCCATGGCGGTTCGTCGATGCCCCAGCCTAGCTGGGTTGGTGGCCGAAGGATACGCAGCCGGCCCCGCTTATCGGCGTGCTGACAACGCCGGCTTGGGCGCTCCATAGCGCTTGGCGATCGCGGCGGCAACGGTGGTCGAGTACACGTTGGGCTCCGCGGTCGCCGCCGCCATCCGCTGGTCCTGCAACGCCGCCATCGCGTCGGCGTCGGGCGCGGTCATGGGGAGCGCCGAGTTCCAGACGATGGCGGCGTCGGCGCAATCGCAGTCGGACCGGCCCAGCAAGCGGCGCATTATCACCGCGCCGACCGCGGGTTCCATGTGCCACGCGTCGATAAACATCCGATCGCTGCGCGCGACGCCGTTGTAACCGGAAAAGTCGGTGTAATCGAGGTGGTCGGCCACGAAGTGCTTCCAGTGTTGAAATTCCGGCCAACGTCCGTTTTGGCGGATCATCTCCAGTTCATATTCGGTAACCGGAGCGACGAAGGCGATCAGCTCCACATGGGCGTGGCGGATCCGATCGACGATTTGCGCGAAGAATTGTTCCAGCCCGGGGGAATAATTGAAGTGCCGGTACTCGGGCAGATTGGTCACCTCGCGGAAGCGCTGGTCCTCATCCATCCCGGCCAGGGTCGGCGGTTCCGGATGGCTGAACCTGGCGCAAATGAAAGGGGCGGGCCATGGGATCGGCATCCGCCCGGCCGCCGACACGTCGCCGCGGGCCGCGCGCCCCAGCATCCGCCAGCTCAGTCTGAGCGTGTCGGTGCTCAGGACCGCGTCGGTGAGCTTGATCCCGAGGTCGCCGTCAAGGCGCGCGCAGGTATCGGGATCGCATTGGTCCTTGTAGGTGTCGAAGGTGTAAAACTCCACGCCCCAGATTATCCGCTTGAGTTGCGGATTGCGCAGCGCGAGGTCGAGCTCCTTGGAGATTTCCTGCAGGCTCGATCCCGAAAGCGCGCCGTTTTCAAACCCGTCCTTCACCCCTTGCTCGATTTTCATTCCATACAGCACGCGTGAGGATCCCAGCAGCAGCGTCTGCGGGGTGGAGGTGCGCAACAGGTAAGGCGTCACCTCCCGCTCCAGGTTGACCCGCCGATAAAGCCCGGGCACCAGGCGATGGCGCCACGCGCCCAGCGGGTTGACCAGAAAGTTGAAAAGCATCACCACCGCCAGCGCGGCGAAGAATCCGGTCAGCATCAGGCGGAGGCGGCGTGCTAAAGCCATCGGTGGCGAACTCGATTCAGAACTGGAAGTAAACGAAGGCCGGAGGATTGGCCAGGTTGAGAATGGCGATTACGGCCAGCACGGTGAAAGCCACCGCATAAGTATAGTCCCCCAACCATTCCCATTGCATGATGGTCTGGCGGTTGGGACAAAACCAGGTGATCAGCAGTCCGATGATGACATCGTGGTACTTTTCCCTGGTAAATGAACCGAATTCGCTGCGCCACCCGAAGCCGTTGAATCCGAGCATCCCGCGCAGGATTTCCCATGCCCGGGTAAAGGTGGTGGAACGGAAGAACACGTAACCGAAGACCGTCACCCCAAAAGTCAGCGCCCATCCCGCCAGGCGCGGCAGACTATGTCCGCGACGGCGAAACGAGTGATTGACGCTCAAGGCGGCGCCCTGCAGCGCGCCCCAGACCACGAAGGTCCAGTTCGCTCCATGCCACAGGCCGCCCACCAGCATGGTCAGGAACAGGTTGAGTTGCTGGCGCAATTCGCCTTTGCGATTGCCGCCCAGCGGGATATAGACGTAGTCGCGCAGAAAGAACGACAGCGTGATGTGCCATCGCCGCCAGTAGTCGATCATGTTGGTGGCCTGGTAGGGCGAATCGAAATTCTCCGGGAAGCGCACGTTGAACATCCGCGCCAGGCCGATCGCCATGTCCGAGTAACCGGAGAAATCAAAATAGACCTGCACTGCGAAGGCCAGCGCTCCGCCCCACGCGTCGGCAAAGCCGGGCCGGAAATGCGCATCGAAGATCGGGCCCACGTAATCGCGGCAGGTGTCGGCGAGGATCACTTTCTTGAACAGGCCGATGGCGAAAATCATCAGGCCCGGCGCCACGTTGTCCGCGATCAGGCGAAA
Organism: uncultured Alphaproteobacteria bacterium; assembly: GCA_963765365.1. Classification (GTDB taxonomy): domain Bacteria; phylum Pseudomonadota; class Alphaproteobacteria; order Rhizobiales; family Xanthobacteraceae; genus BOG-931. Next base: position 99,024 of record CAVXWL010000015.1, on the reverse strand, counting down.
CTTGCTGCCGCGGTTGAACTGCGGATAAATCTCGCGATAGCGCACGATCGGTCCCGCAATCAGATGGGGGAAAAAGCTGATAAACATGGCGTAGCTGACGAAGTCGCCGGTCCCGGGTTCCTCGCGGTAGCAACTCATCAGGTAGGTGATCTGCTCGAAGGTGAAGAATGAGATCGCCAGCGGCAGCGCCATATGCAGCAGCGGCCAATTCGCGCCAAGCGCGCCGTCGAAACTGCCGACCAGGAAGTCGCGATATTTGAAGTAGCCCAGCAGCGCCACGTTCACCACGATTCCCACGCCCAGCACGAATCCGACGCCGCCGGTCGTGGGGACCGCCGGGGTAAAGCGCCTTTGCGCTCAGCAATCTGGCCCACAGGAAATTAAACCCGATCGAGAACAGGAACAGGGGCAGAAAGTGCCAGTTCCACCAGGCGTAAAAGAACAGTGACGCGACAATCAGCAGCCACGGCGTGAGCGCTTGCCATCGGGACGGCCCCAAAAGCGCGTAGCCCAACAGGACCACGGGCAGAAATCCTACGATAAAAGGATAAGAATTAAACAGCACCGCACCGAACCTCGTGCCCGACCAGATTTTTTAGCATCGCGGCCGGGGTCCAGTCACGATGGGGCAGCGGTTGACCTCCCGCATTCGCACACCGATTCCTCACTCTGTGGCCGCTTGATGCGGTGTTGGTCAAATCCCGGGGGCGCAGCGGCTTCACCGCGCGCCTGCGGCCAGGCGCTTGGCCGCCGTCAATCGCGACGGTAGGGCTTGGGCTCCCATCCGATCTCGTGGCCGGCGTCGTGGGTCGGTTTGTGCCCCAGCTTGAACGCGTTGAAATCGGCCGATTCCAGCACGTTGGCCGGAACCTCATAATGCGTCCGATCCACCACCTGGTCGAAATTGTCCCGCAGCGCCTCCATCGTCAGTGCCTGATTCACGTAGCCGTGGGTCTCGCCCCAGAACACCAGGTTGACGCGTCCGCCGCCCGCCGACAGACATTGAGCCGTGATTGGACATTGTTCGTGGGCCAGCAACGCGACCGCCGGCGCCACGATCTCGGGCGTCAGCTTGGTCATCATCCAGGTCTTCAGCTCCGACTCCTCCAGCAACTCCATCACCGAACGCGTTCCGGCCACCGGCGAAAGCGCGTTGCACTTGATGTTGTAGTCGGTCCCTTCCAGCCCCAGGGTACGGGTGAACCCGAAAGTCGCCGCCCGCGCGGTCGACGTAGGCGGTGAGCGTCGGATGGCCCAGAAACGAGGTCGAGGTGATATTCACGATCCGTCCGTAGCGCGCCTTTTGCATGTGCGGCCACGCCGCCCGGCACGTCCACACCACGCCCATCATATTGGTGTTGATCGACCTTCATGAAGTCGGCGGATGACAGTTCGCCGAACGGCGCCATAATCGAGATGCCGGCGTTGTTGACCAGGATGTCGAGCTTGCCGAATGCGTCGAGCGCAGTCTGCACGATCGCCCGCGCGCTGTCCTCCTCGGCGACGGTGTGCGTATCAGCCACCGCCTGGCCCCCGGCGTCGATTATTTCCCGGGTCACCGCGTGGGCAGGAGCCTCGTCGTAGCCTTTGCCCATCGAGCTGGTCCCGATGTCATTGACCACGACCCGGGCTCCGCGCGCCGCCAGCAATCGCGCGTAGGACCGCCCCAGTCCGTTGCCGGCTCCGGTCACGATCGCGACCCGCCCGTCAAAGCGCATCTCGCTCATAACCTCTTCCTCCCTTGGTTTACGTCAGCCAATTAGACCACACCGGATTGGGATTCGTCACCCGGTTTCAGGCGCGAGCGTCCCCCGGCGCGGCTGGCGTCGGCCGACGGTTTTTGGAGTATAAGTGAACCAAATCAAAACTGCCCGGAGATGAACCGATGATCGAAAGAAAACAGCGAATTCCGTTGCGCGACCTTTCCACCCTGTCCCCCGAGGACCTGGAGATGGCGGAGAAAAACCGCATCGAGGGCAAAATTCCGAACATTTTTGGCACCTTGGTAAACCATCCGAAGCTGGCGCGAAGTTGGCTGCGCTTCGCCGGCTATATTCTGTCGCGGCAGACGCTGCCCGCGCGCGACCGCGAAATCGCGATCCTGCGCATCGGATGGCTCAACCAGGCGCCCTATGAATGGGAGCAGCACGTGATCATCGGCAAGCGCGCGGGCCTCACCGGGGACGAGATCGAGCGGATCAAAAAGGGTCCGCAGGCGGGATGGAGCCGCGATGACGCCGCGATCCTGCAGGCGGCTGACGACCTCTACGAAAACTCAGTGGTCGCCGACGAGACCTGGAAGACGCTGGCCGCGCACTACGGCACCGAGCAGATGATGGACCTGGTGTTCACCATCGGCCAGTACAACCTGGTGTCGTGGGCGCTCAACAGCTTTGGCGTCCAACTCGACGATTTCCTGCCCGGCGCGAAAAAGGCTACCTGAGGATCGGATAGCCTCGCCCGGAAGGGAGAAGCCGGCGCGCAGCGCCGGGTGAGGGTTCGCCGCGCCTGGCGCCATTTTTTGGCGCCCGCGCCGCTCGCTTAGGGGGCGGCCGTTTACGTGGCTAGCTACTCGCTCGAAATCAAGCTTTTCGCGCAAAAGGAACTGGATGCGCTTGATAGTGCGGTCTTTACCCGCATCGACCGCAAGCTTCTATCGTTGGTTGACAATCCCCGGGCGGCAGGATGCAAAAAACTGAAAGGCTTCAAAGATCAATGGCGCCTTCGCGTCGGTGATTGGCGCGTGGTTTATATCATCGACGATGCCGCCAAGGTTGAGCATCACGCGTGTGCGCCATCGCAGCGAAGTATATTGAGGCTCACAGATAGTGCTCGTGACAACGCTGCCTCAATCCAACTGGACGTCCCACACTGGCGGGTCTTGCGCTTTGCACAGTTCGTTGTCGAACAGGATGCCGCAGGATCGGGCATAGATACTGCCGGTAGGTCATCTGGTCATCGAGTTCGGTGCTGAAATCGGGGAACAGGTGCGGGTCGATCTCGTGCAGGGAGCCGTCGATGCGGGCCGCGCTCAGCTTGTAGTTGGCGGCGGATTCGCACAGCAGATGGCCGCAATCGGCGCAGGCGATGTAGCGCGCCGTGCCGATCGACACCAGCTTGAGCTCTTCGCCAATTTTGATGCCCTCGACCATTGGACCGCCGTTGTGGGGCGGCGCCGATCCGTTCGCATCGGCGGGCATCGCGGCGCGCGCCAGGCGCTGCTGGCGAATCGCATGGCGCGCTTGCGCGGTCGCGGTTTCATCGATCGCGCCGTCTTTCACCATCACGCCGTAAATCCTGCCGGCCGCCCCGGTTGTGACTTTGTCTTCAACGATGTCGGCGCGCACCATTTCGGGGTCGCGCTTGATCGGATCGCCGTAGCCGCCTCCCGAGGCCATCGCCATCACCCACAGATCGTCGCCGAGCAGGCGCACGCCGACGCTCTTGGGCGGCACCACGTCGAGCTGATAACGCCGCTCCAGCTCCGCCGTCGAGCCGGGCAGGTAACCGCGCTTGAAGTCAGCCCTGATAGCGGTGTCGTGGCGCGAATAGAACAGTCCGCTTTGTCCCCAATGGCCGCCCCAGATCCCGGTCTGGGTCGGGATGCTTGACGGACCCGATACCGCGTTGACGCTCTGCTCCGTAGTCTCGTGCCCGACCCATCCCAGCACGATCCCGCTGCCGCCGCGGTATTTGCCGTGGCCGAAGCCGTGGAACTGGCGCCGGTACAGGTAGAGCACCGGACAGGTCTGCTCGATGACCTCGCAATCGGCCGCTTCGATCCGCGGACTGACGAAATCGCTGCACTGGTCGTTACCGTCGCGAAACGAGAACCCCGCGGTGCCCATCGCGACCTCGTCCAGGGTGACGCTGGCATAGGGCTGTCCGAACTGGTCGAGCCCCGACATCGTGGTCCAGGTGGTGGCCGACCCCGGACCCATCACGTTCTTTTTCAGTTCGGGGTCGCACGACACCATCCGCGAGACCACCTTGGCCGCCTGATAAACGGTGCTGATAATCGCCTGCGTGCCCGACACCGCGCCGCTGCGATCGATACAGTTGATGGTGCCGGGAACCGCGTCGAATTCCAGATGCTTCAGCACCCCGCCCAGGCAGTAGCGCTGATCCCACGCGAGCAGCGCGCTGACCGAGCATCCGACCGCGGCGCGCCACGCCCCCCATGAAATGTTGCCGCAGCCGAACTGCGGGTCGGTCCCTTCATTGGAGAAAATCAGCCGGTCTCCGGCCTTGCGCATGGTCAGCGCGAGGCGGCGGGCATGGCGGTCGCCCGACGTGGCCGCGCCCAGGTAGGTGACGTCGCGCCAGACGCCGTCGGGCAATTGTTGCAGCCGCCTGGATACGGTGGCGCTGGTGTCGTCGATCAGCTTGCGCATCACGGCCTTGACCGTCGGCGCGCCGTAAGCGCGGACCATTTCGAGCACGCGGGTGCGGGCCGCGTGAATTCCGGCCAACTGCGAGCGGAGGTCGAGGCCGAGCAGGTCGGGGATGCGCGAATGGCGGCGGATCATATCCTCGACGTCGCGGCGGATACGGCCGCGCTCGACCAGCTTGATCGGCGGGATCGGGGTGGCCTCGCCGTACACGTCGCGCGCCTCCACGCAGAAGCTGCCGGGTGCGGTGCCGCCGATGTCGCGCACGTGGACCGAGTTGAACACCCAGCAGAAGATCCGGCCGTCGACGAATACCGGGGCGAAGGTCTGCACGTCCATCTGATGGCTCACGCCGATCAGCGGATCGTTTTGGAAGAACACGTCGCCGTCGGCGATGCCGGGGTTATCGCCGCGGTTTTCCAGCGTCCAGCGGATCACCAGGTCCGACACTCCGGCGAAATACTGGATGTAGGGCGCGAACAGGATCGGTTCGCCGGTCTCGGTCTGAAGCGCGGTGTTGAGGTCATAGGAATAGACTGTGACCGGCGAGGCGGCCACCTTGCGAATCGTATCGGCCTGCTCTTCGTTGACGATCCACAGCGTGTTGCGGATGACCTCGAAGGTGATCGGGTCGATCTGCGCGGCCGCCTCGGTGTGAAGCTTAATCGCGGGGCTCAGGCGCATCGGTCCCGACGGGACATAGCCGAGCGTGCGTCCGTCCCAGCGGTTTGGTTGCGCGGCGCCCCGACCAACTGGGGCGCCGTCAGGCGCAGGGACGCCGGCCTGATATTCCACACTGTGAATCTGCTCAGTCATTGCGTTACTCCACGACCATTGCCCCGCTGCGCCGGTTAAAAATGATATCGGCCGCGACTCCTGAGTCTTATATCAAATTCCGCGCGCGCCGTTAGTAGGGCGCCTGATGCAGCACGCCGGCGGCTTCCAGTTCGGCGATGCGCTCATCGACGTAGCCCAGATAACCGCGCAGCACTTCAGCGTTGTGTTCGCCCAGCAGCGGCGCTTGCGGGTCCGCTGGCGGTTGGAAAGCTGAAAACCGCAGCGCCGATTGCTGCAGGTCGAATTCTCCCAGAATGCGATCCCTGACCTTCCTGACCGCGCCGCGTGCGCGCACATGCGGATGCTCCATCGCTTCAGCCACGGTCAGCACCGGACCGACCGGCACGCGATTTTCATCCAGCAAGCGCAACGCCTCGTCTTCAGGTGTGACGGCGAACCAGTCTTCGAGGATGCGGAACACTTCCTCGCTGTTGCGCCGGCGGGCCGCAACGGTGGTGAAGCGCGGGTCGGAGGCCAAATCCTGCCGCCCGATGGCCTTGCATAAGCGCGGCCAGAAGTGGTCATGGGGCGCCATCACGCAGATATAATGGCGCTCTGATTTGAAAATGCCGACTGGCGGCATGTTGTTGGAGCGCCGCCCGCCCCGCCCGGTGTTGAAGCTGTCCGGATTAAGGCTGATCGACTCCACGGCGAGGTCCCAGCACTGCAAGTAAGAATCCAGCAGACAGACCTCCAGGAACTGACCCGCCCCGGTCTGTTCGCGATACAGTAGCGCGGTCACGATGGCCGCGTACGCGTTCATCGCGGTCATCGAGTCGCCCATCGTGAGCCCGGGGAGAACCGGCGAACTGTCGGGAAAGCCCATGGTGTTAATCACGCCGGCGTAGGATGCGGCGACGTAGTCGTAGCCGGTCTTGGGCGCGAGCGGACCGCTCTGGCCGAAGCTGGAGATGGAACACATGACGATCGCGGGGTTGATCGATTTCACCACGTCATAGCTCAAACCGAGCCGGCCGATCACGCCGGGCGCGAAGTTCTCGACCATGACGTCGAAGCGGGGCAGCAGTGCCTTGATAATCGCCAGGCCGGCAGGTTTCTTAACGTCCAGGCACAGACTTTTTTTGCCCGCGGTTGAGTCCGACAAAATAACCGCTGCGCCCGTGCCTGATCACCGGGACGTTGCGCGAGTTGTCGCCGCCGGGCGGTTCGACCTTGACCACCTCGGCGCCGTTCTCGGCCATCGTGCGGGTAGCGACCGGACCCGAGATATGCTGGGTCAGGTCCAGGACCTTGTAACGGCTCAGGGGACGGACCGGGGTTGATTGCGCCATCGAGGCATTCCTCCCGCAAACAATGATACTCGCGCAGCGCCGTCGCGCACGGTCCCGGCGCCAGTATCTGATTGAAGATTTCTTCCTGACCAGGGAGAGGGCTTCAGCGCTCGCCGCCCAAAATCATTTTCGCGCTCGGTCAGGGTGCCCCCGGATCGGTTACGACAGAGCTATCCAGGTCGACCAGTGGAGACTGCAGCCCCGCCGGAAGACTTAATTGGCAGTTCTGACCCAGTTGCCAGATGGATGCGCCGGGATATCCCGAACCGGCTGGATGCAGGTCGGGAAAGTTGGTGCCTGGAAACGGATGCACACTCGTCGTACTGACCTTGAATGCCCATACTCGCACGCTTAAGCGCAAGCTGTGGACGGCCGCGGCGAAACCGTGCGAGCAGTACACGCCGGCATTAAAACCGCCCGCCTCAACCGCATCGACCCATGCGGCAACGTAGTCGGTTCGAGGCGAGGTAAACGGAGGCCCGTCCTCGAGATCCAGATAGATGCAGGTGCCTGCAACAAAGCCCTCGGCGTTGAGCAGCGTGACGGCATCCTGACCATCGGTCGTGCCCTGGGCGCCAGTGACATTATGACTGCCAAGCCCCCTAATTTGCTGACCGACATAAAGCGGAGCCAACCCCCAACCAGCATTGCGCAGCGCGTTCATCTGCCCCATCCAGCCCGTATCCCGATGGCTTGGCGCGGGACCCAGGTAATAGCCGCACCAGGTCAAATTGGTGTTGGCTTTCAACCACGCCATCTCAGCGGTACCCGGAAAGTCAGCACTGTCGAATCCTGCAAACCCTGGCATCTGCGTTTTCTCCTCCCGTGAGCGGGCGTTGCGTGAGTGTCACGAAATGGCGGCGCTGAGCGCCTCGTAAACGCGGATTACCGCCGCTTCGCCGGCGCGTCCTTCGCCCGAGACCAGGTGCTCCATGTCCAGGATACCGCGGAAGCCCTTGCGATGGATCCGGCGCAGTAGGTGGACGAAGTTGATCTCGCCGCTGCCGGGCTCGCGGCGGCCCGGATTGTCGGCCAACTGAAAGTAGGCAATTTCGTCCCAGCATCGATCCAGGTTCTTGATCAGGTCGCCGTCCTCGATCTGCACGTGACCGACGTCGAACAGCAGCTTGACGCCGGGGCTGGCGACGCTGTGCACCGCCAGGTACGCGTCCTTGATGCTGGTCAGGAAGACCCCCGGCATCGCGCGGCGGTTGACGGCCTCGACCAGCAGCGTCACGCCCGCGGCGTGCGCGCGCTCGGCGCAGAACTTGAGGTTGTCGATCAGGTTGGCGGCCTGGTAGGCCCACGGCAGCTCGGGATCGGGATAGCCGCAACCCACGGTGATCCAGCGGCCGTTCATGCGCCGGGCGGTCTCCAACCCGATGTCCAATTGCTTCAGGAGAAGCTCGCGCGCAGTGGAATCCTGGCTGACGAAAGTCGCCCGCTTCTCGCGCCCGATAGCGACGAAGCAGCCCATCTCAAGACCCAGCCGCGCCATCTCGGCCGCCATCCGCTCCTGCACCTCGATCGGCCGGTCGATCAGGTTGTTGTCCTCCACCGCGCGAAATCCCTGCTCGGCGATGAAGCGCAACTGATCGATTGGATCGGGTCCCGCGTGGTTGATAAAGAGCGGACGATCGGGCCGCAAGATTCCCAGATGGGGCGCGAAGTTCAGGGTAAATCGGCTCATGCTTGCTCGATCCTCGTGCGCTGCGGCCGTCAGCCGATGAGTTTGGCGTACTTGTCCATTTCGGGCAGGACCACGCCGGCCTCGCCCACCGCAAGACCGAAGACCACCCGATCCACGCCGGCTTCGATATTGCGATCGATGGATTTGCGGTCTGGACGCGCCAGCATCATGGTGACGTCCAGGGACTTGGGATCGCGGCCGCCGCTTTCGGCCAGGGCGCGCAGATTCTGGACTTCCTTCTTAACGTCGCGCACTGCGGCTTCCACCGGCGCCCAGCCGTTGGCGTAGCGCACCACGCGCCGCAAGCCTTTGTAACCATGCGCGCCAACCAACACCGGCAGTGGCTTTTGCACCGGTTTGGGATAGGAGAAAATCGGCGCGAAGTTGACGAACTCGCCGTGATACTCGGCCTGCTCCCGCTCCCACATCAGGCGCATCGCCTCGACCCGTTCGCGCAGCACCTTCCAGCGCGATTTGGGTGGGGTTCCGTGATTGCTCATTTCCTCTTCGTTCCATCCCGCGCCAACCCCCAGGATCACCCGGCCGTTGGAGATCAGGTCCAGCGTGGCGATGACTTTGGCCAGGACGATCGGATCGTGCTCGGTGATCAGGGAGATACCGGTGCCCAGCCGCAGGCGCGTGGTCACCATCGCGGCGGCGGTCAGCGTGATGAACGGATCGCTGTCATGGTAGTACTCCTTGGGCAACTCGCCGCCGAGCGGAAAAGGCGAGCGGCGCTCCACTGGAATGTGGGTGTGCTCGGGCACGAACAGGGACTCGAATCCGCGCTCCTCGGCGGCGCGCGCCAGCGCGTCGGCGCGCATCGAATATTCCGTGCAATGGGTTATCACGCCGTACTTCATGTTCGCCTCCTGAACGTCAACCGCGTCGCCGGTACAGTTAATTGGTCGGATTCTTCTCCCCGTCGCCACCAGGAGCCGCCGATTCGGTGGTCATTCGGTAGCACAGCCGCAAAGGCTGCGCCACGAGCGCTGAGGGTCCGCGGCAACCCGCCGGGTCGGCTGACCTCAGTGTCATAATGAGGGGGAGTAAATTTTGAGGGCGCGAGTGGAATCAAAAATGCCTGGCGCGTCGGGGCCGGGCATCACTTAGTCGTTGCGACTTAGCCCAAGCGACCGGGGGTAAAAAGATGATATCGGCCTCGGCCTCAAAGCCAAGTCTGGAGGGCATAGCCAAGGAGAATAAGGAGCAGCATCCCAAAAGAGACTGCCGCCACCAGCGCCTCGGGCTGTTCGCCCTTGACCGCGGAATCGGCGTGCAAAAAATCAGTCTGGTCCGTGCCATTGATGGCCTGTTGGATTTGATCCAGGCCGTAAACCGTTGCCTCCGTCATGCCGTTGGTTCGTGGAATATCTCTATACATCGTGAGTCTCCCGATCCTGAATTTTCCGGCGTTGGGGATGTGTTAATTCGGCGCCGGTTTCGGGCTAAACAACTGTCCGCTTTTGAGCCACAAATAGTTGGATCAGCGTGGTACAGGTAAGGACGCACCTTTTGTGCCAGAAGGTTGACCGCATCGGATTGGTCAACGATGAGCGAGGATCTTGACGGTATTTCAATGATTTCTGGCCGACCCAGGAGGGATCCGCCGCCGCCAGCCTCACCATTGATACGGCTGTTTGGTTTGAAATTTTTAACGGGTTCTTACTTCCGGCGCCGTGGTGCCGAGCCAAATCGGCTTTGACGGGACGCCCGGACAAGGCTGCCATTTGCTTGCCGGCCGTCGAATCGACGAATCTTTCCGATTCACGCAGCCTGAAATGTGGTTTGGGCCTGTGCTACAGAACGGATTGCGATGGATCTGAACGACAGAATCGATGACCAGGCATTTCGCCGGCGCGTCCGCGCTTTTCTCGACGCGAACCTGCCCTCGGGATGGGGCACGCCGGCCTACGTTTTGCCGCGCGGCGATGAGTACCTGGCGTTGCTTAACGATTGGCAGCGCCGCTTGAGCAAGGCCGGTTTTCTCGGTCTGGCTTGGCCCACGGAATACGGCGGAGCGGGCGCGAGCGCCGCGCAAGTGGCCATTTTCAACGAAGAGACCGCCGCGCGTGACGCGCCCCAACCGCCCAACGTCGCCGGCGTGTTGCTTGCCGGTCCGGTGATTTATGCCTACGGCACCGAGAACCAGAAACGGCGGCATCTGAGCCGCATCCTCGCCGGCGAGGAGATCTGGTGTCAGGGTTTTTCAGAACCCGGCGCCGGCTCCGATCTGGCCGCGCTGCGGACCCGGGCCGAGCTTAAGGGCGATCGCTTCGTCGTCAACGGCCAGAAGGTCTGGACTTCATTCGCGCATCTGGCCGGCTGGTGCATGTTGCTGGCGCGCACGGATTCCGCCGCACCTAAACATCGCGGCTTGAGTATCCTGTTGGTGGACATGCGGACGCCGGGAATCGAAGTGCGGCCACTCCGGCATCTGACCGGCGCTATCGAATTCAACGAACTGTTCTTCAATGACGTCGAAGTGCCGCGGGAAAACCTGGTCGGCGGGCTTAATTCGCGGATGGCAAGTCGCGATGGCCACACTGATGAACGAGCGCGGCGGCACGGGCCTGGCTGCCGCCGCCAAACTTCAGCGGACGTTCGCCGCGATGGTGCAACTTGCCCGCATCTTGGCCGCGCACGGTCAACCGTTACCCAAAGATCCCGGCTTCCGGCAGCGGATGGCCCAATTCTACATGGATGTTCAGGGGCTGCGTTATACCGCGCATCGCGCGCTTTCCCGGATGCAGCGCGAGTCGGTCCCGGGTCCGGAAGCGTCGATCATCAAGGTGATGTGGTCGGAGCTCAATCAGCGCATGCAGGAATTCGTAATGGAAATGCAGGGGCCCGCCAGCCAGTTGGTCGAGGACTCGCCGCACGCGCTTGAAAACGGACGCTGGCAGTTCGAATTCTTGCGCTCGCGCGCCAACACCATCGAGATGGGAACCTCGGAAATCCATCGCAACACGGTGGCCGAACGCGCGCTCGGCCTGCCGAAATCCCGCTGATGCCATGCGCATCAGCAAGCTTATTCTTCGGCCATGGGTTTACCGCGGCCATTCCCAACAGCGTTTTGGACCATGGCCGATGCCCCGAAACTCCAATTATGGTGCTGGTGTTGGTGTTGGAGAAGGCGTCGGGGTGGTGATTGGCGGGCAGGGTGACGGCGCGGGAGTGCTGCTGGTTAATACGGCGTTGGAAAGATTGGCCATGATCGCCGCGCCGTCGGGCAGCGTCAGAAATCCGCCGAAGTCACCCCACATTTCGATCGAACTGCCATGCAGATTGACCCCGTTAGCGACCGCTCCACACCAATCCATAATGTTCGCCGGCGATGCGGTCTGAAAATCGATCGCCGCTTCCGGGTAGAGTTGCGCCATCGTCGTATAAACGATTTGGTCGCTGCTATCATTGGGATTGCGCAGCGCCTGGTTGCTCAAGATGCAATTACCCGCTTTGGCGCATGCCTTCATCACGAAAACCGTAAATCCGGGGTCAGTCGATAGCATGGGTTTGGGTGGAATGTCGGCGTCCGTAACCTGGTAAATACTGAAGGGATAATCGATTGGCGTTTGTATCCAGGCGGAATAATCTTCGATCGCCCCGAAGAGGCACGCCTGTTGCGCGGCGTCGCTATAGCCGCATTGCTGCAGCGTGTGGATGGTGGTCTGAAGATTTCCTTCATTGTCCGTATATTCGCCTCGCGTCCAGGCCACGAACGGCTCGTCCGTTGACGACGCGCAGGACGTAACTGCCACCTCTTGAATCAGCGGGTTGGCGTCGTATTTTTCGGCCAGCATTGCTTGCAGCGCGCGCCATTCGCCGATGTAGGTCGCCGTCCACCAGGGGCCGACCGTGCCGGTTTCCAGATTGCCGTTTTGATCGTTATACGTGACGTTGATTGCTCCGCCGACCGTGCCGCATATCGCCTGGGACTTTACCCAGTCCGGCGCGGTCAGTCCGCCCCACACCCTTAATTTGACTTGCAATGGCGTGTCCGGATTGAGGTCATTGTAGTTTTGCACCGACGCCAGGGCCTGATCGATGGGATTGTCTTCGGCCAGCACGGCTCCCGGAGTCGGTTGAAGCTGCGCCCAGGTAACGTTGATCACGATCCCGGTAAACGAACTGGCGAGGGGCTGCAGCTCCGATGGGTCGTTGGTCGGAATCGCGCTGGGCGAAGGCTTGGTGTAGAAGCTGATATTGCCTAAATCCAGCAGCCCGCGCATCGCCCGCTTGGTCGGAACCGGAGAAAACCTTGGAGTCGGGGTCGGCGAGAGCGATGGCGTTGAAGTGGGCACAGGTGAAAGGGATGGCGTCGGCGTGGACGGGAGAATCAGCGGCGATTGCACGCTTCCGCCGCAGGCCGCAACGACCGCGACCATGCCGGCCAAAAACATCAGCAACAATGACTTGGCGGTCAACTCCAATGCCCTTTTGCCGGATACAGGTCTGATTTTTGGGAATTCAACCGCCGATCTGATACATCGAGCGGTCCTTGGTCGATCGGCCTACCAGCAGATGATGGCCGGTGGGCTTGAGCGTTACGGCGCGGACCAGGATTTCGCCAATCTGGGCGCTTGACGCGCCGCGAGCGCAGTGCTTTGCGCACGTCCATCTCGTCGTCGTTGAGCAGGCACAGATGGAACTTGCCGTCCGCCGTCAGACGCATCCGATTGCAGGTCCCGCAGTAGGGCTCGCTGACCGGACTGATGAAGCCCACAATTCCCTTGGCGCCGGGCAGCCGATAGTTGACCGACTCGTCGGACGGATTGCGCGACCCCGCCTCGGCTCATCGGCCCGAGTTCGGCTTCGATGCGCCGCCGGGTCTCGATATTGGAGACGTAACGCTTGATCGATATGCTGGCGCATTCGCCGCCCCCCAGTGGCATCAGCTCGATAAAACGCACGTGCCAGTCGCGCTCCAAGGTCAGGCGGGCCAGGTCCACTACGTCGGTTTCGTTGAAGCCGGCCGTCACCACCGCGTTGAGCTTGATCGGCGTCAGTCCCTCGGCCTCGGCCGCCATGATTCCGGCCCACATCTGCTCGAAGGTTCCCCAGCGCATCAGCCGCTCGACGGTGGCCGGATTGAGGCTGTCCAGATGCACGTTGACGCGGCTTAATCCGGCCTGCTTGAGCGGCTTGGCCAGTTTGGCCAGCAGCAGAGCGTTGGTGGTCATCGCCAATTCGCCGACGCCCGGCACCGAGGCCACCCGCTCGATGATTTCGACCAGGTCGGAGCGGATCGTCGGTTCGCCGCCGGTCAGGCGAAACTTGCGAAAGCCCACGCTGACCGCGGCGCGGACGACCTGTTCAATTTCGGCCGCGCTGAGCAGCTCTGCTTTGGGCGAAAACCGCAAACCCTTCCAACGGCATGCAGTAAACGCATCTGAGGTTGCAGTTATCGATCACCGAGATGCGCAGGTAATCGATCTCGCGGTTGAAGGAATCCTTGGGCACACTTCTATGTTAGTAAGTTGCCGCGTTCGGTGCCACTCCCGAGGCGGTCATGTGGGGATTCCAAGGATGCCCCCGTTGCCGGCTCCGAGCGACCCAAAGTCGGCGGGGAGAACATTTGCGCGTCGACCTCGCGCGCCGCTTTTCAGCTTTTGGCGCGACTGCGATAAGCTAAATGACCGATGCGGTATCAAGGCGGATGCCATTGCGGGACGGTTTCCTTTGAAGTCGAAGGAGAATTGACGGAAGTCGGGGTGTGCAACTGCTCGATCTGTGCCAGCAAGGCATATCTGCACTGGATCGTGCCGCCGGAGTAGCTTTCGGTTGCTGAAGCGGCAAGGAGGCGCTTGCCACCTATAGCTTCAACACCGGCGCGGCGCGACATATTTTGCTCGCGATGTGGCGTGGCGCCGTTTTATGTGCCGCGGTCCGACCCGGACAAAATCGACGTCAACGCACGATGCCTTGACGAGGTCGACCTCGCCGGGGTCACAATCAAGTCCTTCGACGGGCGTAATTGGGAGCAGGCGATCATCCATCGGCGTGGTTAGCGCCGGACCGGCAGGAGCGTAAGCCAGGTGCGGCAAAAAGACGATTGGTGGGCATCGCCGCGTGCTGGTTGCGCATCCTGCTAAGCCATCGCGTTTGAGCTATTCAATGTAAGGATGAAGAATTCGATTCGAGGACGACGAAAGATGGCGACTCTGGGATTTAGCGCGGCGGATTTCCACGTCTTCAAGATTGAAGGCTTCAATCGAGCGCATGGCTCATCTGTACGCCTCGGTGCGGCCCAAATTGCTGAAACTGGGCGATGCCCTGGCGCCGGAAATGGCGCGCAAGCTGCACCTGGAATTCTTCCCCCACGTGGCCAAGCATGCGCGGCGCACGGTTAATCCGCCGCCCGAGACCTGGTGCGCTTTTGGTCCCTCGGCCAAGGGATACAAGCGCTACCCGTATTTTGGCCTCTGTATCTCGAGCGCCGGAATCCACGCGCGGGTCGTGGTGAAGTCCGAGGCCGATCATCGGCCGGAGATGGCGGCGTCGCTCAAGCGGATGGGCGGTCAGCTTAGCCGCGCGCTGGACGGCACGATGGTGTCGCGTTACGACAATTGGACCTTCAACGCGCTGCCGGCCGGGGTGCGGGCCGACGGGGAGCTGTGGAATCAGCTGGCGGAGGCGCTGGTCAAAAAAACCGGAGGGATCGACGTCGGTATCGGATGGCCGGTCAGGGAAGCGCTCCGGCTGGATCGCGAGGAAGTGCTGGACGGCTTCCGCGAGTTGGAGCCGATTTACCGGGCCTGCTGCTCGGCCGCCTAGCCGGGTGCGGAAAGAGGAGTTTTGTGGCCCCACCAACATTTGGTGCTTCCGCACCCTCATGAAAGATGGCTTCATTCCTACATCTTCTATCCCTTGTTATCCCTGTGGGAGAGATAAGAGTGAGGGAGCGGGCCGTGAAAAAGCGGAAATTCTTTTTTCCGCAGCCTGCTGACAGAAAGTTGAAAAAGTAAGGATGTTGAAACAGTAAAATTGATACAATTTCGATGATGCCTGCTCTCAATAGCCTGTTGGAGATGTGGGCATCGCTGCTCGGAGTTCGGTGATGGCGCAACGGTCTGAAGAAAGACGCAGCTTCCGATGCCTGGTCTGCGCGGCGCGGGTGGGTCAACTGGTTCCGTTCTGCGAGTGGTGCGGGGCCAAGCACGCCTTCGCCGGCGGAGCGCTGGTGTTGACCGGAGCGATCTGCCAGGAGTGCGGCTTTCAGGCCGCGGTACCGTTCTCGCGCTGTCCGCAATGCCGCGCGCAGCGCCGTATACTTTGTCCCAACTGCGCCACCGCCCTGGCGGTGCGCCAGACCTGCGGCCATTGTGGCTTGCACTTTCTGTTCTTCGACAAAGTCCGGCGCGAACACAGCCGCGCCGACCGCCATCCGCGGGTGGCGCGCATGAGTACCGCGACCCGCAAGCTGACCTTCATCGCCTTCGTGGCGGCGGTGGGCCTGGCGCTTTCGATGGGGCATGATGCGCGCTGGTTTGCCTTGGGATTTACCATTTCTTTGACCGCAGTGCTTGCCCTGGCTTTGGGTGTGGTCAGAATTCCTGTGATACGGCGTAACCGGGGAATTGGCCCGGACCTGATTACGGTGCTTGAAACCTATGACCTGGCCGAAGCGACGGCGGCGCGGGCGTGGCTGCGGCTGAGCGGAATCGAGGCCCAAACCGGTTACGGTTCCAAAAGGCGCGCCGTCCAGCTGTCCCGACTAGCGGCTTGCGCCGCGTGATGGTTGCGCGCCTCGACGCGGCGCGGGCGGCCAGTTGCCTGACCGACCACGGCTTTGAACTGCCCAGTGCGGTGGGCCAGAAGAATTCCCCGGCCCGGCGTTGGGGTTTGAGGTTGGTGCACAACGCCGCGGCGCGGGGCGAGCGATCGAAGAAGAGCGACCATGATTGATGCGCGCATCGCAATCCTGGGCGCCGGCGCCTGGGGCACCGCGCTGGGCGTCACGCTGGCGCGGGCCGGACGGCGCGTCACGCTGTGCGCGCGGCGTCCCGAGCAGCGTGAGCGGCTCGCTGCCGATCGGGAAAATTCCACCTATCTGCCGGGGATCGAACTGCCGCAAGCGTTGGCCCTGACCAGCGACTGGACCGCCGCGGTCGGCGGCAGCCAAGTCGTGGTTGTAGCGATCCCGTCTTCGTTCGTGCGCGAGATGCTGGCCCCGTTGTCTACCGCTTTTGGCCACGACACCACGGTCATCAGTGCCACCAAGGGAATCGAGGAACTCTCGCTCAAGACCATGACCCAGGCGCTGGCCGAGTTGCTGCCTCAATGCGGGAGCATCGCGGCGCTGTCGGGCCCTGGCTTCGCTGCCGAGGTGGCCAGGGGGATGCCGGGGGCGCTGGTCGCGGCGGCGCGCGACGAGCAGGTCGCCGGCGTGGTCCAGCGGCTCCTGACCGTGCCCTATCTGAGGGTTTATCGCAGCACCGATGTACTGGGGGTCGAGTTGGGTGGTGCGGTCAAAAATGTAATCGCGATTGCCGCCGGGATCAGCGACGGCCTGGTCTTGGGCTCCAGCGCCCGGGCCGCCTTGATTACGCGCGGCCTGGCGGAAATGATGCGGCTGGGAACGGCGATGGGCGGGCGCCGCGACACCTTGGCCGGGCTATCCGGCCTGGGCGACCTGATCCTGACCTGCACTGGCGAACTTTCGCGCAACCGCAGCTATGGATTGCGCATCGGCAATGGCAGCGCAGGCGAGCAAACGGCGCGCGAAGGCGCGCAAATCGCCGAGGGTGCGGTCAATGCGCGGCTGGTCCGGGAACTGGCTGAAAAATGGGGCGTGGAGCTGCCGATTGTCGCTGCGGTGTGCCGATGCCTCTATGAAGATCAGCCGCCGCAAGCTATGGTCGAAGGATTGTTCAGCCGCGAACTGAAGGCTGAATTTTAAGTTTTAGGGACCAGCGACAGGTCCATAAGCAGGTCGTAATAGGAATGACATCAAAAGGAAACTGTAAGGCAAAAGACTGTGCCCACGAGGCGGTAGCCAAGCACTATTGCCGCAAGCATTACCGGTTGTGGAAAGCGGGCGAGATGCCCAAGGCACGCTACAAGATCTGCACGACGGAAAAATGCCGCAAGCCGCGCTATCGCGGCAGTCTGTGCGAGACCCATTATACGGCGGCCCACGGCAAGGCGGCGCCAGCCGCTGGCGCACCCGCTGCGGCACCGGCAGCAGCCGCGAGCGCGTAACTGATTAGGAGCCACGCGACGCTTTTGCGGTGGAGGGTGGCCTGGCCACCGCTCAACAACCGGATGTGACGAATAAATGGAACCAGTATGGCCAAGCTGATTGTAGCGGGCGCCGCCGGCCGCATGGGACGCATGTTGACGTCACTCATCGTCCAGCAGCCGGCTCACAGCCTGGCCGGTGCGGTGGAAGCCAAGGGCGTCAAAGGAATCGGCGCTGACGCCGGCGAGGTC
This sequence comes from uncultured Alphaproteobacteria bacterium, assembly GCA_963765365.1. Lineage (GTDB taxonomy): Bacteria > Pseudomonadota > Alphaproteobacteria > Rhizobiales > Xanthobacteraceae > BOG-931. The sequence goes on along the minus strand of CAVXWL010000015.1, from coordinate 81,379 downwards.
GCGGGTGTTGGCCCGATCGGCGTCCCGATCGGAGACGATTACGCGGCGATTGCCGCTCCTGACACGGTCACCCTTGATTTCACCAGCGCGACGGCGTCGATGGAACACTCTGGCGATCGCGGCGGCCAAAGGCGCGGCGATCGTAATCGGATCCACCGGCTTTACCCCCGAGATGGAGGCGCGGGCGCGCGAGTTGGCCTCCGCAACCCGCACCCTGATCGCGCCCAACATGAGTATCGGCATCAACGTGTTGATCACGTTGGTTGAAAAAGCCGCCGCCCTGCTCAGCGGTTTCGACGCGGAGGTGCTGGAGATCCATCATCGCACCAAGGTCGACGCTCCCAGCGGCACCGCGCTGGCGCTAGGCAAAGCGGTTGCCGCGGCGCGCGGACTGGATTTTCAGAAGTCCGCGACCTTCGGCCGCGAAGGTATCACCGGCGTCCGTCCCACTGATCAAATCGGCATCATGGCGCTGCGCGGCGGCGACGCGGTGGGCGATCACACGGTGATTTTCTGCGGCCAGGGCGAACGGCTTGAGTTGATCCATCGCACGCAAAGCCGCGAGGCCCTGGCCAGCGGGGCGATTCGCGCCGCCGCCTGGCTGGAGCACCAACCCAACGGCCTCTACAATATCCGCAACGTTTTGGGAATTTAGATTGGTGCTTGGGGTCCAAGTCGACGTGGTTGGGTTTAGCTTGGCGTTTTTTTTGGTTAGGTTGAATTTGATATGACGCGGCGGTGCCGGTGGTTGGGCAGGGCGAGCCAGCCCTTTGCCCTGCTGCTCTTCGGATGCGTGGCGATGGTGGGTGTGAGCGCGCGCGCTCAAAGCACCCCCGGTTCATTCAAGCTTTCCGATCCAGTGCCCGACCTCTTAAACGGCGCTCAAGTCACCACCGACGTGGCCCTATTGGCGGCGGGCGGCCGGGCGGTTCAAGGTGCGGCGGCCGATGGCGTCAGCGAGATTGTGGTCGCACTCGGGGTCGCGTCGGCGGGTGAACAAGTCACTTTCCAGGTGGTTAACGACCAGGGTCAGCCGAGCACCTTGCCGGCCCAGGACGGGGGTTTGGCGGCAATCGGCACGACCACCTTCAACCAGAGCCAAATCACGGCAACCTCGGTGTCCACCTCAACCGGACCCATCGCATTCGCGATCTATCAGGCGCCGCTTGACTTCGCGCGTCCGGGCAACGCCACCGACCCAGCCAACTCCCAGCGGCCGGTCTCGATCTCGTGGCTGGCCGGCAAGGGCGGGCCTTCGGGCTCGATACCGCTAACCATACTCCGGCCGCTGGTGGTGCTAGTCCATGGATTGTGGGGTGCGCCCAAGGACTTTGACGGCTTCTCGCCCTTGATCAGCGACCCGCGTTTTTCCGTGGTCCGCGCCGATTTCTCCTTTTCCGTCGGCGATGGATTGGAGACTACGGTACCCGCCTATGACGTCGTCAGCTACGCGCGCGCCAACTCGCTGGGCTTTGCCTACAACGCGGGGCAAGTGGCGCAGCAGATCGAGTCCTTCATAACGACTTTTAAGCTGGGCACCAACCCGGCAGGAATTCCAGTGGCCGCCGTCGAGGCCGATATCATCGGCCACAGCATGGGCGGGAACATCACGCGCACGATGCCGCTGCAAGTCGGCTTTGGCAGCGACGCTACCTTCGGCCAAGGCAACATTCACAAACTAATTACCGTGGATACCCCGCACCTGGGCTCACCGTTGCCGATAGCGTTGCTGTCAAATGCCAACGGATGTGTCGAGGATACGTTCGCGACCGACGAGCTCTATGCCTTTTCCTCGGTCACTACCGAGTACACCAACATCACGATAACTGGCGCGATCGGCGACCTTCAGGGGGCCGGCGACGGCACTAACCTAAGCCCGGCACTCCAGGCCCTGCAGCCGTCCTCGACCATCCCGCTGCAGGTGCCCCATCTGATCCCGACCGCTTACCTGGCCGGTGCGATGAGTACGACTCAGCTCGATGGCCTCAACAATCCGCCCGACCTGGTCCAGACGATCCAGTTCGTGTGCAGCAGCGACCCCTTAGCCAACGACATTACGGTGGCGGCATGGCCCACGGTGGTGGGCGCCCAGAGCGACGCGATCGTGCCCCTGAGCAGCCAGGTCAACAATGGCTCGGCGGCGAGCCAGATCGCGGCCATCCACAGTCCGGGCACGGAAGACTTGGGCTTCCTGGCGCCCAGTGCTCTGGACGGATCGACCACCAACCCGAGCACCGCCATCAACCTGCTTAACACCTGGGTCGAGGACAAGACGTATGTCGGGCTGCGTTGAAGTTCGTGGCCGCCACGCCGTAGCGCGTCTGCCCGGGACCTTGGCCGCGATACCCGCGATGGTCGCTTTCCTGGCGGCGCTGGTTCTGACGGCTGGTTGTGGCGGCGGTAGCGGAAGCGGCCCCGTCATTGCACCGGTCCAGCCATCGCTAAATATTACCTCGCCGGCCAACGGCGCGACGGTTAACACCGGCGATACGGTTAAAATCACCGTGCAAGCCACCGGCGCGGCGCAGTTCACACGGGGCGTCGCCTGCATCGGCGGACGCGGCCTAGGCGCCACCGCGATCGACAAGCAGCCGCCCTTTGATTTCTCGCTGACGGTTCCGCCCAATCTCGCTCCCGGCCGATATAACCTGACGGCGCTGGGCTACGGCGCGGGGACAAAACCGCTGGCTAGCGCATTGATTACGCTGCAAGTGGAATCGCCTTCGGCGCTGCTCAGCCTCATACCGCCCACCAGCGAGTTGGCCTTCTCCGCCATTGGCGAGCAGTTGCCGTTGCGAATCCAGGGCACGGATTCCAGTGGCAAGCTGCTCGATCTAACCGAGTCGTCGCATCTGCTCTACAGTTCATCAGATGAGACCATCGCAACGGTGAGCTCCAAAGGCATCGTCACGGCGGCGGGTCCCGGCAACGCGTCGGTCAACATTAAGCTTACCGGCGGCGGCGCGGCGGCTATCGCAGCGCGGGTCATGAAGCCGGCTCTGATGCCTTCGGCAGCGAGCATCGACTTCGGCACCCAGGCGGCGGGCACGACCGGCACCGCGCAACCGCTGACCATCACCAACAACGTCCGCTATCCGCTGCGGATTCTCGCGGTCAACTCGCCGCTGAACTTTCCTCAAACTAACGACTGCCTGTCCAAGTCGCCATTGCCGCCGGGCGGCTCCTGCGTCATCAACTTGAGCTTCGCGCCGGTCAAGGCAGGAGCGGTGATCGGCATCGTTTCCATCGCCGACAGTGCCGTTATTGCGCGCACGCAGGTATTCCTGACCGGGACCGGCAAATAGCCGCGGCGCGCCCGGCGCGCGGTCAGAAGGGAATTCGCGCGGTCAGAATCAACGAGTGATTGTAGGTCGGCTCATGTGTGACTGCGACCTGGTAGCCAGCACCGAAGGTTAAACCGATGCGGTCATGGATTGGAATCCTTCCGATCAGCAGACCTGGGGTCAGAAAGACCTGGTTCAATCCGGTCCGTTCACCGTTAGGCCACCAGGTATAATTCACCTCGAATTCAGGCCAGAAAAACCTGAAAATGTGGTACTGGAAAGCGGTGTTGAAGGCCAGCGGCATGCCGAGACGATCCTCGCCGCCGGCGGCAAACGCAATCCCCAGCGTGCTTTGGACGTCAAAGTTGCCCCAGCCCTTTCCGCCCGCGATGGTGGGAGTAAAGATCGCATGGCCAGAGCTGTTGGCGGCGTCGCCGGTGGGCGCGCTGAAGCCCATGAAAGCGGTCAGGATGTAATTGCCGCTTTCTTCGTTGGCCGATAGTAGCCGGTATTTGACCAAAAACGTCTCGTCGGCCCATCCGTCGCTGGGCGCCACCGTCTTCTTGGTTCCGTGAATTATCCTCCCGTTGTGGGCGATCCACGCAGAAAAACCGAGGATTATTTCGGTGTTCTGGAACGGGATCAGCTCCAGCCCCTTGCCTCCGCCGAAGTTATCGATAGTCGTCCCATGGGGCTGCGACTGAAAGAATTGATCGTAGCGAACTTCTTCTTCCAGGCGCGGAGTGACGGTCACCAACGGCGTGACCCAGTGCGGTTGCTCGCTCTGGATCCGCGTGACGCGCGGGAACCAGTCCAAAAAATACTCGACGATCGGGTTGGTAGACTGCGGGGCCCCTGCCGGCGGCGCGCTTTGCGCTGTGCACGGTACGGTGCGCAGGATGAACAAGATCAGGGCGGCGGCCATCGTAGCGGCGGCCGATGCGGAGCAGTATCCGGTATTTGCGGCATCTTTCATGGGAATCAGAATTTGCCATGATTCTTTACCTATGACAAGTGTTATAGCGGATAAATGGTGCCGGCCGAATTGGGCGGACCGCAGCGTCTTGCTTGACGCCTCAAGGCCCTCTGCCCAGGGTCTCGTATTCTGAACCGATATTTCGTATAGCAAGCCGAAGTGCGGGTTGTTTACCAGCGTCTGAAATTATTGCGCGTTGCGGCGGAGCCTGCGGCCAAAAGTCAAGGAGCTTGAAGATGGGTTTCACCAGGCAGGAGACGAGCAGGTTCATCCAGGCGGGCCCGATCCGGATGCATTACAATGAGGCGGGCTCTGGCGACCCGCTCATCTGCGTTCATGGCGGGGGGCCGGGCGCCACCGGATGGAGCAACTTTTCCCGCAATATCGACGAACTCGCGAAACACTATCGCACCCTCCTCGTTGACCTTCCGGGGTTTGGCGAAACCGAAGGGATGAAGATCGACGGGCCCCTCTATGGCGTCCTGGCGCGCAGCGTGCGCGACTTCATGGACGCCATCGGCATCCGCCGCGCGCATTTCATCGGCAACTCGCTGGGCGGCGGCACCGTGGTCAAGTTCGTTATGGATTATCCCGATCGCGCGGACCGCCTGGTGCTGCTCGGCCCGGGGTGCGGGCTGGCGATTTTTTCTCAAACGCCCAGCGAAGGTATCAAGCATCTGTTCGGATTCTACGAGCCGCCGGGGCCCTCGATTGAAAAGCTCAAGGCCTTCATCCAGGTGATGATCTACGACCCTTCCGCGCTCACCGACGAGCTGTTGGCCGAGCGCTACGAAGCCGCGACTCGCCCCGAAGTAATCGCCAACTTTCCCATCAAGCGGGGCACCCCGCAAACCATCGAGCCGCTGTGGAAGGACCTCGCGTCGGTCAAACACAAGTCCCTGGTGCTGTGGGGAAGAGACGATCGCACCGTCCCCTTCGACACCGGGTTGATCCTGCTGAGCCAAATGCCCGATGTGCGATTCGTGGTGTTCTCCCGATGCGGCCACTGGGTGCAATGGGAAAAAGCCGCGGAGTTCAACCGCATGGTGATCGGTTTTCTTGGCGCGGCCGAGTGATTGTGCCGGTGGGAGCATTGAATCGGGAAGGCGTGGTGGCGGCTTCGAAAAACAACGACAAACTGCTGGGCGAGTTGGCCGGGATGCTGGCGCGCGCTGAGCGCACCCGCAGACCCATCGGCCAGCTCGCGGCATTGGCGGGCTTCGCGCTGACGGTGGCGGATGCCTACCGGATTCAACTGATTAATATCGATCGGCGTCTGCGAACCGGACGGCGGATTGTCGGACAAAAAGTCGGGCTTACCAGCCAGGCGATGCAGCGGATGATGGGCGTGGATCAACCCGACTTCGGCCATCTCCTCGACGACATGGTCTTGCGCGATGGCGAGGATTGCCCGGCCGGCGAACTGATCGCGCCGCGCGTGGAGCCGGAAATCGCCTTTGTGTTGGCCCGGGATCTGCGCGGTCCGGGAGTGACGCGAGCCAACGTTATCGCCGCCACCGCTTATGTGGTGCCGTCAATTGAGATCATTGACAGCCGTATCGCGGGTTGGAAAATCGGCCTCGCCGACACCATCGCCGACAATGCCTCCAGCGCCCGGATTGTTTTGGGAGAAACCAGGACGGCGGCCAACTCCTGCGATCTGAGCCGGGTGGAAATGGCGCTCGAAAAAAACGGCCAGCTGGTCCAGACCGGCACGGGCGCCGCGACGCTCGGACATCCGGCCGCGGCGGTGGCCTGGCTGGCGAACCAGCTCGCAGAGTTCGGCCAGGCGCTTGAGGCGGGTGGACTGGTGATGCCCGGCGCGCTGTGCCGCGCGATTGACGTGGGCAGGGGTGACGTCGTGACGGCAACCTTCGATCGCCTTGGTGCGGTAACGGTCAGGTTCATCTAAATAAGTCGGCACGGCGCCAACCGCAGTGGCTTGGACAAGTTCGAACTGCGGATGGCAAGGAGGACGCGATGACCTCTGAACAATACCTCCAGCGAGTCAGAGCGCTGATCCCCGCAATCCGGGAGCGGGCGGCGGAAACGGAAAAGCTCCGGCGGTTGCCCGATGAAACCTGGGCGGAATTGCGGGAAGCCGGTGCGTTGCGCGCGCTCCAGCCCCGGCGATGGAGCGGATGGGAGTTGGACCCGCAGGTCTTCTATCAGGCCGCGATGGAAGTTGCGGCGGCCTGTCCTTCCACCGGATGGGTCTTAAGCGTCGTCGGCGTCCATCCCTGGCAGATGGCCTTGTTTCCCGATCGGGCGCAGGCCGACTTTTGGGGCACGAATCCCGATGCCGCGGCGTCGTCATCCTACCTGCCAAGCGGGAACGTACAATCAGTCGCCGGCGGATACCGGCTCAGCGGCCGATGGTCATTTTCCAGCGGATGCGATCATTGCCAGTGGGTTTTGCTGGGTGCGCTGGTGCTTGACCCGAAGGAAAAGGCGCCGCCGGATTTTCGCACGTTTGCGCTGCCGCGCGCGGACTATCAAATCGAGGACAACTGGTTTGTCGCGGGACTGGCGGGCACCGGCAGCAAGAATATCGTGGTCCAGGACGCGTTCGTGCCTGAGCATCGCACGCATCGGATGATCGACGGCTTTATGCTTTCGAGTCCCGGTAACCTGGTAAACACCGGGCCGCTCTATCGACTCTCCCACGCGTCGGTATTCGCCACCACGATCGCCGCGCCTGCGGTCGGGGCGGCGCTCGGCGCGCTTGAGGCCTATCGTCGGGTCTTGATGAGCGACAAACGTAACGCCGGCGGCACGCGTCTGGGTGAAGAGCCCATCGCGCGAATGAATCTGGCGGTCGCAACTTCGAAAATCGATGCGGCTCGCCAGCGCATGCTCAGCAATTTTGACGAGATGTTGGAGTTGGTTAGGGCGGGGCGCGAAATTCCGCTCGAGCAGCGCGCGCGGGTGCGCTGGGACGTCACCTACATCATTCAGACCGCGGTTGAAGCCGTAAATCTGATATTCCACTCCAGCGGCGGGCACAGCTTGTTCCTCGACAACCCGATGCAGCGTTTCTTCCGCGACGCTAATGCGATGCGGGTTCATGGCGTCGTCGCTCCGGAGATCTCATCGCGGATGTTCACCGAGGCGACCCTGCGCACCGACGTCGACTGGAAGCGCTGGACCAACAGCTTCATTTAGCCTCAAAAGCGAGCATAGTTTCACGTGTCAGGAGCACCCGTGGATTGGGGCAGAGGCTCTTTCTGTCCCCTCTGTCCGCCACGAAGGCGCTGTAATCCAGTGGGTGAGAGATCCACCTCAAGCAATCGTCGGTACGGCTGTGTAGCACCCGGGCGACCTGGTACTGGCCTGGCGCATTTTTCAATTGGCGCGGTCCGCGGAATTGACGGGGAATGGCGCGTACCGAAAAATACCCGCGATGGCATCAAAGGCCATCCCCATGGCATACTCAAAACCTCGCGCGCACGCGCCGATTCGCGGCTAAATGCTTCGCAGCCAGCCGCGGTTCTGACGCCGTTCGCGCCGACATTTTTCGTCGCGGAGAGGTGGCCGAGCCCGGTTTAAGGCGCACGCCTGGAGAGCGTGTAGACTCGAAAGGGTCTCGGGGGTTCAAATCCCCCCCTCTCCGCCAGCATTTCACCAGAGATTTTGCGGTATTTTGCCGGTTCGGCGGTTTTGAGGGACGGTTTTAGGGACGGTTCATTAAGCGGGTGAGGCACTACCGAGCTAAGAACTGCTGAGATCCTTTCGCCCGCCCCAGGTCTCAATCCCGGAATCCAGTGCCGGTAGTGGCGAAAAATCATCTGTTCCGAAGTTCCGCAGACTTGCGCCACCCAGCCTGGATTTTCTCCCGACGAGAGCGCCAACGTGATGAAAGTGTCGCGGATGCAATACTGCGCCCGATAAGGGATTCCGGCACGTTCTAGGGTCGGCGTCCAGATTCGGAAGTGAAGCCGCTCCTGGGACAATGGCCGGCCTGCAGGGTTCGTGAACACGAAATCTTCTGGCCCGATTAAGTTGGCTCGTTCCCTCAGCCGCGCAAGAGCTGCGAAAATCTGGGGTGCATACGAGCAATCCACTGCTCGTGGTCCGGTCTTGGGTTCTGCCTCTAAGCCGCCGAAGCGGAGCATGCGTCCTCGCTTAAGCGCCACGGTCTGGCGCCGGAAATCAAGCCAGCCGAAACGAATAGCGACGATCTCTGAACACCGCCAGCCGGTGTGAAACCAGACGCTGTAGAAGTCGCGGTACCAGTCTGGAACGTGGCTCAGGAACCGCAACACCTCTTCAGGCCTGAGGGGGTTTGCGGTGAGACGCTGAGCACGACGGCTGCGTTGGATCTTTCGACCGGTGGCGCGGACCACCGGATTTTTCTCAATAAGGCCTTCTTCGACGGCGTCGCCGAGAGCCTTGTGTAGCAGCCCCAATACGTTGCTGGCCGTTTTGCCACTGCACCCCTCATCGACGATGGAGCGCCGGAGCGCGTTGCAGTGCCTGCCGGTGCGGCGATCGAGCTTGTTTATCTGTCCGCCGTCGGGCAGGGGGCGAAAGGGATGCATCGACAGATGCTCGACCATCTCCGGCGGCGCACCCACGGTCGGCGGCGTCAGCCGGAAGGGCTTGCCTGCCTCTTCGGTTGCGCATCGGCGCGAGCATCTGCTGGTGGTAAATGGGCTTGGTCTCTAAAAGCGCCAATCCCCTGATGTTTTCCGGATAGCGCGCCGCGTAAATGATGGTGGACAGAGCGGCGCCGGAATGCCCTGCCAAAAACGCTTTGGCGAGCCAGCAACCGCGGCAGGTTCACGTCGCTCCTCGATCAGCGACGAACTGATTTGAAACACACGAAATAACGCTTGACTGGTTGCGGTCACGTGTGTAAATCCCAAATTGAAAAAAGAATACGCAGAGGCAACAACTGTAACAACGCATTTTCCAATTTAAATGGTATTCCCGTTGTAAATGCAGGAGAGCGCTAATGTGGCATGCGGCAAACACCAAGAAGACGCTATGCTTCGCCTTGAGCGCAAGGATTGTGTCGCTGATGGCAGTGGCGCTATTCGTGCTTGCATCGGCAGCTTTTGCGGCCAAGTTCGAGTCTGATTTGTGCCCGGCGGATCAGGCGGTGGCTTTGGCAAAGCTCAAGGCGAGCTGCGGCTATTTGATCGTGCCGGAGAACCGCACCAAGAAGAATCCGCGCACCATCCGGTTACCCGTGGCGATAATACCGTCCCGGTCGCAGCCACAACGGTCGGACCCCATCGTCTACATGGCCGGCGGTCCTGGCGCCAACGCGATTGCCCAGGCAGAAATTCTCGTTAGCGTAGGGCTTAACCAGAACCGGACCCTCATCATCATGAATCAGCGCGGCGTAGCGGACACCCAGCCGGCGCTCACTTGTCCTGAGATTGACGAGTTCAACATAGAGGCCGTTGGCCTCCCCTACAATTCTCCTAAGACCGGGAAGCTGCACGTGGCAGCGACGAAAAAATGCCATGATCGCCTGGTCGCCCAAGGAATCGATCTGAGCGCCTACAACACGACTGAGAGTTCCGCCGACTTCGCCGACCTGCGCAAGGCGCTTAACATAAAGCAGTGGAACGTGTACGGCTTGTCCTACGGCACCGATCTCGCGCTCAGTCTGATGCGCGATCACCCCGACGGTATCCGCAGTGTAATCATCGACTCAGTTGTACCCCCTAGTGTGGCAACTCAGGGATGGCTTTGGACCAACGTGAACGAAGCCGTCCACAACCTGTTTCGCACGTGTGCCGCTCAGGCCAAGTGCAAAAAACAGTATGGCGATCTGGCTGCCACATTCGCCAGTCAAGTCCGGCGGCGCGAAGCCAATCCGCTGACAATCAGAGTGAAGGCGCCTTTCGGCAAGGTCGACGTGTTGCTCGACGGCGGGGCGCTGGTCAACTGGATCGGCTCCATCCCAGCGGATCCCGTTCTGCCGATTCCCTCTTATCCTTCGGCGATAGCGGAGTTGGCCCAGGGAAACCCAACACAGATCGCCGGTTCTCGCGCTTTCTTGGCGGACCCGGCAGCGATAGGGGCGGTCGGCTACGGCTTGCAATACGGAGTGATCTGTAGCGAATGGGTACCGTTTGAGCCCGTATCTCAAATCCTTGTGCAAGGGCTTCTCGCTTTCCCGACCTACCCGGAACCGGTCCTGTCCCAAGCCCCGGGGCTCCCCTTTCTGACCCAGGATTGCGGCGTCTGGAACGTCCCCAAAGCACCTGGCGCTGTGCGTCAGCTCACCATAAGTTCCATCCCGACTCTCGTCATGGCTGGCGATTTCGACGGAAAAACATCGCCGCAGTGGGCGGTGTACGCTGCCGGCACGCTCGAAAAGTCGACCACCGTGGTGATTCCCGGGGCAGGGCACGGAGCGCTCTTCCAGATTGGCCTGCCTAATAAGAAAGCGAAGGACTGTGCGCAGAGCGTTGTAGCGTCGTTTCTTTCCAACCCAATGAAGCCCAATACTGGTTGCGTCGCCACTCTGAAAGCTCCGAACTTCACCACCTAGCGCGTTGCCGCCTGACAGCGTAATGGAGGAGCAGAACAACTCTTCCTCTTTGACGAGTCATTTTTGAAGCAATTCAACCCGCAGGACGAGTCTTGAGAACTCATGCTCACCATGTGGCAAAGGGTGATGAGCTCGTCCTCAAGCTTGTCGCAGGCCCGGCCTACTGGCCAATCGAGCTATCGGAGCTAGTGTCCGGGATGACGCCTCGTCCGCGTACGATCTGGCTCTTGAGAAAAGCAAGGCGGTCCCCGGATTCAAACTCATTCGAATACCGCTGATAGGCCAACGGTCGTTTGCCGGCAGCGTGACGATGGACGGCGAGACGCACATTGGCATAGGCGTACTGGACGGGAAACTGATTCTGGGATTAACGCTGGCGGGCTACAACGACACTCAAAAAAACGTCTCACATTTGGTTGTGCTGGCACGCATTGAAGATGCCGTGGCCAGGGCCGTTGTGGGTTTTCACGGTTTTTTTGATCAGGCCGGACACCCCGGGCCAACACAATTCTGCAACAGCCTGACACAAGGGAGGTGCGCATGACTGGTTTGTGGCGGTTGGCATCGAGGATGCCGATTGCGGCGCTGGCCAGTGGCCTGGCACTGCTATGCGTCGCGTGCGGTTCTGGTTCGTCAGGGAAGGTTTTGGTTCCTGAGGCCCAGTTCGAGCCGGATGCTTGCCCGACGAGCGTAGCTTCACTTCCAGAACTGGCTAACGCGCGCTGCGGCTACCTGGTTGTGCCGGAAAATCGGGTCCATCCAAATGGACAGACAATTCGCCTGCCGGTAGCCACAATACCATCGGTCTCTCAACCGCCGGCCGGCGATCCGGTTGTCCACCTCAGTGGCGGACCGGGAGCCGATGCGCTCGGCGACGCGGCATTTCTTGTGCCTGCCGGTCTGAACCAAAAACGCGACCTGATCATCATGGGGCAGCGGGGAACCTTGGACTCCGAGCCGGAGCTGACCTGTCCGGAGATAGACCGGTTCAACGCGCAGGCGGTTGGGCTGTTCTATGACTCACCCTTAACTGAGGCCTTGCACGTTGCTGCAACCAAAGCGTGTCACGATCGGCTGGCCGGTGAAGGCATCGACCTGAGCGCCTATAACACCGCCGAAAACGAGCGAGACTTCGAAGATCTGCGCCAGGTAATGGGCATCGCACAGTGGAACGTGTACGGTTACTCCTACGGGACTTATTTGGCGCTCAGCCTGATGCGCGATCATCCCGAGGCCATCCGCAGCGTAACCATCGACTCCGTGGTGCCGCCGAGCGTGGCGAGTCTGGGATGGACCTGGAGCAACGTCGCTGAAGCTTTCAACAACCTGTTTCGCGCGTGTGCCGCTGCAGCCCGCCTGCGCCAAAAAATACGGAGACCTGGCCAGAATATTTACGGGCCAGGTCCAGCAGCTCGAAGCCAATCCGCTGACCACAACGGCCACCTATGTTCCAGGCGGCCCGCCAGTGAAAGTGGTGCTCGACGGTGGCGCGTTGGTTAACTGGCTGGTCGCCGCTGGTCCAAACTTTGCCGCCGTACCCTCCGCAATCCAGGAGTTGGTGCAGGGCCATCCGACACAGATCGCTGCCGCCCGCGCAGCACAGGCCAATCCGGCGGGATTTGGCGTTTTCGGCTACGGTTTGACCTACGGCGTGTTCTGCAGCGAGTGGATCCCTTTCCAACCGGAATCTCAAATCCTTGCGCAAGGGCTGGTCGCCTTTCCGACCTATCCGACCTCAGTCCTGTCCCAGGCGCCGCAGCTCCCCTATGAGACTCAGGATTGCGCGGTCTGGAATGTACCGCCGGCTTCCGCTTCCGTGCGTCAGGTCACAATAAGCACCATCCCGACGCTCGTTATTGCCGGCACCTTCGACGCTAAAACATCGCCGCAATGGGCCGTGTACGCTGCCGGGACGCTGCAAAACTCGACCACCATTGTAATTCCCGGTATCGGACACTGGGTGACGCCCCAGCCGGTCTATCCCCAGCCGGACTGCGTCCGGACCGTGCTCGCGTCGTTTCTCTCCAATCCGAACGTGACGCCTGACACGAGTTGTGTCGCCAAATTGAGCCCGAAACCGTTCGACTGAGCCGGTTTCCAAGATGGCGGATTCTCAAGAATGCATGATTTAATTGATCGAAGCTTTTTGGCTGGAGCCAGATCAAAAAACCGACGTGGTGCAGCGATAGCGACGCTACCCAGAGCTCTTTGGGTGATTTTGACAATCCGGCGTGGCCCACTTTGATATTCAGATTTGGCCCACCCCCTGGTTTTTAATTGCGCCTACCCTTTTGGTTTGCGAGTCCTCGGTTAGGGTTTGAGTTCTGATTGGGTTTTATGTTCTGTACCAGTTTTTCGACCCACCCTTCACGGCTTTGAGGGTGGGTTGAAAAACTGTCAGATTTTGGATCCGAGGACGCCGCGCGTTGCCGCGCGCCGGCCAGCTTTTTGTGCTGGCCAATCGATGGAGCGGCCGCCCGTCAATGCTATGAGCCATAATCTGGTGGAAGGTATGGCGGCGGCGTTCCACTCCTTTGACGACGTGCCCACCAGCGGTTGAGCCAGCCGAACTTACTGTCCCCGAGGGACAACCAAGAGTAAATTCCGGTATGTTGCGGGATGCGCATACCGGGAAAACCTGCGGAGAATCTACCTTTTCTTACCCGACTCTCCTCGAGCGGGGTTTTCAAATCCCCCCTCTCCGCCATCCAGTTGTGACATTGTCCAAAATACCTTGCGAGAAAGCCCGCCTTTGCAGCCTCTTTTGAACCTCTGACCGGACCACAGAGAAGCCAATCGGAATATGATTCGAGGTCCGGGCGGCGTTTTCTCTCCGCGCGAACGTTACGCAGCCGGCCAGACCGACGCAGGGCGCCAGGCCGGCCTGAAGGAAGTTTTGGACCCGCTGGGCGCCGGTGGTTTGCTTCCGAACCGTCATGAAGAAGCCCGAAACTGCCGAGCCGAGGCCGCTCCCGCTCCCCGGTGAGCGAGGTGTCAACGAGATCGTTGACCACGCAAATATATTAGAATATAGCTAAGACAGCTTATGTTTGGAAACCCGGCTCAACTCCGGCCCTTCGGTTTCCCGGAGGACTGATAGTGGTCGACAACGCTTCAACTGGGAACTACTGGACCGGGAGGTTTTCCGGGCGCACCGCCGGAGTTACATTCGCCCTGCTCTGGCTGCTTCTTCAAACTGTTCCGGCGGCCGCGCAGGGACATCCTCTTTGTATCACATCGCCGGCGCGCGGCGCCTTGGTAAGCGGTCCGGTGCCGATCGTGGTCGATGCGCTTACCCCCGATATTGAGTGGATCAACGTGTCGGTGGACGGCGATTACCTCGGCTCTTCTCCCCCGTACACTTTCACTTGGGACTCTACCGCCTATGCCAGCGGAATGCACCGAATCACCGCCACTGCTTATGGCTCTTCGGATCAGGTTCTGGGTTCGACCGCCCGGTGGGTCAGAGTTTCCAATCCGGCTGTGAGTGTGATTGTGCCGTCAACCGGCAGCATCGTTTCGGGCACAGTCGGAGTAGTAACGAAAGTTACCGAGGAGGTTGACTGGATCAATCTGTATGTCGACGGAAACTACGTGAGTTCCCCCGATTACGGCTTCAGCCTTGACACCACCGCCTATTCGGATGGTCCACATACGATTTCCGTCGAAGCGCTACGAGACCCCGACAGTTCTCTCCTCACCGCCTCGATCGTCCTGAATTTCGCCAACAACAGTCCTGCGCGAGTCCTGGTTGCCGGTGGTTACGCGTCGACGAGCATTCTGAACAGTTCTGAGATCTACGATCCGGCAGCGCGCACCTTTATTAAGTCGGCGAGTATGGTGATGGGCCACAGCGATCATACGGCGACTTGGATGCTGAATGGGCAGGTGTTGCTGGCCGGCGGCTTTATCAACACGCAATCCGATCTCACCGGCTTTGCCGAGTTGTACGATCCCGGGAGCGCGACCTTCAGCGCAACTGGCGCTATGGCCGGTCCGCGCGTCAATCATACTGCGACCTTGCTTGCGGACGGCAGAGTTCTCATGGTGGGGGGTACCAGCGGAGGTCTTAACCTCGTCGCCCCGGCCGAACTGTACGATCCCTCAACTGGCGGTTTCAGCGCTACCGGGAATTTGACGACGCCGCGGCTGGGGCACGCCGTCGCGTTGCTCCCCAACCAATCCGTGCTGGTGGCGGGCGGAATCGACAGCCAATTAGCAACGCTTTCCAGCGCCGAACTTTACGATCCGGCCTCCGGCAGCTTTACCGCAATTGGCGATATGCTCAGTCCGCGCATCGGCCATACGCTTACCCTGCTGGCCACCGGCCAGGTCCTCATAACTGGAGGAGCAGGCAATCTGGCGGAACTCTTCGATCCGGGGGTGAATACCTTTAGCCCGACGGGTGCGATGACAGTCTCGCGCCACGACGACACGGCGACGCTTCTTGCCAGCGGCAAGGTGTTAATCACCGGAGGGTACGATACCAGTTACACCAGGCTTTCCACCGCGGAGCTGTACGATCCGGACAGCGGATCTTTCTCTCCGACCGGCGACCTGACCGCGCCGCGCGCGGGTCATATCGCGATCCTGCTCGCCGATGGCACGGTGCTGATCGCCGGTGGCGGTCCTGCCAACGCTGAAACCTACGACCCGGATTCCGGAACCTTCACTGCCGCAGGGTCATTTAGCTCGCTACGGACCGGCGGTGAGAGCGCCACCCTGGTGCACTGAGAAGGACGAGGCTAAGCGGGCCGCGGCCAGTGCAACAGCTCGCGGGCGGTTTTTCCCAGGATCCACTCCTTGTCGCCTTCGGAAAGCTGATCCGCGCATCGCAAACAGAAGAGCGATTCGGCGTAGGTGTGATGATCGACGGTTACCGTGTAATCGCTGGCCCACATCAGGCGCTTGACGCCGAACGCGTCGATAACCCGCCGTAGTTGGGAGATCAGGTCGCGGTACGGAAATGGTTCGCGGGACAGGCGGGGGGCATGTCCCCATTTGACCGCCACGTTGGGATATTTTGCATAGGCTAGAAGCTGGTCGATAGTCGCCCCCGGCCGGTCGGGCAGCTCCGCGCGCTCCACTTCCATGCCGACGTGGTCGATAATGAACTGGACGCCGTCGAACTTGCGGACGTAGTTAGTCACCGCCAGATGTTCGCCTCCCGGGTAAATCATCACCGCGACGCCGTGCTTGCCGGCGGCAGCCAGAACCCGTTCGTGTCCGCCCTCACGCAGGATTTTGAGATCGAAACCGGAAGCGATACGGGTACAGATTCGGCCCGGCGCCTTGCCTACCTGGGCCATCAGGTCGTCGATGTCGGGATCGTTGGGGTCGAAGCGCACGATATAGGCGAAGCGCGCCGGGAAGCGTGCCACCGCCTCTTCGGCGAAGGTGTATTCAAAGCGTGTGACTCCATTGGGCAGCTTGCGCCGCATCGGCGGCCAGATGTCAATAACCGCGGCGTCTACGCCCACCGCGTCCATGATTGCAATTGATTGATCGATTCCCCGCTGATTGGCATGAACTTGCGAATCAATGACTTCCATAGTTTTGCTCCATGACCTGAATTGATCGCCGGCGCGCGCCTCCGATCGAAACCCGGCCACACCTCACGCCGGCTGCCTGGCTTCGCCCAGCTTAGCGCGCTCCTTTGACTTTGTAATCCGATCGAGCGCGACGTACCGATATTACCGCTGACATTCATTATCCTTCGCTTCGGAGGACGCGCAGACTCTCGATCTTGTTCCGTGGCCGGAACGCTCTTCGCCTCCAACAAAGCAGCAACTTTTCTTAGCCTTCTCGCTATTGTCTTCCATCACCTTTAACCACTCTTTGCTCACCTTTAACTTTTTAAAACATTTAAAGAAGTCGTTTAATTTAGCCGTAATCAAGCCGTACGTACAGGCGTAACCATCCATGACCAGTGTCTTGCCCGGCCACTTCGGGCCGGACTTGCCGCAACCCAGGGAGGAGGTGTGATGAGAAAGCTGCGATGACGACGCCGACCTGCGCTGGCGTCATTTAATTGCCAGCGTCGAAACCGCAACGCGTAATCGCGAACCGCCCGTTTCCCGGAGAGCTGATGATCGTGAAAAGCCGTGGCCGGTACCGCCTCCGCGCTCGCTTGACACAACATCAGGCTCGCCAAACAACCTGTAGGAATTGGAAGGAGAAACCCCAAATGTCAATGAGGCGCCTCGCTTCAAGGTCGTCGCGTAATCTGCGCGCCGGACTGGCCTTTCTCGCCGCCTTCAACTATATATTCGCGGCCCCGTTGGCCGGCGCAGCCCAACCCCAGACCGTTAGCAACGCCGATTGGGCGACTCGCACCCCAATCAAGCACGTGATTGTAATCATCGGGGAAAACCGCTCTTTCGATCACGTATTCGCCACTTATCAAGCCAAGCCCGGCGAAAAGGTGGACAACCTGCTCTCGAAGCACATTATCAATCCGAATGGTACTCCCGGACCCAATTACTCTTTTGCGGTTCAGTATACCGCGTGCGATCCGGGAACCGGAGTGAATTGCGGGCCAACCACCACTGGCCTTTATGAGATCAGCCCGCAGAGCAAGTCGCTCTATTCCGCCCTTCCGGCGCCGCAGGTTGGGGGCCCAAGCAATGTCTGCAAAAACAACGGCATCTGCACGCTCGCCGATGCCACCTCGTCCGAAAACGGACTTGCGCCGGATTACTATAAATATATGCTGACTGGCGGCACCGGGCAGAAAAGCCATACGCCCGACCTGCGAATTCCGAACGTTAACAAGCTGCCGCCAGGCCCTTTCCAGCTGTCATCCAAGACGTTCCCTTACGATTCGTACGCGGCCAGCCCCGTGCATCGCTTCTACCAGATGTGGCAACAAATGGACTGTAATGGCGATTACGCATTTTTCTGGAATCCGGCTGGCTGCGGTGCCGATCTTTTTGCCTGGGTTGAGGTGACGGTCGGTGCCGGCACCAACGGGCTCAAGCAACCCCCCAACTTCAGCACGCAGTGGTCGCCCAAGGCCGTAACGACGGGCGAAGGCTCAACCTCGATGGGCTTCTACAACGTCCTGAAGGGCGATGCTCCCTACCTGAAGTTCCTCGCGGATAACTATTCAATGAGCGACAATTATCATCAGGCGGCCATGGGCGGCACCGGCGCCAATCATATTTTGATGGGATATGGTGACGCCATTTTCTTCAGCGATCCGAAGGGCAATCCCGCCGGGCCGCCTGAAAACCAACTGGTGTACAAAGGAACGCCAAATGCCGGCGTGGTTAACGAAATCGAAAACCCCAATCCTGCCCCTGACACCAATAACTGGTTTAGCGAAGACGGTTATGGTGGCGGCGCCTTCGGCTCGCCCTCATACGGCGGCGGTTCCTATACCAACTGCTCCGATACTACGCAGCCTGGTGTGGCGCCGATCCGGAATTACCTCGCTTCCCTGCCCTCCCCGGTAAAGCCCAATTGCGCGCCAAAGAGTTATTACCTGTTAAATAACTACAATCCGGGATATTTCGGCGATGGCACCAATGCCTACAGTAATAATAACCCGGCCAATACTCCATTCACGATTCCTCCGTCCAATGTTCGCAATATCGGTAACGCACTGCTCGAAAAGGATATCTCGTGGAAGTATTACGGCGATCAGTTCAATCAGTACCTGGCGGACAAATATCAGCAGAACTTCGGTACGGTCGGTGCGAACAGTGATCAGTACTGCAACATCTGTAATTTCTTCCAGTACTCGACCTCGATCATGACCAATGCGGCGGTTCGGACCACGCATCTGAAGGACACCATTGATCTTTACAGCGATATCCAGAACGGAACGCTGCCCGCGGTTTCCTTTGTCAAGCCCAGCGGCTGGGTTGACGGGCACCCGTCGTCGTCGAAGCTGATTTTGTTCGAAGGCTTCGTCAAGAAGATTGTCGATGGCGTGAAGGCCAACCCGAAATTGTGGAAGGACACCGCCATCTTTGTCACCGTTGACGAGGGCGGCGGCTACTACGACTCAGGTTACGTGCAGCCGCTGGACTACTTCGGCGACGGCACCCGTATTCCGATGATCGTGGTATCGGCCTACTCCACCGGCGGTCACATCGCCCACGCCTACAGCGATCATGTCTCGATCCTCAAGTTCATCGAATACAACTGGGGAGTCAGGCCGCTGACTGCGCGCAGCCGCGACAATCTGCCGTATCCTTTGACCAACCGGGGTAATCCTTATGTGCCGGTAAACAGTCCGGCGATCAGCGATCTGAGCGAATTGTTCCGATTCTAACCGGCACGCTGAGCGACACGGCCGTAATCGAGCCCGTTGCCCGCGCGGAGGATGGCAAGTCCTCCGCGCGGGCTTAATCCGTTCAGGGGGGAGGTGGCACGATCGCCGGGCGCCGCGACACCGATGCCTTCACGCTGGAGCGTCGCCGAAGTACTTGCGTTCGAGACCGTTGGTATAGCCGTCTTCGCTCAGGTTGAGCAGTTCCTCATCGATGTGCGTACGCATAGGGCTGTTCCGCGGCAGAGCAAATCCATAGTTTCGTGGATCGAATACCGACCCGACCTCCTCGATTGGAAGTTCTGGATGCTGCTTGTCGAAGTATCTGAGAATCGGCGAATCATAGACGATGGCGTCGATCCGGCGCTCCACGAGCGCCGCAACGGCCCCCCGGATATCATCAAAAGTCTCCGTGTTGAGCCCGACGGACTTGCAGTAAGCCTCGCCGGTGCTGCCGACAATGGTGCCGACGGTCTTGCCGGCCAGGTCCTGGAAACCCGCGATATGACCGCGGATTTTGTTGATCGTCATCACGCTGGTCATGCTTGAGGTGAGGTAAGCGATTGCGACTACGCCGCACGCAAGAAAGGTTCCGGCCATCAGATGGCCGAGCGGTCCGGGTATTACCCGCTTGTGATATGAACTGCCGGCCGCGGAAGTTGACATGATGTGATAGAAGGACTCGGCCAATCCGCTTGGCCAGTTGCGGGGAAACTCCGGGTCCAGCCTGCGATCGGCAATCGTCAATATGATCGTGGCCGCGCTCAGGAGGCCAAACGCGATGGCGAAGATGCGCAGGTGTCCCCATTCGGAGAGTCCTCTGAACAGGTCCATGAGGCCCGCGCTGCGATTGCTATTGACCATCACCTGAAGACCGGAATCAAAGTAGGGCTGCGAGAAATCCACTTTCTTAAGACGCTTGCTGGTGATGAACAGGTCGGTGACGCCCACGTCCGCCCGGCTTTCGCTCACCATGTCGATCAGTTGCGGCAGTGTCCGCGCCGCCGAGTATTGGAACTTCCACCCTTGGGTCGTCGCGATCTTTTCCCACAACTCGATCGCAAAGCCGCCAAAGCCGTCCGCGGTTTTGATGACGAACGGGGGATCGACGTAAACCACGACCCTCAATGGCGTCGAGTTGGCAGACCCCGGGGTCCAGGCGCGGGCTGCCCCGGCCGTCAGCAACAGGACGACGATAAT
Organism: uncultured Alphaproteobacteria bacterium; assembly: GCA_963765365.1. Classification (GTDB taxonomy): domain Bacteria; phylum Pseudomonadota; class Alphaproteobacteria; order Rhizobiales; family Xanthobacteraceae; genus BOG-931. Next base: position 61,130 of record CAVXWL010000015.1, on the reverse strand, counting down.
CGCTCTCTTGATCATGTCGGTGTTTATGCCAGTTCTAACCCGAAAGCGACAATAATTGTGCGTGTCGGGTGAAAAACACGCTGGGCAGAGGGCATTGTGTGTTCACTTTCTTTATCTTTGGGATTGTCGAAAAGTCAGGCAGCTTGAAAGTGCATGCATGTAATTGGCCGGCAGGGATAAGATTTGTCTTCTCCTCGCTTTGACACGAAGTGAAGGAATCACGCACTCTGTTGCGCAAAGAGGTTGTGGACTTCACAAAGCGGCCCACGAGACCGGCCCTGGCGGCGGAGAAGCGGGAGTCCGGCTGAGATACGGGAGAAGGATAAGCGCGATGCTATTGAATGGTAAAATCGCTTTGGTGACCGGCGCAGGAGCCGGGATCGGACGCGCCGCAGCCCTCGCATTCGCACGCGAAGGCGCCGGGCTCGTAGTAGCCGACATTGTGGCGGCGGACGAAACCGCGGCCATGATTCGTGCCGCGGATGGGTCCGCGATTGCGGTCAAATGCGATGTGACATCCAGTGCCCAAGTCGAAAGCCTGATTCAGACTGCGGTCAGTACTTATGGCCGGATCGATTGTGCCTTCAACAACGCCGGTATTGAAACCGCTATCGCCAATACTGCCGATGTCAGCGAAGAAGAATTCGATCGTCAAATGGCGGTCAATCTTAAGGGGGTTTGGCTATGTCTGAAGTACGAGCTGCCGCAAATGGTCAAACAGGGGGTTGGCGCGATCGTAAATACGAGCTCCGGCGCGGGCATTGCCGGCGCCCCGGGCTGGAGTACCTACAGCGCCGCGAAGCACGGCGTGATTGGCCTGACCCGGTGCGCAGCGCTTGAATATGCCCGTGCCGGCGTTCGCGTCAACGCGCTCTGTCCTGGTCCGATCGATAGCCCAATGGGCAAACGGATCGCAGCGGACAATCCCGGCTACAAAGAGGTGCTTATCGCGCACACGCCCAACGGCCGGCTGGGCCGACCCGAGGAGGTGGCGGAAGTCGCGGTCTGGCTTTGCTCTGACGCGGCATCGCTCGTAAACGGATTGATTATGGCGGTGGATGGCGGCATCAGTGCGGCATAAATCCACTGACTTAATTGCCGGCGGAAGTCGAGGTCGCCGAGAATGACGTCATAAGCGGCGCCAGAATTTATCTTCCCGGGGCCCCTGCTCCCGAATTGGCGGTGTCGACTTTATGGCCGGCTGCGAGCAGCAATTCCTTGAGAGCGGGATCACGTAATCGGCTAACGCGATCGCGCTGTCAGGCAAGCCATGGAGCCGGATCAAACCAGGGTTGAAGAGATAACCGGTTTCGTACGTGCATCCTGGTCTGGTCCACTTTGCTAAATTCGATCGCATGAGCGGCGGTCACTACTCTCGATCCCTGGATGGTTCTCCATGAAAGTCGAGGATTTCAGTGCGCTTGATCTGAACATCGCGCGGGCGCGGGTGATGCTCTCGTTGGTCGCGCTGCTGTCGATCTATGTCGATCCCAGCGCCGGTGGTCTCTTCCATTTGGACGCTTACCTGCTGGCCACGCTGTTGTGTCATCTCGCCTATAGCCTCGGCATCTATTTCGCTTTAAGCCGCGGCATCGCTCCCCGGACCCTTCACCGGGCCTCAACCGCGCTCGATATTTTCTTTGCCACCGCGGTGACGGTTTTAACCGAAGGAGCCACCAGCCCATCGTATATATTCTTCGTGTTCGCAATCGTGGCGGTCGGATTTCGTACCACGTTCCGGGCAACCCTGGCCGTTACCGGCGTCTGCATGATGTTGTATCTAATGGTAATCGCGACGCCTCATGGGTTGACCAACCTGTACTTGATGAGAGCGGTTTACCTGGCCATCGCCGGATATCTGATCGGCTTTTTCGGCCAACAGCGGGCGAAATTCGAGGCCCGTTTGCGTGAACTGGAGACGGTCAACGAACGCCAGATCATCGCCCGCTCGTTGCACGACGGCTATGTGCAGGCGCTTGCCGGAGTCACCCTGCGCCTGGGCACCTGCAGGGAACTGCTCGTGCGGCAGCGCCCGCAGGAGGCGCTGGATGAATTGACCGAATTGCGGGCCGGCGTTGCGCGCGAGTATGATGAGGTCCGCGCGTACCTCCGTTCGCTGGCGAACCTCGACCAGAAGATGACCCCGGACGCCGCGATGAGTCATTTCGACACCCGGTTTCGGATCGACGCGGTATTCAGCGGACGCGGCTTGATTGTGGAACAGGTCTTTCAGGTCCTGCTTGAGGGGATGAGGAATACCTGGCGCCATGGCCGGGCGCGCTCGGCGGTCATCAAGGTTTGCGAAGCCGGCGAGATGCTCAAAATCACCATTGACGATGACGGCGTAGGGTTTCCCGAGTCCAAGGGGCCCCCCTGGGCGATCGCTTCGCGCGTCGCTGAGTGCGGCGGTTCGCTGAAAATAAGCCAGCTGGCGCAAGCCGGCGCCCATTTGGAAATTGAAATGCCGGTGACTTGATACGATGGGAAAGACGATTCGCCTGATAATTGCGGATGATCACGCGATCGTTCGCGAAGGCCTTAAATCCCTGATGCGCCTGGAGGGGGATATTGAGGTGGTCGCCGAGGTCGACCGCGCCAGCCAGATTGAGGCGACGTTGGAGGCGACGCCGTGTGATGTCCTGCTGCTCGACCTCCAGATGGACGAATGGACCGGGGAACAGATCGAAGCCCTGGCGCGCCTCACCTCGGTCCTGGTCTTGACCGCCAGCGAGCGTACCGAGGACGCGATGACGGCGCTGCGAATGGGCGCCCGCGCCATCGTGCAAAAACGGTTCGCTTTCGAAACCTTGATCGAAGCGGTACGCACCGCCGCGGAGGGACTGGTCTGGCTGCCCCCGCTGCTGCAAACGCAGCTGGCCGCACAACTGGTCGCACGTGAGGTCAAGCAGTTGACGGATCGCGAGTCCGAGATCGTGCGTTACGTCGCCGACGGCCTGCGCAATGCCGAAGTGGCGCAGCGCCTCTCGATCAGCGAAAGCACGGTAAAATCGCACCTCAATAACATCTTCCAGAAGCTCGGCCTGCGCGATCGCGTCGAATTGACCCATTACGCAATTCGAGCCGGGCTGGTCGGACTGCGCCGCACCGGTCCCTGATCAAGGCTAGCGTATGCCCAGTGGATAGGCATTTGCCGAACGATTAGACAACGCCTCGGGCGCGGCTACTACCTTCGTTATGCGCCAAGTTACTTCAAAGTTAGATATTTTCGAACTTTAGTACGACTCGACGGCCAACCACCGGAAACCCCGTCCCGACTGTTGGTTTGAGACCGGCCCTTTCACGGCGCAGGGGCACGGCCATTGCTCTAGAGGCTCTTCGAATCTCCAACGGAGGCCTCAAGGCTGATGATCAAAATAGTTCGGTTGTTCAGAGAAAAGTGGCGCGACCCGATTATTCGCCGCAACGCGCTCCATCTGCTCGCCGGCAAGACGATAGGACTGGCAATACTCGCGATCCTGATCTCCAAGTGGTACTTGCCCGGCCAGGCCTACGCCGATGCGACGCCACCTGTCATTCCTCCGCACATTAACGCCATCAACACGGTGTGGACTCTGGTGGCGGCCTACCTCGTCTTCTGCATGCAGGTGGGTTTTGTGATGCTGGAGGCGGGTTTCGCGCGCTCGCGCGAAGCGGTCAATATCCTGGTCGAAGGTATCGCCGATACCTGCATTTGCGGCGTTACCTTCTGGCTATGGGGCTTCGCGTTCATGTTCTGCCCCGGAACTCCGTGGATCGGTACCACGGGCTTCATGCTGCACGGACTGGCCGCCACCTACGGCACGACCGGCGTGCCTCTGTTGGCCTACTGGGTTTTCCAGTACGCCTTCGCGGACACCTGTTCGACGATCACCTCGGGTGCGATGATCGGGCGCTGCGGTTTTGTCGGCGACCTGCTCTACAGCATCGGCGTGACTGGTTTCATCTATCCGATCATCGGGCATTGGGCATGGGGACCGGACGGCTGGCTGGCGACCATGGGACCGATTCCCTTTCACGACTTCGCAGGTTCCACGGTGGTTCATACCATCGGCGGTGTAATCTCCTTGGCCGGCGCGATCGCGCTGGGACCCCGGTTGGGACGCATCTTCAAGCGCGATGGCGGTGAGCCGATGAAGCCGCACGACCTCATCATCGGCGCGACCGGGGGTCTGATCCTCTGGTTCGGATGGTACGGGTTCAATCCTGGAAGCACCCTGTCCGCGCTCGACATGCAAGGTATCGGACGCGTTTCCTTTAATACGACACTCGCGGCCTGCTCCGCCGGACTGACCGCGCTCTTCTATTCGTACAAGAAAACCAACGGCAAGTGGGATCTCGCGTTGACCGTCAACGGCTTTCTCGCCGGCCTGGTAGCGATTACCTGTCCTTGCTACTGGGTCGATCCCGAAGGCGCGTTCTTCATCGGGATTGGCGCGGGACTGGTCGTGATCTGGGCCATGGATGCACTGGAGTACCTGCGTATCGATGACCCGATTGGTGCGGTCCCGGTTCACTGCGCCTGCGGAATCTGGGGAACTCTCTCCCTGGGCCTGTTTGCCGCGGGCAAGTATGGCGCTCCCACGCCGACGGGCGCCGACGTTAGCACGGTCCTGACCGGCCTCTTTTATGGCGGCGGTGTCGGAGTTTTGGTGTCGCAGGCGATCGGCAGCTTCGCCATCACCGCGGCCACCTTCGTCGCTGCGATGGCCCTGATGTATGCGGTCAAGGCTACCGGAACCCTGCGCGTCTCCACCGAAGGAGAGATCGAAGGACTGGATATCCACGAACACGGTTTCCCGGCCTACCCTGAGTATGTAGTGAACGGCGAGGACGGCTGCCCGAAGACCATCGACGATGTGCCGATCGGCAGGCGCACCGGCACCAGGCTGCCACGGATCGGACTGAAGAAAGCGGGCTGATCGCGGCTCCAACCACTACCCCCGGATGGGCCAGCCCGGATATGACAGCCGGGCTGGCCCACCATCCGGGCGGGCGCGGCCCCGCCCCTATTTAACGATGATCCTAACGACGACTTCGAAGCCAAGTGGTAGATCTGATTATCAATAGACTTGCTGGCAAGCTCAAAGGCAGGCGCCCGCGCAATGACTTGGTGACGCGCGTGCGCCGTGCCATCGCGCTGCAGCGCCGCGGCGAAGTCAGAACCGATGGTCTGGAACTGACGGCCCTGACCACGAGCATGCGGGTGGAATGGATTGCGCGCGATATCCATCCGTGGGATCGGAACTTGCGGCGCGAGCGCAGAGAACGTTTGTTTACCCGGCAATGTCTTGATGACACGGTAGCCGCCATCAGCCGCTTGTTCGAAGAGCTTCCGGATCTCAGCACTCTGGAGATTCGCGTTCTCCGCGAAGCTTCCGGACCGCCGCTGCTGGCCGGCGTGGTCGATAGAGATCACGTCGAGCAGGTCCGAAATCTGGCGCCCGGCATGAAATTGAAGACTCTCGGCGTCAGGTTTCAGCTCTTCAACTGGCAACTCGAGCCGCTTTCAGGGCTCGAGCAACAAACCGTATCAGTTTCATAGCATCCCGCGCTTGGCTTCAACCCGGTCAGAATAGACGGAGCGAAACAGTGACTGGATCCACGTCAGCGGCCACCAACCCGCGCGCAGTCTCCCCCAGGGAAAAGCGGACGCTTACCAACATCCTGGTTGGTCCGCCACGCGATGTACGCGACCCGAAAATTTTTCACAGTCTGTCGCTGGTCGCTTTTCTGGCCTGGGTTGGGCTGGGCTCTGACGGACTTAGTTCCTCGTGTTACGGCCCTGAGGAGGCTTTTCTCGCGCTCGGACCGCATCAATATCTCGCCGTCTTCCTGGCATTGCTGATGGCCATGACGGTGTTCATAATCTCCGCTTCATACTCACAAACCATCGACCGGTTTCCCACGGGCGGCGGCGGATATCTGGTCGCGACTAAATTGCTGGGCAAATATCCAGGCCTGGTATCGGGGTCCGCGCTGATAGTTGACTACGTACTTACTATAGCCATATCGATTGCCAGCGGAGCCGACGCCATCTTCAGTTTTCTGCCTCTTCAATGGCAACCATACAAGTTCTGGCTGGCCGTCGCGATGGTCATTGTGATGGTCGCGATGAACCTGCGCGGGGTGAAAGAGTCGGTACTCGCCCTGCTCCCGATTTTTATCACCTTCGTGATCCTTCATTCGGCACTGGTCATCTTTGCTTTTGTGAGCCGTGGCGCAGAACTTCCGGTCATCGCTCACGACGCGGTCAAACAGGTTCGGCAGGGCTTCAGCACCCTGGGCGTGCTGGGGCTGGCAATCGTGTTCTTCCGCGCCTACAGCATGGGCGCCGGTACCTACACTGGAATCGAGGCCGTGAGCAACGGACTTCCGATCCTGCGCGAGCCGCGCACGGTCACCGGCAAACGCACCATGCTCTACATGGCCTTGTCGCTGGCCTTTATCGCCGGCGGCATCCTGGTTGCCTATCTGCTGACCGGCGTGGAGCCGATCAAAGGCAAAACCCTTAACGCGGTGCTGTTCGAGCGCCTCACCGGCGGATGGAACATCGGCGGGTGGGCGGTTAATACTCCGATTGTGACCATCACTCTTATTTCCGAAGGCGCGCTGCTGTTTGTCGCCGCTCAGACCGGATTCGTCGGTGGTCCCCAGGTGCTGGCCACGATGGCGATCGATCGATGGGTGCCCAGTCGCTTTGCCAATCTCAGCGGACGGCTGGTAACCGACGACGGCGTGCTGGCGATGGGTATGGCGGCCTTGCTCGTTCTGACCGGCACCCACGCCAGCGTCGGCGTGCTGGTGGTTCTATACGCCATCAACGTGTTCGTGACTTTCACCCTTTCGCAGCTGGGGATGAGCGCGCTGTGGTGGCAAGAGCGCAAGCGCGAACCCCAATGGTTGCGGCGCCTGTTGGTTAACGGCGCGGGCTGTGTCTTCACCGCGTCGATTCTGTGTCTGACCGTCACGCTTAAGTTCGATCAGGGTGGCTGGGCGACGGTCGCGATTACGAGCGGGGTCATTGCCGCCTGCTATATGGTCCGGCGCCATTACGAATTGGTGGCCAAGGCGGTGGAGCAGCTTGAAGTCGACATTCTGCCCGCGCTCTTCGCGGCACCCGCAAGACCCCCGTTGCCCAAGGATTCCAGCGCTTCGACCGCGGTCCTGCTGGTCAGCGGCTTCAACGGCCTGGGTCTGGCCACACTCATGAAGCTGGCGGAGCTCTTCGATGGACAATTCCACAATGTCGTCTTTCTCAGCGTCGGGGAGATTAATTCCGGGCTGTTCAAGAGCATCAGCGAAATTGAGCAACTTGAGCAAAACCTGGCTGATGACTTGAGCGATTATTGCAGGCTTGCCGCGGACATGGGCTTTAACGCCGAGCTGCGCCTTGGAATTGGACCTGACGTCGTCCGCGAACTCCGCTTACTGTGCCTGGATGTTGCCAACGAATTTCCGCGCGCCGTCTTCTTTGCCGGTCAACTGGTCTTCAGCGAAGAGATGGACGGCTTTTTCGCCCGCTTTTTGCACAACCATACCGCGCTGGAGTTGCTCCGATGGCTGCAGCTACACAGCTTGAGCCTCGTAATTCTTCCCGTCCGCGTCGCGCTGACTCGCCAACCCCAGCTCCCGATGGCCGCACCCGCAGCGGTCCCAGCCTAGCGTTGGTCGTTCAGGACCAAAGTTCGCCACCGTCATCGGCTCAACCGCCCGCTTTCGTCGGAGTAGCGTTGCATGAAGTTCGGCGTTAGATCGGAGCCGAATTCAATGAGATGAGAAGCCACCGGCCCAGACCGTCACCACCGGGCTTTGACGTGACGGCCGGGGACGGCTAGTTACAGCGTGGTTGAGGTGCAACGTAATGCCGACTGGAAAGCCGATGCTTACCGGCTATCGGGTTTTGGATATCACCCAGTACGTCGCCGGTCCGGCCTGCTGCCGGATGCTGGCCGAGATGGGTGCGGAGGTCATCAAGCTGGAATTGGCGCCCGCGGGCGACCGCACCCGCGGCATGGGTTTCAAGCCCGCCGATCCGGCGATCGCCGACGTGACGCAGAGCACTTATTTCTTTCAGCAGAACCATTCCAAGAAAAGCCTGGCGCTGGATTTCAGCAAGCCGCGCGCCCGCGAACTGATCCGTTCGCTGATGCCCCGAATCGACGTCGTGGTGGAGAACTTTACTCCCGGCGTGATGGCCCGCGCGGGGTTGGGCTACGAGGACCTGCGCCGAATCAATCCGGCGCTGATCATGTGCTCGATCTCACTCGCCGGACAAAACGGACCGCTCAGCGGCAAGCCGGGCTATGATTATATCGGCTCGGCCTATGCCGGCGTTTCCGATCTGTTGGGCGAGCCCGGCCAGGCACCAGCGCATCAGGGCACGTCAATTGGCGATTCGCTGTGCGGCATGACGGCGACGTCCGCCATCCTGGCCGCACTGCTTCATCGCGAACGCACCGGCGAGGGACAGTACATCGATGCCGCACTGATTGATAACTACTTCAATACCCATCAGAACAGCATCCCGCGCGTCGCACTGCAGGGCGGCCAGTTCGTACCTAAACGCAGCGGACGGTTCCATCCGGAGGGGGGAGGCGGAGCCTACCGCTATCGTGACGACCAGTGGATCTACCTAATCGCGCCCGACCATAAATGGATTGGGCTGACGCGCGCGCTGGACGCACCCGAATGGCTGAACGACCCCAGGTTCCGCAACCGGCGCGAGCGGCGGCTCAACGGCGAGGCGCTGGCCGCCGCGATCGAGGAGCGGCTAAGCCGCTTTCCCAGCCGCGAGGCAGCGGTCGCGGCCCTGGAACGCGAGCGCGTGCCGGTGGCGCCGATCCTGACGCTGAACGAGGCGATTGCGCATCCCCATCTGCGCGAGCGCGGCACCGTGCGCAAGGTCAAGGACCCGTATATCGGTGAGTTCGACATCCCGGGGATGCCGGTCAAGATGTCCGCGTGGCCGGCCCAGACTGAACTCAAGGCGGCCCTGCTTGGCGAGGACAACGAGAACGTACTACGCGAGCTACTGGGTTTGACCGACGACGAGATCGCGTCGCTTTACGCGGAGGCGGTGCTGATCCGCGATCCGAAGATCGGTTCCCGCAAGTAAAGAAAAAATGGCGCCAGGAGACCGGAAACTCCCGGCGCCACGCGTTGCGGATGGAACTAATACCCAGCCGCCGGTAGTTCGTTTCCGATGAAGGTCCCGTTTCTAAAGGTGTTCAAACATAACGGGTGGGTAAAAACGCTCGCGCCGTCCACCGAGGAATAGGTTATGTCATCGACCGGGGATCCCCCGGCGGATTGAGCGAGGCCAGCGTCCGCACTCTTTTCGCGATTTCATGGTCGGTGCAGGAAGTGTCGCCGCTGACGCCTAGACCACCGATAACTTTTCCGCTTTTGTAAAGTGGCACGCCGCCGCCGAAGAATATCATTCCGCCGGCGATCTGATTCTTGCCTCCCCAATCTCCTTGGGGCGCGGCCAGGAATTCAGGATTGAACGGATTGCCGCCGCCCAGACTCCATAGCGAATGGCCGGGCTGGGTGAAGGTGTAGAGCCGCGCCGTAGACAGCGCCAAACCGTCCAGGCTAAAGGCGTTCGCAGTGTACGCTTTCGCCTTTGCGATAGCCTGGCTGCCGGGCCATACCTGGGTCGGATCGGCAGTGGAAGTCGTAAAGGCACATAACTCGCCGTTGCGATTAACCACCGCGCCCCACATCAGCTTGCCGTGAAACAAACCGCCGGCATCGCCACCCGTGCCTGGAGCCGCAACGAGAAAGCTTTTCAGTTGTCCGTTACCGGGCAAGCCGGAACAATTGGCGGACCACGCCCGCGCTATATCATAGGTGCCGGCGAGCAAGCCGAGCAGCGCCATGGTCATGATGATTCGACGCCTCATTTCTAATCTCCTCTCGCTAAAATGGTATTAGCTGATACTGCTTTAGCCAAGAAAGGCTAGAATTGTCAAACGACCGTAGAAAAATATTGCCTGAATTTGTCGAGGCGACTTCGAAAACTCACGAGCGCCAACAGCGTCAGCGGGCAATGGCTACCATCCTATGTAATTCACCAAGCGAGCATATCTCATTGTAACTGTGAGGCATGGGTTTGTCCCCTCTGTGTACTCTCTCCCTTGATGTGCACATACGCATTGGGGCAGAGGCGTTTCTGTTCCCTCTCCTTATCCTAGGAGAGGGCGAGGGAGAGGTTACACGCACCGATCTTTGACACACGTTTCGCCCTCAGCGCTAGGAGAGGATTGGGCAGAAGTAGCACATCCCGCTTCAAGGACATTTAGACCAGGCCAGCGAGCGCTTTTTTCGCTTCGAAGCAGTGCGGGCGATCCGCGAAGCGCGTATCCCAGGCCCTCCTCTCGGACAACAAGGGGAGGGGACCAGAATTATTCTTGCTTCAAGGAGATGCGGTTGCCGCACCGCATTGATGACGTTGCACCGCGATGTGGCCGCCGCTAAGTTTTTTTCTCACTGAATTTCGCGATCCAGGCAGCATAGCGCTCGCCTTTGACGGTCGAAGCCAGCGCGCCGATCTGGGCGAGGTCATCGGGCTGCAGCTTCACGTCCAAGGCACCCAGATTTTCGTCGAGATATTTGCGGCGCTTGGTGCCGGGAATCGGTACGATGTCATCGCCCTGCGCCAGCACCCACGCCAAGGCCACTTGCGCCGGGGTACAGGCGCGGCGGTTCGCAACCGTTTTGACCGCATCGACGATGGTGGCATTGGTGGCGGCGTGTTCGTTCATTCGCGGGATGGAGCGGCGCAGATCGCCTTGCGGAAATTCCTCGGCGCTGTGGAAGGCGCCGGTCAGAAAGCCACGGCCCAGCGGGCTGAATGGCACGAATCCGATCCCCAACTCGCGCAGCGTGGGCATTACCTCGGCCTCGATGCCGCGCTCCCACAACGAGTATTCGCTTTGCACTACGCTCAAGGGAAACGTTTGATGGGCGCGGCGCACGGTCTCGGCTCCGACTTCGCACAATCCGATGTAGCGTGCTTTGCCCGCTTTGACGAGCTCTCCCATCGCTCCGACCGTATCTTCGATCGGAACATTAGGATCGCCGCGATGGAGCAGGTAGAGGTCGATTATATCCACACCAAGACGTTTGAGCGACGCTTCGGCCACGCGCCTGGCGTTGGCCGGCGAACCATCGAGTCCAATGGGCACGTGATTCTCGTCGCGCGTGAAACCGAACTTCGTCGCGATTACCACCGTGTCGCGGCGGCCGCGAATAGCTTGGCCAATCAGTATCTCGTTGGTGTAAGGACCGTAGGCCTCGGCGGTGTCCAGCATCGTGACTCCGCGATCGAGCGCCATTTGAATCGTCGCGATCGACTCGGCGTCGTCGGGAGTGCCGTAAGCATACGACATGCCCATACATCCGAGCCCAATTGCGCCGACTGACAGCCCCTGCGTCCCGAGCTTCCTCTGTTCCATGACGGCCGCCTCCGGCTAAATCAAGTAGCCGATGGCCGATGGCGAGCAAAGCCAAGGGCGCGGGCCCACGCGGACTTAGGCTGCCTTGGCGACGGCCGCCGCAGTCACGCTGACCTGGACCTTCATTCCCTGAAAGTCCGCCGGTGCTCCGGTCCAGCTGCCGGCAACCGGCATTGCCTGCCTCGGATCGCGCACCACGGCGACCCGAATCAAATCGCGATTGCCCACGATTCCATTGGTCGGGTCGAATTCGATCCAGCCCGACCCCGGCAGATACACCTGGACCCACGCATGGGTGGCTCCGCCGCCGACATGGCCGGGCTGGTCCGCGCTGGGGACGTAGAGATACCCGCTGATAAAGCGGGCGGCGAAGCCGAGCGACCGCGCCGCTTCGATCATGAGCAGCGCGAAGTCGCGGCAACTGCCGCTGCGCAACTTCAGCGTATCCACCGGACTTTGCACGCCCTCGACGTCGCGTACGATGTACTGGAAGTCCTGGGCCTTTACGAACCCGGTCATCGCTTCGAGCAGCGCCAGCGTTTGGGTTGGTCCATTGGGATTGAGGAAGCCCTTCGCCCACGTATCCACTTCATGATTCGGATCGGGATAACTACGTTCGACCGAGCGCATCAGGTCCGCCACTTCTTCAGCGGAATAGCTGAACGGATAGGTGGCCGCGTATTCCTCGATTGGATAGTCGGGTTCGGTGCTTTCGAAATGCTCGAGTTGGATCTCGCTTTCGATTTTCAGTTCGGCAGCCGGTGCGCCGAAGCTGGCTATCGCGACCGAGTTCTCAAACACGTCGTGCAACCATCGGATCGATACCGGCGCCGGCGTAATCGCGAGCTTGGTCGACAGGATCCGCATATCGTGGCTGTCGCGCGGCCGGAGCATCATGCGATGCGCCCCGAACGTGACCGGCTTGGAGTAGCGATACGTGGTTAGATGCCGGACAGTGAGACTACCCATTTAAACCCGCATTGATCCCATATTCCGAAATTGAAACCAGAGCTGAATCAGATCAACGAGCGGCCGGCACTGAGACGGCCCACGAAGAACCCGATCACTACTGCGCACAAGATCGCCGGCAACGGTTGCCGCTTGGTGGCTTTTTGCATATCGGAAGCGGCTTTGGAAACGGCGTCAGCCGCTTTCCCATAAGTCGCCTGAGCCGTACCGGCGAATTGCCGCGCTTTGCCTTCCAGCCTGGCACCCGGGTCTCCGGTTACATATCCCGCCGCTTCCTCAACCTTACCGGCCACATTCTGGACCGTTCCTTCAATGCGATTGCTGTCCACCATATCTTATTCTCCCATCAAGTAAAAATTTGATTTGCCGCCAAGAGTCGGCGCAAATCAATTTCGATAGGAATGTTATGCATCTATCGGACCATTCAACTGACTGTCGGGGAGCGAGCAATTAATGAATGCTTTGCACGAAATTGTTGAGGACGCCGTCGAGCAGAATTTCCACATCGGGCATAATTTCACGGTTTGAGGCGGTTAAATAAACCCCATCCGGGTGTCATGCGCGCGCGGGTGCGACTGTCATGCACGAACGGAGACGCGCCGGCGATTACGCGCCCGCGATTTAGAATCGGGCTTTGGCCACGGGCACCCCAGGAATTTCCGATCGGGTCCGGTAGATTGCTCCGGTGCGGCCGACGTTGTCGCCGGTGACGACGTAGAGATCGCACAGATCGGGACCGGCGAACACCAGGCTCAGCACCATCCTGGTGGGAACCTTGATGCGCTGGTCGAGCGTGCCGTCGGCGCGAAATCGCACCATTTCATCTCCCGGCGCTGCCGCAACCAGCACGCCGCCCTCGGCGTCAACGGCGAGTCCGTCGGGAACGCCTTTGGGCAGCTTGGCGAAAAGCCGCCGATCCTTGACGCCGCCATCGGCTGTCACGTCATACACCCACACCCCGCTCATCGAGTCGGCGTGATAGAGCAGCTTTCCGTCGGGGCTGAATCCCATCCCATTATTTATCTGGATCGGCTCCCACAGCAGTGTCGCCTTGCCCGGAGGGTCGATTCGATAAAGCGCGCCAGGCACGCATTCCTTGCCCGGCCCTGGGTCCCACAGCAGCGAGCCGGCGAGGATGCTGCCGCGCGGGTCGACCGTCATGTCATTGAAGCGAGTGATCCGCTTGCCGTCAAATTCAGTCAGCAGATCGCGGATTTGGCCGGTGCGCTCGTCCCAATGCGCCACGCTGGGGCCGGTGATGATCAGTCCGCCGCTTTGCGCAAAGGCCATCCCGCCAACGTGAGCGCGATCGGGGATTAGAGTTTCGATCCCGCCGTCGGGGCTGCGCCGGTACACGCCGCCGTTATAGGCGTCGCTGAAATACAGCCGGTTTTGTTCGTCCACGCGGGGACCTTCGGTCATTCCAAAGCCGGTTGCCAGTTGTTCGAACTCCATCAGTTACTCCTTGCCGATCGATTCCAGGTCAGGCTGAAACCAAATAGTTCTTGCAGATGTTTGGCGAACCGCCGGTGGTTGTGGGCGAAACTCGTGTCTTAGAACGGAGTGTGTCACCTCTCCCTCGCCCGCTGGGACAGAAACCGCCTCTGCGCCAATGGTTTTAGCCAGCCTCCGCAGTAACTTCCATCTCACCCGTTAGATTACACCTTCTTTTTCCAGGTCGGCTCGTTCCTGGGCCGGCAGCTTCAACAGCTCGCCGTACACATAATCGTTGTCTTCGCCGTAGCACGGCGACGCGCGGTGAAGTGGTCCGCCCTGATCGACGGTGGCGTTGGCGAAGTGGAATGGCACGTCCTTAATCGGCCAGGTTCCGACCTCGGAGTTGGGCAACGGGATCAGCCACTTCAGATGCTTGAGCTGAGGGTCACGCTCGACCCGATCCTCGCTGGTCTGACACACGCCGGCGGGCACCCCGGCTTTCTGCAGGCGGTCCTGCAACGCGAAGGGCTCTTTATCGCGGGTCCACTCGCCGACCAGGCGATCCAGCTCATCCTGATTCACGATGCGGGCGGCCAGGCTGCTGAAGCCGGCGTCGCGGCTCCAGGCCGGATTGCCCATTTCCGCGGCCAGCGCGCGCCATTGGTCGTCATTGCTGACCGCGATCGCGATCCAGCGGTCGGTCCCCGCGCATCGATACGCCCCGTGAGGCGCCGCCGGCCGGTACGGCGAGCGGTTGCCGGTACGCTTCCAATGGCGATCGTTGACGAGGTGGTCGAGGATCGCGGTGCCGGTCATGAAGATGCCGGGCTCGATTTGTGAACCGTCGATGTATTGTCCCTTGCCGGTGCGCTTCTTGTAGTAAATCGCCAGGATCATCGCGATTGCGCAGTAGTACGCTCCGCTCCAATCCATGTAGGAATAGCCCCATCCGGCGGGTGGATGCGGGTCGGGCAGGCCGGACTGATCGGTCAACCCGCTGATGGCCTGGGCGATCGGGCCATACGACGCGTATTTGTAATAGGGTCCTTTGTGACCCCATCCCGATTGCTGCATATAGATGATGTCGGGCTTGATTGAGCGCAGCACGTCGTAGCCCAGCCCCCACTTGGTCATCGCGTCGGCGCGGTAGGATTCGACAATCACGTCGCTGAGGCCCAGCAGCCGCTTGAACAGCTCCTTGCCCTTGGGATGGGCCATGTTCAGGCTGAAGCTGCGTTTGCCCGGATTGTTATCGTTGAACAATCCGCCGCGATTAACGCTCTGCGTCTGGGTGCGCACCTGGGTCTCGCCTTCCACTGGTATCACCGGCGGACTGTGGCGCAAGAAGTCCAGTTTGTCGCGCCATTCCAAACGGATTACCTCGGCGCCGAGCGACGCCAGCAGACGCGGACCACCGGCTCCCGCAAGCAGCCACGTGAGATCCAGAATTCGGACACCCTGCAATGGTCTCACAGCTTAGCTCCTCTTGTGCAGTTAGATGACGTGCGATTCCTTAAGCCTGCGCAGCTCTTCGCGCGTCAGGCCTAGTTCTCCGCCCAAAATCTCTTGATTGTGCTCGCCCGCCATCGGCGCGCGCGGCCCGGTTTTCCAGGGGCACGTTTCGGCCCGCATCGGCGAAATCCCGTAGCGCAGCTTTTGTCCCAGTTCAGGATGCTCGACTTCGCTGAAGGTGCCGCGCAGGCGCCATTGTTCATCGTCGAGGTTCTCTTCGGGATGGCGCACGGGAACCCAGGGGATGCCGCGATCCTGGGCTTTGCGCCATACCTCTTCGGGACCGAAGGCGGCCACCGCGTCGGCCTGAATTTTGGCGAAGTGATGGATGAACTCCATGCCCTGGCGGCTGGCCGGGTCACGGTATTTTTCGCTGTCCAAATCTCCCCCCTGCCCCATTTCGATAAGGAACTCCATCATGGTTTCGCGCCCGCCCGGAAACGGGTTGGCCACCGCGTTGGAGTAGCGTCCGCCCTTGCTCTTATGCTGAGTCGCAGGCCCGACGACCGGAAAGGCATGGCGTCCGGTTTGACGCTTGCATGCCTGCTTGGCGTAGATCCAGTGCGGCACGTCAACTTCGGTGCAGACGCTGACGGCGTGATGCACCGGGATGTCGATCATGTCGCCCGCGCCGGTATCGGAACGGGCGATCAGCGCGCCGACCGCCGCGATAAAGGCCTGGTTGCCGGTGATATGATACGCATGCCAAACCTGCGGCGCGATCGGCGGGGTATCGTAGGTGCCGTCAGGCTTGGGGTCGTATCCGCACAGCATCATCTCGCCGCCCAGCGCCAGATGGACCAGGTCGGACGCCAGCAGGTCGCGCCATGGGCCGTTGCGCCCGAATGGAGTGATCCGCACATAGACCAGGCCCGGGTTGAGCTTTTGCAGCGCGGCCCAATCAAGGCCGAGATTTTCCAAGGTGTCGAGCGGGGAGCTGTCGAGCAAAACGGTCGTCTTGCCGATCAGTTTGCGCAGTAATTCGCCGCCCTCGGGCGTCTTGTAGTCGAGCGTGACGCCGCGTTTGCCGAGATTGTAATGCCAGAAATACAGGCTGCGATCGGGATGCGGCTGATCGTGGTAGAAGGGCCCGATTTCGCGCGTCGGGCCGCCGCCGGGTGATTCTATCTTGATCACGTCGGCCCCGGCGCCGGCGAACAACTTGCCGCAAAACTCGCCTTTCTCATCACCCAGTTCAAGGACACGAACGTCAAACAGAAATCCATCTGACATCGATTTCTCCCCGCTAGAGCCGTTCGGGCTCGGAAATTTTCTCCAGCGGCGCTCGCTCCAACCATGTTATGCGCGGCGCGCGCCGTCAAACGATCGATGCGCCAACGTTTAACAAAAGGCCGCCGATTTCACCACCCGCCGCATCGGCCGGGTTGGAGCGCGGTATCGGTCATTGTTTGGCCACGGTGCGGCGGGCGCAAACCCCCGGCTCTCGACATACGGATTTCCTGAGGCGGTGGTTTGCCGCCAGCCTATTCTTCTATTTTTCGACCGCTTGTGGCGGAATAATCAAGTTGAACGCCTGGACGAGATGGAGGGATAAACCATGCCCCTGCCAGTTGCGCTTAAGGAAGTAATCGACGGACTTGAGATGGTCGGCGATTCGATCAAGGCCTACATCAACCGCAAGACCGGTGAGATTGTGGAAGGCACCCTGGAACAGGAATTGTCGGCCGAATCGGATAAGCCTTCCGATAATTGGCCTGATTGGCAAGTGGAAGAGTGGAAACAAACTCGCCGGGTCCTGAAATCCAAGGATTTCATAGCTTTACCCAGTCAATTCGAAATTCACGAATGGTCAATCATGGAGCGCTTCGCGCAATCCCTGGAAAATGAGGAATGATCGCGACACACTTCTCGAGGGCCTACATGGACGCGGAGCGTTTTCGCAGGTTCGAGCGGAGGATCGGAGGGCTGGGCGTGCGGGAACAGTGGTACAAATTCCGCAGCAACGCGCTGGCGGAAATCGCAATTGAATTTCTGGAGGCAAAGGGGATTCCATATACGCGTGATTGAGTCCGCAGGCCCAGACGGGCCGGGCTGCTCTCGAATCGCCGACCGACGCTTGAATCCCGACGGCATCAATGATGAATGACCCACTTGGCGCGTTTTGCAGGCATTGCGAGGTCTCAATTGAAGGCGCGGCGGGCGGAACGCTTTATGGCCTGACTTTTGCCGCCAAGGATAATTACGACGTCGCCGGCTTTACCTGCTGCGCCGGCAATCCTGACTGGCTGAGAACCCACCCGCCGGCGCAGGCGACCGCACCCGCCATCCGCCTGCTGCTCGAAGCCGGCGCCAATCTGGCCGGCAAGACGATCCTGGACGAACTCGCGTACAGTGTTGCGGGTGAGAACATCCATTATGGAACGCCGATCAACCCACGGGCGCCGGCGCGCAATACCGGGGGTTCGTCGTGCGGGTCCGCCGCCGCCGTGGCCGGCGGCCTGGTGGATTTTGCTTTGGGCAGCGACACCGGAGGTTCGGTCAGGGTTCCGGCGAGCTTCTGCGGTCTGTTCGGAATCCGTCCGACACACGGCGTGGTGCCGGTCTCCGGATTGGTACCGCACGTGCCGAGTGCCGACACCGTGGGATGGTTTACACGGGACGCGCGGACGCTGCGCCGCGTCGGCGACATTTTGCTCCGTGATCTGACGCGAGCCGATCCGCCGCGCCGCGTGCTTGTCGTTGATGACCTCTTCGCGCTTGCGAGCGCGGACGCACGCAGCGCGTTGACCGCGGCGCTTGAGCGTATCGTCCCGGAGATCGGTCCCGAGGATCACCTGAGTCTGTGTCCGGAGGGTTTCGATCACTGGCGCGAAACTTACATGACGATCAGTCTTTACGAAGCCTGGTCGAGTCACGCCGAATGGATCAAAAGGGTACGCCCGGTTTTCAGTCCCGCTATCGCGCAGCGCTACGAAGCCGGCTCACGCGTGACGCTCGATCAGTACCACGCGGCCACGCGGGAGCGCGAAAGCGTGCGCGCGCGCCTTGACGCGACCCTGGCCGATGGCGCGGTGCTATGCCTGCCGACTACGCCATTCATCGCGCCGCTGCGCTCCGAACCAGAGACGCCGCAGCGCCGCAACGCCATTTTCACGCTTACCTGTATCGCCTCGATGTGCGGAGTGCCGCAGGTGAGCGTCCCGGCGGCCGAGGTCGACGGCTGCCCGATCGGATTATCTTTGATGGGCGCCCGTCGCGCTGACAAGACGCTGCTTGAATTGGCCGCGGCGCTGGATCTCCAAGCGCCCCGCTGAACCTGCGAGCACGAGCCGTGATATAATTTCTTGGCCAGACCTTGCCGATTACTCGCAACTCCGAGTAAAACGATGCCCATGAGAGCAGCGATTATGCTGGGCGTGTTGTGGCGGCGGCGTCCTTTTCGATCCGCGCCAGTTTTAAAGCGGATTCCAAATATCAACCACTTGGTGCTCGCGGTCCTGCTTTCAGCGCTGATCGGCGTCAGCGCATGCAACGGCAGCAGCAGTGAAACGGTGCTGGTGATTCCCAGTGCCACGGCGTCGCCCACCGCCGCTCCCACGGCCGTGCCAACGGGAACTCAGACGCCGACCGCAACTCCGACCGCAACTCCGACCCCAACATCCACCCCCACCGCCACGTCCACGCCGGCTCCCGGCTCTCACCTGGTTCGCGGGTTGCTCCAACAGCCCAGTTACGGATATGCCGCCGTGGTGCTTGCGTCCGGCCAGGTTCTGATTGCCGGGGGCGCCAACAACCTGCTTGCGGCGCTGCCGGATGCCGCGATTTACGATCCGGTGGCAGGCACGATGCGGCCTACTGGGAGCCCGATGCACGCCGCCCGCCGAATTCCGGCGGCGGTCCTGCTGAAAAGCGGCAAGGTGCTGATAGCGGGTGGTCGCGACCAGAACTTCCATGCTTTGGATAGCGCCGAGATTTACGACCCCGTCGCGGACACCTTCACACTGACCAGCGGAGCAATGTCGAGCGCGCGCCAGAACGAGACCGCGAATCTGCTCAGGGACGGAACGGTCCTGGTGGCGGGAGGCGTGGGCAGCGCTGGCCGTTCGGTGGCGAGCGCCGATATCTACGATCCCGCAACCGATACGTTCACGCCGACAGCGGGGCCGATGACGGTGGCTCGCGCCAACCAGCAGGCCGTCGCCTTGCTGGATGGCACCGTGCTCCTCAGCGGCGGGGACGATTCCTCGGGGAATATCCTCGCCGCGGCGGAACTTTACCAGCCGGCGTCGAAGACCTTCCATCAAACGACCGGACCGATGTTGGATGCGCGTGCTTTGTTCACCGCCAACTTGCTCGCTTCCGGCGAGGTCTTGCTCGCGGGTGGAACGGGCGCAAAAGGCGTGCTGAATTCGGCGGAGCTCTATGACCCGGCCAGCCAGACGTTCAGTGCGGCGGCGAACTTGAATAGTCCGCGGATGGACCTGTTCGGCACCACCTTGAACGATGGACGGGTCCTGATCGGCGGGGGGTTTGAAAGTGTTTTCATGGACACGCTGGGCAGCGCCGAGATCTACCAGCCGCTGGCTGGCAAGCCTGGAAGCTTCGTCCTGACCAAAGGCGATCTGCATATACCACGCACCGATGCCCTGGCCGTGACTTTGAATGACGGCCGCGCGTTTGTGGCCGGCGGACTTGATGACGGCGGCGCGAGCTTGTCTGGCGGCGAGCTATACGATCCCACAAGTGACAGTTTTGCGGTCAGCGGCGGGATGGACGCACCGCGCATCGCACATACTGCCACTGGCCTGCCCGATGGCCAGGTGCTGCTTACCGGAGGCGAGGACAGTTCGGGGGCCGCGCTGAGCACCGCCGAAATTTACCAACCGGCGACGGAAACTTTCATTCCGACGGCAAATTCGATGAGCGGCCCGCGGGTCGCTCACACCGCCACTCTGCTCGCCACCGGCAAGGTGCTGGTTGCGGGCGGCGGTCCGTCGACGCAGGCCGACCTCTTCGATCCCGCCACCGGTAGCTTCGCCCCGACCAAGGGAATGATGACCTCCACGCGCATCGCCTACACCGCAACCTTGCTGGCCGACGGCAGGGTGCTGCTCGCCGGCGGTATCGATGCGCATCTGAAGCCGCTGGCCAGCGCGGAACTATACGATCCGGCCACCGACAGCTTCGCTGCCACCGGAAGCATGAGCACGCCGCGGGTTTCCCATACCGCGACTTTGCTGCCTGACGGCAAGGTTCTAATCGCCGCTGGAGATTCGACCGGCGGCTTTTCCGGGGATCTTTCAAGTGCTGAACTCTACGATCCCGCCAGCGGCAAATTCACTCTGCTGACAGCGACTCTGGCGACCGCGCGGGCCGATCATACCGCCACGCTGACGGCGGGCGGCACCGCGGTGTTGATCGCGGGCGGCAGCGACGTGAAAGGCACGGCGCTAAAAAGCGCCGAACTTTTCGATATTGCCAGTGCGACGTTTCGTTCGGCCGGCGATATGTCAGCCGCGCACTCGCAACACGCCGCCATCGCGCTCCCCGACGGAAGGATTTTGATCGCCGGCGGCAAACTCGGCAGTGCTACGATCGCGAGCGTGGATCTCTACGATCCGGCCAGCGGGAAATTCACTGCCGACGTTAATATGGTCCAGACGCGGGCGCTTCAGACCGCAAGTCCTCTGCCGGGCGGGCAGGTGCTATACGCCGGTGGAGAATACGTCGTTGAAGCAACTTTCTTCGCCCTCGCGACCGCGGAGGTGTACACCCCTTAGCCGTAAGGCCAAGCTCGGATGGCGGGCAGGGACGCCCGCCCCGGTTGAGACGCGAACCGCTATCCGGGATTCCCTATTCGATCTTCGGGACCACGGAATTTTCGCAGCGGCCCATCACGCCGCGCATCACCGCTTCCTCGCGCTTCGCGTGACGGTAGAAGTAGCGCGTCAAATCCGCGTCCAGGTCCGGTCCGGCCTTGCGCACGAACTTCTCCATCGCGGTCATCGCCGCCAGACGGTTTTTCGGGCGGCGCTTGAGGAACTGCTTCATATCGTCGAAATCCTGCTGCTCCACTTCGCGGCCGTACTCGGTGAGATGGCGGATATGAGTAAGCAGCCTCAGATCCATGTTCAGGCGATAGCGCAGGAATGGGTCCGTTGTCCGGGAAAGATGTTCTTCGCGCAGGTTCTCTTCGAGCACATCGAACAGGCGCGACAGGCGCGGGCTCGGTTCGGGAGTTGGAATGACCGGCGCCTCGAGTTTGACGCCAATCGCTTCGGCCAGGCATTCGATAGTGGAACGCTTGGACCACATGTCTTCGGAAATCCATTCCGCATGGGCGTCGCGCGGGTCCACCGCCTGCGCCACGGGCCCCAGCGCCAGGGCGGTGGTCAACATCGCAATTACGCTGTAGTAGCGCAGCTTGTCGAGATCGAGCGGCGTTCCCGAGTATTCACTGTAGTAGTGCAACCATTTGGGCAGATTGCCGGTCGGATACCACATATCACGCGTGCGCATCCGCGCCAGGTCGTTCATCGGGTCGCCGATAAATGCCAGCTCCCAATCAATCACCGCAGTGATGTGTCCGTCCTTGAACAGGAACTGGCCGGGGCCGGTATCGCCTTGCGCCAGGACCGGGCGTTTGGGCGGCTCCGGAGTATTGCGGCGCAACCATTGACAGCAGAAGGCGACCAGAGGAACCGGTTCTTTCAGATGGGGAAAGCAGCCCTTTTCCCAAACTTCGAGATCCTGAACCAGGTACTCTTGCGCGTTTTGTGGAATACGGAATCCAATCTTTTCGAATTCCTGGGCCGGGATCGCGTGCCATTGCGCCATGATCTTGCCAAATTGGCGGCCATACTCGTCGCGTTCGGCCTGATCTTTGATCAGGGTGAAATCATCCTCGCCTTCCACAAACTCCAGCGCGACCGCGTAAGGTTCCGCCGATTCCGCGATCACGCGCGGGACCGGGATGCCATGGTGATGCAACAGCTTGATTAACCTGGCTTCACGAACGAGGCTGTAAACGCTGTTGTATTCGAAGCTGGGCCCACGATTTCCGCGAATATAGTACCGCGTCGAGCCGCCGCCATTCTGACAGGTCACGAACCACGCGGGACGCCCGCCGCCATATTCGCGGGCCTGGCGCTCGTGCTTGACGACCTTCGCGCCGACCGCCGATTCAATCCACGCCATCACCTCGGATTCATTCAGCTCGGACATATCCAGGACCTCCCCGAATCGTGAATCAGTACCATACTGCGCATGCCGCAAGTGTCAAACGACGCGGCGCGACGAGCATGCCTATCGACAGTGTCGATGTAGATCGCTCACCCCAGCAGCACGCGTGCGTCGCCGGTTTCCCAGGTGCAGGTGAGCGTCCACTTACGGATCTTCCATCCGGTGGAGGTCCTCACCAAGGTGTTGCGATAGTAACCGCCGACTTCGTAGGGCGGACTCCCCGGGAACTGTGCGCCATTGAAATGCATCGCGCGCAGGTAGGATGTGCAGACCGCCTCGTCCTGACCGAGTTCGATCAGGTGATTGGTTATCACATGTTGGGTGACCGTCACGCCGTTGCTTCTCATTCCGGTGCCGAGGTTGTTAACCCAGTCATCCCGCTTAAGTTTGATGCCGTGGTCAAAGCCGGCGTGCTGAAACAGCTCATGCAGCTTGCCTGCCGACGACGCCTGGATTTCAACTTCATCCGCAAAGCAACCGCGCAGTATATCGAGACTCACGTTGTCGATCCCGGTTGCATAGCGCGTCATCACCTCGGCGATATCGAGCCGGTCGCGCAGCGCTCTCCGTTCAACGTCATCCATGCCTGGCTCCAAAGTCTCAGTCCTTGCACTGCGGCATCACTTCTTCCGCCCACAGCCGCATCGAGTCGATCACTTCACGATGCCCCTGCAGGCCGCCGAATTCGAACCAGCAGATGATGCGCGTGATGCCGAAGCGCTCCTGCAGTTCCTTGATTCGATCGACACAGGCAGCCGGTTCGCCGAACAGCGCCGTATTGGCGGCGGTGGATTCGTAGGTCACCGAGCGCATCCGGTTTTTGATTTTTTCAAGCTGTTCCACATGTTCCGGCGCCTGACTTTGCGGTTCGAGGTACTCGGTCACTACTTCAAAGTAATGGCGCATGCCGGGCTCGACGATTTGACGCACCCGGTTTGCATCGCGGCCGGTGAAGGTCATCATCTGATAGGAGAGCCAGTCGTCGGGCACGCGGTGACCCGCCTCCGCCAAACCCTGCCGGTAGAGCGCCAGGCGCGTGTCCAGGAGGTTGGGCGGATTGACCCCCGCGGCCACGAAGATCGGATGCCCCACGGAGCCCGCGAAGGCAAAAGTGTCGGGAGTGTTGGCCGCGATGCGAATTGGCGGATGCGGTTGCTGCAGGGGTTTTGGAATCACTTCGAGATCGGCGGCGCGATAGTATTTGCCTTCAAACGTCAGCCGCGGCTGCATCCAGGCCTGCCGGATGTATTCCAAGGCTTCCGGCAGACGCTCGCGGCTTTGCTCGATCGGGATTTGATAGCCGCGATAGTTGCTGGTGAAGGAGCCGCGTCCCGCCCCGAATTCCATCCTTCCATTGCTCAGAACGTCCAGGGTCGCGGATTCCTCCGCCAGGCGGGCCGGATGATGGAGCGGAATGAGGTTCACGGCCAGCCCGAGTTTCAGCCGTTGCGTGGCTTGCGCGATCGCCGCCAGCAGCATCATCGGCGCGGGCAGCAGCGAAAAGCGGTGCATGAAATGCACCTCGGCCAGCCACAAGCTGTGAAACCCCAGCTGATCGGCCTCGCGCGCTTCTTCGATCAATTCGGCGTAACGCTGGCCAGAACCCTGACCAGCAACGGCGGGCAATTGGTAGAAAAGATCAAATTTCACTAGCGTTCAAAATCCTGGCTTAGTATCCGCTGAGCGTGGCGACGCGGTCGCGATGGAACACTGGGTCGCCGAAGAACGGATCGTCGAAGCGCGCGCGCTTGAACCACAGATGGATATCGTGCTCCCAGGTGAAGCCGATTCCGCCGTGCATCAGCACCGATTGGTCGGCGGTGCGGCTATACACCGCGCTCAGCCGCGCCTTGGCCATCGAGGCCGCGCGCGAGGCGTCCTCCAGCCCGGCGTCCTGTGCGTAAGCCGCATACCACAGCAGCGAGCGCGCCGGTTCGAGGTCGGCGATCAATTCGGCGGCTAGATGTTGCAGGGCCTGAAAAGAGCCGATGGGACGTCCGAACTGCTCGCGGACCTTGGAATATTCGACCGCCATCTCCAGCGCTCGCTCCGAGCCGCCCAGGCAATCAGCCGCGATTATCACAGCCCCGGTGTCGAGCACCCGATCCAGCAATCCGGCGCTCTTCTCCAGGCGGGCGTTTTCCGGCAGCTTCACCGCGTCGAACTTCACTTCGCACACGCGGCGGGTTTGGTCCACGTTGTTGAGGATCCTCGAGGTCAGCCCGCTCGCGCCGCCTTCCACGACGAAGAAATCGAGCCCCTCCGGTCCGGGAGTGCTGCGCGCGGCGACCACGATAAAGTCCGCCGCGTGCGCATAAGGGACGAACAGCTTGACCCCGCTCAGCACGAAGCCGCCGTTATCCCGTGCGGCGCTGAGCGTGATATCGGCGGGGTCGAAGCTATCGGCCTCTTCGACTATCGCCACGGTGCCGGTCAGGCGTCCTGACGCCAGTTCCGGCAGCCAGCGCTGGCATTGCTCGCGCGAGCCGCCCAGACGCAGCGCGCTGGCCGCGATTCCGGCCGAAAACGGGAACGGTCCCGGCATCGCCGCGTAGCCACATTCCTCGAGCAGAATCGCCAGATCGAGCATCCCCAAGCCCAGGCCGCCAAACTCCTCGGGAACGATTAGTCCGGTCCAGCCGAGTTCAGCGATTTTCTTATACAGGTCGGGCGCGAGACCGCTCTCTTCCGCCATTACTTTGCGCACGACCGCGCTGGGACATTCATTGCTGAGGAAATCCCGGGCGCCCGTCTTGAGCTGCTCCTGTTCCTCACTCAGACCGAAATCCATTTGCGAACCTCTCTTGCGTCAAAAAATCTTGCGCTGATAAGCGCGATTACCGTCCCTTGGGCATCCCGAGCCCGCGCTCGGCGATGACGTTCTTCTGGATTTGCGAGGTGCCGCCGCCGAACATCCGCGCGATTGAACCAAACCATTGGGCCGACCAAATCCCGCGATCGAAGGCGCGCTGCTCGCCGCGCCCCAGTGTCGCGTAATCGCCCAGCATATCCATCGCGGTCAGCGCCATCCGATGGCTCAGTTCGGTGCCGACCAGCTTGGCGACCACGTTCTCGACCCCGCCCTGACGCTGATGAATCGCGTTGGAGAGCAGGCGCAGCGCATGCAAGCGCATCGCCTCGACGTCGATCTGCAAGTCGGCGATCCGCTGGCGGTAAAGTGGATTGGCGGTCAATGGGACGCCGTTGCGCCGTTGGGCGCGCGCGCGTTCCAGCAGCTTGTCGAACTGGCGCTTGGGACTGGCGCCGAGCCAGTTGCGTTCATGCACCATGGTGGTGTTGGCGACCTTCCAGCCCTCGTGCAGCTCGCCCACCAGGTTGGCGCGCGGCACCCGGACGTTGTCGAAAAAGACCTCGCAGAAGTCGGCCTCGCCGTTCATCTGCACCAGCGGACGCACCGTGAGGCCGGGCGATCGCATGTCAACTAACAGGTAGGAAATGCCCTTGTGCTTGGGGGCGTCGGGATTGGTGCGCACCAGCCCGAACATCATGTCGGCGATATGTGCGCCGGAGGTCCATACCTTCTGGCCGTTGACCACGAACTCGTCGCCGTCGCAGGTCGGCGCGAGTGCGCAACGAGGCCAAATCCGAGCCCGCGCCCGGCTCCGAGTAACCCTGACACCAGATTTCGTCCGCGGTCAGGATTTTGGGCAGATAGCGGCGCTTTTGCTCCTCGGTGCCCCAAGTGATTAGCGTCGGCCCGAGCATCGAAATCGAGTTGCTGCCGATTACGCCGGGGACGCCCGCGCGCATCAGTTCCTCGTTGACGATCGCCTGGCGCATCGGATCCAGCGCCTGGCCGCCGTATTCCTTGGGCCAGGACAGGGCCAGATAGCCGGCCTGATAGAGCCGGCGTTGCCAATCTTTGGCGCGCTGGGCCCAGGTTTTGCCGTCCACCTCACCCCGCTGATGCAGCGCGACGGGCCGGTTTTGCGCGAGCCAGTTCCGCACCTGCTGGCGGAACTCTTCCTCTTGCGGGGTCAGATTCAAGTCCATTGCTTAAGATCTCCCAAACCTCGCCTGATTCCGCCCTCAGCATAGTCGAACATCCGCGAAAAGCGAGTACCAGAGGAGGTTTGATTGCCGGTCCGCCAGATTGCTAGATTCAAGACCAGAATCCGGCGCTAGCGGAGTTGGAAATAGATGGCGACGACGATCACCACCGAATGCATCAACTGCGGGGCCTGCGAGCCCGAATGTCCGAACACAGCGATTTACGCCGGCGGCGTGGAATGGGACTTAAACGGCGTCACCGCGCCGGCGCTGGCCCAGGATATCTTTTATATCGTGCCGTCCAAATGCACGGAATGCGTGGGCTTTTACGACCATGAAGCGTGCGCCGCGGTGTGCCCGGTCGATTGCTGCGTGCCCGACCCGAATAATCCCGAAAGCGAACAGGTGCTGCTCGAACGCGCCCGCGTGCTGCATCCCGAGCAGACCTTCGGCGCCGACGCGCCCTCGCGCTTTCAAAAGGAAGGCGGCGCGCCCGCGGCCGAGGCCGCGCCAGCCCGCGGTGGAACGGCCAATGGCGCGGCTGCCGCGCCCAACGGCGCTGCCGCGCCGGCGCCCAAGCCGGCGGCCGCAGCTCCTACGCCGGCCCCAAAGGCGGCCCCTGCTCCAGCGGCGGCTCCGGCTGCGGTCGCGGATTCGGAATTCGATCCGGCGGCCTGGGAAGTGCCGATCGTCTGCCATCTGTGCAACGCCAATTACACCATCGCGTATCGCCATTTCCGCGTCGGGATGGTCTTCTACTGTCCGTCGTGCTCCGCCTCCTTCGTTCCCAACAAGACCATCTATGAAGCGGTCCGCAAGCACTTCGAGGGCTTCTATGGACGGCGCAAGCGCGAGCGCGAAGAATTCGAACGGCGCCGCGCGCGGGAACTGGAGCTGTTCGAGACCCGTCAGGCGGCCGAGATGCAGGCCTTCACCGAGGCGCTCGACAAGATGGCACAGGAAATGAAACCCGCCGGCAAGCTGGTCAAGCCCAAAGGCCTCGCCGCGATGTTCACGTGAGGGTGATTCGACCGGCTGATCGCGGCCATCGCCGAGCCCAGCCGAGCTTTCGGCGATCGGCGCAGATCACGCGGCGCGTTGAGCTTTGATTCGGGCGATCGTTTCCGGCTTCAGATTTTGACGCGCCAGCTTCAGATCATAATGCGTCTGAAGGTTGATCCAGAAATCCGTGCTGCTGCCGAAAAACAGGCCCAAGCGCAACGCCGTATCAGCGGTTATCCGGCGGCGATTGTTCACGATGCCGGCGATCCGATTTGGAGAGATGCCGACCGCTTTCGCGAGTTGATTCTGCGACAGTCCATATTCGTGCAGAAATTCCTTCTTCAGCATCTCTCCCGGCGTGACGGGTGCGAATTCATTCTTCCTTCCAATCTCCTAATGGTAATCAACCAGCCGGACATCAAAGGTATCGCCGGCCTGCCACTTGATACTGGCCTCCATTGATCGTTCACGCGGGCTTTAGCCTGCGGCGGTCATCCGGGCGCGAGTCCTCGACAACACTTCAGGTAGATGGAACATACACATTAAAAATGTGTATTATGTCAATGGGGAGACGGAGGTGTTTGCATAATGCATCGGCGTTTAAACATAACGCTGCCCGAAGAGACTATCCGGCTTATAGACCGTATCGCGAAGATCGGCGGTCGCAGCCGCTTTATCGATCAGGCGGTGCGCGAATTCTTACAGGGGCGCCATAAGGCTACGCTCCGGAAGCAACTCGAAGAGGGTGCCCGGCGCAGGGCCGGCCGGGATCTCGCTATGGCAGAAGAATGGACCTTGCTTGAAGAAGAAGCATGGCAAAGGCACCGCGGGTAGCGTATCCAAGGCGCGGCGAGGTCTATTTGGTCAGCTTCGACCCCTCGGTCGGCGCCGAGATTCAGGAAGACCAGGCCCGCGCTAATTCTTCAAAACGATATCGGAAATCGCTACAGCCCGGTCACCATTGTGGCGGCAATTACCTCACAATTTGATGATCCGCTTTATCCGACCGAAGTCCTTGTCAAAGCGGGCGAAGGCGGGCTTCCCAACGATTCCGTCGTGCTTTGCAATCAGATTCGTACCATCGACAAGCGCAGGCTGGTGAAGCGTATGGGCACGTTGAGAGGCGATACCCTACAGCGGGTCGAGCGTGCACTTCTCTTGAGCCTCGGAATTCTGAAGGTGTGACTTGGGGGCCTAAGCGGTGTTTGACAACGTCGTCGCGATGGATTCTACATTGGCTACATGGCAGAGCTTGAATTTTTGGCGGGTGGCTACGACCTGGTCGAGGCGCTGCGCGTTGACGATCAGGGGCGCCTGTACTTCAGCGAGATGTTCCGCGACGGCGGTGTGTTCCGGCGCAGCCCCGACGGCGGTATCGAGCGTATCGTCAAGGAACGCAAGGCGGTTGGCGGGATTGCGTTTCGCGAGCGCGGAGGTCTGGCGCTCAACGGTCGCGGTCTCGCGCTGTGGGACGAGCAGACCGGAGAGTTGCGCGACATCTTCACGCAATGGCAGGGCGCGCCGATTCTGCATCTCAACGACCTGACCGTCACGCGCGACGGCAGCATCATCACCGGCTCCTGGGGATTCGAGTTGCCCGATAGCCACGAGGTCGCCGAGTCGGTGACCGTCGAAGCCACGGAGCCACTCCCGAGCGGCAGCTTGTTCAGAATCGACCCGCCGGGAAAGGTGACCAAGCTCGAGGACGACATTATCGTCAGCAACGGGATGGGTTTCAGTCCCGATTGGCGCATCTTTTATGTCGCCGATACCGGCCGGAACTCGGTTCTGGCCTACGATGTGAGCCCGGGTTGGACGCTGAGCAACCGCCGCGATTTCGCCGCGATGCCGGCCGGCGCGCCCGACGGCCTCGCGATGGACAGAGAGGGCGGCGTGTGGGTGGCGGCCTACGGCGGCGGCGAGGTCGTGCGATTTCGCCCCGACGGCGCTATCGATCGGCGCATCAAGATCCCCGCACTCAAGGCCACGACGCTGGTGTTCGGCGGCCCCGGCTTGCAGGACCTCTACATTTCCACCGGCGACAACGCCGAGGAGCCGTCCCGCGGCGGCAGTATCTATCGGATGCGCTCCTATATCCCCGGGATGCCGGTGCCCAAGACGCGGCTTTGACGGAATAGATCGCTCAAGCTGCCTGGCTGAACGAAGACCCATTATCAGAGCGGCGCAACGGCGCTATGGTGATTGTCCAGCTATGCGAATCGTGATTTTAGGAGCCGGACGCCTGGGCGGCCTTCTGATCGAAGCCTTGAAAGGCGACCAGCGCGAAATCGTGGTGGTCGAGCGCGACAGTCGCGTACTGGAGCGCCTGGAACAGATCGGCGGCGTTGAAGGGCTCAGCGGCGACCTGTTTGATGAGCAGACGCTGGCCGCCGCGTTTGGCAAGCCCTGCGACTTGTTCATCGCGATCACCGGCAACGACCCGCACAATATCCTCGCGGCCCAACTGGCCAAGCGCCGTTTCAAGGTTCCTCGCGTGCTGATGCGGTTGGAGGAGCCCGAACTGGCGCAGGTTTACCGCCAGCTCGGCTTCGAGACCATTTGCCCGGCCGAGTTGGCGCTGGGCGAACTCAAACGGCTGCTGGCGATTTAGGTTCGAGGCCCCGATGTACGTCATCATAGCTGGAGCAAGCAAAGTCTCTTACCGGCTGATGCAAACGCTGCTCCAGGGCGGCCACGAAGTCACGCTGATCGAGAAGGACCGCGCCAAAGCCGACCGTCTCGCGGCTGAGTTCGGGCCGTCGGTGTTGTCCGGGGACGCTACCCAAGTGCGGACGTTGCGCGAAGCCGGGGCCAACCGCGCCGACGTGATGCTGGCCACTACCGAGTTTGACGAGATTAACCTGGTGATCTGTCAGGTCACCAAGGTAGTCTTCGTCAAACCGCGTACCATCGCGATCATCCGAAACCCCGCGCTGGAAGGCCTGTTTGACGACCTTGGCGTCGATCTCACGATTAACACCACCGGCATCATCAATTCCTACGTCGGCGAACTGGTGGAAGCGTCCAACATGCTCACCCCGCTGCTGACGCTTAAGGGCGGGGGCTTCGAGTTGGTGCAACTCGAACTCGGCGAAGCATCTCCCGCCGCCAATCGCACGGTTGAGGAATTGAAACTACCGCCCGACACCGTTCTGGTCGCGATCCAGCGCGCCGATCATATCGCTATCCCGCAAGGTCATACCGTGCTGAAACCCGACGACGTGGTGATCGCGCTGGTTGCCCGCGGACAGCGGCAAGCGCTGCGTCAGTTGCTTTGAGCGCGAGGCTTGGCTTAGCCGCTCTATCATATAAGATCCAGCCCATCTTGCGTTCTTAAAGGCGGGCGGCAAATCGATGGCAGTAGCTGAAACAACCCGGACGCGGCCGCTTCTGGGCGCTCATATGTCGATCGGCGGCGGGGTGGGCGAAGCCCTGCTGCGCGGCCAGAGCGTGGGTTGCGAATGTATCCAGATCTTCACCAAGTCGGCGCGCCAGTGGGCGAGCAAGCCGTATGCGGACGAAGAAGTGAAAGTTTTCAGGCGGCGTCAGGCGGAGGTTGGTATCGAGGTCGTGGTCGCCCACGACTCCTACCTGCTCAACCTCGGCGCACCCGATGAACGATTGCGCCAGCGCTCGATCGGCGGCCTCGTCGACGAACTGGAGCGCTGCGAAATGCTTGGTATCCCGTACCTTATCGCGCATCCCGGCTCGCACGTGGGCAGCGGTGAGGAGACCGGAATCAAGACCATCGCGCGGTCGATCGACGAGGCCCATCAGGTCTGCTCCGGCTACAAGGTGCAGGTCGCGCTGGAGTTGACTGCGGGGCAGGGCAGCAACCTGGGCTGCAGCTTTGAGCAGATGCGCCAAATCTTCGACAGCGTCGAGCGCAGCGAACTGATGCGTCTGTGTTTTGACACCGAGCACACGTTTGCCGCCGGCTACGACCTGCGCACCCAGGATGGGTACGATCAGACGTTCGGCGAACTCGCTGATACGATCGGGCTGGATCGGCTGGTGGCGTTTCACCTCAATGATTCCAAGAAGCCGTTCAAGTCGCGGGTCGATCGCCATGAGCATATCGGCAAGGGGCACATGGGGCTGGAGCCGTTTCGCCGCCTGCTCAACGATCCGCGCTTTGCCGGCCTGCCGATGTGCCTGGAGACGCCCAAAGGACCTGACCTCAAGGAGGACGTGGAGAACCTGACCACGCTGCGCGAGTTGTTCGCGGCATAAAATCGACCATGGAGAAAAGAATTCTGACCGGCGACCGCCCCACCGGGCGACTGCATCTGGGCCATTACGTGGGGTCGTTGCAAAATCGCGTGCGGCTACAACACGAATACGATACCTACATTCTGATCGCAGACGTGCAGGCCCTGACCGACAACTTCGAGCATCCCGAGAAATTGCGCGAAAACCTGTTTGAAGTGGCGCTCGACTACCTGGCGGTCGGGCTGGATCCGGAGCGGGTTAAAATTTGCGTGCAATCGATGGTGCCCGAACTGACGGAACTCGCCACCTATTTCATGAACCTGGTCACGGTCGCGACCCTGGAGCGCAATCCCACCGTCAAAGAGGAAATCAAGCAGCGCAATTTCACGCGCGGCGTTCCGGTCGGCTTCTGGTCCTACCCGATTTCGCAAGCCGCGGACATTACCATCTTCAAGGCCCACCTGGTGCCAGTGGGCGAAGACCAGTTGCCGATGATCGAGCAGGCGCGTGAAATCGTGCGGCGCTTCAACAAACTCTACGGCAAGGTGCTGGTCGAACCGCGGGCGATGCTGGGCGAAGTTGCACGCCTGCCCGGAACGGACGGCGGCGCCAAGATGTCGAAGTCGCTCAACAACTGCATCTATCTGAGCGATTCGGCCGAACAATTGCGCAAGCGCGTGATGTCGATGTTTACCGATCCCACCCGCATTCATCCCACCGACCCGGGTCACGTCGAGGGGAACCCGGTGTTCACCTATCACGACGTCTTCAACCCGAATAAGGCGGAGGTCGAAGAACTTAAGCAGCGCTATCGTCAGGGCACTGTGGGTGATGTCGAGGTGAAGCAGAAACTGTTTGCGGCGCTGGAGAACTTCCTTGCTCCAATCCGCGAGCGCCGGGCAGGTTATGAATCAAAGCCCGAGCGCGTGCGCGAGATTGTGCTCGAAGGCACGCGCCGGGCCCGCGCCGTGGCCCAGGAGACGATGAGCGAAGTCCGCACGGCGATGAAGATCTCGTATTTCGACTGATCACGATCAAGCGTTTTGCGGGATGCGGCCGGGGTCGCCGCGCTCCCGCGCAGCATCGCTACCGGGGTCGCGGCGTCACTCGGGCCACGATTCCAAAAGTCATTATCTAGGTGGAGGTGGGGGCGGCATCTGCTGGCGTCCTCCGCCCCACGGCCCTGGGCCCGCTCCATACCCGCCGCATCCGCCGGGAAGACCCATACCCCAGGGCGGAGGAGGATACTGAACGGCCGGCCCGTAAACCATCCATGGAGGCCACGGCGGCCGGCGATGGTGATGGCCCGCCACGAGAATCGCGATACCGATGAAAAATAGCGCCGCGATCAAACCGCCACGCCACCATCGATCTTCCCACATCAGTTTTTGCTCGAGCCGATCAAGGCGGCGGTTGATATAGTCTTCGTCCCGGCCGCCGGCGGTGGTTGGGGTGTCTTCAGGCATAAGTCCTCCGCGTTGACCGACGGCGCGGTCGTGGCCGGCCAACATATTCAGTGTATGATGAAATTACGCACTGGCCGACTGCTAATGTTCGTCGGCTAGCGTAGGAGCGATGCGAAGGTCATGCCGCGCTCAGTGGATCAGACGTCCAATCGCGGCAAAAGTTGCGCCGGCTTTTTACGATGGGCTTCCGGCCGCCGTGAAAATTGGCGCCAATCCAGTCAGGAGATTTAACCATGGCCGATCACGATACCTCCGGGCAGGCTCTGCGCCCTACCCAAGGCGCGTTTGCGTCGATCAAGATCGCGGATGAAATCGCGCGCCTTAAGGCGAAGCTCGATGCGTCGTCAGGCGATCGCGAGAGCGCCAGTTTGGTCAAGGATTACGGTCTCAATGTGATGCTGATGATGCTCAAGTGCGGCGCTCGCCTGCATGAGCATCGCACCAAGGGGCCAATTACCGTGCAGGTACTTTCCGGCGCGGTCAACTTCGTTGCGGCCAACACGCACAATCAACTGGCGGCAGGAACTCTCTTTGCGCTTGACCGCGAGGTTCCTCATAGCGTTGAAGCGCTTGAGGACAGCATCCTGCTGTTGACCGCGGCGCTCGCCTGAATCAAAACGGAGGGCGAACCGATTTCGGAGCAGCCACTGGTCAGATCCAATCCGCCGTGATGGAGGATGCGCGCGGAATTGCTCGCGCGCGTTATTCGACCGCCTCGTCCGGGATGAAGCCCACCGTTCCATTGGACAGTTCGATTCTCAGCCAATTACCGGTCAATCCGGTGATGTGAACATATCTGCCGCGGCGCAGGTGCGCCACGACCGCGCTTGAAGAATTGGAATCGGTAAACACGTCGGTGTCATGTGAAAGCAGGAATCTGCGGTCCAACGCCATTATCGGTGGGCGGGTCGGCGTGACCGTCGCCGTGGGAGACGGCCGCCAGGGCCGGAGTGGGAGTAGTCGTGGCGGGGCCCGAGGATGAAACAGCGGCTGCTGCGACCGTCGGCATCGGGGTCGGGGTCATGGTCGCCCTCGGAGATACCCCGGGCGCGGGCGCGGCGCTCGCCGTTCCCAACCGTTCCCACAGGGTGTTGCCGGCGTCGCTGGCCATTACCGCTCCGCGGATCCTTCCCGTCAATACCAGCGAGTTATGACCGACGAAGGAGTAGGCTCCCTGGGCGCGGTCATCCAGGACGTCTGAAACCGAACTCCACTTTCCGTCACGCGCACTAAATCGGCCTGCGTCCGCGGCATGCGCGATGAAAGTGTAGCGGCCGTCGGAGTCGAATTCGAAGTGCATCTGCCATGCGACCTTGCCGAAAGCTGCATCCCATTCCCATTTTGCCGGTGGCGTTTTCGATTCCGTCTCAGGCTTGCCGGTGGGTACGACACTAAAGGGGTTGCCCGACGGTGGTTGAGCCGGAACGTGGGAGAATCTGCCGATCAAGGTCCACACGCCGTCGGGTACCGCGTCCACCAGATCGGCTGGAATAGGCGGGCTGCTCCCGGCGGCTGCCGGCCCCACGGCTCTTTCCAGACCGTCAGCGGTTTCCAGGTACAACTGTCCGCCGCTGATGCTGACCTTGCCCGATTCCTTGTATTTGGCTTGATAGCGATAGCTGCCGTCATCATCCACTTTGAGCGTGAATTGAACCTTGTCGGGGCCGATGAAGTTGGTGGTGGTCCAGGCGCCGACGAACTGGCGCGGAACCGGACCTCCGTGCAATAGCCACCAACCCAGCACGATCAGAACCACCACCATGGCCAAGGCCGCGGCACCGATCAGGGTCGGACGTAGTTGGGGAAATTGGTTCGCAAGCGAAAATCTCTTTGCCGGCGGCGGTGGCGGCGGTGGCGGATGCGGGATTTCGCCGGCTTCGCCGGTGACACTGCGTTGCAGCAGAGCCTTGACCGTCTGTGCGATGTACTCCAGATGCTGCTCGAAGGGCGGCGTGACCGCGTCGAGCCAGTGCGGCGTGCCGAGGAAATACTCCAGGCTCTTGCCCGGTATAACCGATTCGATCCGCAGCGGAATGATGGTGACTTCCTTGTTCAAGGCGCGCTCGACTTCGCGTTCGATTTGCGGCGAGGCGTTGGCGTTGGCAGAGAACAGCAGCACCATCAGACGTGAGGTCTCGATGGCCTCGACAATCGCGGCGCCCCAGGCCACGCCGGGCAAAATGTCGCGCGGCGCTATCCAACATTTGATTCCCTCGGACTCCAGCTTGGCGCATACCGCGTCGGCATAGACCTTGTCCTTGGAAGAATGACTGATGAAGACGTCCTGAGCCATCGAGTGCCAATCCTGTCACGTTGGCAAAAATCCCGCCAGATCCCCATAAAATCTGTCATCTGTGCGAAAGCCGGCGCGGAGCCGATGGAACCGTTGTGGACAGCGGCAAAGACCGTGGAGTTAAATACGCGCGATAGCACATGAACCAATCATCGACCCTTGCAAGCAAGTGTCCCGCGCAAGTCACGGCCGCGGTCACCGCGGAGCCGCGGCAGCTCCGGACTGGCGCCGGCGGCCGCGCCTGAAATCGACCCGCGGCTTCCGCTGGTTATCGGAGTCACCGGCCATCGCGACCTGCGCGCCGACGCGCGCGCCGCGATCGCGGGTCAGGTCCGGGAGATCCTGCTTCACTTCAAAGCCACGTATCCGAGCACGCCGCTGGTGCTGCTCTCGCCGCTGGCCGAGGGCGCCGACCGTCTGGTTGCGGAAGTTGCTCTGGAAGCCGGGATTGGGGCGAAGCTGATCGCGCCGCTGCCAATGATGCGGGAGGTTTACGAGCGCGATTTCCAGACCGCCGACTCGCTCGCCGAGTTCGATCGGCTGCTGGGCGCGGCGGCGTACCAGCTGGAACTCCCGACGCCGGTGGGGATCGGCGAGGCTCAATTGCAAAACCGCATCGCGCGCCAGGATCAATACGCCGCAGTCGGGGAATTCGTGGTGAGACATTGCCAGGTGCTGATCGCCTTGTGGGATGGTAAGTCAGGCCAGCGCGGGGGGACGGGCGAAGTGGTCGAACTGAAAGTGAAAGGAACTCCTTCGCAAACAGCGCCCGGGCGCGGGAGGCCGGCGACGGTTGCGCGTGGCCCGGTCTTTCACATCACCGTGCCGCGCGAACGTGAAGGGAGCAGAGATCTGGCGGTCGCCCGCACCACGATTTATCCCGAAAGCGACGATTACGACCCGACCGGCGGCGGCCGATTTTCACCATTACCGAATCTACAAACCGCTTGACGATTATAACCGCGAGGTTGTGGCGCGGGCCGCCGGGAACGGGCGGCGATCGAGCAGGCCGCGCACGACCTGCTGCCCGACCTCGCCAATCCCGGCCTGGGTGAAGCCGGTGCGCGGATGGGCGTCATTCGCCGCCATTTTGCAGTGGCCGACGCCCTGGCGAATCGCTACGGCACGAGCACCATCGAGACGCTGTACCGGCTGTCGATCGTGGTTTTTATGGCCGCGCTGTCCTTCGACCTGGCGGTTCATATCCTGGTCGATGAACGCCTGCAGGCGCTGAAGACCTTCTGCCTGTTCGGGTTGCCGATCCTCACCGCGATCGCGATGCTGATCTATCGGCGCGCCAAACGCAGGGACTACCAGAACCGCTATCAGGACTACCGCGGATTGGCCGAAGGATTGCGCGTGCAGTTCTTCTGGCGTCTGGCCGGAGTGGACGAATGCGTCGCGGATCATTATCTGGGGCGCCATCGGCATGAACTGCAATGGATTCGCAACGCCTGCCGCAGTTCGCTGGTGGCGGCGAATTGGCCGCTGGGATCGGGCGGCGACGGACATCGCCAAGGTGGTGTTTGAACGCTGGATCGAATCGCAGGGTCAGTATTTCGGCCGCGCCGGCGAAAAGCAGGAGCGCAAGCTCAGGCGCTTTGAGCGGCGCATCAAGTCATGTTTCTGGCTGGGCTTCGCGATTGTGCTGGCATTGGGAGTCTGGTCCGCGCTGCTGACCGCCAGGCAGGATGTTTCATCCGGCGATCCTGGGCCACGTCCGTGGCCCCTCCGAGATGCTTCATGGCGTTCTTCTGCTCGCGATTACCATGACCGCGGTAATCGCGGCGCTGACGCACAATTACGTGGAGAAGCTCGCACTGAGCACGCAGGTGCGGATGTACGAGCGGATGAGGCGTCTATACCAGCGACATGGCGAGAAGATGCGCGCCGCGCGGGGCGCCGGTCTGTCGAGGGACTTTTCAATTTGGGGCAGGAAGCGCTGATCGAAAACGGCGAGTGGGTAATGGCCCATCGCGAGCGCCCGCTGGAAGTCCCGCACCATTAGATGAACCCTCTGCAGATGACCCCTCCGCGGCTAACTATCTTTATTGAATGACCGCCGTATTGAATGGCCACCGTTCGCCATAGACTCATCCAAGGATACTGCGACCCTTCTCATTGAACTCGTTATTTCCAAATGGCTGAGACCACGACGCGCTGGCGGCTGATCAACTTCAGTCCCTTATCCGAAGAACTATATGCGATTTTAGTGGCGGTCCAGACGTTGCCGCGGTTGAAATGCTCGGCGAGCCCGGTCATGTAAGGGCATCCGCTGTCGTTGCATTGTTTTGAATCCGAACAATCGTAGGGGATGACGATGCCATCGACCATGGCGGTTGTTCCGGTCTCGATTTCGCAGGTCGTTCCGTCCGCGAGTTTTACCAGCCATGGCCGCGGGTCCGGCGGTTCCTCGGACGATGGTGTGGGCAGCGGCTTAGTCAGCTTGACGATAAAGCCGGGGTTGTTTCTGGCCGGGTCGGCGTCGCAGATGACCGCGCCCTTCAATCCGGGGCTGGTGAAGCAAGGATCGTGAATTTCATTGCCTAGCATGCATCGCCAAACGCCTGACCGCGCCACCGCGATTGAATCAGTCCAGCACTCGCCACTGCGCGGTGGACCTTTCGGCGCCGTGGGCGCGAAAACGCTTACCGCAGTCTTTTGGACAGTTCCGGCGGCCATTGGCAACCCGGGCAACAGCAGCGATGCCAGCATCAAACACGTAAGGGGAGCGAACTGCCAGAAGGCTTTCATCGGGCCGTCAACCTCGAACGTTGAGGTTTAACGCCGTTTCAGTTCGTGCGCAAACTCCGGCGGCGGGTTGTAAACATGCAGAAAGGAGAACGCGGCGATCACCAGCGCGTGAGTGATTTCACCGCTCGCGATCAGCTCCTTGATCGACGTCAGCGGGACCAGCACCACCTCGGTTTCCTCGGTGGTATCCAGCTCGATTTTTTCCCCCGGCTGGACCCCACGCGCCAGGAAGGTGTGACAATAGTTGGCCTGGATCGCCGGGTTGG
This sequence comes from uncultured Alphaproteobacteria bacterium, assembly GCA_963765365.1. Lineage (GTDB taxonomy): Bacteria > Pseudomonadota > Alphaproteobacteria > Rhizobiales > Xanthobacteraceae > BOG-931. The sequence continues at coordinate 22,546 of CAVXWL010000015.1, read as the reverse complement.
GATGCACCTTGCCCAGTTCGACTATGTCCTCAGAGTCATAGCCACTTTCCTCTTGCATCTCGCGCCGCGCCGCGGTCTTTGGATCGGCGTCTTCCGCGTCAACCATCCCGCCGGGGATCTCCAGCGTGAAGCTCTCCGTGCCATGCCTGAACTGCCGCACCATCACCACGTTTTCATCGTCGGTCAGCGGTATGATGTTGACCCAGTCGGGCGCTTCCAGCGTGTAAAAGTCGTGATGCCCCCGCTGCTGGTGATGGCGGCGATGATGATGGAGGTCGAAGATCCGGGTCTGGTAAACCTTGCGGCTTTCGACCGTCTTCCAGGTTGCTGGTTTTGGCTTACCGGGCATCGGCCTGCTAGAACAAACGTCCGTATTCGATCGCCGGACAACGATCCATCACCACCGTCATCCCGGCCTGGCGCGCGCGTTCGGCCTCGGCCAGGTTGACCACCCCGAGCTGGCACCAGAGAATCTTTGCGCCCTTGGCGATTGCCTGGGTGACGACCTCGGGCAGGAATTCGGAGCGCCGGAAAACGTCGACGATTTCGATCGGCTCGGGAATCGACTGCAGGTCGGGGTAACAGCGCTCGCTCCAGTGCCTGGCGCAGCGCTTCGGGTTCCAGCACGGGGTTAACCGGGATTACCTTGAAGCCCTTGCGTTTGAGGAGCATGCGCGATTCTCAGGCTGTCGCGCGACGGACTGTCCGAGCATCCGACCACTGCCACGGTGGCGGGAGTGGAGAGAATCCGCCGAATTTCAGCGTCCGATGGATTGGTAAAGTTCATCGCTGTCGCTCACTTCGATTGGGCGTTGGTTTGCGGCTCTTCGGTCATCCGCTCGATCACCAGCGGGATCAGACGCTTGATCTCCTCGCGGCAGGCCACCCAAACCTCCAGGCCCTCCAGCCACGGATCTTCGATGTCGCCCTGGTCGCCGGCGAATTCACGCAGGGTGTAGATCGGACGCTCGGAGTCGCCCATGAAATTGGCGCGCAGCTCCAGGGCCTGCTTCTCGGTCATCGCCAGGATCAAGTCGGCCTCCTGCAGGAATTCCGGATGCCTGCGCAGCGCCATCGACTTGGCCTCGTCGCTGATATCAATCCCGTCTTCGCGCAAAGTGATGCGGGTGTCGAGCGAGACCAGTGAACCGTCGCGGGCATAGGGCGCGATCCCCGCCGACCGCACCACCACTTCCTGATGCAGGCCGCGCTGTTCCAGTTCGCGTTTCATGATGTATTCCGCCATCACGCTGCGTGCGGTGTTGGCGGCGCAAATGAAGAGCACCGAGCGGTAGCGCGGTCTGGGTGAGACCGCGCCATCGCCATTATCAAACACTTCGTCAGCCATCGGAAAGTGCCGCCGTCAGGAGACGATCGACTTGATCACTCCGCCCAGGGTTTCCTTCTTGCTCAGGCCCTTGGCCAATTCTTCTTTGAGCTTGGCCCCCAGTTCGGCGGGATCCCAAGTGGCCTTCTGGTAGACCAAAGACGCCGTGCTCCATCCCTTCATCAGCCATACGCCGCCCAGGCCGGAGCGAAAGACTTCGCCATGCACGTCCTTGGCGTCATCGCTGGCCAACCACGCCACCACCGGAGCGACGTTGGCGGGGCTGAAAGGATCGAATTGCGCCTTTTCCTGATCGCCGCCGAACATGGAGTTCGGCACGCCTTCCAACGTCATCCGGGTGCGCGCCACCGGAGCGATGGTGTTGGCGGTGACGCCGTAGCGTGCCATCTCGCGGTCGATAATGATCGCCAGGGCCGCGAGCGCGGCTTTGGCGGCGCCGTAGTTGCCCTGCCCGGCATTGCCGAGCAACCCGGAGTCGGAACTGGTCATGATGATGCGGCCGCTCAGGATGTTGCCGAGCTTGTGCTGCTCGCGCCAGTAAGCGCTGGCATGCCGCGACATATTGAAAGCGCCCTTCAGATGGACGGCGATGACCGCGTCCCAATCCTCCTCCGACATGTTGAAGATCATCCGGTCGCGCAGGATCCCCGCGTTGTTGACCACGATGTTGAGCTTGCCGAAGTTGTCGATGGCGCACTCGAAAATGCGCTTGGAGGCCTTGAAATCGGTGACGCTTTCGAAGTTGGCTACGGCCTCGCCGCCGCTGGAGCGAATCTCCTTGACCACCTCCTCGGCGGGCGAGCGCGATTGCCCGGTGCCGTCGAAATGTCCCCCCAGGTCATTGACGACCACTTTAGCGCCGTGCTTCGCCATCAGCAGCGCTTCTTCCCGTCCGATCCCGCGCCCCGCTCCGGTGACGATCGCGACCTTGCCTTCCAGAAGTGCCATTGGATGATTCCTCTTCGATTCTTATTTTCGTGCCGGAGCGGCTACGCCCGGCGATCGCTCCAGTTTTTCAGACCGGTACGCTTGGGTCTACCCGGCTCCCTTCAGGTCGATTAGACGCCCCTGCGCGTATAAGTCAAGGTCGTCGCCGGGCCGCGCTGCGGCTCACGAGAGCGCGGCGCCCGTGCAGCTTCCTCCAGCCTGCGCGGCGCCATTTGCGGACGCGCTGACGCGGCTGTGAAAGCGGCCGTAAATGAAATAGATGATGAGACCCAATGACGAGCCAGACGAAAAAGCGCATCCAGGTCACCCCGGCAGGCCGCCATCAGGAAGCCGCAAAACATCACGCCGAGAATCGGCACCAGCGGCACCAGTGGGGTCCTGAAGGGACGCTTGCGGTCGGGGTCGGTGCGGCGCAGAATCCAAACTCCGATACACACCAGGGAAGAACGCAAACAGCGTGCCGATGTTGGTCAGTTCGGCGATCTCCTCGATCGGCAGGAATGCGGCGGTCAGGCCGACCGCAATACCGGTCATGATCGTGGGGATGTAGGGCGTGCGGAAGCGCGGATGGACGCGGCAGAAGGCGGGCGGCAGCAGGCCGTCGCGCGACATCGCAAAAAACATCCGCGACTGGCCCAGCAGCAGCACCAGTTGCACCGAGGTCAGGCCGGCCACCGCGCCCAGCGATATAATCCCCGAGATGACGTTCAGTCCCGCGATTCGCGAACGCCGACGCCAGCGGCGCGTTAACGTCGATGGTCTTATACGGGGTCATCCCGGTCAGCACCGCCGCGACCGCGATGTAGAGGACAGTGCAGACCAACAGCGAGCCCATGATGCCCAAGGGCAGATTGCGCTGCGGATCGACGACTTCTTCCGCGGCGGTCGACACCGCGTCGAAACCGATGTAAGCGAAAAAAATTACCCCCGCCCCCTTCATGATCCCGCTCCATCCGAACGGCATAAACGGGCTCCAGTTGACCGGGCGGATATAGAACACCCCAACGACGATCACCACGCCGACCGCAAACAGTTTGATCGCGACGATGATCGAATTCAGGCGGGCGCTTTCCGAAATGCCCACGACCAGAACGGCGGACATTATCAGGACAATCAGGAACGCCGGCAGATTGATAATTGCGCCGGGCGCCGATCCGGGGGCCTGAATCAGTGCCGGCGGCAGATTGACCCCGATCCCGCGCAGAATCGACATGCAGATACCCCGACCATCCCACGGCAACCGCGGCCGCCGCCACCGCATACTCCAGGATCAGGTCCCATCCGATTATCCAGCCCACCAATTCGCCCATGGTGGCGTAGGAATACGAGTAGGCGCTGCCGGCCACCGGGATCATCGCGGCGAACTCCGCGTAGCATAGCGCCGCCATCGCGCACGCAAATCCGGACACCACGAATGAGAGCGGTTACCCCGGGCCCGGCCAGGTTAGCCGCCGCCACGCCGGTCAGCACGAAGATGCCGGCGCCGATGATCGCCCCGATTCCCAGTGCGGTCAGGTCGAGCGCTCCCAGGGCGCGCTTGAGACCCCCTTCATGAAAAGCCGCGTCTTCGAGCAGCATCGCGATCGGCTTGCGATGCAGCAGTTGGGCTTTGAGGCTTGGATGTCCGTTGGCCATGATCGCTATCGGGATTGCAGGGATGCGCGAGGGGCTCCGGTCACCACGACGTATATCCGCCGTCCACCGCGAGCACCGATCCGGTCACGTAGCTGCCGGCTTTGCTGGCCAGAAAAATCACCGCGCCGCGAATCTCTTCGGGTTCGCCGAGGCGTCCAAGCGGAGTTAGCGCCTCCATCTTTTCCTTGTTGCCCCCCTTGGACATCCCGCCCTCGGTCGCTTCGGTCGGAATCCAGCCGGGCGAGATGGCGTTGACGTTGATCCCATAGGGGGCCCATTCGACCGCCAGTTGACGGGTCAGGTTGGCCAGTCCGGCCTTGGCGGCCACATAGGGAGAGAGCCGGTAGACGGCGCTGGCGCCCTGTCCCAGCACCGAGGTTATGTTTATGATACGCCCGGGTTTGCGCCGCTCGATCAGGCGCTGGGCAACCTTCTGCGACAAGAACATCGGCGCGGTCAAATCCAGTTCGAGCGCGCTGTGCCAGGTGTCGCGGGAAATGCGCTCCGCGCGTCCGGTCGGTGCGATACCAGCGTTGTTGATGAGGATGTCGATCTCGCCCAGTTCGGCCGCGGTGTGCGAAATGATCCGCTCAAGGTCGGCCTCGACCGTGATATCCGCCGGCGATCGGCAACACGCGCACGCCATATTCCTGCTGGATTTCGGCCGCCAAGGTTTCCAACCGATCGCCCCGGCGCGCGGCGATTACGACGCCGGCGCCCGCAATTGCCAGCGCCTTGGCGCATTCGACGCCCAGCCCGGATGACGCGCCGGTCACCAGCCCAAGGTGTCCGCGCAAAGAAAACAAATCTTCCAAAGAGTTCATGTCCTTACCCTGGTACGGTCGCCGGCTTTTCGCTCCCCTCTCCCGCATGCACTGGTCGCGGACGCCGGCTGAGCCGGACTCACTTCAAGCACTGACGTCAGTCGGCGAAAGCTTCTCCGGCCGCCTCGGCGCCGGCCGAAACGGCCCGATCGATTGCGGCGCGGTCAATCCCGTAATGGGTGACGGCACGGAAGCTATTTGAACCACGCTGGCCTAGCAGGACGCCGCGGTCCCTAAGCGCGGCCAGAAACCGCCGGGCGGCGGCTTCGTCGCCGTCGACTTCAAAGAAAACCATGTTGGTGCGTCGCGACGCCGCCTGTACGTTGACCCCGGCGATCAGCCCGAGTCCTTCGGCCAGCGCGCGCGCGTTGAGGTGGTCTTCCGCCAGCCGATCGATCATCGTGTCCAGCGCTACGATCCCCGCCGCGGCGATAATCCCCGCCTGACGCATCCCGCCGCCCAAAAGTTTGCGCATCCGATGGGCTTGGGCGATGAAGTCCCGGCTGCCGCATAGCAGCGAACCGACCGGGCACGCGAGGCCCTTGGAGAGACAAAACGAAACCGAATCGGCGTAGCCGGCCAACGATTCGAGCGTCGGTTTCAAGCGCGATTGCCGCGTTGAAAATCCGCGCGCCGTCGAGATGGACCGCGACGCCATGGCGGCGGGCCAGCGCGGCCGACGTCGGCCATATGAGAGGCTGCCACCGCCACTCCGCCGCAATTGTTGTGAGTGTTCTCCAACGCGACCAGGGCGGGCTGCGCAAAATGCGCGTCGGGCGGGGTGGCCAGTTCGTGCTCGAGTTCGGTCAAGTCCAGCGCGCCGGTTTCGAGATTGGCCACCGGGACCATCACGATTCCACCAACGGCCGACGCCGCCGCCGGCTTCATAAATGTAGGTGTGGGACTTCGAGCCGAGAATCGCCTTGCGGCCGCGCGGACAATGGACCATCAGTGCGATCAGATTGGCCATCGTTCCACTCGCCACCAGCAGGGCCGCCGGCTTGCCGGTCAATTCAGCGGCCATCTCCTCGAGCCGGTTGACGGTGGGATCCTCGCCGATAGACGTCGTCACCCAACTCGGCGCGCGCAATCGCCTCGCGCATCGCGGGCAGTGGGTAGCGTGACGGTGTCGCTGCGCAGATCGATCACTGGAGTTATCCTTCCCGTTGCGAGCGCGAGGGTGTCGGTCCCACAGCGAAACTAAATTCCGTTTTCTTCCCTTGCGAGGCTGTCGAACAATTGCTGAACCCTACCTCGCCCGCGCCTGCGGAGCTGGTCCGCAGGCGCACGCCGGGAGAGGTCGGCGCGCGATTTGCGCCAGCAAGTCGCGTGACGGGTGAGGGTGCAGGCGGACCTGCAAAGTCATCGTGCATTCACTTTGTCCCTGTGCGCCAGTACGAATGTTTTGCTGGAAGGGTAGCAGTCACCCTCACCCACGGACGATTGTGGGCGAGGGGACAGAAAGCGGGCTCTCCCTTACGCTACTGTTGGCTCGGGAAAGATCGCCTTGACGACTTCGCCGATTGCGCGTTTGCTTTCAGGCTCGTCGGTCAGCGACCAGGTTACCGCGACCGTGGCGGCGCGCCGCGGATCGATTCCCTGGCCGATCAGTTCTCCCGCATAGATCAGCAGGCGCGTCGAGACTCCTTCCTCAAGGCCCGAAGCCTTCAGGTTGCGCACCTTTTCTCCGAGCAACGCCAGTTGCCCGGCGATTTCCGGAGGTCACCTTCGCTTCATGCTCGACGATCTCCGTTTCCTTTTCGGCGGGCGGATAATTGAACTCAATCGTGATGAAGCGCTGGCGCGTGGAATGTTTCAGATTCTTCTGGATGCTCTGATAGCCCGGGTTGTAGGAAATCACCAGCAGGAAGCCGGTCTTGGCATCACGATCTCGCCGCGCTTTTCGATCGGCAGCATGCGCCGATGGTCGGACAGCGGATGGATCAGCACCGTGGTGTCCTTGCGCGCCTCGACCACCTCGTCCAGGTAGCATAACGCGCCGCGCCGCACCGCCTGGGTCAGCGGGCCGTCCACCCATACCGTTTCATCGGCCAGCAGCAGATAGCGGCCGACCAGATCGCTGCCGGTCAGGTCCTCGTGGCAGGCGACGGTAATCAACTCGCAGGGCCCGTCGGGCGAGTCCTGACCAAACGATGGGCCATGTGCTCGACAAAGCGCGTCTTGCCGCATCCGGTGGGTCCCTTGAGCAGCACCGGCAGGCGCGCATTGTAGGCGGCGGTGAAGATCTCGACTTCGTCGGCAATCGGCAGATAGAAAGGGGCTTCGGCGGGATTTAACCGGCGCACCTCGGGGGCTTCACCGAGAATCCTGCTATCGAATCTTTTCAGCTCAACCGGCATTTTAATTCCTTTGTCGTCAGGCGCCGCCGCCGCTTACTCTCCTGTTAAGGAAAGCGCCAGCCCGGTGCGATCGTTCAAATGCCAAGCTACTTTTTCCGCCCTGCGGCCGGCTCCGCGATGTTCCGGGCGGCGCTAAGTCAATCCCTGCGCGGATGCACGACCGTGCCCTGCGGCGTGTCCTTGACCTCGAAGCCGCGCGATTGCAGCTCCTTGCGCAACGCGTCGGCGCGGGCGAAGTCTTTGTTCTTTCGCGCCTCGTCCCGCTCTTGGCGCAAAGTCTCGATTTCCGCCGGCAGCGTGTCGCGCTGCGCCCGCTCGCGAATCCCTTCGAAGTCGATGCCCAGCACGGTGTCCATCGCTCAAGCGTGTTCCAGATCGCGCTTGTCGTTGCGCCGGTACGATTCACCCACCAGATCGAGCGCGACGGCGAGTGCCTGAGGCGTATTCAAATCATTGTTCAGCGCTTCCTGGAAGCGGTCGAAGTAGGCCTGCGCCCATTCGCTGTCGGCGCTCTGGGCGGTTTCCGCCGGAACACCGCGGGCAAATTCGGCGAAGTAATCCAGGTTACGCTGACGCGGCGCGCACCGCGTCAACGCTGAAGGCGAGTTCCGATCGGTATTTGGCGCCGAAGCAGAACAGTCGGAAGGCAATCGGATCGATACCCGCCGCGACCAGGTCGGCGAGCACCGGAAACTTGCCCGAACTCTTGCTGATCTTCGCGCCTTCCATCCCGACCAGGAACGCGTTGTGGACGAAGTAGCGCACGAACGGCTTGCCGGTTGCGCTTTCCGACTGCGCGATTTCGTTTTCGTGATGGATCGGCACGTGGTCCAGTCCGCCGGAGTGGATATCGATGGTTTCGCCCAGGTACTTCATCGACATCGCCGAGCATTCGATATGCCATCCCGGATAACCGCGGCCCCACGGACTGTCCCATTGCATGAGATGCGTGGACTGATTCAGCACCCAAAGGGCAAAGTCGTGGTTGCTGCGCTTGTCCGACGCGTGCTCCAGGCGCTGCTCCGAGAACTGTTCCTCCAGGCTTTGCCGCGACAGCCGGCCCATTGGGTTGGATCCGCGCCATTTCTCCACGTCGAAGTAAACGCCGCTGCGCGCGACGTAGGCGTATCCGCGGTCCAGAATCCGCCTGATTAGCGCGATCATGTCGGCGACGTATTCCGTGGCGCGGCAGAACTGGCCGGGCGGTACGGTCGGCTTTTCAATCCGCAGCATTTCCAGGTTTTGGATGAATTGCGCCGTATAGTAATCGGCGACCTCTTTCGGCGACCGTCCTTCCATCCGGGCGGTCTTTTCGATCTTGTCCTCGCCGACGTCCTCGTCGGAGGTCATGTGGCCGACGTCCGTGATGTTCATGACGTGGCGCACGTCATAGCCGTTCAGGCTGAGCGTGCGCTTGAGGGTGTCGGTGAACAGGTAGGAGCGCATGTTGCCCAGATGTTGCGGCAGATAGACCGTCGGACCGCAAGAGTAATAGGTGACGACCCCGGGTTTGAGCGGGACGAATTCCTCCACCTTGCGGCTTAATGTGTTGTAAATGAAAAAAGGTTTCACAGCGTTGGCGCTTAAGCTTATCGTGGCTGCGCCGTTTTGAACAAGAAGGGGGCAAGCCCCGCTATCTGACCGGGCAGGATGGGAATCGGAGTCGTCGCGGTGCCGGGACGCGGCGACGCGCCGATACAGGTAATCCGCCAGACCCTCGAATCCGGGGACGCGCCACAGCCAGGAGATGGCCCGTGGCAGGCCGGACTGGCGGCTTAGCGCCTGGCGGATCGCGTCCGCCCCGCGCCAAACGCGGCCGCCGTCATCGACGGCGTGAATCTCTCTCAGCAACTCGTCCGGGCGGAAGTTGGGGAAGCGTTGCGGGACTTGTGGATCGCGAAGGTCAATGGCTTCGATACTCTCCACGGACGCGAGCGCCATGAGTCCATTCATCGAAGCGCGGCATCTGGGGCAGGCGCCGTCGAAAATCAGAACGAGCTTGCCGGGTTGCGCGCGCCCCTGAAATGACGTTGCAGCCCCAGGATTGGCAGACATAAGCCCCACAAAATCAGGAACTGCTAGCGGCTGGACAAACGGGGATTGTCCAGGGTGCGTTTGGTGCGAAGATTTTCCGCGTTAATCCGCCATTCGTAGCCGTCCACCAGCGAGATCCATCCCGCTTCGACGGTATTGGCGGACTTGGCCATCGTGGTCCAGGTCGAGCGGCCATCGGAAAATTTCTTGACTGATACGACTTCGGCCTCGGTCGATTCGCCGCTGCCGTGGGTATAGGTTTCCGTCACTTTTACCGAAGCCAGGACCGGGAAATACTTCAGCAAAGCCTTGCGCAGCGCCATGTCCAGGGCGTGGACGACGCCGACCCCGCGGGCGGCCTCGGTCTCTTCAACATCGCCGATTCTGATCACCACGGTGGCGTCGATGGTCATCTTGCCTTCGTTGTAATCGTCGATTACGCGACGCCGGATAATCTGAAATGGCGGCTCGTAGTCCGCAGTGGTGCGGAGTTGCGCCAATTCGCGCGAAGCCTGAGGCGGCGGCGCTTCATAGAATACTGAAGGGTTGTCCTGCGTAGGCACGATTAAATTATGGTTGCCCCCTTCGAGCCTTTCAAGGGCAAGCGGCCCGAGCGCCGGGGTTGCTTCAGAGCTTTTCCACGTCGATCCGGCGCCAGCGCGCAATTGAAAGCGACATCCATCAACACAGATCAACCCTATCACAAACTCGCGCGGCCGGTGATTCGGAATCTTCGTCGGCCGCTACATCGCCAGGCCGCCGTCGACGTTAATGACCGCGCCGGTGATGTACGAGGCCGCATCGGAGAGCAGGAATGCGGCAATCGGCGCCACTTCGTCCACTGTGCCGAAACGCCCCAGTGGCATCAATTCGAGGCCCTGCTTACGGTTGGTCTCCGGAAGGGCGGCGGTCATGTCGGTCTCGATCAGGCCCAACGCCAACGCATTGACGCGAATTCCGACGCGACCGACCTCCTTGGCCAACGCCTTGGTCAGACCGATCAACCCGGCCTTGGAGGCCGAATAGTTGACCTGCCCCGCCATCCCGACCAGTCCGCTGACCGAAGTGATGTTCAGGATCGAGCCGCCCTTGGCCTTCATCATGGTAAAGATCGCGGCGCGCGCGAAGTTGAACGCGCCGGTCAAGTTGGTCTGGATGACCGCCGCCCAATCCTCCTCGCTCATCATCGCCAGCAGTTTGTCGCGGGTGATGCCGGCGTTGTTGACCACCCCATCGATCTTGCCGAAACCGCTTTTGACCGCAGCGACCATCTCGCGCGCCCCCTTGAGATCCGAGACGTCGGTCTTGAACGCCAGCGCCTTGACGCCCGCGGCCTTCAGCTCCGCTTCCAGCGTGGCCGCCAGTTCTTCGCTGCTGGCGTAATTGAAAGCGACGTTGGCGCCCTGGCGCGCGAGTTCGAGCGCGATTGCGCGTCCGATTCCACGGGTTGCGCCGGTCACGATGATTCCCTTGCCTTCGAGCGCTGGATTCATATCTGCGTCTGCTAAGCCTCCACCCCGCTAAACCTCGCTGCCGGGGACGTTGTTTTCAAGGATGCTCTTATACTGGCTGATATACGACAGGTACTGATAGCCAAACGCCTGCTCCACGGCGGCGTCAAACTTGGGTGGCGGCGCGCCCAGGTCTTTGAGCAGCCAGGTGTAAAGCAGCCATTCTTCGCTGCGCGGCGCCTTGCGCAGGGAATCCCGCCGCAGCATCACCACTTCCGCGCCGCACGCCGAGCATCCGGCTGAGCAGGGTAACCAACTCCCTGTTGTCATTGGCCATCTCGGCGCGGGCGAACAGGTTGATCGAATAGATCAGCATCGAGGCCAGACAGGCGCGCACCGCATCGACAGTCAGACGGCTGCGTTCGCCGTACAGCGCTCCGGAGCGCGAAAAAGCATGCGCCAGAAACTCGACGTTGGCTTGCAGGAGCGTGACGGCGAAGGTGCGGCCCTGCGGCGTGGCGATGCGGTCGAGCTGATCGCGCAATTCCCTGGCCGCCGGATTCGCGTATCGGCGCGTGAAGCGCAACCGCCAGGGTGAGAGCAGGAATCGCAGGCCGGAGAGCATGTCGGCAGATAGAAGAACAGGGCCGCCGCGTTATCGCAAGTTACGGCGACCCTGAATCGAACTGTTTGGGAAACCAGCCAGCGTCCGGCTTGCGCAACCGGCAAGGCTCGCGTCTAGCAGGCTGCGGAAAAAGGCTCCGCCGCCTGCTCCTTCTCTCTATCTCCCCCCGGTCAGGGGGAAGAACTTGAGGAAGGAAGCCATCTTTTATGCAAGAAGCTAAACCCGTCGGGTCGCCGCTTCTTTCTCAGAAGCCGTTTTTCCGCACCTGCTAGACGCTGAAGGAAGAGCCGCAGCCGCAGGTGCGCGACGCGCTTGCGGATTGTCGAACTTGAAGCCGGCGCCGTGCAGACCCTTCCACGAAGTCCAGCGTGGTGCCTGCAACATAAGGCAGCGAAACCTCGTCAACCAGCACGGTGACGCCGTCAAACGCAACCACGGTATCGTTCTCGTGCGCTCGATGTCGAAACCCAGGGAATACTGAAACCCCGAGCATCCGCCACCCACGATCGTCACACGCAGTCCGTAGGCGTCGCCCAAGCCCTCTTTGGCGCGGGTCTTCTTGACCATCTCGACCGCTTTAGGCGTAAGATTGATAGCTGGCCCGGGGATTTCCTGCGCGCCCGGCGCCCCTGCTGTGAATCTTCTTCTGAAACGTGACTATGCTCTGCCATTCGCGGCTCCTCAGGGATAACCAGGAATTTGCGTCACCTGATATCAAACAGCGTATCTGTCCGGAAAAGCCCCAGTCAAGGTGATCGATGCCGCTACGCCGTTCGCACTATTGCGCCACAACCTCACGCTTGGTATCCCTTCAATTAGTTCCAGACCCGGAAATTTCACTCCGCTGATGGGTTTCTCTGTGCCCAAAGTTCTTTGAACGCGGAGGCTGAGGGATCAAAAATGAGCGCCCCATTCGTCGACTCCGCGCGGGAGCCCGAAGTCCTCAGCCCCGAGGATTTGCGAAGCTTTCGGAATCATGTCGACAAATGGAGGAAGGAAACTCGCCTGCTCTCGTCGATAACCAGGAAAATAGCCCACCCCGACTACCTGGCGATTGTCTCAATGGGAAAGAAGGCACTGCCGCTGCTACTGCGGGAGCTGGAAGCACGCCCGACCTATTGGTTTGCCGCGTTGAAGGCTATCGCAACGACCGTGACGAGGGACATACCGGAAGACCAGCACGATTTTGATTCAGCAGTCGCGGCGTGGCTCAAGTGGGGGAAAGAGCGTGGGTACCTCAAGGAGCACCGCTCATCGGGAACTTGAGGCGCTGTTCCCTCATCTGGGCGCAACAGATTACGAAATCACCAGTCCTGAAAACCCACAATACAACTGCATTGCATGGGCGTTTGGTGAAACCGACAGATGGTGGCAATACGATGCCACAACCTCTTTAGGTATCAAGACGTATTGGCCGTCCGAATCCGCCGACTTGCCGCCCGGTGATACCGTCGAAGAAATGGTCAAGGTTTTTGAGCTGCTTGGCTTCAAAAAGACGAGAAACCGGGGTCTTCAGCGCGGTTTGGAAAAAGTGGCAATTTATGGAACCGCAGACGGACAATTCGGGCATGTTACCAGACAAATCGAGTCAGGAAAGTGGTCGAGTAAGCTGGGTGAGCGCTGCACGACATAGAACACGAGACTCCTGAAGTCCTGGAGTGCGAGGCGTACGGAACGGTCGTACGTTACATGAAGAGAACGCGGCGAAAACTTCGCCGCGGCAAATGACCTGGTGACATTGGTTTCGGGCGAAGATACAGACGCTGCGCCACCTGAACACAATGACCCAACTTGAGCAGGAAATCACTGCGGCGGCGCAGGCGCAGGGATTTGTGCTGGTCGGTTTTGCCGCGTTGCGCGGACTGCCGCGCGATGAGTTTTATCGGCGATGGCTCGACGACGGGCGGCACGGCGAGATGGCCTACCTGGCGCGGGAGCCGGAGCGGCGCTTCGATCCGCGACGCCTCGACCCGCGGCTGCGCTCGGTAATCAGCCTGGGCTATCCCGTATCAAGCGCCGGCGCCGGCGAACGTGGATTGGCGGCGCGAGATGCGTGGACGGATCGCGTCGTATGCGTTGGGCGACGATTATCACGACCGCGTGATGGCCCAGGCCCGGCTTGTCGCGGCCGACCTCCAGCGTTTGCGCCCCGATGCGTTGACGCGCCTTTACGTCGATACCGGGCCGGTGTTCGAACGCGAATGGGCCACCGAGGCCTCGATGGGTTGGTTCGGCAAAAACACCAACCTGCTCAATCGCACCCATGGCTCATACTTTTTCCTGGCGGAAATTTTCACCGATCTGGATCTGGGCCAGGGTCAGGCGCGCGCACCCTACGGCGATTATTGCGGCACTTGCCGCCGATGCCTGGACCTGTGCCCCACCCGCGCGCTTGAAGACGGCTACGTGATGGAAGCGCGCCGATGCATCTCCTACCTGACCATCGAACTGCGCGGCGCAATTCCGGCCGACTTGCGCCCGCAAATGGGCAACTGGATTTTCGGCTGCGACGTGTGCCAGGAGGTCTGTCCGTGGAACGAAGCGGGGGCCAAGCAGGTTTCTGAACTGCAGCCGTATCTGCCCGAACTGCTGGCGCTGGATGAGGCGGAATTTCGCGCCCGGTTTCGCAAGAGCGCAATCAAACGAACCAAGCGGCGTGGATTGCTGCGCAATGTCGCAATTGCGCTGGGCAACAGCGGCAATCCCGGCGCGGTGCCGATTCTGGAGCAATCGTTGCGCCAGGAAAACGAGCCGTTGATACGATCGCACGTGGCCTGGGCGCTCGGGCGGCTGGGCGGTGAGCAGTCGCGAAAAATCCTCCAGGCAGCCAGCGCGCTTGAGCGCGACCCCGCGGTGGCCGCCGAAATCGCCGACGCGCTTTCGCAGGCGCCATCGTAGAGAGATACCCCGATGGCTGCTAAGCTGTTTTCAATGGAGTCAGAGTCTGCGCGAGAGAGGGCCGCGTGATGAACGATGAAGCCCGGCGTGAATTCACTGAATTGGCGGCGCATGAACCGGTTGCGCTGGCCCAGGGGGCCTTGCTGATCGCGAAGGAGGAATATCCCGACCTGAGCGTCGACCAGTGCATGAACCGATTGGCCGAACTGGCGCAGGAGGCCGAGCGCTGGGTCAACGTCGGCGCCAATACCATCGAGCGAGTTCAGAACCTGTCTCAATTCCTGTTCGAGCACCATCGCTTTGCCGGCAATCGCAACAGCTATGGCGACCCGCGCAACTCCTTCCTCAACGAGGTCCTCGAACGAAAGCTCGGGATTCCGATCTCGCTCTCGGTAGTTTACATCGAGGTGGGCCGCCGCTTGGGGCTCAAGCTTGAAGGCGTGTCATTTCCCGGGCACTTCCTGGTCAAGGCCACCGACGATCGGGGCGAGTTGGTTATCGATCCGTTTAATGATGGAGCGATTCTGAACCTCGACCAGCTCCGTTCGCGTCTCAACCAGATCTACGGGCAGCCGGTGGAGCTGCATCCTTCGATGCTGCGGGCAGCGCCCGCCCGGCAGATTCTGAGCCGGATGCTCCGCAACCTCAAGAACATCTACACCGCGGCTTCGGACTGGCCGCGCACGATGTCGGCGCTGGACCGGATCCTGATCCTGGAGCCGCGCTCGATCGAGGATTTGCTCGAACGCGCCAAGTTCTACGAGATGCTCGAATGCTTCCAGGCGGCCCTGGATGACCTGCAAAGCTTCCTGTCGATTGCGCCCGATCACGTCGGCGCCGAACCGGCCCGCGAAGCCGTGATGCGCCTGATGCGCCAGGTGGCGCGAATGAGCTGACGAAATAGATCATGCAGCCAACCGGACCCGACGAATTTTACGCGGCCGCCACCCGGGCCGCCGCTGACACCGAACTGAACCGCAAACTGGAGAACGCCAGCGCCCGCCATTTTGAGCATATGGCCGTGGCCAAGGCCGAGTTTCCTCCCTACGAGACCGAGCGCGACGTGGCGCGCCGAATCAAGGAGGAATCGATCGACCGGCTCGATCGAGCTCCTGGTCCAACTCAAGGACAAGCTCGAAGCGCGCGGGGTCAAGGTGTTTTTCGCCGAGGATGCGGCGCAGGCGCGCGATTACATCCTGAAGGTCGCGCGCGACGCGGGCGTCACGCGGGTGGTCAAGGGCAAGTCGATGACCACCGAGGAGATTGCGCTGAACCCCGCGCTGGAAGCGGCCGGCATCGAGGCGGTGGAAACCGATTTGGGCGAGTATATCGTCCAACTGCGCCACGAACCGCCCTCACATATCATCACGCCGGCAATTCATCTTTCCAAGGAAGAGATCGGCCAACTCTTCGCCGAAAAACTCGACGTCGAATACACCAACGACCCGCCCGCTCTTACCGCCGTCGCGCGCGAGCGGCTGCGCGATAAATTTCTCAGCGCCGGGATGGGAATCACGGGGGTGAACTTCGCCGTGGCCGAAACCGGTACCCTGGTGGTGGTCGAAAACGAAGGCAACGGACGCTTCTGCACCACGGTGCCGGAAATCTTTGTCGCCGTGATGGGCCTGGAAAAGGTGATTCCCGCGCTTCGAGGACCTAAGCCACTTCCTGGAAATCCTCGCCCGTACCGCCACCGGCCAGAGGCTCACCGCCTACACCAGTTTTCTTAACGGACCGCGCAGCGCTGGCGGACACCGATGGTCCGCGCGAGATGCATGTGGTGATTCTGGACAATGGCCGGACCCGGATGCTGGCCGATCCGGTCCTGCGCGAGGCGCTCTATTGCCTGCGCTGCGGCGCCTGCCTCAACGCTTGTCCGGTATATCGCCATATCGGCGGCCATGCTTACAAATCGGCTTACCCCGGTCCCATCGGAGCGATCATCAGCCCGACTCTGTTCGGCACCGGAGCGTCGGGCCATTTGCCCTTTGCTTCCACCTTGTGCGGCGCCTGCAAGGATGTTTGCCCGGTCAAGATCGACATTCCCCGCATCCTGCTGCATCTGCGCTGGAAAATCAGTGAAGGCGGCGGCGAAAAGGTGGCGTGGCCGCAAGCGCCGGCCCGGGTCAGGGCCGCCGCCGGATGGTTCGCGCGGGGAGCCAGGTATCCGGGCATGATGCGGCTTGCGGGGCGAGTCGGCGCCTTACTCTTGAAGCCGTTCGCCCAGGACGGATACCTGCGCTCGATGCCGGGGCCATTTGGAGCGTGGACGCGCGTGCGCGATTTTCCGGTCCCGCCAACCAACGACGCGCAGCGCGACAACTCCGGCCAGGGATCGTAGCCGGTGGGGCGCTTCGAAACAGTAATCGGGAAAATCCGCCAGGGACTGAATCCCGGCGCCGACGCGCAGCCCGCGAATCATGCTGACCCGGCCACGCCGTCAATTCCACTAACGCCGCCGGTGACTCCGCCCACCAGCGACGAATTGCGGACCAGATTCGTCGCGGCGCTGAAAGCCGCCGGTGCGCAGCCGATCGAGGTGGCGGATGAAGCCGGTGCGGCCCAACAGGCCGCCGAGCTGCTGCGCGCGCTGAACCTCCGCTCGGCGGTGATTGCACAGGGAATCACGACCGATTCCGCGTCCGTCGCCGCCCGGCTGTCGAGCGATGGATACGAAGTCACCCGCATCGGCTCGCATGATGGGAACGCGGTCACTGATTTCAAGCAACGCATGTCCGTGATCGATGTTGGAATCGTCGAGGCCGACTATGCGATCGCTTCGACCGGCACCTTGGCGCTGGTCGCTACTCCAGCGCGTCCGCGCTCGGTTTCGTTGATACCGCCGATCAATATCGTGCTGGTGCGGGCGGCGCGCATTCTGTCCGACCTCGCCGCCGTGCTGCGCGCCGTTGGCCCCGAGACGATAGCGTCGTGTCCGATGGTGCTGGTCACCGGTCCCAGCCGCACCGCGGACATCGAGAAGCGCATCGTGATCGGTGTCCACGGTCCCAAGGAGTTGTACGTCGTGATAATCGGGGATCCCAATGCGGCGGACGTCAATGGAACGCCTCATTAGCCGGTGATCGAATGAACGCAGTAACGCTTTTCTCGACTTGCCTGGGCGAGGAGTTCTTTCCCGGGGTGATCGCCGCGGCCACGACCGTGCTGAGCCGGTTGGGCCTCGAAGTGACCGTACGTCCGGAAGCATTTTGTTGCGGACAGGCGGCGTTCAACGAAGGGATGCGCCGCAACGGGGTGGAACTGGCCGCTCGATTCCTCAATACCCACAAGCCGGGGACTCCCATTGTGATTCCCTCGGGCTCGTGCACCAGCATGATCAAGGTTTTCTACCCGGATCTGCTCGCGGGGGAACCCGTGCTGCTCGAAAAGGCCAAAGCACTGATTCCCTGGGTGCACGAATTTTCGGAATTCCTGGTTAACGTGCTCGGCGTTGCGGATGTGGGGGCGTCGTTTCCTCATTCAGTGGCCTACCATCCCTCATGCCATCTGCTGCGTGAATTGCGTATCGTCGATCCGCCGCGCCGGTTGCTCGAAAACGTCAAGGGGATCAAGCTGTGCGAGTTGCCGCGCAGCACCGAATGCTGCGGATTCGGCGGCCTGTTCTCGGTCAAGTTCCCCGACATCTCGGCGGCGATGCTGGCCGACAAGTGCAAATGCGCCGAGGCCAGCGGCGCCGAGTTCGTGGTCGCCAACGACGGCGGCTGCCTGATGCAAATCGGCGGCGGCCTGCATCGCGCAAACAGCGGCATCCGCACCCGCCATCTAGCCGAAATCCTCGCCAGCCGCTGAGCGTGGCTCTCTGGTAGCCGGCTCCTTAAAGCGAGCGCGACCTTGCCATCGCGGCGGTAAGGAAGTAGGTATTCCACCGATCTCTCGCCGAGGAGGAAGCCATGCCGTTCTCGCTTGATGCGTTTTCTTTGAAGGGCAAAGTTGCTGTCGTGACTGGTGCCGGGGCGCGCCAACGGAGTATCGGTGCGGCCTATGCCGGCGGTCTTTGCGCTGCCGGTGCGTCAGTGCTGGTGGCCGACCTTGACGGCAAGGGCGCCGAATCCGTGGCCAAGGAACTGAGCGCCGGTGGCGGCAAGGCCATTGGAACTCAGGTGGACATCACCGATCCCGCGTCGGTCAAGCGGATGATGGAAAAGGCCCACGCCACCTACGGCGGGATCGACATCCTGGTCAACAATGCGGCGCTGATGGTGGAGCTGGCGTACATGCCCATCAGCAAGACCCCGCTGGAGGATTGGAACCGGCTGATGGCGGTCAACGTCAACGGTGCGCTGATCTGCAGTCAGGCGGCCATACCCTACATGCTGCAGCGGGGCGGCGGCAGAATCATCAACCAGGTCTCCGGCGGCGCATATCCGGCGGGGTCGGGCTATGGCGTCAGCAAGCTCGCGCTGGTCGGGGTGACCACCACGCTGGCGCGCGAACTCGGTCCCGCAGGAATAACGGTCAACGCGATCGCGCCGGGCAATGTGGCGAGCGAGGCCGGCAAACTGTCGGCGCCCGAAGCCTTCATGCAGATGCTACGAGCAACAGTGGCGTTGCGCGCGACCGGCGAGCCCGAGGAACTGGTCGGCGCGCTGCTGCTGCTCGCCTCACCAGCCGGATCGTGGATTACCGGCCAGGTCCTGCACGTTGACGGCGGCTGGGTCATCCGTCCCTGAGGATCGAAGCGGCGCGGCACCGGTAGGGCCCGAGTCCACCCGGCGAGATGCCGGAACTTTTCTGGCTGACTATGCGATCGGATAGAAGGCCGGCGCGTGGTGTTTCCTTGAGCCTGTAACTTTGCGGCAGAC
This sequence comes from uncultured Alphaproteobacteria bacterium, assembly GCA_963765365.1. GTDB lineage: Bacteria > Pseudomonadota > Alphaproteobacteria > Rhizobiales > Xanthobacteraceae > BOG-931. The sequence continues at coordinate 3,600 of CAVXWL010000015.1, read as the reverse complement.
GTTGATCATTACCCAATGATGGAGCATTCGGTCGAGGATGGCGAGGTAAGTTGTCTGACACTGGGAATGGAACCAGGTGCGAGCTAGCCCTAAAGCGAAAATAATCCTGGGCGGATTTTTCGCGAAATGCCACTGGCTAAGGGCGAAACGTGTATCAAGGGGCGGGGCGTGTAACCTCTCCCTCGCCCTCTCCTAGGATAAGGAGAGGGAACAGAAATGGCCTCTGCGCCAATGTGTTCGTACGCTCAGACGCAAAATTATTTTCGCTTCAGGGTTAGGAGTGGCGCGGCTCGACAATGAAGTCACCTAAATCGGCCGCGTGCGTCATGTCGTAGAATACGGCGTTGCGATAAGGCGAGTTGACGACGACCCTCCCGCGTTCGTTGCGGTAGTAGGTTTCTATGCCAGGGTGGGTCCAGACCATGTGCGCGTGCGCCTCGTCGATGCGCTGATTGTACGCGTCGTGCACGTCCTGGCGACATTCGACCGCGCCAATTCCTTGATGTAACATCTGTTTCAGCAGATCCATGATGTAACGCATCTGCATTTCAACCACGAACATGATGCTCCCACCGTGACCCGGTTGTAGGTTGGGACCGTATAGGCAAAAGAAGTTCGGGAAGTCGGGAATGGCAAGCCCGAGATACGCTCTTGCGTCGTCATCATCCCATACCTCGCGCAAGCTGCGCCCCGAACGGCCTCGCGCCTCGAAGGTGCTGAGGAATCGCACAACATCGAACCCGGTGGCCACCACTAATACATCGGCGGCATACTGTGCGCCGTCCTTTGTGATAATTCGATCGAGACGGATCTCGACGATGGGATCTGAAACGAGTTTCACGCGCTCATTGCGTAGCATCCGGTACCAGCCGTTGTCCATCAGCATGCGTTTGCCAAACGGCGGATAGGTGGGAACGACTTTATCGAGCAGCTCGGTCCTGTCGCCGATTTCCGAGACGATGTACCGCGTGAAGTAGGCCCGATGCGAGTCGTTCGTTCTGTTCAACGATCGGTCCGCATCGGGCCAAGTGGGGTCCTTCTGCAAGGCCGAGTGGAGCCGGTCGCCAAACGTCCATCCCAGCTGCAGTCGATACCACATCTGATACAGCGGCACTTCTCGCAGCAGGAAACGCAGCGGTTCTGGGATCGGCTTCCGGAACTGCGGATTAGGCGCCACCCAATGCGATGAACGCTGAAAGATCGTAAGCGACGCCACGGTATGCTGAATCTCGGGACCGATCTGCATGGCGCTCGCGCCATTACCGATCATTGCCACTCGCTTGCCCTTGAGATCGAGATCGGCGGGCCACTGGGCAGTGTGAAAGCACGGTCCCGCGAAGCAATCGAGCCCTTTTATACTGGGCATTTTGATCGGGTTGAAGATCCCCACCGCACTGATGAGAACGTTTGCTTTGAGTATCTCCTGCGAACCGTCAGCATCCTGAACGGCAACCAGCCACCGCTGGGTCTCCTTGTCATAGTTGGCTGACTTGACCTCGGTCTCGAAGCGGATGTGTGAACGCAGACCAAACTTCCCGGCGACGTACTCAAGGTAAGCTTGGAGTTCGTCTCGCAGCGCAAAATACATTGACCAATCGTAAGGAGCGAAAGAATACGAATACAGGTGGTTTGGTGTGTCGACGCCGGCGCCAGGATATCGGTTGTCCCACCAGATCCCCCTAAGGTCGTACTTTTCTCGAGGATGGTGAAGGGAATACCAGCCCTCTGGAGATTGATCGCCGCGCACAATCCGGAGACACCGGCGCCGATAATAAGGACCTCGAATCCGTCCGGCAGCGTCAGCTTCTCCGCAGCTTCGTTGGGCGCCAATGAAAGCTCTGCCGCAATGATCGAATCGTATTCCGCGGGAATTTCCTCCGCCATCGCCCTACTCAGCATCTTGCGCCGCAATTCCGGCGACGGTTCAGGAATTGCTATTGGGCGGCCCGCTCGCCAGGCTAAGATGGCCGTGAGCGCCGCCGTGCGTACCTCGGCCTGGATCGGCTCCGGAAGTCCGCCGCTGTCGTTGTCAGTCATCCCCTCGGCCGCGTCAGTCGGTATTCCAGCCAGTGGAGATTTCCGGTCAACTGCACCAACACCATCAACAGTGTCGGGATGTTTGCTATCGCGATCGCTTCGGCAAAGCGCTGGGCTTCTCCTCGACTCTGAGCGTCGTTTCCCTCATGCATAGTTTTTTCTCCATCCGCAGCTATTCTGTTTCACGATATTGGAAATGGCACAATACGGGCCACCGATGCGTGTTGGGTTAATCCGTTTGATTGACGCGTCGAACCACTTCGAGTGCGTGGGATACGGAAACGAGGCCCTCGCTCCAAACAAAATGCAAACTAATATTGGCGGCTAGCAGACATCGATCAACCGAAAGCCGAATCGCCCGATGCCAAATGCCTCCCGCGCCGCGTTCCACAAACCGGCGAAGAATTTGACGTGTTCGAAAACAAGATTCGATCGGCGCTCCAGACGATGAACGCTTTAAAATCCGTATTAATCGGGCTCGTGGGTTCGAAGACCCGATGAGGCCAAGGCGGGCTGCGAAAGAATGATCGTTTTTAAAAGCAGACCGTAAGTATAGATGCTCAGTGCGGTGTTATTTGATTCCTCCCTGCAAAAGTAAACCTCCCGGGTGGAGCACCACTATCCGGGAGGTTCACCAAATCATGCGCAACCGGCGATCAGAACTGGTTGATCACGCTGATACCGACGTTTTCGAACTTCGACATCTGCTCAATCACGCTGAAAGCCTTCTCGATTGGGATGGTCTCGGTGATGAGTTTCTTGGGCTCCAGGCGGCCGCGTTCGACCATTTCCAGCATCGCGGGATAGCGGAAGGACTGCATCGCCAGCGAGCCGATGAACTTGATCTCGCTGAACACGATATGGTCCACCGGTAGCGCGACCTCGCCCTTCTCGCCCTGCGTGGTGAGGCCGATCTGCATATGGCGTCCGCGCTTGCGCAGGCTGGACACCGCGTTGCGGCAGGTGGTGGCGATTCCCAGCGCGTCGACGCTGACGTTGGCGCCGCCGTGGTCAGATCCATGACCGCCTTGACCGGGTCGGTGTTCTTGCCGTTGATCACGTCAGAGGCGCCGACCTTCTTCGCCAACTCCAGTTTGCGATCGTCGAGATCAACCGCGATCACCCGCGCGCCCAGCGCGGATGCGATCTGAATCGCCGATAGGCCCACGCCGCCGCATCCATAGACCACTACCGTTTCGTCGGCCTTGACTGCCCCTGGTCGAGGATTCCGTGAAAGGCGGTGACGTAACGGCATCCCATCGAGGACGCCTCGACGAAATCGACCTTTCCGGAAGCGGCACGAGTTGAAATCAGCGTGGCTAAGCACGCCGTAACGGGCATAGCCGCCGCGCCGGCGCCGATGCAATGGTTGGAATGGCCGGTGCGGCAGTCTTCGCAGACGCCGCAACCCTGGGCCAGCGGCACCACCACGCGGCGCCGCCTTGAGGGTCTTGACGTCCTTGCCGACCTCTTCCACGACGCCCGGCGAATTCGTGTCCGAGGATCGCCGGCATCGGCATTCTGGAACCCGACCCAACTCCAGTCGCCCTGCCATAGATGCCA
>CAVXWL010000014.1:0-425818 GCA_963765365.1 uncultured Alphaproteobacteria bacterium | reverse complement strand
TGTCTGTCCGGAGAGTTGTTGAATCCTATGAATTATTTGTGATTTAAGGGTGGCGGCCTGATTTGAGGAGGGGTCACCGATGTGGACGAGCAAGAACCGCTCACGTTACGACCGCAGCAAGTTGCGATATCCGAGCGATCTGACCGACGACGAATGGAAGTTGGTCGAGCCTTTGATCCCGCCGGCAAGCCCGGCGGCGGCAAGCGCACGGTGATCATGCGCGAGGTCGTAAACGGCGTCATGTACATTCTCTCCACCGGCTGTCAGTGGCGCGCGATCCCGAAAGACCTGCCGCCGCACCAGCACGGTCCATGGCTATTTCGATCCTCGTGGACCTACGATGGCACGCTGGAGCGGATCCATCACGCGCTCTACGTGAAGTGCCGCGAAGCAAGATAAGCCGGGAGGCCAGTCCGACCGCCGCATCATCGACAGCCAGAGCGTGAAAAGCGCCGAAAAAGGGGGGCTCCGATCGATCCGCCGGTTACGACGCAGGAAAGAAGATCAAGGGCAAGAAGCGGCACATTCTCGTCGATACACTAGGCCTGCTGCTTCATGCCATCGTTCATGCCGCCGACATTCAGGATCGCGACGGCGGCGCATTCTGTCATGGCCACCATGTTCGGCATGTATCCCCTTCCTGATAAACGCTTACGCCGATGGCGGCTATCAAGGCCCGCAGTTTCGCCGCGCCGTAGCGAAAATAATGGCGAAGGTGAACATAGAGATCGTCAAGCGTTCCGATCACGCGAAGGCATTTGTCGTCCTCCCGAAGCGGTGGGTCGTGAACGACCCAATCGCTTGGCTCGACCGTCGCCGACGGCTCGCGCAAAATCGGGAAAACCTCAACGAAGGCGCGCGCATTCCTGCGCCTCGCATCAATCCGCCTCATGCTCCGAAAACTCTGCAATCCGGCCTAAAGTCTCCGGACAGACTTTAAGAGGGGCCTCATTGTCGCGGAGCCGGGTAAACGCCTCCAATCGACAGTAATCGTCGACCGCTTCTTGTTGCCATATTTGGTAGGACACGGCACTTGGAGCTGCTGTCTGATCGCGTCAGAGTGCTTCACCAATTTTCTGATCTTTTCCGCAACGGCGGGGATGTTGCGGGTTGGGCCGTTCGCAAGAGCCCGCACCTCAAGCTGGATGTCGCGATACGCGCTGGCGAGATTCGGGTTGATCGAGAATCCGTATTCATCAGGGAGGGCTTTTGCCTTCTTGCCAACTTTGGGCAACAACAACTCCGCGATTTTGAAAGCCGCTTTTCTCCGCACTTTGGCATCCGCACTGGCGTCCTGGACAATGCCCAATAAGGCGTCGAGCGCCTGAGGACTCCAATCTCGCACGGCCGCTACCACTACCGCCTTTCCCGAGTGATTGGACACAACTGCCGAGCCCGCCGTGGCGAGAGCCTCTTGCGCAATACCGGTTCCGATACCGGCCAATGCCCCTGCCCGGCCCGTCATAGACGACTGCGTTCGCTTCGCCGGGAAGCATTTCGACGCCACTGCCATCCGTGTATCGGCTGGCAGCTTTCGGTGCTTGACCAGCTGAAGGAGGAACGCGCGCCGCGAGGCGTTTGGGTGGTCTAAACCGATCGACAGGATTCCGTCCGTCAGAATCGTTCGCCTGTTCGGCGTATCCCGCTTTCGTCCGCCGCGCCGCTCACCCGGCCTGGAGCCTCTTAGCATGCTTCACTTCCCGTCCGTCACATCGTGCGTGCAGCAAGACTGCATCGTTACGCCTCGTTACGACTCCTTTGCCCCTGTGGGGCTCCCCATACGGCGGCACTCCGACACACGGTGGTGCCAGGCAACCACTCGACATCCTTCTTTTCTACAATGCGAAAAAACGAGCGACTCGAATTGAGCTCGGCCGATATGTCGTCCCGCCAGCAACGCTGCGCTATTGGCTCAGCCATAGCTTGAAACTGGTGAAAACGCCCCGCGACTAATCTCCCGCCAGCCAAACTAGCGCCGACCTTTTAATACCGATCGGTTGCTAAAATTTCGCTACTGGCGTCACTATCTATTGGCAATTCCGTTGCTACTTAACCGCAACCCACGGCTTATTTCCATCTAACATTCAATCTTTGCGCGAACTGACTGCATTACAACGCCAAATCATCACATCCAGATAGATTGATTTTATTGAATTTTTCTGACTCACCATACCAGAAAAATGGGTACATCTATTCCAATTAATATTGGCGCCTTGCACAGGCTTGACCATCCGAAAATTTCGTAAATTTCAAAGGGGCGGACTTGCATGCGTTTCGAAGGTACCGGCTCCTACGTCGCCACCGACGATCTCAAAGTGGCGGTCAATGCCGCGATCGCGCTCGAGCGGCCTTTGCTGGTCAAAGGCGAGCCGGGCACCGGCAAGACTGTGCTGGCGATCGAGATTGCCAAGGCGACTGTCGGCGCCGCTCCTCGAGTGGCACATCAAATCGACCACCAAAGCAATGCAGGGCCTTTACGAATACGATGCGGTCACGCGGCTGCGCGACAGCCAACTGGGCGATCCGCGCGTCAAGGACATCCGCAATTACATCAAGCGCGGCAAGTTATGGGACGCTTTCGTCGCCGATGAACGACCGGTATTGCTGATCGACGAGATCGACAAGGCCGACATCGAGTTCCCCAACGATTTGCTGCAGGAACTCGACCGCATGGAGTTCTTCGTCTACGAGACCGGCGAAACCATCCATGCACGGCGCCGTCCGATCGTCGTCATCACCTCGAACAATGAGAAGGAATTGCCGGACGCGTTTTTGCGCCGCTGTTTCTTCCACTATATCCGCTTCCCCGACGCCGACACCATGCGCGCGATCGTCGAAGTCCACTTCCCCGGCATCAAGCACCGGCTGGTCGCCGAGGCACTGAATCTTTTCTACGAGATCCGCGACGTGCCCGGCATGAAGAAGAAGCCTTCGACGTCGGAACTCCTCGACTGGCTGAAACTTCTGATGGTCGAGGACATTTCCGTGGAGACGCTGCGCGAGCGCGATCCGAAGCGGCTCATCCCGCCGCTGCACGGGGCGCTGATCAAGAACGAGCAGGACGTGCACCTGTTCGAGCGGCTGGCTTTTATGACGCGGCGCGAGGGGCGCTGACCCGCGCCCGTAGGCTCACCACAGCGGATGCATGACGAAGGAATAAGTCGCGCCCAGACCATAGGTGAACTGGTCCGCGGAACCGCGCGCGGTGACCAGCGGAGAATTGGCGACGGAATCCGTCAGCCGTTCGTATTCGACGAAGGCATGCGCCGTCCATGTCTCGTTAAAGGCATATTGCACTTGCGCGCCGGCGCCGTAGGAGTAGAGCCCCCCGCCAGCACTGTAGGCCGTCAATTTTCCGAGAGTTGGCTGCAGAGTGTTGGCAGCGTTCGCCTGCGCCGCCGTGATGCTGAAATAGGGCGACACCGCCGCCGCCGATTGCAACGTCATCCGCGGTCCAGCAGAGAGCGTCCACTGCCCGACCGGAACGACCGCATCGAGGAACAGGTCGCCGGTCACGCCAGTCTCTCCGCCAATGCCTTGGCGGACCTCGCCGCGCAGTCGCAGCCAGGACACCGGCCAGAAATTGGCAAAGGCGCCCAATTGGGCGGCATAATCGACATCCGACAGGCCGGTGAGCTCGGTGTAATCCGACACCTTGCGCCGATTGATGAATTGCAGCGCCGGGCCGAACTGGAATGCGCCCAGATTGAGAATGTTGAAACTGAAACTGTCGCGCGGACCAAAGAAGTCCGGCGGCGTCCCTTGCTTGCGAATGCTGAAGAGCGGCAGCGCGGACCAGCCAAGCTTACTGTCCGCAGCCCCGGGATAGGCCGGAACGATGCGGCCTTCCAGTCCGATTGTCACGATCCAGTCCGGAACCGCGGGCGCGTAAGCCGCAGGTGCGGTCGGTGCCTGTACCTGTTGCGGCAGGTCGGCCGCCATAGCGGCTCCCGGCACAACGACGACAAGCAATGCAAATCCAAAGCGCCAGCCTAGCGATACCATTGCACCCCACCCTCGTCCGGGAATCCCGGATCCGCGAGCCACCATATCGCAATCACAGTCGCGGTGCGAGGCGCGAAAAAGCGAATGGTAAATTTTGCCCGCATATGTTGCCGATTTGTTCGGCGGAGACCTACGGTTTCGTTCCCGGGCCGCCAATCTGATCGCCGCTCTCCTTGACGAGCGGACGCCGTCTTTTGCGCTTGGGTCGTTGGCCGCCCGTGCCGCCGTCCGTCTTGAATTCCGATTGTCCGGCATCGGTCGGTGCAACGATGGAATCGGCGATCGTAACCGGTTCGGCGTGCGCGACCAAATCCATCGCTGCCGGCGCGGCAGCATGCTGCACACCCTGGCGTTCCGCAAACCCTGATTGCATTGCCGTGACCGATCGAGCGGACTTTGCCAGTTCGGCTTCCTGCACCTGGCGGTGCAGAAGTTCGCGCGCCTTGGCGCGGCGCTCGTCGACGCGGTCGCGCAGGCGTTTTATCCAGATACGCGTCTGTGCCGCGACACGCCCGAACGCGCCGCCGGCCCACACCAATTCGAACGGTGTGAATTGCCGCCACGTTTGATCGCCTTCGACGATCGCGCGCGCGATGATGCTGCCGGCCATCGCCGTAGTATTCAGTCCATGGCCGCCGAAGCCGCTGGCGAGCCACACTCCCGGACCCAGTTCGCCGATCTGCGGCATGCGGTGCAGCGTCAGACCCAGCGTGCCGGCCCACGCATAATCGGCGGTGACGTCGCCAAGCTGCGGATATGTCTTTTTTATATCGCCGGTCAGCGCGCCGATGTAGCGGCGCGGGCTCCGCACCCATGCCGTCGAGCGCCCGGACAGCATCAAACGGTCGCCGCCGACAATACGGTAATGATTGTCGGCGAGTTCGGTGTCACTGACGCCGCCGCGATAGCCGACGGCCTCGGCAAGCTTGCTGCCGAGCGGCGCTGTCGTGATCACGTAGGTCGTCGCCGGCAGAAGCGTCGCCGCAAGCCGCGGCATCAACGGGCCAAGCTCGACATTGCCGGCCAACACAACATGATTGGCGCGCACCCTCGCCCCCGGCGTGACAATGCGTTTGCGCACTCCGGTCGGATCGATCGAGAGAGCCGGCGTATGCTCAAAGATGCGCGCGCCGTCGCGTTCCGCGGCAGCGGCCAGCGCCAGTGCGTAATTAAGCGGATGGATGGTGAACGCGCGCAGATAATTGATGGCGTAAAAATAGCGCTCGCTGCGCAGCGTCGCGCGGACGCGCTCGACCGGCCATCCCTCGATCTTGCAACCAAGCTCGCCGAGCAACGCAACGTAGCTCACAAACTCGTCGCTGTTGTCCTTTTTGGAAACATAGAGCCAGCCATCTTGCGCATCGACGCCCGCCGTTCCCTCGGCAGCGATGGCGTCCCGAACATAATCAAGACCGGCCTGCGCCAGCGACCACAAATCCTTGGTGCGTTCGAAGCCGACCCGGGCGATCAGCCTGTCGGCGTCGGCGCCGAATCCGGGCAGCACGAACCCGGTGTTGCGACCGGAGGCGCTTTGGGCAAGACGGCCGGCCTCCAACAGCACAACGGACCAGCCGCTGCGAGCCACCTCGCGCGCCGCGGTCAATCCAGCGAGGCCGCCGCCGATGACGCAAACATCAACATCGAGATCGAAGGCAAGCGGCGGCCGCGGCGGCGCGTCCACCATAGTAGCGGCGTACCAGCTATCGCCGTAGGTTTCGATGTCGGTCTCGTTCATGACCACGCTTTACGGCGCTCTTCCCACGCTATGTCGCCGCAATGTAGGGACTTCATTCTTACCCCACCAGTGCGCTGGAGTTGAAGTTCCTCCAATTGAACTGGCACGACGGCGCAAAGGCATGTGGACCGGGAATTTCAATCCCGCACGGCGGACCGGCAAACCACGGCCCTGGACACTTTGCGCACGGAAAGCGACATTGCTGCGATGCGCCGATTGATGCTGCTCCGCCATGCCAAAACCGAGCGCGCTGCGCCCGGCGAACGTGACCGCGACCGCAAGCTGATGAAACGCGGGCACGCCGACGCGTCGGCGATCGGCGGCTATATGGTCCACAACGATCTTATTCCGGATGTCGCTTTCGTCTCGCCAGCAATTCGGGCGCAGCAGACATGGACGATCGTGGCCGGCGCATTGGCAAAAGCACCGCGGATGGTCAGTGACGAGCGCATTTACAACGCCAGTCCCGAAGCGCTTGTCGGCGTTATCGGCGACGCGCGAAAGGCGCATACGCTCCTCATTGTCGGGCATAATCCCGGCCTGCACGATCTCGCAAATCAGTTGATCGGCTCCGGAGATGCACGGCTGCGCGAACGGCTCGATGAGAAACTGCCGACATCGGGCCTCGTCGTCATCGATCTTCCGTTCGACGATTGGTCGCGTCTGGAACCGCATGCAGGCCGCCTGGAGCGTTTCGTCAGTCCCCGCTTGATCGCAGCCGCTGCCGAATAAAGCCCCCGGACAGGCTCAATACATCATTGCGGCGGCCGCCTGGCATGCGATTATTTCGACGCCGGGTCGTCCCCCTGATTCGGCGGCCAGTGGGCGTCATATCGGGCCGGGGAGTTCAGGCCTACGGTGGCACAACGAGTGCGCGACATGCCGATATTGCCGACGCGTATTCTTGCCGCCTTTACGCGAACTCAGCCGCTGGCCGCGCTCTCGGCGGCGCAAATTGCGATGAAACTGCCGGCGTCGGATTCCGAGGCGAGCGGCGAGCCGCTGCCGGATCTGTCCGTTGCCCAACATTTGCTGTTGCCGGTGGTAATATTCGCCGTCTCGGCATTCACGATCGCTGTTTCGCGGTATTCGAATCTCGTCGCGACGCTGTGGCCGGCGAATGCAATCATGTTGGCCTTTTCGCTGTGCCACCTGCGCAGCGTCACCAACTATGCCTCGATCGTCCTCGGCGGTTGCGCTGCAACCGCACTTGCAAGCTGCATCGACGGCAACAGCCCCGCCCTTTGCGCAATATTGGCGGCCGCGAACTTCGTCGAAGTCGTCAGCGCGCTGGCGCTATTGGCCGCATTTCAAATCGGCGCAACGAATTTGACGTCGTTCAACGGCGTTCTCACTTTCATTTTCCTCGCCGGAGGCGTGGCGCCGATCGGCAGCACGCTGATCAGCGCCAGCGCCTATGGCTCGGCCCATCAAATTCCCTGGCCGGAGGTTTGGCGAAATTGGTATCCCGGCCACGCTGTCGGGATGATCGTCCTGGTGCCGTTCCTGGTCAGCGTGATGTCAAAGGAATGGCAGGCGCTACGGATAAAGGAGCGGTATTCCGAGGCGCTCGCCATCTTTGCGTTATTCATCGTCATCAGCATTTGCGCCGACTATTTTCGGCCCATAATATTTATTATTGCTCCGGCCATTCTTTTGGCCACGGTGCGGTTCGGCGTCATCGGCGCCACCGCGGCGACCTTCATGGTCTCGATCATCGCCAGCGTTTTTGTCATTTTGAACATTGGCAAGCCGATTTTTCTTTCGCAGCCGGATTTGTCGCAGCGCATTTTCGCCTTGCAGGCGTTCCTCGCGATCACCGCGTTCTGGTCGGTGCCGACGGCGGCGCTACTCACCGAGCGGGATCGTTTGCTCGGTGACCTGTCGCGCGCCAACGCGCAATTGGCGGCCGACAGTGAAAGAAAATCGCATTTGGTGACCGGCCTGCGTCGCCATTTGTCGCTGGCCGAAGAAAACGAACGCCTCCGGCTTTCGCACGAGCTCCACGATCAGGCCGGACAAAGCCTGATTGCCGCCATTCTCGAGCTCAACGAGATCGATTCACTGACCTCCGGCCCGGCGCATGTGCGCCTGCACCTTTTGCGCAAGAAAATGGAGGAGATGGGCAAGACGCTACACCGGATTGCCTGGGAATTGCGGCCGCCTTCCATCCACGAGCTGGGTATGCGCAAAGCCCTCGCGAGCCACATCGCGGAATGGAGCGAACAATGCGGCACCGAGGCGGATTTTCACTGCGATGATCCGAGCCTTGACGATGTGCCGGACGAAATCGCGACGGCGGTGTACAGGATCGTGCAGGAAGGACTGACCAATATCGTCAAGCACGCGCAGCGGCCGACCGACGTGAGCGTCGTCATACGGCGGGCAGACTCGACCTTGCAGGTGATCATCGAGGACAACGGTTGTGGCTTTGACGCCGCGCAAGGTGCAAAATCCGCCGGGCGCCACGGTCTCGGTCTCGACGGCATGCGCGAGAGACTTTCGCTCATCGGCGGCACGCTTGACGTGGAATCCGCGATCGGCACCGGCACGACGATTTTCGCACGCATCGCATTGGACGCCTAAGGCCGCCGCGATGAGCAAGACCCGCATCGTGCTGGCTGACGATCACCCCATCGTTCTCGACGGCCTGCGCAATCTCATCCGGGCGGAAGCCGATTTCGAGCTGGTTGGCGAAGCAACCGGCGGCCTGGCGGCGTTGAAGATCATTCGCGAGCAGCGTCCTGATATTGCCGTGCTCGATATTTCCATGCCGGAACTCAACGGCATTGTCTTGAGCAGGCGCCTGGTCGCCGAAATGCCGGGGATGAATCTCCTGGTGCTGACGCTTCATGAAGACCGCGCCTATATCAATCAGGCGCTGGAGGCCGGAGTGCGCGGCTACGTGCTCAAACGATCGGCCGTGGAAAATCTTGTATACGCGATACGGGCCGTCACGGTCGGCGGCACTTATCTCGATCCGGCGATCTCCGGGCGTATCGGCGACGGCAAGCGCGGTCATAACAAACCGTCGCCGCATCGCGGCGCCGCGCCGGCACTGACCGAGCGCGAGACCGCCGTTCTGAGAATGGCGGGTCTCGGCTTTACCAACAAGGAAATCGCGTCAAAACTCGATGTCGGCGTGAAATCGGTCGAAACCTACAAGGCGCGCGGCCTCGAGAAGCTCGGACTGAAAACCCGGGCTGATTTGGTGCGTTACGCATCGACCCAAGGCTGGCTCGAACTCTAAGGCCACCGGCGCATATTTTGTCAGATCGCACCTGCTGGTCATCCAGCCTCATCCTCAACCCGGCGGCGCCGGTCACGGTGAATGACCGGTTAAGACGTCAGGCAATTTCTGACAGTAAATCTATGCATTCTCACTCCGTAGAAACCTGAACTGCTGTATGAAAAGTCGTGTTGGGGCCTTGGACTACGTCGGGTTTGTGACGCTTCGCGAGGGGGACGCTAGATGCCGAAAACGGCGAACGCTGCCGCGGCGATCAATGGGCATTTATCGCGAGCCGCCGACGGCGATGTCCTGCATTTCCTGACCCGCACGCTGCAGGCGCACATCCTCGACGCCGAACCGCAAAACGTTCTGGAAAAGCTGCAAAATCTGCAGAGCGCGCTCGAGCAGCAGGAAGTGACGCTGTCAGACTGGCCGGACTCGGCCAGCAAAGACCGCATCTGCACGGCGCTGGCGAAGGCGCGGAACGCTGTGTCCCAGCTTGTCAATGATCTCGGGGCCGCGGCGCAGAAACCGCTCGTTGCACGCGCCGCCAAGGCGTTGTGAAGCGGGAGCCCAGCCGTCGGGGATGACCAGCCATGCCTTTGCCGACCCGTCACTCGTCTTTTCCGCTCGATTTCTCCTTGTTGAGCTTTCTGGTCGTTGATGACCAGCCATTCTCCCGGCGTCTGGTCCGTTCGATGCTGGTCGGATATGGCAGCCGGGAGGTCTACGAGTTCGGCAAACGGCGTCGAGGCACTCGAGCTCGCGCGCCATGCGAAACCGAGCATTATCATCACGGATCTCGTGATGCCGCTCTTCGACGGACTTCGATTCATCACGATGGTGAGAGAAGCGCAGTCGCCGGCGCACGTCACCCCCATCATTGTATTGTCCGGATATCTGACCAAACCCACGGCGCTCGCCGTGCGAAGCTCGGGCGTGGACGAATTATTGGTCAAGCCCGTCTCGCCGAAGGTCCTCTATGACCACATCGTGCGCATCGTGATGCGCAACGATCCGGCAACCCAGCAGGCGGCCTTTGTGCAGAACCAGAAATTGCGCACCGAACAGCGCCGCAAGAAGGCGGACGATCTCGCGCTTCTTTAGTGCGAGCGGTGGAGGCAGATTGCTCGCGCGAGATTTCGCTACTCCGCCAGCGCCGCCAAAATCCGCGCCCAGCTGCGGATGCCTTTATGGAAACATTTGAGATCGTATTTTTCGTTCGGTGAATGCACCCGGTCGTCGTCGAGCGCAAAGCCGACCATCAGGGTATCCATGCCGAGAACGGTCTTGAAGTCCCCGACGATCGGGATCGAGCCGCCGCCGCCGACGGTCACCGCCTTCTTGCCCCACTCCTCGCCGAGCGCCGCGCGCGCTTTGCCGAGCGCCGGGCTGTCGAACGCGACTTCGAACGCCGGGGCACTGGTGAAGTTGCCGAATTCGACGGTGCAGTCGGCCGGCAGCCGCGCGCGCACGAATTCGCGGAAGGCGGCGCGTATTTTGTCAGGATCCTGTGCGCCAACGAGACGGAACGAAACTTTGGCCATTGCCTTTCCGGGGATGACGGTCTTGGCCCCCTCGCCGGTATAGCCGCCGATAATGCCGTTGACCTCGGCGGTCGGCCGCGTCGAAATCTGCTCGATCAGCATGCGGCCTTTTTCGCCAGCCGGAACCTTCAAGCCGACCTGGCCCAGGAACTTCTCCGGCGTAAGGTGCAAGCTGGCAAGATCGGCCTTGATGTCATCCGGCAGTTCATGAACGCCGTCGTAAAATCCAGGAATGGCGACGGAACCGTCCGGCCTGTGCAGCGCCGACAGGACATCGGCCAGCACATGAATGGGATTCCGCGCGGCACCGCCGAACAAACCGGAATGAAGATCGCGGTCGGCGCAAGTCAGGCGCACTTCTTCATAGACCAGCCCGCGCAGCGACGTCGTGATTGAAGGCGTCTCGGCGTCCCACATGCCGGTGTCGCAGACCAGCGCGAGATCGCGCTTGAGCTCGGCGGCATTGTCGCGGACGAAATCGAAAAGATGTTTTGAGCCGCATTCCTCTTCGCCCTCAATCATCATCGTGATGTCGAGCGGCAATTCACCGGTGACCGCCTTGAACGCGCGGCAGGCCTCGACGAACGTCATTGCTTGGCCCTTATCGTCGCAGGCGCCGCGCGCGACGATGATCTTTCGGTTGCTATCGACTGTCTCGATGCGCGGCTCAAACGGCGGAGTTTGCCAGAGATCGAGCGGATCGACCGGCTGCACGTCATAATGGCCGTAGAACAGTACGCGCGGCGCGCCGCGGCCGGAACTGGCGGCGGTTTTGCCGTTGCCGCTCTTGACGCTTTTGGCAATCACGACCGGATGGCCCGCCGTGGGACGCACGGTCGCATCGAAGCCCAAGCCGCGGAGGTCGGCCGCGACGTGTTCCGCCGCGTCCCGGCACTGTGGGGCATAAGCCGGATCGGTCGACACCGACTGAATGCGCAAAAGCGTGAACAAGCGATCGAGGCTCGATTGCAGATCGCGGTCGACGCGGTCGAGAACCTGCGGCAGGACTTCCGATACCGTCATGGAGCCACCTTCCTTGCTGCGCCCTCGCGCCGGCGGGCGACTTATTGGTTTTATAGTGCGCGGTTGCCGCCAATGCCATCGCACCAAGCGGCGAAAACGTTGCATGTTTGCAACGCTCTGGCCGACTTCGCAGCAGCACGCGTGGCAAATCGCCCGCCGCTGCTTGTCACACCCGCGGCAAGCGTACAATATGGCGAAATCCTGCCGAAAGTGTGGGGATGGCGCAGGGCAATGGACGAACTGATCAAACGGCTTGTCGCCGATATCGGGATTGATCGGGCCGCCGCAGAAACGGCGGTCGGCATCATTCTCGACTTCCTCGTCAAGGAAGGGCCGGCCGACAAAGTACAGCCGCTTTTGGCCAAGCTCCCTGGAGCTGAAGTGTTGATTCAGAAGGCCGCAAGTGAAGGCGGCGGCGGGTTGCTGGGCGGCGCGATGGGTGGAGTGATGGGAGCGGGTATGCGTATGATGTCGGCGGGGCTGAGCATGGGTCAAGTACAGAGCGTCACCCGGGCCGTCATCGCCTATGCGCGCGAGAAGGCGGGCGAAGACGCTGTCGGCGAAATTGTCGCCGCAATTCCCGGTTTGGCCCAGTTTGTTTGAGTAGTGTTCGCGTTGTTCGGCGATATTGCGTTGAGGAGAGGCATCGATGGCTTATCCCATTACCGAAATTCAGGGGATCGGGACGGACGTTGCCGAGATCCTCAAGTCGGATGGGATTTGCACGACCGTCGGCCTTTTGCGTTCCGCCAAAACACCGAAGCAGCGACTGAAGCTCGCGCTCAAGACTGGAACTGACGAGAAACACGTTCTCGACTGGGTAACGACTGCCGATCGCATGCGCATCAAGGGCGTCGGTTGGGAATATTCAGAGCTGTTGCGCGTCGCCGGCGTGCGCACGGTCAATGAGCTTCGCTTCCGTAACCCGGACCGTCTTGCGCAGGCCATGAAAAACGCCAACACCAAGCGCAAACTGGTGCGGGTTTTGCCGTCGGTGAACACGGTAATGCGGTGGATCGAAGCCGCCAAAGCGCTGCAACCGGTCATCCGCTATTAAGCTTCGGCGGCTCTTAGTGTCAGGCATTGGCTGCCGGGCCCGTACCCACGGCTTGACTCATCCGCGGTGACCGCGCAAAGCGACGGCCCGATACCGCTCGGGATGACCGGAACAATGGCCAACAGAATGGCCGCAAGCATGAGCGATCGCGCCGCCGCCGCGCCCGGCAACGTACTGACGCAGCTTTTGGCCAAAGCGCACGCGCCGGCTCGCCCATTGGTGATGGGCGTTCTCAATGTGACACCGGATTCGTTTTCGGACGGCGGCCGTTTTCTGCAGCCGCCTGAGGCCATCAAGCACGCCCGGCAACTCGCGGCCGAGGGAGCGGATATTATCGACATCGGCGCGGAATTGACGCGTCCCTATGGCGGCGCACGCCCGGTGTCGCTCGAAGAGGAGCGCGAGCGGCTCGGACCGATCCTGCCCGCGGTCACCGCGCTCGACATTCCGGTTTCGATCGACACCATCAAAGCCAGCGTGGCGGCCTGGGCGCTTGAGGCCGGCGCGAGCATTGTCAACGACGTCTGGGGACTGCAGCGCGACGCCGATATGGCGCGCGTCGTCGCCGAGCACGGCGCGCCCATCGTCATCATGCACAATCGCGAAACCGCCGATCCGGCAATCGACATCATCGCCGAGGTGACGGAATTCTTCTCACGCTCTCTGGAGATCGCCTGGAGCGCCGGTATTCCGCACGACCGCATTGTGCTCGACCCCGGCATCGGTTTCGGCAAGACGGCGGAACAGAGTCTTGCCTGCATCGCAAAGCTTCATGAATGGCGCGGCTTCGATCTGCCGCTCCTCGTCGGCGCCTCGCGCAAGCGCTTCATCAATTCGATCACGCCATCCGAGCCGGCGGAACGGTTAGGCGGTTCACTCGCCGCGCATATTCTCGCCGGCGAGAACGGCGCCGCCATCATCCGCGCCCACGATGTCGGGCCGACAGTGCAGGCACTTGCGGTCGCTGCCGCGATCAGGCGGGCGCGATGAGCGATACGATCTTCGTCAGCGGTCTGGCGCTTCACGCCTATCACGGCGTCATGCAGCACGAGGCAAAAGTCGGCCAGACCTTCCGGCTCGATCTCCTCCTCGACATCGATCTCGCCGCGGCCTCGCGCAGTGACAAGCTTAAGGACACCGTGTCGTACGAAACGGTGGTGAAAACGGCGAGCGAGGCATTTTGCGCGCGACGCTACCAGCTGGTTGAAGCGGCAGCCGGCGCGGTCGCCGACGCGGTGCTGGAGCGCTGCCCCGAGGTCCGCACGGTTCGCGTCACGGTGCATAAGCCGCACGCGCCGATCGCTGCGACCTTCGACGACGTCGGCGTCACCATCGAGCGCGCGCGCAGCCGCAAACATGGTTGATGGTTTGGCTGAGACGTTTGCCGATGCTTTGATCGCACTCGGCGGCAATGTCGGCAACGTGCGCGCAACGTTCGACCAGGCGGTGGCGATGTTGTGCGAGGACGGCGCGGTGCGGCTTACGGCCCGGTCCTCGGTTTACCGAACGCCGCCATGGGGGATCGCCGATCAGCCGCCTTTCCTCAACGCCGTGATTGCCGTCACGACTTCGCTGTCCCCGCGCGATCTCCTCGCGCGCGGGCTCGACATCGAACGCGCGCTCGGCCGCGATCGCGGCAAGGAGCAACGTTGGGGGCCGCGCCGGCTCGATATCGACCTCATTGCCTACGATGATCTGAGGCTGGATGATTTCGATTTGACTTTGCCGCACCCGCGTCTATTCGAGCGCGCCTTGGTGCTGGTGCCACTTGCCGAGATTGCACCAGAGCGCCTGATTGCCGGCGTTCGCGTGCGCGAGGCGCTTGAGCATGTGGATGCGAGCGGGATCGAAAAACTGCCGCCGGCGTAGGGACAGTCCGGCACGGCAATTGCACGGAAACCGGATATTGGCCGGCCGCCCTTGGCCCGTCGCGCCACAAATGGCATTTTGCTGTTATGACCGGTTCCGAAACCCTGTCGCTTGCCGGCGATTTCCCTCCGGCGACGAGCGGTGATTGGCGCAAGCTCGTCGACGCCGTGCTCAAGGGCGCGCCATTTGCGCGGCTCGAAAACCGTACCTATGACGGGCTGACCGTTGAGCCGCTCTATGAACGCGCGATCAAGGCGCGCGCCGTCACCGGCCGTGGCACCGGCACCGCCTGGACGCTGTTGCAGCGCGTCGATCATCCTGACCCCGCGGCTGCCAATGCGCAGGCGCTCGACGATCTGGAAAACGGCGCGACCGGCCTGGTGCTGGTTTTCGCCGGCTCGGTGAGCGCCAACGGCTTTGGCCTCGATGCACCGCCAGGACGCGCTCGCCCGCGTACTCGACGGCATCGATCTCGTCGCCGGCGCGACGATCGATCTCAACCTGTCGCCGGCAACGCGGCATATTGTTCATCGACGTGGCGGCGCTCGTCAAAGCGCGCGCGCTCGCGCCGTCGCCTCCGTCGAATCCTCGCCTCAGCATCAATCCTATCGGCGCGATTTGCCGCGATCGGGCGCAGCCGCGCGAAACTGGAATGAGGTGGTCGGCGCTTTCGCCGAAACCGTCGCCGCGCTCGCGCGCGACGGCTTTCCCGGACCGTTTGCCGTCGCCGACGGTCGCGTGATCCATAATGCTGGCGGCTCGGACGCCCAGGAGTTGGCATTCGCGCTGGCGAGCGCGGTCGCCTATCTGCGCGCGCTGGAAACTGGCGGTTTCGCGCTCGATGCGGCGCGGCGATGCGATTTATTTCCGGCTTGCGGCAGACGCCGATCAGTTTCTGACCATGGCGAAATTTCGCGCGGCGCGGAAATTATGGGCGCGCATCGAGACGGCCTGCGGGCTGACGCCGAAGCCGGCGTCCGCTCACGGCAGAGACCGCGTGGCGGATGATGACGCGGCGCGATCCATACGTGAATATGCTGCGACGACGATCGCAGTCGCCGCCGCGGGCTTCGGCGGCGCCGATGCGGTCACTGTATTGCCGCACACCGCCCCGCTCGGCCTGCCGGACGCGTTCGCCCGCCGCGTCGCGCGCAACACCCAGCTCGTGCTCCTCGAAGAAGTCGAATTTGGCCCGCGTCGCCGATCCCGCCGCTGGTTCCGGCGCGATCGAGATGTTGACGCAACACCTTTGCGACGCGGCGTGGGCGGTCTTTCAGGACCTCGAAAAAGTCGGCGGCGCGTGGCAGGCGCTCGAAACCGGATTAGTCCAGCGCTATGCTGCCGCGGTGCGCGCCGAGCGCCGAAAAGCCGTTGCCCGCGGCCGGGACGTTTTGACCGGCACGAATGCGTTTCCCGATATCCGTGAAACCGCTCCCATGGTTCTCATGTCCCGCCGCAAGCAAGCCGTCATGACGAGGTGGCGACCATAACCGCCGCCGCACTCCCCCGCATCCGGCTTGCCGAACCGTTCGAAGCACTGCGCGGGCGGTCCGACGACATGCTGGCAAAGACCGGCACGCGCCCGAAAGTCCTTCTTGCGACGCTCGGCACGCCCGCAGATTTCACCACGCGCATGAGCCTTCGCGAAGAACTTTCTTCGAGACGGGCGGCATCGAAGCGGTCGGCGGCGAGGCGTGAAGCTCCAGAGCTTATCGCCGCTTACAAGATTGCGAAAACACCGCTCGCCTGCCTGTGCTCCACTGACAAAATCTATGAGAAAGCAGGCCATTGCAGCAGCCGAGGCGCTGAAAGCCGCCGGCGCCCGATATATTTATCTCGCCGGGCGGCCAGGCGAAAACGAGGCCGCGTTGCAAACGGCAGGGTGCAGTCTTTGTTTACGAGGGCTGCGATGCGCTAGCGACACTGAAAGGCGTTTACGATATTCTTGGCACCGGGATCCTGACCGAACCAGCATGAGCCAAATCCCGAATTTCTCCGAGCTTCCCTTCGCCGACGCCCCCTCCCCGGCGGCGGCGGCGCAAGCGCCGCCGTGGCAGACGCCGGAAAGCATCACGGTCAAGAGCGTCTATGACGCTTCCGATCTCGGCGGCCTCGACGGCCTCGACACCTATCCCGGCATCGCGCCCTTTCTGCGCGGCCCCTATCCGACCATGTACGTCACCCAGCCGTGGACCATCCGGCAATATGCCGGCTTCTCGACGGCGGAAGATTCCAACGCCTTCTACCGGCGCAATCTGGCCGCCGGGCAGAAGGGCCTCTCGATCGCCTTCGATCTTGCCACCCATCGCGGCTACGATTCCGACCATCCGCGCGTTTCCGGCGACGTCGGCATGGCGGGCGTCGCCATCGACTCGATCTACGACATGCGCACGTTGTTTGCCGGCATTCCGCTCGATCGGATGTCGGTATCGATGACGATGAACGGCGCCGTACTGCCGGTACTGGCGCTTTATATCGTCGCCGCCGAGGAGCAAGGCGTGCCGCCGGATAAACTCGCCGGCACCATTCAGAATGACATTCTCAAAGAATTCATGGTGCGCAACACCTATATCTATCCGCCGAAACCGTCGTTACGCATCATCTCCGATATTTTCTCCTACACTTCCGCGCATATGCCGAAATTCAATTCGATCTCGATCTCCGGCTATCACATGCAGGAGGCGGGAGCGACGGCGGATCTTGAACTCGCTTATACGCTGGCCGACGGCGTCGAATATGTCCGCGCCGGTCTTGCGGCAAATCTCGCGGTCGACCGCTTCGCGCCGCGGCTGTCGTTCTTCTTCGGCATCGGCATGAATTTTTTCATGGAGGTGGCGAAGCTGCGCGCCGCGCGCGTGCTGTGGGCGAAGCTGATGAAGCAGTTCGATCCGAAGGACGAGCGCTCGCTGTCATTACGCACGCATTGCCAGACATCCGGCTGGTCGCTCGCCGCCCAGGATGTCTTCAACAACGTCTCCCGCACCGCCATCGAGGCGATGGCGGCGACGCAAGGCGGCACGCAATCGCTGCACACCAACGCGCTCGACGAGGCACTGGCTCTGCCGACCGATTTTTCCGCCCGCATCGCGCGCAATACCCAGATCGTGCTGCAACAGGAAAGCGGCACGACGCGCATCATCGATCCATGGGGCGGCTCGTTCTACGTCGAGCGGCTCACCCACGATCTCGCCGCCAAAAGCCTGGGAGCACATCCAGGAGGTCGAGGGGCTGGGCGGCATGACGCGCGCCATCGAAGCCGGACTGCCGAAATTGCGTATCGAAGAGGCCGCGGCGCGGACCCAGGCGCGCATCGATGCCGGCGTGCAGGCGGTGATCGGCGTCAATAAATTCCGGCCGCGCACCGAGGCGCCGATCGACGTGCTCAAGGTCGACAACGCCGCGGTGCGGCAGTTGCAGATCGACAAGCTGACGCGATTAAAGCGCGATCGCGATGCAAAAGTGCTGGCCGAGGCGCTGGAATCGCTGACGCGCAACGCCGCGGGCGGCAACGGCAATCTCCTTGCGCTCGCCATCGACGCCGCGCGCGCCAAAGCCACGGTCGGCGAGATTTCGTTGGCGCTGGAGAAGGTCTTCGGCCGCCACCAGGCCGAGATCAAGGCGATCTCCGGCGTCTACAGGCGGGAGGTCGGCATGACGGACGCCGTCGAGCGGGTACTCAAGCTCGTCGCCGCATTCGAGGACGATGAAGGGCGCCGTCCGCGCATCCTGGTCGCCAAGATCGGCCAGGACGGTCACGACCGCGGCCAGAAGGTGATCGCATCGGCCTTTGCCGATCTCGGCTTTGACGTCGATATCGGCGCGCTGTTTGCAACGCCGGCGGAAGCCGCGCGCCAGGCGGTCGAGAACGACGTGCATATTCTCGGCATCTCCTCGCTCGCGGCCGCGCACCTGACGCTGGTGCCCGAACTCAAAGCCGAACTGGAGAGGCTCGGCCGCGGCGATATCATGATCGTGGTCGGCGGCGTGGTGCCGCCGCAGGACTATGGCGCGCTGAAATCCGCTGGCGCCGAGGCGATCTTCCCGCCCGGCACGGTGATCGCCGAAGCCGCCGAGGACCTGTTGAAGTCGCTCAATCGCCGGCTCGGCCACTCCAAAGCCGCGGCGGAGTGAACGGCGCATTACGCGAAGCTGCTGTAAATCAATTCGCCCGCGCCTCGTGGGCGGCCGGCGCCTGTGGCACCGTCGCAACCGGGGCCGCGTGCAAGGGCATACGCCGCGGCGGCATCAGTGGATGCCCCCGAGCGAACCCATGAAGCCGCGAAATGCCGTGTTAGCGGCAAGCGCGTCGCGGCCGGCGGCGATCAGGAGATTGACCTGCTCGGGCGGCAATTTGAACCGGGTCTGCACGGCGTTGAGCGCCGCAGCCCGCTCCGGACCCAGATCGTTGAAGGTGAGACGGCTGATAAAAAATTGCAGGTCACGGCAATTCCAGCCGGGCGGCGCGCCGAAGCGGTGGCGATCGGCCTCCGAAAGTCCGCAGCGCCAGCGGATCAACTGGTTTTTCCAATCGGTCATGGTCGCGTCGAACGCCGAGTAGCTGCCGATCGCGCCGGAATCGGTGGCGGTGTCCGACGCCGCCATGATGAGATCGACGCCGGACGGACCGGCAACGGTCTGCGCCCACTTGCCGTCCGGGTCGCGTCCGGAATCCACCACCAGGAACAGGAAGCGCCGTAGTTTTACGGCTTCCTGCGGCGCCAGCGGACCGTCGGGCGTGCTTGAGGCAAGACGCGCAATGGTGAAGCCGGCAAGGCCGTAATTATCGACCAGGCCGCCGTCGAGGAGTTTTACGTATTTCATCTCGCCGGAGCGGTAGCGCTCCAGCGCGTCGGCATAGGCCTGGATCAGCGGCGGCGCATTGGGGTTGTTGCGCACCCGCTGCACCCAGCTCGGCAGCCCGACCGGGCAGCCGCCGGGATAATTGCGAATGACGATCGGGGCAAACACCACCGGCACGGCGGCGGAAGCCGCGACCGCAAGTGACACCGGGTAGGTCGAGAGATCGCTGCACAGCGCGCTGAACGTCACCGGCGCGAATATGAAGGCGGTGCGGTTATAGATGTCGGAGGCGTTGATCCATACGCGCGGCCGGGAACGGCTGAGCAGGTCCCGGAACGTCGCGTGATTGTAGAGATGCGCGTCGAGCCAGACCGGAAATGCGCTGGCGTCGTTGACGCCGCCTTGCAGGCCGCGGGCGATATTGCCGAGGCTGAGCTCGGTCTGCAGCCCCTCCTCGGCATTGACGTCGAGGAAGCGCTGCTTGAAATCGCCCAGCGCCGCGCGCCCGCGCAGCCCGTAATAGGCCGCGAGCACGGAGCCGCCGGAAACGCCGGAGAGGAAGTCGAGGCGGTCAAGGAGCGAGACCGGGCCGGACCGGGTCGGCACCCGCGTTTGATCGAAGGCGATCAAGACGCCGTAGGAATAGGCCGCGGCCCGCATGCCGCCGCCGGAAAACGACAGCGCCACGACGGTGTCGTCGTAATTGTCCGGAACGCTGGGCGTCAGCGCGGATTCGACCTGTGCGGGGTTTGCGGTGAGCGGCTGATTGATCGGATCGTTGCGGATGGTTTGCGTACAGCCGGCTACCAGGGCGGCACACGCAATGACGCACCCCACGCGGATCGCACGCTGGAACAAAGCCCCACACATTACCAAAACGTTATTGGCGGCCCCTTCTGCCCCGTCAAGCAACTGACAGCGGATGCGAAAAGTAAGACTTCTTTAAGGTTAATTAAAAAGCCTCTGCCCGCTCGCGGCGCGAACGCGGCTTCGCGACCGGGCGAGCGCAAATTTGGGGAGCCGCAGGCCGACCAAACAAAGCGGCGCCGAGTCTCCGTAAGCGATTCCAAGAGCTTACGGAGGGGTGACCGATCGGAAGGCGCGGAAATCCCATATTTTCAAGGGCATCTCACTCAGAATCAGCGGAAAAGCCCCGTCATTGCTTGACAGGGTCGTGACGGTGTGGGGATAGGGGATTATCCGTACCGGGTCTTCGACGGCCCGTCCGAGCCAGGACGGAGGCTCGGACCGACGCCCGAAACAGAGTTGCGAACACCAAAATGACCGATCCGGACAAGCGTCTCTTTCGGATTCCCTACGAATCTCCGATACTTGCGCTCCCCTCCCCAATTCTTCCCCGTAATCCCCACATTTAGTGGTTGATTCAGTTTTTCATACTAAAGCTTGACGCACGCCGCCGGCTTGGCCTAGCTTTATCAAGTTCGGCGCGCGGGTACCGAAGTCCGCCGGGCTCTCCAAAAAGGGTCTTGGGAGTGCTTCGCGCCGCCATGGCGCGAGCGTGAACTTTTGCGCCCTAAAGAGAGCCCGAGGAGTCGGGTCATGCGTGCCGGAATAAGGCCCGGTTCTCAAGCCGGACGGGTTGGGTGGGCAGACAGAAACAGGGGTGAGTTCGATGCGGCGGAGTTCGCTCTGTCGCGTCGCAGGGACACCGTCGGCGGCTTATATTGAGAGTGTCGTCGCCGATACCAGAAACAGCGAGAATTAGGGGCAGAGAATGCGGATCGAGCGGCGCTACACCAAAGCGGGACAATCACCCTACGCGGACATCGTCTTCCGTCTGACCACGAGCGAAATCCGCAATCCGGACGGTTCCATCGTCTTCCATGCCGAAGACGTCGAAGTTCCGGAGCAATGGTCGCAAGTCGCCTCCGACGTGCTGGCGCAAAAATATTTCCGCAAAGCCGGCGTGCCGTCCCGCCTCAAGAAAATCGAGGAGGAGACGGTCCCGTCATGGCTGTGGCGCTCGACGGCTGACGAGACAGCCCTCAAGGACTTGCCCGACGCCGAGCGCTTCACCGGCGAGCAATCCTGCAAGCAGGTGTTCGACCGGCTCGCCGGCACCTGGACCTATTGGGGCTTTAAGGGCGGTTATTTTAGCAGCGAGGCCGACGCCCAGGCCTTCTTCGACGAGCACCGCTACATGCTGGCGATGCAGATGGTGGCGCCGAATTCGCCGCAATGGTTCAACACCGGCCTGCACTGGGCCTATGGCATCGATGGCCCGAGCCAGGGGCATTTCTACGTCGACTACAAGACCGGCCAGTTGGTGCAGTCGGCGACCGCTTACGAGCATCCACAGCCGCACGCCTGCTTCATCCAGTCGATCTCCGATGACCTCGTCAATGAGGGCGGGATCATGGATCTGTGGGTGCGCGAGGCGCGCCTGTTCAAATACGGCTCCGGCACCGGCTCGAACTTCTCCAAATTGCGCGGCGAAGGCGAAAGGCTCTCCGGCGGCGGCAAGTCGTCCGGCCTGATGAGCTTCTTGAAGATCGGCGACCGCGCCGCCGGCGCCATCAAGTCCGGCGGCACCACGCGGCGCGCCGCCAAAATGGTGATCCTCGACGCCGATCATCCGGACGTCGAGCAGTTCATCGACTGGAAGGTAATGGAGGAGCAGAAGGTCGCGAGCCTCGTCACCGGCTCCAGGATCAACCAGAAGCACCTGCGCTCGATTCTCAAGGCTTGCATCAATTGCGAGGGCTCGGGCGACGATTGCTTCACGCCGGAAAAAAATCCGGTGCTGCGCCGCGAGATCAAGGCGGCGCGCCGGAACCACGTGTCCGACAATCTGATCCGGCGCGTCATCCAGTTCGCCAAGCAGGGCTATACCGACATCAACTTTCCCACTTTCGACACCGATTGGGATTCGGAAGCCTATCTCACGGTCTCAGGCCAGAATTCCAACAATACGGTGCGCGTCACCGACGAATTCCTCAAAGCGGTCGAAGCCGATCGCGACTGGGATCTATTCTGGCGCACCAAAGGCGGAAAAATCGCCAAGACCGTGAAGGCGCGCGATCTGTGGGAAAAGATCGGACATGCCGCCTGGGCCAGCGCCGATCCCGGCTTGCAATTCCACACCACCATCAACGACTGGCACACCTGCGCGGCGTCGGGGCCGATCGTGGCGTCGAATCCGTGCTCGGAATACATGTTCCTCGACGACACGGCGTGCAATCTCGCTTCGCTGAACCTGCTCGCCTTCCACACTCCGACCAATCCGTCGCTAACCAGCGGCGAGGGCCTGAAAAGCCAGATCTACGACATCGAGGGCTACGAGCACGCGGTGCGGCTGTGGACCATCGTGCTCGAAATCTCGGTGCTGATGGCGCAATTTCCCTCCAAGGAGATCGCGCAGCGCTCCTACGATTTCCGCACGCTGGGACTTGGCTACGCCAATGTCGGCGGGCTTCTGATGTCGTCCGGCATTCCCTATGATTCCGAGGCCGGCCGCGCCATCTGCGCGGCGCTCTCGGCGATCATGACCGGCATCGCCTATGCGACGTCCGCCGAAATGGCGGCCGAGCTCGGCGCCTTCCCGCGCTTTGCCGAAAATCGCGAGCCGATGCTGCGCGTCATGCGCAATCATCGCCGCGCCGCTTACGGCGACCGCACCGCCTATGAGCAGATGACCAATCCGCCGGTGCCGCTCATCCACAAGTCCTGTCCGGACCAAAAGCTTGCCGAACACGCCAAGCGCGCCTGGGATCGCGCCATCGCGCTCGGCGAGGCGCACGGCTACCGCAATGCGCAGGCGACCGTCGTGGCGCCGACCGGCACTATCGGCCTCGTCATGGATTGCGACACCACCGGCATCGAGCCCGACTTCGCGCTGGTGAAATTCAAGAAGCTCGCCGGCGGCGGCTACTTCAAGATCATCAACCGCGCCGTGCCGGAAGCCTTGCGCGTGCTTGGCTATAGCGAAGCCGATATCGCGGAGATCACCGTCTATGCGGTGGGCCACGGTTCGCTCGGCCAGGCCCCTGCAATTAATCACACGACGCTCAATGCCAAGGGATTCACTCCGGAGGCGATCGAGAAAGTGGAGAAGGCGCTGCCGACCGCTTTCGACATCAAGTTCGCCTTCAACAAGTGGACGCTGGGCGCCGATTTCCTGCGCGACACTCTCGGCGTTGCGCCTGAGGATTTGGCGGCTCCGAGTTTTGACCTGTTGGCGCATCTCGGCTTTTCCAAGCGCGAGATCGAGGCGGCCAATATCCATGTCTGCGGCGCCATGACGGTCGAAGGCGCGCCGCATCTGAAGCCCGAGCATTACGCCGTGTTCGACTGCGCCAATCCGTGCGGGCGCACCGGCAAGCGCTATCTCTCGGTCGACAGCCATATCCGCATGCTGGCGGCGGCACAGCCGTTCATCTCCGGCGCCATCAGTAAGACCATCAACATGCCGAACGAGGCGACCGTCGAGGACTGCAAGGCGGCCTATATCCTATCCTGGAAGCTGGGGCTCAAAGCCAACGCGCTCTATCGCGACGGCTCAAAGCTCTCGCAGCCGCTGCAAAGCCAGCTCATCGCCGACGAGGACGAGGACGACGACGTCATCGAAGCGTTTCTCGACAAGCCGGCCGCGGCGCGCGCGGCGGGGCTAGCCGAGAAGATCGTCGAGAAAGTCGTCGAGCGCATCGTCGTCATGCGCGAGCGCGAGCGCATGCCCGACCGCCGCAAGGGCTATACGCAAAAGGCCGTAGTCGGCGGGCACAAGATTTATCTGCGCACCGGCGAATACGACGACGGCAAGCTCGGCGAAATCTTTATCGACATGCACAAAGAGGGCGCGGCGCTGCGCTCGCTCTTGAACAACTTCGCCATCGCGGTGTCGCTCGGCCTGCAATACGGCGTGCCGCTCGACGAATATGTCGATGCCTTCACGTTCACGCGCTTCGAGCCGTCCGGCCCGGTGCAGGGCAACAACTCGATCAAATACGCCACCTCGATTCTGGACTACGTGTTCCGCGAGTTGGCGGTGAGCTATCTCTCGCGCTTCGACCTCGCTCATGTCGAGCCGACCGAAGGCGGTTTCGACGCGCTCGGCAAAGGCGTCGAGGAAGGCAAACCCTCCCCCGACACGCGCTACGTCTCGAAGGGGCTGACCCGCTCGCGCACCGACCGGCTCAAAGTGATGCAGGGCGGCGGCGCGGAAGCGCCATCCGCCGAAGCTCGCAGCACGAGCGAAAGCGGACGGAGCGGCGCGAGCAACGTCACCGCACTTGCCTCCTCCGGCCCGCGCGGCGAAGTCGCAGGCGCCACGGCACTCAAGACCGAGCCCGAGGCAAAGCTGTCGCCGACGGAAAAGCTCGAGCAAATCAACCGCACCGACGTGCGCGTCCACGCCAAGCAAGCCGCCGCCGAAAAACGCGCCGAAGCGAGAGCCAAGGGCTACGAAGGCGAAGCCTGCGGCGAATGCGGGAATTTCACTTTGGTGAGGAACGGCACGTGCTTGAAGTGCGATACGTGCGGTGGGACGACGGGGTGTTCGTGACGCCAACGCGCGCCGTTCGACGTCATGGGCGGCTAATGTAATGGACGGCGCGCCGCTCACGTCGAATTTGGAAGTTCGAGCTGCGCCACCCCGACCTCGTCACCACCGGGCTTGACCCGGTGGTCCATGCCGAAGTATCGCGCGAAATGCTTCACGGCCACCGCGCGATATCCTGCCACAGGTCGTGCCAATCCGGATTCACCGAGCGGATCAGATCGATCTTCCATTTGCGCGACCAGTGCTTGATGTTTTTCTCGCGCTGGATTGCTGCAATCGCAGTCGCATGTTGCTCGAAATAAATGAGCATTTTAACACGATGCTCTTGGGTAAAGTTTTCCGCTAAGCCCTCGCGATGTTCGTAGACGCGGCGGATGAGGTCGTTGGTCATGCCAACGTACAACGTCCCGCGCGGGCGGCTCGCTATGATATAGAGCCAATAGCTTTTCATTCTGGATGGCAGCATGGATTGCCGGGTCAAGCCCGGCAATGACAAATCGGTGAAACACGCGCTCGCTCAGTAACCTCCCAAATGACAATCGCGCCGCATCCGACTTCCTCACCACCCATCCGGCTGCGTCCGACACGGGTTGTCGGTCGGCAGACATTGGTTGGTGATGATGTGCTCGGAACCCGCGTTCGCGGGCGCATAAGCATGGGTGACGCGATGATGCGTGGCCGCGGCCGACGCCATGACGCTGGCGCCGACAACGATTGCGGCGGTTAGCGCGATTATTATCTTGCCGAACATTGTCGTATCCAGGGGTTGAGCCGTCGCGGCCTGGCGCCCGGCAGGCTCGGAAAACCATGAAGGCGACGGCTGCCGGCTGCCGTTCCACTTCAAGGCGTTAGCTGGCGCGCCAAGGACAAATCCGCACCCGTCGCGGCCATACCGGACAACCCCGAGAATCGCGCCGAATTCCGTAAACGAGATATGAATCCGGCAAAAAACATAGTTTGGGACTCAAGCCTTGAGTCTCGTTCAAGCTCCGTCTGCCAATTCTCGGAGCCGCCGATGCACAGGGCCCTGTTCTTCGGACTATTGGCCGCTTGCGCGGTCAATGTGGTTTGCCTTTGCAGCTACCTCTAGGCGGTGGAACGGCCGCAGTAAGCGTATTGAGTGAGACGAAATCCGGGCAAATCGCAACGCCGATCCAGGATTTCGCTTATGCGCGATCCGGGCTACAATCTCCGCCATGCAAGATTTCCCCATCGATCCGCCGCTCATCGTCAAGGACACACCGAAGCCCCGCCGGCTGGCAACGCTGAGCGAGGCGCGCGCCTATGTCGACGAGGCGATGCGCATCGGCCGGCCCGAGCCGTGGCGCGAACTGTGGCACCGGATTAAATCGGTGACCTCCGAGGAAGACGCCGTCGAGGCGATCGGCGATCTCGCCGAATTGCTTGGCGAAGAGGATTTGCTGGTCTCGCCGGCGCCGTAAGCTTTGCGTCTCCTATTCGAACGCAAAACTCTGATCTGAGAAATTCAGCGACACGTTGATGCGACCCTCGTTGAGCGACCATGCGTAAAGCTCGTAAGAGCGCGCGCCGGAGGCATGCATCGGATCGGCGTCGGCGATGCGCCGCGCGTCGGCGTCGTCCTTGGCGCGGATGATGATGAGGCCGAATGATGGCACGGCGTCGCCGGGTTTTGTCGCCGGGCCGGCGCCATACATGATGCCGGCCTGTTCCAGCCGAATCTGATGTTCGAGATGCGCCTTGAGATGCCGCTTCAACACGTCCGGCGGGGCGGCGGCCTTCGACAGCACCACCCACAGCGGCTTTTTCAGCATCCGCGCATGCAATTCGTCGACGCTCAGGCCGGTTTTATCGTCCATGTGTGACTTCCGTTCTTTTGGGGATCACTAAAGGCAGAGCAAACCATAGCGCGCGGCACGTCGATAAGCGACCCGCGAACGCGCGATCGTCAAGTGCTTGCTACTTGTCCACCTGCGTGGCGTTGGCGGTGATCCAGTCGACCGCGTCAGCTTTGCTGGCAAAGCCCTCGATCCGCCGCTCGTGGCCTTGGTGATAGCGGATGACCACGTGCCATCCCGTCCCCGCTTTATCGGGGAAAGGTTCCATCACCGGCTGCTCTTCTGTATCCGCCATCGCCGCACTATGCACTTGCGCCGCTTGCGCTTCCAGCCCGGACTTCGGCCGCAGCGCGCGATCGCGGCCGCGGCGTGCGGCCGTTGCCGTTTCGCTCCCGCTCATTGAGCTGCATGAGGAGGACGAACAGTTCGTGCGAGAGCTTTTGCGGTGGCTGGTAATGTTGCCTGAGTCCGTCCCCGATCATAGCCTGCATAATACGATGCAGCGTCACCGGATCGTTGTCCTGGTGTTCCGTGCCGCCGGTTGCCATGCGATCCCTCGCCAAGACAGTGTCCAAGACAGTGTCCCCATAGCGCTAATCGGAGAATCGCCAACTTGTTCCGCCGCTTACTGCGGCAACCTTGCGCATCCTTGCGTCGCCGCTGCAGACGTGGCTTAACGGCGCCCCTGAGAGCCGGAGGACTAGAATGCCAAGCCTGTCGCGCCGCGCCGCAATCGCCGCCTCCACTGCCGCCCTTCTTGCCGCCGCCACCGGAGCCATCGCCATGACCGTCATGTCTGAATCGGCCGACGCGCAACCCGTCACCACCACGTCGTCGGGACTGGGCATCATCGACACCAAGGTCGGCACCGGCCCGTCGCCGAAGCCAGGCCAGACCGTGGTCGTGCATTACACCGGCTGGCTCTACGAGAACGGCAAGAAGGGCAAGAAATTCGATTCCTCGCTCGACCGCGGCCAGCCGTTCGAATTTCCGATTGGCAAGGGCCAGGTCATCGCCGGCTGGGACGAAGGCGTCGCCACCATGAAAGTCGGCGGCAAGCGCACGCTGATCATTCCGCCGAACCTCGGTTATGGCGAACGCGGCGCCGGCGGCGTCATTCCGCCGAACGCCACGCTGATCTTCGATGTCGAGTTGCTCAAGGTCAAATAGGCAAACGGAAGCGCGCCGCCCGCGTCCGCGGCGCCTCCAACCGGGGCCCCGCCGGATCGAGACCTGTGACATGGGTTAATCTGCTTATTTAACAACCTACAGCAACTATTTTTGGCAGAGCATCCGATCGCGATCCGCGGTTCGTCGTTTCTTCAGGAACGTCGTCTAAAATCAGCCTGCCATGACGTCCGCCTCGCAGTCCTTGCTTGCCGAACTCGACACCACGCTGGGCGCTGCCCCGGCGACGTGGCGGCGCGGCGCTTTGCGCCAAA
Source organism: uncultured Alphaproteobacteria bacterium (assembly GCA_963765365.1). Lineage (GTDB taxonomy): Bacteria > Pseudomonadota > Alphaproteobacteria > Rhizobiales > Xanthobacteraceae > BOG-931. The sequence goes on along the minus strand of CAVXWL010000014.1, from coordinate 397,773 downwards.
TCCTTGCGCTGTTTGTCGCCGGCGCGCCATCTTACAACCATGAGCAGGTCGCGCTGTTCGACGACGTGATCGGCCGGCTCATCATGAACCCGGATCGCGAACTGCTTATCGAGCTCAGCGAGACTCTGGCGCCAGTCGAGAATGGTCCGGTCGGGATTCTTTGCGCGCTTGCCGGTCATCGCGACATAGCGATCGCCGGTTCGGTGCTCGAGCAGGCGAAGGCCATTCCGGACGTAAAACTCATCGCCATTGCCGATAACGAGCGCGTCGATCCCAAGCTGTTGGCCAAGATCGCCGCGCGCGACGCGCTGAGCGAGACGCTTACCGATATTCTCCTCAAGCGCGGCGATCGGACGATCCTGCGCAAGATCATCGACAACCCGAAGGCGCGGGTGTCCGAGGGCTCATTTGCCAGGATCATCATGAACGTCAACGGCGACAAGTCACTTGCCAACGCGATCGCGGCGCGCGGCGACGTACCCGAAGAGCTGAGGATGTGGCTCACCAAGGTTTTGGAACAGCCGTAACGGCGGCGCGGCTCCGCGCCCGTTCACATCCGATCGTGGAATAAGCGCGGATCAACCGCGCTTGCGCCACAGCGCGTCGAGGCTCCACGGTCCGGCGCCGGCACAGGCCAGATAGAGAAACAGGAAGCAATAGAGCACTGCCGCTTCGCCACCGTTGAGCAGCGGATAAAAGCCCCGGTGCGCATGGCTGAGAAAATAGGCGAACGCCATTTCGCCCGACATGATGAATGCCGCGAGCCGGGTGAACAGGCCGAGCCCGACCAGGATCGGGCCGACGATTTCAATGACGCCGGCAAACCAAAGCAGCGTCAAAAAAGCCGGCATGTGACCTGCTTGCGGGAAGCCGAACAATTTCGAAAGGCCGTGCTCGAGAAACAGCAACGCAGCGACGATGCGCAAAACGCTGAGCACATAGGGCGCCAGCCGCTCCGGCAGAGCGGTGGTGGTGGCTGTGTCGGGCGAGGCGGGTATGGTGGCGGCATATTGCATTGGTGACATTCGTTCCGGTTGCGCCGCCCACCCCCTATCTAGCGGCCCCCACGCCTGCGCGCACTTCACAAGATGCTGAGGAACTGCATCGGGAACTACCGCGTTGGATCCGCAGTCAAACCGTAATGCCGTGATATTGTCGGCGGACGAATCGATCTATGGGGCTCCGATCGTGACTCGCAACAACATGCTCTATCTCCTGGTCGGCGCACTGATCATTGCGGTGGCCGTCATGGGCTATCAGCTCTACCAGGATCGCCACCAGCCCGAAGGCCTGCATATCAATGTCGGTCCGGGTGGGTTGTCGATCCAGGGCAAGTAGCTCTGACGAGCAGCTTTGGCGCATTTCCGCGATCGCGTCTTGGCGGTCGCCACCGAACGGCAAGCCACCCAACAACGGGATCGTTGCAACACGATTATTGCGGGCGGCGCCTCACCCGTCGCGGAACGCGAACCGTTCTCGGGAGTTTTACCGGCGAGTCGAACCATCCCGAGATTGGCCAGGGAACTTTTGCCGAGAGACTTTCAAGCGATTTTATTGAGGAGGCTTTGCGATGGACCGGCGCGATCAGGAGCTGTTGGACAAGCAAATGCACGCCATCTACGTGCCGCCGCGGCATAACGGCGTGCTGATGCTGACGATCCTCGCGGTATTTTTTGCCGGCATCGCGCTCGGCGGCTTCCTTTACGCCTATACGTCCAAGCCTGGACCGCTGCAGATCGCTTCCAACAATCCGCCGCAAATTATTCAGCAACAATAAGCGTGACCGCCGCTGCGGCGTGCGCCGTTATTCTTCCGGCTCGGTCGTGAAAAACAGCGGATAGCCTTTGCTCTTGCCGAGTTCGGTCGCTTCCTTGGCCTTGGTCTCGGCGACGTCGCGGGTATAAACCGCGATCACGCAGGCGCCGCGCTTATGCGCCGTCAGCATCACCTGATAGGCCTGATCGGCATTCATGCGGAACACCGCTTTGAGTACCAGCACCACGAATTCGCGCGGCGTGTAATCGTCGTTGAGCAAAATCACCTTGTAAAGCGGCGGCTGCTTTGTCTTGGTCCGCACCTCGGTGCGCGGTTTGACGATGGTTTTGTCGGCCATGGTGAATCTGACTTGGGCGGATTTGCCGGCGCGGACCAACCGCAAGATTGTCGCCTGACGGTCATCCAAGCGTACCCGACGGCAATATAATCGATATCGCCGGCTGGCGCAGCGTTCGATCGCGCGGGTTGCCTATGCAGGCAACCCGACCGCCGATATGGCGTTAGCCACCGCCATTATGCGAAACTCGTCGCAGCCAAAATAACCACGAGGGTCCGTCATGCATATTCTGTGGATCGTTATCATCGGTTTCGTCGCCGGAATCATCGCCCGCTTCCTGGCGCCCGGACCGAATAATCCGTCCGGATTCATCCTCACGACGCTACTCGGTATCGCCGGGGCCTTTGTCGCCACCTGGGTCGGTCAGGCGATTGGCCACTACTCGACCGACGAAGGCGCCGGCCTGATCGGCGCCGTCATCGGTGCGGTGGTTGTATTGTTCATCTGGCATCGCCTGGTGGCGGCGCGCGTTATATCCGACCCCGGTAGCCGACGCTGGCTTTAGGCCGTAGCACGGCGCTGCGCGACAGCCGGCGTTCGACAACGACCGCGCGCGGCGCCCCGGCCCGGCCGGCAATAGTGAAACGGCTGATCTCTTTGCGCTGGCCCATTTTGAGCACTGCGCCCCGCGCCGCTTCGGCCGTTACTTGCATCAGCGACATGACGATTTCGACCTGGGCGTCGACATCGTCGCTCATCCCCTGGGCCGCCATCACGGCATCATCGAGGGTTGGCGGATCCCGCCGCACCCGGCGCCGGCCGTCTTTCGTATCCCAGACTTCGCTCATCTCGCACCTGCCATTTCGTGGGCTTTTTTGGAACTTTGAGTCCCTATTATCAGCGATTTACCGCAATGCAGCAAGTCTATTGTGCAATGCACCCACGACATTTTGACCAGGGCAGAAAGCGGCACGCCCGCGGCCCCTGGAGGGGCCGCGGGCGCGCCGACGGAAGTCCGACGATGCCAGCTAGCGCGGCGCCATTTCGCTAAACAGCACCCCGCCTTTGCCCTTCGAAGTCTTTGCCGTCTCGACCAGGGAAACGGTGACATGGTCGGCGGTCGTGCCGGCGTTTTTTACCACGGCCTCGGTGATGTCTTTGACGAGGCCGCGCTTCTGTTCCAGCGAACGGCCTTCCAAAATATAGACGACGACTTCCGGCATGGTTTGTCCTCCATTGTTGCTCGGCCGCCTCACCCGATCATAAGTCGCAGACCACAACGGGTACGGGCTTGCCTCTCCATCGGTCCCGTACTATCCGAAAGTTCCCGGGTAGGCACAACAGGGAGCTGGCAATGAAGCGTTTGGCATTTGCAGTCGGCGTATTGGCACTGAGTTTCGCAGCGTCCGTTCCGGCGCGCGCCGATTTCGCCGTGATGAAATTCGAGCTCGGCTATTGCCGCATCTGGTGGGACACCGCCGGCAAGCCGATCGGCACCGGCTGGAGCATGGTCGCCAAGGCGCCGACATTCGAAGGCGCCTGGGCCGCGCAAACCGCCGCCTTCAAAGCGGGTAAGTGTAAGTAAGCTACCTCTTCCAATTCGGTTTTCTGCGACCGCCCGCCAGCAATGGCGGGCGGTTTTCGTTGTGCGCCAGACCCGTATTGTTGTCGGGACGCGGTGGCTGTAACCGCCGCATCCGCCGATGAGGCGACCGAGGCCGGATTCAGCGGGTCGGGTAATCAGTGGCCCGGGTAATATGACGTGCCAGTGTGCGGACTGAAAATTCGCCGCAGCACCGCACCAAGACCAGGCGCCGGCCTGTCCTTCGCGTTCGACGCATAGGCGCCCGCGACGTGGTGCTTGGCTTTCTTCTCAGGCGGCACCGTATCCGGCGGAACGTTCATCTGGTCCGACGCGTCCGTCGGCGCGATCTCGGGGGCTCTCGACGGCTCCGACAGCGCGGCCATTCCTGATGCCGGCTTTTGCGGCGGCGGAACGACCGCTTCGCTCACCCCGGTATTTTCAATCGCCGGGGTGCGCAGCGCCGACGGCTTAGGCGGTGTGATCGCGGCGGCCTGCGTCGCCGGAGCAGACGGCGCTTGTGTCGCGACCTGCGGCAGAGTTTGTGGCGCAATTGGCGGGGTCACATGCGGCGTCAGTTGCGACGTTGCTTGCGGCGCCAGCTTTTGCGGAGAAATCGCCGGCGCGGGAGCCGATGACGCCGTCGTAGTGACGGCAATAGGCGCAACAACGGCCGCACTCGCCGCCGGCGCTGGCGCCGGGGCAGCTTGCACGCTGGTTACAATTGCGTGCGCGGCAATCGAAGTCGTTCGCTCGGTGGCCGGCCGATCGGTCAGCGACAGCACGACAGCGGCCCCCGCGGTCGCGCCGATCGCCGTGGCGACGAGCACCGCGCGGGCCGTGCGCAGGAAGCTCGGCGCCGGCGCCAGATAGCCCCATTCCGAATTGAAATTTCCGGCCGACCGCATCGTAAAAAGTCTCCCAGGCAGGGCGTTACCGCCCGTACTTTTCCGTCATCCGTCTGAGTCCGCCCCCCCAAAGGCGGAAACCTGGACGCAGCCCCCGCAGACATGCCCCGATGTACAAAACCAGGCGCCGTGGGCGCAGTTCCCGCATCGGCACGTTATGGCTTACCCATGGTGGCGGAACCCGGCAAGACGTAGCCCTGGCGAAAACGCCAAGCTGTTGCCAAAAGGCATCATTTGCGGGCTGCTCGCCGGTATTTCGGTAACAAATCAACCCGCCGCGAAGCCGTTTTGCACAGCCCTGTGCATAGATGGAAAGAGCGATTTCCCTGCAGGCATTCCCCTGATCGCCTCGCCCGGCTCACGACGGCGTATCGAATTGCCGGGTGCTCGACACAGTGCCGCTAATGCTGTCGCCGACCGAAGCAAACACGCCGCCGATCATCGAGACGACATGGCGCGTCGCGGCGACGACGTGATCCTTGATGTCGAGCGTCTTGGCGAGGAGCGAATCCGGGTCACGAGCAAGCCGCGCGCCGGGCGCGACACCATCCGGGTCAGGATCTGCGAAAGCCGCGCTCGGTTGCGCCTGCGCGATGACCAGCGGCGCGCGCGGTACAGCCGCGGCGACTGCGATCGGCTTGGGACGCGCCGGCGCAGTTTTCGCGGCGACCACTACGGCCGCGCTCTGCCGCGCCGCTTGATGCGATGCGCTCAAAGCCTCGGCCAATCTGGCGTCGGCCGCCGCCCGGGCGTCCGACGCAGCGCGCGCCGAGGCAGCGTCCTCGGCCAGATCCCGGTTTTTCTCCGCCGTCATCTGGGCCTTGAGGTAGCTCATGATCTCGGCGTGCTCGTCGCGGATCATCGCCATCATTTCCGGCGAGGCCGGCTGCACGGCAACCAGCGGCGGCGGCGCCGATTGCGCGAAGTGATATTGCGTGAACAGGAAGCCGCCGATCACGCTCGCCAGCGCGGCCGGAAGGATGTCGAGCATCAGTTTACCGACAAAACGCGCCAACCATGGTCCTTGCGCCTGCGTGGTCCAATTCCGCTGCGTGATCATGATACCGCTCGGCTGCATTACCGTCTCCAGTATTTCAAACGCGCGATTGAATTTCAAACACTTGTTCTGGGCGGCGACGGGCCGACAAAAAGGAAAATTTGCGGCAATCCCGACTTTTCGCAACTGGCCGATGCCGCTTCCCGCCCAGCCCTATTGGCCAAGGCCGCCAACCAGCCAGCGGCCGATCAGCTGCGACAGCCATTCCACCGCGGCATCGTCGAGGACGAGGCCGGTCGGGGGTTGCGCGAGCGTGTCGCGATTGCGCAGAAAGACGCTGCATTGGCCGATCAGCCAGATCGACGCCACCGTCAGCGTGCGCTGATCCGCATCGGGCAGGAACCGGCGCACGAGATCGGTGGCGAGCCCCATGAAGGGCGCCGCCTCCTCGCTGAGGAGGTGGCGAAACACCGCCGTCGGGCGCACCGTTTCCCAGTTGAAAATCCGCATGTGGCGGCTGAACTCGTCGCGACCCATCAGGGGATGCAATTGACGGCGGATGAAGGCCTGGAGAGCCTCCTCGCGCGACATCGCCTTCACCTCCTCGGCGTGGGTCAACTGATCCTCGGTCATGGCGCTAAAGGCGGTGTGCAGCACCGCTTTATAAAGCCCGTCCTTGCCGTCGAAATGATAATTGATGGCGGCCTGGTTGACCCGCGCCTTGGCGACGATGGCGCGGATGCTGGTGCCGTCGTAGCCGCGCTCGGCGAACAGCCGCTCGGCAGCCTTGATGATCCGCTCACGCGTGACGTCCGAGGGTCTCGTCATTTCCGACCGAATTCTGCCATTTTTCAAACCTTCGTTTGAATTCCAAATAGCCGCTTGGCGCCGATAATGCAATCGTCCCCTTGCCGCGGCCCGGCGGCGAATTCGGGGTCGGCAGCATAGCGGCCGCACCGGCACGGGTGGCGCTTTGCGGCACCGCGAATTTCGGGTGTACTAAGCCAATGCCGGCCTACATTTGCGTCACCTGCGGGACCCAGTTCGCGCCCTCCGAAACGGCGCCCCCGCGCTGCCCGATCTGCGACGAGGAACGCCAGTTCGTGCCGCCCTCGGGGCAAATCTGGACCACGCACGACGCCCTCGCCCGCAGCCACTGCAATTGCTTCCGGCAGCACGAGGACGGATTAACCGGCATCGGCACGGTGCCGGCTTTCGCCATCGGGCAACGTGCTTTGCTGCTACAGACCGGGATCGGCAATGTGCTGTGGGATTGCATTTCGCTTCTCGATGACGCCACAGCCGCGCTCGTAAAAGGCCTTGGCGGTCTCGCCGGCATCGCCATCTCCCATCCGCACTATTACGCGTCCATGGTCGAGTGGGCTCGCGCCTTCGATGCTCCGATCCATTTGCATGCCGGCGATCGGCAATGGGTCATGCGTCCCGATCCGGCCATCAAATTCTGGGACGGCGATACGCTTACACTGGCGCCGGGCGCGACATTGATCCGTTGCGGCGGCCACTTCGCCGGCGGCACGGTGCTGCATTGGGCGCAAGGCGGCGGCGGCCGCGGTGCGCTGCTGTCGGGCGACATCGTTCAGGTGATACCCGATCGCAATTTCGTCAGCTTCATGCGGAGCTATCCCAACCTCATTCCGCTGTCGGCGCCGGCTGTCGAACGTATCGGTGCGCTCCTCCAACCTTACGCGTTCGATGTCATTCACGGCGCCTGGTTCGATCGCACCATCGCGCGCGGCGGCAAGGACATCGTCCGGCGTTCGATTGCCCGCTACGTCGCTGCGGTCCGCGGCGACGGTTCAGCCGACTTGCAATGACTTTTATTTTGGCACGATCCCGTGCGAAAACGGCCCGCCACTTTTCAATGCTGCATTCCAAAGGAGGGCCGGCATGGCTCGCATCGACCCGGTCCAACGCGAAACTCTCGACGCGCGCCAGCAAGAGCTCTACGACGGCATCATGCGCACCCGGCCGCGCGGCACGCTCAGCGGTCCGTTTTCGGTGTTGATCCACACGCCGGATATCGCCGAACCCGCCGACGCTTTGGCCAACTGCTTTCGCGTCAATCCACGTCTCGACAAGAGACTGATCGAGCTGATCACCTTGTTGATGTGCCGCAGCGCCACGGTGAAATATGCGTGGTCGGTGCATGAGCCGCTGGCGCGACAAGCCGGTCTGTCGGAGCAAACCATCGATGCCATTCGCGCGCGCCAAGAGCCGGATTTTGCACGCGACGACGAGCGGCTGATCTATGCTCTCGTCACCGAACTGCTCACCGCCAAAACGGTGAGCCCACAAACATTCGAGCGCGCGAGCGCAGCGTTCGGCCGCGAAGGCGTGATCGAAGCGGTGAGCTGCGCCGGCTTCTACGGCATGGTCGGGTTTGTGCTCAACGCCTTCGAAGTGCCGCCGCAGTCGGGCGGCGAGGTGCTGACGTAGCGAACGTCGAAGCGCAAACCGCGGCCAGTTCGGCGGCGTCCAGCACGGCACGGCCGCGCTCCGTCAAGCCGACGCCGCGGCGGGCGTCGTTTTCGATCCGCACCAGATCCTCGATGATCGCGTCCTCCCATACCGAAAGCCGCGGACAGGTGCTGCGCCAGGCGTCCATGCACTGCGCATAGTTGCGCGGGCGGTCCGCCACCCAGGCGAGGAATTGGATCATGATCAGAGGCTGCGACTGGCTCATCGCCGGCTCCATCCCCGTGCCACTATAGCGCAAAACGTGGTCGGGAACCAAAACCATGGAATACGCGTTGTACGCCGCATTTCATCGCGAGGATTTTCATGTCCATTCTCATCAGCATCCTGATTACCTTTGTCGTCGTCATTCTCGTGGTTTACCTCGTCAACATGCTGCCGATCGACGGCCGGGCCAAACAGATCGTGCGCGTTGTCGTCATCATCATCGGCATAATCTCGCTGCTGCGGTATCTGGCGGTCTTCTAGGAAACCGGTTTCCACTTTTGCGGATCATGCTCTAGGATCGCCGGCACTGTGCGCCGCATCGAAGGCTACGTCATCGTCTCCGCCAACGGCATGCTCGCCGACGCCAAAGGCGAGATGCCGGATTCGATCAAGAACGACGCCGATCAGCGCTTCTTCCAGGACGCGCTCGACCGCGCCGCCGTCGTGGTGCACGGACGGCATTCCCACGAAGGTGGACCGCGCGCAGCGCAGAGAAAGCGCCTCGTCGTGACGCGCCAGATCGCTGCCATCGCGCCAGACCCGGATCACCCCAACGCGTTATTATGGAATCCGCTTGGCGCCAGCCTCGACGAAGCGCTCGCCCTGCTCGGCGTCACCGACGGCACGGTCGCGGTGATCGGCGGCCCAGAAATTTTCAGTCTATTCCTGCCGGTCTACGATGCGTTCCACATGTCGCTTGCCGCCAGGGCGAAAATCCCGGGCGGCCTTGCCGTCTTTACCGAGGTCGGGCCGAACGCGACGCCCGACGACGTGCTGGCGCGTCGCGGTTTTAGACCCGGCGCCCGCCGCGATCTCGACCCGACCGCCAGGGTTTCGGTCGTGACGTGGCGACGCGACGTGAGAACGTGACATGGCAACATGACACGCGAAGGAGACGATGACGAAGCCGAACCGCCTGTTATGATCCAGCCAGCATTTTTGCCCGTGTCTTCGCCATGACCATGCGACCGCCTCCTGCACACTCCCAGCGTGTCGTAGCGCTCGATTACGAGATCGCGCAGGAGCAAGCGTCCGCGCTTGGACGGCTCGGCCGTGCGCTGGAGGCCGCACTCGCCGCGTTGCTGGACTATGACAGCGGTCATCGCAAGCCGGCGGCAAAGCGCGCACAGCTGGTGCAAGCCGCCGGCGACGCCCTGCGGTGCTTTATCGTCCAGCGGGAGGCCTGCGGATTGCGCGACCCGCGGCCCGTGATCCGCGACTATCGCGTCCCCGCCGAAGTGCAAAATCGCATGGGTATTTTCACTCACCGCGGCCGCGGCACCGCACCGTAAGCCGGCGATTTCAAAGCGACGCAGCGTTGGCGTGCAAATGCGCGGAGTTCGAGCGCCAGACTGCGTCCGTTAGCCTCTTCTTAACGGTCGCAAGGCGCCGGCGCGGCGGTTCCCCGAAAGGCTTTGTTCACCGTTCTCAATGCATTGTTACCGGCAATTCAACGGCGTGGCGGCGCCTGGAGTTTTTATGAGTACCCTTCCCCTCCTTGACGAGCTCGAAACCACGCTCGCGTCCGGCAGCATCGACCGCCGCATCGACATCCTCAGCCGCATCACCGATCTCTTCATCAACGGCGCACAACATTTTTCCGAGGACCAGATCGGCGTTTTCGACGACGTCATGGCCCGCCTGGTCAATGTGATCGAGGCCAAGGCGCGCGCCAAACTGGCGAACCGGCTGGCGCCGATCGCCAATGCGCCGTCGAACGTGATCCACATGCTCGCTTTCGATGACAACATCGAGGTAGCGAGCCCGGTGCTTGCGCAGTCCCCTCGCCTTGACGACCGCGACCTGGTGAGAGCCGGAACGAACAAGAGCCAGCAGCACCTTTTCGCCATTTCCCAACGTCCATCGCTGAGCGAAACCGTGACCGATGTTTTGGTCGAGCGCGGCGACCGCGACGTGGTCCTTTCGGTTGTCAAGAATGGCGGCGCGCGGTTCTCCGACGCCGGCTTTCGCACGCTGGTCACGCGCTCGACCGGAGACGATGCGCTCGCGACCGACATCGGCTTGCGGCACGACATTCCGAGACGGCATTTCCTCATGCTGCTGGATCGGGCCTCGAACGCGGTGCGCGAGCGGCTTGCCGCGGAAAATCCGCAAGCCGGCGCCGCCATCGAGGGGGTTGTTGCCGAGGTGGTCGGCGGGATCCGCAGCGAAATCCGCAAATCCTCGCCGGACTTCGCCGCCGCGCAAGCCGCCGTCGAGCGGCAGAACCGCGTCCGGCGGATCGGCGAAGCGGAAGTCTATCAATATGCCCGCGACCGCAAGTTCGAGGAAACCGCGATTGCGATGTCAATCGTGTGCGACACCCCGATCGACGTTGTCGAGCGGGCGCTGCTCGATCCCGGCGCCGAGATCATTCTCATCCTCGCCAAGGTGGCGGGACTGTCGGCTACCACGACGAAGGCTATACTCTTGTTGCGGGCCGCCGATCGCGGCATGTCGGCCAAGGACCTCGAACAGGCGCTGTCAAGCTTCCATAAATTGCAGCCGGACACCGCCAGGCGCGTGCTCAGCTTTTTCCGCACGCGCGTGAAAAAACCGGCGGAGCCGCAGCTTCCGCCGGCGGTCGCCGTCAACGCCTGAGATTTAAAGCCCCGATGCGGATTTGCCGCCGGATCGGCAGAACTTCAAATCCGCCGCTCTAACAGTAACCCGGCGCTACCTGCAGCCAGGAGCCGTTCGGATAGCGATAGTAGCAACCACCGCGCCACCAATAATAACCGCCGCGGCGCTGCTGGGCTTCCGAAGCGATCACCGCGCCGGTCGTGGCGCCGATCACCGCGCCGGCGACGGCGCCGCCGGCGCCACGCCCGACCGCACCGCCGATGATGCCGCCGATCGCTCCGCCAACGATTGCCCCGGCGACCGGATCTTGTGCCGCAGCGGGGCGCGCCGGTAAAAGTGCCGCGAGTGCTAAAAACATTCCAGCCACGATCATTTGTCGCATATCCACTCTCCCCTCTTTTTCGCCGCCGATTGCGATCGCCAAAAAATCGCCGGCAGCGCAATGAGTCCTCACGTATCATAACGCATTCGCGGCTGAAAATCCGCACGAGACGCGGCCGAACGGCTCCCGCGAACACGCCGCAGCGCGATTACGCAAATCCAGCAAAGCGCGATCCCATGCGGGTTTTTGCCGGGATTTTGGCGCTCGCGTGCGTCATCGACGATGCTTCGCCCGAAAAATTCGGCAGCGCCCGCTCGCGCTCGTCACGGCGCCAAACGCGCACGCGCAATCAAAGCCTCACGCCAATGCGATCGGCGTCGCGCGTGCATTCATCACGTCGCGATGCGACGATCGTGACAAAGCGTTAAAGCTTTTCTTGCAGAATCTTCTTGACTCCGTGCTGATTGCATTTATGTGGGGAATTTGCCGCTGTTGGTCGGTTCACATGGACTGATCGGGCGGCTTTCGCTTCCGTGGCGCCGGTTCGCCGGCATCTCGGGTTCTGATCTTGGTTGGGGAGGACGGCATGAGCCAAAACGCCCTCTTGCGATCGGTGAAGGGCTTGGGGATCCCAGGTACCGCCCGAAAGGAAGACAGGAAGACTAAGCTGAAAGTGGCGGTTCCGGCGCCGGAGCAGGATCGCCAGCAGTTCGACTCCAAAGATCATTTCGCAACTCGTAAAGGCGTTCGCTGCGCCGGCGTGCATTTGATCGTCGATCTGCACGGCGCCAAGCGTCTTAACGACATCGAGCACATCGAAGCGACATTGCGACGTTGCGTCGAGGCAGCGCGCGCGACGCTGCTGCACATCCATCTGCATCACTTCCAGCCGAGCGGCGTTTCCGGCGTGGCGGTGCTGGCGGAGAGCCACATCTCGATCCACACTTGGCCGGAAATCGGTTATGCCGCGCTCGACGTTTTCATGTGCGGCTCGGCCGATCCCGATCAGTGCATTCCGGTCCTGCGCGAAGCGTTTGCCGCCGAGCGCGTCGGCGTGAACGAGCTGCTGCGCGGCCAAAACGCCTGAACCGGCCTTAGCGATCTATCGGCGAGACTTGAGCGGCCGGATCCCAGTCCGGCCGTTTGCCTTTTGCATTTCAGCATGATCTTTTCTGAAAATCGGGCGACCCTCCTCGAATCGAATTCAAGGACGGGCCTACGACGCGCAGGAGATCGTAATGGCGGGAAAATCGGCGGACAAATTACCGCAACAGCGCTGGATTCCCGAAACGCTGTTTGACGACCTCGGCTTCCGCATGAGCTTTAAGGTCGACAAGGTGCTCTACGAACTGCAAACCGAGCACCAGCATCTCGTGCTGTTCGAGCAGCCGTTTTTCGGCAAGATGCTGATGCTCGACGGCGCTACCCAGATTTCAAAAAAAGACGAGTTCATCTACCAGGAGATGATGTCGCATGTGCCGCTGTTTGCTCATGGCAATGCGCGCGACATCCTCATCATCGGCGGCGGCGACTGCGGCATCGCCGAGGAAGTCCTCAAGCACAAGACCGTCGAGCGCCTTACCCAGGTCGAGATCGACGCCAAGGTTGTGGAATTTGCCAGGGAGCACTTCCCCGAATTCACCGCGCCGGTCTTTGCCGACAAGCGCTTTGAATCCATCATCGGCGATGGCGCGAAATATGTCGTCAAGACCGATCGCCGCTTCGACATCATCATCGTCGATTCCACCGATCCGGTGGGACCGGGAAAAATCCTGTTCGGCGAGAAATTCTACGCGGGCTGCAGGCGTTGCCTGAAGAAGGGCGGCATTCTGATCACCCAGAACGGCGTTCCTTTCTTCCAGAAGAACGAACTGACCTCGACCATGACGAAATTCCGCCGGCTGTTCGCCGACGCAACCTGCTTTGTTGCCGCGATCCCGGTCTATGTCGGCGGCCATATGGCGATGGGTTTCGCCACCGATAACAGGCGGCTGCGGCGGCACCCGGCGAAGACCATCGCACAACGCTACCGCAAGGCCGGCAGCTTCCGGACCAGGTATTGGTCGCCGGAGGTGCATGTCGCCGCCTTTGCGCAACCGCGGTTCATCGCCGAACTGGTGGCGCGCGCCAAACCCGGCAAATAGCAACTGCGCTGGGCGCCTCAGCGGCCGGGCCGTGTTCGCGCTGTCCGGCCGGCGGCACTAAAACAATCGTGAATGGCTAATGTCACGGCCAGTTCTTAGACTGCGGCCAGAATGTAGATTGTGGGAGGATATTGCCATGAAACTTTACATGCACCCGGTGTCGATGACGAGCCGGCCGGTGCGGCTGTTCATCGCCGAAAACAAGATTCCGGTCGAGGAAGTGACAGTCGACCTGTTCACCGGCGAACAATACAAGCCGCCCTATATGGAATTGAATCCGAACAGCCTGGTGCCGATGATCGAGGACGGCGAGCTGCGGCTCACCGAAAGCTCGGCGATCCTGAAATACCTCGCCGACAAGATCGGCTCGCCGGCCTATCCGAAGGACCTGAAACAGCGCGCCAAGGTCAACGAGATCATGGACTGGCTCAACACCAACTTCTATCGCGAATGGGCTTACAATCTTTGCTACCCGCAGCTCTTCCCTCATCTTAAGCGGCGCAGCGACGAGGCGCAGGCTGCAACGATCGAATTCGGCCGCGACAATGCCAAGCGCTGGCTGCAGATCCTCAATGACTATTGGATCGGCCCGAACAAGAAATATCTGTGCGGCGATCAGATCACGATCGCGGACTATTTCGGCGCCGCGCTGGTCACGCTCGGCGAGGTCATTCGCTGCGATTTCTCGGCCTATCCGAACGTGGAGCGCTGGCTCAATAACGTGAAAAAGCTACCGACTTGGCCAAAGGTGAACGAGGTGTTCTATGGCTTGGTGGACTCGGTGAAGGACCAGCAGTTCCACGCCATCTGAGGAGAGCGTCATGAGCTTTTTCCCGGGCAAAGACCCTGCGCTCGGCGACGCGCGCACCAGCGATGCCATCGAACAGCTGGTCGTGCCACGCACGGTCGATCTCGGCGGGTTCCAAGTGCATCGCGCACTGCCGTCGGCGCGCTCGCGCATGGTCGGGCCGTTTATTTTCTTCGACCATTTCGGGCCGGCCGTGTTCAAAGCCGGCGACGGCGTCGACGTGCGGCCGCACCCGCATATCGGTCTCGCCACGGTGACCTATCTGTTCGACGGCGAAATCGTTCATCGCGACAGCCTCGGCACCGCGCTGCCGATCCGGCCCGGCGCCGTCAACTGGATGACGGCCGGGCGCGGTATCGTGCATTCCGAGCGCACCGCGGCCGACCATCGCGACGGCGGCGAGCCGCTGCACGGCCTGCAATTGTGGGTCGCGCTGCCGATGAAGGACGAGGAAACCGCGCCCGGTTTCGCCCACACCGCGGCGGCCGACATTCCCGAACTGCGCGAGAACGGTCTTAAACTGCGCGTCGTCGCCGGCGCGATGCACGGGCTGCGCTCGCCGGTCGCGACCAGCTGGAATACCGTGTTTGCCGAAGCTCATCTGAAGGCCGGCACGGTTTTGCCGCTCGACGGCGATCACGAGGAGCGTGCCGTCTACGTCATCTCCGGCGAAATCGAGATCGCCGGCGACCGCCACGGCCCGGAACGCCTTCTGGTGCTCAAGCCGGGTGACCGCATCGACGTAAAGGCGGTGACGGACGCTCACGTCATCGTGGTCGGCGGCGCCGCCATGGATGGACCGCGTCACATCTGGTGGAATTTCGTTTCCTCCCGCAAGGACCGCATCGAAGCTGCCAAGGCCGATTGGAAAGCTGGCCGTTTCGATGCCGTTCCCGGCGACACCGCCGAATTCATTCCGTTACCGGAATCCTAAACGCCGCACGGCCTTCGTCACGGCCGGCGGCACCCAAAGGAGCGGGCATGGCCCGGCCCTACGATGCAGCTTGTGATTTTGCCATGAACGCAACTCATGCCCGCCGCGACCTATTCCAGACCGGGACGGCATGAGCAGAGGTCGGAAATGATCGAATTCGCGGCCGGCAGGGGCAAAGCCGCTTTCGCGCTTGCGGCGGTCATGTCGGGCGCTCTTGCCTTGTTGCCACAGGATTTGGCGCCGCAGATCTTCGGATCGAGCGCGCTTTCCGCGTCGCCCCAAATCGCAATCGAGAAAAAATACGTCGAGGTTTCCGTCATCGTCGATCCGGCGCTTAAGCCTTTTTCCGGACTGTTTTCCAATTGCCTGGCCGAGGGCAAAGCCTGGGCGGACAAGATGGCCGGCGCCGCCGCCGCGGAATGGAAGGATGATCCAAAATCCTTCCGCGGTTTGCAGTGGAATTATGATCGGGGCTACACGCTGCGATCGGTTGTCGGGCGCTATGTCAGCGTCGTGCGAGGCGACGACACTTTCGAAGGTGGCGCACATCCGAACCAGGAAATCGACACCATCTTGTGGGATAATGTCGCGCAAAAGCGCGTCAGCGTCCGCCCCTTCTTCAACGAAACCGCGGACAACGGACCGACCATGACCACGCTGGCGGAACTCGCCCGCCTCGCCGTCGCGACTGCGAAACTCGCCAAGGGCATCAATGGTTATGGCGACGACGACACCCCGGCAGCAACGATGACGCCGGAGCAGGAGCTGCAGAACGACAGCTTCATCAAGGATGGCATCAAGCCGGCTCTCCTCGAGCTTGGCCCCGTTACGCTCGCACCCTCGACCGAAGGCGGCAAGAGCGCCGGACTGACGTTCCACTATTCGCCGTACGGCGTAGGCCCCTACGTGGAGGGTCCATACACCGTATTCGTGCCGTGGATGTCATTTCGCCGGTACTTATCGGCGGACGGCGCGGCAATCTTTGCCGGCACGCGACCAAAGTCCGACGAGGACCAGTGATAATCAATTCCGCCCGGTCAGGCGGCGCGGCGCTGGGCTTTCATCCAGGCCTCGATCTCGCGCTCGGCTTCGCTCTTGGCAAAGCCGTAGCGCGCCTGCAGGCGGCGTACGAGCTCCATGCGACGACCGCTGATGCGCGTGACGTCCTCATCAGTGAGCTTCACCCAGTTGTCGCGAACCTTGCCCTTGAATTCCATCCAATTGAGCTGAATCTGATCCCAGTTCATCGATCGTCTCCCTCATCGAGGATGAACAAATGACGCGGGCTCGCGTCATTTGCCGCGGTGTCCTGGCGCGCGGATGACAGCGGCGCGATGCGGCCTCAATGCGACAGCGGCGGGGTCTTTCCTTGATCAATCTTGGCGCCGGTCGGGCGAGGCCAGATTGTCAATGCAATTACCGCTATTCCCGCCGCAGTAAAATTCTTCCCGCCAGCGTGGTTGCAATTCGCTAAATTACCATCGCAGAATATGCGGGCGTATCTGGCGCCCGTGAACACGCGCGACTGTCGGAATCGGGACACTCGCTTGACGGACCAAGCCGTCTCGAAGATGACACCTTATGGCTTCGCCCTCCCCGCCGCCCGATGTGGAACGGCTTGCCCGCGACATCCGCGGCGGCGACCGCACCGTCCTGTCACGGGCCATCACGCTGATCGAAAGCAAGCGTGCCGACCACCGTCATATTGCGGCGGCGCTGACCCAGGCCTTGCTGCGGGAGACCGGCAAGGCGGTGCGCATCGGCATTACCGGGGCGCCCGGCGTCGGCAAGTCGACCATGATCGACGCGCTCGGCAGCATGCTCACCGGAGGTGGCCGCAAGGTTGCGGTGCTGGCAGTCGATCCGTCGTCGCGGCGCACCGGCGGGTCGATCTTGGCCGACAAGACGCGCATGGCGCGGCTCGCCAACGACGCCAACGCCTTCATCCGGCCGTCGCCGTCCTCGGGCACCCTCGGCGGTGTCGCAGCCAAGACGCGCGAGACCATGTTGCTGTGCGAGGCCGCGGGCTACGACGTCGTGCTGGTCGAGACCGTCGGCGTCGGGCAATCGGAAGTCGCGGTGTCCGACATGACCGACTTTTTTCTGGTCCTGGCGCTGCCCGGCGCAGGCGACGAACTGCAGGCGCTCAAAAAAGGCGTGATCGAACTCGCCGACATGATCGCGGTCAATAAAGCCGACGGCGACAACCTGACACGCGCCAAGCTCGCCGCCTCGCAATACGGCGCGGCGCTGCACATCCTCACGCCCCGTTCGCCGAATTGGTCGGTGCCGGTCGTGACCTGCTCGGCACTCACCGGCGACGGTATCGAGGCGCTATGGCAGCACACCCTCGACCATCGTCAGCGCCTGAGCGCATCCGGCGAACTCGCGGCACGGCGCGGCGAGCAGCAGGTCAAATGGATGTGGACCATGCTCGAAGAACGTCTGTTTGCGCCGCTGCGAAGCGATCGCGCGCTCAAGGCCGCGTTGCCGCGGATCGAGGCCGACGTCGCGGCCGGCCGGCTCGCGCCGGGAACCGCGGTCGAGGAAATTACCAGAATTCTCGCACCGTGACGCCATGCGCGCATTGATCGCCGGCTTCGGTCCTTTTCCTGCCGCGCCGTTTAACCCAAGCGCTCTTCTGGCCAAAACGCTGATGCGCCGGCGCCGGCCGGCCTTGGCCGCGATCGAGCGCTCCAGCCACGTTTTTGCGACAGCCTATGGCGCGGTCGATCGCGACCTCAAAACCCTGCTCGCGCAAAAGCCGGATATCGTTCTGATCTTCGGTCTCGCCGGACGGCGGCGGCACGTCTGCATCGAGACGCGCGCCCGCAATGCGGTGTCGGTCTTGCTGCCGGACGCGAGCGGCTATCGTCCGAAGTCAGGCACCATCGCGCGCGGCGCGCCACCCTCGCGTCAAGGCAAGGCGCCGTTTGCCCGCCTCCTCGGCGCGGTACGCGCGCAGGGCGTTCCGGCGCGGATGTCGCGCGACGCCGGCCGCTATCTTTGCAATTACGTTTATTGGCAGGCTTTGGAGCGCATGGACAAAGCCAGCCCGATGGTTGCCTTTGTGCATATTCCGCAGTTGCGGCTCATGCCGCGGCGGCAAGGCAAGACGCGGCATTCGCCGTCGCTGGCACAACTCGTCGCTGTTGCGGAATCGCTATTGATCACGCTTATTGCAGCGAGCCGGAATTAGGGCGTCGATTCCCGCAGATCAGGCCAGCATCTCTGACACCCCGATCGCGCCGACCTCAAAGCCATTCCAGTTGTGCAAGATCGGCCGGATGAAGGGTGCGAGCGCTGTACGTTCGATGGCGTCGAGGGGAAGAAAACGCGCGACGAGCGCCGCCACGATCGCCTGCGCCGCGCGCGCGGCGCCATCATCGCATTTAACGGCAAATCCGAGCCCCTGCTGCGGCAGCGCCCCGCAATAAACGCCTTCGGCGCCGGTTTTGACGAATACGCGCGAACCGAAAAGCTGCATGATCTCGGTGCAGAACCGCCCGGTGCCGGCAACGTACCAGGGCTCATGCGCGCAGGCTTGGCGCAGCATCGCCACAGCATGTGCGCGCTCCGGCGCAAGACCCTGGCCGCTGCCGAATTTGGCAAAGCCGCGAGCGAGGTTTTCGAGCGGCACCGCCCAGGTCGGCACCGAGCAGCCATCGATGGCGCATGACTCTTCCGACAAGACGGCACCGGTGAAATCTTCGAGCACGGCGCGCACGCGCCGCTGCACCGGATGCCCGGGCCGAAAATATTCGGCGGGATCGACCCCCATGCTACAGGCAAGACAGAGAAATCCCGCATGCTTGCCGGAGCAATTGTTATGCAGCGGCGATGGAGCGCCGGCACGCATCACCGCGGCCGCGGCGCTTTGCGAGATCGGATAATGCGCGCCGCAGCGCAGCGCTGACGCGTCGAGACCCGCTCGCGCCAGCATGCGCTCGACGCCGGCAATGTGGGCCGGCTCGCCGCTGTGCGACGCGCAAGCGAGCGCCAGCTCCACGTCGCCGAAGCCGAAACGATCGGCCGTACCCGCTTCGATGAGCGGCAGCGCCTGCAGGGCCTTGATGGCGGAGCGCGGGAATACCCGCGCCGCTACGTCGCCCAGCGCGAGCACAATCCGGCCTTCGGCATCGGCCACCGCGACGGCGCCGCGATGCCGGCTCTCAAACAAAGATCCGCGCGTCACTTCGACCAGAATCGGGTTAGTCATCGTTTGTTCGCAAGTATAGGTTTGCATCCGACGTTATTCGCTCTGGTGGATATAGGCCATGCGTCGGCTCACCGTGGTTATTCCGGCGCTCAACGAGGCGGCGATCATTGTTGCCGCGTTGCAGGCGCTGGCGCCGTTGCGGGCGCGCGGCGCCGAAATCGTCGTGGTCGATGGCGGCTCGAGCGACGGCACGCCCGAACTGGCGCGGCCGCTCGCCGACCGGGTGATCGTCGTTCCGCGCGGACGCGGCGCGCCGCTCAACGCTGGCGCAGCGCTCGGCACCGGCGACGCGCTGGTTTTCCTTCACGCCGATACGGCGCTGCCGGAAAATGCCGACCGGCTGATCGCAGCGGCGCTCTGGCGGCGCGCATGGGGCCGCTTCGATGTGCGCATAGCCGGACGCCATCCGCTGCTGGCGGTCGTCGCGCGCATGATCAATTGGCGCTCACGGGTGACCGGCGTCGCCACCGGCGATCAGGCCATCTTCGTCAGGCGCGAGGCATTTAATTCGGTCGGCGGCTTTCCCGACCTGCCGTTGATGGAGGACATCGCGATCTCGCGCCGGCTCAAGCGTCTGTGCCGGCCCTATTGCATCGGCGCGCCGGTCGTCACCTCGGGCCGGCGCTGGGAGCATCACGGCGTCGTTCGCACCATCGTGCTGATGTGGCGGCTGCGGCTGGCTTATTACTTCGGGGTCGAACCGGCACGCCTCGCGCGGCAATACCGACCCGTTCCGCCATCACCCGCGCAAGGCCGTGCCGGGCCATAGCTTCGGCGCCGAGCGGGCATATTGCGGCGGACGGGCCACCTCACCGCCCAACTTCTGGGCGGCATGCCAGGCCCAATGCGGATCGTCGAGAAAAGCTCGTCCCATCGCCACCATATCCGCCTTGCCGCCGGCGACGATCTCTTCCGCTTGCTCAGGGCCCGCGATCATGCCGACGGCGCGCACCGCGATGCCGGTTTCGCGACGCACGCGCTCAGCGATCGGAACGTTGAATCCGGGCTCGCTCGGCCAGCGGCTATCGGGTGTGATGTTGGCCGAGGAGATATCGACGTAGTCGAGCCCGGCCGCTTTGAGCGCCTTTGCTGTCGCCACCGCGTCGTCGGCGGTCAGACCGCCCTCGACCCAATCGGTCCCGGTAATCCGCGCGCCCAGCGGCACGTTACGCGGTACCGCGGCGCGGACGGAGCGGACCACTTCGAGCGGAAATTTCATCCGGCCTTCGAACGAGCCGCCATAGGCGTCATTGCGCTTGTTCGAAAGCGGCGAGACGAAACTATGCAGCAGATAGCCATGGGCGAAATGCAATTCGACGGCGTCGAAACCGACCCGCAGCGCGCGCTTGGCGGAATCGGTGAACAGCTTGGTGACGTGCGCCATGTCGTCTTCGGTCATGGCGCGCGGCGTATGCCACCCTGGACCGAACGGCAGTGCCGAAGGCCCGATGGTCGGCCACGCATCTTCGGCATCGGAGAGCGCCTTGGCGCCTTCCCAGGGACGCTGCGACGAGGCTTTGCGGCCGGCATGCGCAAGCTGAATGGCGAGCTTCGCGGTGCCGACGCGACGGCAGTGATTGACGACCCGCACCAGAGCGGCTTCGCAGTCATCGGAATAGAGGCCGAGACAGCCATGGGTGATGCGGCCGCGCCGCTCGACATGGGTCGCTTCGATCACCAACAGTCCGGCGCCTGAATTCGACAGCATGCCGAGGTGGGTCATGTGCCAGTCGTTGCCGACGCCGTCGTCGGCGCTGTACTGGCACATCGGCGACACGACGATACGGTTCGGCAACGTCAGTTCGGCGAGTTTGATCGGTGAGAACAAAGCGCTTGGCATCACTGCTCACATGGTGCTGGAGGAGAGAAAGAATGCGATTGCGGCGCGCAGGAACGCCCCTGGCGGCAATCGCGATTGGCGGGTCCGGGGGTGTGGATAACGCGCCTGCCGACCGAAAGTCCAGTGCGGCAAATCTATTGCCGGCGGCTTGGCGCGACCATTCTATTCCGCCCACTGAGACATCGGCATCGCCGGCCGTGGAGTTAGACGGTGCGCAGAGTGATCGCTGTCATAACCTGATCCGTTCCTGCGATCCGGCGGCGGCTCGTGACCCACCGGAGACAACAGGTCGGCATCGAGCGCCACGCCGGCGAGTGCCGCCCATTGCTCGCGCACCCGCAGGACTTTGCGCATTTCGTCGAGAAACTCGGTCTCGGTGTAATAGTGCCGCCAGCGTCCGCTGTCGCACAGATCGAGAAAATTCTCCTGACGACGCTCGATCAGGGCAAGCCATCGGCGTGCGATGCTGTCGTACCGACCGGAATGCGGCTCCGCCATGGAGGAGTAACCAGAAGCAAAAAGCCAATTGCCGATGAAATCGGCGCTTCCAAATAAACAACCCGGGTTTGTTGATTCGGCAATGAAAATGAATGTGGCAATAACGAGGACTGTTTATTGACTTTTAGTTTGTGGATAACAGCGTGCAAAAGTGATTCGCGGCTGCCGCCTCGGAGTGACGCCGGAGCTAAAGCCGCACACAAGGACGCATCTCCCGCGCGGCCACATCAAGCGTCGTCGCGCTGATCAAAAAAACGCGCCGGCCGCCGCTCGGTCAACTCGCCGAACGAGGCGCGTCGGACAGCAAGCTTGGGGCGCGACAGAAATGACGACCCGCCCGGAGGGGACGGGTCCGGGCGGGTCTAAAAATCGGCGCTGGCGTCGGGGGAGAAGCGCGCCGATGGGGCTTGATAGCGCCACCGTTTATTGGTCGTGCGGCGATGCGAAAGGTTCAAGCCGGAAAATGCCAGCGCCTCGAGATGGTTGGGTTTATTGCCGGCGCGGCCCGAGGTTCTACTGGCTCGGCTCGGAGGGGACGGCAGGTTCGGGTGGTTCGGCTGGCTCCGCGGACGCAACGACCGATTCATGGCGCATCCGCGCAATGATCCGGCCCATCTCCTCTTTGGCGAGCGTCTTTACCGCGATACGCACGCGATAAAGCCCGCCTTGCGTCGGCCCGTCGACCAAAGCAGCCTGATAGTTTTGCAGGAAATTGGTGATCTCGGCCGCACTCGCCGCCTGAGCAAAGCGCACCATCGCGAACGATCCGTGACGATGCACGGTCGCCAGACTGGCCTCCTGGAGGGGACTTTCCGGCTTGGTGAAAATGTCGACGATCATGAACGCCTGCAGCGCGATCGCGAGCACGGCAAACGACGCTGCCACGGCCAAAGTGCGCGGCGGCAAATTGGCGAAAAAACCCGTCAGCCAGCCGGCGACAGCGCCCGGCGCGCGCTTGCGCGCCGCGTCGGTCTCGGCATCGATCGCCGCCATCAGCCGTTCGACCACACGCGGCGGCGGCGCGCCGAGCGTTTCGTTGAGGTGAATGGTTTCAACGAGCTCTTCGCGCACAAGATCGACGTCGCGCGAAAGCTCAGGACGCTCCCGCAACGCCTCCTCGACGCGTTGGCGCTCGCGGCGGCGCAATGTGCCGGCCGCGTACCAGGGCAACAAAGCCTCGATTTCCCCCGGTTCGATATTTTGGCCCGGATCGCGGGCGGTATCGCTTAGCGTCATGGCCAACCTCGATCAATTCCAGCCATTCTGCATAACTCTCCCAATTTCTTGCGCGCGTAGAACATCCGTGTCTTCACCGTATTCTCGGGGATTCCGATGATCTGAGCAGCCTCTTCGACGGATTTCTCATGGTAGTAGACGAGATCGATAACTTCCCGATGGTCGCGGGAAAGCGAGGCAAGGCATTTGCGAAGTTTCTCACCCTTGTCGAGCTTTGCCAGCGCAAGCTCAGGATCATCTGAAGGTTCCTCGATCGATTCCGCAGTTTCGTCGTCCAATCCATCTTCGCGGCGCTTGCGCAGCAACGACAGAGCCTTAAAGCGTGCAATGGCAATGAGCCATGTCGAAACGGCACTACGGCCTTCGAACCGGTTCGCCTGGCGCCAAACGTCCAAAAACACATCGCCGATGACGTCTTCCGCCGCCATCTCGTCGCGCAACAGCCGCAATACAAATCGATAGATGCGCACATGGTGCCGCGCGAACAGCACCTGCATCGCCAGCCGGTCACCCCGGGCAATGCGACCGATCAGTGCTTCATCGGCCGGAGCTTGCATCGCCATAGAGTTCGGCTCACCTGTGGGTCGCCGTTTGGGACGGCTGGGTTCAAATGCTTGTGAGTAATTTTTGATCGTGCGGGGCACACGGTCTGGAGGGAATTCTCGTATTTCCTCAGAGTCTTAGTCTTACTGAGTCAGAAAGTCGCGGCCGACACGCGATCCGATTCAGGTAAGCGGAGAGATTCAATCATCAGCAGATGGAGGCTGATATGGATCTGCGAGCAGTTGGCGACAGTGAATCGCGGTTTATGACTTATGTCGAGGGGCTTGTGAGCGTGATTGGTCACGCGGACCGTGCCAGCCCGTTGCGAGATTATTGCCTGGGCCTGATGATGCCGTGCGAGCGCAAGAGCGTCGAGCCGATGGCGGCGATGACGGCGCCTTCTCGGACCGCAGCGCAACATCAGTCGCTGCTGCATTTCGTCGGCAACGCGGCCTGGTCGGATGAGAAGGTTCTGGCCAAGGTGGGCGAGATGGTGCTGCCGGCGATTGAGCATCAGGGGCCGATCGAAGCGTGGATCATTGACGACACCGGCTTTCCGAAGAAGGGCGAGCACTCGGTTGGCGTGACACGGCAATATTGCGGCCAGCTCGGCAAGCAGGACAACTGCCAGGTCGCGGTGTCGCTGTCGCTAGCCAATCACCACGCCAGCCTGCCGGTGGCCTACCGTCTGTATCTGCCGCAAGACTGGGCGGCGGACAGCAAACGGCGGCGCAAGACGGTCGTGCCTGAGGATGTCCGCTTCAAGACCAAGCCCGAGATCGCGCTGGAGCAGATCGAGGCGGCCTGCGAGGCCGGGCTTCCACGTGGCGTGGTGCTGATGGACGCGGGTTATGGCTGCAACACAGACCTGCGCACCGGCGTTGGTGCGCTCGGATTGCGCTATGTGGCCGGCATTCTGCCGAACACCTCTGTGTGGACATCGGGCACGGGGCCGCTGCCACCTAAAAAATGGTCGGGCCGCGGCCGACCGCCGAAGCTCATTCGTCGCGACGACGAGCATCAACCGATCTCGGTCAAGCAACTCGCGCTCGGCTTGCCTAAGCGCGCCTGGCGCAGGATCGAATGGCGAGAAGGTACGGCCGAGCGCCTGTCCTCGCGCTTTGCGCGCGTGCGTGTTCGTGTCGCGCATCGCGACTACAATCTCACCGACAGCCGGCCGGAAGAGTGGTTGCTGATCGAGTGGCCAAAGGGCGAAGCCGCGCCGAGCAAATACTGGCTCTCAACACTTCCGCAAGATATCTCCTTCCGTTCGCTGGTGGACAGGACCAAGTTGCGCTGGCGCATCGAGCGCGACTATCAGGAGCTCAAGCAGGAGGTCGGGCTCGGGCATTTCGAAGGGCGCGGATGGCGCGGCTTCCATCACCACGCCACGCTGTGCATCGCAGCCTACGGGTTCCTGATCTCCGAGAGGGAGACGATCCCCCCCTGTGGACCTCGTTCCACCACGCAGTTCCCGCAACCTGCCGTACCCGACGGCTATCGACCCAGAGGTTCCGCCCTTGCGGCCTGAACGCCATATCCCGAATTCGATCGCCACCATGCGCCGGCGATTAATCGTTGCACTGGTCAGGACGCTGTCGCGATGCCCCTGCTGCGCAGCTCAAATCCAGAGATGCCCGCAGCAAAATCGTTCATGACGCAGTAAGATTAGTCCCATGTTACAAATGCCCAAAGGCGACGGCAGCCAAATTGCCCCCGAATGGCAGGGTTGCGCAAGCGCATTCAGTGCGCGCGCGGGGGATGTTGGCGAATTTTCCGTTTCCGGCCAGCCCTACCGACTTACCGCCGCGCGCCTATCGTCGCGAGCCGGGAAGCGTGTCGCCGAGCGGCTTTTCCTCCAGCAAGATGACCGAGAGGAACGAGATGGCGAGCGTACCGGCAATGGCCAGAAAAACCGTTTCGAAGGTGGCCACCGACGCGGCGCCCAAAAATGCGTGGCTGAGCGTGCCGGGCGCCGCATCGACCGGAGCCTTGGCCAGCACGACCGCGCCAAACCCGGCAATCAGCATCGTGCCCATCAGCGTGCGCGTAAAATTCATCGTGCCGATTGCCGCTCCGAGATCGTGAATCGATACGGTGTTCTGCAATGCCACTTGCGTCAGCGGCGCGGTCGGTCCGAAGCCGATCCCGATCAGAAACAAAATTATCTCAAGCTTCGACGAGCTCATGGTCCTGGTCGAGAATGCCAGCACGATCACCGCACCGAGACCGACGACAAGAAAACAGAGCGGCAACAGCTTATAATGCCGCACGCGGCCGATGATCTGGCTCGACAGGCCGGCGCTGACGTTGAGCGTGACCATCAGGACCATCACGTTCAGTCCCGATAGCGTCGCCGACCAGCCGAGGGCGCTCTGCAGATACATCGGCAGAAAGATGTTGAGACAGACGATCGACCCCCAACCAAACGAATGCGCCACCATGGTGAGCCGGGCGGTGGGATCGGCGAGGATGGCAATCGGGATCAGCGGTTCAACCGCAGTGAGCAGCCGCACGATAAACCCGGCGCCCAAGATCAGCGCGCAGCAAAGCAGCGTCAGAACCGGCGCCGATAGCCACGGATAGTGCACGCCGCCAAGATTGAGCGCCAGCATGAACGACGAGCTTGACGCCATCACCAGCAAAGCGCCGAGGAAATCGAGACGGTGCGGCCGGCCGTGCCGCGGCAGTCGGCGCAGCGTTCGCAGTGCGAGCCCGATGGCGATAATGCAGAAGGGAATCTTCCACATAAAGATCATCCACCAATGCAGATGATCGCAAATCCAGCCGCCGAGCACCGGACCGCAGCCGCCGGCGGTGGTGAACGCGATCGAGAAATAGGTATAATATTTGGCGCGCTCTTTCGGCGGCGCCATGTCGCCGAGCACCATCTGGGCGCTGGAAATCATGCCGCCGCCGCCCATGCCCTGCACCACGCGGCCCCAGATCAACATCAGCAAGCTCGACGCCGATGCCGAAATGAACGCGCCCGTCATGTAAATGACGAGCGCGATCAGCAGCGTTGAGCGCCGGCCGTGGATATCGGCGAATTTGCCGTAGAGCGGGGTGATCGCGGTTGCGGCGATCAAGTAGGACGTAATCACCCACGGCAGCTCGGTGACGTCGCCGAAGACGCGGCCAATGGTCGGCAAGGCACTGGCGAGAATTGACTGATCGATCGAGCCGAGAAACACCGGCAGCATCATGCTGATGACGATCACCCGCTTTTCGCCGTGGCTCAGCGGTTTCGGCTCGGCATGGGCAATAAGAGCGGCGGATACCACCGCCGGCGTAGCGCCGTGCGCGGTCACGTCGAGAGCGCCGGTCGCCTCACCAGCCGACCACGGGGCGCTTTCGCTGCGCTCGTCATTCATGAATTAATTTTCGTTGCGCTCTAAGGGCGCAACGTCCTCCCGGCAGAATTTAAATTGAGCAATACCGGCAAAGCTGACGGATGTCATATGCGGGCTGACGGGTGCGGCCCAATGGTCGCGCATAGCTCATCCGCCCGGATGCGACCGGCCGCATGGCAGGCTATAATCCTGCTGCACCGCAGCGACGACAGGCGTCGCATCGAAATCCCGGATCAAGTCATCGCTTCATTGCCTGCTAGAGAAACGATCGACGAACCCGGGGTGAAATAGACCGATCAGATTAGCGACATGAGAGCATGGTCTGGCATCCTTATCGCTTGCGCGATTGCAAACCCGGCGTTCGCCCAGGAACCCGTCGGATGCAGCAAGTTTAAGTGGCCGCTCGATAAGGAGCGCGCCACACTCAATGGTACGGACCTGCCAAAGGTATTTTCAGGCGAGCGCGTGACGTGGCCGATCCCCTGGGCGGCGACCGTCGCGCTCGTGCCGTTTCGCTGATGCCAGGCTGCCGGCGCCTCCCGAACGTGCGCCTAAATCACCCGGCAGCTGTGCCGGCTTCGTTCAGCTCCCCGCCCCGGCGCGGGCGATGACGTACGAGATTACCTTGTCATCCGAAGGGTGGATCAACGTCGTTCAGGACGGCCATGCCATGGAAGTGGTCGATTTCACCGGAGCCACCGGTTGCGCGGGTGTCCGCAAGAGTGTGAAGTTTGATTTGGCGGCCCGGCCGCTCACCGTTACGCTCAGCGGGGTGGCTGCCGCCGCGATCGGAATTGCGATTACGGCGAAGTAACCGCGATGGCGTGTCATGCCGAATTTCATCAATCCAGCGCAATTCGTGGCATAAATATCGGCGCATCGGCGGGATATGCTGGCACAAAAAATAGGACACATCACCTACGACTGAACCGCAGGTAGTGTCTCAACTACCGAACCGCAGGAGAGTTTGATGACATTATTGCAAATCCATGTCGGCCTGAGCCTGATCGGAATAGTATCCGGCTTGATCGTGCTTTACGAACTGGTGAACGGGAAATCGTCCACCGGGTGGACGGCGCTGTTTCTCGCCACGACTATCCTGACCAGCGTCACCGGCTATCCGCTGCCGCCGTTCGGCTTCGATCCGCCGCGTGCCGTGGGCACGCTCTCGCTGGTACTCTTGGCGGTTGCGGTCATCGCGCTCTACGCGTTCCGTCTCGCCGGCGCCTGGCGCTGGATTTACGTAGTGACCGCGATTGCCGCGCTTTACCTGAACGTCTTCGTCGCGGTCATCCAGACCTTCCTCAAAGTACCCTCTGTGCACGCCCTGGCACCGACGCAAACCGAGCCGCCTTTTGCCATCACCCAGGGCGTCGTTCTCGTGATATTCGTTGCCCTGGGAATTCTGGCGGTCGTCAGATTCCACCCGGCTGTTCAGCCGCGCACATGATCGGCAAGCTCGATTGAGCATCGTATCCGCTGTCGGTAACCGGGCCGGCCACATCGATTGAAAGAAGTAAGGAGACAACACATGAACCCCCGTGATCCCAAATCTTTGCGGACGGCATCGCTTGAGACGCCGACCGATCTCAAGTCGAATGCCACGCAGGACATCGCCGGCGCGATGAATATTCTTCTTGCCGACATGTTTGCGCTCTACCTGAAAACCAAGAATTTTCACTGGCACATGTCGGGCCCGCATTTTCGCGATTACCACCTTATGCTCGATGAGCAGGCCGACCAGATTTTCGCCACCACCGACGACATCGCCGAGCGTGTGCGCAAGATCGGCGGCACGACGATCCATTCCATCGGCCACATCGCACGACTCAAGCGGGTGCTGGACAACGATGCCGATTTTGTCACGCCGCTGGACATGCTTGCCGAGCTGCGCGACGACAATAAGCAGTTGACGGCGCATTTGCGCGAGACGCACGACCTGACCGACGAGCATGGCGACGTCGCCACCACCAGCCTGATCGAAAACTGGATCGACGAATCGGAACGGCGCACCTGGTTCCTGTTCGAAGCCAGCCGCACGGGCGGCGAATAGCGCGCGCTGCGCGCTGCGAGCGAGAAGGCTCAAACGCGGCCGGTCCAGCGAACGGACCGGCCCGCTATTGCTGGAGCGTATTGGCGACCTTAAAGCTCGCCTCGGTCTTGGCCTTGATATCGTCGAGCGTCACATCGGGCGCCAGTTCGATCAGCGTGAGACCGCCGCCGTGACGGTCAAGCGCGAACACGCCGAGATCGGTGATCACCATGTCGACGACGCCGGCGCCGGTCAGCGGCAGCGTACAGCGCTTCTTCAGTTTGGAGTCGCCTTTGGCCGAGTGCTCCATGACCACGACGACCTTCTTGACGCCGCCAACCAGATCCATGGCGCCGCCCATACCCTTGACCATTTTGCCGGGGATCATCCAATTGGCGAGATCGCCGTTTTCCGCGACCTCCATGGCGCCGAGGATGGCGATATTGATGTGGCCGCCGCGGATCATGGCGAACGAGTTCGCCGAGTTGAAATAACTGGTGGTCGGCAATTCGGTGACGGTCTGCTTGCCGGCATTGATCAGATCGGGATCTTCCTCGCCCTCGAACGGGAACGGGCCGGTGCCCAGCATGCCGTTCTCCGATTGCAGTTGCACGCTCATGCCGTCCGGAATGTAATTCGACACCAGCGTCGGGATGCCGATACCGAGATTGACGTAGAAGCCGTCTTCCAACTCCTTGGCGGCGCGTTCCGCCATCTGATCGCGGGTCCAGGGCATTTAGACCTCTCCTCCGGTTCCGGCCGGCGCGTCGGATTTTTGACGCTTGCGGACCGTGCGCTGCTCGATGTGTTTGCTCGCGTTCGGCACATGGATCATGCGCTGGACGTAAATGCCCGGCGTGACGATGTGGTCGGGATTGATGTCGCCGGGCTGCACCAGGTGCTCGACCTCGACCACCGTCACCTTTCCCGCAGTCGCCATCGGGGGATTAAAGTTGCGCGCGGTCTTGCGGTAAGCAAGGTTGCCCTCAGTGTCGCCGCGATAGGCGTGGACGATCGACAGATCCGCGACCAGCCCCCGCTCCATGACATAGTGCTCGCCGTCGAAATCGCGGGTGTCTTTGCCTTCTGCGATCTTGGTGCCGTAGCCGGTCTTGGTGAAGAAGGCGGGAATGCCGGCGCCGCCGGCGCGGATGCGTTCCGCCAAAGTGCCCTGCGGGTTGAACTCGATCTCGAGTTCATTGGCGAGAAACTGCTGCATGAAGGTTTTGTTCTCGCCGACATAGGACGAGATCATTTTCTTGATCTGCCGGGTGTCGAGCAGAATGCCGAGACCTTTGCCGTCGGTGCCGCAATTGTTGGACACGACTGTGAGGTTCTTCACGCCGGAGTTGCGGATCGCGAGGATCAAAGTTTCCGGGATGCCGCATAGGCCGAAACCGCCGGCCATGATGGTCATGCCATCCTTAAGCAACCCGGCCAACGCGGACGTTGCATCCGCATAGACCTTGTTCATCACCGCTCCATTTCCCCCGGTAAAACTCACATACGCATAACCCGGCCGGCGGAAAGGTCAACCGCCGCAGCAATCCGCTCGCGCTACTTCGCGCCGGGGCTGGCCGGGGGCGGGCTCATGGTCGTGACCGGATTTGCCGGCGCTGTCGCGGCGGGCGCCGGGCTCACGGTGCTCACCGGGTTCGCAGGCGCCCTTGCCGGCGCCGGACTGGTCGTGGCCGGGCCGGTCGCGGAAACCGGAGCGCTCAAATCCAGGCTGATCGGACCGGGGATGTTGGGATGCGGGTAATACGTCCAGTACACGAAGGCCACGGCGAACAGGACGCCGGCGATGACCGCGCCCATCAAGCGGTTCCGAAACGATATCAGGCTACCGAGCAGCGCCGCGACGAAAGCGATTAACGACAATATGCCGACATAGGCCCAATTTACCGCTGAGAGATCGATAGGCATCGTTCGCTCCTCCACGACCCGCAGGACCAGTCTATCCGAGGAGGCCCTTTCGCGCGACACCGTAATATTCCTATTCCGCAGGGATGTGCGCCGTTTATGACTTCTTGGTGTCGTGATTTCGAATTTCGCATATAAGACTGCCGCAACCCGCCGGGACCATCGCACCGGCGCGGCACCGGTGCCCTCGCTTATGACCAATCTGCTTATTCTGCTCGGCCTCACGGAGTTGGTCCGCAATCAATATCGCGACCGGCTCAAAGCCCGCTTTCCCGAGATCGCCGTCACCCTGGTCGATCATCACTCCAAAGTCGGCCCCCATATCGCAACTGCCGACGCGCTCCTCACCTTCACGCCGATGATGACCGCCAAAGTGCTGGAAGGAGCGGACAGGCTGAAATGGATTCAGACGCTGGGCACCGGCGTCGACAACCTCATCGACCAGCCCGGCCTGGGCAAGGACGTCGTCCTCACCAATGTCCGCGGCATTCACGGGCCGCCGGTATCTGAAGCGGCATTCGGCACGATGCTGGCGCTGGCGCGCGATCTGCCGGGCGCGGTGCGCGCCCAGGACGAGCGGCAATGGCGGCGCTGGCCGGCGCAGCTTTTGCACAACAAGACGGTCGGCATTTTCGGGGTCGGGCTGATTGCCGAGGAGCTGGCGCCAAAGTGCAAAGCCTTCGGCATGCGCGTTGTCGGCGTGAGTTCGGCGCCACGCGAGGTCGCTGGATTCGACCGAATGCATGGGCGCGACGAACTTTTACGGGTTGTTGGCGACTTCGATTTCTTCGTGCTGCTGACACCACTGACTGCCGCAACCCGCAACAGCATCGACAGCCAGGTGCTGGCGGCGATGAAGCCGTCGTGCTTTCTGATCAATCTCGCGCGCGGCGGGGTCGTCGACGAGCCGGCGCTGGTCGAAGCCCTGCAACACAACCGCATCGCCGGGGCGGCACTCGATGTTTTCAACCAGGAACCGCTGCCGACCGACCATCCGTTCTGGTCGATGCAAAACGTGCTCATCACCACGCACCAGGGCGGCTTCTGCGACGTCTATATTGATTTTGCCCTGCCGACCGTCGAAGCCAATATGGTGGCCTTCCTCAAAGGCGACGTCGCCGGCATGATCAACGTCGTGCCGCATTGACCGCTGGCGCGACGTCGTTGCGCGCAACCCCGATCGGCAGCGACCGGCAGGTAGGGTTAACAACGCCGCTTTTTGTCCGCTATTTGGGCGGAAAAATCCGCAATTGCGTCACCCTGCGGTCACGCCGGCTGTGCATCCGGTGAGACACGATCAGGAGTGGGGTACGCGATGCGTGGCTTTCGTATGGTGTGTGCCGGGCTCGCCACGGCGATCGCCGTGGGGCTGGCGGCACAGGTTGCTTTGGCACAGACCGCAACAGCCGAGCCCGTCGGTAAACCGATGGCGCTACTCGCCGGCCTGCGACCACCCCACGATGGCAAGCAGGCGACCAAGCATGAACCGAAGACGGCCCATGCGAAGACGCCGCACCGAACCAGCAAAAAAATAGCCGCCAGAAAGACGCATTCGCGAATGGCGAGAAGCGCAGCCGCAGGCCACAAACGGCACATGGCGCTCAAGAAACACGAGCACCGCGAACCCAACGTCGCCGCCGCCGCGGTAGCAGCACCAGCCCTGCAGCCGGTACAAAGTTCGACGGCGGCGACTGCTTGGCCTGCCGTGGACATGCCGGCGCCCGCCGGCGAGCCCGATACGAGCGCGGTTCCGATCGCAACTGCGCCACGGAGCGACGACGCCGGCCAGAACGCACATGTGATCAAAATTCAGACATTGAAGGTCGATTCCACAGGACAGCTTAATTCTCTGGACCAAGCCGCGCCGCCGGCTGCGTCAAGTGATCACACCGACACTGCTCCCGCGCCACAAACGGTAGTCGCCGCGCCCGCGCAGCAGGATTTGCATCAGGCCGCAAAGGTTCCGAATGCAAGCCTTCCGAATGCAAGCCTTCCGGCTTCGAGCCATCAGGTCGTAAGTGCCCGGGATGCAAGTCATCAGCATGTAAGCCGGGTCGGCAGCGCGTCGTGGATCGCGCAGGTCCTTGCCGCGCTCGGCGGCGCAGTCGCCGCAGGCTCCGTCGCCTGGTTCTTGATCGGATCGGGACCGCTGCGGACCTACGGCTAACCGGTTTCTACTTTTCCGGATCGCGCTCGAGCGGCTTACGCGGCGCGCATGCCGCTCTTGGCCTTGTGCGACTTGAACAGGTCGAAGGCGTCCTTCGGTTTCATGTTTTTATGCACGACCGCCGCCACCGCTGCGATCATGGCCTGCGGCGCCTCGGATTGGAAAATGTTGCGGCCCATGTCGACGCCGGACGCGCCCTGCTGCACCGCATTGTAGGCCATGGTCAGCGCCTCGAGCTCAGGAAGCTTCTTGCCGCCGGCCATCACGATCGGCACCGGGCATGACGCCGTGACCGTCTCGAAGCCGTCCTCGACGTAATAGGTTTTCACATATTGCGCGCCGAGCTCGGCGATGATGCGGCAGGCCAAGCGGAAATATTTGGCGTCGCGCACCATGGCCTTGCCGACGGCGGTGATGCCCATGACCGGAATGCCGGCGCGCAGGCCGGCATCGACGAGCTTTGTCATATTGTGCACCGAGCGCGTCTCGTGCTCGCCGCCGATGAAAACCTGGATGCCGACGCCGGCTGCGTTGAGCCGCACCGCGTCATCCATGTCCATGGCGATCTGCTCGTCGGAGAGTTCTTCGCGCAAAATGCTCGGGCCGCCGCTGGCGCGGAGCACCATCGGTTTCTGACATTCCGCCGGAATGACGCTGCGTAAAATGCCGCGCGTGCAGAACAATGCGTCGCAGGACGGCAGCAACGGCACGATCGAGAGATCGATGCGTTCGAGACCGGTGGTCGGACCCTGGAAATAGCCGTGGTCTACGGCGAGCATCACGGTGCGGCCCGACGACGGGTCGAACACGCGCGCCATGCGGTTCTTCATGCCCCAGTCGAGTTGGTGCGACCCTTTGAGATAGAAGCCTGACGTCTGCTGGGGCTGATCGAGCGAGTAGCGCTCGCCTTCTTTGTCGGCTTCCGGCATGGCGGTCAGTTTCCGGTGTCAATGTTGTGGAGCGGGGGACGCTTGCGGCGGCTGATAATATGGATTTATCGCGCAAAAGCCGCGGCTGCCTTGGACGACCGCCGGCTGGCAATCGTTGATGGCGTCATATTCGCAGTCCCAGTTCATGGCGGCACCGCCGTCAGTGGTGACTGCGCACCATTTCTGGTCGCCATAGCTGCCGGCATGGCTCGCTGGAGCGCCGAGAACTAGCGCCACCGTTGCGAAAACCACAGTGAAAAGCAGTCTGCGAAGGGTGATTTGCACCGGCGGAGTTTAGGCCGCGCGACCCCGAAAAGCAAAGTGCGGACGCTGAACGCAGCGGGCCGATTCATGCCGCTTTAAAGCGGCTGGAGAGGTGATCATTCGGCCTTTTGCCATTGGGCTGCCCCTCTTTCTGGTTCTCAGTCCTCTTGGCAATGTTCCCTTTTTGTTCTAGTATGGCTCCTGAAACATACGCTGAACATACCACGCTTATCCCCACGGCAAACCAGCCGAGGGATGAGATACAGAAGGCTGGCTAAATGCTGGAGCTTACTCCTCTTTCCGGTGCCTCTGCAGCGCTTTCCCGGTCGCAAAACCGCGCCGCCGTGATGCATGAATTACGGCGGCTCCTTCCCGCCTGTGAGGGCTCGCACAAAGAGGGCTCGTACAAAATCTTGTCCTTCGGTCTTGCCGCGCTCGATGACCATCTGCCGGAAGGCGGTTTGGCCTGCAGCGCCCTGCATGAAGTCGTCGCCGAGAGCGAAAGGGCGTTACCGGCCGCCTTCGGTTTTATCGTGGCGTTCCTCGCCCGCATCGCTTCCCCTACCCCGCTCATCTTTATTTTGCCGGCCTATGGGCGGCGCCAGCATGGCGGTCTGTCCGGACACGGCCTCAACAGTCTCGGCCTCGATCCAGGCCGCCTGATCCTGGTCGAGACGGCGCATCGCAAGGAAACGCTGTGGGCGGTTGCCGAGGCATTGCGTTCGACAGCGCCTCAAGCCGTCGCCGCGATGATCGACAAGCTCGATCTGAAGACCAGCCAAAAGCTGCAGCTCGCCGCCCATGATGCCGGCCTGCCGCTGTTGCTGTTGCGGCCGGCGCAAACGCTGGAAGCAAGTGCTGCGGCAACGCGCTGGCGCATCGGCACGGCGGAAGCCGTGCGCGACCGGTTCGGCCTTTACGCGCGCCCCCGCTGGCGTCTGCAACTTGAACGCTGTCGCAACGGACGGCCAGGCGAATGGCTGGTGGAGTACGATCATGTCACGCATTGTTTCAGTTTGGCTGCCGCGCTGGCCGATCCAGCGTTTTCTCGCGGCACAGGCGATCGTTCCCGCAGACAAGCTGCAATCGGATTTTAGGGTGCATCCTGACCGGCCGTTCGTCCTTGCCGTCGCCGGCGCCGGCGGCCTGCACATTGCGGCCTTGAACGAGGCCGCGGAGGCGGCAGGGCTTGCCATCGGCGAGCCGCTCTCCGACGCGCGGGCGAAAGCGGGTTTTTTGCAAATGCGCGCCGTCGATGCCGTCGCCGACGATGCCGCGCTGCGGCGGCTCGCAT
This sequence comes from uncultured Alphaproteobacteria bacterium, assembly GCA_963765365.1. Classification (GTDB taxonomy): domain Bacteria; phylum Pseudomonadota; class Alphaproteobacteria; order Rhizobiales; family Xanthobacteraceae; genus BOG-931. The sequence continues at coordinate 362,441 of CAVXWL010000014.1, read as the reverse complement.
TATGGGCGACACGCTACACGCCGACCGCTTCGCCGTGGAATGAAGACAATGGCGCCGACGGATTTTTCCTCGACGTCGATGGCTCGGCGCATCTGTTCGGCGGCGAGGAGAAACTGATCGCCGACCTTGCCGGAAGACTTGTGCGTTTCGGTCTATCGGCACGGCTTGCGGTGGCCGAGACGCCAGGCATGGCCTGGGCGCTATCGCGCTTTCACCGATCGCCTTTATCCGTTCTGCCCTGCGGCCAGGAAGCCGCAGCACTGGCATCCATGCCCATCGCCGCCTTGCGGCTGTCGGGCGAAACCCGCCGTGCGCTGCACCGGCTCGGTTTCAAATCGGTCGGCTCACTCATGGACAAACCGCGCGCGCCGTTCGCATCGCGTTTCGCCGCCGAATTGCTGCGGCGGCTCGATCAGGCGCTTGGCCGCAGCGACGAGCCGCTCATCCCGATCGTGGCGCCGCCGGTCTATCACAGCCTGCATTATTCGCTCGAACCGATCGTCACCCAGCAGGCGATCATCGCCCGCGCCAGCCGGCTGATGCAAAACCTCGTCCATGTGCTGGTGCGGGACGGTGTCGGAGCGCGCGCACTGCGGCTTTGTCTTTATCGCGTCGACGGCGCGGTCGAGACGATCGATATCGGGCTTACGGCGCCGACGCGCAGCGTCGGTCATGTGGCGCGCCTCTTCGATCTCAAGCTCGAAGCACTGGCGGCAATGGAGAATGCCGGCTTCGGCTTCGAAGCCATCGGACTTGCCGTCACCCGCACCGAGCCGACGCCGGCGCGGCAAATTGAGTTCACTTCCGCCTCCGTTCCCTCCCCCACGAGCGGGGAAGGGTCAGGGTGGGGTCATGGTGACCGCGCCGAGCGTTGTGCGGCTTTGATCGATGCGCTGCGCCAGCGTCTCGGTCCGCGCCGCGTGCGGCGGTTTGAACCGGTCGCAAGCCACCTGGCCGAGCGGGCCGAAATTCTGCCGCCCGTTGACGGCGAGACGGCCGCCTGGCCCGAGCCGGAGCAAATGCGCCCGCTCCTGCTGTTACCCCGTGCCGAGCCGACCGAGGTCACCGCGCTCGTTCCTGACGGTCCGCCGCGGCGTTTTTCCTGGCGCGGCGTGACCTACGACGTCGCCGACGCGCAGGGCCCGGAACGCATCGGCGCCGAATGGTGGCGCGCCCACCCTCCCTCGCTTGCGGGGGAGGGCAAGGGAGGAGGCCAGACGCGCGATTATTACCTCGTCGAGGACGGCGGCGGCCACCGCTTCTGGCTCTACCGCGAAGGGCTTTATGGGCGCGAAACCACGGCAGCGCGCTGGTTCGTGCAAGGCTTGTTTGCGTGAAAGTCTGGTTTGCATGAAAGCCTTGTTTGCGTGAGTAAATCCGATGAGCGCCTATGCCGAACTTGCTGTAACAACAAATTTTTCTTTCCTGCGCGGCGCCTCGCATCCGCAGGAAATGGTGGCGCGCGCCGATGCGCTCGGCCTGACCGCCATCGGCATCGCCGACCGCAACTCTTTTGCCGGCGTGGTACGCGCTTACGACGAAGCCCGGAAGCAGAACATCAAGCTCCTCGTCGGCGTGCGCCTTGTCACGATCGACGGGTTCGAGGTGATCGCTTATCCGACCGACCGCGCAGCCTATGGAAGGCTCTGCCGCCTCATCACCGCGGGCAATCTCAAAACCAGGAAAGGCGAATGCCGGCTGACCTTCGAGCAGATTCTCAGCACCAGCGAAGGCCAGATTTTTATCGTCTTGCCGCCGCCAACGCTGTTCGGTCCGAATTCAGATCGCCGCGCAAGCGGGAACGAGCGGGAAACCTTCACCACCCGTCTCTCCGCCTTAGTCGAGGCGACGCCGCGGCGCAGTTTCCTCGCCGGCGTGCATTATCATCGCGGCGACGAGCCGCGACGGCTCGGGCTATTGGCCGAACTCGGCGCCAGGCGCGAAGCACCGCTCGTCGCCGTCAACGACGTTTTCTACCACGCCGCCGAACGCCGGCCGCTCGTCGACGTGCTCACTTGCGTGCGCGAAAAATGCACGCTCCTCGATGCGGGTTTGCGGCTTGCCGTCAATGCCGAACGGCATCTCAAACCGCCTGCGGAAATGGCGCGGCTGTTCCAAAACTTTCCCGACGCCATCGCCCGCACCGTCGAGATCGCGCAAGCCTGCCGCTTTTCGCTCGGCGAGCTGCAATACGAATATCCCGACGAGCCGGTGCCTGACGGCAAGACCGCACAGCGGCATCTCGAAGATCTCACCTGGACGGGAGCACAGGAGCGCTATCCGAAAACCAAATATCCGCTCGGCATTCCCGCCGACGTCCGTAACCGCCTGCACGACGAGCTCAAGCTCATCGCCAAGCTCGACTATGCGCGCTATTTCCTCACCGTCCACGACATCGTCTCCTTCGCCCGCCACCAGGAGAAAGAAATCCTCTGCCAGGGCCGTGGCTCGGCGGCCAACAGCGCGGTGTGCTTTTGTCTCGGCATCACCGCGGTAAACCCGAACGAGAGCAATCTCCTGTTCGCCCGTTTCATTTCCGAAAACCGCGGCGAGCCTCCCGACATCGACGTCGACTTCGAGCATGAGCGGCGTGAAGAAGTGATCCAATACATCTACCGGCGTTACGGCCGGCATCGCGCCGCGATTTGCTCAACTGTCGTGCATTACCGTTCGCGGCGCGCGATCCGCGAAGTCGGCAAGGTTTTGGGATTGACCGAGGACGTCACCGCGGCGCTCGCCAAGACCGTATGGGGCTATGGCGATGGACTGCCCGACGACCACATCCGCCAAGCCGGTCTCGATCCGGCCAATCCGGCGATCCGCCAGGCCGTCGAACTGGCCGACGCGCTGATCGGCTTTCCGCGCCATCTCTCGCAGCATGTCGGCGGCTTCGTGCTGACGAGGGGCCGCCTTGATGAGACCGTTCCCATCGGCAATGCCGCCATGGACGATCGCACCTTCATCGAGTGGGACAAGGACGACATCGACACGCTCGGCCTGATGAAAGTCGACGTGCTCGCGCTCGGCATGCTGAGCTGCCTGCGCCGCGGCCTCGATCTTTTGCAAGCGCATTACGGCAAGGACTATTCGCTGGCCACGCTGCCGGCCGACGACGCGGCCGTCTACGACATGCTGTCGCGCGCCAATTCGGTCGGCGTGTTCCAGGTCGAGAGCCGGGCGCAGATGTCGATGCTGCCGCGCCTGAAGCCGCGCTGCTTCTACGATCTCGTCATCGAAGTCGCCATCGTGCGGCCGGGTCCGATTCAGGGCGACATGGTGCATCCCTATTTGCGCCGGCGTGACGGCATCGAGAAGGAGCATTACCCCTCCCCCGCTCCCGAACACGGGCCAGCCAGCGAACTGGAAGACGTTCTCAAACGGACGCTCGGCGTGCCGTTGTTTCAGGAACAGGCGATGCAGATCGCCATCACCGCGGCGAAATTCACGCCCGACGAGGCGGACGGGCTGCGCCGCGCCATGGCCACGTTCCGGCATACCGGCAATGTCCATCTGTTCCGCGACAAGTTCATCAACGGCATGGCCGAGCGCGGCTATGACCGCAGCTTCGCCGAACATTGCTTCGGCCAGATCGAGGGTTTCGGCGAATACGGCTTTCCCGAAAGCCACGCGGCGAGCTTTGCGCTTCTGGTTTACGCCTCGTCGTGGATCAAATGCCGTTACCCGGATGTCTTCTGCGCCGCCATCCTCAACAGCCAGCCGATGGGCTTTTATCAGCCGGCCCAGCTGGTGCGCGACGCCCGCGCGCACGGCGTCGAAATCCACGGCGCCGACGTCAATTTCAGCGCCTGGGATTGCACGCTGGAGCCAACCCCCTCTCTTGCCTCCCCCGCATGCGGAGAAGGATTGGGTGGGGGTCATGCTGTGCGTCTCGGTTTTCGCCTGATTGCCGGGCTTGGCGAAGACGAATTGAAAAAGCTCATCGCGGCACGCGGCAATGGCTTCTCCTCGATCGAGCGGCTTGCGGCGGTCTCCGGCATTTCGCGCTTTACCATCGAGCGGCTTGCGGAAGCCGACGCATTCCGCTCGCTGGGCCTCGATCGCCGTGCCGCATTATGGGCAGCGCGCCGCCTCGACATGATCGGCTCTCGTCCTGCCCGCGGCGGCGCCTCCATCGACGCGGCACTGCCGCTGCTCACGCCGCATTTAAGCGACGAGCTTTTCCCCGAACCCGATGTCGCACTTCCCGCGATGCCGCTCTGCGAGCACGTCGTCGAAGATTACGTGGCGACCGGGCTGTCGCTGAAAGCGCATCCAGTGGCGTTCTTCCGCGACCGCCTTACGGCGCTTGGCGCCATTCGCAATACCGGGCTGCGTGGCGAAGAATTGGCGCAGAACGCAATCGTCACGGTTGCCGGGCTCGTCCTGGTGCGGCAGCGGCCGGGCACCTCGAAGGGCGTCGTGTTCATGACACTCGAAGACGAGAGCGATATCGCCAACATCATCGTCTGGCCGAAAGTCTTCGACAGAAATCGCCGCACGGTGATGACGGCGCGTTTCCTCGCCGTGCGCGGACGACTGCAACGCGCCGGCCTCGTCATCCATGTGGTCGCGGCAAGCTTCGTCGATCTGTCCGCCGAATTACCAAGGTTACGTGACGATCGGCTGGGCAACGGCGACGATCTGTTTTCGCCGAATTTCTCCGGCGGCCCGCTTGCCGACGCCGACGCCCTGCCGCTCAAGAGCCGGGATTTTCATTGATCGCGCAACCCAACAAAACGGAGTCTGCCATGTGTGGCCGCGCCAAACTGCCCGAGGATGTTTCGGAAATAAAACTCGATCTTAAAATCGACTTCGACGAGATCGGCGCCTACCAGCCGCGTTGGAACGCGGCGCCGACGTCGAAACTTCCCGTCGTCGTCTCCAACAACGGCGAAAGGACGCTCACTTTGATGCGCTGGGAACTGATTCCATCATGGGCAAAGGACACCAAGATCGGCCACTCGACCTTCAACGCCCGCGCGGAAGGTGTGGATAACCGCCCCGCCTTCCGCACCGCCTGGCGCGCGGGACGCCGTTGTCTCGTCATCGCCGACGCCTATTATGAGTGGCGCGATGCCGACAAACAACCTTTCGCTGTGGGCTTGAGCAATCGCGGACCGATGACGTTTGCCGGTCTGTGGGATTGCTGGCGCGCACCCGATGCCACGACGCTCAAGTCCTTCACCATCATCACGACGACAGCCAACGAGCTTCTTGAGCCTTTACATGGCCGTATGCCGGTGCTGCTGCCTCCTTCCCTGTGGTCGGCGTGGCTCGGCGAAGTCGCGGTCGAGGACGCCGAGCTCAAGGCCATGCTCACGCCCTATCCCAGCGGCGGCATGACATTTTGGGCCGTCGACCGCAGGGTTGGTAATGTGCGCAATGACAGTCCCGATCTGTTCGCGCCGCTCCGCCAGCCCGGCCTGAATGCCTGATCGGGGAATAAGACACGGCCAAAGCGGTTATAGATGGCAGTTGCACCCTCGTGCGGCAGCCTATATCGTCCCGTACCTGCCAAGTGTAGGTGCCCTCGGCGAAGTTTCGCCTGAGGGAGCGAGGGGAACCCCGCGACACCGCGTCACTGCGGACTATCGCGGCAATTACGGTAGTTGCTCGTTTCGATGATGATCGGCGCGAGCTGAGTAACGGCCCCGAAGACGGCCGGGAGGAAAGATTTGCGGCCTTCCACCAGCCCTCTACGCGAGCTGATGGGCAAGCGTGACTTCTACGCTGGCGGCCTGATGCTTTTGCTTGGCTTGGGCATCGCGCTGAAAGGCGCGACCTACCGGCCCGGCACGCTCATGCACATGGGTCCGGGATTTTTCCCCACCGCACTTGGCGTGCTTCTCGTCTTCCTCGGTATCGCCATCGCCGCCACGGCGCTCGGGCCGTCCGCAGAGGGCGGACATGGCGAAAGCATTCTGCCCGAACATCCGCAATGGTGGGGCTGGTTCTGTATCCTGATGAGCCCGGTGCTGTTTATCTTCTTCGGTCGCTATTTCGGCATGGCGCCCGGAACCTTCGCCTGCGTTTGCATCGCCGCACAGGGCGACAAGCAGGCGACCTGGAAAAGCACGATCATATTGGCGACTGTCGTAACCATATTCGGCGTGGCCCTGTTCTCCTATTTCCTGCAAGTGCCGATGCCGATTTTCACCTGGTGGGGTAGCCAGTGATAGGCCAATCGCTGACCGATCTGATGTACGGCTTCGGCGTCGCGCTCGAGCCACACAATCTGATGTTCTGCTTTCTCGGCGTGCTGGTCGGCAACATGGTCGGCGTGCTGCCGGGCATGGGTCCGCTGGCCACCATTTCGATTCTGCTGCCGCTCACCTTCGGCATGAAGCCGGTCGCGGCCATCCTGATGCTGGGCGGCGTAATGTACGGCGCGCAATACGGCGGCGCGATCTGCTCCATCCTGCTCAATTTGCCATGCCATCCACCACACGCAGTCACCTGTCTCGACGGCTTCCCGATGACGAAGCAGGGTCGCGGCGGCGTTGCGCTCGGCCTGACCGTATTCGCCTCATTCGTCGGCGCCTCGTGGGGCATCACCGAAATGATCTTCCTGTCGCCGCTATTGGTGAAAGCGGCGTTGCAGTTTGGACCAGCGGAGGTGTGTTCGCTGATGCTGCTTGGCCTGTTGGCAGGCTCGACATTGGCGCGCGGCTCGCCGATCAAAGGCGTGTCGATGACGGTTTTGGGCCTGTTCCTGGGCTCGATCGGCACCGATCTCGAAACCGGATCGGAGCGCTTTACCTTCGGCATGACCGAACTCGACGACGGCATCGAATTGATCGCGCTGGCGCTTGGCCTGTTCGGCATCGCCGAATTCATGAGCAGCATCAATCAAGTCGCGCCGATCAGCAACAAATACACCAATGTCCGTCTCAAAGACATGCGGCCGACCAAAGCTGAAATGAAACGGGCGTTCTTCCCGATGTGGCGCGGCACGATCATCGGCAGCCTGTGCTCGCTCATTCCCGGCACCGGGCCGACGATCGCCTCATTCGTCGCTTATGCGACGGAAAAAAAGATATCGAAAACGCCGGAAAAATTCGGCACCGGCATGATCGAAGGCGTGGTCTGCCCGGAAGCGGCGACACACTCTTCGGTGCAGGGCGATTTCATTCCGACCATGAGCCTCGGCATTCCTGGCGACGCCGTGATGGCGCTCCTGCTCGGCGCCCTGATGATCCAGGGCATCGTGCCCGGCCCGCAACTGATCACACAGCACGCCGACATCTTCTGGGGCTTGGTCGCCAGCTTCTGGATCGGCAACATCCTGCTCGTGTTGTTGAACGTGCCGTTGATCGGCATCTGGGTGAAGATGCTGGCGATCCCGTACCGCTTCCTCTATCCGAGCGCGCTGTTCTTCGTTTGCATCGGCGTTTACGCCGCCAACAACGACTTCTTTCAGGTCGGCGAAGTCGTCGTCATCGGCCTGACCGGCTACGTGCTGTTACGCCTCGGTTTCCACCCCGCGCCGGTCCTGCTCGGATTTGTGCTGGGACCGCGTTTCGAGGAGAATTTCCGCCGCGCGCTTTTGATCTCGCGCGGCGATCTGGGCGTCTTCGTCGAACGTCCAATCAGCGCGGTCTTCGTCGCGCTGTGCGCTCTCTTGATTGGCTCGCAGATCTACTTCCGGCTGAAAGGCTCCAAGCCGCCGATCGAGCCGTCGCTGCATCCGCAAGGCCCCGGCGTGACGCCGATTACGGCCGAGATGCGCACGCCGGCGGAGTAAGCGGGCTTTCACCCGACATTGGTCACGCCGGCGCCTGGTCTTTATGCAGGCCCCGCGACAGCACGCGCCCCAGCCGATCGGAGAATAGCCGCGCATCGGCCGGGCGCTCGCCATCACGCAGCCGCGCCTCGTCGAACAGGAGATGCGCCGCGTCCTCCTTGAAGCCGCGGTCGCCCTCGCCGAGTGCAGCGAGCGCCACGACAAGCTCGTGCTGCGGATTGACCTCGAGGATCGGCTTTGACGCCGAGGGGAGCCGGCCGGCCCCGGCAAGAAGCCGCTCCAGCGCCCGGTCGGGACCGGAATCGGGCGCTACCAGGCAGACCGCGCTGTCGGTGAGCCGGTCCGATGCACGCACCTCGGCCACCGCGTCACCGAGCGTCGATTTCACGAAAGCCAGAAAGTCCGTGACCCCTTGCGCCACCTGCGGCGGCGGCGCGGCCGCGGCGTCGAGCGGTGGGATCAGCGCCAAATCCGTCCCGCCTTGGGTGACCGACTTGAACGGCTTGCCGTCGAAGCCGAGGCCGGGTGCGACCCAGAAGGTATCGACGGGGTCCGGCAGCAGCAGCACCTCGACGCCGCGGGCGCGGAAGCCTTCGAGTTGCGGCGACGATTTCAGCCGCGCGATGTCGTCGCCGGCAAGATAATAGATCGCAGTCTGATTGGGCTTGAGCGCGGCGACATAGTCCTTGAGGCTGCGCCAGTCATCTGACGCTGTAGTTTTGAAGCGCCCGAGTTTAAGGAGCGCGTCGCGGCGTTCGAAATCCTCGTAGATGCCTTCCTTGAGGACGGCGCCGAACGTGTTCCAGATTTTCGCGAACTCCGCCGGCTCCTTGTCGGCGAGCCGCTCCAGTTCTGCGAGCACGCGGCCGGTTACGCCCTTCCTGATCGCGGCAAGGAGCGGGCTTTCCTGGATCTTCTCGCGCGACACGTTCAACGGCAGATCGGCGGAATCGACAAGGCCGCGGACGAACCGCAGATAGCGCGGCAGGATATCCACGTCGTCGGCGATGAAGACGCGCTTGACGTAGAGCTTTATCCGTCCGGCACGATCCGGATCGAACAGATCGAACGGCCGCGAACCCGGAACGAAGAGAAGCGCCGTATAATCCTGCCGCCCCTCGGCGCGGAAATGCACGGTGAGCGCCGGCTCGTCGAACAGCCCGCCAATGCTGCGGTAGAAGTCGGTGTAATCCGCCGCGCTGATTTCGGATTTGGGCTTGGCCCATAACGCTGCGCCATCGGTTATCTCGGCGGGATCCGCGCCGGGCTTCTCCAGGATCGCGATCGGCACCGGCACATGACCGGATTGCGCCTTGACGAGAGCTTCGACGGTGCCGCGCTCGGCGTAAGTCTTGGCGTCCTCCATGAGATGAAGAACAACGCGGCTGCCGCGCTGCGGCGCCTGCGCCTCGGGCACCGGCGAGACGTCGAACGCGCCTTTGCCGTCGGACGACCAGCGCCAGGCCGTGTCGGTCCCGGCGCGGCGCGAAATGACCTCGACCTGGTCCGCCACCATGAACGCCGAGTAGAAGCCGACGCCGAAACGGCCGATCAGGGCGCCGCCCTCCCCGCTCCCGGCCTCCCCGGATTGGGCCGCTTCGATTTGCTCCAGAAACGCCTTGGTGCCGGAGCGGGCAATCGTGCCGAGCGCCTCGATCATCTCGTCGCGGCTCATGCCGATGCCGTTGTCCTCGACGGTCAACAGTCTGGCTTCCGGATCGAGGGCGACGGTGATATGCGGCTTGACGTCGTCGCCAAGCAGGGCCGGCGCGGCGAGCGCCTCGTAGCGCAGCCGCTCGCAGGCGTCCGCGGCATTGGCGATCAGCTCACGCAAAAAGACCGATTTATCCGAATAAACCGAGTGCACCATGAGGTGCAGGAGCTTTGCGACGTCGGCCTCGAATGGGCGGCTCTCGGATTTATCGTCCGCTTTAGTCTCTTCGGCCACAGCCATGGCAGCATCCCCCGATAGCGATTTGTTGTTGTCGAGATAGGGGAAAGCGCAGCCGATTCAAGGCCGAGAGCACGGTTTACACCGGCACGCGCACGGTCGCGCGCAAGCCGCCGAGGGGGCTGTCGCCGAGCGTGATGTCGCCGCCATGCGAGCGGGCGATGTCGCGGGCGATGGCAAGCCCCAGGCCGGTGCCGCCTTCGTCCTGGTTACGCGCGTCGTCGAGCCGCAAGAACGGCTTGAAGACATCCTCGCGCAATTGCACCGGAATCCCCGGGCCGTCGTCGTCGACCGTGACACTCAGCCAGCGGTGGTCGCGGTGGCCGGTGATGGCGACGGTCGAGGCAAATCGCGAAGCGTTGGTGACGAGATTGGCAAGGCAGCGCTTGAAGGCGGCCGGCCGCACCGTGACTTCCGGCTGGCCGTAGAAGGTCACGCTCGCCCGGTGGCCGTGGCGCTCGGTATCGAGTTTGAGCTCGTCGAGCAAAACCGCGATGTCGGTCGGCGCCGACTGCTCGCCCATGTCGCCGCGGGCAAAGGCGAGATAGGCCTCGAGCATTGCCGCCATCTCGTCGATATCCTTTTTGATGGCGTCGATTTCCGGGCCCTCGCCAAGCAGGGCGAGTTCAAGCTTGAAGCGGGTGAGGATGGTGCGCAGATCGTGCGAGACGCCGGCGAGCATCGTGGTGCGCTGCTCGATGGCGCGCTCGACGCGCCCCTTCATCTCCAGGAACGCGGCCGCGGCGCGGCGCACCTCGCGCGCGCCGCGCGGGCGGAAATTCTGCGGCTCGCGGCCCTTGCCGAACGCCTCGGCGGCATCCGCCAGCCGCACGATCGGCCGGATCTGGTTGCGCAAGAAGGCGATGGCGATGGCCAGCACGACGAGCGACGTCGCCACCATCCAGACCAGGAAAATCCACGAATTCGGATCGTAAACGTCGGCGCGGCGCGCGAAGACGCGCATGATGGTCATATCGGGAAGCTGGATGCGGATTTCGACGATCGAGGAGCGGCCAAGCGTATCGATCCAGAACGGCAGGCCGATCTGCTTTCGAATCTGGTCCGACAACGCTTCGTCGAGCTGGTTGAAGAACGGCTTCGGACCGGGTGGCGGCAGTTGGCCGGGCGGCAGGAAATCGACCACCAGGCCGAGCCGGTCCTGGGCGATGCGGCGAAGCTGCGCGTGTTCGGGATCCTGCGGGTAGGTTTTGTAGACGTCGATCAGGGTGGCGATCTCCTGCGTCACCGCCGACGACAGATAGTTGGTGACCAGATCCCAGTGCCGCTCGAGAAACAGCAAAGCCACCACCGACTGCAGCACCACCATCGGCACGATGATGATCAGGAGCGAGCGGGCATAGAGCCCCTTCGGCATCACCGATTTCAGCCAGCGCCCGACGCGGTCCCACGGTCCGGAAATCGGGCGCACGACGGTGGCGCCGGCGTTCGCCACCGCATTCGCCGCCGCGAGCAATTGACCGGCCGCGCTGCGCAGGCGTACGAGGCCGGAATCGAGACTAGTCATGGTCGGAGCCGATCATGCTGCCGCTCAGTTCGCCGCCACCAGCCGATAGCCTACGCCGCGCACGGTTTGCACGATCAGCGGGTTGGACGGATCGCGCTCGATCTTGCGGCGCAGCCGATTGACCTGGACATCCACGGTGCGCTCACCGACCGCGTCGCCGTTGCCCGCGAGCGCTTGCCGCGGCACGGTCTCGCCGGCGCTTGCGGTCAAAACCCGCAGCATCTCGCGCTCGCGATCGGTGAGCCGGATCACCTCTTCGCCGCGGCGCAGCTCGCCGCGCGCCAGATGAAACACGAACGAACCGAAGCGTACCGATTCGGCGGGCTGCGCGCTCGGCGGCCGGGCGCGCTTGAGGATATTGGCGACGCGCAGCGAGAGCTCGCGCGGCTCAAAGGGTTTTGCCAGATAATCGTCGGCACCGATTTCGAGACCCATGATCCGGCTTTCCTTCTCGTCGCGCGCCGTGAGCATCAGGATCGGCACGGTCGAAGACGTGCGGATGCTGCGCGCAAAATCGAAGCCGCTTTCGCCCGGCATCATGACGTCAAGGATCAGAAGATCGAACTTCAAACCGGCAAGCTTGGCGCGCGCGTCGCCCGCAGTTTCCGCGGTCGAGACACGATAGCCTTCGCCGAGCAAAAAGCGTGACAGGAGTGCGCGAATGCGGCGGTCGTCATCGACCACCAAAAGATGCGGCGCGTCGTCAGCCGGGTTCGCCGCCGGGCATTTGACCGGATTTACAACCGGGTTCTCGCCGGCAATCGTCATCGCGTGAAACTCACGGCAATTGTCATGGATTTCATCTCGTACCCGCAGCCGCGGCCGGCCGGCGAGCGAGTCGGATTTTGCGATCAAGCGCAGCACGTGATCGCGATCTTCGGCGTCGATCATGCCGGCGAGAAAGTCCCGCGCTGCCTCGCGCGCGCCGGGTCCGAGCTCGGCCAGCACGCGCGCAATGCGCGCGGTCTGCATGCCGGCAAGCTTGAGCGCCAGCACCTCGCCGGCGGGGCTCACATAGAGCAGCCGCTGGCGGCGATCATTGGCGCCCTCTTTCTGTACGACATAGCCCTCGTCGACGAGCTGCTTGAGCACCCGGCCGAGCGACTGCTTGGTGATCTTCAAAACCTCGAGCAGATCGGCAACCTTCATGCCGGGATTGCGGTTGACGAAATGCAATACCCGATGATGCGCGCGGCCGAAGCCGAGCTTCGCCAGCACCCCGTCGGGATCGCCGACGAAGTCGCGATAAGCAAAGAACAACAGTTCGATGAGATCGAAATACGGCTCGCCGGCGGCGGGCGCAGCCTCAACGGAAGGCGCCGCACGGGGTTTGCTCGTTGTGGTGATGCTGATATCCGCCATTTAGGTCAGGTATGTTGACATATTTTGGCTTGGTTGTTAAGCTGCACGCGCGATATCGTTTCGTGACCGGACCGCTCCGGACGTTGCGCAGGGCGCCATAGCGCGCTCTCATAACGTGTCTCTTGGAGCGGCCAAGACCATAGCGGGTCTCCGGTTCCGGTGCAAAAGCCCCGGCGCGGCCACAGTCATAACTATGCCGCGGCAATGAACGAACAACGCAAGGGAGTCCCCGAGAGAGGTAAGCGCCATGGCAGTGCCCTTCGACCAACGCTCCGACCTGATCTGGTTCGACGGCAAGCTCATTCCGACTGCCGACTGCAAGATCAGCGTGCTCACGCACGGCCTGCACTATGCGAGTTGCGTGTTCGAGGGCGAGCGCGCTTATGGCGGCGAAATATTCCAGGGCACCGCGCATTCCGAGCGGCTGAAAAACTCGGCGAAGATTCTCGACTTCGAAATCCCCTACTCCGTCGCGGAAATCGACGCCGCCAAACGGCTCGTCCTGGAAAAGAACAATCAGAAAGAGGCCTATGTCCGCCCGGTCGCCTGGCGCGGCTCCGAGGCGCTCGGCGTCTCCGCACAATCGAACAAGATTCACCTCGCCGTCGCCACCTGGGAATGGCCGAGCTATTTCGATCCGGCGCAGCGCTTGAAGGGCATCCGGCTCGATCTTGCCGAATACCGGCGTCCCGATCCGAAGACGGCGCCCTGCCTCGCCAAGGCGGCGGGCCTCTACATGATCTGCACGATCTCAAAGCATCGCGCCGAGCAGCGCGGCTATGCCGACGCCATGATGCTCGACTGGCAGGGCCGTGTCGCCGAATGCACCGGCGCCAATATCTTCTTTATCAAGGACGGCAAGATCCACACACCGATCGCCGACTGTTTTCTCGCCGGCATTACGCGCGCCACCGCGATGAATTTGGCGCGCCGGAACGGCATCGAGGTGATCGAACGCCGCATCATGCCCGAGGAGCTTGCCGGCTTCACCGAGTGCTTCATCACCGGTACCGCTGCCGAGGTTACGGCGGTGTCGGAGATCGCCGGGTGGAAGTTCACGCCCGGCCGCATCACCCAAACATTGATGGGCGACTACACCGCCGAAGTGCAGCCGAAGGGCAAGGCCGCGGCAGCGTGACCGCGGCATAGCGCCGGCGATCAGCGGCGCGGGGGCGAGTGGGCGGCCAGCATCGCCTCACCCATGCGCAGGAATTTGGCGCTGAGCCCTGCTGTGCCGACGCTCTGCGCCGTGACGCGGGCGCCCTCAAGAAGAATGAGAATTTCGTCGGCGAGCATGTCGGGCTCGATCAAGCCGGCGTCGCGACAGAGCTGTACGAAGCGTGTCCGCTGCGCCAGCTTGCACTCCTCGATCACCCGACGGGCGGGGTGATCCTTTTCCGCCAGTTCGACGGCGGCGTTGGCGAGAGCGCAACCGCGCTCGCCCGGCTCGGTCAGATGGCCGGCGATCTCCACCAGCCAGGCGCGGACTTGAGCCAGTGCATCGCCCGGATGCGCGCGCTCAAACCGTTGCCAGCAACTGTCCGCCGCCTCGGCTGACTGACGTAAATACTCGGCGACCAATTCGTCCTTGGAGACGAAGTGACGGTAGAGCGTCATTTTGTTGGTGCCAGCCGCCTCGGCAATCGCCTCGACGCCAACCGCCCTGATTCCGTGTCTGTAGAACAGTTCCCCGGCGGCGGCGAGAATGCGCAGCCGGGGCGGAATTCCGCTGTCCTTATCAAGCGTTGCGGTTGGTTGGGTACGCATCTCCAGGCCTCCCCTTGACACGGGTGTTACCGGTCAGTACCTATCACATAATGTTACCGCTCGGTACCACAAGCCTCGACCCGCCGCAACAGAACGCAGGACACTCCCATGAGACCCTCGAGCCAGGAATTCACCTTGAGCAACGTGCTGTCGGATCCGCTCATCCGCACCTTGATGGCCGCGGACAGGGTCGATCCCGTCAAACTCGAAGGCATGCTGACCCGGATCGCACGGCAGGCCTTGCCAAGGGTGCCGCCGGTCGAATCCGCTTGCGGCTGCGCAGCCTAACCGTGCCGCCTTCGCTTCAGCTCAGATATCCACTCAGCATGGCGGCGTTCTGTGCCATGCAAAGCCGGCCGGTATTCGGTCCCCGTCGAATGCCGGCCGGCGTTATTTCAGGACGCTAAAAGAGCTTTACCGCTCGCCCGCCTCGGTGAAAAACTTCTCGCCATAGGCAAAACGATTGGGCTTGAGAAAGAAGCCGAGTAAAAGCGCACCGTTGGGCGCGACCGCCTCGTGCTGATTGCCGGCCGGCCGCCAGACGAACTGACCGGGGCCACACTTGCCCTCGTGATCCTCGAGCGAACCCTCGATCACATAAGTTTGCTCGAGCGCGGTATGTTCGTGCAACGGCACGACGGCGCCAGGATCGAGTTTGAACAGCGCGGTCGTCACGCCATTGCCGTCGGTGTAAAGCACCTTGATCTTGATGCCGGGAAACTTGGTCGTCTCCCACGGCATGTTGGGAGCGTCGATATAATGCGCGCCGCGTTCCGGCGGATTTTCCGGTTTGATGTCGGCATGAACGACTTTGCGGGCTTGCACGGACATGACGGCCTCCTTGGCGGTCGATTAGGTCGAGCGTCTGCGAAGCCAGCATATTGCGCCATGGGCGACGCCGCCAGCCCGACTGATGGCGATCGCTTCGTTGCCGTGGAACACCAGCGCAAAGCCGGCGGCCAATTGCAATTGCGTGATCATTACAGCACTGCGCGAAATTCCACGGCCAGGAAACAATTCGTGCGGGCCCTTTATTTTGCCGCTTCACGCCGCGGCGGTGGCGGCGACCAGCGTGCGGCTGCGGAATCATCGGCAGCCTTGGCCTCGACCCAACTGGCAGCGCCGGGCTGCTCCACTTTTTTCCAGAACGGTGCCCGGGTCTTTAGGTAGTCCATCAGGAATTCGGCGGCGGCAAAGGCTGGCTGACGATGGCTCGATGCCGTCACCACCAGGACGATCGGTTCGCCCGGCGCCAGCCGCCCGTGGCGGTGGATCACCGTGACGCCAAGAAGCGGCCAGCGCGCCTGCGCTTCCTCGACGTGACGCGCGATCTCGGCTTCGGCCATGCCGGGATAGTGTTCAAGCGTCAACGCCGCGATCGGCGCGCCGTTCTCATCGGCACGGCAGAGGCCGGTGAAAGTTACGACCGCTCCGATATCGGTCCGCCCGCGCGTGATCAGCGCGGCCTCGGCAGCGGCGTCGAAAGCTTCACTCTGCAATCGGACAGTGGCCGTCATCCTACTTATTCCAAACGTCTCCCCTTAAATGGGGAGAGAGAATTCAGCCGCCCGTCATCGGCGGAAAGAAGGCGATTTCGGCCGCGCCCTCGATAGGCGCGTCAGCGCGGACGTGGGTTTTGTCGATCGCGGTGCGGATCGTTTTCCGATTTTCGAACGCGTAAGCGTAGTCGTCGCCTCGTGTCGCCAGCCAGTCCACCAATTCGCCGACCGTCGCAATGCCGGCGGGTAGATCGATGTCTTCTTCAGCCACGCCGATGCGTTCACGCACCCAGGCGAAGTAGCGAATCTTCACGCGTCTTCTTTCGTCAGGTGATGCAGCCCGGCCCGCAGATAATCCCAGCCGGTGTAAAGCGTCAGCAGAGCCGAGAGCCACAACAGCGTGATGCCGATCCGCGTGACGACCGGAACGATGGCGTCGCCGGCCTCGCCGCAGATCAGGAATCCGACGGCGATAAGCTGCAGCGTGGTCTTCCACTTGGCGAGCCGGGTCACCGGCACGCTGACCCGCAGTTCGGCAAGATATTCGCGCAGGCCCGAAACCAGGATCTCGCGGCACAGAATGACCACGGCCGCGCACAGCGCCCAGCCGTGGATGGTGCTCTCGGCGGCCAGCATAAGAAGGCACGACGCGACCAAAAGCTTGTCGGCGATCGGGTCGAGCATACGGCCGAGCGAGGATTGCTGGCCCCAGATGCGCGCGAAATAGCCGTCGAGGAAGTCGGAAATACCGGCGGCGACGAAAATGCCGAGCGCTGCCCAGCGCAGCCAAAGCCCGCCGTGCAGAATATTCTGCCAGAACATGCAGCCGACCACGAGCGGAACTGCGACAATGCGGCCATAGGTCAGGATATTCGGCAGCGCGAGCGGAAGTGCGCGCGGCCGGCCTGGCGTACTCGTCGTGGTCGAATTCATGGCGTTACCATAGCGCCGTCGTGCGGGCGCCGACAGACCCAAGCCTGTCACATTTCAGGATCATGTTAATTTTCCGCTGGCGCGCGGCGAAGCCCGGTTCCCGCCGAAGCTCCGGCCCGGACCAGCCTTCTCCCAATCATGCCGCACCCTCGTGGAAGAACTCATATATCCGCCGCGCGGTTTCCGCACTGATCCCGTCGACCTGCATAAGATCGGTCACCGAGGCGCGCTCGATCGATTTCAGCGTGCCGAAGTGGTGCAGCAGCGCGCGTTTGCGGGTCGGCCCGATGCCGGCGATTTCCTGCAGGCCCGACTCGCGCAGATCGCGTTTGCGGCGCGCCCGGTGCGAACCGATTGCAAAGCGATGCGCCTCGTCGCGCAGCCGTTCGACAAAATAGAGCACCGGATCGCGTGGCGGCAGCTTGAACGAGTCGCGGCCGGGCAGAAAAAAGGTCTCGCGGCCGGCGTCGCGGTCGGGACCCTTGGCGATGGCGATCAGCGGGACATCGACGCCGAGCGCGCCCAATACCTCACGCGCCGCGGAGAGCTGGCCTTGCCCGCCGTCGATGAGAACGAGATCGGGCCACGGGAATTCGTTCTCTTCGCCCTCGCCTGGCCGCTCACCGTCCTCCGGCGCGGGGGGAGACGCTTGCGGCGCCTCGGCGAGCAGCCGCTTGAACCGGCGCTCCAACACTTCCCGCATCATGGCGAAGTCGTCGCCAGGCGTCAGGTCGGCCGAGCGGATATTGAATTTGCGGTACTGGCCTTTGCGAAACCCTTCCGGACCCGCCACGATCATGGCGCCGACGGCATTCGAGCCTTGAATGTGGCTGTTGTCGTAAACCTCGATACGCCGCGGTGCGCGGGGCAGGACGAACGTCTCGGCCAGCTGGCGCAAAAGCTTCTCCTGCGATGTCGTCTCCGCGAGCTTGCGGCCAAGCGCTTCGCGGGCGTTGGCGAGCGCGTGTTCGATCAAATCTTTCTTCTCGCCGCGCTGCGGGTGGCTGACTTCGATTTTATGGCCGCTCTTGGTCGATAGTGCCTGCGCCAACAGCGCACGATCCGCGATTGCATGCGAGATCAGAACCAGGCGCGGCGCCGGCTTGTCGTCGTAAAACTGCGCCAGAAAAGCCGACAGCACCTCGCCGGGCGCGAGCGAGCGATCGGCCTTGGGAAAATAGGCGCGGTTGCCCCAGTTCTGCCCGGTGCGGAAAAAGAACACCTCGACGCAGGAAAATCCACCCTGCTGGTGCACCGCAAAGACATCCGCCTCCTCGACGCCGCGTGGATTGATGCCCTGGTGCGATTGGATCGCGGACAGCGCCGACAAGCGATCGCGGTAGGTCGCGGCGCGCTCGAAATCGAGCGCGCCGGATGCCTTTTCCATTTCCGCGGCAAGCTCATCCTTGACCGTCTTCGAGCGGCCCGACAGGAATTCGTTCGCCTCGCGCACCAGCACCGCGTAATCGCGGAAATCGATTTCCTTGGTGCACGGCGCCGAGCAGCGCTTGATCTGATAGAGCAGGCAGGGCCGCGTCCGGCTCTCAAAGAACGGATCGCTGCATGAGCGCAGCAGAAACGCGCGCTGCAGCGCATTGACCGTGCGATTGACCGCCCACACCGATGCGAACGGTCCAAAATAGTGGCCCGGCCGCGTTCGGGCGCCGCGATGCTTGAGGATTTGCGGCGCCCAGTGATCCGACGTGATCAGAATATAGGGAAACGATTTGTCGTCGCGCAGCACCACATTAAAGCGCGGCCGCAGCCGCTTGATGAGATTGGCTTCCAGCAGCAGCGCTTCGGTCTCGGTGCGCGTCACGACGAATTCGAGCGCACGGGTGGCGGCGATCATGCGCTCGATGCGGCTGTCGAGCCCGGTCGGCCGCGCATAGGCCGCGACACGCTTTTTGATGTTCTTGGCCTTGCCGACATAGAGCACGTCGCCGCGCCCATCGATCATCCGATAGACCCCCGGGCGCGATGGCGCGAGCTTTCCGTAATGCAGGATTGCGGCACGACCGGCCGCCAGCGAGCCCTCCTCCTCATCGAAGGAAAGTTTGGCGGCCTCGATCTTGTCGGGCGCCGGCAGCGACGGCTCGTCGTCGTCCTCGACGATCTCGGTTTCCGGCGCGATTTCAGGCTTCGGGGTGCTCATGCTCGGCAGACAATAGCCCGGATCGCGCGCAGCGAAATCCGGGGGCTTGGATCAGGCCGGTCGGACGTTCCCGGCTGTTCGTTGCAGGTCATCCGGCCGGCGTCCGCCGCGCAGCGAGAGATATAGACTCTCTTAACGATATCAACGAGGCGCCACTTAACGATTTAGAACTGTTTAACTTAAACATCGCGATAAATTCTACCGATCAAGCGACTGGGCTGCGCGCTTTCTTGACGCCACGGCAGCAACCGCGCCGCGACGAAGGCGTCAACCCTACCGCCCCGATTCCAGTTGGAGGCCAGCATGAGAACAATCCTTGGAGCCGTGTTATTGACCGCAACGGCGGGCGTCGCGCTGGCGGCCGATTTACCGACGTCGAATTACCCGAATTACTACACGGCGCCTGCTTCCTACTCGGCTTACAGCTGGGCCGGTCCCTATCTCGGCGGCACGCTGGGCTACGAATGGGGCAGTGTCAGCAATAATCCGACGCATCCGTCGGGCGTCGCCGGCGGTGTCGAGGGCGGATTCAACTGGCAGCACGGCAATTTCGTGTACGGCGGCGAGGCGGACTTCAATCTGTCCGGCGCCGACGACACCTTCGCGCCATGGCAATTCTCAAATCCCTGGTTCGGCACGGTGCGCGGCCGCGCCGGCGTCGCGGTCGGCAATGTGCTGATCTACGGCACTGCCGGCCTCGCCTATGGCGAACTCACCGCCGATACGTCAGGTAATTTGTCCGAGAGCCATACCAGCTTCGGCTGGGTCGCCGGCGGCGGCGCCGAAGTCGGCTTCACGCCGCATTGGTCGGCGAAAGCCGAGTGGCTCTACCTCGACTTCGCCAACCGTGGCTACTCAGTGACCGGAACCAACAACGGCTTGGCCGCCAACCTGGTGCGGCTCGGCGTCAACTATCATTTCTGATCGGGCCGATCGCGTCGCGCGAAGCGAATGCAGTGCTCTTTAACAGGATATTCACTATAGTCTTCTTATGTAAGTAATTTCATAACTATAATATCGGCAACGCTGGGATTATTTCGCCACAATACAGGCACAAAAGACAATACGACTGTGTCTTTTCTACACTAGTTCTCAAGAGCGCACGTGAATACTATCCGGCGCATGTGAGTGGCGACTAGTGGAGTTCTAAGATGAAACGTGTATGCGTGGCTTTGATCGGTCTGGTGGCGCTCGCCGGAGCAGCCGAAGCAGCCGACCTGGCACGGCCCGTGCCGTACTATCCGAAGGCTGCGATCTATACGCCGCCGCCCTTCAGCTGGACCGGGTTCTATCTCGGCATCAACGGCGGCGGCGGTTTCGGCAGTTCGAATTGGGATTCCACCGGCAGCCGCAATATTGGCGGCGGGCTCGTCGGCGGCACCATCGGCTACAATTATCAGGTCGGCCAAGCTGTGTTCGGCGTCGAAGGCGACATCGACTGGTCGAACATCAACGGCTCGACCACGAATGCCTGCCCGCCGGGCTGCGAGACCAGCAACACCTGGCTCGGGACGGCGCGCGGCCGGATCGGCTATGCCGCAGGCCGCTTCATGCCCTACGTGACCGGCGGCGCTGCATTCGGCGATATCCGCGCTTCGGCACCCGGCATCGCGACGCAGTCAAGCAACAAAGCCGGCTGGACGCTGGGCGGCGGCCTTGAAACAGCGCTCACCGCCAATTGGACGGCCAAGGTCGAATATCTTTACGTCGATCTCGGCAGCTTCAATTGCGGCGTCGCCTGCACCGGCGGCGTTTCGACCGTCGACAATGTCTCGTTTCACAGCAACATTTTGCGCGCCGGCGTCAATTACAAGTTCTGACCCCGCGCTGACTGTTCGACAGGCAATGCCCCGGGGCTCATCTGCCCCGGGGTTTTTGTTTGCGCGCAAGGCCGACGGGAAAGCGCGAGCGTCATAGACCGGATCGCGGCAAATCGCCCTGCAGGATCTCGGCGAGCCGCTCCGGCGCGTCCAGCATGACGTCATGGCCGCATGCGACCTCATGGCAATTCCAGCCTCTGGCGCGCGCCTTCTCGAGCGCAAGATCGAACGGCTGGTTCGAGTAGCCCGTCGCTCTGATATAAGCGTGCCCGGCGATGCGCTCGCGCGCTCCCGTCAGCGTCAGCTTTTGCAGGCCGCACTTGATCGGCTGCGGCGTGCATTGCGCATCGACCCAGGCACGATCTTTCTCGTTGACATTGAACATCGCGGCCGTTCGCGGCGGAACGGTCACCGCACCGTTTCGCTCCGCGGCCAAGAAGCCTTCGCGGACCGCCGGCGCCACCAGATCGATCATCGCCTGTCCGGATTCCGGAAAGAACGCATCGAGCATCACGAACGACGCAATTGATTTTTCCATTGTCTCGGCGACGCCGGAGATCACGAACCCGGCATAGGAATGGCCGACCAGGATGACATCGTTCAACTCCTGCCACTTCATCTCGTTGACGACGTCGAGGATATGGGTGTCGAGACCGGTGTCTGCTGTCCGCAGGTGCGAGCGCTCCGCAAGCCCGGTGAGCGTCGGTGTGAACACGTCATGGCCATTCCGCGAAAGCAACCGCGCCAGCCGCCGCCAGCACCAAGCGCCGCGCCATGCACCATGGACAAGAACGAACGTCGCCATTTATGTCTCCCCTCACCAGAAATGCTCTTCGGCTTTCGTCAGGCGGCCGGCGTCTCGCCGCGCAATATTTGCTCAAACACCGGCATGTCGATATTGCCGCCGGAGAGGATCAAGCCCACTCGCCTGCCGGCATAGCGGGATTTCTCCTTCATGAGCGCCGCAAGCGGCGCGGCGCCGGCGCCCTCGGCGAGATTGTGCGTCGTCCTGTAATAAATACGGATCGCCTCGGCGATCTCATCCTCGCTGACGCGAACCACCCGTGCGGCTCCTCGTTTGACGATGTCGAGGGCTTCTTCCGGCGGATCGCGGCATGCCACCCCGTCGGCAAAAGTCCGCGCCGAATTCGTCTGCACCGGATGGCCGGCCTGAAACGACAGGGCGAAGGCCGGCGCGTTCTCGGCGACGACACCGACGATCTCGGTTTTGAGGCCAAGGAGATCACGCACCGTGATCAAGCCGCAGATTCCCGAGCCCATGCCGATCGGCACGTAGACGACGTCGAGATCGGCGTGAGTTTCGAACAATTCATATGCGTAGGTTGCGACGCCTTTCACAAGTTCGCGGTGAAAGGACGGGACGAAATGGTAGCCGCGCTGGCGTTGAATCTCGGCGGCAACGCCCCGGCTCTCGTCGAAGTCCTTGCCGCCGATGACGAGTTCGCCGCCAAATGCCGCCATCGCGGCATTCTTCTCGCGCGAATTGCCTTCGGGCACGACGATCACCGCTGGAATGCCGTTGCGCGCCGCGGCCGCGGCGACAGACTGGCCGTGATTGCCGCGTGTCGCGGTCACCAGTCCCCGCGGCCGAGGCCCGGTGCGAACGAGCGCATCGACATAGACCAGCCCGCCACGCGCCTTGAACGATCCGGTCGGCGTGTGGCTCTCATGCTTGACGACAACTGCCGCGCCGGCCGTTTTGGCAAGCAAGGGCCACCCGTAAGCGGGCGTCGGCGGGACTGACCCGCGAACGATTGCCGCGGCCGTCGCAAGCTCGTCCAGTGTAAAGAGCGGCATGTCCTGCCAATTCCGCCTTGCTCGCCCATCGACCTGCTGCGGAGCGGACACCCATCCGCTTTTCGACAGGGTTTACAATCAGTTTACAGGGGTGCCGGGTCAAAAACAGCATCCACGGCGGAACCTAAACGCCCACCGGCTGTTGATCGATCCTGATGCCCCGCCCAGACCATGAGTTCTCCAATCCCTCAGCACAGGAAATCGCCGACGGCCTTATGATGCCCACGGCAGAGCTCGGCGCGCCCTTGATTGCCGCCGTTTTATTGGTTGTCGGGCTGGCCGTGCATTTTGGCTCGCTCGGATCCGTCCACCATTTCAGTTCCGCAACGAACACTGCGCATCTGCGCGCCGCGTTTCGTCAGCACGACGACGGCTTGCGCCTTGCCGGAACGAACATGCCGAGCCACGCCGGCTAGCGAGCCACCGCGTCCGGCGATTTGCGCTGAAACGCAGTGGAGCCCTTCCCACTTGTCCAGTTACCCCGTAGCGGTGGGACGCGCCCGCCGCGCGAATAAAGGAGGGGCTCCCGGCCCGTTACGGGCGGGACCGCCTCTTCTTGCCGGGCAACAGATGGGCGGCGTTGCGGGGGACGAAGCTACCCTGTCGCCTTGGTCGCGGCATAGGACGGCACGCGCGCGGCGAAACGGTCGAGCCAGGCGACGAGCCGGGGGTGGTGGTTGCGCCAGCTACCGGCAAAGCGAAAATCGCGATACCCGAGCACGCAGGCGAGCGCGATCTCGCCGGCATTCGGCAGATCGGCAGCGAACGCAGGCGGCGCACCTTCGAGCGCCGCGAGGGCGCGGGTCACCTTCCCCGCCTGATGGTCGAGCCACTTCTGCTCACGATGCTCCGCCTTGCGCCAACGGCTTTCGTAGATCGTCAAGATCGACGCATCGAGAATCCCGTCACACAACGCCTGCAGGCGCAGCGCGTCAAGCCGCGCCTTCGGCTCGCGCGGCAGGATCTTGCCGCCGCCGGCACGATCATCGAGATAATCGAGGATCACGCGCGAGTCGTAGTAGGCCGTGCCATCCTCGGCGATGAGCACGGGAATCTTGCCCAGCGGATTCTGCGCCCGCACACTGTCGTTGACGTCGGTGGTGTCGGCCGGCTCGATTTTCACGTCGCCGTCGAAACCGAGAACTGAGAGCGCAATCCGGACCTTGCGCCCGAATGGCGAGGACGGTGAGGAACGTAACAGCATCATTGCGGCATCATGGCCGGGACATCGCCCCGGTCTCTCCCTGTTGAAATAAAAAATGACGGCGCCGCCGCGGCGACAGCGCCGTCCGGAACCGCGTGCGATGCAGCGCAATTGCGCGCTGCGGCGGCGTCGTCTCAGTTAGTGACGACGAGATTGACGGCCTTTGGGCCTTTACCCTTCTTGTCGGGCTCGACGTCGAAGCTGATCCGCTGCCCCTCAACCAGCGATTTGAGCCCCGCGCGTTCAACGGCGGTAATGTGCACGAACACATCGCGGCCACCGTCGTCGGGCTTGATGAAGCCATAGCCGCGTTCACCGTTGAAAAATTTGACCGTACCGGTCATTGCCATCGAGACACTCCTTCCCCCGTAGTTCCTTCGCCGCCACCCCCACGGTGCGACGGCTGACAGGACATCCACGCGAGCAAAGAGGTTGAGCCCCAGACGGTCTCAGTCACTCCGCCGGCCCCCCACAGGAGGCGGAACTGTCCAAGCCAGTACCCCATCAAATAGACCAATTTAGGCGTGTGGAAAAGTGGCAAGCGGCCGGTCGGCAAAATCCGTATCGCCTCCGGCCACCCGGGCCCGCCGCCTCGGGCGGGATTTTCCCCTACCCGCGGTGCGCGCCCGGCAACGCTTCTCGGGCAAGCCATTCCAGCCGATGGGCGGCACCCGGCGACAACCCCCGCGAAAGTGCCGGGAGCAGAATTTCCAGCTCTTGTTCCAACGGATGAGGCGGATTCACGACGATCAGACCGGAGCCGGTCAGCCCGGCATCCGCGCGCGGCGGCATCAGCGTGATTTCGGAGCGAAGCACTTTCGGCACCGCCAGGCGGCGCAGTCGCCGCGCCAACGCGTCCGCGGCGTCGCGCTCCTTGATCGGATACCAGAGCATGTAGATGCCGGTCGGCCATTTGCGATGGGCCTCGGCGAGTGTTTCGGCCAGCCTTACGAAATCTGCCGTCTCCTCGTAGGGCGGGTCGATCAGGACGAGACCGCGGCGCTCCTTTGGCGGCACATTGGCTTTGACCGCGATCCAGCCGTCGATGGCCAGCACCTTGACGCGCGGATCCCCGTGCAAAGCCTTCTTGAGGGAGGCCGCCGCCCGTGGCTCGACTTCGCAAGCGATCAGCCGGTCGCCCCGGCGCAGCCGCGCCTGGGCGATCAGCGGCGATCCCGGATAAAAGCGCAGCGCTTTTCCCGCATTGAGCGCCGCGACGACGTCGAGATACGGCTTGATCAGGTCGCGCCCACGCTCGTCCTTTGCCGGAACGTCCACGACGCGTTGGATTCCCTCGTGCCATTCGCCGGAGCGCGCGGCTTCGGCCCCCAATAGATCGTAACGACCGGCGCCGGCATGGCTGTCGATCACGCGGAAGGCCGCTGGTTTTGACCGCAGGTGCTCGAGGATCCGCGCCAGCGCGACATGCTTGTGGACGTCCGCAAAATTGCCGGCATGGAACGCGTGCTGATAATTCATGACGCGGAATTTGCTCGCGCTACACCGCCAAGACTGAAATCGCGCTCAGCCGTTTCCGCCGCGCACCGGCGGCATGACCAATTGGTCGCGGCGGCAGCTGCGTTTCGTCACCGCGGCACAATCGTGAAACAGCGCGGTGGGATCAGATCCTTCGACAGGCAAAGCCGTATCTCCGTCAGGCGGCTGTGGTCACAGCCAACCGCGATGGCCTTTGGTGACAGGCCGGGATTGACCTTGATGAAGGCGTCTTCCACCGCGTCCGGCGTGACGGCAAGCGGCGCTTTGAGGTCGGCATATTCGGGCGGGATTTTCACCGCCGCGCGGGCCTTGCGGATGGTGTCGAAATAGGCCTGCTGCGTAAGACCCGAACAGGTGCCGTGTTTGTCCCATTCGTTGTAGATGAGATGCGGCGCCGGCATCAGGTCGAGCATCGCGGAAACAATGCCGTGGTAAAGCCGCGGCGATGGCCTCTGGCAGTATTCGGGAAAGCCCCTGTCGTATTGCGGCCACAGCCCGTGCACGACGAACGAATAGGGCCGCGCCCCGCACTGCTGGGCGACGGAACCGCCAAAATGCCGCTCGGCCGCTTCGGCGCAGAACGACGGCGACCAGGAAAGCGACAGCACATAGAAATCGAATTGGCCCGGCACGTTCCGCCCGGAAGCTTGCGTCGCGTCTTGCGCCGCCGCCGGCGGCGGGGCGAAGATCAACGCAACCAGCGCCGCAAGCGCGAAAAACCGGGCCATCGACGCTTCTCCAATCGAATATGTTACGCGGCGCCTTCGAGAACAAAACGGGAATATCGAGCGGGATCGTGGCGACATGGACGCAGCTTTACGACTTTGTGGCGATCAATAGGGAACGTTTTCGTGCACATGCTGGCAAGCGAGGTCCCGTCCCCCTACGTTTGAGTGGCTTCGGCTGGTCTGCATTGCACGAGGGATTGCCAGATGACCGTCTATCGTCTGTTCAGAAACGAAGCGTTCGAACCGGAAGCGCTCTCGACCATGACGCGGACCTACGCAGAGGTCTGCCGGGTGCTTGGCGTGACCGATCGCGATGACGGTGTGACAAACGTGGTGGCTAAAACGGTCATCGAATTCGCCCAGCGTGGCGCGCGCGATCCGATCCTGTTGCGTGACTGTGTATTGCAGGCGCTGCGCGCTGGCGAGCAAAGTTCCGGCTTGATGCCGTCGGCCCGGGGTCCCGATCAGGGCCGCGCCGAGCGGCAATTTGGATTGTAAGCGAAATTGCGGTCGTAGCCGACGACGCAGAAATTGACGCCATAGGCCGCCCCGATCGCGCCGGTATCTTCGCCGATCGAGTAGTAGATCGTGTGCTTGCTATTGTCGTTGATCACCGCGGTGCCGCCGCAAAAGCGCCGCGGGATCGACTGCGCCGCCCACGGCATGGTGTCGATCTCGTGAATATTCTCAATGCCGACGATGCCCAATTCCGAATTCCAGAATTGGGATTCCTTGGTCTGGAAATCGGAGATGATGCGATCGAGCGCCGGGCGAAACTCGCAACTCGGCAGGTCGCGATCATAGTTCGGGCCGGACAGCCAGAAATTCTTCTCCAGCCACGTTGCGGCGCGAGCCTGCGGCATCGACAACAGGCCCACCGCAACCGCCAGCACAGCCGAAAATACGGCACAAACGGCAACGCCGGAATAAGCCCGCAACTGAGGTCGCAGCATGTCCCTTTCCCGTTCCCCGCGGAGCGCTTAGCGTGCCGTGCCAAGCTGTCTGGTCAAGTGCGTGCCGGCAAAGCTGTCTTCGGTGGCAAGAGCGGCCGCTCGAACAAGGGCGCTCGCGCGTTGTGGGGATTGTGCTACCACATCGAAGCTCGTTGCATCTGATTCGTTTGTCAGCGTGCTCGTAAGAGCAAAGCCGCGTATCGGCGGCACCCAGTTCCACCTGCGTAGACAACATTTGCGATGATCCGCCTGGGGTACCGGTGGACCAGCGGGGATAGATTCCGGGGAGGGTTGGCATGGGCGAAGTGCACCGTCTGCAAAAGCCGCAGGCGTCGTTCGGTTTGCAAGCGGCCGGCCGTCTGATGACGGAAGTGTTTCCATCGTGGGTGCAGGATCTGGCGCTGCTTGTTGAAAGCGTGGAAGCGGCTCGACCGCCCGGCGCGCTGCCCGACTGGCAGCCCGGCGCCACGGTGCGGCTGCCATTCTCCAAAAAGATCTGTTCCGACGGTGTCGCGGTCTGCAGCCAGGCGCTGATGGCGCTGGCCGACACCGCCATGGTGATTGCCTGTTCGGCAGCTTGGAACGGCTATCGGCCGATGAGCACGATCGACCAGACCACCCACTTTTTGCGGCCGGTGAATTTCGACATCGTCGCCGATGCGCGCGTCGTGCGCATTGGGCGCAACACCAGTTTCGGCCGCGTCATGCTGTTGAATGCGGCCGACAGGCGGCCGGTCGGCATGGTAGCGAGCGCCTATTCGATGCTGTGAATTTCCCCGGCCCATCCGCCGCCGAGCCCGGCTGGCGGCTTTCATTTCGGGCTCCGAACCTCTAAGCTTGCGGCTGATGTGTGGGGCAGTGGGCGCCCGAGGCCGCAGGCAGGGCTCGCTGGTACGGGCCTGAGACGGTGCGGGTTCGGGCGGGAGCATGGGCAATGTACCGAAAATTCCTGGTTGCCATTGCGGTCGCGCTCGCCGGGGGCGCCGCGGTCAACATCGGCGCCACGACGGGCGCATTGGCTTTCGGGTCATGGTTTGGCGGGCCGGGTCCGGGAATTACCGGCAATAGCGTCGGCGGCATCATTCCCTATCGGCCTGATTCCGCGGACACTTATGCGCAGCTCGCCGAAGAGTTCTGCGCCCGCTATGGCCGCCTCGGCAAGGTCACCAGCCTTCCCCGCATTTACGGCGATTACGTTGGCTTCGTCTGTTACGATCGCCGCGGCAGAATTCACTAGACCATTTCGTCGGTTTCGGCCGCCGTTGCCGTTGATGATCGCCCAGCTGCGGTGACGGAGCTTATTGCCAGTCGCCGAGTACCGTTTGGACAATCGCCAGCGCCGCGACCGCTGCCGTATCGGCGCGCAAGATACGCGGGCCGAGCGACAGCCGCAGCACGTTCGGCTGATTAAGGAGCGCCGCGCGCTCGTCCTCGGCAAAGCCGCCTTCGGGTCCAACGAGGACCGCCAGCGGCGAGCGTGGCTCTACGCTGCGGAGCGCGACCGCCGGGTTCGCCGTCTCGGCGTCTTCGTCACAAAACACCAGGCATCGCTCCGGGTCGCGCTCGGCGATGGCGCGGGCAAGCGCGAGCGGCGCGGCAACGTCCGGCACCGCGAGAATGCCGCATTGTTCCGCCGCTTCGATGGCATTGGCCCGCATGCGATCGAGATTGACCCGCGTCACCTGGCCGTGGCGGGTGAGAACGGGCTGCAGGCGCGACACTCCCATCTCCACCGCCTTCTGCACCATGTAGTCCTGCCGCGCCGATTTGAGCGGGGCAAACAGGTAATGCAGGTCGGCCGCCGCGGTCTGGGGCCGCGTTTTGGCGTCGAGGCAAATCGTCGCCGCGCGCTTTTCGCCTTCGAGGATTGCGCTCCACTCTCCGTCCCTGCCATTGAAAGTCAGGATCCGGTCGCCGGCCTTTAATCGCAACACATGGACCAGATAATGCAGCTGGGCGCGCTCAAGCGTAACCCTGCGGCCTGCCTCCAGCGGCGTATTTACGAAGAGCCGGGGGCTGCTGAAGTCGTAGCCGGACATGGGGTCCTGCAGGCTTTCTAGCGGTTGGGCGAAACAGGGCCGGCCGGGAACCCGGTCTGGTGCGTCAATTGCGATCCCGAAATAGGGTTTCCAGGTCCCATTCTGCCGTGTTGTCGCCGAATTCAGCTAGTCTTTAACTGCAGCGCAACTTCAGGCACACTAGTCAGAACCCGGGACAGGCCCTTGATGAACCGCGGCTTCGCCACCGCATCATGTCTGGCACTTGCAACGCTCGCTTTCGCGGCGGCGGCGGTGATGCCCGCTGCGCAGGCGCAGCAGATGGGCGAGCCGCCGCAATGCATGCAGTTCCCGGCCCTGAGCCATGCCACGCAATTGAAGGCGAGTGCGGTGCAGGCCGCCATGAAGGCCAAGGCCGATCGCAAGGATATTTGCCGCCTCCTGACCGACTTCGTCGCCAGCGAAAGCAAAGTGGTCAAATTTCTGATCGACAATAGGACGTGGTGCGGCGTGCCCGATCAGACTGTGGCGGGCGCGAAGGCCAATCATGAGAAGTCGGTGAAATTCCGCGACGCCGCCTGCGCCGAGCAGCCCGCTCCGAAGGCACCCTCGCTCAGCGACGCGATCAAGACTCCGGATGTGGACTCGGCCACCAACACCAAGGCCGGCAAAGGTGGCACTTTCGATACGCTGACCGGCAATCCGCTGGCGCGATGATCCGGTGAAACGATGACCCGCGCGGCCGATTCGGTCGCCGATGCGACGGGCAATTGGGTCGACACCATCGCCCCCGCCTGGTCGCGGCCCTATTTGCGGCTGTCGCGGCTCGATCGGCCGATCGGTTCCTGGCTTTTGCTGCTGCCGTGCTGGTGGTCGGCGGGGCTCGCCGCGGTCGCCGCCCACGCCAAAGCGCCAAATGTGGCGCAGCTTTCGCTGTTCCTCGTCGGCGCTTTCGCCATGCGCGGCGCCGGCTGCACCTGGAACGACATTGTCGATCGCGACCTCGACGGCAGCGTCGAGCGGACCGCCTCGCGGCCGATCCCCTCAGGCCAGGTCAGTGTCACGCAGGCCGCCCTGTTCCTGGTTCTCCAGGCGCTGGTCGGCTTTGCCGTGCTCATCACGTTCAACGGCTTTACCATCGGGCTTGGCGTCGCCTCGCTCGCCATTGTCGTGGTCTATCCGTTCATGAAACGGATCACATACTGGCCGCAGATCGTGCTCGGCCTGGCGTTTTCTTGGGGCGCGCTGATGGGCTGGGCGGCAGCCTTCGGCCGGCTCGATGTCCCGGCCCTCCTGCTCTATGCGGGGTCGATTTCCTGGGTGATCGGCTACGACACGATCTACGCCCATCAGGACCGCGAGGATGACGCGCTGATCGGCATCAAATCGACAGCGCTCTTGTTCGGGCCGCGCACCAAGCCAATGCTCGCTTTGTTCTACGCCGGAGCCGTGATCCTCATCGGTGCGGCAGGCTTTGGCGCCGGCGCCGGCCTTGTTTTCGCACTCGGGCTTCTCGCCTTCGCCGGCCATCTGGCCTGGCAGATCGTCCGTCTCGACATCGCCGACCCCGACAATTGCCTTGCCGTCTTCAAATCCGACCGCGACGCCGGCCTGATCCTGTTTGCCGGTCTCGTCCTCGATGCGGCATTCCCGCACCTCGTCTAAGAGCGCAACCCTGCTTCGACCGGATGGCTCTTGTTGGCAGCGGCCGGCAGGCGCAAGATCGAAAAAAGAAATCATAAAAATAAAAAGCAATGCCCAGGGAGCGAACGATGAAATCGATTTCCGCGCTGTGCCTCGCCGCGCTGGCTGCCGTCCTGTTCCAGGTTTTCCCGTCAACCGCAAATGCCAACGACCAGGCGCCGGCAGCCCTCGTCGGCCAGGTCACCTCCGGTGCCGAAGGGCCCAATGCCACGCCCATGGAGGGAGTCATCGTCACCGCCCACAAGGACGGCTCGATCGTTTCGGTCAGCGTCACCACGGACGCCAAAGGCCATTACGCCTTTCCGGAAAATCGGTTGGAACCGGGCCGCTACACTCTTGCCATCCGCGCCGTCGGTTACGACCTCTCGGCGCCGGCCACAACGAACGTCATCGCCGAGGATCCGGTGGTCGCCAACCTCACTTTGGTGCCGACCAAAAATCTTCCCGGCCAGCTCACCAATGCCGAATGGATGATGAGCATCCCCGGCACCGCAGAGCAGAAGGCGTTCCTGCTCGACTGCACCAGTTGCCACACCATGGAGCGCATCGTGCGCTCGACGCACGACGTCAACGAATGGATGCAGGTAATCCCGCGCATGAAAGGCTATGGCGCCGTGAGCCAGCCGATCAAGCCGCAGCCGATGCTGGATCGCTCGCGCGCCGGCACGCCTGAGGAATACCGTAAGGCCGCCGAATATCTGGCAACGATCAACCTCAGCACGGCCGATCACTGGGCCTATCCGCTCAAAACCTTGCCGCGGCCGACCGGAGTGTCGACGCGCGCCATCGTCACCGAATATAATCTGCCGCAGCCGACCATCGAGCCGCACGACATCGTCCTCGATAACGACGGCAACGTCTGGTACTCCGATTTCGGCCAGCTTTTCATCTCGAAATTCAATCCGAAGACGCTTCAACTTACCCAATATCCGCTGAAGAACTTCAAGCCCGATGCGCCTGTCGGCCAGCTTAGTCTTGCCTTCGACAAAGCGGGCTTGCTGTGGTTCGACACTATGTATCAGGGCGCGCTCGGCAGCATCGATCCGAAGACCGGCGCGATCAAATACTATCCGCTGCCGGCGGAATGGAACGACAACCGGGTGCAACTCAACTTCGTCGGCCTGCGCCACGACGTCGACGGCAAGGTCTGGACCAAGAGCGTCGGCACCGACGACATTTTCCGGCTCGATCTGGCGAGCGGCAAATGGGAGCGCTTCCATCCCACCGACGCGTTGCCGCCCGGCCACCATTACGGCATCTATCAGGTCATCTCCGATTCCAAGAATGACCTTTGGCTGGCGGAATTCGCCGACGGCCATCTCGGCGAGATCGACGCCAAGACGCTCAAGGTGACCTGGTTCACGCCGCCGACACCGCATGCCCGGCTGCGCCGCATGGAGATCGACAATCAGGACCGCATCACTATTGCCGAATATCGCGGCAACAAGGTCGCGGTGTTCGATCCCAAGACCGATCAGTTCACCGAATACGCCCTGCCGCCCGATACGTTCCCGTACCGCGCCGAGTTCGACAAGAACGGCGACCTGTGGGCCTCCACGATGTCGACCGACCGGGTGGTGCGGATCGATCCCAAGACCGGCCAGACCGCGCAATATCTGATGCCGTCCGACACCAATATGCGCACCGTCGCGGTCGACAACTCAACGACGCCGGTGAGCTTCTGGGTCGGCAGCAACCACGACCACGCGCTGGTGAAGGTTGAACCGCTGGAGTGAGCAGTGGTCCGCCGTCACTCGGCGGCGGCTGAAAAGGATGCAGGCCAAGCGCTAAGGCCGTTGGCCTTCGCTGCCCACGGCCTTCGCTCGTTTCGGACCGCGCCGTAAAGAACGACCAAGGCCCTGGCGCGTGAGGCGTGGAGTGCGGCGTCGATTGATGCGTCGTTCCGCGCCGTCGGATTGATGCCAGCAACCGCTCGATCGGTGGGCCTCGCACTGAAATCGCGCCTCCCGGCATAGAGACCGGCCGCCGAGGTCGCGGACAGGGCCGCGACAACGAGCAAAAGCTGGCCGATGCTGACGCTCATCGGCATGACGGCAAGGACCAGCGGAACCCAGACATTCATGGCGGTGTATTTCTCTGCTGCGTTCGCCGCCTGCGTCGTGCAGGTGCGGATGATTAATTGCGCGCGATGATCTCGCGCTCGTCGCGGTGCACGATTGGTGCGGGCGGGAGAGTTCCAGAGCGGCGGCGGAGCAGCCGCGACGGATGGCGGCGGGCGATCGCCGTGCGGCGGCGGCGGCGACAGGTCGGCGCTTCGATGCGCACCGCGCCGAGCCGCGCAAACGGCTCGCGAAACGTGCCATCGCTCTCGGCGACGAGAAGTGGAAGTCCGAGCACGCGGCCCCAGGCCTGCCATTCGGCGACGATGTCGTCGGTTTCAGGCGACGCGAAGAGCGGCAGCGACAAAGCGGGATCTTGATGTTCGAGAACGACGGCAATCGAGGTCGGCGCTGAATCGCCGCGACCGGAGCCCGCATCGCCGAACAGCCTTATCGCTACGCCGCGAAAGGCTGCAACCGGCAAGTTCAGCGCCATGCGCATGCCGGCGACCGAGCGCCGCAGCACGACGCGCTCGCGGTGCAGGTCGACAATGCGCAGGCGCTCGTCGGCCGCCGCATCGGCAGCTTCAAAACGCACGGGCAGTGAGAAGGGGTCGAGCCGCAACGGCATTCCCACCGCGCTTGTGCGATGCGATGGCCCGTCGCGGCCCGACCCGGCAGCGATCCTGCCGGCTTCCATTTGACGCCCCGAAAACTTCGGCTCCCACCGGGCTGTTGCCGCCCGGTTGTCCCGACCATGCCACAGGGCCGTCGTAATCGGCTTAAAGAGACTGGTTAAAGGGACGTAGCGGGGCCCGATCCGCGCCGCATGATTGACGACTGGTTGCCGAGGCGCGGCAAATTCGAACAATGCCCGTTGCATCGGGGGCCTTGCGCGCACATCTTCGGCCTATCGCGTCGCTTGTCTTGACGCTCCCTCAGCCTTAAACCGATTGCCAACCACAAATGTCATCGCTCCTCGATCAATCCGCCCTCACCGATCTTGCCACCCGCCTCGTTGACGCGGCGCGGCGCGCCGGCGCCACTGAAGCCGATGCCGTCGCCGTACGCTCGGTCTCGCTGTCGATCGACGTGCGCGACGGCGCGGTCGAGGAATCGCAGCGCTCCGAAGGCGACGACATCGGCTTGCGTGTTCTGGTCGGCCATCGGCAGGCGGCGGTTTCCACTAACGATCTCCAGTCCGACGGTCTCGATGCGCTCGCCGAACGCGCCGTCGCCATGGCGCGCGCGGCGCCGGAAGACAAGTTCGCCGGCTTGGCCGATCCGGCCCTGCTCGCCCGCAGCTTTCCCGATCTCGATCTGCTCGATCCGGATATGCCCGGCGTCGATTTGCTAGAACGGCACGCCCGTGCAGCCGAGAAAGCCGGCCTTGCCGTGACCGGCGTGAGCAAATCCGGCGGCGCCTCGGCCTCGGCCGGCATCGGCGGCATGGTGTTGGTGACCAGCCACGGTTTCCACGGCGCCACCATCGGCTCACGGCACTCGGTGTCGATGTCGGCGATCGCCGGCAACGGCACCGGCATGGAGCAGGACTACGATTTCTCCTCGACACTGCATGCCGCTGATCTTGAAAGCGCCGATAAAGTCGGCCGCACCGCAGGCGAACGCGCGGTCGAGCGGCTTAATCCGCGCAAGGTCGCGACGCGGCGGGTACCGGTGGTGTTCGATACGCGAATTTCCGGATCGTTGATCGGTCATCTCGCTAGTGCCGCCAATGGCGGCTCGGTGGCGCGCAAGACGAGTTTCCTGCGCGAGAAGCTTGGCCAACGCATCTGTGCGCCGGACATCGATATCGTCGATGATCCGTTGCGGCGGCGCGGCCAGCGCTCGCGGAGCTTCGACGCCGAGGGCGTCGCCACGCGGGTGATCAAACTGGTCGAAGACGGCGTGCTCAAAACCTGGCTGCTCGACTGCGCCACTGCGCGCGAGCTCGACCTGCAAACCACCGGTCATGCCCAGCGCGGCGTTTCATCGGTCCCCTCCCCCGGCCCGAGCAATCTTTACCTCGCGCCCGGCAGCCAAAGCCCGGAGCAACTCATCGCCGAAATCGAAGACGGTTTCTACATCACCGATCTCATCGGCCAGGGCGTCAACCTGGTGACCGGCGACTATAGCCGCGGCGCCGCTGGCTTCTGGATCGAAAAAGGCCAGCGCACATTTCCGGTCAGCGAAGTGACCATCGCCGGACATTTGGGCGAGATATTTGCGAGTCTCACGCCGGCGAATGACCTGACTTTCCGTTACGGCACCAATGCGCCGACCTTGCGCGTGGAGGGCCTGACTGTTGCCGGCCATTGAGGTCGTCGATCTTGCGCAAATTTCGGCGCGGCTCCACGTGGCTGTGCGAGAGGCGGGGCACCTCGCCCGCTCGATGTTCGGCACGTCGCTGAAGAACTGGACCAAGGGCCCGACAGCGTCGCCGGTCTCCGAAGCCGACATCGCCGTCGACAATCTTTTGCGCGAACGGCTGACCGCAGGCGGCGACGGCATCGCCTGGCTGTCGGAGGAAAGCCTCGACAATCCGGCTCGGCTTGCCGCGCGTTATGTCTGGATCGTCGATCCGATCGACGGCACGCGCGCCTATATCGCGGGCTACCCGGATTGGGCGGTGTCGGCGGCCTTGGTCGAAAATGGCCGGCCGATCGCGGCCTGCCTCTACGCGCCGGTGCCGGACCAATTCTTCGTGGCGGGCGCCAATGCCGGCGCTACCTGCAACGGTGCGCCGATCTCGGCGACGCCGGGCGCGGAACTCAAAGGCGCGCGGATCGCCGGGCCGAAAGCCCTCCTGGAACGACTTGCCGCCGCGACGCCGCCTTTCACCGCCATGCCGCGGGTGCGTTCGCTGGCGCTGCGGCTGGCCCAGGTCGCGCACGGCGCCTGCGACGTGGCTTTTGCCAGCGGCAATAGCCACGATTGGGACCTTGCGGCGGCTGATCTTTTGGTGCACGAAGCGGGCGGCGCAATGACGTCCATTACGGGCGGTGCTGTGACCTATAATCGTCCCGTGCCACGGCACGGGACGCTCGTCGCGGCCGGCCGGGACAGGCATGCGGCGCTTATTGAACTTCTTGGGGATGGACGCCTGGCGTTTTCATAAATCGCGTATTGAGCGCGTGGATTGAACACCATGTCTGACACTCCCAAACCAAAACAGTTGCTCCATCTCGTCTTTGGCGGCGAGCTCGATAGCGTGTCGACGACTGAATTCAAGGATCTCGACCAACTCGAATTCGTCGGCATCTATCCGAACTACGCGACCGCCTACGCGGCGTGGAAGGCAAAGGCTCAAGGGACCGTCGACAACGCCCAGATGCGTTACTTCATCGTTCACCTGCACCGCCTGCTCGACCCGGAAAGCCAGGCACCGCAACGTTAAAGGCACGCATGCGGTTGTGGCGGCAGATCGGGGAGCAACGCTGGGCCAAGGTGACGATCGGAATCGTCACCGCGGAATATCTGCGTTTCGTCGGCTCGACCACCCGCTTCACACTGGAGCCTGCCGACATCTATGCGCGCGGCGAAGCCGACATGCCGATCATTCTGGCGTTCTGGCACGGGCAACACCTGCTCGCGCCGATGGCGCGCAAGATCGAGCACCGCGTCAATATGCTGGTGTCGCGCCATCGCGATGGTGAGATCAACGCAGTGGCCGCGCAGCGGCTCGGCGTCGGCACCATCCGCGGCTCCGGCAATCACGGCGGCGGCTTCGTCCACAAAGCCGGCGTCGCCGCCTTCCAGGCGATGCTCGATTCGCTCGCCGCGGGCAACTCGATTGCACTGTCGGCGGACGTGCCTAAAGTCGCGCGCGTTGCCGGTCTCGGAATCGTCAAGCTCGCCCAGGCGTCCGGCCGGCCGATCTATCCGAGTGCCATCGCCACCAGCCGGCGCTACGTGCTCGATAATTGGGACCACACCACGATCAATCTGCCGTTCGGTCGCGGCGCCGGCGTCGCCGCCGAGCCGGTGACCGTTCCCGCCGATGCCGACGACGCGGCCCTCGAAGCAGCGCGGCGCCTTCTCGAAGAGCGCCTCAATGCGGCAACGCGGCGGGCCTACGAACTCGTCGATAAGCGCTAGAACGCAATCGCTTCGTATTGAATCGATGGGCGCTCTAGCATTTCGATGGAGCATGATCTTTCCAGAAAACCGCTGTCCACTTTTCCGGATCATGCTCTAGTGCGGGTGATTTGAAGTTCTTACAATCCGGCGGCAAGGTCGCCAGTGCGGAGTTTATTGTGGCCGGTCGACTGCCGTTTGCGTTGCGTCTCTATCAGCTGGCGTCCGCCGCCGGATCACCGATTGCGCCGCAAGTGCTGGCGCGACGGCTTAACCGCGGCAAGGAGCATCCCGAACGGCTGTCCGAACGACGCGGCGAAGCCAGTGTCGAGCGCCCCAGTGGTCCGCTCGTCTGGGTGCACGGCGCCAGCGTCGGCGAAATGCTCGCCGTGATCCCGCTGATCGAGCGGTTACGGGCGCAGGATTTTGCCGTGCTGGTCACCTCGGGCACGGTCACCTCCGCGGCGCTTGCCGAGCAGCGCCTGCCCGACGGCACATTGCACCAGTTCATTCCGCTCGACGCACCGCGTTTCGTGCGGCGCTTCCTCGACCATTGGCAGCCCGGCCTTGCGCTGTTCGTCGAATCCGATTTGTGGCCCAACCTCATTCTGTCCTGCGCCGAACGCAAAATTCCGATGATCCTGGTCAACGGCCGGCTGTCGGGGCGCTCGTTTCGTCGCTGGCGACGGGTGCCGGACTCGATCGCGGCCCTGCTCGGCCGCTTCGATTTGTGCCTTGCCCAGTCGACCGCCGATGCAGAACGCTTTGGACAACTTGGCGCACCGCGGGTGATGTTGACCGGCAACCTCAAGCTCGACGTCCCGGCGCCACCGGCCGATCAAGCGGCGCTCAAACGGCTTAAGGAAATCCTCGGCAACCGCCCGGTAGTCGCCGCGGCATCGACCCATCCGGGTGAAGAAGCAGCGATCATCGCTGCGCACGGCCGTTTGCGCGCGAAATTCCCCACGCTGTTGACGATCATTGCGCCGCGTCATCCGGAACGCGGCGAGAGCATCGCCGAGATCGCCAAAGTCGCCGGGCTTGCCGTAGCGCGGCGTTCAAGCCGCGCCCAGCCGATGCCGGATATCGCGGTTTATGTCGCCGACACTTTGGGCGAACTCGGCCTGATCTACCGCATCGCCCCGATCGTGTTCATGGGCGGATCGCTCGCCAGTCACGGCGGCCAGAACCCGATCGAAGCCGTCAGGCTGGGCGGCGCCGTGCTCCACGGCCCGCATGTCTGGAATTTCGGCGAAATCTACGCCACCCTCGACGAGGCGAATGGCGCGGAACTGGTGAGCGACGAAGCTACGCTGACGGCGCGGCTTGGCACCTGGCTCGCCGATCCGGCGGCGGGCAAAGCGGTCGCTGATGCCGCGACCGAAACAGTCGGACGTCTCGGCGGCGCACTCAAGCGCACGCTCGCCGCGCTCGATCCCTATCTGATGCAGCTTCGCCTTGAGCAACGCGCGTCATGACGCGCGAGCCGGATTTCTGGTGGCGGCCCGGCAGCGGAAACCTTTTGATCCCCTTGGCCGCGATCTACGGCACGGTGGCGGCATTGCGCATGCAATCATCCGGCCACCGCGCTCGATTGCCGGTGATTTGCCTCGGCAACCTCACCGTCGGCGGCGCCGGCAAAACGCCGGCCGCGATTGCAGTCGCGCAACTCCTTCACGCCGCCCATGAACGCCCGTTCTTCTTGAGCCGCGGCTACGGCGGAGGGCTGAGCGGCCCGGTGCGGGTCAATCCGGCGATCCATCTGGCGCGCGATGTCGGCGACGAGCCGCTGCTGCTGAGCCGGCTTGCGCCCACCATTGTCGCGCGCGATCGCGTCGCCGGGATAAAACTCGCCCAGTTTGCCGGAGCCGGCGTCGTCGTGATGGATGACGGACTGCAGAATTCGGCGCTCGTCAAGGATTTGACGATCATCGTCGTCGACGGCCGCCGCGGCGTCGGCAACGGTCACATAATTCCGGCGGGCCCGATGCGGGCGCCACTCGGATTGCAGCTCGAGCGGGCACAAGCATTGATCGTTGTCGGTGCGCCGGACGGTGCGGCGCTGGTGCTGGACCGGGCGCGCCGGCGCGGGCTGAACATATTCCATGCCAGGTTCGATCCGGATCGAAACGTGATCGCCGCCATCGGCCGGCGCAAGGTTTTAGCTTTTGCCGGCATCGGCGATCCTGAGAAGTTTTTTGCAACCCTTGCCGCCGCCGGCATTGACGTCGCCGACCGCGCCAGTTTTCCGGACCATCACCGCTACACGGCGGCCCAAGCGCGGGATTTGATCGCGCGCGCGCAAGCGAAGAATCTGCATGCTGGTGACGACCGAGAAGGACCTGGTGCGGCTTTCGGGCGAGCCGCAGCTTGAGGCGCTTGCCGCACGCACCAGCGCATTGCCGGTGCGGCTCGTCATCGACGAGCAGGATTTATTCCGGCAGACGGTGCTTAAGGCCGTTTCGTCGTTCCGGCACACGGCCGCTGGCCAGCAAGCCCGCAACCCATAGTATCCGAGGGCTTCGCTCCCTCGCAGTACGCCTGAGAAAACGGTTCAGGATTTCCGCGCGTAGTGCGAACCCTGCCGCTGCATGACGGCTTCGGGCGTCGCATAGGCTTCCTGCAAGTCGACGCTCCAGTAGCGCAGTTCCTCCAGTGGAATAGGCACTCCGGTCACGGCACAGCGTACGAAGGCGCCCGGCCGCACGACGCGAAAATCGCCGTCGAGATATTTTACATCGGCTTCGCCGGGCATCGGCGCCGGACGGTCGGTTCGATTGAGCAAAGTTACCTCGCAGAAAACAGCGGCCGAATCGCCACAAACGCCCCGGCCGCAAAACGAAACATAATCACTCTGCCGCTGCGGCGAAAGGCGTGAGTCACAAATTCCCCAGTGCAACAAAAACGCCGCACCGATTGGATCGGCGCGGCGCTGCAATGACGTGTCTTGATCAAGCCCGGCGTCAGCGGGGTAAAGCCATCACCAACAATGCCGATAACCGTGGTGCCACCAGCAATGACGGTAATAGCGGTGGTAATGGTAACGGTAATAGACCGGAGTCAGGTTGCCGGATTCGGCCTGAGTCCCCGCCGGAAGCGGCGCGATCGGCGCGGCTTGCGAAGTCCCGGAAGCGGCCGCGAAAACCAACCCGGCGACCGCCATCGCAAACACAGTCTTAGTCATTGTCATTCTCCTTAGGGCGCGAACCAATGCGTGGGCATAACACGCCAGCATCATGGCAGTTCCGCGGCTGCCGATATGAACGAACAGTCAGCTTGATCTTGAATTCATCCGAGACCGAATAGCGCCTTCGCATTGTCGCGGCCAATCTTCACGCGATCCTGCTCGGCGATCTCAACAGCGTCGAACCACGACGCGGCCTGCACGTGATCCTCGAACGGATAATCGACGGCAAACAGCACGCGGTCCGCCCCGACAGTGAGAATGGCGTGGATCAGTGACTGGGTGCAGAAATTGCCGCTGGTCGTGATGTGGAAATTATTCCGAAAATATTCCGCCATGGTTCGCTTGGCCGGCCGGCCCGGCAGCATGCTCAGCCGGTGATCAAGCCGCCACAGATCAAACGGGATGCGCTCGCCGAGATGGCCAATCACGATCTGCAGTTTCGGATAGTCGTCGAACAGTCCACAGCCCATCAGACGCAGCGAATGAATGGCGGTCTCTTCGGCAAAATCCCATGGCGAGCCGATCAGCCATAAGTGGCCTTCGTAACGTTGGCGGCGGCTCGGCAGAGAATAACGCGGATGCAGATAGAACGGCACGTCGAGACGCTCGACTTCAGCCCAGAACGGCCGGTATTGCGGCAGGTCGTAGTAGACCGCGGAGTCGGCCGTGCCGACCTGGGAGAAGCCGTTGACCAGTGCGCCTCTGAATTTGAAATCGCGCACGCAGCGGCCAAGCTCGGCGGCGGCCGCCGCCGGATCCTGCATCGGCAGCGCGGCGAGCGCAACGAAGCGATCCGGCCGCTTAGCGACGATCGCCGCCAGATCATCATTGGCCTCGCGCGCCAGTGCGACCGCTTTGGCGGCGTCTGGAATCTCTTGAATGCCATTGGCATTGAGCGACAACACCGCGCATTCGATGCCGGATGCATCCATCTCGGCGAGGCGGCGGTCGTACAGATCGACAAGCTTGCCTTCGATCCCCGCCCAATAGGGGTGCTCCGGAAAGCGAACCGACTTGGACGCCGTTGCGCCAATCGCAAAATGCTCTTCGACCGCGATCTTACCCTGCATTGCAGACCTCCTCGCTAAAACAGGTCACCCTGTCCCGGACCGCCGCCGCGCCGTGCGCGCGGTCCAGGAATGCCGGGCTTGGCGCCAGCGGGCGGTTCGGCATCGGCGTGACCGTCGGCATGGGCGCCGACACGGCCATCGGCAAACTCGATTTCGATCGGCATGCCGGCGCTGACTGCAGCGACGGTTCGCAGCGGCCGTCCCGCACTGTCGCGAATCAGGGCGAACCCCCGCGCCAATACGCCGCGATAGGAAAATGCCGCAAGCAATTGGCCGCCGCGCTCGATGCGCGCTTGCCGGAGCGTGACGAATTGGTGGATCGCGCGCCGCGCCCGCTCGGCGAAGGCGCTCACCCGCTCGCGCTCGCGCGCCAGCCGGGTGCGATGGACGGCGACATTGGCGGCGACGCCGGCCCGCAGCCGCAGCGTAACGCCGGCATAACGCTCGCGGCGGCGTTCGACATTGGTGCGCAGCAATTGCACGCGGAGCCGACCGGCGATCCGCGAAAAACTGACATGATGGATTTGGGCATTGGCGCGCAGGCCATGGCGCAGACCCGCCGCGGCATGATCGAGCCGCTGCCGCGGCAGGGCCAACACCTCGTCGGCGTCCGGCAACGCGCGAGAGGCCGAGCGCAATTCGTTGCGCCGTGCCTCCTGATTGCGCCGCCAGCTGGCGAACGCCCGCCGCGACAGTGAATCGACGTCGCCGAGAAGTTCGGCCCGCACCGGGACCGCCATTTCGGCGGCGGCCGTCGGCGTCGGCGCACGCCGGTCGGCAACGAAATCGATCAGCGTCACGTCGGTCTCGTGACCGACCGCGGAAATCAGCGGAATAAAGCTTGCCGCCGCCGCGCGGACGACGATCTCTTCGTTGAACGACCACAAATCCTCAAGCGAACCGCCGCCGCGCGCGACGATGATCAAATCAGGCCGCGGCGGCAGGCCCCCACTCTTCCCTCGCCCGTTTACGGAGGAGGGTTGAGAGGGGGCAAGCGCGTTGAACCCGGCGATAGCCGAGGCCACTTCGGCAGCCGAGCCGTCGCCCTGCACCTTGACCGGCCAGACGATGACGTGGCGCGGAAAGCGGTCGGCGAGCCGGTGCAGGATATCGCGGATCACCGCGCCGGTCGGCGACGTGACGACGCCGATCACGGTGGGCAGAAACGGCAACAGCTGCTTTCGCGCCTCGTCGAACAGTCCCTCGGCGGCGAGTTTCTGCTTGCGCTCTTCAAGAAGCGCCATCAGCGCGCCAAGCCCGGCGGGCTCCAGCGTCTCGACGATGATCTGATATTGCGAACGGCCCGGATAAGTGGTCAGCCGCCCGGTGATGACGACTTCCAGGCCGGCCTCAAGCTTGAGCTTTACCCGCGGCGCTGTCGAGCGCCAGATAACGCCGGCAATGCAGGCACGCTCGTCCTTGAGATCGAAATAGACGTGACCGTTATTGTGGTAGCTCACCTTGCCGAGTTCGCCGCGCACGCGCACGTAACCGTACAAATCCTCGATGGTGCGCTTGAGCGCTATCGACAGTTCGGAGACGGTCAGTTCCGGCAGATTGAGGCGCGGTTCGTTCATCCGGTTCTGCACAGACCAAGGAGCGAGGTTGACGAGTTCGGCAAACTCCATGGCGATTAGTGCGATCCATTGCGAGGGCGGGTCAAGTCCCGCTGACGGGTCTGCCAAGGCATTCTGATTCATGAACATTCTGCTCTTGGGCTCCGGCGGCCGCGAGCACGCGCTGGCCTGGAAGATGGCGGCAAGCCCGCTGGCCGATAGACTTTATTGCGCGCCGGGCAATGCCGGCATCGCGCACGAAGCCGAATGCGTCGCGCTCGACCTCGCCGA
Source organism: uncultured Alphaproteobacteria bacterium (assembly GCA_963765365.1). GTDB lineage: Bacteria > Pseudomonadota > Alphaproteobacteria > Rhizobiales > Xanthobacteraceae > BOG-931. Next base: position 319,543 of record CAVXWL010000014.1, on the reverse strand, counting down.
TCATGGCGCGGTGATCGCATTCTGCCGGCGCGCCGGCATCGATTTCGTCGTCGTCGGACCCGAGGCGCCGCTCTGCGCCGGCATTGTCGATGACCTTGAAGCGGCCGGCATCAAGGCCTTCGGACCAAGCCGGGCGGCGGCCCGGCTCGAAGGCTCCAAGGGTTTCACCAAGGACCTGTGCCGCGCCAACGGCATTCCGACGGCGGCTTACGAACGTTTCCGCGCCGCCGATCCGGCCAGAGTATATCTCCGGCGCCAAGGCGCGCCGATCGTCGTCAAGGCCGACGGGCTCGCTGCCGGCAAGGGTGTCGTTGTCGCGCAAAATCTTGGCGAGGCCGAGGCGGCGGTCGACATGATGTTCGGCGGCAGTTTGGGCGAGGCCTCCGCCGAAGTGGTGATCGAGGAATTCCTCGACGGTGAGGAAGCCTCTTTCTTCGCGCTGTGCGACGGCGAGACTGCGATCGCGCTGACCACGGCGCAGGATCACAAGCGCGCTTTTGACGGCGACAAAGGACCAAACACCGGCGGCATGGGCGCCTATTCGCCGGCACCAAATATTGATGCTGCCATGAGCGCACGTATCATGGCTGAAATCATCGAGCCGACGATGCGAGCTATGAAGGCGATGGGGACGCCCTATAAGGGCGTGCTTTACGCCGGACTGATGATCACGCGCGAAGGCCCGAAGCTCATCGAATACAACGCCCGCTTCGGCGATCCGGAGACGCAGGTGCTGATGCTGCGCCTGATGTCGGATCTCGTGCCCGCGCTGCTGGCAAGCCGCGACGGCATGCTCAAGAATTTCGACCTGCGCTGGTACGCCGATCCGGCGCTCACCGTGGTGATAGCCGCCAAGGGCTATCCAGGTTCTTATGCCCGCGGCACCGTCATCGAAGGCCTCGACGAAGCAGGCGCGATCGAGGGCGTGGAAATCTTCCATGCCGGCACCAAAGCCGAAGGCGGCAAGATCCTTGCCAACGGCGGCCGCGTGCTCGATGTCTCGGCGATCGGCAAGACCGTGCGCGAGGCGCAAGCGCGAGCTTATCAAGCCGTGTCTCTCGTGCGCTGGCCCGAAGGTTTCTGCCGCCACGACATCGGCTGGCGCGCTGTGGAGCGGGAGGCGCAATAATGCCCGATCTCGTCGACCTTTATCCCGGCTACGCGTCGCGCTGGATCGACACATCGATCGGCGAGATTTTCGCCCGTGTCGGCGACAGCGGCGGCCCGCCGCTTCTCCTCCTGCACGGCCATCCGCAGAGCAACGTCATGTGGCACCGCGTGGCGCCGGCGCTGGCCGCGCATTTCACGCTGGTGATCGCAGATTTGCCCGGTTACGGCTGGTCCGCGGCGCCGCGCGCCAATGCCGAACACGCCCCTTACACCGAGCGTGCCATGGCGATCGCCATGATCCAAATCATGGAAGCGCTCGGCTTCGACCGCTTTCGCCTCGCCGGCCACGATCGGGGCGGCCGGGTCGGCTATCGCCTGGCGCTGGAAAATCCCGGCCGCATCGATCAATTGGCCGTGCTCGACATCGTCACCACCTGGGACATGTGGCGGCGCATGAACGCGCGGCTTGCCGCCCGAGCCTGGCACTGGATGTTTTTGTCCCTGCCGGAACCATTTCCCGAAACGCTAATCGGTCACGATCCAAAATTTTTCTTCGATTCGCGCACCACCGCCGGCGCCAAGGACCACGCCATTTCGGTGTTCGATCCCCGCGCTTTGGCGCATTACCACGCCGCATCGAGGATTCGACCCGCATCCACGCCATGTGTGAAGATTATGGCGCCGGCCGCACCACGGATTTTGCCAATGACGAGGCCGACCGCGCGGCGGGCAAGAAGATCGGCTGCCCTGTCCTCGCGCTGTGGGGCACGAGCGGGCTGCCGGCCGGTGCGGGCATCGACACGCTGGCCTGCTGGCGCGATTGGGCGCCGGACCTGCGCGGCTTTGCCATCGAGAGCGGTCATTATCTGCCGGAGGAGAATCCGGCCGCGACCGCACAGGCGTTGCTGGAGTTCTTCGGCGCGCGGTAAATTCGCCCATGATCGCCCCCGACATGACCGCCCCCGACACGAGCGCATCCGAAATGGCCACCTCCGATCGGCAAAGCGCCTTTTCCGGCACGCGTGAAGTCGCCGAGCGCTTGCGCTTCGATGTCGGCCAGCTCGAGGCCTATCTGCGCGCTCACGTTGCGGGATTTGCCGGACCGGTCGTTGTCAATCAGTTCAAGGGCGGCCAGTCGAACCCGACCTATCTGGTGGAAACTCCCCGGCAGCGCTACGCGCTCCGGCGAAAGCCGCCGGGCAAGCTTTTGCCTTCCGCGCATGCCGTCGATCGGGAATTTCGCATCATCAGCGCGCTCCACGCACAAAGTTTTCCGGTCGCAGCGCCGGTGCTTTATTGCAACGACGAAACGATTATCGGCACGGCCTTCTTCGTCATGGCCTATGTCGAGGGCCGGGTGTTTTGGGAACCGCAGATGCCCGGATCGGCCGCCGCCGAGCGCACGCGAGTCTATGACACCATGAATGCCACGCTGGCGCGGCTGCACAATTTCGAGCCGGCGAAAATCGGGCTCGGCGACTACGGCCGCGGAGAGAATTACGTGGCGCGACAGATCGAACGCTGGTCGAAGCAGTACCGCGCGTCGGAGACCGGACACATCGAGGAGATGGAGCGGCTGATTGCGTGGCTTCCGGGGCACGTGCCGGCGGGCGCGCCGCTGCGGCTGGTGCACGGCGACTATCGGCTCGACAACATCATTGTCGCGCCGGACGCACCGGACATCTCGGCCGTGCTGGATTGGGAACTCTCGACGCTGGGCGATCCGCTTGCCGACTTTTCCTACCATTTGATGGCGTGGCACATGCCGCACTCGGAGGCCGGCACCGGCTCGCTCCTCGGGTTCGATCTTGCCGCGCTCGGCATCCCGTCGCTTGCCGATTATGTCGATCTTTACGTGGCGCGCACCGGGCTTGACCCGCGGCCGCAACTGCCAGTCTATTTCGCCTATAATTTCTTCCGCCTCGCCGCGATCATGCAAGGCATCGCGGGCCGCGTGCGCGACGGCACCGCGACGAGCGCCTTTGCCGCCGCCAAGGCCGGCCTGGTGCGGCCGCTTGCCGCCACGGGCTGGGAGTTCGCGCGCGAGGCCGACGCGTGAAGACCTTCGCGCTCGCACTCGGCTCCGGCGGCGCGCGCGGGCTGGCGCATATCGCGGTATTCGAAGCGCTCGACGAGATGGGCGTAAAACCCACGGCCATTGCTGGCACGTCGATCGGCGCGCTGATCGGCGCAGCCTATGCGGCCGGCATGAGCGGCAGGGACATTCGCCACCACGTCATCAGGTTTGCGCATGACCGGCGCGAAACCATGGCGCGTCTCGTCCAGGCGCGCGCCGGAAAGCTCACGGACTTGCTCTCGGGCGCTTTCAGCCAGGCGACGCAGATGGACGCCGAGAAATTCTGCGCGCAGTTCTTGCCGGACACGATCCCCGAGGAATTTTCCGGCCTCGCCATCCCGCTCACGGCGATGGCAACCGACCTGCACCGCCGCGAGGAAGCGGCGCTTTCGTCTGGACCGCTGCGGCCGGCGCTCGCCGCCTCGATCGCGTTTCCCGGCCTGTTCCGTCCGGTCATGACGGACGGCCGTATCCTCGTCGACGGCGGCGCCACCAATCCGCTGCCGATCGATCGCCTGCTCGGCCGCGCCGACATCATTGTTGGCGTTGACGTATTCGGCAGCCCTGCGGCGGAACGGAGCGACGTGCCCGGAGCCTGGGAAAGCGTGTTCACAACGCTTCTCATCATGGGCTCGACCATCGTCGCCGCCAAGCACATGCACGCGGCGCCCGATCTGGTGATCCGGCCCAATGTATCGATTTTCCGCACGCTCGATTTCTACCAGGCGAGTTCGATCATCCGGTCTGCCGAAGCGGTGAAAACCGAAGTGAAGGAGAAGCTCACTGCGCTGCTCAGCGGCGCTCCAGGAAAAATTCCTTGAGCAAGGTGCCCGCCTCCGCTGCCGCCAGCCCGCCATAGATGTCCGGGCGGTGATGGCAGGTCGGCGAAGCAAAGAACTTTACGCCATTGTCGACAGCGCCGCCCTTGGGGTCGGCGGCGCCGTAATAGAGCCGGCGGACGCGAGCGAAAGCGATCGCACCGGCACACATGGCGCAGGGCTCGAGCGTGACATAGAGGTCGCAATCGTCGAGGCGTTCCGAGCCCAGGCGCTGCGCCGCCGCGCGGATAGCGACGATTTCGGCATGTGCGGTCGGATCGCGCTCGGTGAGCGTGCGATTGCCGGCCCGCGACACGATTTCGCCATAGCGGACGATGACGCAGCCGACCGGCACCTCGCCGCCGCTACCGGCGGCGCGGGCTTCCCGCAAGGCTTCATCCATGAACGAGGTCATGAAAGATATCTTGGTCTCTCTCGACCCACTCTGCTATCAGCCGTGGAACTATGAACGGTAACAGCGACCAGCACAAATCCGGCGAGCGCATCGCCAAAGTGATCGCCCGGGCCGGGCTGGCCTCGCGCCGGGAGGCCGAGCTTTGGATTGCCGCCGGCCGCGTCACCCTCAACGACGCCGTGATTGCCTCGCCCGCGCTTAACGTCAGCGAAAGCGACCGCATCAGCATCGACGGGCAGCCGCTGCCCGGCCGGGTGCGCACGCGGCTGTTCCTCTATCACAAGCCGCGCGGGCTCCTGACGAGCCATGCGGATCCCCGCGGCCGGCCGACTATTTTCCAGAAACTGCCGCCGGACCTGCCTCGGCTGATCAGCGTCGGCCGGCTCGATTTCAATACCGAGGGGCTTCTCCTTCTGACCAATGACGGCGCTCTCGCGCGCGTGTTGGAGCTTCCCGCGACCGGCTGGCTACGGCGCTATCGGGTGCGCGCGCACGGCGCGGTGACGCAAGCCAAGCTCGACGCGCTGCGCGACGGCATCACCATTTCAGGCATCCGCTATGGTGCAATCGAAGCAAATATCGATCGTGTGCAGGGCTCGAATTTATGGCTGACGTTCGCCATCCGCGAGGGCAAGAACCGCGAAGTCCGCAACGTGCTCGGCCATCTCGGGCTCACGGTGACGCGGCTCATTCGCGTCTCCTTCGGCCCGTTCCAGCTCGGCGAGATCGCCAACGCGGCAGCTGAGGAAGTGCCTACCAAGACCTTGCGCGAACAGCTCGGCGATAAGCTTGCGGCGCAGTCCGGCGCTGAATTTTCCGCACCGATTGCGGTGCCACCGCCGCCGCGGCGCGAACAGCGTCCCGCCGCCGCGCGCCCGGACCCCAAAGACGACAAGAACAAAAAACGGACATCGGCGGATCATGCCTGGCGGGCCCACGAGCAAGATCGCGCGACCAAGAAATTGCACCGCAAGTTTCATGGCGCGCAACGCAAGCATGAGCCGCGCCAACGGCCAGCCGGAGGGGAGGATGCCGGGCATCTGCAGGATCGCAAGGGTCGCCCGGTCGCGGTCGAGCGTTACGGCAAGCCGAAAGTAGAAGCGCGGCAAAAGGAACGACCAAGCCGGCAGCAGCGGCCGCAAGGCCGCCGCCGATCCCCCGATCGTGCATCGGGGCCGCGCTCGCGGCAGCCGCGGGGGAGATAAACTGCCGATTGCTTACCTTGAATCAATCGCCGCTCCCGGTATTAGTGGGGCATGATCTTATCGGAACACCGGTTCCCACTTTTCCGGATCATGCCCTGATGCGCGTCGTCGGCGGACGATTGCGCGGGCGTCCGCTCGCCGGGCCGAAATCAAAATCGATCCGCCCGACTGCAGACCGGCTGCGCGAGTCTTTGTTCAACATCCTTCGCCACGCCTACGGCGATCCGGTAACGGGTGCGCGCGTACTCGATCTGTTTGCCGGCACTGGCGCGCTCGGTATCGAAGCCGCCTCGCACGGCGCAGCCTTTGTGCTGTTCGTCGACGATGGCGCCGAGGCGCGCGCGCTGATCCGCGAAAATACCACGGTGCTCGGGCTCGGCGGCGTTTCCCGCATCTTCCGGCGCGACGCCACCAAGCTTGGCCCCGCGCATCCGCTCGAGCCCTTCGCGCTCGTCTTCCTCGATCCGCCTTACGGCCAAAATCTGGCGACCGAGGCGATCGCCTCCGCGCGCAGCGGCGGCTGGCTGGCGGCGGACGCTTTGATCATCGTCGAAGAGGCGACCAAAGCGCGGTTTGCCGCGCCCGAGGGTTTCGCCGAACTCGAACGCCGCGCCTATGACGATACCGAGTGCGTCATTTTGCAATTCAACCGTCCATAATCCCGGTCACGCTTACTCCGCCGTGATGCCGGCGGCTTTGACGGCGCCGCTCCAGGTCTTGATCTCGCTCTCGACGAAGGCTTGCAAATACTGCGGCGAGCGATGCTCGAGCGGCGGCAAGGCGGCGCCGAGTTCGCGGACGCGCTGCTGAACCGCGGGCGTATCCATGGCCGCACGCACCGCGGCATTGAGCTTGTCGACGATGGATTGCGGCGTGGCCTTTGGCAGAAAGATCGCATTCCAGCCATAGGCCGCAAAACCTTTCAGTCCCTGCTCGTCAGCCGTCGCTATGTCCGGAAAGGCCGGCGAGCGTTCGCGGCCGAGCACGGCTGGAGCCTGCACCGTATGTGCTTGAAGTTGCGCCATGGCGGTGGTGATCGTCGGGCACATATAATCGATGCGGCCGGCCATCAAATCCTGCATGGCCGGCGCCAGGCCACGATAGGGCACGTGCGTGACTTCGACGCCGATATCGACATTGAGCAAGGAGCAGGCGAGGTGAGAACCGGTTCCGATCCCCGGTGAGCCGTATTGCATCTTGGCCTGGTTGGCCTTTGCGTAGGCGATAAAGCCGGACAGGTTGGCGGCGGGAATGCCGGTCCGCACAGTCAGGATAAGGGGCTGCTGCGCCACCAGCGCGACGGGCGTAAAATCGGTGGCGGCGTCGTAGAGCGGCGCCTTATGCAAGAGCTGAACTTGTGAGTTTGGCGACTCGCCGCCAAACAGGATCTGATAACCGTCGGGGTCGGCCCGGGCGACGCGCGCCGCGCCGGTCATGCTGCCGGCGCCAGGCACGTTTTCAACGATAACCTGATGGCCGAGTTTGTCGGAAAGCGCCGCGGCATAGACGCGGCCCAAAGTATCGTAGACGCCGCCGGCGGCGAAGGGCACGACCATTGTGATGGTGCGCGTCGGCCAATCGTCCGCGCGGGCCTGCGCGACAAACACCAGCAAGATCGGCACTGCCGCCAAAAATCGTTTCCAGCCCATAGCTCCCCCCATTTTCGTTGTTTTGCCTGCCGGCTTTAATTTGGCGTGATGCCGGCGTCGTGGACGACCTTTGCCCAGCGCGCCACTTCGTCAGCCTGGAACTTGGCGAGATAGCCCGGCGTGCGGCGGTCCGGCGGAACGATTTCAAGGCCAAGGTCTTCCAGCCGCTTGCTGATGACAGGGTCGTCGAGTGCGTCGCTCATCGCCTTGTTGAGCTTTTGAACAATCGCGGCCGGCGCGCCCGGCGGCAGGAAGAAGGCATTCCAGACACTCGCCTCGACACCGGGCAGACCTTGCTCGCCGGTGGTCGGCAGGTCGGGAATGATCTTGACCCGCTGCGACGACATCACCGCAATGCCCTTCACTTCGCCCTGTTTCGCCAGCGCCGCGCCGGTCTGGATGGTGGAGCACATGTAATCGAGGCGACCCGCGATCAAATCCTGTTGCGCCGGCCCCTCACCGCGATACGGCACATGGGTCACGCTGACGCCGATTGCGGTATTGAGCAGAACGCAAGGCAAATGCGTGCCGGAACCGACACCGGCGGAGCCGAACTGCATCTTGCTCTGGTTGGCTTTCACATAGGCGATGAATTGCTGCAGGTTCGCCACCGGCATGTCCTTGCGCACGATGAGGATGCGCGGCAATTCCGTCGCCAGTCCGACCGGCGTGAAATCGGTGGTGGAGTTGTAGAGCGGCGCCTTGTTCAGCGACTGGCTGAAGGCTTGCGTGCCGCTGTTGCCGATCAGCATCGTATAGCCATCGGGCGAGGCCTTGGCGACGTGAAGCGCACCGGTCATGCCAGCCGCTCCGCCCATATTGTCGACGACGATCGGCTCGCCGAGCCGCTCGCTCATGCCTTGCGCCTGAATGCGCGCGCTGACATCGACGCCGCCGCCGGCGGCAAACGGCACCACGAGCGTGATCGGACGCGTCGGCCATGCCTGCGCATCGGCCTCCGAACAGGCCTGTGTAAGCGCCGCCATCGCCACGGCGGCAACCAACAAATACCGGCTCCATTTCATCTTCCACTCCACTTTTTCAGCACTTTCTTTTGTGATTGCTCTTATTGGAAATCCGAATCGCAGTCTTGCCGATCATGCGCTAGCGCCGACCAAACAGCCGTTCGATGTCGGCAAGCTTGAGTTCCACATAAGTCGGCCGGCCATGATTGCACTGGCCGGAATTCGGCGTCACCTCCATTTCGCGCAACAGCGCGTTCATCTCTTCCGGCTTGAGCCGACGTCCTGCCCGCACCGAGCCGTGACAGGCCATCGACGACGCAACCGCCATGAGCCGGCGTTCGAGCGGCAAGGTCTCGTCCCATTCCGACAAATGTTCCGCCAGATCGCGCATGAGCCCGGCGCCGTCGATCTCGCCCAGCAGCGACGGCGTTTCGCGGAGCGCCACCGCGCCGGGCCCGAAAGCTTCGAGCAGCAGGCCGTAGCGCGCCAACTCCTCCGCTCGCGCGAGGAGCCGCGCGACATCGGCCTCATCGAGCTCGACGATCTCGGGAATGAGCAGGAGCTGCCGCTCGACGCCGCTGCGCTCGAGCGCCGCCTTGAGCCGTTCATAGACGATGCGCTCATGCGCGGCGTGTTGATCGACGATGACAAGCCCGTCGCGGGTCTGGGTGACAATATAGGTCTCGTGGATCTGCGCGCGCGCCGCGCCGAGCGGATGATCGATGAACTCGGCGACCGGCGCGGCGGGCTCGACGTCTTCGGCAAAGCCCGGACGTAAATCGGCGGCAGGACCGCCGACATCGAAGGCAGCCTGCGCCGCTTCGGCAAAACCCCGGCCCAAGCCCCCTGCGTAGGGCCGGGCCGGCGAGCGCCGCCAATCCCAGCCGCGTTGCGGCGCGTTTGTCGCCGGCCGGAATGCCGCGACGGTCGCCGCACCGCCTGTTGTCGCCGCACGGGTGCCGTCGCGAAGCAGAGCCGACTTCAGCGCCTGCACGATCAGCGCGCGAACCAGGCCGGCATTGCGAAAGCGCACTTCGGCCTTGGCCGGATGCACGTTGACGTCGACCTCGCGCGCCGGAAGCGTCGCAAACAGCGCCACCAGCGGCTGACGGTCGCGCGGCAGATAATCGGCGTAGGCCCCGCGCACCGCGCCGATGAGGAGCTTGTCGCGCACCGGGCGCCCATTGACGAACAAATATTGGCCGAGCGCATTGGCCCGCGTCAATGTCGGCAGTGCAGCAAAGCCTTCGATCACCACGCCGTCGCGCTCGGCGGCAATCTCGACGGCATTGGCGCGGAACTCCGCGCCAAGCACATCGCCGAGCCGCGCCAGCCGGCCGGTCGCACCGGGCAGCGCCGTGGCAAAGCTCAACGGCACACGCTCCTCCCCGGCAAGCGTGAAGGCGACGTCCGGCCGGCTCATGGCGAGCCGGCGCACCACTTCGCGCACGGCGTCGGCTTCCGTACGATCGAGTTTCAAGAATTTCAATCGCGCCGGCGTGGCGTAGAACAGGTCGCGCACCTCGACGCGGGTACCCTGCCCCAATGCGGCAGGTTTCACCCCGGATTTCGTGCCGGCATCGACCTCGATCGCCCAGGCATGCGGCTCGCTCGCATGACGTGTTGCAATGGCGAGACGCGCGATCGAACCGATCGACGGCAGCGCCTCGCCACGGAAGCCTAGCGTGCGGATCGAGACGAGATCGTCGTTCGCGAGCTTGGAAGTGGCGTGGCGTTCGACGGCAAGCGCCAGATCGGCACCCGTCATGCCCTCGCCGTCGTCGTCGATCCGGATAAGTCGCCGGCCGCCGCCGTCGGTGAATACGTCGATGCGGCTCGCCCCGGCATCGAGCGCATTTTCCACCAATTCCTTGACCACGCTGGCCGGGCGCTCGACCACCTCGCCCGCAGCGATACGGTTGACGAGGGCTTCCGAAAGCTGGCGGATGGGCATGGGGACGCAGTTCGCATGACGACTCGGCGGCCACGGTAGCCCGGATTGAGTGCGGGAGAAATCCGGGGCAGAAAGCTGTCAAAATATGCGGCAGCCGGCAGCGGGGTAAAAATGGTCGATACGGTCCTTATCAGCTTCGGCGTCATCGCCTTTGTCGTCGGCATGGTGGTCTACATCGTCCAATTCCGGCAGGGCCTCAAGGCCGACGCCAGCAAGAAATGGCCGACCGCCTCCGGCACTGTTACCGCATCAGCGCTGGAAAAGGTGCCGGACAACCGGTGGCGATACCGCGCGGCACTGCAATATGGCTATCGCGTCCGCGGCAAGGATTACCAATCGAGCCGCGTGTTCTGGGGCGGCAACGAGGGGCGCGAGAAGCATATGGCCTCGGTGGTCGAAACCTATCCGGCAGGGTGCAAGGTCCGGGTCTATTACGATCCGAAGAACCCCGCCGACGCGGTCCTCGATCCGATCCAGAATACCGGCTCGCGAACCGCCGTGCTCTACGGCATGGCGATGATGACGCTCGGCCTGTTCTCGCTTACCGGCGGCGTAATCGCGCTCTTTCAGTAATCAATCCGATCAATCGAATGATGGCCGCCCGCCGCGCAGCCGCTTCACCCCGGCGCGCCGCTTTTTGCCTTCGATGCGGCGCTCGCGCGAGGCCCGCGTCGGCTTGGTCGGCCGCCGCTTGATGGGCCGCACCGCAGCGCTCCGGATCAGATCGAACAGACGGTCGAGGGCGTCTTGCCGGTTCCGCCCTTGGGTACGATGCCGCTGCGCGACGATGACCAGAACGCCGTCGCGGGTCAGCCGCGACCCGGCGAGCCGTTCCAGCCGTGTGCGCACCTCGCCCGGCAGCGATGGCGAGCGCCGCACGTCGAAGCGAAGCTGCACCGCGGTCGAGAGCTTGTTGACGTTCTGTCCGCCAGGTCCCGAGGCGCGCACGAATTGCTCGTCGATTTCGCGCTCGTCGATATCGATTTCGGGGGTCACGCGGATCATGGCGCAAGCGTAGCCCGGAACGAGCGCCAGCGTCATCCGCAAATCGGATGCCGGACGCTGACGCGGAGCGGCCGAGTTGCCCTAGCGCAATACGGAGCCCGCGGTGATTGGCGGGCCGGCCGGAGCCGCGAGCCTGGGAGCCGCACCGGACCTGCCATTCTCCGCACTGGCCGACGCATTACCCAGCGGATTGCCGACCACGGTCACCAACATCCCGCCATTGAGCAGGCGCTTGGCGGCGTCCCGGGCGTCATCGAGCGTCACCGCATCGATCATTGCGGCGCGTCGCTGAATATAATCGATGCCGAGATTGTCGCGCTGCAATTGCACCAGGAGCGACGCGATTTTGGTTGAGGTGTCGAGGTTGAGCGCGAACGAGCTTTTGACGTAGTTCTTGGCTTCCGTCAGTTCCGCTGACGTCGGGCCCTGCTCGGCGAAGCGATGGATTTCCTTCTCGATGAGATCGAGCGTTTCGCTGGCACGGTCGGCGCGCGTAGCGGTGCCGCCAAGGAACACCGCCGAATGATCGAGCCAGACCAGACTGTCGGACACCGAATAGGCAAGGCCGCGTTTCTCGCGCACTTCTTGGTAGAGCCGCGAATCTGAATCGCCGCTGCCCAGAATATGGTTCATCAGATAGGCCGCCATGAAATCGGGGTCGTTGCGTGCAATACCGCGACCGCCGAAATCGACGACCGCCTGCGGCACATCGAGACTGACGACGATCCGCTGTGCGAGCCCCTGCGGCACGACGTCGGCGACCGGCGCCAGATCGGGTTTTTCGGGAAGCGCGCCGAACACACGATCGAGGAGCGGCTTTAAGGTGTCGGCGTCGATATCGCCGACCACGGCGATCTTGAGGTTCTCCCGCGCCAGCACCCGGTGCGTATAGGCCTTGAGATCGTCGACGGTGATATCTGGAACCAATTCCTGCGTGCCGCTGACCGGCCGGCCGTAGGGATGCCCCGCGAAGGCCGTCTCCCACCAGCGACGGCTCGCAATATCGCCCGGATTCGTCGTCTCCCGGCGCAACATCGACAGAATCTGCGCCCGGCTCAGCGCGACGTCGGCGGTATCGAAGCGCGGCGCGACCAGCGCCAGCCGCAACATGTCGAAAGCCTGGTCGCGATTCTCCGTCAGCGTACGCAATGTGCCGGCGAGTGTGTCGCGCCCGGCATAAAAGCTCATATTGATGGCTTTGCGCTCGAGCTGATCGGAAAAGGTCTTGGAGTCGAAATCGCCCGCGCCCTCGCCGAGCAGCGAGGCGACCATACTGGCGGTGCCGCCTTTGCCCTGCGGATCCTGAGCGGAACCGCCTTCAAAGGCGAAGTCGACAGCGATCAACGGAACCGCAGGCTCCTGCACCAGCCAGGCCACGATACCGCCGGGCGACACCACGCGTTGGATCGTCGTCGCGCGGGCCGGAACGGCGGTCGCGGCGACCATCATGAGAAGGACCATCGTCGCCAGGACTCGCACCAGTGCGCCGCGCCGGAATAGCAGATGAGATAGAGCGGACACAGAAGCGGTCACGAGTGGCTCTCCTCTGGCTTGAGGCTTTGCACGAGATAGCCGGTCACCGAACGGCGCCGGTCAAGCCAAGTGCGCGCCGCCTGCAGCACGGCGTCCGCGCTCACCGCGCGGACGCGATCGGGCCAGCTGCGGACCATATCGACAGTCTCCCCGGTCGCCAGTGCCGAGCCATACCAGCGCGCCAGAGTCACCTGATTGTCCTGCGCATAGACGGCAGAGGCGACCAGCTGGGTCTTGGCGCGATCGATCTCGTCGGCGGTGACGCCGTGATCGATCACGTCGTTGAGCACGCCGTCGATACCTGCCTCGACGTCGTGCAGCGAAACTCCAGGCTTTGGCGAGCCATAGACGCCGAACTCGGCATAGTCGAGCGCCGTGCCGGAATAATAGGCGCCGGCATTCAATGCGATGCCCTTATCGACAACGAGGGTACGGTACAGCCGGCAATCCTCGCCGCTGCCAAGCACATAAGCGAGCACGTCAAGCGCCTCGCTCTCGCCCGGCTTGGCGCTGGTCGCCGACGGCACCAGATATTCGCGGCTGACGCTCGGCTGCTCGACGCGCGGATCGGCAAGCGTCACTGTGCGCGGCGCTTCCGGTGTCGGCTCCATCGGCCGTTGCCGCAGATTGGTCGGGGCACGATCGGCAACCTTGCCGTAAGTGTCTTCGGCATCCTTCCTGACTTCGTCGGGCGTGACGTCGCCGGCAACGACCACGATTGCATTGTTTGGCGAGTAGAAACGCCGGTAAAAGGCCAGCGCATCTTCGCGATCGAGCTTTTCGATCTCGTTGCGCCAGCCGATCGCCGGGCGGCCGTAGGGATGATTGAGATAAAGCGCGGCGTCCATCTGCTCGCTTAGGCGCGCGCCGGGATTGTTGGCGACGCGCATATATTGCTCTTCGAGCACAACTTTGAGCTCGGGCTGCACCACGCTGTCGGTGAGCACCAGACCGGTCATGCGGTCGGCCTCGAACGCCATCATCTCTTTGAGGTGACTGCGCGGGACGCGCTGATAGAAACCGGTATAGTCGCTGCCGGTGAAAGCATTCTCCTCGCCGCCGATCTCGGCGACGTCCTGCGAAAATGTCGCGCCGGAATTTTTCGCGGTGCCCTTGAACATCAGATGTTCGAGGAAATGCGCGAGACCGGATTTTCCCGGCGTCTCGTCGGCGGCGCCGACTTTGTACCAGACCATGTGGGTGACGACCGGCGCGCGATGATCGGGCACGACGACGACTTCAAGTCCGTTCGACAACGTGAAGTCGGTAACCTGCGGACCGGCGGCAGCCTGCGCCGTGCCGGTGATGCCGACAAGCGCGACAACGAGCAGCAAAATTTTCGACAACACCCCACCTCCGCGCGATCCTTCGCGCCCCACCGATGTCGTACATTACGCAGCAGATCGGAACCCTTCCCCGCACTTTCAGGGTCCGCATGGTTTCGATGATCGAGCCGGTCCCGAAATCCGTGCCCGTTCGCGGTTAGCCTATCGCGTCGGCTCCATCCGCTCGCCAAGCGTCGCCGGCTTGTAGATCTTCTTCTCCGGCACGATGCCGTAGGGCTGGTCCGCGGACGGCGTTTCGTAACCGGGCGGCGGATCCGTCAAGCTCACGCGCGGCGGCTCGCCGGTAAACGTGCCGTAGTCTTCCTGCTTGAGCCAGTCGAAGCTCAAGATGCCCGGCTTTTGGGCGCCAAGCTCTGACGGCGAACTCTGGTCGCCGTAACCGGGAGCATTGACGGACCTGACATTGAGTTCGTTCGGCCGCAGCGGGCGGGAGGAATCGGTCACGTAGTCCGGGTGCGGACTTACCCCACTGTCTTTCTTCGCTGCCGCGCGCGCCTTGATCTCCGGATCGACCGGCCAGCCGGGCGCTGGTGGCCCGTTGGAACTGATCGGCGGCGGCAGATCGCGCGTCGGCGGCACGACGAGTGGCGAGCGCGCGCTGTAATTTATCCCGTATTGCGGCGTGAACGGATTGTGCAGACCGAGCGTATTGAGAAACTTGTCGGTGAAAGACTGATTGGAGACATCGTCGTCGCCGGCCCGCGCCGCTGAGCAGTTGGCGCATATCGCCAGCGCCGCGACTGCGCCCGACACCGCCACGAAGACGAACTTCGTGCGGCGAATGTTGCGGCCGTCAATCACGCGGCCCGCTGTTTTATCCTGCGGCATGCCCTCACCCGACTTGCCCGCATCAAGGCATCAACCCTGCCAATGCACTGCTTTTAGGGGAAACCCAAAACCACACCCCGCGGCAGGTTTAACGACGCGATCAGGGCGCTTTTGCGGCACCCCCACCCAGCAGGGATTCATACAATAACCCCACAACACCCGCAACAATGGCCACATCGGCGAGATTAAAGACGTACCAGCGGAAGCTGAAACCGGCTGTCTCGATGTGGAACAGAACAAAATCCATGACCCCGGGCCAATGCGCCCGATCAAGGGCGTTGCCGACTGCACCGCCAATGATCAAGCCGAGTGCCAGTGCGGTCAGCCGCGTCGACGCACGCGTCAGCCAGACCCACAGGAATATCACCGCCGCCGCCTTGAAGGCGAACAAGGCCCAGGCCCCGGCCGTGCCCTGCTGCGGAAACAGGCCATAGCTGATGCCGGTATTCCAGGTCAGCACCAGATCGACAAAGGGCGTGACCGCGACCGAGCCGCGGTTGGCGAGATCGAAATCGTTAAGCAGCCAGAACTTCGAGGCCTGATCGGCGAGGCAGGTGATCGCGGCAATGGCGAGCCCAAGCCCGCTCAAGTGCCCCCACAGATACGAACCGGCCGGCTCGTCCTTCGCCGCCTCCACCATGCGATTGTCCTGCATGCCCCTATTTTGGTCCCTACTCGGCTGCCTTGCGCATGGTTTCCCATTCGCGCAGCGCCTGCGCGTCGCGCGGTGTCACGTCGGGAAACTGCGGATCGAGACCAACGGCGGGCGAGATTTTCCAGGACCGCGCGCATTTGCGGCCCTCCGCCCGTTCCGGAACGACGGCAACGTTCGCGACATCCGCCAGCCGGAAGGCCTCGGATGGCCCCTCGCCTTCGACCAGCGATGCACCCGACGTAATGCAGATTTCCGCGAGATCGGCATCGACGACCGCGGCGAATAGATCGGCGTCGGCGATGTGAACGATCGGATGGGCTTCGAGCGAAGAGCCGATCCGCTTGGCGGCGCGCTCGAGTTCAAGCGCGCCGGTGACGACGCGCCGGATGTCGCGCAATTTCTGCCATTTTTCCGCGAGCGCCTCGTTACGCCAGGATTCCGGCACCTGCGGAAACGGTTCGAGATGCACCGACTGCGCGTCGGGATAGCGCGCGAGCCAGGCCTCCTCGGCGGTAAAGCACAGCATCGGCGCGAGCCAGCACACCGCCGCGCGAAACAAGTGGTCGAGCACGGTGAGACAGGCCTTGCGCGTCGCCGACGAATACGGATCGCAGTAGAGCGTGTCCTTGCGGATGTCGAAATAGAATGCCGACAGATCGACCGTCATGAACGCGTTGAGCACGGCGAAGATACGCTTGTAATCGAAGTCGGCATAGGTCTGGCGAATGAGCGGATCGAGCTCGGCAAGCCGATGCAGCATCAGCCGCTCGAGCTCCGGCATCTTTTCAAAGCCGACCCGATCGGCCGCTTCGAAATGCGCGAGATTGCCGAGCATCCAGCGCAGCGTGTTGCGCAGCTTGCGGTAGGTGTCGATGGTGGTCTTGAGAATTTCCGGGCCGATGCGAAGATCGTCGGCATAGTCGGCGGCGCAGACCCACATACGCAGAATATCGGCGCCCGATTGCTTGATCACGTCCTGTGGCGCGGTGACGTTGCCGAGCGACTTCGACATTTTGCGCCCGCCCTCGTCGAGCACGAAGCCGTGGGTGAGTACGGTGTCGAACGGGGCGCGGCCGCGCGTACCGCAGCTTTCCAAGAGCGACGACTGGAACCAGCCGCGGTGCTGATCGGAGCCTTCGAGATACATGACGACTTCGTCGCCGCCATCGGCCTTGCGCTTGATATGCGCGAGGCTGGGAAAGTGTTGCGGGTCTTCCAGCACGAAAGCATGCGTCGAGCCGGAATCGAACCAGACGTCGAGAATGTCGTCGACCTTCTGCCAGCCGTCATTGGCAAGCTTGCCGAGGAAGCGCTCGCGCGCGCCCGCTTTGTACCAGGCGTCGGCGCCCTCCGCCTCGAACGCTTCGATGATGCGGACTTTTACCTCGGGATCGTCGAGGATATCGACCGAACCGTCCGGCTTTTCCTTGATGAACAGCGCGATCGGCACGCCCCAGGCGCGCTGGCGCGAGATCACCCAATCGGGGCGGCTCTCGATCATGCCGGTGATGCGGTTCTCGCCTTGCGTGGGCACCCAACGCGTCGCCTTGATCGCCGCAAGCGCGCGATGTCGCAGCGTATCGGCGTTCAGGGCGTCATCAATAGGCTTGTCCATCGCAATGAACCATTGCGGCGTATTGCGGAAGATCACGGGCTTCTTGGAGCGCCACGAATGCGGATATTGATGCTTGAGCCGGCCGCGCGCGAGCAGCATGCCGGCGTCGATCAGAGCCTGGATGACCGCATCATTGGCGTCGCCCTTCTCGCCTTTGTCGGTGAGGACGCGCCTGCCGGTAAATCCCGGCGCTTGATCGGTGAAACGGCCATCGGCATCGACGGTATAGGGGATAGCCGTATTGATGCCTTCAGCAGCTAGGGTTGCTGCATTTGCAGTCCAAACGTCGAAGTCCTCCCGACCATGGCCGGGAGCGGTGTGCACAAAACCAGTACCGGTGTCTTCAGTGACATGATCAGCATCAAGTAGCTTTACTAGAAAACCATATGCACCCGCCGATTTGAGAGGATGAGAACAGATCAGACCTCTCAAGATGTTTGAAGGAACGTCTCGAAGTCTTTTGTAAGCGGTCACGCGGGCCTGGCGGAAGACATCGATTGCTAATCTGTCGGCGAGTACGAAGCGATCACCGACTTTCGCCCAATTATCGGCTGGCGCGTCCACCACTTCGTACACGCCATAGGAAATTTTTGATGAAAAACTGATCGCACGATTTCCAGGGAGGGTCCACGGCGTTGTCGTCCAAATCACAATTGAAGCCTTTGCCAGACCTAGAGGCTCCAAGTTTCTTGGCGTTTGAGATCGAGTATTTCCTTGCCAGATGGCCGCAGAGACAATGGGAAACTTCACCCACACCGTATCGCTGGTGTAATCCTCGTATTCGACTTCGGCTTCGGCGAGCGCCGTCTTCTCCACCACCGACCACATCACCGGCTTCGAGCCGCGATAGAGCGTGCCGTTGGCGGCAAACTTCATCAGTTCGCGCGCGATCTGGGCTTCGGCAAAATTGTCCATCGTGGTGTAGGGGTGCGCCCAGTCGCCGGTCACGCCGAGGCGCACGAACTCCGCGCGCTGCACGTCGATCCAGTGCGCGGCGAAGGCCCGGCACTCCTGGCGGAATTCGACCAAAGCGGCGGGGTTCGACAAATCGGGCTTCGGCTTGCTCTTGGCGCGGTAATTATCTTCCTCGATCTTCCATTCGATCGGGAGCCCATGACAATCCCAGCCCGGCACATAGTTCGAATCGTAGCCGAGCATCTGCTGGCTGCGCGTCACCACGTCTTTCAAAATCTTGTTGAGCGCGTGACCGATGTGAATATTGCCGTTGGCGTAAGGTGGTCCGTCATGAAGGATGAATCGCGGCCGGCCCTTGGCCGCCGCACGCAACGCCCCGTAGAGATCGAGCTTCTGCCAACGCGCCAGGAGCTCCGGTTCCTTCTGCGGCAGCCCGGCGCGCATGGGGAAGTCGGTTTTGGGCAGAAACAGCGTCTCTGAGTAGTCGCGCGCCTTGGTGTCGGTCACATCAGGTCCCGTAGTGAGGAGCGCCTTCTAACAAGCCGGTTGCGCGCCGGAAAGGGCGTTGCCGCGAGGGCGGCAGGGCCCTTGGGGGAACGTCCGTTCCTACCGGGCGTTGACGTGGCAGCAATTGCAGCGGGCACGTGGGCGACGGAGGGTTTTGTGGACTATATTCGGGCCAAACGCGAAGTGCGCCATGCACTCGTGATCAGCGATCCGCAGCCGCTCGATGGCAACAAGATGTGGGCGTCGGCTGGCCAAGCCGCGACCGTCGGCATATTCCTGCTGCTATTTGGCACTTTCCTTTATATCGGCCATGCCATTTTATTGCCCGTTCTCGCCGCCGCGGTCGTCTCGCTGACGCTGGCGCCGCTCATCAAGGCGCTGCAACGACTGGGCATTTCGCCCTGGATCACCGGCCTCTTCATCCTCCTTGTCGGACTCGGCGTGCTCAGTCTTCTCGCCACGGCGCTCGCCGGACCGGTCAGCAGGTGGATCGCCCAGGCGCCAGAGATCGGCGCCACAATCCAGCAGAAGCTCACGGTCCTCGACCGGCCGCTCGCGGCGCTGCACGAGCTTGAGGGTTCGCTGTTCGGCGCCAATGCCACGCTCAACGTCAGCACTCCCAATGTCGTGCTGCCCGTGGTTGCCTTTCTTACGCCGGCCGCCGGAGAACTCCTGCTGTTCTTCGTCACGCTCTATTTCTTCCTCGTCGGTCAGACCGATCTACGCAATCACGCTGTCACGATGTTCGCCAGCCGCGATTCCAAGCTGCGCTTTCTCAAAATCATGCACGACATCGAGCGCAATCTTGCCGGCTATCTGACGGTTGTCACCATCATCAACGCCGCGGTCGGCATCATCGTCGCCGTGGGCGCCTGGCTGATCGGTCTGCCAAATCCGGTAATTTTCGGAGTGCTGGCGGCGCTGTTTAACTACGTGCCCTATCTCGGACCGGCTGTGATGGTGATGGCGCTGTTCGGAGTAGGCCTGGTCACCTTCCCATCCCTCAGCCACGCGTTTGTCGCGCCACTGGGACTGATCGCTGTCACCACCACGGAAGGACATTTCGTTACCCCGACCATTGTCGGGCGGCGGCTGACGCTCAATCCGCTGATGGTGTTCCTGGCTCTGGCTTTTTGGACCTGGATGTGGGGCCCGTTCGGCGCCGTGCTCGCCGTGCCGCTATCGATCATCGGCCTCGTCATCTTCAATCATCTGGTACCGGCCGAAGAAATCCGGCTGCCCGAGTGAACGGAACTTTTCCGGAGCTGAGAGCTTAACCGGGCAATCCCGCAGTTCTTCATTCATGGAGTAAGGGCATGACTTCGGCCTCAACCGCTTCGTCCGCGATGCGCGACGCCGCCACGGATGCCCGCGAGGGCGTTCGCGAAATCGGCGAAGCCGCCTCGAATGCATCGCCTGACATTCAGAACGACTTGCAATCGCTGCGCGACGACTTCGGCCGGCTCGCCGGACAGGTCGGCGACATCTTGGCTAACAAGGGCAATGCCGCATGGCAGCGCGCCAGATCCAGCGTCGATGGCGTAGTTTCCGATGCCCAGGATCGCGGCCGTGAGGCGGTCGGCGCCATGCGCGACGTCTCCGACAATTTTGTCGAGGCGATCGACGAATTTATCAAGAACCGGCCCTACGCCACCCTCGCGGTCGTCGCCGGTCTCGGATTTTTGTTCGGCGCGACGTGGCGCAGATAACATCGCGCCGCCAGGTCATCGTGCGATGCTCAAAACCCTGACGCGTGAGATCACGCTGTCGATTCAGGCCAAGAACGGCGCCAGCGTCGCCGGCGTGGTCTGGCTCGGCGTCGTAGCGTTTGCCCTGATCACCGCGTTCGCATTCCTGTGCGTCGCCGGCTTCGACTGGCTCGCGGCGCAATGGGGCGGCATCTTTGCCGCCCTGATCATGACCGGGATTTTCGTGGTAATCGCGATTGTCGCGGCAGTCGCCAGCGCGCTGGTTCGCCGGCGTGTACGCGAGCGCGCGATTCTCGCCCGCGCCGCGAAGGCGCACTCGCCGTCATGGCTGTTCGATCCGAAAATCCTCGGCGTCGCTGTCGAGGCCGGCCGCACCATCGGCTGGCAGCGCATCGTGCCGGTCGCACTCATCGGTATCATGGCGGCGCAGTGGGCGCGCGAATACCGCGACCAGGGCAAGCAGCAGAGCTAGAGCGCAATCGCTTCAAGTTGAAACGATTGACGCTCCGGCATTTCGATGGAGCATGATCTTTTCGGAAGACCAGTGTCCACTTTTCCGGATCATGTTCTAAATCGGCGGAAACACCGCCGGCCTGCGCGCCAGGGCCTCGCGGGCAAGCCGCGTGTCCTCTTGCATCTGCCGGATCAGTTCCTTCGCGGACGCGAACATCGCTTCGTCGCGAATAAACCCGATGAACGCGACATCGAGATTGGCGCCATAAAGATCTCCGGAATAATCGAACAGGAAGATCTCCAGAAGCACGGTGCCGGCATCGAACATCGGCCGCCGGCCGAAGCTCGCCACCCCGTCATAGCGGCGGCCGTCGACGGCAACGCGCACGGCATAAATGCCGTGACGCAGCCCACAAGACGCATCAGGCTTCAGGTTCGCGGTGGGAAAGCCGAGTTCGCGGCCGCGTTTGTCACCGTGGAGCACCGTACCGGAGAGGAACCAGGGATAACCCAGAAGCTCGGCAGCCTCGTCGAGCCGCCCCGCGGCGAGCGCCTCGCGGATCGGCTGTGACGAGACCGGCCGGCCGCGATCCTGCAACGGCGGAACCACGTCGACGGCAAAGCCATACCTTTCGCCTTCCGCCTTGAGGAAATCCGGCGAGCCCGAGCGGTTGGCGCCGAATTGGAAGTTAAAGCCGATGGCGGCTCCGCCAACGGCAAATCGCTCAACCAGGATACGAGCGACGAAATCCTCGGCGGTGAGGCTCGCCAGCGCGTCGTCGAAATTCAGCACGATCGCGCCATTAAGGCCGGTGGCGGCAAGAAGCCGTAACTTGGCCGCCGCGTCGGTAAGCCGGAACAACGGTTCGCCGGGGTTAAAGAAGGTACGCGGATGCGGTTCGAAAGTCAGCGCCGCGGCGGGCCGGCCCAGCGCCGCCGCGCGCTTCTGCGCCGCCGCGATGACCGCCCGGTGGCCGCGGTGCACACCGTCAAAATTGCCGATGGCGACGACCGCGCCACGGAGTGCGCTATGGGGCGCGTCATGTCGCCCGCTATTGGGCTCAATATCGCGCACGACCCAGAAGTTTTTCGCCGGCATCGGGTTGCGGTGGTTAAGAAGCGGTTTACGTCACGCAGGCTGAGAGTGGTGCCGCCGCGTGAGGCGCAAAGTCAAGCGCCGCGCCCGGCGCCGGTCCGGCCGGGCAGCGGCCGACCGCTGCGGTTAACCGTGCGTTCAAACACCCGATGTAATTTCTCCGGAAGAATAAGGAACATTCGAGGCAGGATTCCGCCTCGCCCCGGAATAGCAGACTCGGTCGGTCGCCGGTCGCGAAGGAGCAGAGCGATGGCGCTCGATCCGAAAATGGCCGTCCTCGTGGTCGACGACTACGGCACTATGGTGCGCATCATCCGCAATCTGTTACGTCAGCTCGGCTTCGAGGACATCGACGATGCCTCGGATGGCGCCGCCGCGCTGGAGAAGATGGGGATCAAGCGCTATGGCCTCGTCATCTCGGATTGGAACATGGAACCGATGACCGGCTACGACCTTTTGCGCAAGGTGCGCGCCGATCCGGCCATGGAAGCAACGCCGTTCATCATGGTGACGGCAGAGTCCAAGACCGAGAACGTCATCGCCGCTAAGAAGGCCGGTGTGAACAATTACATCGTCAAGCCGTTCAACGCCCAGACGCTAAAGAACAAGATCGAGGCGGTGTTCACCGGCAAGTCCGAGTTCTCCGATTTCGAGCGCTGACACTTACCATTCGAGCGCGCGCATCACGGCCTTGGGCGCGACGCCGGCTGAGGCGAAGATCGCGTCGAGCGCGGTGAGATCGGGCGCCTGGCGCGAGCCATATTGCTCGGCGTGAACGCCCGAAGTGACGAACATATAATCGATCCCGATAGCGGCGGCGCCGGCAAGATCGGTGCGCACCGAATCTCCGATGGCGAGCACGCGCTTGCGCGCCGGCGTGGTGTCGCCGCGCAACGCTTTGGCCTTGGCCAGCGCCGTGTCGTAGATCGGCGCATACGGCTTGCCGCAGTAAAGCACTTCGCCGCCTAAAGCCGCATAGGCATCGGCCAAGGCGCCGGCGCAATAGACCAGCGTATCGCCGCGCTCGACGACAATGTCGGGATTGGCGCAGACCATGAACAGCGCGCGCGAACGCATCGCCGCAAGCATGTCGCGATAGCTGTCCGGGGTTTCGATGGTGTCGTCGAACAGCCCGGAGCAGACGACATAGTCGGCCTTCTCCAGCGGCGCGAAATTCACGCCGAGCCCGGAAAATATCGACAAATCGCGTTGCGGACCGAGATGAAACACGGTTTGCGGCTGCCGCGACGCAACGATGCCGCGGGTAACGTCGCCGGAGCTTGTGATCGTGTCGTAAGCGTCGCGCGGCACACCGAGCCGGTCGAGGATGCGCCCCACCGCCTCCCCCGCGCGCGGCGCATTGGTGATGAGGATCGCAGTGCCGCCACGCTCGCGAAAGCGCATCAGCGCATCGCAGGCCGCCGGAAAGGCGGCCACGCCGTTATGGATGACGCCCCAGACGTCGCAAAACAGCACGTCATAATCGCGCGACAACGGTTCAAAACGTTCAATGAAAGGGGCCATGGGAAAGGAACCAGTGTGGATCAACGCTGGATCAGCGCATCTTGCGTGCGAGGCGAAGCGATCGGTGATGGTAAGATCGAGATAGATCCAGATTGCTTCGTCGCTTCACTCTCCACAATGATGGGATTCAGCTGCGCCGCACGCCGGCCCGCGCCAGTTGGGCAAGATTGCCACCTGGTGCCGTTGCCTCGCTTGTCATCGGCGATGTCACCGGGACCGCGCCCGAATCCTTGGCGGCGCCGACGGCGCCCTGCAGCGCTTCCGCACGCACCGGACGCGGCGGCGAGAACAAAAAGCCTTGGCCGAAACGGACGTCATAATCGAGCAGGTCGACCACTGTGTTTTCAATCTCGATGCGATCGGCAATGAGATCGATGCCGAAGCGGCCGAGCAGGTCCGAGAAGTCGGCCGGATGGATATCGGTCGAAGCGACGCCAACCCGGTTGAACAGCAGCGCCGCCGGCGCCTTGACGAAGCGAAAGCCGCGCTCGTTGAGTTCGCGCGCCTCGACGCGAAGATCGGTGAGGTTATCCATCGAGAAGCGGAAGCCGCGTTCGGCGAGCGCGGCGAGGCTCTCGTGCTCGATCGGCCCCATCGCGCGCACCGCGCTCTGGGTGAATTCAAACATCAAATGCGGCGCGATGGCGCGATTGGCCTCCATGAATTCGAGAAATTTGGCAAATCCCGAATCGGTGAGCGTCGCTCCGGACAGATTGCAGAACAGACCGATGTCGCGGTTCTTGAGAAGAAGCCGCCGCACCACCTGCACGCAGCGCAAGGCCGAGAGATGGTCGAGCTTGGGCATCAGCGCCCCAGCCTCGGCATAAGGCAGAAAGTCACCCGCAGCGACCAGATCGCCGTTTTCAGCCTTGAGCCGGGACATGGCTTCGTAATAGCGCACCTTGCGCTGCGGTAGCGTCACCACCGGCTGCAGATAAAGATCGATCCTGCTGGCGTCGATCGCACGCCCGATCGTGGCAATGATGGCATCGCGATCAAGCCCGGCAAAGGCGGCGACCCTGGCCTCGACCGCAGCAGCAGCCACCGCCGCTGGCGCAGCAGGCACCGCGACAGCCGCCGCCGGAGCGGTGGGAGCGGCGGGGACGGCCTCCCGGAGCGCCGCGACGGCGCCATTCAAGAGTGGCGGTGCCTCGGCGACGGCGCTATACGGCCGACGATCCCCGGCAAGCGCCGCCTCATGGGCCGCCACCGAATTGGCCAATTGCTTGACCAGCGTCGAGAGTTCCTCGATTTCGGCGGCGAGCGGCTGGGCTGTCGCCAAAGCGCGGTCGATCACGGTATCGACCTTGCCTTCCATCGCGTTGAGCCGGCGGCTGAATTCGGCGAGCTGGCGCGCCAGTTCGCCCGATCCGCGAGCCAGATTGGCGAGCTGGTTGCTCGCTTCCTGGCGGTCGTGCTTGCGCGCGGCAATGGCGTTATAGACCGCAAGCGCGGTGAGCACGCCAAGCGCCACAAGCGCCGATTCCGCGCCGGTGAATCCGAACCGAAGATAAACCACAACGCCGATCGAGCCGGCGATGAGCACCATGCAGGCCGCAATGAAAATGGCGCTGATGCGCACCATGCCGCGCTACTCCCGATTCGCGCCTGGACCCCATCAGTGTCCACAAGCGCGGGACCGCCGCAAGTGCGACGATATGAATGGCTAAGCCTATGCGCCGGTTTTATAAAGTTAAAACTGATGCAGATCGGTGAGATGGTGGATTCGGCTTGCGCAAGCGTATCGGGCGCGGCCCCTTCGGCGGTGCGGGAGGGCGGACTGATTGGCTGGATCGAGCGCCGGCCGCGGGCGGCGTTCGGCTGGTTTCTGGCCCTGCATTTTGCGGTGTGGACCGCACTGCCGACGCTGCTTTACGCCAACCTGCCGCTCGATCTGATCGAAGCCCTGGTTTACGGCCGGGAATGGCAGATCGGCTACGACAAGCTGCCGCCATTGCCTTGGTGGCTCGTCGAAATCATGCACCGCACGTTCGGGATCGACGCCGCTTATTACGCCTTGGCGCAGGCCGCCGTGGTGATCGCCTTCGCCTTCGTCTTTGCCACGGCGCGGCCGCTCGTCGGTGCAACCGGCGCGTTGATTGCCGTGCTCATCATCGACGGCATGCATTATTTCCAATACACGGCAGTGAAATTCAATCACGACGTCGTTCAACTGCCGTTCTGGGCGCTTGCCGGCTACTGCTTTCACGCCGCGCTCAAGCGCGGTCGTCTCGGGCATTGGTTGTTCCTTGGCGTGGCGCTGGGCGGTGCATTGTGGGCGAAATATTTCGTCGTCATGCTGGCGGCGCCTTATGCGCTATTCATGCTGTTCGACCGCGACGCGCGGCGCGCTTTCGCCACGCCCGGGCCGTGGCTCGCGCTCGCGGTCGCGCTGTTGATTGCGCTGCCGCATGTGATCTGGCTGTTCCACACCGATTTCCTGCCGTTCGCCTATGCCGAGCATCGTGCCGCGCCGGTGCGCGGCTGGTACGATCACATCACGCATCCGGCATTTTTCACCGCTAGCCAGATTTTCTTTCTTTTGCCGTCGCTGTTTATTGCCGCAGCACTGCTTTGGCCGCGACCCAAGGCGCCTGGCGGGATCGCCGCCGATGCCTTCGACCGGCGCGTCGTTACGCTTTTGGCTTTCGGTCCCGGCTTGGCCACGATCGCGCTCGCCGCGATCAGCGGACGCGGCACCATCGCCATGTGGGGCTATCCGCTGTGGCTTTTTGTCGGGCTGTGGATCGTCTTGACGATTAAGCCGTTGCTCGATCGCGATCGGATCGGTCGCGTCGTCGCGGCGTGGGCCGCAGTCTTTGTAGTTCTGGTCCTGGCTTTTGTCGTCAATTACACGGTGCTGCCGCTCATCGATCACCGCTATCGTGCCGAGTTCTTTCCCGGCGACGCGCTCGGCGCGGCATTGACGCAGCGCTTTCATGCCGCGACCGGCGCGCCGCTGCGCTACGTCATCGGCTCGATGTGGGACGGCGGCAATCTGGCGCACTACTCGCCGGACCAGCCGCAGGTCATGGTCGATGGCGCGCCGGCCCGCACGCCCTGGATCAATCTCGGCGACCTGCGCAAAGACGGCGCTGTCGTGGTGTGGACGCAAGGCGACCCCAAAGTGCTGCCGGCACAGTTCGCCGCAATTGCGCCCGGCGCCGAGGTCGGCGCGCCGTTCGACCTGCCGATGCGCCGCGGCTATGGCGCGGTTCATGTCGGCTGGGCGATTTTGAAGCCGCAATCTCGCTGAAATCGGGGGAGCAACAGGGAGGTAAAGATCATGACAAGGACGCTTTCGTTGATCGGCGCGATGCTGGCCGTCGGCACGCTGGCGGCTTCCGCGGCGACGCGGACGCCGGATTCAAATCCGGCGCAATCGCGATACGTCGTTGCGGAATATATGCGCGCCGTTCCGGCCGGGCCTTCGGCCGCCATCCGCTGCCGGCGCGTTTGCGTCAAATCCGGACGGGGAACTCCGACGCATCCGCCGCAATGTCTGCAATGGCGGATCGTCTGTTAAGGCGCCCGATCGCCGGCTGCTATTGAGCCCTCGCGACCGCCGCCGCCTCATGCGAGGTTGTCTGCCGGACCTGCCAAAAGCGGAGGATCCGTTCGGCGCTACTGTTCGACAATTTGATGTAATCGACCTGCGCCTGCTCAAGATCATCGGCCGATGTTTTGCGGCCAACGGTCCGGCAGGTGAGAATAAGGCGGACTGTCGGCCATGCCAGGCGGGACGCCCGGCAAGGTATGAGATAGGCGCCGAGATATTCGCTTTGCAGGAGCTTCTCTATCAGCGTGATAGACGCTCCGCTCAACAGCGCCAGTGCCGCCACCATTTCGGCGTATCGGCCCGATTTCGCCAGTTCGAAAAACGCGGCATCGTCAAGCTTACCTTTGCTCTGCATCGCCGACACCCGCGCCTGCGCCTTGGCAAAATCGTGTTCATGCAGAATTCCGGCTTTACGATTGGAATCTTCGTTTATTGCCGCCAGAACGCGCTGGATGCGATCGCGGCTTTCCAGATCGGCCGACGCGAGAAGACGCGACCGCACCGCTTCAGTGGCGCGCAACAATAATTCGCGGAACAGACGCAGCGGAATATCAAGCCGGAGCCCGACTTTTTCGGCCAGATGCTCGTCGCTCTCCGCGCGCTTCACTAGCACCGCGAAGCCGCTTTCGGAGAAATGGGCGCCGGGATTTTCTGCGAGCTTATGGACGACGAGATCGTTACCCCGCTGCAACAGCACATCCGTCACCAGCGTGGTAATCTGGGGACGCGTCGAAATTGCCACCAGATGCGCCTGAGTTTTAGTGAGGGCTACCTCGATAAGATCCTGATCGCTGAGCCGCGGCGATTTTGTAAGCATCGATTTTGCGACTGCAATGTCGCCGTCCTTGGCGAGACGCTTTACCGTTTCCAGCGGCGCATTGCTGATGGGCGCAAGACGGTTGCTCAGTTCGGCGAGCGCTCTTGCCTCGATCCTCTTGATCAGTTGCCCCAGTACATCGTCGAAGACTTCGATTTGCTCGTCATTGAAGCGGTCGGCTCCGGTAACGAAAAGATCGGTGACGCGTCGCAGCGTCTCGACGCGTTTATCCTTGGAGCCGCTCTGGATTGCGTCCTCGAGCTCGGCAATAAGAGATCGCGCTGGATACATTCGAGTGCTCTAACGCGGCCGGACCGCTCGGAAGCCGATTGATCGGATTTGACCCGGAAGGCGCGGGAAATCGGCGTTCTTGATGCACATTATGCATCAGTCGGCTTAATGGGCTCTGAAAGGCAATCCGTCAGGCTTATGGTTTAATACAACCTATTTTAAGCAACCGCTTTGATCACCCGTCCGACTTTCGCGAAAATCTCGTCGATCTGCGCGTCGCTCGCGATCAGGGGCGGCGACAGCGCGATGGTATCGCCGGTGATGCGGACCAGCAGGCCTTCGTCGTGGAACGCGCGTTCCATCGCCTGGTAGCCGCGCAGCCCCGGCGAACCAGGGCGCGCGGCAAGATCGATGCCGGCCGTCAGTCCCACGGTACGGATATCGAGCACGCCCGGCAGATCCTTGAGCGACATGGCCGCCTCAGCCCATTCGGGTTCTAAATCCCTGGCGCGTTCGAACAATCGTTCATCGCGATAAAGATCGAGCGTCGCCAGCCCCGCGGCACAGGCCAGCGGATGCGCCGAATAGGTATAGCCGTGAAATAATTCGGGGACGTGCTCGGGACCGCGCATGAAGGTCTCGTAGAGGCCATCGCGGACGATCACGCCGGCCATCGGCACCGCCCCCGAGGTCACGCCTTTGGCGAACACGATCATATCCGGCACCACGCCATAACGCTCCGCGGCAAAGGCGTAGCCGAGGCGGCCGAACCCGGTAATGACCTCGTCGAAGATCAGCAAAATGCCGTGGCGGTCGCAGATCGCGCGCAATTTTTGCAGATAACCTTTGGGCGGTGGCAGCACGCCGGTCGAGCCGGCCATCGGCTCGACGATGACGGCGGCGATGGTTGAAGCGTCGTGCAGTGCGACGATGCGTTCAAGTTCGTCGGCGAGATGCCCGCCCCAGTCCGGCTCGCCTTTGGTGAAAGCCTGTTGCTCGCGATTATAGGTCGCCGGCAGGTGATCGACGCCGGTGAGGAGCGCACCGAAGAACCGCCGGTTGGCGACGATGCCGCCGACGGAAATTCCGCCGAAACCTGTACCGTGATAGCCGCGCTCGCGGCCGATCAGCCGGGTCCGCGCACCCTCACCGCGTATCGTGTGATAGGCCAGCGCAATCTTGAGCGCGGTGTCGACCGCCTCCGAGCCGGAATTGCAGAAGAACACGCGGCTGAGATCGGCCGGCGCCAGCGCCGCGATCCGGCTCGCCAGTTCAAAGCTCTTCGGATGGGCGAACTGAAAGGCCGGCGAATAGTCGAGTTCTTCGGCTTGTCGCTGGATCGCCACCACGATCGGATCGCGGCAGTGCCCGGCATTGGTGCACCACAGCCCGGCGGTGCCATCGAGCACGGCGCGGCCTTCCGGCGTGAAATAATGCATCTCCTTGGCGCGGGCGAACAGCTTCGGCGCATGCTTGAAAGCGCGGTTTGGCGTGAACGGCAGCCAAAAGGATTCGAGATCGTTGGGAACGGCGGCAGTTGTCGGCGGCATTCGGTCTCCGGGCGGTGGGCCCGGCCTCGATCTGTCGGGAGCCTATGGGTGAAGCGAGCCTATCGCTTGCCGCTCGATGGCGCGACTGCTACCACCCCGCCATCTCAAACGGACGCGCAAGACCGGCAAATGGCCGACAAATCCGAAAAATCCAACAAGCTCAAGGCGCGGCTGCCGCGCGGGTTCGCCGACCGCACCCCGAGCGAGATCGCCGCGACTCGCGCGATGATCGAGAAAATCCGCGCCGTCTACGAGCTTTACGGCTTCGAACCGGTCGAGACGCCGGCCATCGAATATACCGACGCGCTGGGCAAATTTTTGCCCGACCAGGACCGCCCCAACGAGGGCGTGTTTTCGTTCCTCGATGACGACGAGCAATGGCTGTCGCTGCGCTACGATCTCACCGCGCCGCTCGCCCGCTATGTCGCGGAGAATTTCGAGACGCTGCCGAAGCCCTACCGCAGCTATCGCGTGGGCACAGTGTTCCGCAACGAAAAGCCGGGGCCCGGCCGCTTTCGACAATTCATGCAATTCGACGCCGACACGGTCGGATCCTCGTCGCCGGCATCCGACGCGGAACTTCTGATGATGGCCGCCGACACGATGGAAGCGCTCGGCATTCCGCGCGGCAGCTATGTCGTGAAGGTGAACAACCGCAAGGTGCTCGACGGGGTGCTCGAGTCCATTGGTCTCAACGGCGAAGCCAATGCGGGAAAGCGTCTGACCGTGCTGCGCGCGGTCGATAAATACGATCGGCTCGGACGCCATGGCGTCGAGGCGCTTCTCGGCGAGGGGCGAAAGGATGACAGCGGAGACTTTACCCGGGGCGCAGCCTTAAGCCCAAAGCAGATCGAGAGCGTGCTCAACTATATTGAATTTCAATTAGACGAACGGAGCGGCAATCTGGAGAGCGTTCTCGCCGATTGGGACCGCTCGATCGGATTAAGCTCGACCGGGAAAGACGGCATCCAGGAGCTCAAGCAAATCGGCGCCCTGGTTCGTGCCGCAAATTATGGAACGGACCGAATTGCTTTTGAATCGAGTGTGGTGCGCGGCCTGGAATATTACACCGGCGCCGTGTTCGAGGTTGACTTGAGCTTCTCCACCGACGGCAAAGACGGTTCGCCGCGTTTCGGCTCGGTCGGCGGCGGCGGACGCTACGATGGCCTCGTCTCGCGCTTTCGCGGCGAGGCGGTGCCGGCGACGGGATTCTCCATCGGCGTGTCGCGGCTCCTTGCCGCGCTCGAACATCTCGGCAAGATCGATCTCAATCCAGAACACGGCCCGGTCGTCGTTACCGTGTTCGATAAGGATCGTATCGCCGATTATCAGAACATGGTCGCGGACCTGCGCCGCGCCGGCGTCCGCGCCGAGCTTTATCTCGGGTCCGGCAAATTTGCGCCGCAGATGAAATATGCCGACCGGCGCAATTCGCCATGCGTCGTCATCCAGGGCTCCGACGAGAAGGCCAAGGGTGAAGTCACGATCAAGGACCTGATTGTCGGCGCCGAACTCGCCAAGCTCGAAAAGGGCCGCGAGGAACATTTGCAGAAGCAAACCGGGGCGCAACGCTCCGTTCCGGAAGCAAAACTGGTCGAGGCGGTGCGCGAGGTGCTGGCGCGCCACGGACTTTGAGCACGGTCTAGTGCGGCAGGAACGGAATCGAATAGACGGTTTTTCCCGCAGCGTTGCGCACGATCAGGCTTAGTGATGTGTCGTCGTAACCGCCGGCCTCGCGCAATTCGCGGATGATGCGCCAGGCATAGGCCAATGCCGCTTCGTCATTCGGCATCAGCGTGCCGCCGCGATCGTCGTGCTCTTCGCCGTAGCCTTTGATGTCGAAGTAGTACGGAAACACGCGGCGCTCCCCGACCGGCATCGTTGTGCCTTGTCAACGCGCGCTCGTGCGGCCGGTTCCTCGGATCGTCTGATTTTGGGCGGCATGGGGAAAAATTCGCGGTTAGGGGCGCATTGTGGAACCGGCGTTCGCGCCACGCCGAGCCGGCGCGCTTATCGCCCGATATCCTGCAAATCAAGACCACCCGAAAATGTGAGCGGCTGATATCGCCGGTCAGGCGACAATCAGCGGCAGACCTTTACCCAGACGCAGATCTTTTTGAAATCCTTCCAGTGGCATTGCTGCTCCATGCCGCAGTCTTTACCTTTTAACTCCTGAGTCATCTGCTGCGCGCCGGCAACTTGCGGGAGCGTCATCAAGGCCAAGCCAAGGAGGCCACAAGAGAAATTGAAGTAGCGTTGGCGCATATGTCTGTTCCTTCCTGTGTGTTAACGGCACGCCGACAAGGGGATGCCTATGGAGGCTTTTCGCTGGCCGCCCTGCAAGCAGCCATCCTTCCAGGTTCCTTGCACGACTTGATCGCCTTCGATCAGGCGGCCACTGCCGCTCGGTTTGCCGTCGTGGAATTGACCTTCATAGCGAAATTTGGGGAACGTCAAGACGCCCTGCCCGTTCGGCAGGCCGTCGGCAAGCTCGCCTTCATAACGGCCGATCGGCCAGTTCTGCACGCCGTTGCCGACCTGCTTGCCGTCGCGCCACGCGCCGGTATCGGTCTCGATGAGCTTGTCATTCTGCAGCCATTGCACAGTGCCTGGACCGCCGGCGCGGCCGTTGCCGCAGCCTCCCGACCAAGCGACCAATTCATTGAGTTGCGGGTTGGGATCCCAGACCTGACACCCGGCCTTGTCACGGATCCACTCGCCGGCCCAGGCGCTGGATGCCGCAAACAGCAAGCCGGCCGACAGCATGCCGGCGCCGCAGCGCAATATCCACCCTATCCGCACGCTCCCGCCTTCCTTCGCTCAATGCGGCAATAACGGCACGACGAGTTGATTGAGCAATTCGTCGCGCACGTCGATCATCATGTTGCGAACCTTGCCCTCGCTATCGACGATCCACGTGATCGGCACGCCCTCCGGTTCGCCGAACCCATCGACTGTCACGCCTTTGAGCATGGCGACCGGATAAGACAGCGTGGCCATCACCTTGCGGACTTTCGCCAGAGCGCTCGGGCGATCGACGCTGATGCCGATCATCTCCAAATTCCGGACGTGATAGCGGCGATAGAACGCGTCAAGCTTGGGCATATCCTTCCTGCACGGCGCGCACCACGTCGCCCAGTAATTGACCATCACGACTTTGCCTTTGAGCTTGGCGAGGTCGAACACTTGTCCGTCGAGTTCGGCGACGACGAGTTCCGGCGCCGCCTTGCCGATTTCCGGCGCGGCGCGCGCCGGGCCGCCGGCAAGACCGAGCCAGACGAGCGCGGCGCCCGCTGCGGCGGCGAACCGCGCGAGCGCCGTTCGTTTCATCGCGCCAATCGGCATCATCATCGCTCAGAAGTTGTAGCTCGTTACAAGTCTGATCAAGTACGGCGCGACGAGTTGTCCCTCGGTGCCGGCATTGTTGGCGGCGTTGGCGCGATAGTAGACCGGTATCTCGATATCGAAATAGGTCTTGAGCACGCGATTGTTCGCCTCATCCAGCACCTTGGTGAACTCGATGCCGGGCGACAGCATCACCCGATCGAAGCCGCTGTTATACGGGTCGGCGCCAGTGCCGGAATCCGCATTGCGATGCGAAACGATGACCTGACCGAGCGGCGTGATCTTGTCGAAGCCAAGCACATTGTACCAGTTGTTGTAGAGAATGCCCGCGGCGCCGTCGACCTGCATGCCCGGATGATAGGTTTGCACGACGCCGGGGTTGCCGTCGAAGAAGCCCTGCGGGTCCGCCGCGTCCTGATACAGAAACGGCTGACGCCACATCGCTTGGGCAAAATACTGCCACGCATTGTCGCCAGTGAGCATGCCGCGATGAAAGCCGCCGATCATTAGATCGGTGCTGCCGCTTCCTATCTGCGTATCGCGATCAAGCCCGGGCGCATTGTAGGTTCCGGTCGGAAGTTTGAGGCCGACTTCGAGGCCGGTCGACATGTCGGGGAAAAATCCGGTGTAAATCCCCGTCACTTCAATGTCACCGATGGAACGCGTATCGAACGATTGAATCTGGCCGGGAAAGGCCGCGTCGGTCTCGGTGGTGAGCGTGCGGTCGGTGGTCGGCACTCGCACCATCACACCCCAGTCGCGGTTGAACATGTATTCGAAACCGACGTTGTACCATTGGGTGTTAATTTCCTTGTCGCCGTTCAACGCGGGCGACGCCTTGGAATTGCCGACCCAGTTTTCCGTCTGATCGCCGCTCCAGAACTCGAAGAAGACGCGCCCGCCGTGATCCGCTTCCTGCGGCGTATCGAGCCCGCCGACGTCGAACACGCTGCAACCGCAGGCGCAGGCAAGAGCTGCGGCGGTGCCGGCGCCGACCAGCGGCACGATCGCCAGCACAGTCGGGGTAAGCAACGAGATCAGTGCAGCGGCGGCGCGC
Organism: uncultured Alphaproteobacteria bacterium; assembly: GCA_963765365.1. Taxonomy (GTDB): domain Bacteria; phylum Pseudomonadota; class Alphaproteobacteria; order Rhizobiales; family Xanthobacteraceae; genus BOG-931. Next base: position 285,605 of record CAVXWL010000014.1, on the reverse strand, counting down.
GCGGCCGGGCGGCGGCGCGGTCGCGATGCTGTGGCCGAGATTTGGCTGAACATGGTGACTCCGATTGTGTTTGCATGGCGCAGCGCTGCCGTATGACGGCGCGCGCGCAAGCGAGCTGTGAAAGAAAGATGCGTGAGGAGTTCGAACATGGCGGACTCCCTACGCTCAGAACTTGAAGTTCAAGCCGGCGCGGGCTTGCTGCATGACCAGGTCGCCCGAACCGTGCAGCGTGTTGGTCCCGATACCCGGTTCGGCGATCGTGCCGATTGCGCCGGTTTTCGAAAACGCCGCGTAGAGATACTCGAACCGGAGCAGCCAATGGTCGGTCAGCGCGTACTCCCAGCCCGCGCCAGCGACCCAGCCGGTGAGGCTCTTTGAAGCCGTCGCAACGCCGCTGCCCGCTGGAGCACTGCCGTCGACATAGGTTTCCGTATAGCTTGCCTTCGTGAAGGCGACGCCGCCGGTGACGTAGGCAAAGTTGCGGTCTGCTGCGATGCCGATGCGCGGCCGGACCGTCGCCAAGTAGTTCGTGGTGGTCTGCTGACCGATGTTGAAAGGAACGGCAAGAACCGGAAGCGTGTTGGTGTTGTTGTTGAAGTTCGCATTGCCGTGGAAGTAGTCGAAGTCGCCTTCCAGGCCCGCGACAACCGTACCGCTTTGCCAGTTGCAGCCGATCTGGCCGCCGCCGATGAAAAGCGAATTGTTCGCCGATCCGGTGCCGTCGTTGGCGACTTCGGCGGCATCTGCCGCGCCGAGATAGGTGCCGGGATCAACAGTGGTATGGAAGTTACTACTGATGGCGCCGCCGCCGCCGTTGATGCCCGCATAGCAGCCAGACCATTGATAGACCGGCGCTGCCGCCGGCGCTTTCATCGGCATCGCCATGTCGGCCGCAATCGCCCCGCTTGGACGGCAAGCGACCGCCAGTGCTGCTGCAATCAAAGATGAGGCCAACAGCCACTTTCGGGCCGGCAGCCGAGTTTTTCTGAACGGAATGGACATGATTCTCCCCGTAGATGAGAAGGAAGCTTGCGCTCTCGCGCGCCGCCGATCCCGCGCGTCATCGCGCGGTTCGGCTCTCGAAATGGAATGGAAGGGTTTGGCCTTCGGCCTAATCCTGCACGGCGGAGCGGCTCAAGGCCGCCGGCCGGTCACGCGCCAATCGGTGGACCGCGCGGCCAAGCGCTCTCTACGACCAAAATCGTTGCGAGGTGCACCGCCGCAAGCGGCCACCCCACGTAAGTGAATGCGAGTTGACGAGGTGGCGGCGGGCTCGGCGGCGGACTATTCAGAAAGACGGCGCCGGCAACGCAAAAGACGCAATGAACATTGCCGACTGGACCTTGGGCCGGCAGGCCCGGTGCATTCGAAGCTGCACCGTCGTGCGTGCATAATTCAAAACCGGCCCATGCCGTGCCGTCCGCAGCAAACGCGGAAGTGCCGATCTGGAACGCAAAGATAAAGCCCTGAAGTACGAGCGCATAGGCCAGAGCGCAGGTCAAAACCCGCCGCCGGACTCCATGCGAAAACTTCGCCATACTTCAAACGCCCATCCCCAAGTTGGCCAAAATAGGCGCGTGGCCGTTTTGAGGCAACTTCTATTTCAATTGTGGCGACGCGGGCGCGCTGACACTTGGCCGCTGCACCATCCCGGAATAAATACAGTCGAGTGATGTTCGTGATTTTGGATTCCCCAAATGAAGATCATGTTGATCTTTTCGCTGTTTTCCATCAGCCTCCTTGCGACGCTGCCGGCGCACGCCGGGGCGGCGAGCGGATGCCCAGCTCATTCTTTCCGCCTTATTCGGATTACGGCTGTGACGCCCGCTGCATCGTGCGGCACGATCCTGCGTTTCACTGCCGCCTCGTCGGCGAAAGCCGGTTGACGCACCACGGCGCGGCCAGGTGCCGGACCGTGAACTGATTTTGGAACGTCTGGCGGCAACGATGAACGAGGCCGAAGCGGCGAGCCCGGTCGTAACATGGAAGAGGTGAAATCGTGCGCGTATCGATCGCTGTCGTGACATTCCTTATTGCTTCGTTGGCCGCCGGATCGGCACAGGCCCATGCCTTTCTCGATCACGCCACGCCGGCGGTCGGGTCGACGGTCGCCGCGGCCCCGCAGGAGATTTCGCTGTCGTTCACGCAAAATCTGGAACCGTCGTTCAGCACGGTCGAAGTGACAGGGCCTAACGGCGCACGCTCCGATGCCGGCAGGGCGCAGGTCAGCGGCAGCACCATGCGGGTGGCGTTGAAACCCGCGGGCCCCGGGACCTATCGCGTGCATTGGCACGCGCTATCGGTCGACACCCACGCCACACAGGGCAGCTTCACCTTCCACGTTGGCCCATGATCCGGCGGCGGACGTCTTGAGCGATCCGCTGTTCTATGCACGCGCGCTGCAGTTCGCCGCCACGCTGTCCGTGGCGGGCGCGGTGTTCTTTATCGCCTTTATCGCCGAGCCGGCGTTGCGCCCGACGACAGCCGATCCGCGGATCGTGATGGCGCTGCGAAGGCGGCTGGCTTGGATCGCATGGATCAGTCTCATCGTCGCCCTCATTTCCGCGGTGCCATGGCTCGTCATCGTTGCCGGGGCAATGAGCGGACAGCCGCTCGGCGCGCTCTATGGGCAAAGCGTGCTGAGAACGGTGCTGACACAGACCGACTTCGGCCATGACTGGCTCCTGCGCGCCGTGTTCGCCTGCGCGCTCGGCGGCCTGTTCGTTCGCTTCCTTTCGGTCAAGGCTGCCGCTCCGCGATCGTTGCACGTCGCGACTGCGATCCTGGCTGCCGCCTATGCCGGCAGCCCGGCGTGGGCCGGCCATGCCATCGGCAGCGAAGGTCTCGAGGGCGTCATCCATCCGGCCGCCGATATCTTGCACCTCGTCGCCGCGGCGGCATGGGTCGGCGGGCTGGCGCCGTTTGCGGTCCTTTTGACGACGGCGGGCGCGGACGGAGCGTCGCTTGCTTTGGCGCGCATCGCGACGCAGCGGTTCTCCAACCTCGGCATTGCCAGCGTCGCGTCGCTGCTCGTCTCCGGCCTGGTCAATGCCTGGTATCTGGTCGGCAGCATTCCGGCTTTGACCGCAACCGGCTACGGCCGGCTGTTGTCGGTCAAGCTCATGCTTTTCCTGATCATGGTCGGGATCGCTGCGGTGAACTGGTCGCAGTTGACGCCGAAACTCGCGGCGAACGACGACATGGCAGCCGCACAGCTCGCGCGCCGCAGGTTGCGCCGCAATGCCGCGATCGAGGCGGCGCTCGGCACTGCCATAATCGGCATCGTCGCGGTCTTGGGCACGCTGCCGCCGGCGAGCCACGCCGCGCTGCATGCGCATGCCGACGCCATTCCCGCTGACGCGTTTTTCCAGCACATTCACACCGAACATGGCATGGCCGACGTGACAATCGAGCCCGGCCACGTCGGCATCGCCGGCGTCACGATGCGTTTGTGGGACGCCGACGAGAACCCACTTGAGGCGCAGACGGTGACATTAACGCTCACCCCGCCGGTGCCGGCGGGCAAGCCGATCACGCGTTCAGCTTTGCTCGATGCCGACGGCCTGTGGCAGGTCGCCGGCATCGAGTTTCCGCGGCCGGGTATTTGGACGGTCACGGTGAGCGCCGTGCTCGGTCCCGGAAAGCGGATCGACCTCACGGCGCCGGTTGTCATCGACGCCCGATAACACGATCCGTCGCCGGTCAGGATGTCGGCGTCTGCCCCGCCAAACTCTTGAGCTTGGCAACCGCCGACTTATCGTCCTCCTGATACGGAATCACGGTGTCGAAATTGTCCTTCGCGTCCATCAGATAGATGATGGCGGAATGATCCATTGTGTAATTGCCGTCAGCCGCCGGGATTTTTTTATAATAGACGCGATATTCTTTGGCGATCTGAGCAATCTCGGCCGGCGTTCCGGTGTAGCCGCGGATGTGGCCGTCGAACGACGACAGATAGGTGTGCATCAGCTTCACCGTGTCGCGCTCCGGATCGACCGTCACGAACACGTAATTGAGCTTGTCGGCGTCGGGTCCGAGTTTTTTAATCCAGCGCGACAAGTCAAGTAGCGTGGTCGGACACACATCCGGGCAGAACGTGTAGCCGAAATACATCGCATAGGGCTTACCGGCGAGCGTCTTTTGGGTGACGGTCGCGCCGGTGTCGTCGACCAGCGTGAAAGGTCCGCCGATCGCACTCACAACCGGGCCATGACCGGCCCGGCCGAAGTTTGCGATGTAGAGAATGCAGAACGCGACCACGGCAAATCCGGCCAATCCGCCAAGCGCCGTGATGATCCAATGTCGCGCGCGCATCACTTCTTCTCCATGTTACCCATGCCGCCGCCTGACGTGTTGCCCTGCATGCCGCTCATTCCGCTCATGCCGCCCATGCCGCCGCCTTTGGTGTCCTGCATGGCGCCCATGGCCTGGACCGCAACTGTGACGGAAATAGTCCCGGCTTTCGCAAATGTGAGTTTCAGCGGAAATGTCTCGCCCGGAGTGAGCGGTTTCTTCAGTCCAATCATCATGACGTGGTAGCTGCCGGGCTTGAGCACGACCGATCCGCCGGCCGGAATCGCCAAGCCGTCGGCGAGCTGGCGCATTTGCATCACGCCGTTTTCGACCTTCATTTCATGAATTTGCAGCTTGTCGGCAACGTCCGCCGACGCGCCGGTCAACCGATCGGCGCTGCTGCTTTTGTTCTCCACGGTCATGTAGACGGCGCCGGTCTGGGCGCCGGCGGGTGTCGCCCGGGCCCAAGGTTGTTCGATGGTGATGCCGGGCGTTGCGGTTCCCTGGGCGAGTGCGGGAGCGGCAAGCGCGATCAACGCAGCCGCGAGGACGAGTTTCGATAAAGAGCGCATGGTGTTCTCCGTAAGCGCATGAATGACGGCTCCGCGACAGTGGAGCGGGTGCAAGCGTCAGACGGAGAGAGCCGGCGGCGCGCGAGGCTCGCCAATCAAATGGCGGAATTGCGGGACGAACAGGTTATCGGCGAGTTGGTCGGAGACCAGGCCGGGGATCGGCGTGCCGCTATAGGCCGGAAACGCCGGCGCGGCGCCCATGGTCGCGGCCTGACCGGCACATTGCGCCGCGACAAAGCAAAACGGACATCCCGGCCGGGGTCCGGGATTTTGGCGGTCTTGGCCGGTCGCTGGAGCCTGCGCGCTTGGAGCGGTCGCAGCACTGCAAATGGCAAAGTCCAATTGGCCGGGCGCCGCACCGGCCGACATGCCGAATCCGACGCTTGCCATCAGCGCCTGGATGGCGAGCGCATAGGCCAAGACAACCGCTAACAAGCCGCCTGATCGCCGAGCCCTTATAATTTGTCGTAAACCGGCCATTTCTGACCAATAGCACAACGGCGAGGCGCGCGCGACCAATCGCAGCGCCCGGGAATAAGGCCGTGCGGCGCGGGTTTATCTGGGCGTTACCACATCCGCAGCAACAGGAGCGAGGCATGCGAAAGTCATTCATCGTGGCGGTCGCGACACTGATTACGGTTACCACTGTGGCATTTGCACAGATGGCGCCGACCAAGATCGGCGATTCCGCGAAAGGCAAGGTCCTTACCGACGACAAGGGAATGACGCTCTACGTTTTCGACAAGGACTCAGGCGGCAAGTCGGCCTGCAACGGACCATGCGCCGGAAATTGGCCGCCATTGACGGCCACGGCGGCATCGATGCCAATGGCCAACTACACGATCATTGCGCGCGCTGACGGCACCAAACAATGGGCCTATAAAAACCGGCCGCTTTACACCTGGAAGAAAGATCAAAAACCCGGCGACATTTCGGGCGATGGCTTTCTCAACGGGGCCTGGCACATCGCGCAGCCATAGTCATCTCGGATCGTGATCCGAGCTTGGAAGAGATCCGGTCCTGGTTTTATCCGTCATGGCGAGGCTTCGACGGCGGCGGGATCAACCGCCGCCTTAATTTGCTTCGGCTGCTCCGGCCGGCGTGGCAGACCGACAATAAAGCGCGAACCGCGGCCCTCCTTACTCTCGACCTCGACGCGGCCATTGTGCAGCTCGACCGCCGTTTTCACGACGTAGAGCCCGACGCCGGTGCCGACAATGCCCGACACGTTGCTGCCGCGGTGGTAGCGCTCGAACAGCCGGTCGAGATCGCTCGCAGGGACGCCGATGCCGCGGTCGGCGACCGCAATGACGACTTCGTCGGTAGTCTCCCAGGCCTCGACTTCGATGGTGCCGCCGCCCGGCGAATACTTGATGGCGTTGGAAAGAAGATTTGAGAACACCTGAAACAAAAGCTTGGCGTCGCCGATCATCGGGGCCAGCGCGGCAGCAAACAATTCGGCGATTTGCACGCCGGGCACCATCTCGCGATGCAGCTGGCAAACTTCCCGCAGCAGTACCGTCATGTCCATTTCCGCGGGATGGAGATAAAGCCCGGCGCCGCCATCGATCAGGCGCGACGAGTTTAGCAGGTTGTCAATGAGATGCGTCATGCGCAGCACCGCGCTGCGGATCTTGCCGGCACGCTCGCCAATCTCGGCGGGTTTTACGGCATCCTTGATCTTGTCGAGCCGCCGGGCATGGCCGTCGATGACTGTCAGCGGCGTGCGGAACTCGTGCGACGCCATCGACACGAAATTGCGTTGCAACAATGCGAGCCGCTGCTCGTTCGCCAGCTGCTCCTCGAGCAGTGCCGCCTGTCGGGCGAGCATGTGCTGGCTGCGCATCAACTCGATCGCGTTGTTGCGAAACACCGCAGTAGCCCGCGTCATCTCGCCGATTTCATCGCGACGGCGACACTCCGGGATTTCGACTGCGGTGTCGTTGGCGGCGAGCCGGCGCATGTGATCGGCAAGATCGAGGAGCGGCGCGGATATGGAGCGGCTGATGTGAACGAGCGCCGCGACCACCAGAGCGGCCGCGATCGCAATCGCCAGAAGAATTAGCCAGAAAGCATGGCTATAGGCGACGGCGAGGCGATCGCTTGCCGCTTGGGCGCTGGCGACGGCCTGGTCGGTCAACTGACCGAGAGTGTCGCTGGCGGCGTTATAAGCATTACGCGAAGAACCGCCGTAGATCTGCAGCGCTTCGGCCTTGCGATTGCCGCTCGCCAGCACCAGCATGTGGTTGACGATGGTGCGATACTCGGTCCAACGCATCTTGAAGCGTTCGTAAAGAGTATTTTCCGCTGCATCATGGCGAATGCGTTCGAACTCGCGCTCTGATTCGGCAATGGTGCGATCGAGATCCGCCATTTGCTTTTCGTTGGCGGCGGCCTCCAACGCGTCCGACGACAACAGTTCGCCGCCCTCGAAAGCGCGAAAATCCGACGTATAATTATTGAGGTCGCCGAGCGCCCGCGTCGTCGGCAGCCACACTTCGGCGACGTCCGCCGACAACACATCGAAATTCGACAGCCGCCAGATGCTGAAGGCGCCGAGGATGACGACGAGCGCAAAAAACAGCAGAAATACCGCAGCAAGATGGGAACGGATCGATTGCGGCTGCCACATGGGACGTTCGCTGGCAAAAGAGAACCTGGCACTGTCGGCAATAACCATACCGGAAGGACCCGGACACAGGAAACCCGATTGGGATAAATTGCCGTCACTGAGGCCTTCATTTGGGCAAAATTCGACCCAACCCGGCGACGTTCGGTTCGTGCGATGACTGAAACGCGGAAGAAAATTCTTTGTATCGAGGACGATCGCGAGACTGCCGCGCTGATCGCCGAAGAATTGGTCGATCGCGGCTACGACGTCAGCATCGCGCACGACGGACGCGAGGGACTCGCGGCCATCCTCAAAATCATGCCCGACCTCGTGCTGTCGGACATCAGCATGCCGGTGATTTCGGGATTTGAGCTGCTGGAACGCCTGATCGGGCTCGCGCCGCGTTTTGCGAGAATGCCGTTCGTGTTCCTGACCGCCTTGACCGACCGCGACAATGAACTGAAGGGCAGGCAGCTCGGCGGCGACGACTACGTCACCAAACCGATCGATTTCGAGGTGCTCGCGACGATCATCACGGCGCGGCTCAACGGCGTCGCGCGCACCGCGCTATGGCCGAAGACGGCCGACCTCAACGATCGGGAGGTAGAGGTCTTGACCTGGGTGGCGCGCGGCAAGACTTCGGCCGAGATTGCGCAAATTCTCGGCCTCACCAAACGCACCGTCGATTTTCACACCGACAATGCACGCGCCAAGCTCGGTGCCGCGACCCGCACCGAGGCGGCAATCAAAGCCGCGACCGGGCGTCTGATCGTACCGTAGCGGAGCCCACCAGACTCACCGGATCGCGAACAGGCAAATCAATGCAAACGGCACTGCGACGAGACCGAGATAGAACCACGTCCGGCAGCCGGCCGCGTCGTTCGGGGTCCGAAACAGCTGAACCATGAGCCAGATGCAAACCACGATCCCCAACGCCAGCCGAATGAGATCATTTGGCGTGTCATAGGCCGTGGCGATTGTTTCGTTTTGCGGCAGGCTGACGAGAAGCGTCAAAGCGACCAGGATCAGTATAAACACCGACCGCAGCGTCAGACCCGCGAGCCGCTGCCAAGGCGGTATGTCAGACGGCGAAGATTCGGTCTCGCGGAGACTCACGTGGCGCGCGCTCCATGTTCGACCGGCGCTGCCGAACATATAGTCTTTCAGCCCTGAGACCAATAGACGCGAACGGTTCTAAACAGCATTCCCTTCGCCATACGTGGCGGAATGCCGTTCATCCTTAAGGAAAAGAGTCTGCAGCGCCGGCACCACCACGAGCAACATGATCGGCCCGATCAGCATGCCGCCAACAATGACGGTAGCGAGCGGTCGTTGTACCTGGCTGCCGATGCCGGTGGAAATAGCCGCGGGGAACAGGCCGATACAGGCGGACAATGTCATCATCAGCACCGGACGCATCTGCTGCGTAACCGCCTCGAACATCGCTTCGGCCGGCGCCATGCCGCCGGACGCCACGCGGTAATAGCCGGAAATGATCAGGATGCCGCTCATCACCGACACGCCGAGCAGCGAAATGAAACCGATCGCCGCGGAGATGCTGAAATCAAGACCTGTGACATAAAGAGCTAAAATGCCGCCGCTGATCGCAAACGGCAGTCCGAGCAGAGCCAAAAGCGTATCGCGCAAGGAATTAAACAGCATGTAAAGCAGGATCATGATGAAAACGAGCGTGATCGGAAGGATGATGGCGAGCCGCTCTTTGGCCTGTTGCAACCACTCGAACTCGCCCGACCATTCGATGCGATAGCCGGGCGGCAGCTTGACGTTCGCAGCAATGCGCTGTTGCGCCTCCTCGACAGCGCCGGCGAGATCGCGGCCCCGCACGCTGAATTTGATCGGCACGAAGCGCTGGTTGCGCTCGCGGAAAATATAAGAGGCACCAGTATCGAGCGAGATCGCGGCCAGCTCACGCAACGGAATGTATGCATTTCCCGACGGGGTCTGCACGCCGATCTGCAGGTTGCGTATGTCCTCGATATTGCGCCGGTCTTCGGGAGCCAGCCGCACCACCACATCGAATTGGCGATCGGATTCCAAGAGCGTCGTCGCCGTGGTTCCGCCGAGCGCGGCCTGGACGACGCTGTTGACGTCGTTGACGCTCAACCCGTAGCGCGCCGCTTTGCCGCGATCGATCCGGATATTCAGATTAGGCTGACCGAGCACCCAGAACACGCCCAGATCAGTGATGCCCTGGACTTTTGCCATCTGCGACATCGCCGCCCTGGCGATCCTCTCCAAGGTCGTGAGGTCTGGACCAATGATCTTGGCGGAATTGGCGCCTTTGACACCGGAAAGACCCTCCTCGACGTTGTCCTGAATGTACTGAGAGAAGTTGAAGTCAATGCCGACAAACTTTTTGTCGAACTCGGCCTGCAATTCGCCGATCAGCTTGTCTTTGGTCAAGCCGACGGGCCACTGGTCGAACGGCTTTAGGGGAACAAAGAATTCTGCATTGTAGAATCCCGCCGCATCGCTGCCGTCGTCGGGACGGCCCTGCTGGGAAACGACGGTGATGACCTCGGGATGACGGAGCAGAATTTTCCGGATTTCGTTCACGATCGGCATGCCGGCTTCGAGTGAAATCGTCGGCGGCATCGAGGCGCGGATCCACAAATTACCTTCTTCAAGCGTCGGCAGGAATTCGCTGCCGAGGCGCGAGCCGAAGAAGCCGCAGACCGCGAGAAAGACCAGTCCGATCGCGATCGTGAACCTGGTGTTTCGCAGCGACCAGCGCAGTACCGGCGTGTAAACCGAACGTAAGCCACGCACCACGAAGGTCTCTACCTCGCTGACATGGTCCGCAATCAGAAGCGACGCGAGGCACGGCGTCACCGTGAACGTGGCAATCAACGCCCCGACCAGCCCATAGGCGTAAGTCCGCGCCATGGGGCCGAAAATCTGGCCCTCCACCCCCGACATCGTGAACAGCGGTATGAAGGCCGCGACGATGATCGCGGTCGAGAAAAACACCGCTCTATCGACCTGCAAGGCGCTGACCAGAATGAGCCGCAGCCTGTCGGTCCAGCCCGGTGCGTCGGAAAAATCGCTCAAGCGCGTCGGGTCGCGACCCCAACTCCCCTCGGCCAGCTGCTGCAATAGCGATTGCTTTTGCTCTCGCGTCGCCTGGAATGTACGGTAGATATTCTCGACGACGATGACGGCGGCATCGACAATGATGCCGAAGTCGAGCGCCCCGACCGAGAGCAGATTTGCTTCCTCCCCGCGCAGCACCAGAATCATGATGCTGAAGAACAGCGCAAACGGAATATTGGCGCCGACGATAATGGCGCTGCGCAGATCGCCGAGAAATATCCATTGAATGATGAAGATCAGCACACAGCCGAATGCGAGATTATGCAGGACCGTGGCCGTCGTAACATCGACGAGCTGGGTGCGATCGTAGAATGGGACAAGCTTCACGCCGGGCGGCAGACTGCCGTCATTGTTGATCTTCTGGATCTCTTCACGCACCCGTGGCACCACGTCATTGGTGTGCATGGTACGATTCATGATGACGATCGCCTCGATGATATCGTCCTCGTTGTCGCGGCCGGCCTTGCCGAGCCGGGGCACATAACCGACCGATACTTTGGCGATATTTTTGACGAAGACGGGAACGCCGTTGCTTTGGGACAGTACGACGTTTTCGATGTCTTGAACCCGGTAGCCTTGCGTCAAATCGGTGGCGCCGCCTGAATTCATCAGGCCGACGCCGCGAATATTCACCGATTGCTGGCCGAAATCGATGGTGCGCCCGCCGACATTGACGTTGGCGTTGCCGAGCGCGGTGATCACCTGGAGCAGCGTCACATTGTAGGCTTCGAGCTTGTGCAGATCGACGTCGACATCGTACTCCTTAGTGGTGCCACCCCAGGTATTCACCTGCACAACGCCCGGGACGGTGAGCAGACGGCGCTGCACGATCCAGTCCTGCACCGTGCGCAAATTGGTCAAGCCGAAATGCGGCGGACCCACCAGCTGATAGCGGAAGATTTCGCCGACCAGGCTCGTGGCCTGGATTTGCGGCGTCACGTTGTTCGGCAGGTTGACATTCTGCTGTAGATTGATGGCGGTCTGGGTAAGCGCAAAGTAGTAGTCGACGCCGTAATTGAACGTCACGCGAACAAAAGACAGGCCGTAGAAGGACGTCGAGCGAATGACATCGACGCCGGGCGTCGCCGCGAGGCCGACTTCGATCGGGATCGTATAGTAGCGCTCCATCTCCTCGGCCGATTGGCCCGGCGACTGCGCCGTGATTTCGAGTATGACCGGCGCCGGATTGGGATAGGCCTCGATGTTCAGCTTCGAAAAAGCGAACATGCCAACGCCGACGAATACGAACAATCCCAGCAGAACCAGCGGGCGCCGCGTCAGACCGAATTCCAGCACGCTTCGCAGCACGTTTATCTCTCAGTGCGGCCCGTGCGATGGACCGCCGGGAACGAATGTCTTTCAGCGCGACGCCGTATCGAGCGCATTGCTCAGGAACAGCGCGCCTTCGGTCGCGGCCAACTCGCCGACTTGCACGCCCTGGAGGATTTGCCGGTAGCCGTCGCGCTCCTCGCCGATCTTGACCTTGCGCTGGACGAACCGACGGCGATCCGCCGTGACCCAGATTGTCATGGTGCCGTCGCCTTCACGCACGACGCCATCAATCGGAATCGCCGGCGAATTCATCGGCGCGGCAACGCTGATGACGAAATCGGCAAACATGCCCGAGCGCAACCGGTGCCGCGGATCTTTAACTGCCGACCGCACCAGCACTCGGCGCGTATTGGGATCGACCGCCGCGCCGATCGTCTCGACCTTGCCGTCGAACACCTGGCCCGGAAAGGCGGCGACCGTGACCCGCACCTGCTGACCGACGCGAAATGCCGGGCTGTCGTCCTCGGCGACATTCGCCAGCATCCACATGGTGTCGATGTTTGCCACGGTATAGGGCGCCGGCGCATTGCCAGGCTGCACGAACAGCCCCGGCGCCGCATTGCGCGCCGTGATCCGCCCGGTGATCGGACTCGGCACGACGAGCGTCGGGTCGGCACTGCGATTGGCGATGATACGATCGATCTCGGATTCTGCTTTACCAAACAGTCGCACCGCATCGCGCGCCGCACGCAAATTGCCTTCGGCGGTCTGCTGGTCGGAAACAGCCTGCTCCACATCGTGCTCGGATACGGCACGCGTCGTATAGAGGTCGCGTAGACGCTGGAGGTTCTTGGTATCGAGATCCAGTACTCCGGCGTCGGATATCAAGGTCGATTCCGCCTGCAACAGATCGGGACTGTCGATGGTGAACAGCGTCTCGCCCTTCTTCACGTCGTCGCCGACCGAGCCGAATAATCCGATGATCCGACCCTCGTAGGGTGCAAAGACCTGCACCGACATTTCCTCATCGAAGTCGATGCTGCCGATAGCGTCCTTTGCGACGGGAAAATCGCGCGCCTCGACCGGCTCGACTTTGACCGCATCGAGCTGCGAATCGGAAAGATCGACGCTGCCGGGATCCTGCGACGCAGCATCAGAGGAGGCCGCATTCACTGTCGCGCCGGCTTTCGAGCCAGCGCCGGAATGTGTGATCCAATAGACTGCCAGGACGATGGCGAACAGCGCCGCCGCGACCGCCGCACTCAAGCGACTGATTGTCGTGCGGGGAGCCATCGATGAGCCGCATCCAGGGTTTTGGGGATCGCGGCGACAAGGCCATCAGCCCCCAGCGCGGTCTACTGTCACAAATCACACTACTGGGATTAATCGCACGTTGGCGTCCGGAAAGCGGTTGGAATTAGGTGGCGCGATCTCCGGTAACATAAAGGTATCGTTTCAGGCTGCGAGGTCAATTGGCTGATCGATGAGTTTTGTTGAGAGCGTCTGCCAGCCATCGACCTTGCGCATATTGATCTGGCCCGATGCGAGCAACGCCCAGAACAACATTGCCGCGGTATCTGCCGATGGCAGCACGGTCTGAGTTTTGATCCGCCGCTTGAACTCCTCGTGCAGTCGTTCGATTGCATTCGTTGTGCGCGCGCTCCGCCATTGGCTTGGTGGCAGTCGTGTGAAGGTGAACAGCCGGTCGCCGGCTTCCTCCAGGCTATCGGCAACGGCGCGGTGCTTGAGCCTCCATTTGCGGATGAAGGCCTTGCGGCGCGCTTCGATTTCTTGCCGCGTCGTCGCATAGATCATGTCGTTATAATCCGCGGTGATCTCGTCGTGCAGACGCTCTGGCGCGTGCGCGAAAAGGTTCCTGTGCTTGTGGACCGTGCAGCGCTGAACCGGCACGCCGTCCCACACTGCGGCGATCGCCTTGTCGAGCCCGGGCGCGCCATCGACGATGAGGAACTCCGGGCGACGCAAGCCGCGCTTGATGAGATCGTCGAGGACGCTGCGCCAAGCCTCAGCGCTCTCGCCACCCATGCTCTTGATTGCGAGCACTACCTTTTGGCCGTCCTCACGTACGCCGATGACGACCAGGAGCGAAATGGAGGTCGCTTTGCGGTCGAGCCGCACGCGCACCACGGTGCCGTCGAGAATGAGCCGCACGATCGGCTCTTCGGCCAACGAGCGGGTGTTCCACGCGTCCCAATCGCTTTTCACCTTGCGCCAGGTCCGGCTCACCGTGTCCTTGCCGACCGCGCCGCCAAACAGGGCACCGAGCGCACGGCGCACCCGGCGCGTGTTGGTGCCAGCCAGATAGGTGCTCGCGATCAGCGCGTCGGCGGCCAGCGTGCGGCGCTGATAAGCCCGCAACGCCTGGCTCTTCCACTCCGTCGTCTTGCCCTCCGGAGTGTTCAGTCGGGCACGCGGCACCGCGATCTCAATCGGGCCGAACGTGCCGGTCAGCGACCGCGTCCGGCTCCCGTGGCGGTGGCCGGTAACGACCGCCCTTTCTTCATCGCCAGCAATCCGGCTTCGCCCATAACGCGGGCGGGCAAGCACAGTATCGAGCTCACCGCGGATCAGCTCTTCGATGAACTCACGCGCCCGAGCGCGCACCTCGGTCTCGAGCGGATCAAACCAGTTGTCGAAAAGATCAACAGCCATCTCGGATGCAGGCTGCGAAGAATCAGGCTTCGTGATAGTGATCGTCATGGCGTGGTCTCCTATCTGACGCTTCAACGTCAGATGATTTCGAGGTTGAACACCCCGGAGACTACGCCACCCTCAATTCCTACCAACCTCGCGACGCCACGAATTGCACTATTCTGAACGACTCATGACAGTCTAATCACGCTGAGGGGCTTTTCTCCTTTCGCTGACGATCCAAATGGCCGCCCCGCTGCGTTTGTTCGATGATTGATGTGCACTGTGGCTGGACGAGCACAGCCAATGCCGACGAAATCGGAAATAATCGAGCGTGCGCGCTCTGTCGTCGTGGCTCTGCTGTAATAATTCACTTTCCCATGTCCTTGTCATGTGCGGTCTGGCGGTCAGGTGGTTGATTGCGGGTGCCACCGCTTTGGCGGCTGTGCCGCTGCTGGCAAGCTGCGCGGTCGGCCCCGATTTTCGCCAGCCTGTCCCTCCCGACATCACGCGCTACACCCGCGAACCGCTGGCGGCTCGCGTTTCGGCGACGGCGGCGCCAGCTGGCCAGAGCCAGCATTTTGCCGTCGGCCGCGATATCCCGCAGGATTGGTGGACGCTGTTCAAGTCGCCGGCGCTCAATGCGGTGATCGAGCGATCGCTGCAGAACAATCCCAACCTGCAAGCCGCACTTGCCACCCTGCGTGCCGCGAGACAGGCCGTCGAAGCGCAAAAGGGCAAGTTCTTCCCGTTCGTTCAGGCCAATTTCAATCCAACGCGGCAACGCACCGCCACCGTGCTGTCGCCGGTGCCGGCGTCGGGCGCCAGCATCTTCGACCTCGACACCGCGCAATTGACCGTTTCCTACACATTCGACGTCTGGGGTCTCAACCGGCGCACCGTTGAATCTCTGGAAGCGCTGGCCGACGTCGAAACTTTCCAGGTCGAAGCCGCCTATCTCACACTCACCTCGAATGTCGTGGTCGCCGCCATCACCGAAGCATCGCTGCGCGGCCAGATCGACGCCACGGATCGGCTGATCGCGACGAACAGCAAAATGCTCGAGACGCTGCGGCAGCAATTGAATGCCGGTTACACGGACCGCGGCGCTGTCGCAGCCCAGGAGTTGGCCCTGGCGCAGGCCAAAGCGACGTTACCGCCGCTGCGCAAAGCGCTGGAGCAACAACGCGATTTGTTGGCCGCGCTGGCCGGCGGCTATCCCGGCGAAGGTCCGCGTCAGACATTCCAGCTCGCCGACCTGCATCTGCCGTCCGTTCTTCCGGTCAGCTTGCCGTCGCAACTGATCGAGCAGCGCCCCGATGTGCAGGCTGCGGAAGCACAACTGCATTCGGCCAGCGCCCAGATCGGCATTGCGACCGCAAATTTGCTGCCGACTTTCACGATCAACGCCGATGCGGGTTTCATGAATACGGCGCTTGCGCATTTGCTCGCGCCGCAGAATTTCTTCTGGGATCTCGCCGGCAATGCCACGCACACGGTATTCGACGCCGGCACCTTGTTGCATCAGCTGCAAGGCGCCAAGGATGTCTATCAGGCTGCGGCGTGGACCTATCAAGGCACGGTGATCGGCGCCGTGCAGAACGTCGCCGATACGTTACGGGCGCTGCAAAACGACGCCGATGCGACGCGCGCCGCGCTGGATTTCCAGCGCGCCGCCAAGACCAGTTTCTATCTCGCCAATCAGCAGATGCAGAGCGGCAATGCCAATGTGCTGCTGCTGCTCAACGCGCAACAGAGTTATTTGCAAGCAAATATTCAGGTGGTAGAGGCGCGCGCTGCGCGGCTTGCCGACACCGCGGCGTTATTTCAGGCACTGGGCGGCGGCTGGTGGAACCGGGCCGCGCCGCCCGCGGAGCAAGTCCTCGATGTCGGCACCGGGCAAAGCGCCCCGCTCGTGGAGCGGCACGACGGTTTCTAGCGCGCCGCCGCCCTAAAAGTCGGTGTGCATGCGGGCGCCGATGACCGATGCCGGTCCGCGATCCTGGTTGTAGCCCGGGTTGACGATGAACTGGTAATCGAGCGTCAGCTTGAAGAACGAAACCGGCAGAGTGTAGTTGGTCTCGATGATCTGTTCGGGACCGGGATGCGGCAGCATGCCGTCGCCGACCAGGATGCCAAGTCCGCCGGCATTGAGAAACTGTTCGTGGATCTTGGTGATGCCGTTGACCACGCCGGCGATACGGAACGTGTCGTCGGGCCGGCCCCATTGCTTGCCGGCAAGCGACAGGCCTGCCGCGGCAGTGCGATCGATGTCGGCGAAATTGTAGGGCTCGACGTCGCCGTCGGCCCAGCCGGCTCGCGCAAACACGCCGAGATTATCCGCGATCTGCTGCTCGAGATTCACGCTGATTCCGCCGCGGCTGTCGTAGCGGCGCACCGCCGTGATATCCGCGGGCATCCCGCTCGCTTGCGCCAGTGCGATCGCGTCGGCGAAATCGCCCATGCGTCCACGGGTAAGGAAACCGGTAACCGCCAGTTTGCCGGGTTGCCCCCACAACTCGTAACGCCGTTCGACTTCGCCGACCCACTGGAATTGCTGGAATGTCGTGTCGAGATCGGAGCTGTTCGGAAGGACAGACTCATCGAAAATGCCGCCACGTACGGTCCAGTCGCCTTGATACCATTCGGCGGCCGCGCCGTAGCTGTAACCCCAGGCGTCGGCGGCATAGTCGAAGGTTCCGGTATCGATGATCGACCAGTTCATGAAATCGCCGCGCGGATCGTGGGCATATTTGTTGTTGTCGAAAACGTCGGTGACGCTGAACTTGCCGACCGTGAGCACCACGCGGTTGGCGGTCTGGGTGCTACTGAACTGGTTGGCCGCAGCATCCAGTTTCTGGCTGTCGCCGCCGAGATTAAAGGTCTGGCGGACGAAGGCGCGCTGGATGCGGGCATAGGGCACCGATTCACCGACCTTATAGGCCTCGCCGCTCGGAAAGCCGGCGACGCCGAGCGTCGAACTTAAGCCGAACCCCTGATCGATCTCAGAGTTGACCCAGAGCTCGGCGCCATCCCACAGCCGCCAGCCGAGAAAGGCGGTCGCGTCGAAGGTTTCGCGGCCCTGGTTCGGAATGAGGCTGTTTGTCCCGGTGTAAGGCGAATGAAACGGCGGATCGTATTGTTCGAGAAAGGTGGTCTGGCCGTGGACGGCGAAATTGTCCGTTTGCAGCGCCGGCGGGCTAATCGAATCGGTCGACTTCGACATATCGTCGTTGAAGCGATAATTCAGCCCGGCTCGCAATTCGCTCAGCGTAAGATCGGAATTGAAACGCTGCGCACCGGCTGGGAAGCTGACGCCGCGGCTACCATAATCGGTGAACAGATATTCGAGTTCCGCGGTCCAGTGCGCCGCCAAGGCGACCTCGACCCCGGCGCCGGCGATGCCGCCGAGGCGCGGCGTGAGAAACTGATTCTCCACCGTGCCTGGAACCGCGCCGCCACCCGCCGGAACGCCGGCAAGCTGAGTGCGCGTAAACTGATCGTAGCTGATAGCGAGACCGCCGGTTGCATAGAACAGCCAGTTTGCGGCCCCACCGAGATTTGGCGCATACCCGACGCGGCCGCGCAGGCTGCCGGAAAACTCGACGGCATCCAGATAATTTGCCGTGCCGACCAGCGGCGACGCGATGGTTCGGTTGCCGCCGAGAAAGCTCGGAAACGAGACGTCGGCCGTGGCACCGACGAGCCAGTGCGAGGCAGTCACATAGTCGTAGCCGGCCTGGAAACCGAGCAGATAGCCGCCGGTGCCGCTCGAGAGGTTATAGCCATTGGAGAAACTGACTGTGCCGCTCAAATCGGGACCGCCTGCCTGGGTCGCCGACCAGTTGGAGCCGCCAAGCGCATAGCCGACATGAGCGCCGAAATAGAAGCCGCTCCAGTCATAGGCAGGCGGCACCGCTATCGCGGGGGCCGCTTTGGTCGGCAGCACAACCGACAGGTCGGCGGCTTGCGCGGTTCCCGCGAGCGCAATCAGCCCTATTCCGGCGAGACTTAGACCCCGCATCGCACCCCAAGCCCCAACGCGCCCATCAAACGAGCCGGATTTGCTGCATCGCGCCGACGACAATAGCGTGACAGTGCCGGCGGTCCACAGCACGCCGGCCTGTCCGGCCAAGTTATCATCCGACATCCGCCTGCACGTTCTACGAAGCATAAACCACAGTGTATAGCCTAGGCTACACTTTGCAATATGTTCTACGGTAACAAAATGCAGCCCCAAGCAATGCCGGGCTCGACAGCATGCGAGTCCGTGTGTATACCATACCCCCTACCCTATATGACAGGTTGCCTGTGTCATCCAACGAGGTTACCGGCCGTGTCCCACACCAAGCGCGAGAAGCTCAAGCTCCTCAATCGGGTCCGCCGCGTGCGCGGCCAGATCGAAGCGGTCGAACGCGCCCTCGATGACGAGCAGGGCTGCGCCAATGTTCTGCACCTCATCGTCACCGCGCGCGGCGCGCTGTCGAGCCTGATGACCGAGGTGATCGAGGACCATATCCGGCTGCACGTCGTCGATCCGGTCAAGGATACGGAACGCAGCCGCGGCGCCGACGAGCTGATCGACGCGGTGCAGGCTTATCTTAAGTGAGAGAGCGACCATGGCGGAGATGTTGCCCGGCACCCATAACCACGTATTTCTCGGCGACGATCACGAGCAGAGCGAGCGCCGCGCCTGGATGGTGATCGCGCTCTGCACTTTCATGATGGCCGCCGAGATTATCGGCGGCCTGCTGTTCGGCTCGATCGCGCTGGTGGCCGACGGCCTGCACATGTCGACGCATGCCAGCGCGCTCTTGCTCGCCGCCCTCGCCTATCGTTATGCGCGCCGGCACGTCAACGACGAGCGCTTTTCATTCGGTACCGGCAAATTTGGCGACCTTGCCGGATTCACCAGTGCCGTGGTGCTGGCGATGATCGCGCTTCTGATCGGCTACGAGGCAGTCGCACGCCTGTTCTGGCCGGTCCCGATTCATTTCCGCGAGGCCATTCCGATCGCAACGCTCGGCCTGTTGGTCAATGTGGCTAGCGTATTGTTGCTCAGCGGCGGCAACCGGCACCAGCACGGACATGTGCACGATCACGGCCATTCTCACGATCATGACCACGATCACATCGTCCGGGACCATGAGCACGACCATGCTCACCATACGGCGCACCGCGACAACAATATGCGCGCCGCCATCATCCACGTTCTGGCCGATGCGGCGGTCTCGCTGCTGGTGATCGTCGGGCTGACGCTGGCGCTGTTTCTGGGCTGGAACTGGATGGATCCGGTGGTCGGCCTGGTCGGCGCGGTGGTCATTGCCGCCTGGGCCTACACCCTCGTCCGTGACACCGGCGCCATTCTGCTCGATATGACTCCGGACCGGAGCATGGCGCAACGCATGCGTGCGATCATCGAGACGGACGGCGACCGGTTGATCGACTTCCATCTGTGGCGTGTCGGACCGGGTCATTTGGCGGCAATCCTCTGCGTCGAAACGCAGCGCCAGCGTGGGCCTGATTATTATCAATCGCTGCTTCGCCGGTTTCGCGCGCTCTCGCACGTCACCGTCGAAGTGCAACAGCACTAAACGGATCGCCGATCTGACCGCGGGTTGTCGCTACGCGCCATGGCTGAACGCATTCGCCATCAGCGGTCGACAAGTGCCTGCAATCGGCTAAACTTACGGCAATCAAGACGTCATAAAAATGGGAGGGACGATGAGCGATTTTGTATCGGTCTACGCCTTTTGGACGATCTGGCTTTTCATCCACCTCATCCTGGCAGTCGGACTTCTTGGAGCGTTGACCCATCAGGCAATGGCTGTCGCGCTGCCGGCGCGTCGGGCCGCCGGTGGAATAGTGTCGCGCTTTCGTGGCGTACCAGCCGCGGGATACGCCACGGCGGTCTGTGTGCTGTGGGTGCTCACGTTCCTCGTCGGTTCGTTTATCTACACCAAGTATCGCACCTACATCCGCATTCCGCTTGAGGAAGGTCATTTCTACAAGACCGGAGGCTTCTTCGATTTCAAGGAGAATGTCTCGACGCTCGGGCTCGTGCTGCTGCCGGCCTACTGGTACTTCTGGAAGAATGCGCAGAACCCGCAATACGACAACGCACGCAAGGGCGTGACGCTCGTGCTCGCCGTGATGGCATGGTTTCTCTTTATCGTTGGGCATGTCCTTAATAACACCCGGGGATTTGGATCATGACTGCGACCGAAACGACAACATCCGACATCGCGCCGTCTTCGCCGTCATTGGCGCATTCAAGAAAGTTCAAGGCCTTCGCCACCAGCTTTTCTATTTCCGGTCCGGTCGTTTACTGCGCGGTCGAGTACCTCAATTGGCCGCTGGTCACCTATTGGCCGGCGACCAATCGCCTGGTCTGGGGTTATGAGGCTGTGAAGAAGGGCGAAGGCCCCAACATGCTTTGGTATGGCTGGACGGTGACTGCTGTTCTGATCGCGGCCGCGATCGGCATCATCGCCATGTTTCTGCCCGAGCGCGTCACCAATAAGATCCCGCTCTCGCTGACCTGGATATTTCCGATCCTCGCGATTCCCTATGTGATCTATGCCCTGATGCCGTGGTGGACTCTCGCGTTCAGACACTGAGGCATTGCCGTGTCACTGTCCAAGCTCGAATTGGCGCTGGTCGCTCTTATCGCGGACGGGCTGCCGGCGTCGCCCGACACGGATCGGCGCGCCGAATTATCCGCACCCGCCTGCCCGCCGAGCAACGAAAGCGCGCCGTATACCGCCAGTTGCCTCAGGTTTATCTCGGGATGGTTCTGGCGGGCGGGCCCCGCCGGGGACGAGTGAGCGGCACGGACACAGTCGAACGTTCCTGCACCGCATCGATGCATGATCGCATGGTGATGCCTGGCACGGTTTATATTTTCTTTTTTATGCCGATGAAGTAGCCGCGGCGCGGGCCATATTGCGGCGCGAACACGCCGATGCCGGTGCCGCTTCGGATCTGATAGATCGTGTCGAACAGATTGACGACATCGAAGCGGACCGTCAGCGACTTGCCGTCAGGCATGGCGAAGTCGTGTGAAAGGCCGACATTGAATTGCGCGTAAGGCGATTCGCTGCCGATATTGGCGTCGCCGGTGCGCAGGCCCGAGCCGTAGACCATGTCGGTGGAGAATGTCGTGCCGTTCCACAGATAGGACAGACCCGCCGAACCGGTCACGAACTGATTGTGGTCGGTGTAGATCCAGTGCGTGGCGATATACTGGAATTCGGTCAAGCCGCCGAGATCGGCCTGCGGCGTCACATTGTCGAACAGATATTGGTTCGACACCACGTTGGTTGCTTTTTCCTGGCCGACCGCGAGATTGCCATAGGCCTGGAAATTGCCGCTGTGGAACTTGGCGGAGAATTCGACGCCTTCGTTGATCCCCTTGGCATAGTTGAAGGCGCTCAGCACCAGAGCCTGGCCGAAATTGCCGTTGTCGAGCAAGTCGGTCGCGATCTTGTAATAGGCATCGAGGCCGAGATCGAGCGTCGTGCAGTCTTTCGCCGACGAAGTGTAGCAGCCGAACGGGATCTTTTGATCGACGCCGGCATCGAAGTTATGCGAGCGTTCCGGCAGAACGGGGTTCGTCCCGCCACTCGCCGGCGCGCCGGTCGTGCCAGTGAAAAGAGCGATATCGGCCGGCGCCGCCTCGACCAGCACCGGCGGCGTGAAATAGCGGGCATAGCCGGCGTGAAATGTCGTGTTCACGAACGGCTTATAGGTGAAGCTCACACGCGGGCTTAATTGGTTGGCATCGGTGTATTGCCACATCTGGTCAAAGCGAAGCCCGGCATTCATTGTCAGTTGATCGGTTATTTTCCATTCGTCCTGCGCATAGACGCCAGCAAGCCAGCCGAGCTTTGCGACGTCGTCGGTGATGGGAAAAGGCGGTTCGGCGCCTGGCGGCGCCCCGGGCTCGACCCATGATGTATTGTCGACCCAGGTCTGTTCGCCTGAAACCGTAAAGCCCATGCGCAGCGTATGCGCCGGGGTGATCAGATATGACGCATCGCCCTGGATGCCGTTGGTATAGGCCTGCCTACTGATGTCCGAAGCAATGCCGTTCAACAACAGGTCGCCGGTCGGGTCCGGCTTGAAATGCAGCGCATCATTGCGGGTGAAATAGGACAATTGCCCGTCAAAGCCATTGATGGACCGCTGCAGTGCCAGCACGTCAAATTGGGTATCTTCGAACTGGTTTTCATTGAGCTTCGATGAATCGAAGCTGGTAATGCCAAACGCACTGGTGAGCGTGGTCGGCGCATTGGGCACATTCGGAATCTGGAAATTGCTTGTTGAAGTTCCGGCCATCAGGGTCAAGCGCGTGTAGGGATCGAGGAACGTCGAGGCGTAGAGGAAACCTTTTTCCTGCTGCGAGAAATCGTGGATGGCGTTGAGCGTCGGCAGCGTATTTTCGATGCCCTCGGTGGTTTGCAGATAGCTGCCGGTGAGGAAATATTGCACGCCGCCGATACAAGCCCCGCCCGCGCGCGACGGCTTTGCGGCGCTGCCCGCGGTTTCCGGGGGACAGTATGTGCCGCCGTAATCGAAGCTCGGCTCAAACGTGCCGCGGCTGCCGCCGTAAAAGCCGATGCTGCCGGAATTATTGAAAACGTCGTTGCGGGTGGTGATGTCGATCAATCCCACCGTGCGCAGGCCGTATTCGGCAGGCAGCGCACCGGTGATTAGCGAGATGCTGCCGACCAGGTCTGTGTCCAGGACGCTGCCGAAGCCGGTGACGCCGTCCGGCAGCATGACGCCATTGATGCGAAACTGAACATTGGCGTGATCGTTGCGGATGTGAAACGAACCGCTGGACGCCGAATCCTGCGACACGCCTGGCGCTTGAAGCAGCACTTTTTCGACCGCTGCATTGCTGCCTTGGGGCAGCGCCTCGATGGTAGCGCGACTGATCGTGTCGGAAGTCGTGCCGATGGTGGTGTAGAGACTGCTGCGCGCCGCATCGAAGCCGTTTTGCCGCTCGGTAAGCTGCTCTTGCGGCGATACCGGCGGCACCACCGGCCGGTGAACGACCGGGCGCGGCTTCGGCTTCTCATGCGGCGCGGTGACGGTGAGCTGGGGCAGCGCCACCTGCGCGCCGGCGGCCGCGCCGGACGCAATAAGCCCAACCGCCGCCATTGCGCTGGCCATAAGCTCGCGAGAAAGGTGGCGACCTTGAAGAGACATGACATTCCGCTCGAGAATGCTGCAAGGAACGGACCAGCAAATGCGCGGTCGTGCAATTGCGGCGACGTGACGTCCAAGTGAAATGAGTTGCCGCGCGGGATCTCGCGGACATTGCCGGCGAGAAAACGGACAGCCCAGCAATGCCGAAGATCGGCACCGGCCGCCAGTTCACGCCGCCGGTGGCCCGCGCGAGCGGAACGCCACACGCCGCGGGAGAGCAATGTCGCGGCCGACGCTGACAGAATGCTTTATGCGTTCAAACCCATCGGGAACCGGTAATTGGGGGGGTTCGGACACGAACGAGTTGGAGACCATAAAGATCGAGGCGCAGATCGGACAATAGCCGTCATCGTCCCCGGAGGGCTGCGCCGGACCGTGTCTCGATATCTTGGCGACAACCGTTTTATGCAGTCCGGCGAGCGTGAGATGGTCGGGACCGGCGATGCCGTCGACATCGACATGGCCGAACGACACCGCGATTTGCAGCAACAGCGCCGCCAGCGCCAAATACGCGCCACGCCGTCTATGGCCGTGAACCCACCCCATGCCGGCATGCTAACGTTATAATGTTACATTTAGCAAGAGGGTCGGCATCCCGTCTTGCCGGCCGGGCTCTGCCGCTCGCGGCGGCCTCGCATTCACCGTGCACCTGCCAGTGCGCTCCAATCGAATTTGTAGTTCACGCCCATCGCGATCGTACTCACGCTCGCGGTCGAAGTCGTGGAAACTTGCGAAAACGGCAACGTCACGGCGGAGGAGCGAAAACTGGTACGGCGATATTCGGCAAACAGATTCCAGTTTTGCGCGAAGGCGTATGCCGCGCCGCCGCCGACCGTCCATCCGCCGAGATATTTATTCACGGCCTCCTCGGTGCCGGCCGTTGCGAGATTGAGCGCGCCGGAGAGTTGAGTTCGGATGAACTGATCGCTCGACCACGCCCAGCCGCCGGTTCCGTAGAACAAGAGATTGTCGAATGCGTAACCGAAGCGCCCGCGCAGGGTTTCGCTGTCAAACACCGTGGTGCGCTCGGCGCTGGTGCCGAAGGCATCGGTGGCCGTTATCGTCGTGGTGTTGCCGGACGATACGTCGGCCGCAACGCCGACCACGATCCGTGACGGCAGCATTGCATCGTAGCCGATCTGCAATCCGCCGTGCCATTGCGACGCGCTGCTCGCGCCGGCGGCAACACTGCCGGTCGCCGTGTCGATGGTGCTACTATTGGTCTTGGACCGGGCGTCCTCGACGTGACCGCCGATATAGAACCCGGTCCAGTCGTAATCGCCCGCCTGCACAGGCTTAAACGTTGTCGATCGGCGAACGTCGGCGGCCATGGCCGCGACGTTGATCGTCCCGATCGATTGGAGCGGACCGGACAGCGTAAGCCGAAAGCTCAGCGGCTCGATCGGGTGGTAGATGTAGTCCATGACGCCGTTGGCGCAGACCGCAGCCGGCGGCGGCGCTCCGGATTTGCACTTCGTGTAAAGCGCGTCGGTGGTCAGCAGCGATCCGTAGGCATAGGTGGCGTTGTCGGTCGTGGAGTTCAGGACGTTGATCGCGTCAAGCCGGACGCTCCAGCCGTTGTCGAAGCGGTAGCCCACCGCACCGTTGAACAGGTTGGACGGTGGCGATTGAAACACGCCGTCCTCGGTCAGCGGCCGCGAACTGATGTAACGCCAGCGCAGCGCGCTGAACCAGCCGGTCTTCTCGCCGAGCGTAATGCCGGCGGAAGCCACCATCCAGGGCGCGTTATAGACGTAATTGCCCGGCGCGTTGCCGATCTGCGCCTGCAGATAACCGGCGAGCGATTGGTAAAGCGCCGCCTGCGTCGTGTCGAAGCCGAGAAACCGGGCGCGCGAGATCGCGACATCGCCATCGACGTGGAACCACGACTGCAGACGGTAATCGTTGGTGATCTCGATGCCGGTCCGTTGGCTGGGCGGACCTGCGGTGGTGTCGCCGGTATCGCCGTCGAAGAATAATTCGGAATCCTGGTGCAGGTAGAACAGGCTGATCGAACTGTCGAGATTAGGAATGGCCTTGGTCCGTACCCCGACTTCGGCGCCGCGCGAGCGCACCAGCAGCGGCGACGCGCCTTCCGGCGTTGTCGGATCGCCGGGAACCTCGCTAACCGTCGCGCTGCGCGCGTCGTTGCTGTGATAGCCCATGCCGGCGCCGAAGAATAATTCGGTCTTGGCGAACGGACCGACAGTGACGGTGAATTTCGGGCTGCCAATGGCGCCGCGAGTATTTCCGGAATTTGCCGGCTGCAGCATCGAATTCACCGAAGCGTCGAAATAATCGCCGCGCCAGCCGGCGGTGGTCCGCAGCCAGTCGGTCCAGTGCACCGTGTTCTCGGCATAAATGCCGACATTGCCTTCATCGACATGGTCGAGCAGCACATTCGAAAGGAATTGCCGCCCGACGGTATCGCTCAGTCCGGTGGTGATGTCGTCGTAGCGGCTTTGTACGCCGAACACGGTTTCAGCACGCCTGTCGAACACCGAGCCATCGATCGTACGCGAGGCGCCGACGCCACCGTAAACACGATCGTCGCGCTGATGAAACTGGTCGCCGTTGTCGCCGTTGCTCGCATCATCGAGGCGATAGGTGTAGTTGTTGAACAGATCCAACTCGTATTTGACGAGATACGCGTTGGCCTTCCACGAGCCGTCGTCCAGCGTCTGCGCCATGCGCGCCGACAGCGAAAAGCGGCTGGTGTTGCCGCCGTCGGTCGGATCGAGCGCGCCGTAGAGGCCGATTTGCCCGGTCGTCAGCGCCCGCAGCGCCGCCTGATCGGTGGAATTCCAGACATTGCTGTAAGCCATCGCGGTCGCGGAGAAACCGTCGGTCGCGGTGCCCTGGCTGTAACGCAGCAAACCGCTGAACTTGCGGACGTCGTTCGGCGTGGTCCATGGTCCGTTGTAGGTGTCGAACTCGCCGGCATAGAATAGCCCGCCGTTGCCGGCCTTGGTCGAACCTAAAGTGAGAAATCTGTCGTAGCCGAAGCTGCCGACGGTCATCGACTCGATGTTCTGCGGGACGCTGTCGCGCAGCGAAACATGCAGGTCGCCAGCGCTGGCAAAATCGCCGACGTCGGCGAAATAGGGGCCCTTGCGAACTTCGAGCCCGCCGACGGTTTCCGGAATGAGCCAGTTGAGGTCGGTGTAGCCCTGCCCGTGTGCATGGGTGGGCAAATTGATCGGCACGTCATCCACATAGGTGGCCATATCGGTGCCGTGATCGAGATTATAGCCGCGCAGGTAATACTGATTGGCCTTGCCGCCGTCAGCGTGATCGACCACTGCCAGGCCGGGAGCGGCTTCGAGAATCTCGGCCGGCCGTGCGATCGGTCGGGCATTGAGATCGACACCGGAAAAGAGGATCTGGCTCGCCAATTGCGGCACCACCGGAGCGCCACCCGCGATGTTCGGGGCGCCGGTCTCGTAGGGCGACGCCGGTGCGGGCGAAGTCGGCCTCTGCACCGCGGCTGCCGATACCGGCCTTGCGTGCAGAATCCTCGGCTTAACGTGCTGAGCGGTAACCCTGATGGTCGGCAGCGTCGTAGGCGCCGATGCGGCCGGCGGCGCCGCGGCCGTGCCCGGCGCTGCGTTTGCCGGGGCGGGCTCCGCCGGCGGCGACTGCGCCCACGCATTGGCGTACAACAGCGCGGAAAGAAACGTCACAGCCGCCAATAGACGCGACGCCATAAACGCCCCCTCGGCGAGCGCGGATCGGCGGCCCGGGCCGCTGGCGCCTTCACCCCGCTCGGCGCCGCTCGCATCGAGCATGCGCGGCCAGTATGACGTTGTCAATAAAAGTGCATACTGCGCAATCACGGTCGGCCAATGCATGGGAAACACCTCGGGTGGCACGCCCTGTGGCACGTCACCGCGAATTGGTTTCCCCGCACATCCGTCAAGGATGATTGGTTCGCCTACCGTCAGTACTCCCCGACCGACAGCGCTCGCGTATGACCACGGCTGACGGCAGGTCTCCTGGCTCGCGGGTCTTAATCTTCCGTCGCCTTCCCGGGACCCGAGATCCCAGTGGACATGTGACGAAAGACTTGCCGCTCACAGTTGCGGGGGCAGCCGCGGCATTGAGCGCAAATTTCGCCCGCACCGCGTTCCCTTTTGATCCCCAAACGGGGAACCGTCAGGTGAAGGGTATGCGCAGAGCGTCCCGCGCGTCAATTCGTTCGCCAGCGGCGGAATCCCCTCCTACAACAATGACGGGCAGTGCTAGGATCGCGGCATCGCCCATTTTTGGAGCCACCGATGCAGCGCGTGACCATCACCATCGACGACGAGCTCGACGCCGAGCTCGAGCGCTACATGCAGACGCGCGGCTATGCCAACCGCTCCGAGGCGATCCGCGATCTCGCCCGCGCCGGTTTGCAGCAGGCCGCCGTCGAAGTCGGTGGCCCGCGGCCCTGCCTGGCGGCGCTCATCTATGTCTATGACCACGAGGCGCGCGATCTGCCCAAGCGCCTCACCCGCGACTTCCATGACCGTCACGATCTGGCGCAGGCGACGCTGCACATGCATCTCGACCATGACAGTTGCATGGAGGTCACCATCCTCAAAGGGCGCGGCTCCGACGTACAGGAATTCGCCGATCACATCATCGCCGAGCGCGGCGTGCGTCACGGCCATGTGGTCTATCTGCCGGCGGACGGTGCGCACAGCCACGGCAGCGGCCAAACGCATAGTCATGGGTCCGGTCATGGGCACAGTCACGGGCACAAGCACAGCCCGCGGCGCCGCGTCGGGTGACGCGTTCGTCCCCTGCCCGCCGCGATCGTCTCTGATGGAATGGCCCAGGTGAATTGGCTTGGATAAGCACCCGCTGGCGAAGCGGAAACCATTGATTATCCACGTTCCCCGCTGCAGCCCGCGGCCGCGTTAACGGCCCCCGCCGATGTTCATCGAATAGCGACGGTTATCGTGCTAAAGGGCCGCCGCCAGCAGCACAAACCGCCATGGCTTGGAGGCCGGCCGAGATGCCGGGCCTTGAGTAACGAATATGTCGAGCGACACACAGAGCGATCCGGATGCGCGGGCACAGGCGCTCGTGACGTCTTATGCGCGCGCCGGCTATGCGCGGCTCGATCCGCCGGTGCTGCAGCCCGCGGAGCCGTTCCTCGACCTTAGCGGCGAGGACATCCGCCGGCGCATGTTTCTCACCACCGATCCGGACGGCCGCGAATTGTGCCTGCGGCCTGATCTGACCATTCCGGTATCCCGCGATTATCTGGCCTCGCCGGCGGCGGGAAAGCCCGCCGGCTTCTGCTATCTCGGCGCCGTGTTCCGCCATCGCGCCAATGGGCCCGCTGAATTTCTCCAGGCCGGCATCGAGAGCTTCGGCCGCCAGGACAAAGCCGCAGCCGACGCCGAAATGCTGGCGCTCGGGCTCGAAGCGACCACGCAATATGGCGTGAATGCGCCGGAGATTCGCATCGGCGATGTCGGGCTGTTCTCCGCTTTCGTCGCCGCGCTCGATCTGGCGCCGGCGTGGAAACGCCGCCTGATCAAGGATTTCAACCGCAAATCCTCGCTCAAGCACGATCTCGATCAGCTCACTTTGGCGCCCGCCAATGGGTCGAAGGAATACCAGGGCGTGCTTGCCGCGCTGGCCGGCTCCGATCCCAAAGCGGCCCACCATCTGGTCACGGATTTGCTGTCGATCGCCGGCATCGCCACCGTTGGCGGACGCTCCGTCGCCGAAATCGCCGACCGGTTTCTTGAGCAATCGGCGCTCAATGCCCCGACGCGTCTGCCGCGCGAGACGCGCGCGCTGATCGAGCGCTTCCTGTCGATCGCCGGCGATCCGGACGACGCCGCGGGCGAACTTCGCGCGCTCGCAGCCGACGCCAAAATCGCCATGGCGCCGGTGCTCGATCTGTTCGAGACGCGCACCGGCTTTCTCGCCGCCCGCGGGATTGACGTGCGTGCGCTCACATTCGCCACCGATTTCGGCCGCGGCTTCGACTATTACACCGGCTTCGTCTTCGAACTTCATGATCCAAACAACAAAATGGCCCGCGGCAGGAGCGCGCTGGTTGCCGGCGGCCGTTACGACGGCCTGCTGACGCGGCTTGGCGCCAAGGAAGCTATTCCCGCTGTCGGCTTTGCCGCCTCGCTCGACGAACTCGACAGAAGCGGAGGCGCGCCATGAGCGCCCCGCTCATCCTCGCCGTGCCGTCGAAAGGCCGGCTGCAACAAAATGCCGAGAGTTTTTTCGCCCGCGCCGGGCTCGATTTGGTCAAGCCACGCGGCGCGCGCGACTATCGCGGCACGATTGCGGGTGTCGACGGCATCGAAATCGCTTACCTTTCGGCAGCCGAAATCACCGCCCAGCTGGCGCAAGGCGCTGCGCATCTTGGCATCACCGGCGAGGATCTCGTCCGCGAGATGATCCCGCAAGCGAACGAGCGGGTCGTGCTCATCACCGGCCTCGGCTTCGGTTTTGCCAATGTCGTCGTCGCCGTACCGCAGGCCTGGATCGACGTGCGCAACATGGCCGATCTCGACGATGTCGCCACGGCATTCCGTCTCAAGCACGAGCGCAAGATGCGGCTTGCCACCAAATACGCCAATCTGACGCGCGACTTTTTTGCCGGCCACGGCATTGTCGATTACCGCATCGTCGACAGTTCGGGGGCGACCGAAGGCGCGCCGGCGGCCGGTACCGCCGAAATGATCGTCGATATCACGACCACCGGCGCGACGCTCGCCGCCAACGGCCTCAAAGTGGTCGAAGACGGCGTCATCCTGCGTTCGCAGGCGAACCTCGTCGCCGCCCGCGCCGCGGCCTGGACCGGTGAGCAGCGCGAAATCGTGCGGCTTCTGCTCGACCGTATCGCCGCGCAAAAGCGCGCCGAAGCCTTTGCCGAAGTGCGCACGCGCTTTGCCGGAATGAACGAGAAGCTCCTCGGCATCGCGCGGGAAAAATTCGGCGTCGCCGCGCCGTTTGGCGGCCCGACGTCCTCCGGCATGCTGACGCTGCACTGCCCGCCCGAGAAGGTGCACGCGCTGGCGGGCTTCCTGCGCGAGCACGGCGCCGAGGCGGTGTCGGTCGCGGCGCTGGATTACGTCTATACGCGCGACAACCCGCTCTATGCCAAGCTCGCGGCGGAGCTCAATAGGAGCGCGTAAGAACGCAGCCTGCACCGCGCGCCGCGAATCCCGCGCGGCTGCGTGGTCTGCAAGGCGGAGCCTTACGGCGCGAGTTCAGTGTCCCTGGATGGCCGCGAAGTTTACGACCTTGGCCCATCGGGCGCTGTCTTTAATAATGAGTTCGCCGAATCCCGTCGGGGTTTCTGACATCGGGGTATTACCGACCTGCGCCAGCTGCGCCTTGAAGGCAGGGTCGGCCACGCTGGCATTGATCGCCGCATTCAGTTTTTCGATCACGGCCGGTGGACAATTTTTTGGTGCGGTGATGCCGTTCCAGGAATAGGCCTCGTAGCCGGGAACAAAATCGCTGATCAAAGCAACACCGGGCAGCGCGTCGCTGCGCGAGCTCAACGCGAGCGGACGCAGCTTGCCGGAACGAATAAGCGCAAGCGACGAGGTCAGATTGTCGAACATGACTTGAAGCCGTCCGCCGAGCAGGTCGTCCAGCGCCGGCGGCGAACCATGATAGGGAACGTGGGTAAATTTGGTCCCGGTCAGCATCTGAAAAAGTTCGCCGGCGACATGGGTCGAGCCGCCGGTGCCCGCCGAGCCCATATCGATCGTTCCCGGATGGGCCTTGGCGTAAGCGATGAATTCGGGAACGGTTTTCGCCGGAAACGACGGGTTCACTTCCATGACCATCGGACTGCGCGCAAAAATCGCAACCGGCGCCATATCGCGAGCAAAATTGAAATCGAGGTCGGGATAAAGCGAGACGTTGATGGCGTTGGCCATGCCGGCGAGCAACAGCGTGTAGCCGTCAGGCGCCGCATGCACGACCGCGTCGGCGCCCAAATTGCCGCCCGCGCCCGGGCGGTTCTCGATGACGACAGGCTGACCGAGCCGGTCCGACAGCTCCTTGCCGATCAGCCGCGCCAGAATGTCGCTGACACCGCCCGCCGCGTAGCCGACGACAATATGCACGGGCCGCGCCGGATAATCGGCCTGTGCCATCGCGCCCGCCACGCCTAGCGGCAAAACCGCCGCGCCCGCGGCCAATTGCAGGAATTGACGGCGCAAAAGCTTCATGATGCACTCCGCGCGAATTCAAGTGACGCTCGCATAGGTCGTCTTTCCTTGCAATTCGCATACCGCGCCGGGACATCCTCATGATATTTTTACGCACGTGTCGTAACGCCCTCACCGCGCTGGCTTTGGCCGCGCTGGCAATGGCAACGGGTGGTGCCGAAGCCGCAACTTATCCGGCCAATAAGATCACGGTGATCGTCGCCTTCGCGCCCGGCGGCATTGCCGACACGCTGGCGCGGCTGATCGGCCAGGGATTGAGCGAGCGACTGCACCAAACCGTGGTCGTCGAGAACCGCGGCGGCGCTGGCGGCAACATCGCGGCTGACGTCGTCGCCCACGCCAACCCCGACGGTTACACGCTCCTTGCGACCACGACCGCACTCGCCATCAACGAAACGCTGTTTCAGAACAAGCAATTCTCGGCGAGCGATTTCAAGGCCGTCGCCATCGCCGCATCGAGCCCGGAAGCGCTGGTGACGAGCCCGAACAATCCGGCCAATAATCTTCCCGATTTCATCAAGGCGATGAACGGCCGCACCATCAATCTCGCCATCCCCGGCGTCGGCACCGGCTCACATATCGAAGCCGAATATTTCTTCAAGGTATTGGCCAAGGTGCCGGTGCAGCCCATCCCCTACCAAGGCGGCGCGCCGGCGATCAATGCGACTGTCGCGGGTCAGGTCGATCTGATGGCGAGCACGCTCGGCGGCGGCGCGGCGGCGCAGATCGCCGGCGGCAAGCTCAAAGGTCTCGGTATCGCGGCCGACAAGCGCGCCGCGGTTACGCCGAACATCCCGACCTATGCCGAGCAGGGCTATCCCGCTTTCACCGCCGCGTCCTGGGTCGGCTTCTTCGCTCCGGCCAAGACCGATCCCAAAATCCTGCAGACGCTCAACGAGGCGATCAACGACACCGTCAAAAGCCCGGCGGTGGCGAAAAAGCTGACCGATATGGGATTCGATCCGATCACCGGCTCGCAGCCGCAAGCCGACGCCATGTTCACCGCCGAGGTCAAGAAGTGGGGCGACATGGTCAAGGCGCTCGGCCTGTCGATCAAATAGCTGCGCGATAAAACAGCTACGCCGGGTGCCCGTCGAAGTCGCCGGACTTCGGCAGTTGCTCTTCCGCCTGCTCCGTCATTTTCGCGGTATCGGCGGCTTTCGGCTCGCCGCGCGGGCCAAGCTTGCGCCGCGCCATTTGATCTTCCGTCTCGCGCTCTTCTTCCGGTGTCGATTCACGGATTTTATCTGTCATCCTGTCCTCACAATGGCCGATGCATGCGGCCGAACAGCCAGCCCAGGCCGAGCGCGATGACGACCGCGGTATAGGGTTGCGTCTCGATGGTGCTGCGCAACGCCTTTTCGAACGAGCCGGCCGTCTTGCGCGCCGCGCGATTGGCACTGTCGGCAACGTCGGCGGCGCTGTCGCGCGCGTGGCCGTAAAGCTCCTGGGCGGCATCCGATACGTCGTCAGCGACGCCGCTGGCTTGTTTCTTGGCATCGCCGAAGGCGCGCGTGAAGTCCGAACTGGCGGGGCGGGATTGCGGCATGAACCTCTCCAGATCTTGCCTCTTGGCAGATCAAGTTGGCGGTGTCGACGGAATTGTCGCCCCGTTAACGCGGCAATGCCCGCAAAAGTTCACAATACTGCGTCGCGCTGCGAACAGCGACGCAATTATTTGCAGTCGCCGGGAACTTAAAGTTCCACCCGCGAATTTTCCCTGCACTGAAATAAAACAATTCAGATAGGGCGAATCATGGGTCTGATCCTTCTCATAGTCATTCTTGTCATCTTATTCGGCGGCGGCGGCGGTTACTGGGGTTACAACCGCGGTTACTATGGCGGCGGCGGCCATGGCCTGATCTGGCTTCTGGTGCTCATCGTCGTCCTCGTCGTGCTTTTCGGTCACCACGGCGCCTCCATTTGACGCCCGACCCGCGGGGAACTAATCGCGGCGCGAACGCGTTCCACTTTGCGCATTTGACTTAAACGGGAGGCAACCGTGCCGATCTTGCTCGGATTTATTCTCGGAATCGCGGTCACAATCGCCGGGGCCTACGAATACGATGCGTCGACGGGACGCGCCGGCAACGGCCTGTCGGCGAGTTCGGCCGGCGGTCAGGCGCCGATGGTCAATTGGAGCGTCGTCAGCGACGATTGGCAAAATCTGCAAACGGCAGTGCGCGCCAAAACCGAGACTCTCGAACAGCATCTCAAAGCGCACGGCTGAATGCGTGCGCCGAGTTTGGCAGTTCGAAAACACGCTCGGCTAATTTTCCCCGTGACCGCTGTGCATGGCCTTCGATAGGCGGCCGATCGGCAGGTCAGGTCCGGCCGAGGGGCGTGATATTTCCGCACGGGTCACTACAGTCTCAGATGAGCCGTCCATATTCCGCTTCCGGCACGCCGTACAATTCGCCGGCAATGCGTTCGATACCTTTGCGGTTGAGAATGGCGATCTGACCTCTGCCGGCCTTGATGAGCCGCTGCCGCGAAAGGCTTTGCAGGGCCTCGGTAACGCCGGCGCGTCGGACGCCCAGCATCAGGCCGAGAAATTCATGCGTCAGCGGAATCGTGCCGCCGGGAATGCGGTCATGCGCCATGAGCAGCCATCGTGACAAGCGCCGGGCAAGCGTCGCCTGAGCATTGGCGATGGCGGTGTGCGCGGTCTGCACCATGAAGACTTGGACGTATTTGAGCAACAGTGAGTGAAGCGGCGCGCTATTACCCATCGCATCGCGAAGTGCCGCGGATGAAATGCGCTGGCCCTCGCCGGGCACCTGTAGATAAGTCGAATGCGGCGACGAATGGCTGCCGAGCGCGACGGACGTACCGCTCATGCCCTCGCTGCCGATCAGTCCGATTTCGACCCGTTCGCCGCGGCCGTGCATCGCGACGACCGAGGCGATGCCCGATTCGAGGAAATATACATCGTCGATCCGGCGATTGGGCCGTTCCAGCTCCTGGCGCAGCTTGAGTGTAACCGGCTTAAGGTGCGGTTTCAGGAGTTCGAAATCTTTCAACGCGAGCGCGGCGAGAAGCCGGTTGCGCGGGCGCGCCATTGATGCCGCTGAATGCATTGCTCTTTCCCTCTAAAAGGGGGCAAGAGCACATCAATGTCTCCTAAACGCCGGCGCCCGAGGCCACAGTCGGCGGTGGGCGAAGCTACACCCTAATTTTAGCTTGTGCAAAGCACGCCGCACGCTTCAACAATGTCCCACACGGGACGTAACCGTACACCTGTTTTTTCGCCACGACCCGCGATCAGGCTTTTCGCTCGTCGTTAATGCGGGCATCTGAGAATTTGAACTCGTGAAGCTCGCCGCACACCCCGCAGCGCAGCCGTATCGTCGAATTGTGCGGTAGTCCCTTCACATCGCTTCGGTTCGCCCGAAATCCGCTGTCGAATTCTTGACCCGTTTTTTGACAGCGGAACATCACTTCAGCCATTCGGCCACCTCATCGATTTCTGGGAGGCGCCACCATGGCGGCTTTTGGAATTGTCGCTTTGACGAAGATCAAGAAGCGATCGCTTGGCAGCGACCACTGTGTAACGCTTCAAGCCGCGCGGCGTTCCGCAGCGTCACGATTCTCGAGCACGACGGTGGCCGCCGCGGTGTTGGAGATCGGGATGTGATAGTTGCGGTGCACTTCGCTCACCTGCCCGGTCAGTGCGCCGCGCATCGCCATCCAGTTGAGGAATTCGACGCCCTGGGCGCCGGATTCCTCGACAAAATCGTGGATCGAATAACGTGCCAGGGTTTCCGGCTCGCCGGCAAGCTTGTCCATGCAGAACTGATCGAACTCCTTGTTGATGAAGCCGGCACGCTTGCCGTCGAGTTGGTGCGACAAGCCGCCGGTGCCGACGATCATGACGCGCAAGTCCTCGGGGTAGGAGCTTATGGCGCCGCCCACCGAGCGTCCGAGATTAAGACAGCGTTTGGGCGACGGCAGCGGATGCTGCACGGTGTTGATCGAGATCGGCACGATCTTGACCGTCCACTTCTCGCCGGGCCACATCAGTGTCATCGGGATGGTCACTGCGTGATCGATCAGCATCTCCTGGCACATGGTGATGTCGAATTCGTCGGCGACCAGCGAATTGATGATCTGCCACGACAAAGCGGGATCGCCGGCAATCGAGCGCGACACCGGTATGCCCCAGCCCTCATCCTGATTACGGTATTCACTGGCCGCGCCAACCGCGAAAGTCGGCAGTTTGTCGAGAAAGAAATTGAGCCCGTGATCGTTGTAGAACACTACCGCGACGTCCGGCTTCTCCCGCGCCAGCCAATAATGAACGTAATCGAAGCCGCGAAAAAACGGCTTCCAATACGGATCATTCTGCTTTTTTTCGGCGATCGCCTTGCCGATCGAGGGCACATGCGTCGTGGCGACGCCACCGATAATCTTGGCCATGATCGCCTTCCTCTCTTTTATTTTCCGGCTGCCGCGAGCTTCGCCTTGAATTCGTCGACCGTGGTGCCGGTCTGTTGCGCGCCGATGTCCTGCACGTTCAGGCCGAAAATGCCGGCGAGCTTGGCGAGATAATAGACATTGCCGCCGGCCGCGATCATGCCGAGCACGTCGCGGCTCTTGACCGCGGCGCGCTGCCTGGCGGTCAAGCCGAATTTGCCGCAATAGGCGTCTTCATCCTTGACAAATGACGCGCGATTCTCGGCGCTATTGAACGAGTAGCACATGCGATTAAGCGCAAAACCCTTTTGCGCCTCCTCGCCGTCAAAAACGGTGGTGCCGGGAATATCCTGCTTCATGACCCGCTCGCTTTGGGCTGCAATTCTGCGTCGGACGTCGCGGCGGAGCCTTAAGCCGCGTGAACCGGCTCGCGCGCTTCCGCGACGTGCTTAAGCGTGGCAACACCGGCGTCCGTGGAGGCCGGCCGCTTACGCGCCGAGTGGACGATATCGCGGGTCTGATGCTCGCCCCACGCCAGCACCACTGCAAATAATGCGAAAGCACCGGTGATTGCGATCAAGCAGACAATTCCAGAGATCGACATGGCATGCTCCTCATGATTCCCGCGCCGTCGTTAAGCAACGCTACGTCGATCGAAAATGGCGGTGTTGACCTAGATCAAATGCAGACGCGATCGGGCATGAAGCCGGACCGGCTCAGCCATGCGCAACGCGCGCGGCTCGGGCCGGCATCGCCCAGCGCTGGTGACGCCTTGTCGCCCGCGCGGCCCAGGATTATGTGAGTTTTGCGGGGTGGGATGGTAGGGAGTTGACGATGAAGCACTTGGTCTTTGCCGTTGGCGTCATGGTCATTGGTCTCGCCGCCGCCACCCCGGCGCGTGCCGATTACGCCGTCGTTCGACTGGAAGACGGCTGGTGCAAGGTCTGGTGGGACAGCGCGGATACCCCGTGGGGCGTCGGCTGGACCAAGATTGCGATCGGCCTTCCCGATTGGGTGGCGGCATCGGCGGAACTTTATACCGCCCGCTCGCAAGGCGTCTGCCGCTAGCAGTGACGGTCCGACGTTCCTTTAAGTCGAAGCGGTATCGGGTTCGGCAAGCGGCGCTAACTCCGCGAGTAGCGGACGCAGATACGACTTGAATAGCCGGGCCCGTCCGATCGCGCTTCGGTAGAGTGGCTGGCGGACCTGAGCCGCGCTCGCAGTATTGACCGGCCGTTCGGTCTCATGGAAGGCGAGACAGCGCGCGTCCCATGCGAGTCCGCAATGCGCCACAATGCGCCGCGCCTGGCCTTCCAAGTCGGCGATGACATCTTCATAGCGCACGTCGAGGATACGTCCCGGCGGCAAAACGCGGTGCCAATGCGCCATCAGCGTTTGGTAATGTCGATAGTAGCGGCCGATCTCCACCAGATCGTAGGTGTGATTTTGCCCCCCGGCGAACAGCTTGGAGAAGCAGGAGATGCAGGTATCGACGGGGTCGCGAACGGCATGGATGATGCGGGCATTCGGCAACGCCAGATGAATGACCCCGGCGAACAGAAAATTCGACGGCATTTTATCGACGACATGCGCCACGCCTGGCGCCAGCTGCGTTATTTCGAAGACGTAGCGCGCCCCAAGGTGGCGCAAATGATCGCCGGTTATATGCAGCATCACGTCTGGAAAAACACGTTCGGCCGTCGGATCGAGGCCGATCGCAGCCTTGCCAAAACTCGGCAGTTCTCCGGCGCCGAATACCTGCGGATGGCTGGCCAAAATCTGCTCGACCAACGTCGAGCCCGAGCGAGGCATACCCACGATGAACAGTGGCACCGATGATGGCTCGCCGCCGTCTTGAAACCGTCCCAGCAGTCCGGGCGTAAACACCGTGCGGATACGCTCGAGCACCGACAAAGTCGTCGCTTCGTCATAAGCGGCATGCCGGCGTTTAAGTGCGTTGCCGGCTAACAGCCGCTGGAAGGCGTCGTCGCTGCGGTCGATGTCCTCATAGGCCTTGGCGAGCGCGAAATGCAGTTGGATCTGCCGCGTGGCGGGAAGCGCTTCGATGTTTTTAGCCATATCTTCCATGGCCGCGACATCCGGATCTCCGACGGCGAAACGTTTGAGCTCGCTCAGGCTCAAGAAGTACGACGCATTATGCGGCGCCAATTGCGTGGCTCGTTCGACGGCCCGGCGGGCCTCCGCCAGCCGGCCAAGATACTTCAATGCGACGCCGAGGTTATTGTGGGCGTCCGCAAGGTCCGGCTTAAGCGCGATGGCGCGCCGGTAGGCGGCCTCTGCCTCGATCACCTTGGATTGACCCACGAGCGCGTTACCGAGATTGGAATGCGCCTCTGCCAGGTCCGGCTCGAGTGTGATCGCCTGCCGGGACGCTGCTTCTGCCTCGCTCAATCTGCCTTGCTCCTTGAGCGCGTTGCCGAGATTGGAGAAGGCCTGCGCGAAGTCCGCCCGCAGCGCGATGGCGCGACGCAATGCCTCTTCGGCATCGTCAAACCGGCCAAGCTCCACCAGCACGCTGCCGAGATTGTTGTAGGCGCGGGCAAAGTCGGGATCGAGTGCGATGGCGCGACGATACGCGGCCTCCGCCTCGACCTGCCTGTCCAATCCGGCGAGAGCGACGCCGCGGTTGCAATGAACCGCGGAAATATCGGATTTGAGCGCCAGAATCCGGTCGCATAGCGCAACCGCTTCGGCCAAGCGTCCCGACTGGTGACTCCGTATGGCCGCCGCAAAGAGCGCGGCAATGCTATCGGAGGTCCGCGGCGCCCTATTCCGTCCGGAACGGTTTCGCGCGGCAACGTCGTTGGGCCTGCCGAATTTCTGCTTGTCCGCGCGCCGCATTTTGCGGTTCATGATATGGGCTCATGGCGATGGCGGGTTGATCACCCCACGCACCCGACACGAACAGCATTGCAGCAAATCGACGCGATCTACGCCGCCCGCCAAAACGCGATATGATTGATGGCGGGCGACATGCGTTCGAGACGGCAATGAATTCGCCGGTGTCGTCGCGTCGCCCCCGATGCCCGTTTGACTAAAGCATGGTGAATAATTGATTAACAATGCCGCGATCAAGAACCGCGGAGCGATGATCTAGGTATTCGTACGGACCCGAAACACGACGAAATGCGACAGCGTGAAATTGACGACGAAGCTCGCCAGAACGGCAAGCGCCTTTGCCACATAGACCGGCAACAGCAGTATCTGCGCGGCAAAAACCAAAGTGGCGGTATTGGCGACGAGCCCGACGATGCCGGTGACGATAAACGCCACGTAATGGCGCCAGCGCAATTTTCGTCCAGATTCGGCGGCAAATGTGATTGACGAGTTCATGACGTAAGAGCCGCTCACCGCGACGACCCAGGACGTTATATTGGCGGCAATCAACAAGACGGTGTCTGGCTTGCCGCAGCGACAGGATGCCGCCAGTGCGTCGAACGCGGCAAGCGCGGCCGGAGAGCGTTCGTAGGCCGCCCGCGCCAGCAGAAAGACGCCGTAGTCGACCGCCGTATTGACCACTCCGATGAGCGCGAACGACGCCGCCTTGAGGCTGAGCGCACGCTCGCGCCAGGCCTCCGCAAGCTTGTGGCGGAGTGATCGACCGCCGGTCGATTTGGCGCGGTCCGAATCGGAGGGCGAAAGCGGGGCCATTGCGCCTCCGCATATCACGTCCGGCGCCGCCCGGCAGCAGATTGCAAAACCGGCCAAAGCCGCGACAGTTAACCATCCCGGGCCTTGGCTCGCGGCCGCGACAGGATTGGGCGATTGCGCTATAGAATGGCCACGGAAGGGACGTGGAATGACGACGACTGCCGACCCCAGAATTACATCGCTGTCGCGCGAGCGGACGGCCGCGGACGCCCGAGCGCGGGGCCTGTCGATCGTCGTGCCGCTCTATAACGAGGCCGCCGCGCTCGCCCGCATGCATGCCCGGCTGGTCGAGATCGCCCGACGGCTCGCCGCGAGCCGCTCGCTGTCCTGCGAAGCGATCTACATCGATGACGGCAGCCGCGACGGCACGCTTGCCATCGCCCGCGATTTGCCGGCGACCGGGCTTGACGTCCAGGTGGTCTCGCTGTCGCGCAATTTCGGCAAGGAAGCGGCGCTCCTCGCCGGCCTTGATCACGCGCGGCGCGGCGCCGTGCTGTTCATCGACGGCGATGGCCAGCACCCGCCGGATTTGATCGAGCGGCTGGTCGGTCATTGGCTCGATGACGATTGCGATGTCGTCTACACGGCGAAGGCGCACCGCGCCAACGAGTCGCTGTTGCGCCGCATTTCCGTCAAGTCGTTTTACGTGCTGTTGAACTGGGGCGCGCGTCCGAAGATCCCGGAGGATGCCGGCGACTTCCGGCTGTTGTCGCCGCGCGCCGCCAACGCCCTGCGGCAACTTCCCGAGCGCAACCGCTTCTTCAAGGGCCTGTCGAGCTGGATCGGCTTTCGTCAGATGCGCATCGATTACGAGCCGGCGCGGCGCGTCGACGGCAGCACGACGTGGAACCTGCGGCGCCTGATCGGACTGTCGATCGACGGCGTAACCGCGTTCTCGGTGGCGCCGCTGCGGCTTGCCACCGTCATGGGCACGGTGCTCGCACTGATCGCCTTCTTTTACGGCCTGCAGATCGTCTACGAGACATTGGTTTACGGCACCAGCGTTCCCGGCTACCCGTCGTTGTTCGTCGGCGTCATGGTGCTGGGCGGCGTCCAGCTCATCATGATCGGAGTGGTCGGCGAATATATCGGCAAGATTTTGGAAGAGATCAAAGGCCGGCCGGTCTATTTCGTCGCCGAGCATGACGTGAAACTTGCTGACGACGCCAAGCAGGCCGAACACGACGCCCGCACCGCGGCCGAATGAACGAGAGCAAACTTCGCCGCATCTGGCTCGTCGCCGACGATTATGGCATCTCGCCTGGCGTCAGCGCGGCAATCCGCGATCTCATCGCGCGCCGCCGGATCAATGCCACGTCCGTCATGGTTTTAGCGCCGAGCTTTTCGCCAGCCGAAGCGGCCGCGCTCGATACTGCGGCGGCGGCGCATGCTGCGATCGGGCTGCACCTGACATTGACCGCGCCGTTTCGCCCCATGAGCGCTGGTTTTTCGCCCGTGCGTGACGGCGCCTTCCTGCCGCTTGCGGCGATGGCCGGCCGCGCGCTGGTGCGGATGCTCAAGCCCGAGGACCTCGAGCTTGAAATTACGCGCCAGTTTGCCGCCTTTCGCACAGCGTTCGG
This sequence comes from uncultured Alphaproteobacteria bacterium, assembly GCA_963765365.1. GTDB lineage: Bacteria > Pseudomonadota > Alphaproteobacteria > Rhizobiales > Xanthobacteraceae > BOG-931. The sequence goes on along the minus strand of CAVXWL010000014.1, from coordinate 244,000 downwards.
CCGTGCGCCGGATTACGTCGACGGACACCAGCATATCCACGTGTTTCCGCAAATCCGGACGACGCTTATCCGCGTGATCAAGGACGCCGCGCCGGACGCCTGGCTGCGGCAATGCGGGCGGGCCGCCGACGCGCCTAAAAGTCTCGCCGATCCCAAAGGATATGTGCTCGACGCGCTCAGCGCGCGCGTGCGCCGGCTTGCCACCCGCGAGGGCGTGCGCACCAACCCGGCTTTTGCCGGCACATATTCGTTTGCCCCGGGCGCCGATTTCGCGAGGCTGTTTCCGGTCTTCCTTGACGGCCTGCCGGACGGCGGCCTCGTCATGTGCCATCCGGGACAGGTCGACGCCGAATTGCGCCGGCTCGACCCGCTCACCGATCTGCGCGAACGCGAATACGCCTATTTTCTCGACGACGCTTTTCCGCGGCTTCTTGCCGAGCGCAGCGTTACCCTCGCTCAAGCCGGGGCTTTATAAAGAAGGTTGCCGGTGCCTCGCGAGAATGATGTGTTCCACTATGCTATTTTGTCCCGCTACGATCCCACTTTCTGAGCCTTGGGGAAGGCAATGAGACGGCGCTCTGGCGCAGCTCGCAAACCGGCCAAAACCCGACGCCGCAAAGCGGTAAGGCCGAAGCGCCGCAGTGCGCCCAAGATCGCGCGGCGCTCCGCCGCAAATGCCAGGGAAACGGCAGTCGAGCGGCTTACGCGCGAGCTGAATGAAGCCATCGAGCAGCAGACCGCGACTTCGGAGGTATTGAGCGTCATCAGTTCGTCGCCGGGCGAGCTTGAGCCGGTCTTCCAGGCCATGCTGGAAAACGCGGTGCGCATTTGCGAGGCGAAGTTCGGCGTTATGTTCCGATTCGAGGGCGATGTGTACGATTCAGTCGCGACCTTGAACCTGCCGCCTGCCGTTGAGGAATTTCTTCGGCACCGCGGCCGCCGCAAGCCGACCCCCGGTTCCGATCTCGATAAATTATTGAGCTCGAAAGAGGTCGTTCAGACTCCCGACATGGCGGCATCGCCCAATCCAAGCCGCATCGCCAACCTTGCCGGCGTACGGACACAGCTTGCTGTACCGCTGCTCAAGGACGGCGCGCTCGTCGGCGCAATCAACATCTACCGGCAGGAAGTTCGACCGTTCACCGACAAGCAGATTGCGCTGGTGCAGAATTTCGCCGCCCAGGCCGTCATCGCCATCGAGAACACGCAGCTGCTTGCCGAATTGCGGCAATCGCTGGAGCAGCAGACGGCCACCGCGGACGTGCTGGGCGTGATCAACGCGTCCCGCGGCGAGCTCCAGCCTGTGTTCGAGGCGATGGTGGAAAAGGCGCGGCGATTGTGTGAGGCGGATGCGGGACATCTCGCGCTTCCGGTTGGTGATGATTATCGAAGCATTGCGGTCTCCGCGATGTCTCTCGAGATGGAGGCGCTGATCCGGTCGGTGTCATATGCGCCTGGTCGCGGGACCGCCGTCGGTCGAGCCCTTGCAGAGCGTCGCCCGGTACAGATATCGGACATTGGCGGCGACAATGAACATGCCGCCCGGCAAGCCGCGGAGAAGGGATTCATAAGGACAATCCTGGGAGTACCGCTGCTGCGGGAGGGCGAGGCAATCGGCGCATTCGGGCTTTCGCGCCAGCGGGTAGAGCCGTTCAGCGAGCGCCAGATCGAGCTGGTTCAGAATTTCTCCGCCCAGGCCGTTATCGCCATCGAGAATACGCGGCTGCTCGTCGAGCTGCGGCAGCGCACCGACGATCTCTCGGAGGCGCTGGAACAGCAGACCGCGACGTCCGAGGTGTTAAGCGTCATCAGTTCGTCACCCGGAACACTGGAGCCGGTGTTCAAGGCCATACTGGAAAATGCAACGCGCATCTGTGCCGCGCAATTCGGCAACCTGTTCCTCTATGACGGACAGCACTTTCAATTTGCCGCGATGCACGGCGTGCCGGCCGAGTTCGTCGAAGCGCGGCGCCGCCAGCCTGTAATCGGTGTCAACCCGACAGCGTTGATCCGGCATGTCGTCGAAAAAAAAAGGTTTTGCATGTTGCCGATATCACGGCAAAAGAACTGCGCATTGAAGAGAACGATCCGGCGCTCGCTGAACTGGCCAAACTCGCCGGCGCGCGAACGCTGGTCACAGTACCCATGCTCAAGGACGGCGCGTTGATCGGCGCGGTCACGATCTTTCGTCAGGAAGTGCGGCCCTTTACCGATAAGCAGATTGCGCTCGTGCAGAATTTCGCCGCCCAGGCCGTCATCGCCATCGAGAACACGCGGCTGCTTAAGGAACTGCGCCAGCGCACCGAGGATCTGAGCGCGTCGCTGGAGGATTTGCGCACCGCGCAGGACCGCCTGGTGCAGACCGAGAAGCTCGCTTCGCTCGGCCAATTGACCGCCGGCATCGCCCACGAGATCAAGAACCCGCTCAATTTCGTCAACAACTTTTCCGGGCTCTCCGTCGAGCTGATCGATGAGCTGCGGGAAACGCTCAACGGCGTGAACGCCGATGAAAAGACGCTGGCCGAGATCGCCGAGTTGACGAGCACGCTACGCGACAACCTCGACAAGATCGCACATCATGGCAAGCGCGCGGACTCGATCGTCAAGAACATGCTGCTGCATTCGCGCGAAGGGTCGGGCGAAAGGCGGCCGGTCGATATCAACGCGCTGGTCGAGGAGAGCCTCAACCTTGCCTATCACGGCGCGCGCGCGGAAAAGCAGAGCTTCAACATCAATCTCGAGCGATCGTTCGATCCGGCGGCGGGCGAAGTTGACCTGTTCCCACAGGAGATCACGCGGGTCCTGCTGAATCTGATTGCCAACGGCTTTTACGCGGCAGGCAAGCGCCGGGCACAGGCCACCAACGGCGATTACGAACCTACCCTCGCCGCTGCGACGAAGAATCTCGGTGACCGCGTCGAGATCAGGATTCGCGACAACGGCACCGGCATTCCGCCGGAGGTGAAGGATAAGATGTTCAATCCGTTCTTCACCACGAAGCCGGCTGGTGAAGGCACCGGGCTCGGGCTGTCCATCAGCCACGACATCATCGTCAAGCAGCACGCCGGCGCGATCGAGGTCGATACCGAGCCCGGCAAATTTACGGAATTCCGGATCGTGCTGCCTCGCACCGGGGCGCGCTCGTCTCGAACGTGATCGGGAAACGTCGGGACCCCTCACCTGTCGAGCGACGGTCCAGCGTGCCGGCGGGGAGCAAGAGTCATCAAGACGCCGACGGATATCCCGGCGGCCGTGGACCAGTTCGCAGGCCGCGTCTGATGAGTTCCCGCCACGCCTCTTCCGCATCATCAGCGTAGGAGAAGAGATCGAGATCGCTACGGTCGATCGTTCCTTCCGCCGCTAGCATCTCGAAATTTATGACCCGGCTCCAATATGATTTGGAGACAAGGACGACCGGGACCGGCGGCATCTTGCGCGTCTGAATCAAGGTCAAGAGTTCGAATAGTTCGTCGAGCGTGCCAAAGCCGCCCGGGAAAGCAACCAAGGCATTGGCCCGCATCGCGAAGTGAAACTTGCGCACCGCGAAATAGTGGAACAGGAACGTGAGATCGGGAGTCGAAAAAGCATTCGGCTCTTGCTCGCGCGGCAGGCCAATATTGAAGCCAATGGACGGCGCGCCGGCATCGATGGCGCCCCGGTTCGCGGCTTCCATGATGCCAGGCCCGCCGCCCGTGGCGATGACGTTGTCGCGAATGCCGTGGTCGGCGTCGAGCGCCCCGCCGCGTTCCGACACGATCCCGCCGAAGCGCCGCGCCTCATTGTACCAGTGCGCGGACTTGCCGTCCGGATGGGCACGCGCGCTGCCGAAGACCACGACGGTGGATCGAACCGTCCAGGCGCGCAGACGTTCTTCCGCCTTGGCATATTCAAGCTGCAGGCGGACGCCGCGCATCGAGTCGCCGAGTAGAAAATCGGCATCGAGTGCGGCAAGGCGATACGTCGCTGAATTTCGCTGTGCGCTATTGTCGGCCATGAACGCGCCCGGATCTGAGTTTGCGTCGCGTTCGCCTACATCACAACGACTTTGGTGCCGACGTGGACCCGGTTGTAGAGATCCTCAACGTCGGAATTGCGCATGCGGATGCAGCCCGACGACACGTTGGTGCCGATGGTCCAGGGCTCATTCGAGCCGTGGATGCGATAGAGCGTCGAGCCGAGATACATCGCGCGGGCGCCGAGCGGATTGCCGAGGCCACCCGGCATAAACCGCGGCAGTCCGGGCTGCCGCGCAACCATCTCCGGCGGCGGCGTCCAATCCGGCCATTCCTTCTTCGCAGTGATGGTCTTCACGCCGGCCCAGGTAAATCCGGGGCGGCCGACGCCGATGCCGTAGCGCAGCGCCTTGCCGTCGTCCTCGACCAGGAAAAGAAACTTGTCCGGCGTGTCGACGATGATAGTGCCCGCCTTCTCCTCGCCGCTATAGGCGACAACCTGGCGCATGAATTTCGGATCGATCGGATAGTTCGATTCGTCAGGCGCATTGGCTGGTGCATAGGCCTGCTGCTGCGGTTGCGGAGCGACAGCTTCGGGCTCGGGTTGCGCCTGCGGCGCCCCGTATCCCGGATAGAGCCGCGACACCGGCACATTGATCGTCGGGCCGCCGAATATCGCCTCCAGAAAACCGCCGCCACCGGCGCTCGGCGCCGCCGCGGGCGCAGGCGCCGCGACCGGTTGCGGCACGGCGGCGGCATATTGGGGAGCCGGCTGGGCATAAGTTTGCGGCGCCGGGGCCGGCGCACGTTGCTGGACCGAGCCGGTGTAAGCGGGTGACGCCGCAGCAGCGGCGTATTGCGGAGCGGGCGCGGCAGCGCGTTGCGGCGCCGATGGCGCGTAAGTCTGCGGCGCGACAGTTGCGTATCGCGGGGCATAACCCCGCGGGGCGGCCGGCGCATAACCTTGCGCGTAGCCCGGCGCGTAAGCTTGGCCGTAATTCGCCGGCGCCGCCACATAACGCGGCTGCGATGGATAAACGTAATATTGCTGGGCCGGCTGCGGCTGCGGCTGCGCCGCATAGACCGGCTGGTTGCCGTAACTGCCGTAAGGATAGACGATGACCTGGAGGGGATCGGCGAAGGCCGAGCCGGAGAGCGCGCTCAAAAAGACCGCCGTCATGCAGATACGCCGCATTGTTCTACCCGTTACGCAAGTTTCACATAAAGCCGTGCCGGACCGGCGCGTGCTCACGCCACGACTACGCCCGTAAACCTCGACTGTTTGGTAAACAAATTGCACTGCCGCGTTATTGGTACATTGTTCATCAAGTTAGAGTTGATTTTGTGTCAACGCGCGGCGGTCTTGGTTAATCAAAAGTTTGTCCCGCGCATACGCCCGCACTTATAGCGGCGACAGGCCGTGAACGCGGTATTAAGCGGCTTGCCGGTACGGTTAAGCGGAATTAGCCGAAACTGAAATGCCGCAACCGCGAAAAATCTTCCGGATCGAACAAACCGCCGCCGCGCGTCTGCCGCGCAGCGCGGAGCCAATGTCGGCATCGCCGCATCACGGCGAAATCACGCATGCGCTTGCCGCGCTGCAAGCCCTCATGGCGGCGTCGGCGCCACTGCCTGCGACCAGCAAGCCCGCTGCGCAGAGCGCGGCAGCCGGCGAACAGACCGCGGCGCTGCATGCGGAGCATTTGGCGCTGATCGCACAGGAACTCGACGCCGTGAGCGCCGGCACCGCGCAAGCGACCCAAAAGGTCCTCGCCGCTGCCGAAGAGATCGATCAGCTCGCCGATAATTTATCGGCGGCGCTCCGTGGCCGCGTCGAGCAGGAATTGGCGCAGGACATTTCCGATCTCGTCATCCGCATTTTCGAGGCCTGCAACTTCCAGGACCTCATCGGCCAGCGCATCGCCAAAGTGATGAAGACACTGGCGGCCCGCGAGGCAGCGCCGATGCGAGCGGAAGATGCCGCGCCGGACCTGCACGGGCCGCGGCTCGACCGTGACAAGGGGCACATGTCGCAGGACCAGATCGACGCCTTGTTCGGCGGCTGAACCCGCTTTATTGCGGTCTACGTATCACTGCAAAACAGATCAGCGCCGCAACGGCGAAGCTCGCCACCACCGCCAGGCTCGTGGCGTCCGAAGCGCGATCGGCGACGTAGGTCACGACCACCGGCGCGACCGCCTGGACCACCAGAAACGGGCCACCGATCCGCCCGACCAGCTTGCCATAACCGCCCGGGCCGAACAGTGCGAGCGGCACCGTGCCGCGCGCAATGGTCAAAAGACCGTTCGCCATGCCGTACATCACGGCGAACAATGCGGCCGAAGCGACGGAAAAGGGAATAAGCGCCAGCGCGACAAAGGCCGTGACCAGAAGGCCGATCGCCGAGCGCGCGATCCATAGAGGATGCATATGCCGGCCAAAGCCGAGTTCGCAGATCCGCGCCAAAACCTGCGCCGGGCCGAACAGCATGCCGATGGCGACGACGACATCCGGCGCCAGCCCGAACCGTTTGAAAATGGCGAGAAGCTGCGCCGACAGCGCCGACGGCACAAAGGCGTAGGCCGCGAAGCCTGCTGCCACCAAAAGGAAAGCAAGACCTCGGGCCGGCAGAAACGCTGCGGGCTTCACGTCCGGCTTTACGTCTTGGGCGCGCGCCGGCGCCGCGCACGCAAGGCTCTCGGCGTGCCGGCGCGGCAGCGCGAAAGCGTGCAACGGCGCCGCGACCGCCGCGAGCAATCCGGCATAGACCAGGTAAGTGCCGCGCCAGCCGACCGCGTCGATGAGAAATTGGGTCGCCGGCCAGCTCACCGTCGAGGCAAAGCCGCCGGCGAGCGTCAGCGTCGTGATCGGCGCGCGCGCCGAGGCGCCGAAGATGCGGCCGAGCGTGGCGAAGGCCGGATCATAGAGCGATGCGGCCATGGCGACGCCGAGCACCATCCACGCCGCGAAATAGGCCACCGCACCGTGTGCCACGACCAGCGCGGCAAGGCCCGCGGCGCCAAGCAGCGACCCGACCGGCATCACCACATGGCCGCCAAGGCGATCGATGGTGGCGCCGACGTATCGCGAGCAAAGGCCGCCGACGAACAGGCCTGCGGAAAATCCGCCCATCGTGAATGCGCGCGACCAGCCGTGATCGTGCGCGATCAGCGGCACGGTGAGCACCGGCGGATAAAACAACGCGCCCCACGACAAAATCTCGGTGACACCGAGCACGCTCACCGCGCGCCAGGGTCCGAAGATAAATTCGCGTGGGGCGGGCATATCGCTGGCGTTCGTTAAAGCACGTATCCCCGGGAGCAACGCATTACGAACAAGCGCGCTGCACAACCGGGACCTTCGCAAACTCCAAGTCTGAAATAATCCGAGGTCTGCGGTGCACCGCTCTCCGCTGCACCGTGACCCGGATACGCGATTATTGTCCCGGCGGCTTCATCGGCGGACGGCCGACGGCGCGCGCGGTGCCTTCGGGCGCGCAGCGCACATAGACGCCGGTGCCGTAACGGCCGGCAACTTCCGGGTCCATCCATTTGAGCACCATGGTGCGGCCGTCGAACGACATGATCTCGCGATCCTGCGGTCCGCCGGGATCGCCGGGCGGCCCGATATAATTCGCGCCGCTTTGCGAGCCTTTGAGCTGCAATTCCTGCAACTGCGCACTGTCGGCAAGGTACATCATGACGCCGCCGTTCGGCCCGCGCGTGATCTCCACGGGCTGACCGCATTGCTGGCGCGCCGCCGCGGCGGTGCGGGCGAGATCCTGGTCGCGATGATAGGCGCCATAGCCCCAGCGGCCGACAATGTCCTCCGGCCGGTATTTCGACGGGATCGCCGGTTGCGCCATCGGCGGCGGCGCAGCCGCTTCTTGCGGCGCCGGCGTATTCGAGCTGCAAGCCGAGAGCGCCAGCGCGCCGGCTACCGCCATGCCGAATGCAAGTCGACGATGCGACGCGCTCATGAAGAGGTCTCCCCAGAAACCGGCAAAACGGAACTTCATCCGTTGTACCGCCTCGATCTTTCGACTTTGTTTCAAATTGACCTCGGCATTAACCAGTCAACGACGATTACGGCTCGGATTTGGCGGCGCTGGCGCCGGTGGAAGCTCGCACAGCACGGCGGCCGGAACCGTTGCGGCTGGCGCGTCCGCCGTTGCCGCCCGGCCCGGCTACGGGCCGCTTTTGGCGTGCCGCAGCTTTGGGGCGCGGATCGGCGAGCGGCGCCGTTTTATGGATGCTGAGCTCTCGCATTACTTCCGCATCGCCGAAGAAATCCGAGTCGGCGCGATAGCCCGCGGCGTGGATACCGGCGATGGCGCAGATATCGTCCATCTCGTTGGCGTCGCCGGTGACCCCGATCGCGGCGACCACCTCGCCGGATTTGTCACGGATAAGCTGGCCGCCGCCTTCGAGAAACAGCGGGTAGTCGGCGAGATTGTCGATTGATTGCATGAACAGCGGCTTCTCGTTGGCCTTCTGCAATACCAGCTTCGACGGCCGTCCGAGCGCCAGCGAACCATAGGCTTTGCCGTAACAAACCTCGAAACGCAGCATCGAGGCATTGTCCTGCTTCTGGAACGCTTTTACGCGGCCCCCGGCGTCGAGGACGATCGCGCTCATCGGCCGGCATTTATGCTTTTTGGCTGCGGCAAAAGTCGCCGCGATGATGGCGTTGGCCTCGTCCAAACTCAGCGCGCGCATTCGCAATGTTCTCCCGTGGTCAAAGGCCCCGCGACAGACATTAGCAGCGAATGCCGAGGCGCGAATAGCGAATAGGGACGCAGGGTCCCTGACGCTTGCCAGCCGCAAGCCGATGGTCGCCATTTGGTCTTCGCGACGTGCTCGCCGCTTGACAGCGCGATGTCCAAACCCTATGTCCGCGGTGCCATCTGGCACTCAAGTGTTAAGAGTGCTAAGGCACTACAAAACAAGCGCTTTTTCTATAACGCCAAAAGCCGCCAAGACCTGCCCAAATCCAAGGCGAAGGCCACGCGGCGACGAGGGTAAACATGGCAAAAATGAAGTTCCGGCCGCTCCATGACCGGGTAGTCGTCAAGCGTATCGACGCCGAAGAGAAGTCCAAAGGCGGCATCATCATTCCCGACACCGTCAAGGAGAAGCCGTCGGAAGGCGAAGTCGTCGCCGTCGGTCCCGGCGGCCGCGACGAGGCCGGCAAGCTCATTCCGATTGAATTGAAATCCGGTGACCGCGTTCTGTTCGGCAAATGGTCGGGCACCGAGGTCAAGCTCGATGGCGAGGACCTCCTGATCATGAAGGAATCCGACATCATGGGCGTGATCGCCTGAATTAAATCGAAACCGAGGGGGCCTCTTTTTTGCGATCGTCATGTCCGGATTTGATCCGGGCATCCATAGGGCCGGATCGGCCGCGTGGAGTCCCGGAACAAGTCCGGCACTGACGAAGAAAAGAAGCCCGGCTCAAACAGAATCCTCAAGGAGAGAACGACAATGTCTGCCAAGGACGTAAGATTTTCCGGCGACGCGCGCGACCGCATGTTGCGCGGCGTCGACATCCTCGCCAACGCGGTAAAGGTGACGCTCGGCCCCAAAGGCCGCAATGTCATCCTCGATAAATCGTTTGGCGCTCCCCGCATCACCAAGGACGGCGTTACCGTCGCCAAGGAGATCGAGCTCGAAGACAAATTCGAGAACATGGGCGCACAGATGGTGCGCGAAGTAGCCTCGAAGACCAACGACGTCGCCGGCGACGGCACCACAACCGCGACGGTGCTCGCCGCCGCGATCGTCAAGGAAGGCGTCAAGTCGGTTGCCGCCGGCATGAACCCGATGGATCTTAAGCGCGGCATCGATCTCGCGGTCAGCGCCGTGGTCGAGGACATCAAGAAACGCTCGAAGAAAGTTGGCTCCTCGGCCGAGGTTGCGCAAGTCGGCACCATTTCCTCGAACGGCGACTCCACGATCGGCAAGATGATCGCGCAGGCGATGCAGAAGGTCGGCAACGAGGGTGTCATCACGGTCGAGGAAGCCAAGTCGCTCGACACCGAGGTCGACATCGTCGAAGGCATGCAGTTCGACCGCGGCTATCTCTCGCCCTACTTCATCACCAACGCGGAAAAGATGGTGGCGGAGCTCGAAGACGCCTACGTGCTGTTGCATGAGAAGAAGCTCTCGCAGCTCCAGGCCATGCTGCCGGTGCTCGAAGCGGTGGTTCAGGCGGGCAAACCGCTCCTGATCATCGCCGAGGACATCGAAGGCGAGGCGCTGGCGACGCTTGTCGTCAACAAGCTGCGCGGTGGCCTGAAAGTCGCCGCCGTGAAGGCGCCCGGCTTCGGCGATCGCCGCAAGGCGATGCTGGAAGACATCGCCATCCTCACCGGCGGCCAGCTCATTGCCGAAGATCTCGGCATCAAGCTTGAGAGCGTCACACCGGCAATGCTCGGCCGCGCCAAGAAGATCGTGATCGAGAAGGAAAAGACCACGATCGTCGACGGCGCCGGCAAGAAGAAAGAAATCGAAGCCCGCGTCAGTCAGATCAAGGCGCAGATCGAGGAGACCACCTCCGACTACGACCGCGAGAAGCTGCAAGAGCGGCTTGCCAAGCTTGCGGGCGGGGTCGCGGTGATCCGCGTCGGCGGCGCCACCGAGATCGAAGTCAAGGAGAAGAAGGACCGCGTCGAGGACGCGCTCAACGCCACCCGCGCCGCGGTCGAAGAAGGCATCGTGCCGGGCGGCGGGGTTGCGCTGCTGCGCGCCAAGAAGGCGGTCGGCAAACTCCATAATGGCAATGCCGACGTTCAGGCCGGCATCAACATCGTGCTCAAGGCGATCGAAATGCCGCTGCGCCAGATCGCCGAGAATTCCGGCGTCGAGGGCTCGATCGTCGTCAACAAGATCCTCGAGAACAAGTCGGAGACGTTCGGCTTCGATGCGCAGACCGAGGACTATGTCGACATGCTCGAAAAAGGCATCGTCGATCCGGCCAAGGTGGTGCGCGCAGCGCTGCAAGACGCCGCCTCCGTCGCCGGCCTTTTGGTCACGACCGAAGCGATGATCGCCGAAACGCCGAAGGAAGCTCCGGCCATGCCGGCAATGCCCGGCGGCGGCGGTGGCATGGGTGGGATGGGCTTCTAAGCCCGTCAGCGTATCGAGCAAATCGAAGGGCGCGGTGCAAGCCGCGCCCTTTTTGCTTTCGCGCAGGTATCAAGCCACGACACGAAGCCGTCGCGACGCGGTCAATTCCCGGATTGCCTCATCCGGCGGTTTCGCCGGCCCGAAGAAGAAACCTTGCGCCTCCGTGCAGCCCTCCGCCTTCAGGCGCCGGAGCTGATCGGCGGTCTCCACCCCTTCGGCGGTCGTCGATATGCCGAGGCTGCTGCCAAGGCCGGTCACGGCGCGCACGATTGCCAGACTGTCGCCGCTCTCTCCGAGATCGCGGATGAACGACTGGTCGATCTTGATTCTGTCGAACGGGAATTTACGCAAGTAGCTCAGCGACGAATAGCCGGTGCCGAAGTCGTCCATCGATATCGCCACACCGATATCGCGCAAGGCGCGCAGCACGGCCATGATTGCCTGGGTGTCCTGCAGCAGGACTGTTTCGGTGATCTCCAGTTCAAGCCGCTGCGGCGGCAGCCCGGACTTCGACAGCGCATCGACCACGGTGCCCACCAGCTTGGCGTTCTTGAATTGCGCCGGCGACAGGTTCACGGCCACGCGCACGGTATCAGGCCACTTAGTGGCTTCGGCGCAAGCCTGCTGCAAAACCCATTCTCCGATCGGGACGATCAATCCGGTCTCCTCTGCTATCGGGATGAACTCAAGCGGCGCAATCAGCCCGCGGGTCGGGTGTGGCCAGCGCAACAATGCTTCGAAGCTTGTAATTTCGCCGCTCGCGACGTTCACGATCGGCTGATAATGAAGCACGAAGCCGCCATTCTTGAGTGCCATGCGCAGATCGAGTTCGAGCGCACGGCGCACGCGCATCCGCGCATCCATGTCGGGCTCGAAGAAGCGGTAGGTCGAACGGCCGTCCGCCTTGGCGCGGTAAAGCGCCAGATCGGCGTTTTTCAAAAGCTGGTCGGGTTCGCTGCCATCCGCCGGCGCCAGTGCGATCCCGACGCTCACACCGACAGGCATTTGATGATCGCCGATGGCGACAGGGGCACTCATGATTTCGATGAGCCGGCAGGCAAGCGCTGTCGCCGTGGCCGGCTGCTGACCGTCCAATTGCAGAATTGCAAACTCGTCGCCGCCGAAGCGCGCGACCACATCGTTTTCCCGCAAATTGCCCCGAAGCCGCGCCGCCATCGTCTGCAACAACAGGTCGCCGGCCTGGTGGCCGAGCGTATCGTTGACGGCTTTGAAGTGATCGAGATCGAGACACAGCACGGCAAAGCCACCGGAACGATTGACCTCGGCCACCGCCTTCCCCAGATGCTCGCAGAACAGCCGCCGATTGGGCAGGCCGGTCAGTGCATCGTGCCGCGCCATGTGGGCGATCTTGTCCTCGCTTTGGCGCCGCTCGGTAATATCCTCGAATGTTTGCACCCAGCCGTCGCTCTCCGGCATGTGCTGCTGGGAAATCGAGAAAATCCGGCCGTCCGTACGCGAGAATACCGTCTTGCCCGACCTGCCCGCCTGGCCAAGCTCGCGCGCCCAATTGCGGTTGGCTTCGCGTGCGCCGGCTTGGAACGGCATCGATTCTTCAGCGAGGTCGAACACCTTGCTCATATTCATGCCTGGCTTGAGTTGATCGTAGTCGATACCGAACATATCGGCGAAGCGCCGGTTGACGATGATCACTTCGGACTGGCCATTCAACAGGCACAGGCCCTGCAACATATTGTGGAGGGCAGCGTCAAGCTGCTCGGACTTTTCGCTGATGCGCTGGTCGAAGATTGAGCCGACGGCTCCGATCGCCAGCACGATGGTGGTCGCCGCCGCGATGCCGAGCGCGAGGACGCCTGGCGAAATGGAGAACGGGGTAATGACGAGTGTCGGGTCGGCCACCATGACGATGGCGCCCATCGCCGTAAAATGCAGTGAAACAATCGCGGCGGTCAGTGCCAGCGAAGCAACGAGCGTCGTTGCAATGCTCTTGCGCCTCATGGCCGCGTCCATCGCCACCATGCCGAACGCGATGCCGAGCACGATTGAGGCGCCGACGAGATCGGCCGCCCAGCTTATGCGTCCGGGAACTTCGAGCGCCCACATGCCGATAAAGTGCATGCAGCCGATGGCAACGCCGACCAGCGCGCCGCCGAGCAGCGCACCCCAGCGCTGCGCCGAATAGACGGTTACCGTGATCGCGACCGTCATAAATATGGCTGCAACCACGAAGGACAGTATCGTCAGCAGCAGATCGTAGGCGACGGGAAACGGCGGCTCATAGGCCAGTATCGCGATGAAGTGGGTGGCCCAGATACCGCAGCCGCTGGCCGTTCCCGCGGTCGCAATCCAGGCGACGCGCACGTGATGCTTCGTCATGCCGGCGCGCTGAATCAGTTTGATCGCTACAAGGCTGGTCGCGAAACACACGATCGCCGCAAGCGCAACAAGCCGCGGATCATGCTCCTCGCCCAAGCAGGTTAGTACGCGAAACATCGTCGGCCGCCTTCTTGATTGCGCTCCTGCTTACCGCCCCCATACCGGCGTGTTCGTCAGATCTTTGCGCGGCGAAGCGGTCGGCCTGCTGCAGATCCTATTGCGCGGATCCCAGGACGCCTTCCGCCGCCGCATGACGCGTGATTCGTCACGCCGCCCCGGTGGTCGAACTTCGCGAGGATGCACCTAAGGCGCAGTAAAGCCGGCGGTCCGCACAACCACGTAGCAAGGAAAAAAAGCCGCAACGCGCCGAGCGCTCAATTCGTCATCAGCCGGTAGTGCAGCGGGATGGTGCCTGTGGGAGCGCCCGAACCGGCGGCCGCGGCGGTGCCTGAAAGGTCGATGCGGTCACCGTCACGCCGCCAGGTCGTGACTTGGGCGAGTTCGGCGAGAAGCGCGGCGTCGCTTGCCGAATGGTCGGCGTCGCATGGTGGCGCCGGTTCATCAGTCGCCACCGCTCCGGGCACGATAGCGATCGAATTGGCGGTGACCGTGGCACGGCCATGCAGGCTTGTGCACCAAAGATCGATCGAGGCAGAGCCGTCGTCCTCGATCTCCAGCATCGGAATGCGCTTGGAACCGTGCATCGGCGCTGCATCAAGCATCAATTCGCTGCCGAAGGGAAACGGGTCGCCGGCAAGCGCGGGAGAAAGCGCAAACGCCGCGGTCACGAAAACGAGAAAGCACATGGCATGCCGGCACAGAAGCATCATTTATCACGGCAGGGTTGTGGATTGAGCGTCACGGCCGGACGGCCGCGCGCGATGGTTTAAAGCATGATTTTGAAAAAGATAAGGTCCGGCGAAACGGGGCTAGGCCGGGCCGGCGTGCCGGAATGTCGCGGCCGGATTGCGGGCCCTGACATCAAGAAAACGCGATTATTCGACAGGTCCCCTGCAAACCCGGTAAGTCTGCGGTAATTGGCTTGGGCGATCACCATAGGCGATGACCATGGGAGATCGTTGTGAAGCGCCGGATAAGCACTGCCATCAGTCCCGGCGCCGTGATATTGCACTGCAACATAATGAACGCGATGACGGCCGGCAGGTTCCCTTTTGATGATTCCTTGCGCAATGCTGCCTGATCGGCCCAGAGGCGGTCGCGCCCCATCCCGCAACGTCGGAGGTCTTTTGTGAAACGTCTAATTGCGACGCTCGCCACGATGTGGCGGTTGGCCATCCCTTACTTCCGCTCGGAGGATCGCTGGCCGGGCCGCATCCTGCTGGCCGCCGTCGTCGGGATCGAACTGTCGATCGTCGCCATCACCGTCATTCTGAACCAATGGTACAATCGGTTTTACAATACACTGCAGGACCACAATTGGTCGGCCTTCGTCAGCGCCATCCTGTTCTTCTGCGTGATCGCCGCGATCTACACGGTGCTCGCCGTCTATCAGAATTACCTCAATCTGTGGCTTCAGATCCGCTGGCGGCGCTGGATGACGCAGACCTATCTGCGGCAATGGCTCAATACCGCCAATCATTACCGCATGCAGCTTCTTGGCGACGCCGCCGACAACCCCGATCAGCGTATTGCCGACGATCTGCAGATGTTTGTGCAAAGCACGCTTTCGATCGGGCTCGGGCTTTTGAACTCATGCGTGACGCTCGGCTCCTTCGTGGTGATTCTGTGGTCATTGTCACGCCAGGCGCCGCTGCATCTATTCGGCACCGCGGTTTCGATCCCCGGTTATCTGGTCTGGGCGGCGTTGATCTATGCAGCCATGGGCACCGTGCTCACGCATTTGATCGGCTGGCCCCTCATCCCGCTCAATTTCCAGCAGCAGCGCTACGAGGCCGACTTCCGCTTCAATCTGGTGCGCACCCGCGAGAACTCGGAACAGATCGCCGCATTGCACGGCGAACCTGCCGAGCGTGAACGCCACCTCGGCCGGTTCGGGCTCATCGTTGGCAACTGGATTGCCATCATGAACCGGCAGAAGCAGCTCACCTTCTTCACCCAGAGTTATTCGCAGGCCTCTGTCATCTTTCCCTATCTGATGGTGAGCCCGGCTTATTTTTCCGGCGTCGTGCAGCTTGGCGGCCTGATGCAGACCGCCTCGGCGTTCAACAGCGTGCAATCGGCGCTGTCCTATTTCATCACCGCCTACCAATCGATCGCGCAGTACCGCGCCGTCGTCACACGGTTGTCCGGCTTTGAGGAGGCCATCCTCACCGGCCGCAGTGTCGCGCTGACGCCGCCCGCGATCGAAGTGTTGCCGCACGAGACGCCGAACGTGCTTTCGATCGACCGGTTGCGGGTTTGCCTGCCGGGCGGCGCGCCGCTGGTCGACGCCGAGCACATCGTGCTGTCGCCTGGCGAGCGGGTCCTGGTGACCGGTCCGTCGGGCGCCGGCAAGTCGACCTTGCTTCGCGCGATTACCGGCATTTGGCCGTTCGGATCTGGCCGCGTGATGGTGCCGAAAGACGCCAAGGTCGTGTTACTGCCGCAGCGGCCATATTTCCCGGTGGCGACGCTATCCGCAGCGGTGAGCTATCCAGCCCGCGCCGGCAGCTTCGACGACAGCCGCATCGCCGAGGTGGTCGCCGCAGTCGGACTGCCGGAATGGAGCACCCGGCTCGGCGAGGAGGCGCACTGGAATCGCATGCTGTCGCAGGGCGAGCAGCAGCGCCTGGCGATCGCGCGGGCGCTGTTGCAGGAGCCCGATTATCTCTTCCTCGACGAAGCAACCGCGTCGCTCGACGAAGCCGCCGAAGCGATGCTTTACCGGCTCCTTCAGGAGCGACTCAAAGCGACGACGATCATTTCCGTCGGCCACCGTTCGACGCTTGGCGCTTTCCATCGCCGCCGCATCGAGGTTGTTCCGGGCAATGACGACGCCGCCTCGCAGGTGCGCAACGTTCCGTTGGTCTCCGCAGCGGAGTGACGATTCGTCATTGCGAACGCAAGCGGAGCAATGCAGGCGGTGCCACTTTTGGATTACCTGGTGGCTTTCGCTCCAGGCAATGACTTCGCTATTCGCAATCGCTGGAGGGCCTGCCCAAAGAAAACGGCCGGTAGCGTTTCCGCCACCGGCCGCAATTCTCAGACCATGCTCAGGCGGTATTACTTGAGGCCGCTGAGGTTGGCCGCGAAGGAGAGCTTCGCGATATAGGCATCGCCGCACCAACTGGAGCCAGCGCCACCCGGATTGATGGGCGTCACGTTGCTCGTACCTGTCGCCGTTTGATCGCTGGTGAAGGAGTTGCAATCGCCCTTGTTCAGGTTGGTGCCGTAGTAGCGCAGGTCAAGCGTGAAGGCCTTGTAGGTCCAACCGAAACCCGCGTCCCAGTTCCAGTAGCTGGTATAGGGCACGCCACCGGCGAACGCCGTTCCGGGGCCGGTGCCGTAGAAGGCATCGCTGGTGCCGAGTGCCCAGTAGCCCACGTCACCGGAGATATAGCCGCCGATGCCGCTGTTGGCGGGAAACCAAGTGCTCGGAGCGGTGTAGGTCAGGTTGCCGACCGTGTACCAGCCATCAGCGCCAGTATTGGCAACTGACGGCGAGTACCATTCCTGAATGCCGGTCGCCCACTGGTCGTTAATCGTGTAGGTCGCCTTGCCGTAGAACTCGACGAAGCTTGCGTCGCCCTTGGCGACGTTGCCATTCGGCAGACTCATAGGACCAGCCGCACCGGGCGGACCGCAGAGCGTGCTCGGGACAGCAGCGTTAAAGCACTCGCCACCCGGATAGTAGTAATACCAAACGCCGAAATCGAGCGCGAGCTTATCGAAGGTCGGGCGGAAGCCGCCGTAGAAATCGATTTCAGCCGCAGCATGATTCGGGAAGTCGATGCTCTCGCCGGAGATGCCGGCGTAATACTGCAAACTTGCACTTTGATTGTAGCGCAGCTCAAAGCCGGCCTGCGTCGAAGGCTTGTGATCCGATTGCGTGATGCCGCGGAAATTGTAGTCCGTCATCAACGCTGCCGTGATCGCCACATCCCACGGCGACGGCGGCGGCGGCGCTGCCGGCGGGGCTTTGGTTGCCATGTCGGCAGCCATCGCAGACGAACTGACCAAACCGGCCATCAGAACCAACGATAAAGCGACTCTTTTCATAACTTGCCCCTTCTCTTGTCCCTGTCCGGTACTGATGCGACGAACCCCGTCGACGACCTGCACCGAGCAATCCCCGCGACGCCAATTCCTGCGAAGCAACGTGCGTAGCCTGAACCTTCACGAATTCTTCAATTTCGCGAGCAAAGAGCCAAGCTCAAAACGGCAGCAACTGCTGACTTTTTATGCTTTCGCGGGATAACTTCAACGTTTCTTACGAAGTGTGGCGGGCGGGTTACACTTTTCGGCCGTTCCGCACACCCGGAAGGTACTCGTGGCATTGCGTTTTTCGCACAAGCGCGCCGGACTGTTTTGCCGTATCCTGACTGTGGCGGTGGCTGGCATGAGAGTGGCG
This sequence comes from uncultured Alphaproteobacteria bacterium, assembly GCA_963765365.1. Lineage (GTDB taxonomy): Bacteria > Pseudomonadota > Alphaproteobacteria > Rhizobiales > Xanthobacteraceae > BOG-931. Next base: position 226,032 of record CAVXWL010000014.1, on the reverse strand, counting down.
ATGAAAGCAGTGGTCGATGGAGCGGTCGTTGCCCAGAGCAACGACGTCGTAGAATGCAAGGGATATCAGTACTTTCCACCCATGGCGGTGCGTCTTGACTGGCTCGAAAAGGTGGAGAAAACCGCTGACGACCGCGCCTGCCCTCACGGCGTGCAATTTTATGACGTCGTCGTGGCCGGCAAGCGGCACGAGCGCGCCGCCTGGAGCTACGAGGCACCCCGGCCGGAGATGACGGCCGTCGGCGGTCGATTCGGCTTCTGGCAGGACGTCAAAGTGGCGTGAAAGAATCGCCTGCGCCGCGCCTATGCCGCCTGCTTCTTGCGGTTGGCTTCAAGCCGCGCGTCGACCAGCGCCACCTGAGCGTCGATCGCCGCATTGCTCAGACCCTTCTGCTTCGCGATGAGCTGAACGAGCTTGTCGGCGCGTTCGATATTGGGCGCGCCGTTCTGCAGCGCCCGCGCCGCCGAAGCCGGCCGGCTCAGCGACTTTGCCGCTTCGGCGTATTTCTCGAACGGCACGAGATCGCCCGGCTTGGCGCCGAGCTTGACGCACAGATCAAACACAAAATTATAGACCGAGCGCGACGTTTCAATGTCGCTCCACACCGCCTCTTGCGCCGTGCGCATGCCGTCTTTGGTCACGCAGCGATAATTGCCGGCAAGCAGCATCGCCCATTTGGCGAGCGGGACAAAGATCGAATCATAGACCTTGAATTTGACCGGCAGTTCGATCTTGCCCTCGGGCGTATCGAAGCGCGCGGCGTCGACATCGCTCTCGAGCCGGCGCAGGATTGCGGTGTAGCCGGCGTCATCGAACTTCGCGCATTTGAAATTGGTCGGCAGCGTGACCAGCAACTCGTTCGCCTTGCCGTCCGGCGGGCGAATCGCCTGCGGGTCCGGGCTGTTCAAGGTGATCGTCGCCGGGTCGAACGAATCCCACACCGTCGGATCGGTGTAAGCGGGCTTGAGCGCCTCGTAATCGAGACCGGGAATCCGTTTCACGTAAGGCAGCGGCGGCATGTTCATGATTGACATGCACGGCACCCGTGATTTGGCCACCGCGTCGAGCAGTTCGCGCACGCCGGGCGAGCGATATTGCGGCTCCTGCATGCACAGACCGATAAGGTCGAATTTCTTTGGGTCGACGCCGGCCGCGGGGCCCGCCGTTACCTTGCCGGGCAGCTTGCGCGATTCCAGCAGAACCGGGTCCTTGCGACCGCGCACCGGCAGCCGGACCTTGAAGCCCTCGGCGTTGATCAGGTCGGCTTCCGCCGGCAGGCAAACAAGATGGATCGAGTGACCGCCAAACAGCAGCTTCGACGCGAGCAGCGATCCATAGGACGCGCCCATCAGCAGGATGTTGTAGCTCGCCGGCATAACACACCTCCTCAATAGCGAATCGGACCGGCGGACAAAAACCGCAGATCCTCAAATCCTGGCAATGCTATTGGCCCCGCAAAGCCGATGCAATGCGGCTAAATGCGATACGACCGCGATCGCCCGACGGGGCGAAAGTCCCGTCGGTCGACAGACCCTAGCTGCCGCCGCCGCCGAATCCGGAACCTGCCGGAGGCGTCCATGATGGTGCGGGTGCCGGTTCCGGCGCAGGCGCGGGAGCAGCCATCGGAGCGGGCTTCGGCTTCGCAGCGGGCTTGGACTTCACGGCCGCCTTGCGCTTAGGGGCAGCCTTCTTCGCCGCCGTCTTTTTCTTCGCCGCCTTCTTCGGCGCCGCCTTCATTGTCTTCTTCTTTTTGGCCGGAGCGGCCTTCTTCTTTTTGGTGGATTTCTTCTTCGCCTTTGACTTCTTCGCCATGATCGACCTCCCGATCGTGCTCTCGATGCCCAATCCGTGCGGCCCTCCAAGACTGCGATCAGGAGAGACCTGCAGTATCACCCGACGCAGCGACCGAGACCCAGTCAGGCCGTGGTCGTAACAGAGGCTATCGCCGCACGCGGCCGATAATCCCGCAGCGTCGCCGGACACGGCCCGCCGGTTGCCCAGTCGATCAACTCGACTGTGTGGACGGCTGGAAGATCCGTACCCGCCGCGATCTGCGTGATGCAGCCGATATTACCCGCGGCAATCACATCAGGTCGCAATCTCTCGATAGTCCCGACTTTACGTTGACGCAACCTTCTTGCGATGTCGGGCTGCAAAATGTTGTAGGTACCGGCCGAGCCGCAGCACAGATGACCGTCCGGCACGTCCTTCACCACAAAGCCGAGTCGGGTGAGAAGCTCCTTGGGCTGCCGGGTGACGCGTTGGCCGTGCTGGAGCGAGCAGGCGGAGTGGTAAGCGACGACCAGCGGCGGCGCATTGCGCTCCGGCTTGAGCGGCACTTCAGTCAGATATTCGGAAATGTCCTTGGCGAGGCTCGACACCCTCGCGGCACGGGCGGCGTAGGCCGAATCTCCGCGGAGCATGAAGCCGTAATCCTTGATGGTCGTGCCGCAGCCGGAGGTGTTGATCACGATGGCGTCCAGGTCCTCGATCGCAGTCCAGGCGTCGATATTGGCCCGCGCCTGAGCCAACGCCACCGCCTCGCGTCCCATGTGATGGACCAGTGAGCCGCAGCAGCCGGCGCCCGGCGGCACCACCACTTCGATGCCGTGCCGCGTCAGCACGCCGATCGTGGCCGCATTGATTTCGGGCGCCAACAGGTCGTTGACGCAGCCGGCGAGAAGCGCGACGCGGCCTTTGCGCACGCCAACCGCGGCAAATGTCTGCGGCTCAAGCGGACGGTGCGGCCGATGCCATGGCGCCAGGCGGAGCATCGCGGCGAGCCGGCGCAGCCCGAGCCTGTCGGCAATAGACGCGAACGGTTTTCCAAACCGCGCCGCGAACAGCGCCGGGCGAAACCGCCGCGGATAAGGCATCAGCGCGGCAAGCAGCGCGCGCAGAAAGCGCTCCCCGGGCGGCCGCCGGTAGGTTTTCTCGATATAAGCGCGGGCGTGATCGACAAGATGCATGTAGTGCACGCCGGAAGGACAGGTCGTCATGCAGGCGAGGCACGACAGGCAGCGGTCGATATGGGTGGTGATCTCCGCCGTCGCCGGCCGGTCATGCTCGAGCATGTCCTTGATGAGGTAGATGCGCCCGCGCGGCGAATCGAGTTCGTTACCGTCGAGCACATAGGTCGGACAGGTGGCGGTGCAGAAGCCGCAGTGCACGCAGGCGCGCAAAATCTTATCCGCCTCGGCGGTGTCCGGATCGGCAAGCTGCGCCAGCGTGAATGACGTTTGCATGGCCTACACGCCCGCCCACATGCGCCCGGCATTGAGCACGCCCAGCGGATCGAAACTTGAGCGCACCCGCTTGGTCAAAGCCGCAAGCCCCGGCGCTTCCGGCGTAAACACATCGACCTTGGCGCGCACCGCGGCCGACGCGCGAATGAGCGTGGCATGGCCGCCGGCCTTGGCGACGGTTGCATGGACCAGCGGCGCATTGGCGTCTTCGGTCGCCGCCATCGCCGCCCAGATGAGACCGCCGGCCCAGTCGTAGAGAAGCTCCACGTCCGCGGCGGCAGTGAGCGTATCACCCGCTTTGGCGCCGAGCGTCGGCACCGTCGAAATGCGCCAGAGATCGCGCTTGCCGGCGGGGCCGTTCGCCGCGAATGGACCGGCGTCCCGCACCGCGCGCCAGAATGGCTGCGAGGCCGGCGCACCCAGCGCGCCTAGCGAACCGAACGATCGCAAAAGGCTCTCGAGCACACCTTTGCGCTGCGCCACCGACGGCGCGACGCCCTCAATACGGAACGCGGTCACCGACGCCTGCGCGGATGCGACCTCGGGGATGCGCGCCGCGACAGCGGCGGGCAGATGCGCCGCTCCCGATACGTCGGCAAACGAGCCCATCGCCGCCGCCATGACCTTGCCTGCGGTCACATCGCCAAGATCGAGCACCATGATCGTCTCTTCGGTCTCGGCCTTGGGCAGCGTCTTGATCGTGACGTCGGTCATGGCGGCGAGCGTACCCCAGGAACCGGCGATCAGTTTGCACAGATCGTAGCCGGTAACGTTCTTGACCACGCGGCCGCCGGATTTGAACGTCTCGCCGCGGCCGGATACCGCCGACACGCCAAGAAAATGATCGCGCGCGGCGCCGGCCTTGATACGGCGTGGCCCGGAAAGATTGGCCGCAATCGCACCACCCAAGGTTCCGGCGCCGGTTTCGCCGCCCAAGACCACCGCGTAATCCAATGGCTCGAAGGCGAGTTCCTGGTTGCGAGCTGCCACGAGAGCTTCGATCTCGGCGATCGGCGTGCCGGCTTTCGCCGACAGCACGAGTTCCTCCGGCTCGTAAAGCGTAACGCCGGAAAGGCCGGAAAGATCGAGCGCCGCATCCCACTGCGCGGCGCGGCCGACAGCGCGCTTGGTGCCACGGCCGACGACTTCAAAGGTCTTGCCGTTGGACAGCGCCCATTGGATCGCGGCCTCGACCTCTTTGGCGTCGCGGGGTTTGAGGTTGTCGGCCATCGCGCGCTAATTCATTCGGCGGCGGCGGCCACGGCAGGCCCACTGGCAAACACCGGCATGATCTCGCCCGCGAAACGGCGCAGTTGCTCGCGGCCGCCGGAGACCGTGAGGAGGACATAATCGACGCCGCTTTGCTGCAAGGTATCCAGCATGGCGCAAATCTCGTCCGGCGTTCCAAACAGCGCGTTCTCCTCGGTGCCGCCAGTTTTGTCGGCATAGGCGAGCACATGTGAGCCGCTTTTGCCGTCCGGCTTGCGCGACACATCGACAGTGCGCTTGGTGTAGGCGGCCTGGCGAACGAGAGCCGCCTGTTTGTCAGCCTCGTCATTGGCAATATAAAGCTGGCGCGCCACGGCGATCTGCATGGCAGCGGCCGGCATGCCGCCAAGCGCGCACTCAGCTTTGTAGATCGCAATACGCTCCGCAATCTGTTGCGGGCCGGCATATTGATCGAGGATCAGATTAAAGCCGCGGGCTGCGGCCCGGCGGATCGAATGCGCGCTGCCGGCGGCCACCCAGAGCGGCGGATGCGGCTTCTGCGCCGGCGGCGGCTCGACGACGATGTCGTCGAAATGCCAGAAGCGGCCGTGATGTGAAAAGCGCTCGCGCGTCGTAAACGCCCGCGTCATCACCGCGACCGCCTCCTCGAAGCGCGCTTCGGCCTCCTCCGGCGCGATGGCAAAGCCTTTGAATTCGCTGTGCCGGTAGCCCTTGCCGATGCCGAAATCGAAGCGGCCGCCCGAAATCAGATCGAGCGTCGCCGCCTGTTCGGCAAGCAGCACCGGATAGTGCCACGGCAGCACCATCACCGCGGAACCGAGACGCAGCGTCGTGGTGCGCATGGCGAGCGCCATCAGCAGCATCAATGTCGCGGAAACCTGGTTCCAGCCGGTGAAGTGATGCTCGACGAGAAAGCTTGAATTAAAGCCAAGCGCCTCGGCCTCGACGTTGAAGTCGAGATAGTCGCGAAAGCCCTGCCCGCTTTCCGGGCCGAGGTCCTGGCTGCTCGCCTGCGCTGAACTGAAAATACCGAATTTCATGACTCATGCTTCCACATGCGCTGATTAAACTTACGCAATAATACGAACGCGCGCGACCGGCCCGGCGACCAATCGGCAAAGCGGAGGAACGCCACCATGAACCGCGCTATCATCGCCTGTGCCATGCTGCTTACCGCCGCGCTTTGCACGCAGGCTTACGCCGATGCCGCAGCGACTACCACTGTTGCGCCATTGCCGACCGCCACTTCGCCGCATACCGCATCGCAACACATCAAGAAAAGCTCCAGGCCAGCCCACAAATCGGGCGCGGCACGATCGTCCGCCGACACCGTTACCTATGATCGCGACTCGAAAAATCCCAATGTCGGGTGGCACACCCAGGGCGGCATGCGCGTCTGCACCGAAGACTGCGACAATCCGGAAATTCCGGGGTCCGGCTATACCTGCCGGGACGTAAACTTTCTCGGCATGGCGATGCGGGAATGCGACTCGTCGAACTTCTAGCTAGGACCGATTGGCCGGGCCTGCTCACCGGCCGGGCTTATCGGACCGACCTTCACGCTGACGGGTCCTTGTAAAATAGCTATTAAATAGCTATTTCTTGAAGATGGGTAAGCACAGTGTCGCCGAGGCCAAGAACAATCTTTCCGCGCTGATCGATCGCGCTCTCGAAGGCGAGGGCGTGGTCATCACGCGTCACGGCCATCCGGTAGTCGAACTGACGCCGGTTTCGCCGGCGGCCAAGCCCATTACGCCCGAAGCCGTCGATTGGCTGGCGCAACGGCGCGTCGGGCGGCGCGTGCCGCGCGAAGATTCTGTGACCGCGGTCAAAAAGCTTCGGGATGAGTGGGCGCGGTGAGCGTCTATCTCGACGTCAATGTGATCGTCGCTTTGTTCGCAGTCGACCCGCTCAATGCCCGGGCGGACAAGACCATGCGCGCCTTGCGCGATGATCTGGTCGTGAGCGATCTATCCGCCGCGGAGTTTTCCGCTGTCATCGCGCGACGCGTTCGCACGCGCGACCTTCGCGCCAGCGAAGCCCAAACCGCCTTTGCCAACTTCGATATCTGGTGCGCACAACACACTCGGCTCGTCGGCATCCAGGGTATCGACGTGGCCGGCGCCACCGCGCTGATGCGGCGGCTCGATTTCCCGCTGCGCACCCCCGATGCGCTTCATGTCGCCATTGCGCAGCGGACCGGATGCGCCCTGATGACTTTTGATGCAGCGATGGCAAAAGTTGCGAGAGTTCTCAGAATCGACGTTATCAGAGCTTGAGCTGCGGGCTGTCCCCAAAGAAGGACGGTTGTTCAAAACCTTGGGATGTCCGGAAATGCCACGCGTCCGGCGTGCACATGCATGCGGCCCAGCTCGGCGCAGCGATGCAGCGTCGGAAACACCTTGCCGGGATTGAGCAGGCTCTTGTCGTCGAAAGCGCATTTGAGCCGCTGTTGCGCATTGAGATCTTCTTCGGAAAACATCACCGGCATCAGATCGCGCTTCTCAACGCCGACGCCATGCTCGCCGGTGAGTACGCCGCCGACCTCGACGCAGAGCCGCAAAATATCGGCGCCGAATTTTTCGGCGTTCTCCAGTTCGCCTGGTTTGTTGGCGTCATAGAGGATCAGCGGATGCAGATTGCCGTCGCCGGCATGAAACACATTGGCGACGCGCAGCCCGTACTGCGCCGACATCTCTTTCATGCGGCGCAACATCAGCGGCAACTGCGCCCGCGGAATGGTGCCGTCCATGCAGAAATAATCCGGCGAGATGCGGCCCACTGCCGGAAATGCCGCCTTACGGCCAGCCCAGAACAGCAGGCGCTCGTCTTCGGAATTGGAGACGCGGCAGGTCACGGCGCGGCATTGGCTGGCAATGTCCTCGACGCGTGCGAGAAGATGGTCGACTTCGTCACGCGGCCCGTCGAGTTCGACGATCAACAATGCTTCGACGTCGAGCGGATAGCCGGCATGGACGAATTCTTCCGTGGCGGCGATCGCTGGGCGATCCATCATCTCCATGCCGCCGGGAATGATGCCCGCGCCGATGATTTTTGCCACGCATTCACCGCCGTCTTCGGACGCGGCAAAGCCGATCAGGGCCGCGCGCGCGGTCTGCGGTTTCTTCAGCAGGCGTACCGTCACTTCGGTGACGACCCCAAGCAACCCCTCCGAACCGTTGATGATGCCGAGGAGATCGTAGCCCGCGGCATCGAGGTGCTTGCCGCCGAGCCGCACAATCTCGCCGGTCATCAGCACCAATTCGCAGCCGAGCACATTGTTGGCGGTCATGCCGTATTTGAGGCAATGCACACCGCCGGAATTCTCCGCGACATTGCCGCCGATGGTGCAGGCGATCTGCGACGATGGATCCGGCGCATAATAAAAGCCGGCCTCGGCAACCGCCTGCGAGACCGCGAGATTGGTGACGCCGGGTTCGACCACCGCGACGCGGTTATCGAAGTCGATTTCGCGGATGCGGTTGAATTTGGCGAGCCCCAACAGGACGCCGTCGCCGAGCGGCAGCGCGCCGCCGGACAGCGAAGTGCCGGCGCCGCGCGGCACCACCTTGACGCCTTCGCGATGGCAAAACCCGAGCACCGCCGCGACCTGCGCGGTCGTCTCCGGCAACACCACGACCATCGGCAACTGGCGATAGGCGGTCAGCCCATCGCTTTCGTAGGGCCGCATCGCCTGTTCGGAGGCAATGACCCCCTCGCCCGGCACGATATGCTTGAGCGCCGTCACGATCTCGGCGCGGCGGGCGAGAACGGCATCGTCGAACAACGGCATCAGCAGCGGCACGGCAGCCTCGCGGGCATTTGGCAGGCCATTATAGCCGAGAAACCGTGGAGGATGCGTGCATCACGTCAGTGTGCTTGTCTTGCGCTGGCGCGGCGACGAGGCGGTTGACACGCCAAGCCTGGCTCGCTTGAACGGCACGGCGGGGCAATTGCAGCCGGCAACGCCGCCGGAAAGGACACAGGATGATGAAAGTGGGAATTTCGGGGGCGTTGATCGCCACCTTAATCGGCGCTGCCGTGGGCTCGGCTCAGGCGCAGGACGCGACCAAGGGCGAGCAGGTATTCCATATGTGCAGCCCCTGCCACTCCATCGGCCCGGGCGCGGCAAACAAGCTCGGCCCCGAGCTCGACGGCCTCGATGGGCGGCATTCCGGCACGGCGGCCAACTACACCTATTCGGATGCCAACAAGAATTCCGGAATTGTCTGGAACCAAGCGACCTTCGAGCAATACATCGCCAATCCCAGCGCCATGGTGCCGGGCACCAAGATGCCGTTCGCCGGGATCAAGGATCCGCAGAAGGTCAAAGACCTGTGGGCCTATCTCAGCCAGTTCGACGCCAGCGGCAACATCAAGAAATAGACTAAAAAGGCGCAGCCGTTGATCTGGCGCAATCAACGCCGGCTTCGAAAATGCGATAAAAGCTATCGTCTTACGCAATGCGGGGAAACGTCATGATCAAGGATATCGTTGTCAATCTCAGCGTCGGCCAAGACGGCGGGCCCGCGGGCGATTATGCGGTGTCCGTCGCCAACGCGTTCGAGGCCCACCTCACCGGCATCGCCTTTGTGTTCGACCCGATCGTTCCGGTGTCGGGCACGGGTTACATCCCGGCCGAAGTGATCGAGACGCAACAGGCCGATAACGAAACCGCCGCCAAGGCCGCGGTCGATCGTTTCGCCGCCGCGACCGCCCGCGCCGGGCTTTCCGCCGAGCCGCTCTCGCTCACCGCCAGCCTCGCCGGCGCCGGCGACCAGTTCGGCCGCATCGCGCGGCGTTTCGATCTCGCCATCGTCGGCCAGGGCGAGCCGGAAACCGGCACGGTGGAGTCAATCATCGCCGAAACCACATTATTCGAATCCGGCCGCCCGATGATCATGGTGCCCTATATCCAGAAGGCGCCGCTCAAGCTCGACAACGTCATGGTGTGCTGGGACGGCAGTCGCCAGGCAGCGCGCGCCATCGCCGACGCAATGCCGTTGCTGGTGAAATCCGGCCGTGTCGAAATCGTCATCATCACCAATGAGCGCGGAAAGCAGGACGAGATCGAGGGCGCCGATATGGGTCAGCATCTCGCCCGTCACGGCCTCAAAGTCGACGTCCACCGCATTTCCGGCGGCGGCATCGACATTGCCGATGCCCTGCTCTCGCACGCCGCCGACTCGGGCGCCGATCTCATGGTGATGGGCGGCTACGGCCATTCCCGCCTGCGCGAATTCGTGCTCGGCGGCGTCACCCACTCGATCTTCGGCGCCATGACGGTGCCGACGCTGCTCGCGCACTGAAACGCAATTCCGCGCCGCAGATCCGCATCGCCGAGGCATCATGGCATTCACGCTGTACAACGCACCGCAATCGACCTGCAGTCAGCGAGTCCGTTTTGTTCTCAACGCCAAGGCGCTGCCATTCGCGGAGATCAAACTCGACCTGCTGGCCGGCGATCAGCTCAAGCCGGATTATCTGGCGCTCAATCCGAACGGCGTTGTCCCGACGCTCGATCATGACGGCGCGATCGTCATCGATTCCTCGGTGATCATCGAATACCTCGACGAGATCGCACCCTCGCCTGCGAACTTCACGCCGCGCGATCCGGTGGTGCGCGCGAATATGCGGTCGCTGCTGCGTTTCATCGACGAAATGCCGGCCGCCGCCGTCCGCGTGCCGACATTCAATCTCGCCTTCCTGCCGCGCTTTGCCGCAATGAGCGAAGACGAATTCATCGCGTTTGCCGAAATCAAAGCCGCTGCGCAAGGAATTTATGATGGCGATGGGCCGCAAGGGCTTTCCGCAGAAGGACATGGACGCAGCCATGGAGCGGCTGCGCCGCACTTACGAACGCATGGACACGGCAATCGAAAAAAGCGGCGGCCCGTGGCTGCTCGGCCGCGACATCTCGCTCGCGGACATTTCGCTGATGCCGGCGATCGTACGCATGGCCGATCTTGGCCGCAGCGCCGATTGGGAGGATTTGCCGCGGGTGCAGCGCTGGTACGAGGCGATCCGCGCCCACCCGGCCTTCGCGCCCACCTATTATCCGGGGTCGCTCTTGACCGAACGCTTTGCGCATTTGCGCAAGCCGGACGTGAGCAAGCATAATCGGCAATAGACAGGACGCCTCGGCCGGTGACCGATCGGATTTTCGACTAGTGATCGCTGACGACCGTTTGCACCACGAGACCGCGCGCCCGTGCATCGGCAACGCCAAGGGCGCGCAGCGCGATAAGCGCCAGCGATTGCACCACTTCACGCTCGCGGCCGGCGACGTCTTCGGCAAGCGGGCCGATCAATGTCTCGATGAAGAGGCCGACCAGGGCCGTGCCCGCCAGTCTCGTATTCTGTTCGGGTAAATGACCGCCGGCGACGGCCGCTGCGATGCGTCCTGAAAATTCAGCGGCAAGCCCTTTGCGAAACGACAGCCGCGCTGCATCGAGCGAAGCATCGACCGGCTCGGCGGTCGCCGCAAAACTGAGCCGCCGATTGCGCAATGCGCGCGCCCCGAACGTCATGATCGCCGCGGCAAGCGCCGACAGCGGCCCGGGCGCGACATCGGCGGCGCGGCGCAACGCGCCGATTTCGCGGTCGGCGGTTTCCGCAAGCAATGCAGCGACCAGCTCGGTCTTGCCCGGGAAATAACGATAGACCGTTCCCGCCGCGATCCCGGCGCGTTGCGCCACGGCCGCGATATGCACCGCCGCCATGCCGCCCTCGCTCGCCGCGTCGCGCGCCGCGGCGATGATCGCCGCGTGGCGTGCGGCAAGCCGGCGGACGACATTTTCGGTACGGCGATAGGGCATCGAACCTTTGCAAAATAAAATCGTGCCGGCGAACAACTGAACCACGATTCAACAATATCGGCAATGCGTGGTTATCGGTCGCAGTTGCGGTTTTGCCTCTTTGGCGCCGTCGCCGCCTCTGGCATAGGAGTCAGCAAGTCTGCTCGGGGGGAAACAATCATGTGCAGGAAATCGGCGATCGCGGCCGTTGCTGTGGGCATTATTCTCGGCCTCGCTTTTGGCGTCGCCTCTCCGGCGTTCGCCGAAGACTACCCATCGCGACCGATCCAACTGATCGTGCCTCTCGCCCCCGGCGGTTCGACCGACGTGCTCGGCCGGATCATCGCCCAAGCCATCAGCGCGCGGCTCGGCCAGCCGGTGATCGTCGAGAACGTTGCCGGCGCCGCCGGTACCATCGGCGTCACCCGCGCCGAGCGCGCGACGCCCGACGGCTACACGCTGCTGTGGGGCATGTGGGGCACCAACATGGCCAACGGCGCCATCTACGATCTCGGCTTCGACATGCTCAACGATTTTGAGCCGATCGCGCTGGTGGCAACGCAGCCGTTCCTGATCGATGCGCGCAAGACCATGCCGGCCAACAATTTGAAAGAACTGGTGGCGTGGCTGAAGGCCAACGCCGGCAAGGCGACGATGGGTACGTCGGGCGTCGGCTCGCCGAGCCATGTCGCCGGCGTCTTGATGGAGCAATTGGTCGGCGTGAAGTGGCAGATGGTGCCCTACCGCAGCGCCGGCCTCGCCACCAACGATCTGCTTGCCGGCATCACCGATATCCAGTTGGACACCCCCGCGGTATCGTTGCCGCATGTGCAATCCGGCGCGCTGAAAGCCTATGCCGTGACTTCCAAGGAGCGCATCGCCGTTGCACCCGATATCCCGACCGCCGACGAAGCCGGGCTGCCGGGATTCGAATTCTCGTTCTGGCACGCGATGTGGGCGCCGAAGGGCACGCCACCCGCGATCATCAAGAAGGTCAGCGCAGCGGTGATGGCGTCGCTCGCCGATCCGGCGACGCGCAAGCGCCTCACCGATCTGGCACAGACCATCTATCCGCCGGACCAGGAGACGCCGGAAGCCCTGCACGCCTTTCAGAAGGCCGAGATCGCGAAGTGGTATCCGATCATCAAGGCTGCCGGCATCAAGGCGCAGTAGCCGGCCACCGAGTCAAAAAGCGGGCGCCATCACGGCTTTGTGGCGGGCGCCGAAGCCGGCGCCGGATTTAACGGCGCGCTCGGCTGCTGCTGGGTGTCTAGTTGCTGCTGCTCCTTCGCTTTCTTGGCCGCTTCGTGGTGGCCAATGATGCAGCCCGCCGCGGCGCCCAGAAACGTGTGATGGGCGAGATGACCGGCAGCGCCGCCGACGACCGCGCCCTTGATGCAGCCTTTGGCATCGGCCGGCGCGGCCATCGACGCGACGCACAGGCTCGCCGCCGATGCCAGCAACAGATAACTCAACACAGTTTTCATATTCGCTCGAACTCCGATTGCAGGTAAACGCCTCAACTGCTTTTCTCCGCTAGCGATTTTGCGCGGATCTTGGCAAGCGTCATCCCCGGCGTGATCGCTTCGCCGTCGATCGCCAGACGCACGATGGCGGGCTTGCCCGATGCCTGGGCCTGCTGGAACGCTTCGGGAAAATCCTCCGTGCGCTCGACCGACACCCCGAAGCCGCCGAAAGCGCGCGCATAGGCCGCGAAATCGGGATTGCGCAATTCGGTCGCCGAGACACGGCCGGGATATTCGCGCTCCTGGTGCATGCGGATGGTGCCGTACATGCCGTTGTCGACGATGATGACGACGAACGGCAGATTATATTGCACGGCGGTGGCGAATTCCTGGCCGTTCATCAGGAAATCGCCGTCGCCGGCAAGGCACACGACCGGCCGGTTGGGATAAAGCCGCTTCATCGCCACCGCGGCCGGCACGCCGTATCCCATCGAGCCTGACGCCGGCGCGACGTGCGAAGCAAAACGGCGGAAGCGGTAGAAGCGGTGAATCCAGGCCGCGTAATTGCCGGCGCCGTTGCACAGAATAGCATCAGCGGTGAGATTTTCGCGCAGCCACACCATCACCGCGCCGAAATTAACGCCGCCGGGCTGATCGGTGGCCTTGTCGGTCCATTGCAGATAGTCGACATGCGCGCTCTTGGCGTCGCCTGCGGGCGGCTTTGCGAACGCCAAGTCCTCAAGCGCGGCGGTAAACGCCGTCGGCGTGGCGTTGATCGCCAGATGCGGACTGTAGACGCGGCCGAGTTCTTCGGCGCCCGGGTGCACATGGACGAACGTGGTCTGCGGCCGCGGAATGTCGAACAGCGTGTAGCTTTGCGACGGCAATTCACCGAGACGGCCGCCCACCATGATCACGAGATCGGCCGACTTGATCCGCTCGAGCAGTTTTGGATTCGGCCCGATGCCGAGATCGCCGCCATAACAGGGATGCGTCTGGTCGAAGACCGAGCCGCGGCGGAATGTCGTGCAGACCGGCAGCGCATATTTTTGCGCAAAGCGGCCGAAACGGTCGGTAGCCGCCTGCGACCAGCGGCTGCCGCCGAGGAGAATGATCGGCGCGCGCGCGGCACCCAGCATCTCGGCGAACTTCGCCATCTCGGCCGGCCCCGGCGAGGTCTCGACCGGCGCAAACGGCGGCGCATCGGCAACGGCAATCCGCTCGACCAGCATGTCCTCGGGGATAGCGACGACGACCGGCCCCGGCCGGCCGTTGGCCGCGGTATAAAAGGCCCGCGAGACGAGTTCCGGCACCCGCGCCGGATCGTCAATCTCGGTCGTCCACTTGGTCATGGAACCGAATACGGCGCGATAGTCGAGCTCCTGGAAGGCCTCGCGCTCGCGCATGTCGCGGGCAACCTGGCCGACGAACATGACGAGCGGGCTCGAATCCTGTCGCGCAATGTGAATGCCGTGGGAGGCATTGGTGGCGCCGGGACCGCGGGTGACGAAGCAGACCCCAGGTCGCCCGGTCACCTTGCCGATCGCCTCGGCCATCATCGAGGCGCCCGCCTCCTGGCGGCAGACCGTGACGGCGATGTCGCTGTCATGGAACGCGTCCAATACCGCGAGATAGCTCTCGCCCGGCACGCAGAACACGTGCTCTACGCCATGGATGCGCAGTTGATCGACCAAAACCTCGGCAGCGCTGCGCAAATTGTCCTTGGCGCGCATCGGCGTCTCCCTCCAGGCTTTCCGAACCCTCTCCGCCCCCTACTCCAAGCCGAATTGGTATGGGACGTGCATGGGTAATGCGGGCTCAATAGCGCAAATTCCGTTTGGCCGAAACTTGCAGGGGAGCGGCGCTTCCCCTGATTGACTAAGCCCCATCGATGGCGACATAAGCTGCACGACTGCATTCGAAATCGACCACAAGGGACCGACCATGGCGAGCACTGCCACCACCGCGTCAACCGGCGGCCACGGGGACGACGGCCATATGGCGACGCGGCGCGATTTCCTCTTTATCGCAACCGCCACCGTGGGCGCCGTGGGCGCCGCAGCCGCCTTGGTGCCGCTGATCGACCAGATGAATCCCGACGCCTCGACGCTCGCGGCCGGCGGCCCGGTCGATCTCGACGTCAGCAAGATCGAGGAAGGCTCGCAGGTCATGATCCGCTGGCGGCAGCGGCCGATCTTCGTGTTCCACCGCTCGAAGCAGACGCTGGAATTCGATGCAAAGCCAGCAGATGATTTCGCTTCTGTCCGATCCGAATTCCGAGCAGACCCAGCAGCCGCCCTATGCCGAAAACTGGCACCGCTCGATCAAGCCGGAATACGGCATCCTGGTCGGCATCTGCACCCATCTCGGCTGCATTCCGCTGTTCTACCCGACGCCGAGCGCAAACACGCCGGTATCGAATTGGCCGGGCGGCTATTTCTGCCCCTGCCACGGCTCAAAATACGACCCGGCCGGACGCGTATTTTCCGGCGTGCCGGCACCCTATAATCTCCCGGTGCCACCCTACCGTTTCGCCAATGCCACGACGCTGCGCGTCGGCGAGAACGATCCGAGCGCGCAAGCCTGGAATTTCGACTCGATCCGCCAGCTGTGATCGGGCTGCGCCCGACGGGATGCATTCGCCTCACGGCTCGCCGATAATGCCGCATGTCATTGCGGCTCATGCGGCTTAAGTCCTTCGATCTTCGCGCGCTCGCGGTGGCGACGGCCGGATTCTCTGCCTTCGTCAATCTCTACTCGCCGCAAGCGCTGTTGCCGGAACTCGCCCACGAATTTCACGTCGGCCCCGGCGAAATTTCCGCATTGATGACCGCCAGCACCGCGGCGATCGCGCTGTCGGCGCCCTTTACCGGCGTCCTTGCCGACGTGGTCGGGCGAAAGCGGCTGATCACCGCGGCGATGTTCGCCATCACGCTGCCGACGATCATCATGACCTTCGCCGCCACGGTGCCCGACATCGTCTTGTGGCGTTTCGTCCAGGGCCTGTTGGTGCCGCCGATCTTCACCGTCACGGTCGCCTATATCGGCGACGAGTGGCCGGCCCGCGACGTCGCCCGCATCGCTGGTCTTTATGTGACCGGCGCGAGCATCGGCGGATTTTCCGGCCGGTTCATTCCCGGCATACTGACCGATGCGATCGGCTGGCGCGCGGCCATTCAGGTCGTCGCGCTGATCACGCTCGTTGCCGCGGTCATCGTGACGCTGATCCTGCCGCGCGAGCGCCAATTCGTCCGCTCCGGCGGTCTCGTGTCGTCGCTGACGCAAATGCTGCGCCATTTCCGCGACCGGCGTCTGGTCGCGACCTACGCCATCGGCTTTGGCGTGCTGTTCAATTTCATCGCCGCGTTCACCTATGTGAGCTTTCATCTCGCCGGCCCGCCTTACTTCTTCTCGCCGACACTGCTGGGCGCGCTGTTTCTCACCTATCTGGTGTCGAGCCCGCTGCTGCCGTGGACCGGACGGGCCATTGCGCTGTTCGGCCGCCGCCGCTTCGTGCTTGGCACTATCGCGCTGTGGATCGTCGGCGCGCTGCTGCTTCTGGCGCCGCCGGTTGCGATCATCATCGTCGGGCTGACGCTGTGTGCGGTCTGCGGCATGTTGTGCCAGACGGTGTCGACGGGATATGTCACCATGACTGCCAAGGAGGGACGCTCGTCGGCGGTCGGTCTTTATGCCTCGATCTTCTATATCGGCGGCAGCGCCGGCGCGTTCCTGACCGGGCTTGCCTGGACTTCGGCGGGATGGCCCGGTTGCGTCGCGGTGATCGTGGCGATGCAAGTCATCATGGCGGTGATCGTCTTGGGTGCCTGGGATTAGAGCGTGATCCGCAATCATGCTCCACCAAAACGGAGGAAACCAGTGTTGTCGGAAAGCCAGTTCGCATTTTTAAAGTCGATCGATACGCCGACGGTCTGCAATCTCATTGAGATCGTGGCGCCGGAACGGCGCGGCGCCGGCTATACCGTCGCCCATTTGCACTGCCCGTTTCCCGATCTGCCGCCGATGGTCGGTTTTGCCAAGACCGTGACAATGCGCGCCCGCGATAAGGTCGGCGGGCCGAGCTACATGGCGAAACGGATGGATTATCTCGACTATGTCGCGTCCGAGCCGCGGCCGGCTATTGCGGTGATCGAAGACAAGGATGAGCCCGCCGGCTATGGGGCGTTCTGGGGCGAGGTGCAGACTAACGTCCACAAGGCACTCGGCTGCCTCGGCACCATCACCAACGGTTCGGTGCGCGACATTCCGCAAGTGGCGGAGGGCTTTCAGATGCTGGCCGGCTCGATCGGGCCGTCGCACGCTTATGTGCATGTCGAGGAGTTCGGCATTCCAGTCACCATCCACGGCATGGCGGTGAAAAGCGGCGATCTCATCCACGCCGACCGCCACGGCGCCGTCGTCGTTCCGGTCGGCACAATCGATGCCATGAAGCCGGCGCTTGACGATCTGATGAAGCAGGAAGCGCGCATTATCACGGCGGCAAAATCCGGCAAGGGCGTCGAGGCGATCAAGGCCGCGTTCGCGGGTTAGCGCGCGCTCGGATGCCAGTGCGGCCGGTAGCCGGCCGACAGCACGGCGACGATCGACGGCGGCGTGAGCACATCGACCACGATGCGGCGCGGACGCGACTTGCGTGCGTCGTAGCCTTGCGGCGTCCAGCGCAACAGCAGGTCGCCGCGAACTGCAAAAGCCCCCTCCTCCAGAGCGACTACGGCGCCATCGGGCAATACGTCGAGATCGCACCTGTGGCGGCGCTTGGCGCGCCCCTCTAGCCGCTCGCGGTGCAGGATATCGTCCATTTCGGCGGCCCTGGGCCGGGTGCGGAGCTTGAACGCCTTTTGCCAACGCGCTGCAAACTCCAATGCCTCCTGACGGCGGCACTCGAAACACGGCCGATGCCCGGCCGCGAGCGCAGTCGGCTCATCGAGAAAAAACAGCTCGGTATAAAACCGTCCCCAGACATCGCGCTGGCGGTCCTTGAAGTCGAGCACGCAGCAGATCCATTGCCGCGATACCCAGCGCCGCGCCGTCAGCGTTTTTGCCTCGCTGTGAAACCGCCCGCCGCGATTGCCGAGGAACAGCCCGCGCGCGGG
Organism: uncultured Alphaproteobacteria bacterium; assembly: GCA_963765365.1. GTDB lineage: Bacteria > Pseudomonadota > Alphaproteobacteria > Rhizobiales > Xanthobacteraceae > BOG-931. The sequence continues at coordinate 208,180 of CAVXWL010000014.1, read as the reverse complement.
CGCAACGAACAGATCGCCGAACGGGTTTACGCGATTTTGCAGCGGCATCGCTCTTCTCGATAGGCCGGAATGGTAGCTCCTCCAGTCCGCGGACTGATGCTAGGCTTGCCCGGCAAGAACAACCGCAAATCGAGGAAACACATGCCACGCATAGCACTCATCGACCGCGCCGACATGAACGCCGAACAGGCGCGCGTCTACGACGCCGCCAAAGCGGGAAGCGGCATCGTCGGCGGACCATATTACGCCTATATCCGGCTGCCCAAATTGTTCGAGGCCGCGCAGACGCTGCGGGAATCGCTGTCGTCTGGCCCGTTGTCGCAGCGCGAGCAGCAGGTCGTGAACCTCGTCGTCGCGCGGCACTGGAATGCGCGCTATCCGTGGTTTGCGCAGGCGCGCCGCTCGCTATCCGTCGGCATCGCGCAAACCGTTATCGACGCCATCAATGCGCGCAAGACGCCGGATCTGCCGGATGCCCGCGAACGAACCTGCTACGTCGTCGCGCACGAACTTCTCGCCAACAAAGGGCTCGGCGATGCGACCTATGCGGCGGCGGAAAAGGCGATGGGGCTCGAGAGCCTCGTCGCTCTGGTGGCATCGACCGGCAGCTTTTCGATGACATGCATGACCGCCAACACGTTCGGCATCGAGCCGCCGGCGGCCAACCCCACGCCGCTCGCCGAATGATCAGAACGAAAGCCTGACCACCGGCCACGCCCGCCGACCCAAAGACGGTATCATTTCCAAGATACACTAATAGATTGTAGTCTCTGGTATTGCTTGAGGTCGTTCGGCCGAACATAAAATCCTGCGAACCGCCGTAGTTCGCAGGCGTGGTCGGGATGGGCCGCGCTGACGCTGGTAATCCGCTGCACCGCGCGCGGAGCCGAGTACCGGCGCGTCCGCACATCGTTAAATTCATATTGAAATAGCTTCGGTTTGGGCGCGACCGCCTGATCAGGTGCATTGCAATACCGTTCGCGGCGGCGGGGCGAACTGGACCACATCGCAACAATCCGCGCGCGTGAGTCCGCGCGCGGCCGGCTCTCGCGGCTTGATTTTTCCCGACCACGGCGCTGCGCGTTGCGATGTGACTTGAGGCACAGGCCTCGCTCGGTCGTCGTGCTATTTCAAGTTGCACGAAGCCAGAATTACAAACCATTCTGGCAGAGCCAACAGCGCCAATTTGGCGACAAGGAGCGAGCCATGTCCGATACCCAAACTCAGACTTCCGCTTCTGCTGTCACGCTACAGGCCTTCGATCCCACTGACGGCACCACGCCGGTCACGCTTCCCACCCAGGACCCGTGCTGTCAAAGCCCATGCGATCCGGCGTGGCGCGTCAAGCCGAGCTGCGTGACGTTCACCGAAACCAAGACATCCGTCACAACCCTCGACGGCAAATCGGCCACGAGCGACGCCGCGCGGGGATTTGTCATCGTCAACGTCACCTACACCCACACGTTCTGCTCGTCGGCAAGCAGCAGGGCGGGCTGGCCTACACGCTGACGCTTTTGCCGGGCGAGAAGATGACGCTCTACCACAGCGACCGCTACCGCCGCACCACGACGGAAACCGAGCGCTACTCCGTGCAAACGACTTTCGCCCAGTTTGTGTCGGCGCTTTACCAGCAGCAAAACTCCAATGATTCCAGCTTTCTCGCTCAGGTGCTGAACAATCAATCGCAGAGTTCCAGCTCGGGCGGTGGCGGCTTCAATCCCTTTACTCTCAGCGTCGGCGGCGGCAGTAACAGCGGCTCTTCAAGTTCCGGCTCCGCGATCGATTTCTCGACGCAGACGAGCGCCAACCAGTTTCTATCCCTGGCGCAGCAAGCCGCCCAATTCACCGACCTGCAGCGCTCGATCACGGTCAGCAGCTACGAGGACACCCAGACGGTTTCCACGACGCAGCGGACATTCGTCAACAACAACCTCTGCTACGCGGTGACCTATTTCGTGCGTAAGGTGCTCGACGTCTACGTGATGACCACCAAGGTCACCGCGGTGACGTTCCAGGTGCGGGTCGGAAACTACGTATCGGCGGTGTTGACGCCGGCGCAGATCAAGCAGGTCGAAGCGCAATATGTCTCGGCGGTCGAGACGATCCTGAAGGGCCTGCCTGCCGTTGGCGAGACGGTCGAGCAGCCGACGCTTTTGACCGTCCCGACCGATGGCGTGGTCTACGATCCCGAACTGGCGCACTGCTGCGCGCGGGATCCGCAGCTCGAGCAGGGAGACCTGATCAAGCTCGAACGCGAGCAGGCCGAGGCGCAGAAGATCGGCCTGCAAGTGCAACTGATGGCGTTGGAGGTGCAGCGCCGGCAGGCGCTGCTGGCCGCCGGCACGTTCACCCCGTTCGAGCCCGAGCCGACGACCACGGTCGTGGCGTAACGAAACCCCGATCGGACGAAAGTCCCGGCCGCGATATTCGGCCGGCGAGAGACCAGGCCCTTTCCAAACGGCGTCGTCACCGGCTCCTCCCGCGGAGCGGCCGGTGGCGGCGCCGGGTCTGCTGTTGTGATTGGCGTGCCCGGCGCGTTACGTTGCCCACAAGCCGGGAGGACAGCGATGGGCAAAAAAATAGCATTCGTCGGAGCGGGCGCGGTCGGCGGTTATGCCGGGGCACATATGGTTGCGGCCGGCGAGGACGTCACCTTCATCGATCCCTGGCCGGCGCATGTCGAGCATATGCGCCAGCACGGCTTGCGCGTGACGCACGCCATGACGGAGCCGGAATTCACCGTGCCGGTGCGCGCGCTCCATGTCACCGATGCGCAGGCGCTCGCCAAGGAGAAACCGGTCGACATCGCCTTCGTCTGCATGAAGTCCTATGACACGGCCTGGGCGGCGATGCTGATCAAGCAATATCTGGCGCCCGACGGCTTCATCGTCTCGCTGCAGAACTGCATGAACGAAGAGACCATCGCCGGCGTGGTCGGCTGGGGCAAGACGCTCGGCTGCATCGCCAGTTCCATTACCGTCAACCTGCCGGAGCCGGGCCACATTCACCGCGGCGCCGCCAAGCACGGCGCGGCGCACACCGTGTTCCGCGCCGGCGAGGTGCATGGCCGCGTCACGCCGCGCGCCGAGGAGATTTGCCGCCTGGTCGCTTACGCCGACAGCGCCAAGGTGACCAACAATCTGTGGGGCGAGCGCTGGTCGAAGCTCGTCGCCAACGCCATGCAGAACGGGCTGTCCGCCTGCACCGGCCTCGGCGGCGGCGACATGCTCAAGAGCGATCCGATCCGCCACTTCTCCACTCGCCTCGGCTCCGAAGCGATCCGGGTCGGCCAGGCGCTTGGCTACGAGCTCGAGGAGATTTTGCACCTGCCGCCGGAAACCATTGCGCGCGCCGGCGAAGGCGACGAAGAAGCGATGCGCGCCAGCGACGCGCAGCGCTTCAAGGATGCCGGCCGCACCGCGGCCGGACAGCGCCCATCGATGGGCCAGGACATGGCCAAGGGCCGCCGCACCGAGATCGAATTTCTCAACGGCCTGATCGTGCGCGAGGGCGAGAAGATAGGCCTCTCCTGTCGCGCAAATGCCGTGCTGGTCGATATCGTCAAGCGCGTCGAGAAGGGCGAACTGAAAGCCGATCCGAAGCACATCGCAGAACTGCGGCTGAACTAGGCGCCCATTATTCGTGAATTAGCGTTTGCCAGTTTGAAGGCACCGCTCCGGCCGGCCCGGGCGCCGGTTGATCCGGCGGATGCGAGTGAGGAGCGTGAAGCTTCGGGCCGGCGAACATTTGCTCCGTACGATAATCGTAGAACCAATGCTCGCCTGGCTCGAAACTCGTGATGACCGGGTGACCCGTAGTGGCGTAATGTTTCGACGCATGCTGATTTGGCGAACTATCACAGCAGCCGATGTGCCCGCATTCGGCGCATCTGCGAAGGTGGAGCCACCATCGGCCCGAAGCCAGGCATTCGACGCAACCTGGTCCGCTTGGCTTCACCGCCGGGTTAATGCCGTCACTCTCAGATTCCATAGGCTCCTCACTGACTTCCATTTGCTTCAGCTCAGCGCCGCCCGATCATTGCAACGGTCTGAGCTTGTCCAGCATGGTCGGAATAAACTCCGAAACCGTGGGATGAATGTGCATCGCGCGTTTTATCACCGTGTAGGGCGCCTTGGCGTACATGATATCGAGCACGCTATGGATGACCTCGTCACCTTCGAGTCCCAGGAAGGAGGCGCCCAGTATTTGTTTGCTGTCGCGATCGACGAGGATTTTCATGAAGCCCTTGGTCTCGCCTCTCTCAAAGGCGCGCATGACGTCCGTCATTGCCATGGTCGAGATCAGCGCAGGCTTGCCGGTCTTGCGAACTTCCGCTTCGGTCATCCCGGCGCGGCCAAGCGGCGGATCGGTATAGAGCGCGTAGGCCGTGATGCGGTCGCTCACTCGTCTGTGATCGCCGTCGAGAAGATTTGCCGCCACGATCTCGAAATCATTCCACGACGTGTGCGTGAACGCGCCTCGGCCATTGCAGTCGCCCATCGCCCAGATACCGGAAACGTTGGTACGCAACTGGTCGTCCACCCGGATATAGCCGTGCGCGTCCGTGGTTATACCCGCTTTGTCGAGGCCAAGGTCGTCAGTGTTCGGCCGCCGGCCGGTCGCAACCAGCAAATGCGTTCCGGCAATCTGCGAAATCCTCCCGGCCGATTCGACTTTCGTCGCGATCAAGCTGCCTTGCTTCTCCACACTGACCATCTTGCTGTCGACACGCACGTCGATGCCCTCCTCCTTGAGGAAGCCGGCAATGGCACCTGAGACGTCCTCGTCCTCCCGCGAGATCAAGCGTGGCCCGAATTCGATCACCGTCACCTCGCCTCCGAAACGACGGTAGGCCTGAGCAAATTCAAGACCGATATAGCTGCCGCCCAGGATCAAGAGATGTGGGGGGAGAAAGTCGATATCCATCATCGAGCTGTTGGTGAGGTACGGAACCTGGTCGAGGCCAGGTATCGGCGGAATCGCGGCGCGCGCGCCTACATTGATAAAAATCTGATCGGCCGCGAGTTCAGAACCGTTCACTGCCACTGTCTTTTCCGCGACAAAGCGGCCAGGGCCCTCATAAACCGTGCATCCCTGCAAGGTCTTCAGTGATTGCTCGACGCCGTTGCGGAACACGGCCACAACGGAGTCCTTTCGCGCCTTGACAGCTTTCATGTCGACATCGATCGACCCCTCAATCCTGATGCCGTAATCGGCGGCGCGGCGGGCAACATGTGCAACGTAGGCGCTCGCGATTAGCGTCTTGGTCGGAGTACACCCTGTGTTCACGCATGTGCCGCCGAACAGCTTGCGCTCGATGATCGCGACCTTCCGGCCTGCCGCCACCAAACGCCGCGCCAAGGCCGGCCCGGACTGTCCGGCGCCAATGACGATCGCGTCGTAGTTCGGCATCGTGGATTCCCGATTGTTCGGGCCAATCGCCGGAGTATGCACGGTCACCAATTGCTTTCAGGTGTCGTGCGCTTTCAAGCGTCGTGCCGTTTAGCCGTAAGTGACGCCGGGGTTGCTTTGTCCGACTTCTATAATATAGCCGTCAGGATCGCGAATGTAGCAGCGCGTCTCGCCGTATTTGGGCTTTGGCTCTGTGATGAACTCGGCTCCGCGACTTTTCCATAATTTGTAGCACGCTTGAATATCGGCGACCCGGATATTCATAAAGCTGCTGACTTGATCGGGATCGGGGGGGACGCGGAGCGTTACCGTTGGTTTGTCGGGCGTCGGGCCGCCGCCGGGGTTGACGATGAGCCACGTGTTGGCGATCTGGAGGTAGCCCGGCGCGCCGATCTTGTCGCCTCTGCTCTCAACGCGACCGCCGAAAACCGTTTCGTAAAATCGAAGCGATCGCTCGACGTCGGCGACGGTGAGAAAGTGCGCGACGGTAATCCCCTCCTTCGGCGGCATGTGGTAAGTTTTGTTATCAACTTCTACCTGGCTCATGGACGACTCCAATTCGGATATGGCGTTGATCGCCTCACCCCATGCGATTTTAGGCGGTTCTTTGGGGGCTGGTAAGGGCCGCTTTCGATTTGTAGTCTCAGCCGCGTCATAGTTGCGACGCGTCGCGTGGAACAAGCTACCGATCGGTCAGACGGAATGTTTGGCCAGGAACGCGAGAACAAGTCTCGCGATGTCGTCGTTCTTCTCATCGAGCGCGAAATGGCCGGCATCGAGCAGGTGAATTTCGCTGTCCGGCAGATCGCGCTTGAACGCCTCTGCACCGGCAGCAATAAACGAAGGATCGTTGCGCCCCCAGACCACCAGCGTTGGCGGCTTGTGCTCGCGCAACCACGCTTGCCACGCCGGGTACGAAGCGACGTTGGTCCGGTAGTCGTACAGCAGATCGGCTTGGAGCTCGCGTTGGCCGGCCCGCGACAGGTGAGCGTACTCGTCCGTCCAGGTGTCCGGGTTATACAGCTCCGGATGCGAGGTGCCGAGCGTGTGACGCTGTTCGGTCGCGGCGAACGACACGAACGCATCGAACACTTCGGGATGCGCTTTCGGATCGGCCCAATATTGCGCGATGCCGACCCACTTGGCGCCCAGGCCTTCCCCATAGACATTGGCATTCTGGATGATAAGCGCCTGCAGCCGCGGCGGATGCGCCAGGACGATGCGAAAGCCGACCGGCCCACCATAATCATGAAGAAAGAAGACGTATTTGTTGATCTTGAGTTGCTGGAGAAGACCGTCGATCGTCCTCGCCAAATTATCGAAGGTGTACACGTAGGACGACGGCGATGGAGCCTCGCTCTGGCCGAACCCCGGAAAATCCGGCGCGATCACATGATAGCGCGTTGCGAGCAAGGGGATGAGCGTATCGAACTCGCGCGAGGACGCGAGGGGAACCCGTGCAGGAGCACCATCGTCGGCGCGTCCTTCGGCCCGGCTTCGCGATAGAAAACACCGACGCCATCGACCGTCATACGGCGATAGGTCGTCGTGGCCGAAGTCGATTGCAGCGAAGTGACTTGCGCAGGATCACCGACGACCGACGCTGACGTGGCTACCCGATACGTTGCCGTGATCATGATTTTCCTCTGTGCCGGCCGGGCACGCGCTCGCGTCAGCGCAGGCGCCCGAACGCGCCGATGAAGGCATCAGTCGTAGAATGCGGGGATCAGCTTTAGTTTGTCGGTTTCCGCCTTGTCGTGATTGATAAAAAACTTTGCTTTATACGTTGCAATCATCCGCTTGATCCTCTCCATCGAAGCAATCGACGCGGCCTTATCCGTGTTCAACGACGGCACCGCGTCCTTTTCAAAATTCTCTTCCAGATGGACTACGTCGCCGGACAAAATGATGAAGCCCGAATTTTTCAAATGCACCATCAATGATTGGCTGCCGGGAGTATGTCCTGGCGTGGAAACCAGGGTGACGCTGCCATCGCCAAATACGTCGGTATCGCCGCCGAGCGGTTTAAGATGCTTTGGAGTGCCCATAAGCTTGCGTGCCAGCGCCTTCAGTTGGTTGACGTTGTCGTTCGGGCCATCGGGCGAACTGATCCAGTCATACTCGACGCGCTGTATCAGGATCGTTGAATCCTGGAACAAGCGAACATTGCCGATGTGATCGCCGTGAGTGTGGGATATCGCGACATAAGTAATGTCGGTTGGTTTAAGTCCGATCTCGGCGAGTTGATCGGTGATCGTCTTGTCGAGATGGTAGACGATCAATTTGGGCAGGGTCGACCAGCCTTTGGGGTCGTTCAGTGCGGACTCGGGAACGCCGGTATCCCAGAGCAACCATTCTTTTCGATGCTGCATCAGCCAGCACGTCGATGAGAACTGGATGCTGCGCCCGACATTCTCGCCGGGTGTCCAGACCGACTCGTCATTTGCCAGCGAGTGGCCGCCATCCAGCCGATAAAGTTTGTCGGCGAAGCCGGCCTTGTTCGGGTCCGGCAGCCGTGAGGTGGCGGGTGCAGTCAGCGTGCTGTCTAACGACATATCCGAGCCTCCGGTCAGAAACCTGAATTACGCGCGGAGCTTCGTGTCGGCTCGCGGATCGCCTTAAATTGCCGATATTCCGCGCGAGAGGCTACGAAGGTTATGCTTCGTCGAGATGGCTGTCGATGAGACCGTCAGTCACATGCCCGGCACCGGACATGCTGTGTTGTGAACGTGACGCTACATCGTCCGCCTAATTAGCGTGCAATTTATGGCGCGGCGATGCCGAACAAGGCATCGATCGAATATCGTCCCGGTCCGGCAATGCACAACAGCACGAAGCCTCCCATGATGGCGAGATTTTTGTAAAAGTTGTCCATGCTGTCGACGTAATCCGCACCTTTGACTGTCCAATAGTGATGCCCGATTAGCGCAGTTCCCAGCGTGTATAGCGCCATGAGTGCAGCCGCAGGGCGCGTGAACGCGCCAATGGCGACCGCGAACGCAACGGGAAGTTCCATGAAGGTCGATACGGCAGTAGCCAGCGCCGGCAGATGAAGGCCTTCGTCCACCATTTGTTTGAACGTGCCCGAAAGGTCCGTCAGCTTTCTCCAGCCGAAAATCAGAAACAGTGTCGCGAGAAGAAGACGGGCCGCAAGAATAAGCTCATCGTTGATGCCGCTTATCATACCGCTACCCTCGCCGCTTTATTCGGACCGATCATAGGAAATCTCGAGGAATGGAGCGATCCCAGTCGCGGCGACACACTTCGGTCGCACCGTCGAAGGCGCGCAAACTGCCGTGCAGCAGGAAGATATCTGCGGTGCATGTCAGCCGCATCTGCGTCTCGACCCGGATTTGCCATCCGCCCCGCGACATCGTCTGAGTGTTGCTCAGTGCGGCAACGGCGCTGAGCGGATCGTTGTCCTCGACGTGATATTGCGAATTCCACTGCGTGCCCAGTTCCAGACCAATGCGGTCGATACGTTCGATCCGCACCCCGTCGCGATGAATGATGGTCGGCTTCTCCGGCGGTGCCGTCTCCGGTTCGGAAAATGGCGTAAGCCCGGCGTCTGCGGCGTTGGGCGAGCGTTGCGGCAGATCAAGCGTGCCGGCAAAGATCGTCACAGTCGCCGTCTCCGGACTGGGCCATATCATCGGCCAGTAAGCCGTCGATATCGCAAGCCTCACCTTGTGGCCGGCTGGAAATATCGAGCCCGCATCATTGAGCTTTATGCGCACGCGGTAGCGCTCACCTGTCGCCAGCAAAGCGGGCTGTTCGTGGCTCTCGCGATGCGTGAGGTTGAGCACACCATAGCTGACACGCAGCGATTCACCGGTCGGATGCACATCGCATAACCGGACCACCACATTGGCGATCGGCCGGTCGGACGCGACATCGAGCGTTACGATCGGAGCGCCAAGGATCTCGATCGGTTCGTCGAGTGGCGTCGTCTCGAACACCAGGGAGAGCGTGTCATCGTCGTGCTGGTCGCGTGCCTGATCGCGCCCGCGACCGAACGGAACCCAGTCGCCTGAAGACTTGCCAAGTGTCTGCGGCGAGCACACGGCGCGGGCCGTCAAAACTGCCGCGGCTTCGCGCAGCCCCGCGTCGGTCAAGAACAGCCGCCGCTGCGTTACTCCCGGCGGCGGCGACGAAGCTTCGGCAATCCACCGGCCCGGCAGCGTATCGTGGTGGCTCGCCGGTTTCACGCTTTCGGTCATCCACGCACGCAGCATGGGTTCAGCCATCACGCCGGTATCGACGCCTTTGAGCCAATGATCCCACCACCGCAGGATTTCCTGGAGGAACCCGATCTGAGGGCCGGGAAGCGCAAAGTGCGGATAAGCGTGCGCCCATGGCCCGATGAGACCCTTCCGGGGCGCCTTCAGCCCCGCGAGCAGGCGCGGGATTGCATTCTTATAGCCATCGGTCCAACCACCGACGGCATAAACCGGGCACTGGATCGCAGCGTAGTCCTCGCATACCGATCCGTGCTTCCAATACGCATCGCGTCGCTGGTGCCGCAGCCAATTTTCCTGGAACAGCGGTATGTTCGCCATGCGCTCCAGCCACGTCGCCCGCCAGCTATCGCCGACCAGTTCCGGATCGGGCGGCATGCACATCAAGCCAAAAAAGAAAAAGGCCCACTCAAGTGCAGCAGTGGTGAGAAGCGTGCCGCCCATATAGTGCGCGTCGTCGGCGTAGCGATCGTCGGTCGAACAAATCGTTACGATCGCCTTGAGCGCGGGGGGGCGGCGCGCCGCAATTTGCAGTCCATTGAACCCACCCCACGAAATTCCCATCATCCCGACCGAGCCATTGCACCACGGCTGAGCTGCCAGCCAAGCGATCAGCTCCACGCCATCGTCCTGTTCCTGCTGGGCATACTCGTCGAACAGCAAGCCCGTCGATTCGCCGCTGCCGCGAAGGTCGACGCGAACGCCGGCGTAGCCGTGGCCGGCCAGATACGGATGAGTCAGCGCGTCCCGCTCGTAGGTGCCGTCGCGCTTGCGGTATGGAAGATATTCGAGGATCGCAGGAACCGGGTTCTGTTCAGCGTCCTGCGGCAACCAGATGCGGGCCGCCAACATCGTACCGTCTTTCAACGGTATCAAAGTGTGCTCGATAACACGCACAGTCCTTGGAAAGGTCGTGACAATCACGGCAGACCACTCACGCGACGTGCTCATTGATCATGCCCAGGATCAGGGCATCGAGGCTATACGGCCCGGCACCGGCCGAAACGATTATAATCAACATGAAGGCATAAAGCGTTTCCGGCAGATAGAGCCAATCGTCGATGCGATCTCCCGCATCGATCGGCTTGTAAAGCTTGATACGCTGCCGCCCGGACGTAGCGATGGCGACGAGGATGATGACAAGCAGGCCAAGCGCGGCGAGTGGCGCCAAGAACCCGACAAGGACGGCAACGCCGGCGGCGAACTCGACCAACGGCACCCACCATTGATTAAAGCCCAATGCCGGAACGCCGAGTGCCTTGAGTTCATCGACGAATGTACGGTGGCGCTCCGCGTTGAACAGCTTGTGATATCCCGAATGCATAAAAAACGCCCCGACCGCAATCCGATTAAGGGTAAGTGCGATGTCAGTCCACCCAACGCCATAGAACAGTATATGCATCATTGTTGCTGTGCTTTCACGCGCCGCTGTGCCGGCCCGGGTGCCGCGGTCCGAATTCGTAGCCGGGGGTCAATAAGAAACGCGAAAACCGCGTACTTCGTCGCCTCGATTTCATAGCGAACATTTCAGCGCATCCGCTCGACCCATTGTGCGCGCGACGCCCCCGGCTCGAAGGGATCGCCGAAGTACTGCGTCTCGCGGGCAACCTTCCCGTCTGTGAACTCCATGATACTCACCGTGTAAGACGGCAAACCGTCATATGTCAGGATGAGTTCAGTGACCCAAAGGTCGCCAGCACCGAGTTCACGCGACACCGTAAAGCGCTTCTTGTTCGGTTGCGCAAAACGAGACGCCTGAATATTGCGCCGGCCGCGGATCCGCTCCCCGGACTGCGGGTACTCAAGCACTGCATCGTCGTGGTAAATGTCGTGTTCCGCCTCGAAATCATTCGCGTCTGAGGCTGCCCAGTGACGATCCAGAGCCGCTCGAATATTGCGGTCGTCATCCATTGTCTTCTCTCACAGCGCGGTGCCGGCCGAGACGATCATGATCAGCATAACGGCATTAAGCATCTGCGGTAAATAGAGCCAATGGTCGATGCGTTCCGCTTCATCGATCGGCATGTGGAGCTTGATGCGTTACCGCCCGGACGTGGCGATGGCGACGAGGACGCGAACATTGGGACAGCGCCCACCGCCGCGCATCTTCTCGCGACGCTCCAGCGAGACGCCGCCTCATTCATTGCTGCACGCTCGCACTCGGCGCGATTTACTACCGCTGGTTTTGCTTTCAGAAGCCGCTTCGCTTTCATGCTCACGCACAGTTGATGCGCGGCCAGCGCAAGCGCCGCGTAGCATCGACGTCGTCCAGACCAGCGCGACCGACGCGTGGCTTCGTCGTTTTTCAGATCTAGCGAGCTCCCAAGGATTTTACTCGCGCCGGCGCGCAAAGCGCATCCAGGCTCATCGTCACAACTGAGACCCTTCAATTGCATATCTGCTTTCGAAACTCGTTTTGCCAACAAGGGAAGCGATCATGTCCAATGAGTCTTCTTCATCGTCGGCGTCGCCAAGTCGGCGCAGCATGCTTGCCACTTCAGCAACCGCGGGTGTTCTCGGCGTGCTGTCCGGCCTGCCGGCCGCGGCGCAGAGCAAATCACCGCCTCAAAAGGAGAACACCGTGACCGACAATGCCGCAATTCGTCCATTTCAAGTTGGCTTTCCGGGCGCGGAACTTGTCGAACTGCGCCGGCGCGTGAACGCGACGAAGTGGCCGGAACGGGAAACCGTGGCCGATGCATCGCAGGGCGTCCGGCTCGCGACGGTCCAAAATCTCGCGCGCTATTGGGGGACGGAATACGATTGGAGCAAGTGCGAGGCGAAACTGAAAGCGCGGCCGCACTTTATCACCGAGATCGACGGGCTCGACATTCATTTCATTCACGTCCGCTCGAAGCACGACAATGCGCTGCCGATGATCATTACCCACGGTTGGCCCGGCTCTATTATCGAACAGATGAAGATCATCGATCCGCTGACCGATCCGACGGCAAATGGCGGAAGTGCATCGGACGCTTTCCATCTCGTGATTCCGTCGCTGCCCGGCTACGGATTTTCCGGCAAGCCGACAGCGCCCGGCTGGAACCCCGTCAGTATCGCCAAGGCGTGGGCGACGCTGATGCAGCGCCTCGGCTACACAAAGTACGTGGCGCAAGGGGGCGACTGGGGCAATGCAGTCTCGGAGGTTATGGCTTTGCAGCAGCCGCCGGGGTTGCTTGGCATTCATACCAACATGGCGGCGACGGTTCCGCCCGACGTTTCCAAAGCCCTTTCGGCCGGCGGCCCGGCGCCGGCGGGCCTGTCGCCCGAGGAGCAGCACGCCTGGGAGCAGCTCGACTTCTTCTACAAAAAGGGGCTCGGCTATGCGATCGAGATGAACAACCGCCCGCAGACGCTGTACGGACTCGTCGATTCACCGGTCGGCCTCGCGGCGTGGATACTCGACCACGACGCCGCGAGCGAGGAGATGATCGCCCGGGCCTTTGACGGAAAGACGGAGGGGCTGACGCGCGACGACGTCCTCGACAACGTTACGCTGTACTGGCTGACCAACACCGCAATCTCCTCGGCGCGCCTATATTGGGACACCGCGCAGCTTCCGGCGGCGGGCGGCTTCTTCGACGTGAGAGGGGTCAAGCTCCCGGTCGCCGTGAGCGCCTTTCCCGACGAGATTTACCAGACGCCGAAGAGTTGGGCGGAGCGGGCCTATGTCAAGCTCATCCACTACAACAAGCTTCCCAAGGGTGGGCACTTCGCGGCCTGGGAGCAGCCGGCCCTTTTCGTTTCCGAGATGCGCGCCTCGTTCAAAACGCTGCGCACATAAGTCATCAGAGGCCGGCGTGTGCGCACTGCGCGCCGGATTTTCATCAAAAAGCGGCGGGCCGAGAAAGCCGTCTCATCGATGAAAGCGAACAAGCTCCTGATCGCCGCCGTGCTCGCCGTCGCAATCGGGGCTCCGATTGCGGGGTTTGTGGGGGACAGCAAGATGCCGCAATCCACAAGCGAACCGATCGCGTTTTTTCACGGGCTCGGCGGTGGGCTGACCGACGGCCAATCCGAGCTCGCCTCCCTTGCGCACGCCGACGCGTGGCTCAATTCGCCGCCACTGACGGCGCAGGCCCTGCACGGAAAAGTGGTCCTCGTCGATTTCTGGACCTACACCTGCATCAACTGGCTGCGCACGCAGCCTTACCTTCGCGCCTGGGCCGATAAATACCAAGACAAGGGGCTGGTCGTGATCGGCGTCCATACGCCGGAATTCCGTTTCGAAAAGAACATCGACAACGTCCGCCGCGAGGTGAAAGCGCTGCACGTCGATTATCCTGTCGCGGTGGACAGCGAGTATGCGATCTGGCACGGCTTCAACAACAATTATTGGCCGGCGCTCTATTTCATCGATGCCGAGGGGCGCATTCGCCATCAGCACTTCGGTGAAGGCGACTACGATCAATCGGAAATGGTCATCCAGCGCCTGCTGATGGAGGCCGGCGCCAGCGGGATCGGCGACGACCTGGTGTCGGTCGAGCCGCGTGGTTTCGAACTGGGCGCCGATTGGGCGAGCCTCAAGTCACCGGAAAATTATGTCGGCTATGACCGCAGCGAAGGCTTTGCCTCACCCGGCGGTGCGGTGCGTGACAAGCCGCACATCTATCAGCCGTCGGCGCAGATGCTCCTCAACGAGTGGGCGCTCAGCGGCGATTGGACCATAAAGCGCGATGCCGCGGTGCCGAACGAGCCCAACGGTCGCATCACCTACCGCTTCCACGCCCGCGATCTTCATCTCGTCATGGGTCCGGCAACGCCGGGAACCTCGGTGAAATTCCGCGTGTCGATCGATGGACAACCGCCGGGCGCCGCTCACGGCATCGACATCGACGAAGATGGCTTCGGCACGGTGACCGAGCAGCGCTTGTATCAACTGATCCGGCAGTCGGGACCGATCGCCGATCGCCAGTTCGAAATCGAGTTTCTCGCCCCGGGCGTCGAGGCTTTCTGCTTCACGTTTGGCTGATCTCTTTCATCGCCACGCCATCAAAGAGGTTCACCATGGACACCAACGAAGTCGCAGAAGAGATCGACCGGGATCGCCGTTCTTTCTTTGGCAGTGCGGCCATGACACTCGCCGCAGCCCAACTCGGCTTCGCCGGTTCTGCCGCGGCGCAATCCGGCGGAGCAACACCGCCCTCGATCAAGCCGGGGACGCATACGTCGTTCGCCCCGCTGAAACAGATCGACGCGGGCGTCCTCAATATCGGCTATGCCGAAGCCGGCCCCGCCAATGGTCAGCCCGTGATTCTTCTGCATGGTTGGCCCTATGACATCTACAGCTTCGTCGACGTCGCACCGCTGCTGGCGACGGCGGGCTACCGGGTAATCGTCCCCTATGTGCGCGGTTACGGCACGACGCGGTTTCTTTCGCCCGAAACGTCGCGTAACGGCCAGCAGTCGGTCGTTGCCATTGATGTGATCGCCTTGATGGATGCGCTCAAGATCGAGAAGGCAACCATCGCCGGTTTTGACTGGGGCGCGCGATCGGCCTGCATCGTGGCGGCGCTCTGGCCGGAGCGCTGCAAAGCGCTCGTCTCCGTGAGCGGTTATCTGATCGGCAGCCAGGAAGCCGGCAGAGCCCCGCTGCCGCCGACGGCCGAGCTGCAATGGTGGTACCAATACTATTTCGCCACCGAACGCGGTCGCGACGGCTACGACAAATACCGGCACGATTTCTCCAAACTGATCTGGCAGCTCGCTTCGCCGCAGTGGAAATTCGACGATGCCACGTTCGATCGCAGTGCTGCGTCTTTCGACAACCCCGATCACGTCGCCATTGTCATCCACAATTATCGCTGGCGGCTCGGCCTCGCTGAAGGCGAGGCGAAATATGGCGATCTGGAAAAGCGGCTGGCGGCAGCCCCGGTAATCGCCGTGCCGACCATCACCATGGAGGGTGACGCCAACGGCGCGCCGCACCCGGAGCCGAGCACCTATGCGAAGAAATTCTCCGGCAAATATTCGCACCGGCTCGTCACTGGCGGCATCGGGCACAATCTGCCCCAAGAAGCGCCTCAAGCTTTTGGCGAGGCGATCCTCGATGTCAGCAAGGCCTGATCAGCACCGCCGGCACGTCTGCTGACCCGCCAACAGCGGCGAAGAGCAGACATTATTGCGCCGCGCGGACCCTGAGGTGGTTGAGGGGGTCCCCTCACTGGCTGTCGATTGACACCCGCTTGAGGTTCTCGGTCGGCACCGGCGCGACGAAGCCGCCGGCGGCGACATCGGCAAGGCCGGTGCGGTCGAGCTGCTCGTCGTGCTTATAGACGTCGTCACGAAACTCGACCGTGCCGTCGCGCGTCACCCAGCCCGTGAGATAGACCCAGGCGACCGGTATTTTGCGCGGCAAATTGATGACTTTGGTCTGGCCTGCGGCGATACCGGCATCGATCGCGGCGCGGTCCCAGCCCGGCGGCCCGTCTTGCAGAATCCAGGCGGCGAGGTCGCGGACATTATCCACCCGGGTGCAGCCATGCGAATCGAAACGGTAATCGGTGGCGAACAGTTTGCGCGTATCGGTGTCGTGCATGTACACCGAGTAAGGGTTCGGCATGTCGATCTTCAGGTTACCAAGCGCATTCCAGTTGCCGGCGTCCTGGCGCACGACGAAATTCGGCGAACGGTCTGACGACCAGTCGACGCTCCCCGGATCGACATCCTGATTGTTGGCGCCGATCAGGCGCATGTGCATGCGGCTCAAATAGGACGGATCGCGGCGCATCCGCGCGTAAATCTCTTTCTTGGTGATCGAGAGCGGCACCGTCCAGGTCGGATTGAGATCGATCGCGGTGATATAGACCGAGAGCGTTGGCGACGGCTTGTCGATCTGCCCGACGATGACGCGATAGCGCCGCTCCACCTTGTCATTGGCGACCGCCTCGACGAAGGCCGCCGGAATGTTCACCACCACGTAACGCTCGGCAAAGGTGAAATCGAAGCCAAGCAGCCGCTCCAGCGAGGCTTCGAGCTGTTTGATGCGATCGGCGACCGGAACATTGAGCGCCTTGAGCGTCTGCGCGCCGACGGTGCCGGTCGCGTCGAGGCCATGCCGCAACTGGAACCGCTTGACGCCCTCGACGACGGCGCTGTCGTAGGCATCGCCGGCTTCTTGATCGGCCGGCAGGTCGCCACCGAT
This sequence comes from uncultured Alphaproteobacteria bacterium, assembly GCA_963765365.1. GTDB lineage: Bacteria > Pseudomonadota > Alphaproteobacteria > Rhizobiales > Xanthobacteraceae > BOG-931. The sequence goes on along the minus strand of CAVXWL010000014.1, from coordinate 191,386 downwards.
GACGAGATGCCGGCGCAGCAGTGTAACCGCGGGGCCGCTCGCTCCCGGCTCGAGCTTGGCGTCGGCGGGCAGCGTCGGCCAGCCGCCGCGAACCTGGATATCCGAGTAGCTCAGCAGCGTTTGCTTGATGCGCAGATAGGTGCCTTCGTCGAATACCGGGTCCGACGACAGCGCGAGTGCCTCAGCCGAGCGCATCTCGGGGGTCGAGGTAGGCTTGGCGGGTTGCGCGGCCTTGGCGGACTGCGTCGGCTTGGCGGACTGCGTCGGCTTGGCGGAAGGGGCGTGTTTTACCGCGCCCGGCGGCGTGGCCACGGCTTGCGCCGACGCCGAACCCGCAGCGAGCATCAAAGCCATGCCGGCGATGAAAATGGTCCGCATGAAGCCGCCTCCCCCGTCCGTCGCGCGGTCCCGGCTTGCGGTTCAAGCCTGCGTCAAGCCTGCGGCTGCGGCTCCATCGGGCCGGGGTCGGGCTGCGGCCGATTGCGGCCGGCGCCAGCCGTCGGCACCGTGGAATTGCGCGGCGTCGTCGGTTCGATAACCAATTCGCGGTTCGGCCGCTTGCCCAGGACCAGATCCTTGATCTCGTCGCCGGTCAGCGTCTCGAATTCCAGAAGCCCCTTGGCGAGGGTCTCGAGGTCGGCGCGCCTGGTCGTCAGAATTTCCTGCGCTTCGGTATAGCCGGCCTCGACCAAGCGCCTGATTTCGGCGTCGATCTTCTTGACCGTCTCCTCGGAAATATTCTGCTGGCGCGCCACCGAATAACCGAGGAACACTTCTTCCTGGTTCTCGCCATAAGCGACGGTGCCCAGCGCCTCGGACAGACCCCAGCGCGTCACCATCATGCGGGCGAGCTTGGTCGCCTGCTCGATGTCGGACGCAGCGCCAGAGGTGACGCGTTCGCGGCCGAACACCAGTTCCTCGGCGACGCGGCCGCCCATCATGATCGCCAGCCGCGAGGTCATCTGCTCAAGCGACATCGACAGCTTGTCGCGCTCGGGCAATTGCATGACCATGCCGAGCGCGCGGCCGCGCGGGATGATTGTTGCCTTGTGCACCGGATCGGTCGCCTTGACGTTGATCGCGACGATGGCGTGGCCGCCTTCGTGATAGGCGGTGAGGAGCTTCTCCTCTTCCGTCATGACGAGCGATTTCCGCTCGGCGCCCATCATCACCTTGTCCTTGGCGTCCTCGAACTCGACCTGCGTGACCATGCGCTTGTTGCGGCGCGCCGCCATCAAGGCCGCCTCATTGACGAGGTTCATCAGATCGGCGCCGGAGAAGCCGGGGGTGCCGCGGGCGATGGTCTTTAAGTTCACGTCGGGCGCCAACGGCACCTTGCGCACGTGCACTTTCAAGATCTGTTCGCGGCCGACCACATCGGGGTTGGGCACCACGACCTGGCGATCGAAGCGGCCCGGACGCAGCAAAGCCGGGTCGAGCACGTCGGGCCGGTTGGTGGCGGCGATCAGGATGATGCCTTCGTTGGCCTCGAAGCCGTCCATCTCGACCAGCAACTGGTTGAGCGTCTGCTCGCGCTCGTCGTTGCCGCCGCCAAGGCCGGCGCCGCGGTGGCGGCCCACCGCGTCGATTTCGTCAATGAAGATGATGCAGGGCGCGTTCTTCTTGGCCTGCTCGAACATGTCGCGCACGCGGCTGGCGCCGACGCCGACGAACATTTCGACGAAGTCGGAGCCGGAAATGGTGAAGAACGGCACGTTGGCTTCGCCGGCGACGGCGCGGGCGATCAAGGTCTTGCCGGTGCCCGGCGGACCGACCAACAGCACGCCGCGCGGGATGCGCCCGCCGAGCCGCTGAAACTTGGCCGGATCGCGAAGGAATTCGACGATTTCCTGAAGGTCCTGCTTGGCCTCGTCGACGCCGGCCACGTCCTCGAAAGTGACGCGGCCATGCGCCTCGGTCAGCAATTTGGCGCGGCTCTTACCGAAGCCGAGCGCCTTGCCGCCGGCGCCTTGCATCTGCCGCGACAGGAAAATCCACACGCCGATCAGCGCCACGAAAGGCAGCCAGGAGATCAATAGCGACACGAACCACGGCACGTTGTCGCTCAAAGGCCGCGCAGTGATCGAGACGCCCTTGTTATAGAGGCGCTGCACCAGCGTCGGATCGCTTGGCGCATAAGTCTCAAAGCTGCGGCCGTCAGTAAAGGTGCCGTGGATTTCCGGACCCTGGATCAGGACGTCGCGCACGCGGCCCTGGTCGACCTCGTTGAGTAATTGCGAGAACGACACGTCTTGCGCGGTCGTGTGCTGGCCCGGATTCTGAAACAGCGTGAACAACGCAAGCAGCAGCAGGACAATGATCACCCACAGGGCGAAATTGCGCAGATTGGCGTTCATCTTTAGTCCTTGGCCCCCGACCATGCGGAGTCCGGAGCGCATTGCGTGCCCGCAAATCGTGGCGGCTTCACGTCCCCAGCACACGGCAATGTAGGCGCCAGCCCGCCCCCTGCCAAGGGAACCCAATTCAACAGCCCGCAATTATAAGGCTATTTCGTAAAGCCCCTGTTGCGGCCTTTACGCATGGTTGAGGCGCGTCTGGCCGTGGTCCGTCTGGCCGGCGCACGCTCGACGGTCAACCGCTCGGTTTCGAGCGTAATCATTGCGCCGGCGAGGGTCCGGCGCAGCCGGGACGTGGCCTGACGCAGGCTGTCATAAAGCGCTTCGAGCTTGGCGAGCTCCACCGGGCCCTCATCCCCGGCATGGGCAACGGCACGGCCGAGCAGCCGCAATGCCACTTCGGCAGGCAGGCTCGCGAATTGGGCAGTCTCGAATACCACCGGATCGCGCTCGCGCCATGGCCCCGGCACCAGCGCGTCGCGGGCGGCCCCGACCGCGAATTCGATCGACGCTTCCGCGCGCCGCATGCGCGCCGCCAGCCGCGCCAGCCCGGCGGCATCGAGCCCCTCCTTCGCCAGCGCCGGCATGAAGCTGCGCAACCGGGCGCGGGTGAAGCGTGGATCGCGATTACTCGTATCGTCGCTATAGGTCAGGCCCGCGGCTTTTAGGGTTGCGACCAGCCGGGCTTTGGGCATGTGCAGGAGGGGCCTGACCAGATAGACCGTGCCCGCCGCGCGCTGCGAAAGTTTGCCGGCCAGCAGGGAAGCACGCGCCATGCCGGCAAGCCCGGATAGCCCGCTGCCGCGAGCGAGACGAAACAACACCGTCTCCGCCTGATCGTCGAGCGTGTGCGCGGTCAGGATATGGCCATAGCCCGCCTGTTCGGCCGCTTGCGCGAGAAGACGATAGCGCGCCTCGCGCGCAGCCTCCTGCAAGCCGGATTCGGATTTCCTGCCGCGCCAGCGCAGCGTGCGGTGAGCAACGCCCAAGCGCCGCGCCAGGCGCTTGACCGCGATCGCCTCACCGGCGGATGCCGCGCGCAGGCCATGATCGATGGTGACGGCAAGAATTTTTGGCGCGCCTTTGCGCCGCCGTGTCAGGTCCCTGGCCCAGCGCGCCAGCAGCGCCAGGAGCGCGGTCGAGTCCGGACCGCCGGAGACCGCAAGGATCAGGCCGCGCAGATTTTCAAGATCGGAGAACAGCGCGTCCGCTTCGTCGTCGTCAATGGCTGGTTCAGCAATGGACACGCTTTTGTTCCCGGTCAACGTTTTGCTTTACGCTGATCGACGCATGGGGATATTTGCGCAACACCTCGCCGAGCGAAGCACAGGCCGCTTCCTTTTCGCCGAGCGCGGCCAGCGATTGACCGAGCCGCAATAAAGCGTCCGGCGCGCGCCCGCTGGTCTCGTATTTGGTCGACACCGCGAGGAAGGCCTCCGCCGCATCGTGATATTTCTGGTCCTGGAACAGGCTTTCACCGAGCCAGTATTGCGCCTCCGGCGTCAGCCGGTCGCCGGGAAATTTGTGCAGGAAGTCGCGGAACGTCTGCGCCGCAAGTCCGTAGTTCTTCTGCAGGACATAGCCGTAGGCCACGTCGTATTCGTCCTTGGGCGTAATGTTTGGCGGCAGTGACGCCTCCTGCCTGGCCCCGGTCGCACTGGGATTGTCCATCGGTGGCGGCGGCAGCGCGCCGCCCGAAGCGTCAGCACTTTGCGGCGCGGCAAGATTCGACAGGTTCAGCGGCGCACCGGGCTGACCCGGCGCGTTGCCATCAGGAACCGGCGGCGGCGGCTCGGTCGCCGTCGTGCTGGTGCCGAGCGCCTCCGGCACGCCGGGGGCGTTCGGATGCAGCGCCGGGTTAAAGGCGTCATGCCGCGACCCATCGGGTGCCGCGGCCGCTGCGGCAACGGGCGGCGCCCCATAGGCCGGCGGCGGAGCATATTGCGAATTCGGTGGCGAATATTGCGCGGCCGGCGGCGGCGCGTATTGCGAATTCGGCGGCGAGAACTGCGACGCCGTCGGCGGCGGCAGCGACGTTGACACTGTTGCGCGTTGCGACATCGGCACGGGCGGAACCGCGGCAGCCGCGGGCGCGCCGCCGCCCTGCAGGCGCTGCACCGCCTGCTCAAGCTGCTGATTGCGGTACTGCAATTCCTGCACCTGGCCGGTGAGATCGCGGACCGTTTCCTCGAGGCGGTCGAGGCGGGTCACGACATCGCTCGGGGTATCCTGCGCGCGGGCGGCATTCGCCCACAGCATGGACGCCAGCGCGACTGCGAATACTGGTGCGGAGCGGCTCATTGCTTTCGGCATTTTCGGCGGTTGCCCCGGGGTTACCATAGCGCGTCCTGCGTCCAAATTGTGACTGCCGCCGCAGTTGCGACAGTACGGCGGCCGCATCGTGATCGCACGCCGCAGCTACCGCACGATCCGTAAAATTGGAAGCGGGTTTTCCGAAAATCCATGCGCGGCCAACTTCGCTATTCCGCCGGCTGAATCCGCGGGGTCTTGCGCGCGGCGAGCCATTCCTCGAATTGCTGAATCACCACGAACAGGGAGGGAACGAACAGCACGGCGAGGCACGTCGACGCGATCATGCCCGAAAACACCGTGATGCCGATCGATTTGCGGGCGCTGGCGCCGGCGCCGCTGGCGAACACCAGCGGTGCGACGCCGAGAATGAACGCGAACGAGGTCATCAGGATCGGCCGGAAGCGCGCGCGGCCGGCGTCCACTGCGGCTTCCAGGATCGGCTTGCCGTCGTGCACCCGCTGCTCGCGCGCGACCTCGACGATCAGAATGGCGTTCTTGGCCGACAGCGCGATGAGAAGAATGATGCCGATCTGGGTGTACAGATTGTTGTCGATGCGCAGCATTTCCAAGACCAGCACCGGACCGGTCAGCGCCAGCGGAACCGAAAGGATGACCGCAAGCGGCGCGTACCAGCTTTCGTATTGGCCGGCGAGCACCAGATAAACCAGCAGCATCGCCATCGCGAACACGAAATACATCTGATTGCCGACGATCTTCTCCTGATACGACATCGCGGTCCAGTCGGTGCCGGTGCCGGGCGGCAGCGTCGCCGCCGCGTTCTCTTCCATCAGGTGGATCGCCTGGCCCGAACTGAAACCGGCCGCCGGCAGCCCGATGATGCTCGATGACGGGTACAGATTGTACAGGCTGATCAGCGGCGCGCCGACGATCGGCTCGATTCTGACCAGCGTCCCCAGCGGGATCATGGCGCCCTGCTCGTTGCGCACCGACAGATTTTCGATGTCGCGCGGCCGCAGACGGAACGCCGCATCGGCCTGCGCATAGACCTGAAAGACGCGGCCGAACTTGTTGAACTGCGAGACATAGGTCGAGCCGAAATAGGTCGCCAGCGTGCCGAACACCTGATCCACCGGGACGTGAAGGGTCTGCGCCTTGACGCGGTCGACCTCGACAAGAATCTGCGGAGCGATGGCGCGGAACGAGGTCGAGACGCGCTGCAGCCCGCTTTGCGACTGCGCGTTGGCGACCATCGTATTGGTGATGCTCTGCAGCTTGGCGAAATCGGTCGAGCCGTCGCGCAATTCGACCTGCAAGGTAAAACCGCCGGCATTGCCAATGCCCTGGATCGGCGGCGGTGGCAGCACGATGATGCGGGCATCGACGGCTTCGAGCGCCGGCGTCAAGCGCGCGAAGATCGTGCGCAGGTCGTCGCGCGCGCTCCAATCCTTGAGCACCACATAGGCGACGCCGGCGTTGGGCAGCGTGGCGCTGTTGTCGAGGACCGAGATGCCGGAGATTGCGATCACATTGGCGACGCTTTGATCCTTGCCGGCGATGGCGGCTACCTGCTGCATCGCCTTCCGGGTGCGGGCGAGCGAGGCGCCGTCGGGAAGCTGCACGCTCACCAGCACGTAGCCCTGATCTTCGATCGGCAGAAAGCCGGTCGGCACCCGCGACAGCCCCCACGCGGCCACCGCGATGATGGCGAAGGCGACGATCGTCATCAGGCCGGCATGGTCGACCATGTGATGAATGAGACCGGCATAGCTGCGCTCGACGCGGCCATAGATGGCGTTAAAGCCCCGGTAGAACGCGTTGCGCCGCTCGGGCGGCACCGGCGTGCGCAGCCACAAAGCCGACTGCGTCGGTTTCAGCGTGACCGCATTGACGGCGGACAGCAGCGCCGTTGCCGCGATCACCAGCGCGAATTGCGCATACATGCGCCCGGTCAGGCCCGGCAAGAAAGCTGCCGGCAGAAACACCGACATCAGGACCAGCGTGATACCGATGATCGGCCCGAGCAGTTCGTTCATGGCCTTGATCGCGGCGTCGTGCCCGCTCATGCCCTGCTCGATATTGTGCGCGGCGCCCTCCACCACCACGATCGCGTCATCGACCACGATGCCGATCGAAAGCACAATGGCAAACAGCGTGGAGAAATTCACCGTGAACCCCAGCGCCCACATCATCGCGAAGGCGCCGATGATCGTTACCGGCACCGTCGTCGCCGGGATCAGCATGGCGCGCCAGTCCTGCAGGAAGACGAGGATTACGATGAGGACGAGGACCGCAGCCTCGATCAGCGTCTTGTAGACCTCGTGGATCGAGGCGTTGACGAACACCGTGGTGTCGAACGGCGTCGAATAGACGAGACCTTGCGGAAATCGCCGCGCCAGTTCCGCCATTTTGTCTTTGACGGCATGCTCGACCTGCAGCGCATTGGCGCCGGGCGACTGATAGATGCCGATGCCGGCCGCCTGCTTGCCGTCGAGCGTGAAATACTGGCTGTAGGTCTGGGCGCCCAGATCGACGCGGCCGACGTCGCGCAAGCGGGTGATCTCGCCGTTTTGTCCGGTCTTGACGATGACATTGGCGAATTGGTCGACGTCGGCGAGCCGGCCGGGCAGCTCGATCGTATATTGAAAATTCACGCCGGGCGGCGTCGGCGGCATGCCGACCTGTCCCGCCGCCACCTCCTGGCTCTGCCCCTGAAGCGAGGCGATAACATCCTGAGCGTTCAGGCTGCGCGCCTTGAGTTTCTCCGGATCGAGCCAAACACGCATCGAATATTGGCCGGCGCCGAACACGTTGACATTGCCGACCCCGGGCAACCGCGCCAATTCATCTTTCAGATTGATGGTGGCGTAATTGGCGAGATAGAGGCTGTCATAGCGGCCGTCCGGCGAGGTCAGGGTGACGAACAGAAGGATCGCGGTGGAGCGCTTCTGCACTGTGACGCCCTGCGCCTGCACCGCCTGCGGCAAGGACGACAACGCACTCGCCACCCGATTCTGCACCAGAATCTGCGCAGCATCGAGGTCGGTGCCGATCTTGAAGGTCACCGTGAGCGTATAAGAGCCGTCGCTGGCGCTGGTCGACTGCATGTAGATCATGTTCTCGACGCCGTTGACCTGCTGCTCGATCGGCAAGGCCACGGTATCCATCAGCGTGCGCGCGCTGGCGCCAGGATAGCGCGTCGTCACCTGCACGGTCGGCGGCACGACGTCGGGATATTGCGCGATCGGCAAAGCGTAGATCGCAACCGCGCCGATCAAAACCATCAGGATGGCGAGGACATTCGCCAGAACCGGACGCTCGATGAAGAATTTCGAGATCATCGTTTGATCATCACGCGCTATTTCGCCGCCGCCGCCGGGGCCGGCTCGGCATCGACTTTCTGCCCGGGAATTGCCCCCATGATGCCGCCGACGACCACGCGGTCGTCCTTGCTGAGCCCGGATTCGATGACACGCATTTCGCCGACGAGTTGCCCCGGCTCGACCTCACGCTGCTCGACGACATCGTCCTTGTTGACGACCAGCACATAGCGGCCACCCTGCGCGCTGCCGAGAGCCACGTCCGGCACCAGCAGCGCCGGCTGCGGCTCCGAGGGGATGCGCACGCGCACGAAATAGCCGGGCAACAATGCGCGATTTTTGTTCTCCAGAGTGGCGCGCGCAGCCAGCGTCCCGGTTGACGGGTCGACATTGGGCGCGACGTAGTCGAGCTTGCCCTGATGCGGGTAGCCCTCCTCATTCTGCAGCCCGACTTCGACCAGATGCCCGATGATCGCGGCTGTCGTTTCGCCGCGCTTGGCGAGAATGGCGCGGATCAGCAGAACATCGCGCTCGCTGGCGGTGAAATTGACCCAGATCGGATCGAGCTGAACGATGGTGGCAAGCACCGTCGGCGATGAGGCGCCGACAAGCTGACCGAGCGAAACCTGCCGCGCCGAAACAACACCGTCGAACGGCGCGGTCACGTCGGTATAACCGAGATTGATCTCGGCCTGCTTTTCGTTGGCTTGCGCCGACTGCAAATCGGCCTGCGCCGAATCGCGCGCCGCCAACGCCTTGTCGTAATTGGCCTGCGTCGACACCTGGGTCTTGATCAAAGTCGCCTGGCGATCGTACTCGGCCTGAGTCTGGGTCAGCGTCGCCTGCGCGCTGATCACTGCCGATTTTGCGGCGTCGACCTTGAGCTTGTATGGCTCCGGCTCGATGGTGAAGAGCGACGTTCCTTTCTTCACAAAGTCGCCGTCCTTGTAGCTGATCGCCTGTACGAAGCCCTGGACGCGCGCCACGAGATCGACCGAGTTGACCGACGCGGCGTTGCCGGTCGCCTCGAAATAGCGGGTGACGTCCTGCGCGACCGGCGCGGCAACGCTGACCTTCGGCGGCGGCGGCGCGGCATATTCGTTTTTCTCGCCGCAGCTGGCGATTGCCGCGGCAATGGCAAGCATGAGCGTCGCGCGAGCCAACGCGGCAAAATTCATGGCCAAAACCTCTTCGAATATTCTTAGAAAACCGACCGATAACGCAATCGACCCAAAGCGGGGCCGCTACGATCCGATTTCGGCCCCGCTTTGGCAAGGCCAAACATGGCGGGAAATCTGGCGGAGAGCCAAACATGGCGGGAAATCTGGCGGAGATAATGTGTCGCCGAAAATACAATCGGCGCCGTGACGGCGCCGATCGCTGACGGGCTTGTGACGGAAATGTCGCTTTACGAGCTCTGATCGAGCACGGTGACAGCGCGCCGGTTCTGCGACCAGCAGGAAATATCGTTGCACAGCGCGACCGGCCGCTCCTTGCCGTAGGAGATGGTGCGCATGCGCGCCGCCGCGACGCCGCGCGAGATCAGATATTCGCGGACGGTTTCGGCGCGACGGGCGCCAAGCGCGATATTGTATTCGCGCGTGCCGCGCTCGTCGGCGTGACCTTCGATAGTGAAGGAATATTTGTTGTAGTTGGTGAGCCACTGCGCCTGCTTGTCGAGCGTAGCGCGCGCCTGGTCCGAAAGATCCGAGGAATCGGTATCGAAAAAGACGCGGTCGCCGACATTGACGACAAAGTCCTGCTGGCTGCCCGGCGTCGCCGCCGCGCCCATGGCATTTTGATCATCGTGCTTGGCGCACGCCGCTATCGCAAGCGTGGCCAGAATAACGGCGACGAACTTGGCGCCACGGATCGTCTTCGCCATGTTCATTCCGGTGCCTCCATACTTACACTGTGACCGGACATACGTTTGACCGGACATGCGCGGTCGTCAGCGGGTCTAGCAGCGCCTTCGTTAAGCGAACGTTCCGTCAACCTTGATGGGGCCTTGCAAAGATGCTTCGACCCTGCGCATCCCCCGGAAAGCTTTTGCAATGGTTAATGAGGCGTCAATGCGGCAACTCTATGGAACCGCAGCCTATGTCGCAGCCTGCTACGACAGCAGCGGGGACCAGGCCGGATCGGAGGCATAGTTCGGGGTCGGCACCCGCTGCTCGTTGCGGCCGGATATGTCGATCGTGAATAGCGACGGCCCGGAATTGCCGCCCGGATCGCGGAAGAACATGATCACCTGCCCGTTGGGCGCGAAGGTCGGGCCTTCATTGTGGAACCCCTCGGTGAGGATGCGCTCGCCGCTGCCGTCGGGCTTCATCACGCCGATGGCGAACATGTTGCTGGAGATCTTGGTGAAGGCGATGTAGTCGCCGCGCGGTGACCAGACTGGCGTGTTGTAGGTGCCGTCGCCGAAGCTGATGCGCTGCGCCGCGCCGCCGGTAGCGGCCATGACGTAAATCTGCGGCTGCCCGCCACGATCGGATTCGAAGCAGATGTGCGAGCCGTCCGGCGAATAAGACGGCCCGGTGTCGATCGCTTGCGTATTGGTCAGCCGCGTCGTCGCCTTCGAGCGCAGATCCATCACGAAGAGATTGGTATTGGCGCCCTCCTGCAAACTCATGACGACCTTCTGGCCATCCGGCGAGAACCGCGGCGAGAAGCTCATGCCGGGAAAGTTGCCAACGATTTCGCGCTGGCCGGTGTCGATGTTGTAAAGATAGACGCGGGGATCGCCCTGGCCGTAGGCCATATAGGTGATCTCCTGGGTCGAGGGCGAAAATCGCGGCGTCAGGACGAGATCGTCGCCGCGCGTCAGATAGCGCACATTGGCGCCGTCCTGATCCATGATGGCGAGCCGCTTGACGCGTTGCGTGCCCGGGCCGGTTTCGTCGACGAAGACGACGCGGCTGTCGAAATAGCCGCCGTTGCCGGTCAGCTGCTCGTAGATCGCATCGGAGATGATATGGCCGATGCGCCGCCAGTTGTCCGGTGTCGTAAAATATTGCTGGCCGGCAAGCTGCTGGCCGGCCAGCACATCCCACAGCCGGAATTCCGCTTTCAGACGTCCGTCGGACTGCCGCGTGACCGCACCGGAGACGAGCGCCTGAGCATTGACGGTCCGCCAATCGGCAAACCGCGGCACGGCGTCGACGCTGGCGATGGTCTCCGGGAAAGCGGCCGGATCGATCGGCGCGAACAGCCCGCTCCTCTGCAGGTTCGCGGTGATGATCTGCGTGACCCCGGTCGCGGTATCGTCGTCGCCTTCGCCGCCGCCAATGAATTTGGTGATGGCGATCGGCATCGGCTGAAAATTGCCTTGGGTGATATCGAGGCGGACCACTGCGGCGGCATAACGCGGCGCCAGCGTCAGTCCGCCGGCAACGGCGCCGAGCGCGAGCGCTTGCCGGCGCGTCATGAGATTGGGTCGATATCGGAATGTCATGGTGTGCTTGAGATCGCCTGGTCAGCCGCCGAGCAGCTCATGAGGATCGAATTTAAGCTCGAGGTCTTTCCACTGGTCGTAATGCTCGGGCTTAAGCATGGTGAAGGGTTGGCACAACAGCAGCGCGCGCTTGGCGCTCTCGGCGAGCGCCGGGCCCAATGGCGATGCGGTGGCCTCGACCAGGACCGGCTCATGGTCCAGCGTGCCGTTCGATTTGAACAGGACTCGCAGCACGACATAGACCTTGGAATTGGCATCGACCCCCGGCGGCGGACTCCAGCAGCTTGATATGCGCGCGCGCAGCGCATCGATCTCGCTCTGCGACATCTGCGCGGCCGGTGCGCCATTTGCCGAACCGAGACTGGGCGTGCTGTTGAGTTCCTGCGCGGACGCGATCTGGCGCTGCGGATCGCGCTTGTCGAGCAGTTCGGCCACCTGGTTGGCGTTGAATGCCGGAGCGTCCACCTTCTGCGCCGCCGACTGATCATCCGGCTTGGTTCGGCTCTTGGCGGCGTCTTTCTTCAGCAGTTCGGCAATCTGGTCCGGCTTGTAGTCGGGCGGCTTCGGCTTATCGGTCTTTTGCGCCTGCTTCGGATCGGGCTTGGTGTCGGCCTTGGTGTCGGGCTTGGTGTCGGGCTTGGTGTCGGCCTTGGCGTCCGGCTTCGGCGCCGGCTTAGCCTCTTTCGAGTCGGTTTTGATTTCCGGCTTGTTCACGACTTTCGGCGCGAGCTGGTCGACCGCCTTCGGCGCATCGATCGTGTCGGCAAGCGGCTTGGGCAGCTCGATCTTCAGCTTCGGCGCATTCTTGACGCCTTGGGTGAGCTGGGTGAAATCCTTGTCGGAAATGAACTGCACCGGCAATGAATCGACCGGCGGCGACTCCATGGGATGCGCAGAAATTGCCACCAGGCCGCAGACCAGCGCGAGGACGTGACCGATAAACGATATGGTCAGGCCACGCTTCACTGCTGATCCTGCTCGACATTGGTCACGAGGGCGACCTTATGGTAGCCGGCTCCAGAAATCCGGCCCATCACGCGCATCATCGTCCCATAGTCAACCTTTTTGTCGCCGCGCACATAGATCTGCTCGTTGGTGTCGCCGTGGCGCGCCGTGATGATCGCTTTGAGCTTGGGCACCAGATCGTCGAGCGTGATCTGCTCTTTTTGCAGGAAGACCTGTCCATCCACGTTCACCGAAATGGTCAGCGGCACGTTGTCCTGCGGCAACGCCTTGGCCTGGCTCTGCGGCAAATCGATCGGCACCCCGACCGTGAGCAGCGGTGCCGACACCATGAACACGATCAGCAGCACCAGCATGACGTCGACGAACGGCGTCACGTTGATCTCGCTCATGACCGCCCGGCGATGGCGGCGCTTCCGCCCGCCGGCCGAGGACCCGCCCAGGATGCCTGCCGCCATGTCCGAAAGCCCTCAGCCCCGTTCGTCGATCTGCCGCGACAGGATCGCCGTAAATTCGTCAGCGAAGCCTTCGAGCCGCTGTGCCTGCCGGTTCACCTCGGAGGTGAACTTATTATAGAAAATCGTCGCCGGGATGGCGGCAACGAGGCCGATTGCGGTCGCAAACAACGATTCCGCGATGCCGGGGGCGACCACCGCGAGCGACGTATTCTGCGACGCCGCGATTGACTGGAAGCTTGTCATAATACCCGCCACCGTGCCGAACAGGCCGATGAACGGCCCGGCCGAACCGACCGTCGCCAAGACCAGCAGCCGCCGTTCCATGTTCTCGATTTCGCGCGCAATCGCGACGTTCATGACTTTTTCGATGCGCATTTGCAGGCCGGCGAAGGACCGGGCGTGGCCTTCGAGGCTGCGCTTCCATTCGCGCATCGCAGCGACGAACAATACACCGGTCGAATGCCCGGGTTGGGTGGCGAGCGATTTATACAGGTCCTCAAGCGACTGGCCGGACCAGAAAGCCTCTTCAAATTGGTCGCCGGCACGGCGCAGCCGCGAGAACAACAGGGTTTTGTCGATGGCGATCGCCCAGACCCAGACCGAGCACACCAATAGCCCGACGATCACCAACTCGACGATCCAGTGGGCATGCCAGAACAGGTGAAACAGCGACAGATTGCTGGATGTCAGCGGCGCGACCGACGAGGCGATGTCGGCTCAATTCATTGAACGTCCCCTTCGGCGGCCCGGCGTAACGGCCAAATCGGCGGCCGCCAAGTGCTGGCGCAAAATTGCTAGCTCAAAAGTGCTGGCTCACGCGTACTGGTTCACAAGTACTGGTCCATTAGGTACTGGGCCAAGAACTACTGGGCCAACAGCTATTGGGTCATGACCGGCGCGGCGCACCGCGTCGGGACCGGACGGGTCCAAAGAGGCCGCCGCGGTGGCGCGCCAACCGAGACCCGAAATTTCGCGAAAAATCGAGCCGGACCCGTCACCGGCGAAGCGAAATCAATCGCGAAACTTGTCCAAACTAGGGCGCAACACTGGTCGCTCGCCCTTAACGAAGCCCGACTGTGCTTAATGCGACGTTAAGACCGACCCTGCGAGGGCCGCAGGCGAGGTCACAAAGCAGAAACGACGACGGCCGCCCACGCGGTGCGGGGCGGCCGATAATTGCGATACCCGAAGATCAGCTTTGCGGGTGGGGACCGGGCTCGGGACCGGGCTGCGGACCGGCGTCCGGCTGGCGATTGCGCTGTTCAGACATGAACTGATCGAACTCGGTCTTGTCCTTGGCAAACCGCAGCCGCTCCAGAAAATCGCGGAACTCACGCTGTTCCTCTTCGAGGCGCTTGAGCGTCTCGGTTCGATAGTCGTCGAAGGCGCGGTTGCCACTGGAGGGCGAACCGCCCCGCCAGTCGCTGCGGCCGCGAACGCCGTCGATTTTGGCGCGGACGCGCTCCATTTTCTCCTGCATCCGGGCCATTTTGCTTTCCCACCTGTTCATACCGTGGTTCCAGCAGCCACCAGATCCGCCCTCGGCATACATGGCACGGTGGTGCCAACAGCCCATTCGCCCACTGGCAAACATGATGGCGAGAATGATAAGTCCCAGCGGCCACCACCAAACGAAACCCAAGATCATCAGGACGATCGCCATGTCACGACCTCCACTTGTGAATGTAAATAACATTTACATTCACAAACGCTGATTGTCAAGAACCTCGCAACTCTTCGCTAGGCCAATGGCCGAGGCAACCCCAAGCCTTGCAGATAAATCAGTGCATTAGCTTCCAGCAATTCCTCGGGCGATATCGGCACCGCGCGCCGCGCCGCGTCGCCGCGGCCGAATAATGAAGCGATGCCGTGAGCCATGGCCCAGATATGCAGCGCGACCATCAGCGCCGGCGGCCGCAGCTTCGGCGGCATTTGCGCGCAAAGGGTCTCGGCGGCGACCCGCAGAACAGCAAACGCGCGCTCACCGGCCTGGCGCAATTCCGGATTGGCATCGCCCGGAATGCCGGCCTCGAACATCGCCGAATAATAGGCCGGCTCGGCCCGCGCAAAACCGAGATAGGCCTTGCCCAGCCGGTCCAGCGCTTTGAGGGCGTCGGGCCGTCCCTCATTCCACGCGCCCGCCAGGACTGCCTCGAATTGCTGAAAGCCGCGCAGCGCGACATTGGCCATCAGCTCGTCGCGGTCGCGGAAATGCCGATAGGGCGCGGCCGGGCTTACTCCCGCCCAGCGCGCCGCTTCGGCAAAAGTAAAACCCGCGGGCCCCTTCTCGGCGATCAGTTCGAGCGCGGCGCGCAGCAGCGCTTCCTTGAGATTGCCGTGGTGGTAACCGCGCGGGCTTTCGTTGTTGTCCTTCGACCAGTTCATGTAAACGACCTTTACATCGATCGGGCGAATTCGTCGACCTTTGCCGTTGCGCCGGAACCGTTGACCGCCGGACACGCCAAGCGTTTAATCGACGGTCTTGCATTCATTGGTTGATTTTTTGCGCCGTGACGAGTGCCCAAACACTGGCGGCTCCACGCACCGGTCCACTTCTGGCACCGGCGAGTGAAACCGGCGCGCTCGGCATCTACCAGATCAAGCGATTGTGGTCGCGCGCGGCAGCCGCGCGCCAAGGCCGCGTCGCGCCGTCGACGATGCACGACCGCCACCTTGATCATCTGGTCATCCATGCCTGCGGCATCGGGCTCGAGCAGACCACCGCTTATCTCGCCAGCGAGATGCCCTCCTTTGCGGCGTTCGAACGCTGGATCGTCTCGACCACCGGCGGCGTCGCGGCGGAGCGCGTCGCGCGGATCAATGCCGCGGTCGCCGGCGGTGACCCGCCGCAGCAAACCAGGCGCGCGCTCGATGCGATCGACGCGAGCGAACCGGCGCTCACAGCATCCGATCTCGCGTTCTGGAAGGAGCACGGCTACGTCGTTTTGCGCGACGCCGTCGCTGTTGCGACCCGCGACGCGGCGGCGATGGCGCTGTGGCACCACATCGGCGCAGCTCCCGATGCGCCGGCGACATGGTACCGATCGAGCGATCACGGAATCATGGTGCAATATTTTCAAAACCCCGCATTCGAGGCGGTGCGCCGCTCGCCGCGTATCCATAAGGCTTTCGCGCAGCTTTGGGGCACGGCCGATCTGTGGGCGACCACGGACCGCGTCGGCTTTAATCCGCCGGAACGCGAAGACTTCAAGTTTCCCGGCCCGCATCTGCATTGGGATGTCAGCGTCAAGACGCCGATCCCGTTCGGCACCGGCGGCATTCTATATTTGACCGACACGCCACCCGAGCAGGGCGCGTTCACGCTGGTGCCCGGCTTCCAGAACTGGGGCGAAGACTGGCTCAATCGGCTGCCGCCCGGCGCCAATCCGCGCCAGCAGGATCTTTACGCGCTGGGTCCGCGTCCGATCGGCGGGCGCGCCGGCGATCTCGTCATCTGGCATCAGGCGCTGCCACATGGCGCCAGCCCGAACCGCGGGACGAAGCCGCGGCTCGTGCAATACGTCAACATGTTCCCGACACGGATCGAGGAACAGGAGGAATGGATTTAACCTTCCGCGCCGAGCGCGTCCTGATCCGCCTTCATGGCGATGCGCAGCGGTTTTGGGATCGGCCGCGCCCGGCCGCCGGAGATGAAGGCAACACGGACATGGGCTTCGACCAATAAATCCTCGCCGCGCATGACGCGCTGGCGCAGCGTGATCGAGGCGCCCTTCACTTCTTCCGGCTCGGTGGTGACCAAAAGCACGTCGTCCATGCGTGCCGGTTTGAGAAAATCAAGCGTCATCGAGCGCACCACGAAGGCGAATCCGGGCGTCTCTTTCTCGGTCTCCTCAAACAGCGCGCGATGATCGGCGCCGAGCAGGCGCAAGTGATTGGTGCGGCCGCGCTCCATGTAGCGCAGATAATTGGCGTGATAGACGATGCCGGTGAAATCGGTGTCCTCGTAATAGACCCGCACGGTCAGCACATGGCGGCCGTCGCGGATTTCGCCGTCGAGAAGAGCCGTGCGCGGATCATTCATCGGTAGAATTCTTCATCGACATCCATTCGCCCATCGATCTCGAAATTCTTGTCGATCCTGCGAAGGAAAGCATTTGCAGCATTCGGGCTGCGTTCCTCCAGATGGCGGTAGATGCGAAGCAGGTCTGACCGGGACTTGTCGGAGATTACGACCGGCATCTCGGATGACTATTTGGCTTTCCGCGGTTCGCGCAGGAACTCCTCAAAATTCCACTCGGAGACGCGGCCCGTCGCTATGTCATCCATGCCCTCGGCAATCAATTCCTTCAGCGCGCGAAGCTTCTCCGCTTGTTCGAGAAGGTACGCGACCGCCGGCTCCCGCATCTCCTCGGGCAGAAGATCGAGCGCTTCGGCCGCCTTTTCACTCGTCGACTTCATGATCTCATCCTATCACCGGGCGAGGAGAGCGCCAATGCCGGCTATCGCCACGGCACCCGTCCGGTTATCGCATGCTCCCAATTCCTGCCGTCGAATGGATGGGATTTTATCGCGCCGATATCGACGCCGTCGAGACAGCGCACATTGACGTCGATCTTGTCGGGATCGGAGCGCGGCACATAGAACGGATGGATGCCGCAGGTGGCGCAGAAGGTGTGCTGCGCAGTGCCGGTATTGAAACGATAGGTCGTCAGCGCATCCTTGCCGCTCAAGAGTTCAAACGCGTCGGGCGCCACGATGAGATGCAAGAATCCCTTCTTGGCGCAGATCGAGCAATTGCATTCGGTGACGCGCAACAGGTCGGCCGTGACGCGGAAACGCACCCGTCCGCAATGGCAGCCGCCTTCATAGGTTTGCGGCGTCCGATCAGTCATCGCCGTCCACGTTGAACAACCCGAACTGCGCGGCATCGCGCGCCGGTTCGGGCAGGCCGAGATGGCGAAACGCATGCCCGGTGATCAGCCGGCCGCGCGGCGTGCGCTGCAGGAAACCGCGCTGGATCAGAAACGGCTCGATGATGTCCTCGATGGCGTCGCGCGGCTCCGACAGCGCCGCGGCCAGCGTCTCGACGCCGACCGGGCCGCCACCGTAATTCTCGGCAATGGTCTTGAGATAACGCCGGTCCATGGCATCAAGCCCGGCGGCATCGACTTCGAGCGCGGCCAGCGCCTTGTCGGCAACGGCGCGGTCGATCGCGGGCGCGCCGCCGACCGAGGCAAAGTCGCGCACGCGGCGCAACAGCCGGCCGGCGATGCGCGGAGTGCCGCGGGCGCGGCGCGCGATCTCGTTTGCACCGTCGGCGGTGATGGCGATGCCGAGGACGCGCGCGCCGCGATTGACGATCTGCTCGAGCTCCGCCTCGCTGTAAAAGTTGAGCCGCACCGGAATGCCGAAGCGGTCGCGCAGCGGATTGGTGAGAAGCCCGGCGCGCGTGGTGGCGCCGACCAGCGTGAACTTGGCGAGATCGATTTTGACCGAGCGCGCCGCCGGCCCCTCGCCGATGATGAGATCGAGCTGAAAATCCTCCATCGCCGGATAGAGGATTTCCTCGACCGCCGGGTTGAGCCGATGGATTTCGTCGATGAAAAGCACATCGCGCTCTTCGAGATTGGTGAGCAGCGCCGCGAGATCGCCGGCCTTGGCGATCACCGGTCCGGAAGTGGCGCGAAAGTTCACGCCGAGCTCGCGCGCCACGATCTGCGCCAGCGTCGTCTTGCCGAGCCCCGGCGGGCCTACAAACAGCACATGATCGAGCGGCTCACGGCGGCCGCGCGCCGCCTCGATGAAGACGGCGAGATTTTTGCGCGCCTGTTCCTGGCCGATAAATTCCGCCAGCCGCTGCGGGCGCAAGCTCGCTTCCGCAGCATCTTCGTCGCGGCGTTCCGGCGTGACCAGCTTGCCCGGCGCAGTCGTCACCGTTCCGGCCCTCGCGTGTATTTGTTCGGCAGCAATTCGGCGATCGGCACCGCCTTCGGCGATTTGCCGTTGGGCACGATGACGCGCGCCTTGCGATCGTAATCGAAGATCAATTCGCGGCAGGCGCCGCAGGGCGATACGACGGCGATGCTCTGATCCTTGTCCTGCGGCGGCGGATGCCGCACCGCGACGATGGTGTCGATGCCGTCGTCGCCGAGATCGACGATGGCGCGGCCGAGCGCCACCGCCTCGGCGCATACCGCCATGCGGCCGAGATAGGCATCGAGATTGACGCCGCTGAAGATTTTTCCGGATCGCGTGCGCAACGCGGCGCCGACCTCCTGCCAGTCATCGCGATAGCGGCTCTTGATCGCCGCGCTCGCCGCCGCGATCAGCTCCTGGTCCGTTCTGCTCAACTTCGATTTCGCGGCCCGTTTCACTTCGCCAGTTCCCTCAAACCAAGCCGGATCAGTGTCGTTGCCTCCGCGCCCTCGCCGGCGCTGCGGGCTGCGGCGGCGATGGCGGCCGCGGCCTGCACCTGCGCATAACCGAGATTGACGAGCGCCGACACCGCGTCGGCAATCGGCCGCGGCGCGCGCTTCTCGTCGAGCGCGCCGGAGAGCCGGACCAGTGCCGGATCGACATCGGTATAGGCCGGCGCCTTGTCCTTAAGTTCGGTGACGATGCGCTCGGCGACTTTCGGACCGACGCCCGGCGTGCGCGCCACCATGGCCTTGTCGCGCATGGCGATGGCGGACGCGAGATCGGCGGGCTTGAGCGTGCCGAGCACCGCCAGCGCGACCTTGGTGCCGACGCCTTGCACGGTCTGCAACAGCCGGAACCATTCGCGCTCGATATCGGAGTTAAAGCCGAACAGCTTTATCTGATCCTCGCGCACATGGGTTTCGATCGACAGCGTCGCCGCCTCGCCGACCCGCGGCAGTTCCTGCAGCGTGCGCGCCGAGCAATGCACCAGATAGCCGACGCCGCCAACGTCGAGGATGACGTTATCCTCGCCGTAAGAATCGATGACGCCCTTGAGCTTGCCGATCATCGCGGTCTTCCACTCCCCCGGTCGCGGGGGAGATAGCGAGCGAAGCGACGCCAGAGGGGGCAAGCGTTGACGCCGGCGCAAGTATCAAAACTGTGGGGAATAGCGTTCATCTTGCCGCCACCTTCAATGCCACCTGAAGCACAACACTTTGCCGGTGATGCGCATGCGTCACGGCGATAGCGAGCGCATCGGCGGCGTCGTCGGAACCCGGATCGGCCTTGGGCAACAGCACACCGATCATCATGCGCACCTGCGCCTTGTCGCCATGGCCGGCGCCGACGATGCTCTTCTTCACCAGGTTCGGCGCGTATTCGGCGACCGGGACACCGGCGCGCGCCGGCGCCACCATGGCAATGCCGCGGGCCTGGCCGAGTTTCAGCGTCGCCTTGGCGTCCTTGCTGACGAAGGTGATCTCGACGGCGGCCTCGTGGGGACGGAATTCGTCGAGGATGCGCATCAGGCCGTCGTGAATGGCGAGGAGCCGCGTCGCCAGCGGATCGCGGTCATTGGTCGTCACCGAGCCGCAGCCGAGATAGCCCAGCCGGTTGCCGGCAATCTCGACGACGCCCCAGCCGGTGCGGCGGAGCCCTGGATCGATGCCGAGGATGCGAATCGCGCGGTTCATGCCGCCCTATCAATAGCATGACGGCAATGCCCAAGGCTGGCTCGCCGGACGGCGTGGAGCCTGATAACAGACGCGACAAAGGCACAGCTTTCCCCGAAATGGCATGACACCCGGTCTCGACTTTGCGCTTGGCGCCATGGTCTGTTTCGGCATTGGCGACCTCGTCTATAAGCGGGCGGCGGCCGCCGGCATTGCCGCCGGCGAATTCCTGATGGCGCAGGCCTGGATCTTCTGTCCGGGCGTGACGCTCTACGCCTGGCTGACCGGCACGCTGCACCCCAACGCCGCGGCCTTGTGGGGAGCGCTCGCCGGGCTCCTCCTGTTCGTCGCGCTCTTTAACTTCGCCAGCAGTCTGCGCGGCGGCGCGGTGAGCACCAATGCGCCGATCTTCCGCTTGAACTTTACCATCACCGCGGCACTGGCGATCGTACTTCTGGGCGAGACGCTGACCGTTGCCAAAGCGGTCGCGCTCGCTTTCGCGCTTGTCGCGGTGTGGCTCCTGCTCACCGAAGCCGGCGCGGCGCGCGGCAAGGCAACGCTCTCGTCGTTTGCCCGCGTGGCGATCGCGACCGTGGCAATGGCTTTCGTCAATCTGTTCTACAAGATCGGCCTGCAACATGGCGCGCTGCCCGAGACGATGGTGGCGGCGCAGGCCTGGATGTTCTCGTCGCTGGCGACAGTGTTTGGCGTGCTGCGCGAGCGGCGCGTTCCGCAAATGCCCGGCGTGTGGCGCTACGCGGCGCTCGCGGCGCTGGCGTTATTCGGCGCCTTCGTGCTGTTGATGCACGGTCTCATCCTCGGGCCGGCGAGCGTGCTGGTGCCGGTGGCGCAAATGAGCTTCGTCATCACCGCACTGTTCGGCGCCGCGATGTTTCGCGAGCGCCTGGACATGCGCAAATGCGCCGGCCTCGCGGTCGCCGCCGTGGCGCTGGTCCTGTTCGCGGTGGGATAGAAAACTTACGCGCTCATCCTGCTGACAAGCGCGTCGGACACTTCGAAATTGGCATAAACGTTCTGCACATCGTCGTGGTCGTTCAAGTTCTCGATCAGCTTTAAGACCTTCTCGCCCTGCTCGTCGTCGACCGCGACCGTGTTCTGCGGCCGCCACACCAGCGCGGCCTTGTTCGGCTCGCCGAATTTGGCTTCCAGCGCCTTGGCGACCGAGCCGAAATGGTCCTGCGCGGCGTAGATCTCGTGGCTCGTTTCACTGGAGACGACGTCATCGGCGCCGGCCTCCAGCGCCGCTTCGAACATCGCTTCGGGGCTGGCCGCTTTGGCGTCGTATTCGATGACGCCGACATGGTCGAACATGAACGACACCGCGCCGGTCTCGGCGAGGTTGCCGCCGGATTTCGTGAAGGTCGCGCGCACCTCGCCGGCGGCGCGATTGCGGTTATCGGTCAGCACTTCGACGATCACGGCGATGCCGCCTGGTCCATAGCCCTCGTAGCGGATCTGCTCGTAATTGTCGCTGTCGCCGCCCGCCGCCTTCTTGATGGCGCGCTCGATATTGTCCTTCGGCATGTTCTCCGCGCGCGCGGCGAGGATCGCGGCGCGCAGCCGCGGATTCATCGCCGGATCGGGGGTGCCGAGCTTGGCGGAGACAGTGATTTCGCGCGCGAGCTTGCCGAACAGCTTGGATTTCTGCGCATCCTGCCGCCCCTTGCGGTGCATGATGTTCTTGAACTGTGAATGTCCGGCCATAACTCGTTTTCCGTGCTCGCTTTCAGTTCTCTCCGGCGTCGTCATTGCGAGCGCGGCGAAGCAATCCAGTCGCCTCAAAGGCTGGATTGCTTCCTCGCTTCGCTCCTCGCAATGACGCCTCTATAAGGCGGCCACCCCCGGAAATAAAGCCGCGCCGCGCCATGCGTCAGGCCCAGAATGCCGGCGCCGCCTGTTCGAGGCTGCCGCCGACGCGCACCGCGCCGACGCGGCTGGCAAGACCCGTCGCCGCATCGGTCTCGACGGCCACCGCGCATAACGTGGCAGGGCCTGCCGCCGGCTCGAACCGCGACGACGCAACGCGGCGCAGGAACCGCTGCAGCGGCTCGTCCTTGGCCATGCCGATCACCGAATCGAAATCGCCGGTCATGCCGACATCGCTCATGAAGGCGGTACCGCCGGGCAGCACGCGCAAATCGGCGGTCGGCACATGGGTATGGGTGCCGACGACGAGGCTTACGCGGCCGTCGCAGAAAAATCCCATCGCCTGCTTCTCGCTCGTCGCCTCGCCATGGAAATCGAGAATGCTGGCGTCGGCGCCGGTCGGCAGCGGACAGGCCAAAAGCTCGCGGTCGACGGCTGCGAACGGATCGTCGAGCGGGTCCATGAACACCCGGGCCATGGCGTTGATCACCAGGACCCGCGCGCCGTTCTTGGCCTCGATCATGGCCGCGCCACGGCCCGGCGTGCCGGCGGGATAATTGATCGGCCGGACGAGGCGCGGCGCGCGCTCGATAAAGACCAGGGCCTCTTTCTGGTCCCAGGCATGATTGCCGAGCGTCACCGCATCGACGCCGGTATCGACGAGTTCGCGATAGATCGCTTCGGTGATGCCGAAGCCGCCGGCTGAGTTCTCGCCATTGGCGACCACCAGATCGAGCTTCCAGTCGCGGATCAGCTTCGGCAAACGCTCGGTGACGACGGTTCGCCCGCTGCGGCCGACAATGTCGCCGATGAAGAGGATGCGCATGCTCAGCCTTTGACCCCGACCACCTCGATCTCGGTTAGCACGAGATCGAGCCGGGCGTCGCGGTTCGTCGCCGGCACCGCGGAAACTTCCTGTGCGGAAAAGGCGATACCGACGGCGGTGACGGTTTTGCGCGAACGCAAACGAGCAATTGTCATATCGTAATAGCCGGCGCCATAGCCGATGCGGTTGCCGGCACGGTCGAAGGCCAGAAGCGGCACCAACACGATGTCAGGCTCGACTTCGGGCGCATCCGGCTTCGGCTCGCGGATGCCCCACTGACCGGCATCGAGTGGCGCGCCCCATTGCCACGCGCGCATGAGGAGCGGCCTGCCGCGCCCGGCGATCTTCGGCAGCGCCAGGCTCGCGCCCGCCTGTGCCAGTCTTTGCATCAGCGGCAGCGGATTGATCTCGGTCTTCATCGGCATGAAGCCCGCGACGATGGTGCCGGGCGCGATCGCGAGCGGCAACCCGCGCGCCGCAATCGCCTCGGCCGCCGCCTTGCGCATGTCCGCCGGCAACGCATCGCGCCGCGCCGCCGCGGCGCGGCGGAGTTCGGCTTTTTTATCGGCAATAGCGGAATTCTCGGACATGCATCGTCATGCCCGGCTTCATGCCGGGCATCCACGTCGTTGTTTCCGCCGAGCCTAAAGACGTGGATGGTCGGGACAAGCCCGGCCATGACGGAAAACAACAAGTGCGGAGCCGCGTCGGCCGTTGAAGCAGCGATCCCGGGTTCCCTACACAAGTAGGTGGGCACCGTGTGACCGAGCCCACGAGCCCGGCCAGGGACAGCTCCCTAGGAGATCGATAAGGCCCCGAGAATTGGCTCCTGACGCACCGGGCAGCCCCGCGCCGCTAATGTAGTGCGCAACGGGCTGCGACGCCAATCGCCCTATCCGCTCAGGTCATTTCCGCCAGGCGTTCGAACGATTCCTCCACCAGACTCATGTGGTGGAACATCGCGGCATGAGCGGCGGCGGCGTCGCCCACCAGGATCGCATCGACGACCTTGCCGTGTTCTTCGTGCGAGTTGGGAAGCCGTCCTTCGGTGCGAAATTGCGCCCGGCGAAACGGCGCCAGCCGCCGCCGCAGCCCGGTCGCAAAATCGGCAACGACGGAATTGTGCGCGCCGCGATAAATCTGCGTATGGAAGGTGAGGTTGGCGGCGGCGAACCCTTCGCCGTCGTTTTTCGGAACGAATTTCAGCATGGTCTCGTGAAAGCCGGCGAGGCGGCGGCGCTCCAGCGGCGTCATGCTCATGGCTGACAGCCGCGCGCAGGTCGCTTCGATCTCCGCCATGGCGCCAAAAAGCGTTTCCAGTTGCGCCGAGGTCGCCCGCACCACCGTCGCGCCGCGCCGCGGTTTTATGTCGATCAGACCGGTGGAAACGAGTTGGCGGAGCGCTTCCCGGACAGGCGTTCGAGACACTGCGTAGCGTTCGGCGAGGGTTTTCTCGTCCAGTCGAAGCCCCGGCTGGAATTCACCGGACAAGACCGAAGCGGCGATCTCGTCGGCGAGCCGATCCGCGCGGGTGATCCCATTCAGTGGGTCGATTTTCATACGCAACCGATAGCACGGCCATAGCCGTTGCCGGACAGTTTGCCGCACAATCTTTGTGCATACAATGTTTCAATATGAGCATGCATGACGGTATAATTGTATGCAATATTAAGGCCGCCGCGAGCGGGAAATGCCCGCCCACGACTTCACGGCTTCGGGCCGGCGACGACCGTGAACCGGCGAAGGGATCTGTTGAAGCTTCGAATCCGGGGCGGCGTCATCGAGACGGCGTCCCCGACAAACATGCGGCGCGCAAACGCCGTCCGTGCGGCAGCGACATGAGGCAGGACTGGACGCTCTCGACGTGTTTCGACCACTTCGGTGCCGCCCGCTCGCGACGTCACTTCGGTGGATCGGCGATCAGCAACGACGGAGGGACAGTCGTTGTCGCGATGTGGGAGGACGAAATTGTGCGCCAGGACAGCCGCATCACTTACCAATCCCGCTTCGGACCGGCGCTAAAAGGGCGATCGCAACGCGTGAGCAAACAATGGGTAGCTCATCTCAAATGGGCGATATCGCATTGCAACAGCTGTGTGCGTGTCGTCGTTCTCGCCGCCGAGGACGCACAAGCCAGTCCCAGGGTCATCCGTTCTTGTTATCCGGACGATTCATTGATCATGCAGATCACCGACTTCGACCCCAAGACCGGTTTTTTCCGAGCTTCCACGCCGTGAGGTGCCGCGGCCGCGCACGTCGCGGCAAAAGCTCTGTTCAGTGTTGGTATCGACAGCTTTCGAGGTGAAAGGAATGCCGAAATCAAGTCCGATCACAAGAGAACATATCCTCGACGCCATGACTTATGTGGGCCCGGATCCATCGTTGTGGCCGCTCCGCTCGCGCCCGACAATCTATGTCGTGATCGATCCGAGAAACGGCGCCGCGCTGCCGCCAAAGCTGGTCTTGACCACGGCCGCAGAAATGGCAAGCAGCGAGCGGCGCCGCTCCGTATTCAGCGGCGGCGAGCACACCAACAAGAGACTAAAGGACCTGGGCTTCTCGGTGGTCGAGAAAGTCGCGGCGGCAAAACCGGCTGCTTCGGCGAGCGCTTCCTGACACCGGCGCTCGAATTTATTTGATGATCCTGCCGGCAATCGCCGTCAGCTTTGGCGGCGCGACAAGCGTGTGAGCGCCTTGCCGGATTGAGATTTATCGCCTGAACATATTTTGCCGGTGAAGCTAGCCCAGCGCGACGCCGCTCACGCCGATGGTCTGGTTGAGCTTTTTGGTGATGCCTTCGATGCGCTCGGCGGCGGACGACAGCGCCGTCGCGATCGAGGCCTGCGCGGCTTTGTTGCGGTCGGAAGCGGCGACGCGGGCGTCCTGCAAGGCGGCAAGCTCCGCCTCCAGCCGCTTGACGCGAACGCCCGCCTCGGCGAGTTCGTCCGCCACCGTAATCGCCGCCATCACCGTCAGGCGCGTATCGCCGATCTCGCCGAATTTGGCGCGCAAGCCGCCGATGCGATTGTCGAGTTCGCGCGCGAGATCCATCAGGTGATCTTCCTGACCATCTTCACACGACATGCGGAACTGCCGCCCGTTGATCGTCACGCTCACTTGGGCCATCAGCTTTGAACCCTATGCTCTAGTGCCCGCTCATTATATCCAATGCTCACGCGCCGGAATTCAGCACGCCACCGATGGTTTCGATGGCCGCATCGATCCGCTCCGCCACTTCGCGATTGGCGGTTTCGAGGTCGCGGGCGCGCGCCGCGGCTTCGTCGAGTTCGCTGGCCAGCCGAGCGCGATCGCTGCCGAGCGCGGCGAGCTGGTCGGACAGCGATCGTTGGTGGTGATCCGCGTCGCCCCGCCGCTCGGCCGCCGCTTCGAGGCCATCGAGCGCGAGCGAAAGCCGCGCCGTCGCGGCCGCGATCAATTCACTCTCGCTCAGCGGGCCATCGGTTGCGGCCATGTCGGTTACCGCCCCATCGCGTGCAAGCCTGGCGTCGCACCTGCTCGAAAATTGTGTACCGGCAAGTGTTTATGGAAAGAAGCTTACGTCGTGTCGCGGGAAAGCGTCAACGGCATGCGTGCAGGCCTGTGCATGACGCTGTGCACGGACCGGCGCGGAATTGACTTGAGGTCCTCCCATGTTATCTGTCGCGGCCTGTTTCATGACCTTTCCCGTGACCGCGGCTTCGCTTTCGCGCCGCGACTGGCCAATCCGATGACCAAGCCGGACCGTCTTCCCGCGGCGAGCGCGATCCTCGCCCAGCCTGCCCGCTTTCCCACAGCGATGGCGGCTGCGGCGTCGCGTGCCGATCACGATGGCATGGCGAATGCGATCCGCGCGCTGGCGATGGATGCGGTCGAACAGGCGAATTCCGGCCATCCCGGCCTGCCGATGGGCGCCGCCGACATTGCCACCGTGTTGTTCACGCAGTTTCTCAAGTTCGACCCCGCCGATCCGGCGTGGCCCGATCGCGATCGCTTCGTGCTCTCGGCCGGCCACGGCTCGATGCTGCTCTATGCGCTGTTTTATCTCCTCGGCTACGAGAAGATGACGATCGAAGAGATCAAGCGCTTCCGCCAGCTTGGCTCGCTGACGCCCGGCCATCCCGAACACGGCCATACGCCAGGCGTCGAGACCACCACCGGGCCGCTCGGCCAGGGGCTCGCCAATGCGGTCGGCATGGCAATCGCGGAACGCCACCTCGCCGCGATCTTCGGTGGCGAGGTCGTCGATCACACCACTTATGTGCTCGCCTCCGACGGCGACCTCATGGAAGGCATCAGCCAGGAAGCCATCGCGCTCGCCGGCCATCTGCAATTAAACAAGCTCGTCGTGCTCTACGACGACAACGGCATTTCCATCGACGGGCCGACGTCGCTATCGGATTCCGTCGATCAGGTGGAACGCTTCCGCTCGGCGGGCTGGGTGGCTAGCCGCATCGACGGCCACGATCCGGTGGCGATTGCCGGCGCGCTCGAAGCGGCGAAAAAATCCGACAGCCCATCGCTGATCGCCTGCCGCACCACGATCGGTTACGGCGCGCCCAACAAGGGCGGCACCGAGAAAAGCCACGGCTCGGCGCTCGGCGCCGCCGAGATCGCCGCCGCCCGGCAAAAGCTCGGCTGGAGCTCGCCGCCGTTCGAAATCCCGGCGGGCATCCTGCAGCATTGGCGTGCCGCAGGCGTCCGCGGCCGCCCGGCGCGGCTTGCCTGGGAAAACCGGCTCGCTGCGCTCGATGCCAATCAACGCGCCGAATTCGAACGCCGCCTGCGCGGCGACTTGACCGGCAAGCTCACGGCGGCGGTCACCGACGTGAAGCGGCAGCTTGCCTCGGCGCCGAAGGAAATCGCCACCCGCGCTGCGTCCGAATTCGCGCTCGAAGCGCTCACCGTGGCACTGCCGGAAATGATCGGCGGCTCGGCCGATCTCACCGGCTCCAACAATACGCGAACCAAGGCCATGAAGGCGATGAAGCCGCACGATTATGCCGGCACCTTCATCCATTACAGCGTGCGCGAGCACGGCATGGCGGCGGCGATGAACGGCATGGCGCTGCACGGCGGCATCATTCCGTATTCCGGCACGTTCCTGGTGTTCTCCGATTACTGCCGGCCGGCGATCCGGCTCGCGGCGCTGATGGGCCAGCGCGTCATCCATGTCATGACCCATGACTCGATCGGGCTCGGCGAGGACGGCCCGACCCATCAGCCGGTCGAGCATCTTGCCGCGCTGCGCGCCATTCCGAACCTGAAAGTGTTCCGGCCGGCCGACGTCGTGGAAACGCTCGAATGCTGGCAACTCGCTTTGGAGTCAAAGGACGGCCCGAGTGTCCTGGCGCTGACCCGGCAGAACCTGCCGCAACTGCGCGCAGGGTTTGACGAGCGCAATCGCTGCGCTGCGGGCGCCTATGAGCTTTTTGCAGCCGACGACGATGCCGCCGTCGTCTCGCTGTTTGCCACCGGCTCGGAGGTCGCCATCGCGGTCGCCGCCAAGACGCTTCTCGCCGCCAGGAAAATATCGGCCCGCGTCGTCTCGGTGCCGTGCTTCGAGCTTTTGCTGGCTTTGCCGGAAAGCCGCCGCGCCGCGATCCTCGGCACGGCAAAGGTCAACGTCGCCGTCGAAGCCGGCATCCGCCAGGGCTGGGACGCCGTGATCGGTTCGGCGGGGACCTTTGTCGGCATGACGGGGTTTGGCGCCAGCGCGCCAGCCAAGGCTCTTTACCAACATTTCGGCCTGACCGCCGAAAAAGTGGCCGAAGCGGTGCTGGCCCGGTTATGACGGCGCTCAATACCGAGTAATCTGGATACGCGGCAATAAAGTCATAAATAGAAGTCGCCTGCCCTTCCCGATCCGCCGTTCGAACGGGGCAGCCTAAGGGAGACCGGGGAATGTCGGTTCGCGTTGCTATTAACGGGTTTGGCCGGATCGGCCGCAACATTTTGCGCGCCGTCGCCGAAGCCGACCGTAACGACATCGAAGTCGTCGCCATCAATGACCTCGCCCCGGTCGAGACCAATGCGCATCTGTTGCGTTTCGATTCCGTGCACGGCCGCTTTCCGGGCGAAGTGACGGTCAAAGGCGACACCATTTCCACCGGCAACGGCGCCATCAAAGTGACCGCCGTGAAGGATCCCTCGCAGCTGCCGTGGCGGGAGCTCGGCGTCGACATCGCGCTGGAATGCACCGGCATTTTCACCTCGAAGGACAAGGCCTCGGCGCATCTGACGGCCGGCGCCAGGCGCGTCCTCGTTTCGGCGCCGGCGGACGGCGCCGACATCACGGTGGTCTATGGCGTCAACCACGACAAACTGACCAAGGCGCACACCGTCGTCTCGAACGCCTCCTGCACGACCAATTGCCTCGCCCCGGTCGCCAAAGTGCTCAACGACGCGGTCGGCATCGACAAGGGATTTATGACGACGGTGCATTCCTACACCAACGATCAGCCCTCGCTCGATCAGGTGCACAAGGATCTTTACCGGGCGCGGGCCGCGGCGCTTAACATCATCCCGACCTCGACCGGGGCCGCCAAAGCGGTCGGCCTCGTTCTGCCGGAGCTTGCCGGCAAGCTCGACGGCGTCTCCCTTCGCGTGCCGACGGCGAATGTCTCGGTGATCGATTTCAAATTCGTCGCCAAGCGCGCCACCTCGAAGGACGAGATCAACAGCGCGGTCAAGTGCGCCGCCGGCCAGGAGCTCAAGGGCATCCTCGGCTATACCGACGCGCCCAATGTCTCGAGCGATTTCAACCACGACTCCCATTCATCGGTTTTCCACATCGATCAGACCAAGGTGATGGACGGGACGCTGGTTCGCGTCATGTCGTGGTATGACAATGAGTGGGGCTTTTCCAATCGCATGATCGACACCGCGGTGGCGATGGGCAAGCTCGGCTGAATTTTCGTACGCAGTTCACCGTATCGCAGTCCGCCGCGTCCATGCAGTCCTTCCGCAGTCTCGACGATGCCGACGTCAAAGGGAAACGCGTCCTGGTGCGCGTCGACCTCAACGTGCCGATGGCTGACGGCAAGGTCGCCGATGTCTCGCGCATCGAGCGCAACATGCCGACCATCATCGAGATCGCCGATCGCGGCGGCAAGGTGATCCTGTTGTCGCATTACGGCCGGCCGAAAGGCCGCGATCCGCGGGAATCGCTCAAGCCGGTTGCGGCGGCGGTGGCGCAAATCATTCACCGGCCGATCGCCTTTGCCGAAGACTGCATCGGCGCCGTCGCCGAACACGCGGTCGCTGCCATGAAACCCGGCGATATCCTGTGTCTGGAAAACACCCGCTTTCACAAAGGCGAGGAAAATAACGATCGCGCATTCGCCCGCGAGCTTGCCCGCATCGGCGACCTTTACGTCGACGACGCTTTTTCGGTGGCGCATCGCGCGCACGCTTCGGTCGAGGCCATCGGGCACCTGCTGCCGGTCTATGCCGGGCGCGCCATGGCGCAGGAACTCGATGCGCTGGAGAAGGCGCTGCACGCGCCGACCCGCCCGGTGGCGGCCATCGTCGGCGGCGCCAAAATCTCGACCAAACTCGATCTCCTCGGCAACCTGATCACCCATGTCGAGACGCTGATCATCGGCGGCGCCATGGCCAACACGTTCCTCGTCGCGCAAGGCAAAGCCGTCGGCAAATCGCTGGTCGAAACCGATCTGGTGGCGACCGCGCGCGATATTTTGGCCATGGCCAAAGCGCTCAAGCGCGAGATCGTGCTGCCGGTCGACGCCGTAGTGGCGGCAAAGCTCGCCGACCACGTCCCGACCCGCGTCGTCGCGGTAGATGCGGTCGGCGCCGCCGACATGATCCTCGACATCGGACCGCGCAGCATCGCGCAAGCGGTCTCGGTGCTGGCCCGCTCGAAGACCTTGGTCTGGAACGGTCCGTTCGGCGCCTTCGAGCACGAGCCGTTCGACACCGGCACGGTCGAAGTGGCGGAGGCGGCCGCGGAACTCACCGCGGACGGCAGGCTTATCAGTATTGCCGGTGGCGGCGACACCATGGCGGCGCTTAACGTTGCCGGCGTCACCGACCGCTTCACCTATGTCTCGACCGCGGGCGGTGCGTTCCTGGAATGGCTCGAGGGCAAGACGCTCCCGGGCGTCGCGGTGTTGAAAGTCGCCGAAGCCGCCGCCACGCCGCGCGCATAAGATGGTAAACTAGGCTTTGCAATGGCCGGACCGCCGGCATCGCATTTCGAGGAGGGCGCGATGAATCTCAGTCAACTGCACGACGTCGCTGAAGCGATGGTCGCACCGGGCCGCGGCATTCTCGCCGCCGACGAATTGACCGGCACCATCAAGAAGCGGTTTGACGTGCTCGGCGTGGAATCGACCGCCGACACCCGGCGCGACTACCGCGAAATGCTGTTCCGTTCGGGCGATGCGATGTCGAAATATATTTCCGGCGTCATCCTCTACGATGAGACCATTCGCCAAACTGCTAAGGACGGCACGCCGCTGGTCAAGCTGATCGAGAAGACGGGTACGCTCGCCGGCATCAAGGTCGACAAGGGCATAAAGCCACTGCCGTTCTGCCCGGGCGAAGTCATTACCGAGGGGCTCGACGGGTTGCGCGAGCGGCTCGCCGAATATCGCTCGCTCGGCGCCAAATTCGCCAAATGGCGGGCGGTGATCGATATCGGCAAGGACATGCCGAGCTACAATTGCATCGCCGCCAATGCGCAGGCGCTGGCGCGCTACGCCGCGCTCTGCCAGGACGAAGGCATCGTGCCGATCGTCGAGCCGGAAGTGCTGATGGACGGCGACCACGACATCGACACTTGCGAAAAAGTCACGGAGTGGACGCTCAAGACCGTGTTCGAACAGCTTTACTATGCCCGCGTCGCGCTCGAAGGCATGGTGCTCAAACCAAACATGGTGGTGCCCGGCAAGAAATCCGGCAAGCGCGCGCCGGTCGCCGAGGTCGCGGAGAAAACCTTGCGCGTCCTTAAAGCCTGCGTGCCCGCCGCGGTGCCCGGCATCGCCTTCCTCTCCGGCGGCCAAAGCGATGAAGAGGCGACCGCGCATCTCGACGCCATCAACAAGATGGGCGAATTGCCCTGGCGCGTCACCTTCTCCTACGGCCGCGCTTTGCAGCATGCGCCGCAGACCACATGGTCGGGCAAGAGCGAAAACGTCGCCGCAGCGCAACGCGCCTTCAGCCACCGCGCCATGATGAACGGGCTTGCCACGATGGGCCAATGGAAGGCCGACCTCGAACGCAAGGCGGCGTGAGCGAAATGTCCTCCCCCATGACAATGGGGGAGGGTGACCGCGCCAGGCGCGGTGGAGGGGGCGTATGATTCGCCGACAATGAGAGCGCCGAAGAAAATCGTCGGCGGCGCCCGCCAGTCGCGGCGCGAATTGTTGGTGCCCGAGGCACGATTATGGAATCGTTTGCGGCAGCGCGGGCCTCTAAGGATGCTTGCTAAGGCGCCCGGGCCGTCGCCCTTCGAGGCTCGCTACGCTCGCACCTCAGGGTGACGGATATGACAAATCGCGATGCGATGACCCCAAAGCACCCCCGCCTCTACCTCGTCACCCCGCCGCTCGGCGAGCCGGCGGCGTTTGCGGCCGACCTCGATGCGGCGCTCAATGCCGCCGACACAGCCGCGGTGCTGCTCCGCCTCGCCGCAGCCGACGAGCGTGCGCGGATCAACTGCGCCAAGGCTGTGGCCGCGCTGGTGCAGCGGCGCGATGTCGCACTTCTGCTCGACGGCGAGCCCGCGCTTGCCGCGCGCGCCGGCGCCGATGGCGCCCATGTCACCGGCATCGAGGCCTTTGCCGCGGCGCTTCCGCTCCTTAAGCCCGACCGCATCGCCGGCGCCGGCGGGCTTCGCAGCCGTCATGATGCCATGCTCGCGGCCGAAACTGGCGCCGACTATGTGATGTTCGGCGAACCGCCGCCGGTCGGAAGCAAAAGCGGGCACAGCCGCCTGCCCTTCGATGAGATCCTGGAGCGCCTCGTCTGGTGGGCGGAACTGTTCGAAATTCCCTGCGTCGGCTATGCGGCGGGCCCGGACGAAGTCGGCCCGCTGGCAGAGACCGGCGCCGACTTCATCGCACTCGGTGATTGGATATGGACGGAGCCACAAGGCGTGGCCGCGAGCATCGCGGCGGCAGCCCAAATCCTCACCGCGCCGGCGCTGTGACAGGCGCCAAAAAACGCGTCATGAAAGGCGCCATGACGCGCGCCGCAATGCGGTTCCTCGCGGCGAGCCTTGCCGCCCTTCTCGCTTATGCCGCGGCCGCACAGCCGAAAGCCGCGCCGAAGAGTTTTGCGCCCATCGTCGCGCCGGCGCAGACCGGCCTTCCTGGCGGAGCAAAACCCGACCTCGCCTTCGGCGCCTTTCAGCGCGGCTCTTTCCTCACCGCGTTCCAATACGCCACCGACGCCGCCGAGCACGACGATGCCAAGGCGATGACGCTCCTTGGCGAACTCTATTCAAACGGCCTTGGCGTGCCGCGCGACGACCAGAAAGCGGCCGACTGGTACAAGCTTGCCGCCGCGCGCGGCGACCGCAACGCCATGTTCGCGCTGGCGATGTTCGCCATCAACGGCCGCGCCGGCCCGCGCGACCGCGAGACCGGCGCCAAGTGGCTCGCCGCCGCGGCCAAGCTCGGCCATCCCCAGGCCGCCTACGATTTGGCGCTGCTCTACGTCGAGGGCCAATTGTTCCCGCAGGATTTCAAGCGCGCCGCCGAACTCCTGCGCGCCGCCGCCGATGCCGGCAGCCCCGATGCGCAATATGCGCTCGGCACCTTCTACAAGGACGGCCGCGGCGTGCCGAAAGACCAGCACGAGGCGGTGAAACTGTGGGCGGCCGCGACGCTCGCCGACAACACCGACGCCGAAGTGGAATATGCCATCGCGCTCTATAACGGCGACGGCGTTGCCCGCGACGAGGACGCCGCGGCGGCGATTTTCAAAAAAGCCGCGCTCCACGGCAGCCCGATCGCGCAAGACCGCCTCGCCCGCATCCTCGCCAGCGGGCTCGGCGCGCCGCGCGATCCGGCCCAAGCCGTCAAATGGCACCTCGTCTCGCGCGCCGCCGGCGAAACCGACATCACGCTCGACGATTTCATGGCCAAGCTCGACCCGGCGACGGTGGCGGAAGGAACGAAGCTCGCCAAGCCCTGGCTGGATGGGCTGAAGGACGCGCAGCAGGCGCAAGCGCAGTTGACCAAAGAGGAACAGGCGCCGCTGGCGGGGGGGCCGCTTGCGAGACCGTGATCACGCCTTATCAGCCGAATCGGCAATGGGAAGAGTTATCAGAACGAAGTATTTGACTTTCAATTGCTTTCAACTCGGCGCATTCTTGGCAGTCAAGTTACCAACAAGGATTCGAATTGGCTCCGAAGATCGCAAATTTTATTGATTGGATGGAAGCTGCGGACGCCGTCCTGTCGACCATCTACGGCATCGATATGAACGACGCTGGTCTTGATGATGAACGGCTCAGGAACTCATTGGAGTTCTGGTGAAACCCCGAATGAGTTCGTTCATTGGTTCGGGCAAAAATATGATCTAATTACAAAACGTGAAATAGGAATTGAACGTTGGTGATCTATCCCTTGAATCGATGTTCGCGATGAAATCGCAGATAATAAGGATGAGGCCTATGGTTTTCATCATTCGGAATTAGAATTTTCCCATCCGCGTTCAATAGTTGCCGGATTTGATCGGGGATACCATTTTTAGCTGTCAATATGCGATAATTTTCATCTACCGAGATGAGACCTCGATCAAATAACCAATGAAATGTGCTTGAAAGCGCCAATCCATTTCGAATCGAGTCCGGACCTTTGTCCGCAACCGATTTGATATGCGCGGCCTGCACTTCCGGTCGGCCCCCACCATTAATCAAACTCAGACCCGTGAGTGCGCACTTGTTATTGTATACCTCTCGCACGACGTGCATGAATGCTCGATCACGAAACGGACGCGATGCCGTCAATTCAACCATTGGTCTTTCAAAGGAGTAACTAGGCTCTTCGAATCCCATTAGCTCCTCGTGACTGTTTTCAAATTGGGTCAATTCCGCTGCAAAGCCGGCCTTCAGAATCCCCTCAAACTCGCCCTCTGAGATATTTCGTATTGCTCGCCCGAATGCACCCCGGTTTGTGGAACCATCAGACTTTCTCAGGGCGCCCTCGTAATACAGCTCCCCCTCGGAATACGGCACCGCTCGATCAAAGCTAAGGTAGCCAGAGACTTTCGCGTAGTAGTGATCCACACGAGTGCTATCTTCAACGATTTCGTCGACGTATGCGGTGGCGAAATATGCTTGCCGTCCGCCTCGACTCGAATCTGCAACGGTTAGTCGTCTCGGCTCGTAGTAGATAATATGATCGCCAACTGCTCTACGAGCTTGAGCAAGATACGTACTGGGAAAATGGTAATACTCTTCCGGTCGGTCGTCGTAACTCGACGACATCTTTGTCGTGAAAATTGCCTTGCTCATCGGGAAAAACCATTTCGCCACACACGCGTATCGCACTTACGATATCCGATTTTACCTCAACATAGGCGGTGGTCTAACCCGGGAGAAAAGGTCGCGCAGTTCCTCGTCTCTTAATATGAGACATCTCTTGACATTCGTCCCTGTTTCGGATACAGACAAAGAATCAAACTCGCCCTCAGGGACGCCGTCCGGGTGATGCCGGGCGGAAAGGGGCGAGTGCGGTGCCTGCGGGTGGGCCTCATCAGCTTCGCTCCCGGGCGGCCCGGGCATCATGCCTGCCGGCACTATGACCGGTGCGCGAGGTGCTTCGCTGGAACTGGGTGCGGTGCTGACGGCGATGTCCGTCGTGTTTGGCGCCGTATCCCACGAAGCCTGGCCCGGGTTGCCCCTTGGGGATGGAATACTCCCCTTGGTGAGAGCCGCGGTGGAACGCCGGCAGGCGAGCGCGCCCGACAGCGGTGAGGGCGGCGCAAGCCGCTTTCACCGTGGCGCGACCCGCGCGCCGCTTGCGTGCGGGACATGAAACACTGCGTCTGCCGGCGTTCCGCTTCCCTTCTTTCTTCTTCGTAGCCCGGATGAAACGAAGTGAAATCCGGGAGCGGCATAAAAGCTCGTCGATCGGTCCCGGATTACGCTCCGCTTCATCCGGGCTACGGCTCAACATGGACCACCGGGTCAAGCCCGGTGGTGACGAGGAGAGTGAGTTCGCTGTTCGACACCTCGCGCACGCGAAAACGCGCGGCGGGAACGGTTCGGCCTGTCCTGCCCCGCTTGCACGGGCAGGTATGATGCGGCTTGACGCAGCGGGCTGCGCCTGTTGTTTGCGCATGTCCTCTCGCAAGACCGGCGGCCACTTTTGCGGGACATGCGTTAGCTATACGAGACACGCCACAGCAAGGACGCCATGATCCATTCCGCAGTGCTCAATGTCATGATCAAGGCGGCGCAGCGCGCCGGCCGCGGGCTCAAGCGCGATCTCGGCGAGGTCGAGCATTTGCAGGTGTCGCTCAAGGGCCCGCGCAATTTCGTCACCGCCGCCGACCGCCGCGCCGAGGACACCGTGCGCGAGGAGCTCGCCAAGGCGCGGCCGAATTACGGCTTTCTCGGCGAGGAAGGCGGCGCGCGCGAAGGCGCCGACAAGAGCCACCGCTGGATCGTCGATCCGCTCGACGGCACGACGAATTTTCTCCACGGCATTCCGCATTTCGCGGTCTCGATCGCGCTCGAGCGCGACGGCGCCGTGGTCGCCGGCATCGTCTATAATCCGGCCAACGACGAATTGTTCGTCGCCGAGCGCGGCAAGGGCGCCTTTCTCAACGACAAGCGCATCCGGGTCGCGGCGCGGCAAAACCTCGCCGAGGCTTTGGTCGCCTGCGGGCTGCCGCATTACGGCCGCGGCGATCTCGCGCTGGCGCGCTACGAAATTGCCGCGGCGCAAGCGCGCTTCGCCGGGCTTCGCCGCTATGGCGCGGCAGCGCTTGATCTCGCCTGGATCGCGGCCGGCCGGCTCGATGCCTATTGGGAGCGCGATCTGTCGCCCTGGGACATGGCCGCGGGCGCGCTTCTGGTGCGCGAGGCCGGCGGTTTTGTCAGCGATCTCGACGGCAAGGATTCCTTCCTCGCCAAAGGCCATGTCGCCGCCGGCAACGACACCATGCACAAGGAGCTGCTGCGGCTTCTCAAGGACGCCGCCAGCGAAGCCGGCAAGGACGCGATCCGGCAACAGGCCGGCAAAGACGCCAGCAAGGAAGCTTCGGCGCCGTGAGCGAGGGCTTTTCGCTGCGGCCTTATGCGGCGCGCGACGAAGATGCGGCGATCGCGCTGTGGCTGCGCAGCTGGCAGACGGCCTACCCCGCGCTTGATTTCGCCGCGCGGCTTTCCTGGTGGCGCGCGCGCTGGCGCGACGAGCTTGTGCCGGTGGCCAGAATTGTGATCGCGGAAAGCGCGACCGGGCCATCGGGCAACAGCATGATCGGCGAAGCCAGCATGATCGGTTTCGTCACCGTCGATCCGAACACGCGTTATCTCGATCAGCTCGTTGTGGCGCCCGAGGTTTGGCGATCCGGCATCGGCTCAGCGCTTGTGGGCGAAGCAAAACGCATTGCGCCGAACGGTCTCGATCTCGACGTCAATACCGACAATGCGCGCGCCATCGGCTTTTACCAAAAATCCGGCTTCGTCGTTTCCGGCGCCGGCAAAAATCAGATCAGCGGCAAGCCGGTGCACCGCATGTCGTGGCGGCCGCAAGCGCCGTGCGCATAAACACCTAGCTATGCGACCGGTCGAATTTTCGCGATCGGCAACACGATTTGGTGCCGTGCCGATGTTAGACAAGCGCCGCTGCGGCACGGCGCGCCGACAACAGGAGGTGAAATCGCGATGCGCTTTGGCGCAAAGCTGTTGCGCGCCGATCGAACGGCCGGCAACGACGATCGCAGCGACGCAGATCTTGCGGCAAAGCTTGCCGCCCTGCGCACGATCGTCGACGATCTCGATTACGGCATTGTCGTGCTTGACGCGGCGCGCCACGTCCAGTTCGTCAACCGCGCCTTTCGCCAGTTCTGGCGCGTGCCCGACGAGATTGCCGACGGCCGGCCGACATTTCTGCAATTGATGTATCACGACCGCGGCACGTCGGCCTATGCGGTGTCGCAGCACCGGCTCGGCGGCTACATCGCGCGGCAACTGGAATTGATCCGCACCGGAGCAGACCGTCCGCTCAATATCCGGCTGCGCAGCGGCGAGGTCATCCGTTTCACCTGCAAGGCGCTGCCGGACGGCGGCCGGCTTCTGACTTACGGCAATGTCAGCGATCTGGTGCGCGAGGCCGAAGCGCTGGAGCGGCTCGCGGCGATCGACGGCATGACCGGGCTTAACAACCGGCGCAATTTTCTGGCGCTGGCCGACATCGAATGGACCCGCTTTACCCGCTACGGCCGGCCGATGGCGCTGTTGATGTGCGACATCGACCGCTTCAAATCGGTCAACGACAGTTACGGCCATGACGCCGGCGACGAGGTCATCAAGGCGGTCGCCGACGTGCTGCAGAAGCAAAAGCGCGCCTCCGACATTGTCGGCCGCCTCGGCGGCGAGGAGTTTGCGCTGGTTTTGCCCGAGGCGACGCTCGAGAGCGCGGTCGCGGCCGGCGAGCGGCTGCGCAAACACGTCGCCGACTGCGTCGTTGAAGCCGCCGGCACGCGCATTCCGGTCACCATCAGCGTCGGCGCCAGCATCTGCAACACGGCGATGGGCAGCGTCGAGGACCTGATCAAACAGGCCGATGTCGCGCTCTACGAGGCCAAGCGAACCGGCCGCAACCGGGTCCGCCGCTATAGGCCGGAAACCGCAAAAAAAGACGATGCGAAACTTGCGCAAGCGGGCTAGCGCCGCCCGCGATTTTATCTCATGGCGCGCGGGCGAGCGCCTCCGCCATCGCCGCGTCGAACACCTTGGAATCGACTTTCAGGTAAGCGAGCTTGTCCGCGGCGATGACGACGGCTTCGGCCACGCCCGGCACCTGGCGCAAACGCGCGGCGAGATTCTCGGCGTCGCCGAGCTTGCCGTCGGCGATCGGCACCAGCCGCGTCGTCAGATAGCTCGGCTGCGCCATGGTCGCCGCGGCGAGAAGCCACAACAGGGCAATCACCGCGGTGAGCGCGAAAACCGCGGCATCGCCGCCATGCTGATGCGCATAACCGCCGACGACACCGCCGACGAAGATGCCAAGAAACTGCAGGCTCGAATAAAGCCCCATCGCCGTGCCTTTGGCGTCGGCCGGCGCTGCTTTGGTGATCAGCGACGGCAGGCTCGCTTCCATCACGTTGAAGGCGGAAAAGAAAACGACCAGCGCGGCGAGGAGAACAAAGAGATTGCCGGCGCCGAGATAGAGCATGGCCTGGCTGACGACGAGCGCCGCGACCGCGGCGACGAAGACGCCTTTCATGCGGCGGTATTTTTCGGCAACGACGATCGCCGGCACCATTACGGCAACCGACACGAGCAGCACCGGCAGATAGACCATCCACTGATCGCGGCCCGGCACATCCAACGTGTTGCGCAACAGGCCCGGCACCACCAGAAAGCTCGCGGTGAGCATGGCGTGCAGCGCGAAGATGCCGAAGTCGAGCCGCAACAGTTCCTTGTTGCGCAACACCGCGCCGATCATCGCCGGCACGGCTTCGGCGTCGCGATGCACGGCAAGCCGCGGCGGATTGGGCACGACGAACAAGGTGATGGCGACGCCGACCGCCGCCAATATCACCATCAGCCAGAAAATGCCGCCGACGCCGACGAAACTGGCAATGATCGGTCCAAGCACCAGCGCGACCATGAACGACACGCCGATCGAGATGCCGACCACGGCCATCGCCTTGGTGCGGTTGTCTTCCGTCGTCAGATCGGCCACCAGCGCCAGGATCACCGAGCCGACGGCGCCCGAGCCCTGGATCGCGCGGCCGATGACGACGCCGCCGATCGAGGTCGACATCGCCGCGATCGCGCTGCCGGCGGCAAACAGGACGAGCCCCAGCACGATCATGATTTTGCGCCCGACCCGGTCGGACAACAGGCCGAAGGGAATCTGCAGAAGTCCCTGGCTCAGCCCATAAATGCCGAGCGCCTCGCCGATCAAGTACGGATTCGCGCCGGTAAGATTTCGCGCATAGGCGGCAAATACCGGATAGATCATGAACAGGCCGAGCAGCCTGACGGAAAACACCGCCGCAAGAGAGCCGGCCGCGCGCAATTGCTGTTTTTCCATGGAAATTCCCCGGCCGAAGGCCGTGTGCCGCTTAACGCCGCCCGCGCTTGCGGATGCTAATGCCCTGCACTCGCGCTGCCGGTCAATTGGACGACTTGCCGCCTGCAAGCCGCCCAAGCCTTGCGGCACAAGCCTTGCGACCCAAGCCTTGCGACCCAAGCCTCGCCGCGCTATAGAGCCGCCAAATCCGTCAATAGTTCAGAGCCAAAAGCTCATTCCGAAGATAAAGCCGATAGACACAGCCATGAAATCCGAAACCCATCCCGATTACCACACCGTCAAGGTTGTCATGACCGACGGCACCGAATTCACCACGCGTTCGACCTGGGGCGAGCCGGGCGACACGCTGCATCTCGATATCGATCCGAAGTCGCATCCGGCCTGGACCGGCGGCCAGCAGCACCTGCTCGACCGCGGCGGCCGATTGTCGCGATTCCAGAAGAAGTTCGAAGGCTTCTTGAAGAAGTAGAGGCGAACCGCGCGGCGGTCGTCAGGCGTCGGATTCGAACGCCGCCTTCAGCAGTCCCCATTGCCGCTCGACCGGATTGTCGGCCGCGACTTTTGCCGGCGTTGCCGCGTGCATCGTGGTGTCGAGGCGGCGCACTTCGGCCTGCAGCTTGGTCGACCGCGCGATCAGTTCCTGCAGCTTTACCGGCAACAGTTCGAGCGATTTTGCATCACCCGGCTCGCAGGCCGCGAGCCTGACCTTGCTTTTTTCCTTGTTGGCCTGGGCGAGCGTCATCTCGCCTTCCTTGACCGCCCGGTGCAGCAACAGCCAGGATGCAAGCTGCATCAGCCGCGTCGTCAGCCGCATGCTTTCGGTGGCGTAGACCAGACTGGCGCTGCGTTCGAGTTTTTTGGATTCCAGGCGGCCCGCGCCGTCGAGATAGCTCGCGGTTTCCTCGACCAGCGCCATGCCATCGCGAAACAATGTCGCAAAGACCTGGGAACTCGCCAGCCGCTCGCTAAACGACACCGCGCCGGCTTCCATCATACGCTTGTCGGACATTTACGCCTCACACTGGCGCCAGCATCGCGCGACACGGCTACGCTGTCCAGCACTCCCGCCAAGGAAGCTGCCGACATAGTTGCCAGCCTAGCGGTGCAGTGTGAGAAACCGGTATCTGTCCGCGAAAAATCTTCGCGCCGGACGCAAGCCGGATCATTTGGACGGCGCAAGCGTCGCCGGCCACAACGATTAACAAAAAAGAGCCGCCGTTGCCGGCGGCTCAAGGTGATAACAGGGAGGCGTCAAACAGAGTGGACAGGAGCCACTCAATGTCCAGAAGATGGACATTGTCTGTAATGAACGAGAAAGCTTAACGAAAGGTTAAGGAATCACAGAAGCTTGCCGGATCTTTTTCAGATTCCGCTCAAGACCCGGGCCGATGCCCGCGCTAAATTATTGAAAACGCTTATTTCTTGAAAAAACTATCGGCCGCCGATTTCGTCGCGCGCTTTCGCGCCATGTCGGCTTCGAGCCGCGCGATCTCGTCCTTGAGGAGCGCGATCCGATCCGAGAGTTCGCCGGCCGATAACAGGGTCAGCTCCTGCCCGATCTCGTGGGCGATCTTCTTCTTTGGCCGATCCTCATCGTCAAGCGCGGGCATGCTGGCTCCTGCGCGCAAATTTTAGCGCCGCCCTCTGCCCTTGTCACACGGCGGCGCGACCAAATAGCCGCCGCGCGAAAGCCATACCCGGCGTGGCAACCAAACCAGCAAAATTAGCCTGACCCTTTGAAAGTAAACGGGAAACGTCCTTGCCCCGCAACCCGTCAGAGGGTACTAAGAACGCCTCATGGCGCAAAAACCGCAGCGGGAACCGGCACGCGCGGAGCATGTGGCCGCGAATTCGGCGCAAAGCCCGGTAGGTAGTCATTCAGGGGTTTGTCATCATCGTGGCGCGATCGGCGCTGGACGCCGGCCTCGGAGGGGTTTCTTGGCATTTTTGCGCGCCGCCGAATTAAGCGCGGGGAGTTTCCGCGCCGACGCTTTCAGCGCGCCGCGTTTTCGCGCCAGAGCCCTCCGCGCCGCATTGAGCACCATGATGGCGATCGCCGTCGCGGCGCTCCTCGGCGTGTCGGCGGCGCAAGCCGTCGAAGCAGTCAATGTCCACACCGATGCCGGCGCGATCGATCTGACCGGCGCGGTCCAGATCGAACACACCGACGGCGACCGTATTCAAGTTTCGACCGCGCCCGGCGATGACGGCATTATCCGCCGCATCGAAGTGCGCGCCCGCGAAGCCGGAAAAAATTGGGCCGTATTCGCGCTCGCCAATAACGGCGACGAACAGATCGACCGGCTGATCGTGGCGCCGCATTATCGGATGGTCGGTTCCGGGCTTATCTGGCCCGATCTCGGGCAGTCGCGGATCGTCTACATCACACCGTCATCGGGCGATCCGCCGGAACGGCAGGACAGTGCCGACGCCGACGTTTACCGCATCACGCTCGACCCCGGCACCGTGATCACTTTCGTCGCCGAATTGCGCACCGACAACCTGCCGCAGCTCTATCTGTGGGAACCGGACGCCTACAAGGACAAGCTCAATTCGCTCACGCTTTATCAGGGCATCGTCATCGGCATTGCCGGCCTGCTGGCGTTGTTTCTGACCATCCTGTTTGTGGTCAAGGGCAGCGTCATGTTTCCCGCCGCGGCGGCGCTCGGCTGGGCCGTGTTGATCTATATCGGCATCGACTTCGGCTTTTGGCCGAAAGTCTTCGACATGTCGTCGGCCGCAGAGCGCATCTGGCGGGCATCCGGCGAAGCGATCCTTGCGGCAACGCTGTTGGTGTTTCTGTTCGCCTACCTCAACCTCAACCGGTGGCATGTGCGCTACTCCCACATCACCGTTGGCTGGCTCGCCTTTCTCGGCGCGCTGGTCGCGGTCGCGCTGTTTTCGCCGGCGGTCGCCTCCGGCATTGCCCGCATCTCGCTGTTCCTCGTCGCGGTGCTCGGCTTCGTGCTCGTCATCTATCTCGCGACGCACGACTACGACCGCGCGGTGATGCTGATCCCGACCTGGCTCCTTCTGGTCGTCTGGGTCATCGCCGCCGCGATGACGGTACTCGGCTTCCTCACCAACGATATTGTCGGACCAGCCTTGCTTGGCGGCCTGGTACTGATCGTCATGCTGATCGGCTTTACGGTCATGCAGCACGCCTTTGCCGGCGGCATGACCAGCGGCATGGTCTCCGACGTCGAGCGGCGCGCGCTGGCGCTGACCGGCGCCGGCGACATGATCTGGGACTGGGACGTTTCCTCCGACAAGGTTTTCACCAGCCCGGAAACCGAAACTGCGCTCGGCCTCAAACACGGCTCGCTCGACGGCCCTGCGGCGAAATGGCTCGACGTCCTGCACCAGCTCGATCGTGACCGTTTCCGCGCCACGCTCGACAGCGTCCTCGAACAGCGGCGCGGACGGGTGGCGCAGGATTTCCGCATGCGCACCGCCGACGGGCATTATCTGTGGTTCGCGCTGCGGGCGCGGCCTGTCGTCGGTTCCGACGGCGAGGTGGTTCGCCTCGTCGGCACGCTCACCGACGTTACCGAATTCAAAACCGCCGAGGAGCGGCTGCTGCACGATGCCGTCCACGACAACCTGACGGGTCTGCCCAACCGCGAACTGTTTCTCGACCGCATCCAGGCCGTCCTTGGTCTTGCCAAGACCGACAGCGCGATCCGGCCGACGCTCATGGTCATCGATCTCGACCGCTTCAAACAAGTCAACGATTCCGTCGGCATGGCGGTCGGCGACTTCGATCCTTCTTACACTGGCGCGGCGCCTCGGGCGGATCATCAAGCCGCAAGACACGCTGGCGCGCCTTTCCGGCGACCAGTTCGGCTTGATCCTGCTGTCGGAACGCGACTTGGCCCGCATCACCGCATTGGCCGAGACCATCCGCAAGACGCTGCGCGCACCGATTACCTTCCGGGATCGCGAAATATTCCTGACCGCTTCGATCGGATTGGCGCTGGGCGAAGGTGAATCGCAGCGCGCCGAAGAAGTGCTCAAGGACGCCGAGCTCGCCATGTATCACGCCAAACGCGCCGGCGGCGATCGCATCGATGTATTCAAGGCCGCCATGCGGGCGCGCAAGACTGATCGGCTGTCGATCGAATCCGACCTGCGCCGCGCGCTCGAGCGCGATGAAATCACCATCCTCTATCAGCCGATCGTGCGGCTCGAGGATCGCTCCATTGCCGGCTTCGAGGCGCTGGCGCGCTGGAAACATCCAAAGCTCGGCCTGGTGTCGCCGGTGGAGTTCATCAGCATTGCCGAAGAAACCGGGCTGATCGTCGAACTTGGCCTGTTCGTTCTCGATCGCACCGCGCGGCAGCTCTCGGCCTGGCAGCGGACGCTGCGCCAGCGCGAGCCGGTGTTCGCCAGCGTCAACGTGTCGTCGCGCCAATTGCTGCGCCACGATCTGATTCAGGATCTGCGCACCGTGCTGGCGCGCGCGCCGCTGGCGCGCGGATCGCTCAAGCTCGAACTCACCGAATCCGTGGTGATGGAGAATCCCGAACACGCCG
The DNA here is from genome assembly GCA_963765365.1 of uncultured Alphaproteobacteria bacterium. Lineage (GTDB taxonomy): Bacteria > Pseudomonadota > Alphaproteobacteria > Rhizobiales > Xanthobacteraceae > BOG-931. Next base: position 146,516 of record CAVXWL010000014.1, on the reverse strand, counting down.
CGCAGATGCTGCACCGGATTCGCGAACTCGGCGCCGGCCTGGCGCTCGACGATTTCGGCACCGGCTATTCGTCGCTCTCCTACCTGCAGCGCTTCCCGTTCGACACGATCAAGATCGACCAATCCTTTGTCCGCACCACCGCCAAAGGCACGCGCCCGGTCATCCTGCGTTCGATCATCACGCTCGCCCACGATCTCGGCATGGACGTGGTGGCGGAAGGCGCCGAAACCGATTCCGACGCCATCGAACTGTTTCAGCTCGGATGCGAATTCGCGCAAGGTTTTGTGTTCGGCGAGCCGATGAGCGCGGAGCGGGCGCGCGCGCTGCTCGAACCGGACACGCCGGGACCAGGTGTCAGACGTCAGGAGTTTGGCATCAGAGCGAAGGTTTTTGGCTCGTGACCGCCAGGAGATGACGACGGTCACGCATGCCCGGCTTCGCTCGACAGCATGCCCAGATCGATGCCAAGTTTTTTAAGGGCCATGTCGTATTTGCTGTCGATGTCAGGCCCAAAAATCAGTTCCGAATCCGGCGCGCAATGCAGCCAGCCATTGCTTTGAATTTCGTTCTCGAGCTGGCCCGGCGCCCAGCCGGCATAGCCAAGCGCGAGGATGGCGCTGGCCGGCCCATCGCCGCGCGCGATGGCCTTGAGGATGTCGATGGTCGCGGTGAGGCAGATGCCATCGTCGATCGGCAGCGTCGAGTTCTCAATGAAGAAATCGGCGCTATGGAGAACGAAACCCCGTTCGGTCTCGACCGGGCCGCCGCGCATCACCTGCACGACGTCGGCTCGTGCCGGCAACTGAATGACATCGGCGGCCGGAATCACGTTGAGCTTCACCAACAGATCGGAGAAGTTGATGTTCGGCGCCGGATGATTGACGACGATGCCCATGGCGCCTTCTGACGAATGCGCGCAAATATAGATCACCGAGCGCGAAAAGCGCTCGTCGCCCATCGCCGGCATGGCGATCAGCATCTGACCATCGAGATAGCCTCGGCGCCGCGATTTTTCCGATGTGCCGCGTGGCAATTTCATATGGAAATGTTAGCTCATCGATCCGCATTTGCAAACGAACGAGCCGATCAAAAGTTCACGATATGCCCTACGGGATACCGTCGCAAATGCGGCGGCCCGGTGGCGCGAAGCCAATCGTGTGGGCAAACAGGCCGCGATCAATCGCCGTGACATCATGATCCGAGCGGTAACAATCATGTCAGTGGCTCTTGCCGACAGTTAGCACTAGACAGCAGCAATGACGACCAAACTGCGATCAATATATCTTGGGTTAACGCCTACCGCGGCAATCCCCGTCAGCTTCTTGCTCACGTTGCTGGCACTGCCGTTCGCGGCGTCGACGGCGCGGGCGCAAGACGTCTCCGACTGGACCGCGCAACCGCATACCGCCGTACGCCTCATCGCCGGCACCATGACCAAGACGCCCGGTGCGGCATTTGTGCGCGCCGGCATCGAGATCAAGCTAGATCCCGGCTGGCATACCTATTGGCACGATCCCGGCGACACCGGCGTGCCGCCCACTTTCGATTTTTCCGGTTCGGACAATGTGAAGTCGGCCACTGTGTACTGGCCGGCGCCGGAGCGATTTTCCGATGGCGCCGGCGGCATCTCGATCGGTTACGTCGATCATGTCATCCTCCCGGTCCGCGTCGCGCTGAAGGATCCGGCAAGGCAGCCGTCGTTGCGCCTGAAGCTCGGCTACGCCATTTGCGGAAACCTCTGCGTTCCGGTCGAAGCGAGCCTCCAGATCGCGCTCAATGGCGACGGCGCCGAAAACGCAGCGATCGAAAAGGCGGAAATCCGGGTGCCGCGGCGCGTGCCGCTCGCCGAGAAAGATGAAAAAGGCAAAGGTCTGGCTGTGCTGGCTGTGCATCGTCAGCCGGGCGGTGCCCATGACCGCGTCGTCGTCGACGTCGCCGCACCCGTAAATGTGCCGGTCGAATTGTACGTCGAGGGGCCGACGCCCGATTGGTCGCTACCGCAGCCGGAAGCTGTGCACGAGCCCGCCGGCGGCGACGCAACGATACGGCATTTCGCCTTCGATCTTGATGGCCTGCCGCCCGATGCCCATGCCAAGGGCGCAATGCTCACCTTCACCGCGGTTTCCTCAGACGACGCCATTGAGGTTCCGGCCCATCTCGACTAATTCACGCAGGGCGCTAATTTATGGCGCCGCCGCAACGCTAACTCACAGCCGCGGACGCATTTTCATTGTAAACGCAAGAGGAAACGATCATGGCGATTAAAGTCGGCGACCGCGTACCGAGCGGCAGCTTCATGGTGATGACGGCCGATGGGCCGAAGCCGAAGACGACGGACGAATTGTTCAAGGGCAAGAAGGTGGTGCTGTTCGCGGTGCCGGGCGCCTTCACCCCGACCTGCCACAAGAACCACCTGCCCGGTTTTGTGAAGAACGCCGGCGCCATCAAGGCCAAGGGTATCGACGCCATTGCGGTGACCGGCGTCAACGACGTGTTCGTGATGGATGCCTGGAAAAAGGCCTCCGGCGGCGATGCGATCGAGTTCCTGGCCGACGGCAGCGCCAACTGGGCCAAGGCGCTCGGCCTATCAGTGGACCTAACGGAACGCGGCCTCGGCATGCGCTCGCAGCGTTACGCCATGGTTGTCGACGACGGCGTGGTCAAGACGCTCAACGTCGAGGATGCCCCGGGCAAGGCCGAAGTTTCGGGCGCGGACAATCTGTTGAAGTCCATTTGACCTCGTCATTCCGGGCGCGCGGGCAAATGCCCGCGTGTCCGGAATCCAGAATCGCGATCGGATCAATTTCTGTAAGCAATGGCGGTTATGGATTGCGGACAGTCGCCGACGCGGCTTTCGGAATGACGATCAAGGCTTTGCAACCGCCCTTCCCGCGACGCGAATTTCGGCAATCGCTTCACGCGCCAGCACGTCAGCGCGCTCGTTCATGTCATGACCGGCGTGGCCCTTCACCCAATGCCAGTGAATCTGGTGTTGGCCGAGCGCGGCATCGAGGCGCTTCCAGAGATCGATATTTTTTACCGGCTTCTTGTCGGCGGTGCGCCAGCCGTTCTGCTTCCATTTGCCGATGTAAGACATGATACCGTTGCGAAGATATTGGCTGTCGGTATGCAGATCGATGCGGCAAGGCCGCTTGAGCGCTTCGAGCGCGGAGATCGCCGCCATCAGCTCCATGCGATTATTGGTGGTGTTGGGCTCGCCGCCTTTGAGTTCCTTTTCGTGATCGCCGAACGTGAGAATCGCGCCCCAACCGCCCGGTCCCGGATTGCCGGAACAGGCGCCGTCGGTGTGAATGACCACATGGGGAAGTCCGGCATTCACGGCTCGCTCACTCCGTAATCGCTCACGCTCTTGACCTTCTGGTGGAAGCGGAGTTTTCGGGCGTATTCGCGCGGATCCTTCGGCCGCACCAGCGCGCCGGGTGGCACGTCGAGCCAGTCGGTGAGCCGCGTCAACAGGAAGCGCAGCGCAGCGCCGCGGGCGAGAAGCGGCAGCTTCTCCCATTCGGCGCGCGATAGCGGGCGCGTTTTGGTGTAGCTGGCAAGAAGCGCGCGCCCCTTGGTCACGTTGTAGGAATGATCCGACTCGAAGCACCAGGCATTGAGACAGATGGCGACGTCGTAGATAAGCGTATCGGTGCACGCGAAATAAAAGTCGATCAGCCCGGAAAGCTTGTCGCCGAGGAAGAACACGTTGTCCGGGAAGAGATCGGCGTGAATGACGCCCTGCGGCAGGCCGTGCGGCCAGTCGCGCTCGAGCACATCGAGTTCGGCGGCGACCAGCGTTTCGAGATTGCGCTCCACTTTATGCGCGCGCTCGCGGCAGCCTTCGTAGAGCGCGCGCCAGCCGGCGACCGATAGCGCATTGTCGCGGCGCATCGGAAAATCGGCGCCGGCCAGATGAAGCCGTGCCAAGGCATCGCCCAGCGCCGCGCAATGGGCCGCGCTCGGCCGGCGGATCCACATGCCGTCAAGGAAGGTGACGATCGCCGCCGGCCGCCCGGCGAGACGGCCCAAAACCTTGCCGTCGCGATTTTTCACCGGCTGCGGGCAGATAATGCCGCGGCTCGCCAGATGCTCCATCAACCCCAAAAAGAACGGCAGGTCGCGTTCGGCAACGCGCCGTTCGTAGAGCGTGAGGATGTAATGGCCGGTCCCGGCGTGGACCAAAAAATTTGAATTCTCGACGCCCTCGGCGATGCCCTTATAGGCAAGCAGCTCGCCGATGTCGTAAGCGGCGAGGAAGCGGCCGAGGTCCTCCGCCGTGACATCGGTATAGACGGCCATCGAGGGCTCCAAAATACGATCGTCGGTAGTGTCCCGGCGATAGCGGCGGCGTCAAGCTGCACCCCCGGCAAGCCAGCCCGAAAACCGTGCATAGAGTTCCTCGGTTTCCGCGCCGCGATCGGTATAGATGATCGGGGCCAGCCGGCGGCCTGGAGCGTGGGCGAGCCGAAACGCCATATAGCGGTACTGCTCCGGAAAGCGCGCGGCGCCACCGGCCAGGAACAGCTTTTCGTATTCCGGCGACGGCTCGACCGGATCGAGCCGATCACGTTCATAGATTGCGGCGCGTTCGGCAATTTGCCAGCCGGCGGCATGACGCTCCACCCGGTCGAGAAAGCGCGAGCAGGAGCTCAGATCGACCGGGACGCCTTTGAACTGCTGCCTGACGCGGATCACGACGCTGGTCTCGGCGACGGCGCGATCGCCGGCGAGCTTGACGGTCGGCACGAAAAGATGATGACGCGACCAGGTATCGCCGCTGGCGAAATTCGCCTTGCAGCGTTCCACGAAACCTTCGAATGGTCCGCGATACCAGGAGATGGAAATCTGTCCATCGGGCGTGAACGTCTCGCGCAGCTCGTCCCATTTACCCTGGTCGCGATAGACCCCCCAGGCCTGGATCAGTTCGGCGATGGCGAATTTGTCGGCAAATTCCGTTGACGCGGATTCCATTGCTGCGAATTCCATTGACGGCTGACCTCGGAAACGGCATCCCCGGCGGTAGCCGCCGGACGGGCGGCATCGCTTTGCACGTCGATGCCTAGCATCGATGTCTTAACACGTTTGACAACGAGCGGCTGTCACCTATCCCCGGCTTCGTGATGAAAGCGAAGTTAAAGAAATCCAATTAACCCGGTGCAGAAAACGCCAACATGAAAGCCATCGTCATCCACGAATACGGTCCGCCCGATGTTCTGCGCTACGAACAGGTTCCGGACCCGGTCCCGCTCTCCGGCGAAATCCGCATCAGGGTGCATGCGGCGACCGTCAATCGCGTTCTCGATGTCAGCCTGCGCGCCGGCAAGGAAGTGGCGCGCGGCGCGGCATTGCCGCTTATTCCCGGCGTCGATTGCGCCGGCATCGTTGACGCTGTCGGGCCGCAGGTCAGCCGTTGGCGCGTTGGCGATCCGGTCGCTGCGGCCGGCTTCATGCCGCTTAACCTCTGCGCGGAGGATGGCAGCGGTTATGAGGGACCGCGCGGCATGATGGGCATCAAACGGCCGGGCGGCTTTGCCGAACTGGTCGTCGTGCCGGCCTGCGCTGCGGTCGCGCTTCCCGAACATCTCGACTTTCATCGCGCCGCTGTCGTCATGCGCCACGTGCCGACGGCATGGAATCTTCTGGTCCATGTCGCCGACCTCAAATTCGACGAGACCGTGCTGATCATGGGCGCCGGCGGCAATCTCGGGACCATCGGCATCCAGATCGCCAAGAATGTTATTGGCGCCCGCGTCATCGCGGCGGCCGGTTCCGACGATCGGGTCACGCTCGGCAAAAAGCTCGGCGCCGATTATGGCATCAACTATGCGACGTCCAATATCCTGGACGAGATCATGACGATCACCGGCGGCAAAGGCGTCGATGTGCTCTACGACAACATCGCCAATCCCGCCGTGCTGCCGCTTGCGTTCCGCGCCATCGGTATGAACGGCCGGCTCGTCACCGCGGGCGCCCATGCCGGGCCGCACGTCGCGATCGATTTCTCGCACCTCTATCACAAGCGCATCACCATCAAAGGCATGCCGGGCTATACGCCAGCCGACCTGCCGCACTGCCTGGCCGCGGCGGCGCAGGGCAAAGTGATCCCGCAGATCGAACGCGTGCTGCCGTTGTCGCAAGCCGCCGCGGCGCACCGCATGGTCGAAGAGCACGAAGGTCAGGGCAAGATCGTGCTCGATCCGACATTGGGTTAGGCGCTACGAATCGTCGACCGGCTCGGTCGCGCGCAACGACGGCCGCGCCGCGAACGCGGCGTGCCAATTGGCGAGATGCAGATGACCCTTGCGCCAATCCTCGTCGGCAAAACGGAAATCAAGATAAGACAGCGCGCAGCCGATCGCGATATGGCCGATGCCGAACGGAGTGGTGGTGAGCGATTTGGCTTCGCGCTCCAAGCTTTCCAGGACGGCATTTTTTCGGACCGCGGTACTCGTCATGTGGACGTCGGACGGCCGCGATCGCCCGCGTTCATCGCGCAGTGCGACCATCATGTCCAAAAAGCCGTCGCCAAGCGCCTGACGGCGGAGCGCCACCAGGCGCGACCTGGGCTCGCGCGGAAACAGCTTTGGCGAGCCGTCGAGCGCGTCGAGATATTCGCAGATGACGGGCGAGTCATAGAGTACAGTGCCGTCATCGAGCACCAGCGTCGGAATCTTTGACAGCGGGTTATCCAGCATCAGCTCCGCATGGGGCTTGGCCGTCGCCGCGACCGTACGCACGCAGACGATGCGCTCAGCGATGCCGCGCTCATGCGCGACAATCATGACCTTGCGCACGAACGGCGAGCGCGGCGACCAGTGTAGCTTCATTCTGTGCCTCGCGTTTTCCTCGAATGTCAGCGCGTCGCCAGACGCAAGGCCGCCGCGATCGCCACCACGTCCTCCAGATTTTTCGCGATTTTGCAACCGGCGGCGGCGAACGCGTCCAGTTTGGCGGCAGCGCCCTCGCGCGCGCTGCCGATCAGTGCGCCGGCGTGGCCCATCTGCGTTTGCGCCGGCGCGTGGCGGCCGACAACCATGGCGATCGCGGGCTTGCCAAAGCTCCGTGCGGCCTCGGCGAAATCATATTCCTTGTCGCCGCCGATCTCGCCGCAGAACAGCACCGCTGCCGTCGCCTCGTCATCGGTCAGCGCCTGAAGATATTCATGCGGATTGCGGCCGATGACGCTGTCGCCGCCGATATGCGCGACAATGCGCTGGCCGATGCCGGCGAGCGTCAATTGCCGCGCCAAAGTCAGCGCCACGGTGCCGCTGCGCACAATAACGGCGAGATGGCCTTCCCGGCAAAAGCTCGGCGCGATCGAACCGAGCAGTCCGCGCCCCGGCACGAAAATTCCGAGCGTGTTCGGTCCGACAAGCCAGCTGCCGGCCGCACGGGCGCACGTAGCGGCAGCCAGCGCATCGTGCACCGGCACATATTCGGCGGCGGCCATGACGGTCGGGATTGCTGCGCCGGCGCATTCGGCGATGGCGTCGCGTACGCCTTCGGCCGGTGTGTAGATGAGTGCGATATTCGGCTTTTGCGGCAGATCCCCGACACGGTCGTAGAGCGGCAAACCGTCCATAGCGGTGCTGCCGCGCCCAAGCGCGACACCGCCGACAAGCGGCGTGCCGGCTGCAATCATGCCGGCGACCTGGTTGCGCGCATAGCGTCCGGTCGGGCTGATCACGGCGACGCGCCACGGCTCGGGATCGAGGAATGGCAGCCGCATTTGGCCCGGCATGCGATAGTCTCCGAAGGGGAATGTACGCCGCACGGCGCACTAGGAGGTCTGCCATTATGCGTCTTGCCGAGGTCGATGGAAAAGCCTTGCTGCGCCGCCACGGTCTCGCCGTGCCGCAAGGCGTGCTGCTCGGCGCCGGGGAAGCACCGTCCGACGACGTCGCCACCTGGCCCGGATTTCTGCTCAAGGCACAGGTTTTGGAAGGCGGCCGCGGCAAGCGTGGTCTGGTCCGCCGCTTCGACAGCGCCGCGGGATTCCGCGACGCGCGGCGGCTGATCCTTGCCACCCTCGACGATGCCGACACGCCGCTTCTGCTCGAAGCGGCGGTGTCGATCGCACGCGAGATTTTCATGGCGGTCCGCATCGACGGCACGCGGCAGACGCTTGAGCTTCTCATCGCGCCACAGGGCGGCGAGAACGTCGAGCAGTCGGCGAAGCTTGCGCGCATTGCGATTGCGGGAGCGACGCCGCCTGACGCCATATTTCCAGCGATCGCCAAATTTTTCCCCCGTGACCTTGCCGCGCGGCTGGCGCGTTACGCCGCGCGACTGCCGGACATCGCCCGCCAGGAGGATTTGGAACTTCTGGAAATCAATCCGCTGGCGCTCACCGACGATGGCCATCTCATTGCCTGCGACGCCAAAATCATCCGCGACGACAGCGCCGATTTTCGCCACGAGCCAAACGAGTTTGCGGTAAGCCGCACGCTTGCCGAGCGCGCCGCGACAACGCTTGAGCGTTCGGCCCGCGACCTTGGCTTTCAACTGGTCGAGACCACCGGCAACGTCGTCCTTGTCACCTCCGGCGCCGGACTTGCCATGATGATGATGGACCTCCTGGCCGACCACGGCCTCGCCGCTGCAAGTTTCATGGATAATTTGCGCGGCGCGCCCGACGAGACCATGACCGAACGGTTGAAGATCGCGCGCGCGCTGGCCGCGCGGCCGAAGATCAAAGCGATCGTGTTTCAGACCGTGATCGCGTCACGTTCGCTTGCCGAGCGGGTTGACGCGCTCATCGCCTGGATCGGCGCCGAGCCACTGCCAAAACCGCTCTTCGTCGGTCTTGCCGCCGGTCACGCCGCGACGCGTCAAATGAGCGTCGAGGCGGCCATCGAAAAGCTGCGTGCGCTGGGCGTCGCCGCCTTTACCGACCCGGTTGCCTTGGTGAAAGCGGTGGCGCTGGCGGTGAACTGACCTCAGCGCAGCCGCGGCCCGCGCAGCGGATAAAAGGCGGTGTAAAACCGCTTGCACGCCTCGATAAACCCGCCGCCGAAATCGTCGCGCCGGGCCGGAACAAGATCAAAGATGTAATCGCAGTCCTCACCATTGCAGTAATAGGCGGTCAGGCCGCGCAAAGCTTCGGCGAATTCAGAATTTTCCTGCCCGCAATCCGGACAGACGAGCACGATGCGTGCGGTCGATTGAACCTGCGGAATGCCATAGTTTCGCACTGCAATCGCCCACCGAATGCCCCGCGACGATTCGCGGTGCGAATCGGGCGAACTCTATCAAAAGTCGTCATTGAGCGGCGTGCCTCCACGGCTTATCCAGCCAAATATCCGCCGCTGCGAGCTTGTCCAACGTCGTTTCGCGCCGCAATATGCGCGCCTGATCCGCGGACGGCCGCATAAGATCGCAACAGATCGCGAATGATCTATTTTCTCACCAGCCACTCCCTTTGGCTTTCGGGTGCAATCCTTGTCGGCTTGGGCACCTTCTTGTCGATGCTCGGCCCCGTCGTCGTTCGCCGTCACGTCACCCTCGAACGATTGACCGCCAATAATGAGATCGCCGGATTCAAGTACGCCGTTTTAGGCGTGCTCTACGCCGTACTGCTCGCCTTCGCCATCATCGTGGTGTGGCAGAAGTTCAGCGAGGCCGAGGCTAGCGTCGTGCAGGAGGCGGGTGCGGCAACGACGATCTATCGGCTGTCCCAGGGCATGGGCGAAAAACCAGGCGCCGATCTCCGCACCGCGATGACCACCTATCTCAAGGCCGCCATCGAGGATGACTGGCCGGCCATGGATCGCGGCACCCCGAATGCGAACCCGAAAGCACGCCAGGCGCTCGACGCTATCTACGCTACACTCTTGACGTCGAGCGTAACCCAGAGCGCCGGCAATCCGGTCATGTCGGAGATTCTCTATCAGCTCGACCAGATGACGCAGGCGCGCCGTGCACGGCTGATTGCCTCCGGAGGCGCCGTTCCGGGCGTGATCTGGCTGGTGCTCTTCGGCGGGGCTCTTATCACCATCGGTTTCACCTTCTTCTTCGGCACGCTCAACCTACGCGTACAGGTCATGATGACCGGACTGCTCGCACTGATCATTTTCGGTGAACTGATGGCCATTGTCTCCATTGACCGGCCATTCACCGGACCGGTGAAAGTAGAGCCCGCCCCGCTCGCCTATGTCCTTGCCGATTTTCAGGGCGAGTCTGCCCCGCATTAACCGGGACCAGTGTCACGGGCGCTTGTCCGGCGCTGATCGGCGCGGCAGTATGACAACAAGACTCAAGACCCCGGTCAGGGGCCACCTTCGCAGGGGAAACTTCGACGGCTGTGCCGACACCATTGGGGCGCGCGCATGAAAACCATCCTCGTTCCGACCGAGCACGGGTCCACCATGGTATCGGCGCTAGATACCGCGCTGTTGCTGGCGCAAAAGTTCGATAGTTGCATCGAAGGATTTCCGCTGCGCCCGGCCGTCGCCGACCTCGTCGCCATGGACCCCGACAGCGGGCTGACCATGGTGGCGGTGAAGGAGAACGACGCCGAAATGGTGCGGCAGGCCGAACTGCTGTTCCACTCATTCATGGAAAACCACCACATCGCGCCCCGTACCGGCGAGGGCGCCGCCTCACTGTCATGGGCGTGGCTAAAGGACGCGCCGAGCGGCCACGATTTCGTCGGCAGTTACGGCCGCGTCTTCGATGTCATCGTGCTGGCGCGGCCCGGCGACGAGTGGCAAAGCCCGTCCATGATCACGCTGGAATCCGCTTTGTTCGAAAGCGGCCGTCCGGTGCTGATTGCGCCGCCGAACTCGCCGCGCTCGGTTGGCACCAACATCCTGGTCGCCTGGAACAACAGCACCGAGCAGGCGCGCACCATGGCGGACGCCATGCCGATCCTGCGTCTGGCCGAGCGCATCACAATCCTGACGGTCGAAGGTGCGACGGTCGCCGGTCCGAGCGGCGAGCAAATGGCGCGCTCGCTGAAAATGAACGGCATCACCGCCGACACCATCACGATGAAGCCGGCCGCCAAACGCAGCGCCGGCGAGACCATTCTCGCCAAAGCCGACGAGCTCGGTTGCGACCTCATCGTCAAGGGCGCCTATACGCAAAGCCGCCTGCGTCAGATGATCTTCGGCGGCACGACGCGGCATATCCTCGCCAACGCCAAGCTGCCGGTGCTGATGGCGCATTGAGTAAACGCGCGGCCGCCGCGCCGACAGCAAAACATGATCGAAATTCCCTTGGTCTTTCCGCAATTGAACGCGGTTTATCAGACGCTGGCGCCAATAAGCGAGGCGCTGCTGCGCGCCGTCGTCGGATTGTGGATGGTGCCGCACGGCTTGCGCATGGCGTTCGGCTTCTTTCCGGGAACCGGAATCCGCCAGGGCAATGTGCGCTCGCTGGCGGTCGATCTCGACGGCTGGGGATACCGTCCCGGCTGGCTTTGGGCGCCATTGATCGCCGCGACCGAGCTGATTGCCGGCCCCATGCTGGCGCTCGGTCTATTCACGCGAGCCGCCGCGGTGCCGCTGGTGCTGTTTCTGGTCGTGACGAATTTCGAGCGCTGGCGCGTCGGCCGATATTTTTGGAACAAGCTCGGTCTGGAATATACGATGATGTGGCTGGTCGCGACCTTGTTTTTCCTGATTCATGGCGGCGACCTCTATTCGCTTGACCGGCTCATCGGCTGGGAATTTTGAGGAGACCGCGGTGCCCTTTGTCGACGCCAATGGCGTAAGCCTCCATTATGACCTTGCCGGCCCGCGCGGGCGCTCCGTCGTCCTGCTGCACGAACTCGGCGGCACCCTTAATTCCTGGGACGCCGTCGCGCCGCTCCTTGCCGGGCGCTGCCGCGTGCTGCGCTTCGACCAGCGCGGCTCGGGCCTTTCTGAAAAAGTGCGCCAGGAGTTTTCCAACGACGTGCTGGTGGAGGATTTCGAGGCGCTCGCCCGCAGCGTCGGCCTCGATCCGCCCTACCACTTCGTCACCGTCGCTGCGGCGGCGACCCAGGCGCTACGCTTCCTGGAAAAGCATCCCGATCGGGTCGGCGCGCTGGTTCTCTGCAATCCCGCGCCCGGTGTCGATGCAAGCCGTGCCGCGGCGCTCGACGAGCGTGCGGCTTTTGCCGCACGCGAGGGCATGCGTGCGTCGCTGCCGACGACGCTTGCGCTGTCCTATCCGCCGAGCCTCGGCGAGCGCGCTGCCTACGAGGCTTATCTCGGGCGTTATTTGGCGAACGATCCGGTGTGCTTCGGCTTTGCTTTCCGCGCGCTGGCCCGCACCAACATGCTGCATATGCTGCCGCTGATCCGCTGTCCCGCCATGGTGATTGCCGGCCGCCACGATACGGTGCGGCCCCATGCCGGCACGGCAGAGCTTGCCAAAAAGATCCCGGGTGCGCGTTTCGAATTGATCGAAGACGCCGGCCACTTCATGCCGACGCAGGCACCGCGGGCGCTCGCCGATTTGCTTTTCGATTTCCTCCCCAAATGAAAACTCCAGCCAGGAAGCCAACATGAAAGTCAAAGCCAACGGCATCACCATCAATTATCAGATCGACGGACCGGACAGTGCGCCGTGCCTGGTGTTTTCCAATTCGCTGGCGACCTCGCTGGCGATGTGGGACGAGCAGGCCGCGGCGTTGAAAAATTCGTACCGCGTGCTGCGTTACGACCAGCGCGGGCACGGCGCAACTGACGCGCCGGCCGGCCGTTATTCCTACGATACCCTGCTTGCCGATGCGCTCGGCCTGCTCGATGCGCTCGCGATCAAGAAGGCGCACTTCGCCGGCCTGTCGATGGGCGGCGCCACCGCGCTTGGCCTTGCCGAGCGCCATCCCGAACGCTTCGATCGCATCATCGTCTGCGATTCACCATGCCAGTCGACGCCGCAGTCGAGCCAGCAATGGGAAGAGCGCATCGTCATTGCCCAGAAGCAGGGCATCGACGCTCTCGTCGAACTTACCGTTTCGCGCTGGGTGCCGCCGGAAATCGTGGCGAAGAATCCGCCGCATGTCGACAAAATCCGCGCCATGATCCGCGACACGCCGGTCAACGGCTTTATCGGTTGCGCGGCGGCGCTCGCCGACCACGACTACGCCTCCGCGGTCGCAACCGTGACGCGGCCGGCGCTATTCCTCGTCGGTGAGAAGGACGCGCCGGCGCCGGCCATGCGCAAGCTCAACGAGAAGCTTCCCGGCTCGCGCTATGTCGAAATACCCGGCGCCGGTCACATCTCGAACATGGACCGCCCGGCGGAATTCAACCGCGCCATCCGCGAATTTCTGGCCGCAAGCTGAGAGATCAGGCGCTTTGCGTCGATTTTGAACGCGGCAGCGTCCGCCATGTCTTTTCCGTAGGGCATGCATCGCCGCACGCAGTCCCGACGCCTTTGCAAACAACCGGCCGAGCCACTATACCTGCTGTAAAGGCATAGCCGCCAAACAACGTCTGGCATCGGCGCAAGCCGCATGACCGATAGGGACGCGACCCCCGGTTAAGGAGAAAACCTCATGGCAACGGTAACGATGAAGGCCCCGGCCCCAAGCGGGCTATCCAACAAGGCGCGCGAATTGATGGAGGCCATCAATACCGACGCCGGCAAGCACAATATCTGGGTGCGCACCCAGGCCAATTCGCCGGCACAAAAGCCGTGGTTCAGTGAGACCAGCGGCGAAGGCTCGGGGCAGCTCGCCAGCGGCCGCGTCGCCGTCAATCAGATGAAAACCATTCCGTATATGTGGAAGTGGAACGAATATAACGATTACCTCAGGCAGATCTCGGAGATCGCCAGCAAGGCCGACGTCTCGCCGATTGAGTTCGCCGACCGCCAAAGCATCCTGTTGCTCAATCCGGGCCTGAACGGACGCCTGCAAGTCACCAATACCATCCGCTGCGCCATCTCGATCTACAATCCGGGCGACGTCGCGCCGGTGCATCTGCATTCGCCGAATGCGAGCCGGACCATCCTGTCCAAAAAAGGCGGCTATACCGTCGTCGAGGGCGAGAAGGTCACGGCGAATTACGGCGACCTGATCCTCACCCCGAACGGCACTTGGCACGACCACGGCAACGATTCCGGCGAACCGGTGATCTGGATCGACACGCTGGACTGGCCGTTGATGGAATTCCTCGACGCCGCCTGGGTCGATCACAACATGCCCGGCGCGCACGGCAATACCAATGTCCAGGCAGTCACCGTGAGCGAGGGTTACTCACGCAGTCTCTACAGCCACGGCGGCATCAAACCGACTTTCGTCGATCACCAGCGCGGCGTCGGCCGCGCGCCCGCACCGCTGTTCCACTACCGCGGCGCCGACGTGATGGAAATGCTGCACAGCCTGCGCAAGGAGCAAGGCGACCCGTACGAAGGCATCAAGGTCGACTTCGTCAACCCGGTGACCGGCGAAGCGGTGTTCAAGACGCTGAATTATTCGGCGCAACTGTTGCGCCCGGGCGAAGAAACCGAATTCAAGCGCGAAACGGCCGGCACTTATTATGTCTGCATCGAAGGCAACGGCACGACCGAAGTCGGCGGCAAGCGCTTCGAATGGGGCCATAATGATCTGTTCGTAGTGCCGAACTTTCTGTGGCGGCGCCACATCAATACCGGCAAGACCGATGCGGTGATCTATTCGGTGTCGGATGCCGCGCTGATGCGCAATATCGGCCAATATTACGCGCAGGGCCGCGCCAGCAATGGCAAAGTGACGGAACTCGTTCTGCACTAAAGCTGGCCCTAACCGGCCGTTGGGCGTCCAAAATAATATCGGAGCGCGGCACCCCGCGCTCCGATTTTTATTGGCCGGCGCTTGACGTGAAGCGTTGCGCTACGACGCCTTGCCGCCGTTCTTCTTGCACTCGGATCGGAATTTCTTGCGGGCGTTGCCATGCAATCCCTTGGCATTGGCCTGATCGGTGCAGGATTTCGAGATCGCCTTCTTGTCGCTCGGCGCGGCCATGGCCGGAGCCGCCGGTTTCGCGGTCGGCGCCGGCTGTGCGGCAGGAGCCGGCGTTGTCGGCGCCGGAGTTTGCGCGCCCGCGCCGCCAATCCCCATCGCAAGCAACAGCAGTGCTGCACCGATTACGCTTTTCATATTTTTGGTTCCTTTTTTGTTGTGCAGGACAATCGTTACGCGCCTTTCAGGCGCTTGTTGCATTCGCTGTAGTAGCCGCCGCCCTTCTGTATCCATTTCAGGCCGCCATTGCCGTTGGATGTTTTATTGGCCTTGTACTGATCGAGACAAGTCAGCATCCGGCCCTTGCCGGCGGAATCCTTTGAATATTTGGAATCGACCGCATTCGGGAACACGGCGTTGCCGACGGCAACCGGCGCTGCCATGGGCTTGGGCGCAGGCGCCGCGGCGGGCGCTGACGCGGTTGCGGGCGCCGGAGCTGCCGCAGGCGCAGCCGCTTCGGTACCGCATTGCGCCTTGCGGAAGTCGTTCCATTTCATGCCGTTGAGCGTGCCGGCGGTTTTTGCCGCCTTATACTTGGCACTGCATTCGGTCATCGACAGAGCGTTGGCGGAAGTTGCTTGGAAAGCGAGAGCCGCCAAGATTGCGGCGGCGCATAAACCGGCGTAACGCGTTCTCATGGCTGTTGTCCTCTGAATGTTCGACTGACTTTTAAAGCGATTGCTCAAGTTCAGGCGGCCGCGATGGCCACGGCCGCGATATGTCGCGGTACACCAAAGTCTGCCACGCGGGCCCACCGAAGGAAAGCCAGGGTCTGCGCGTGGCGGCGCTTGTAAAGTGGCCTATTTCTTCGGCGCGTGATCGTGCTTTTCGGTATTATGATGGGCGTGGGGTTCGCCGATCATGTCGCCGCAGCCGGCGCGGGTCGCCCAATATTCCCAGGCGCGCCAGGTTTCGTGCGAATGCGGCTTATAGCCGGACGTTCGCGCCGCGATCTCGCCCTTGGACAACGGTTTCGGCTTGCCGCCCATTCGCATCGAATTCATCTGCACCCGCGCATTGCGCGGCAGATAGACCGACAGCCGCACCACCTCGATGATCGAGCGCGCCGCCGACGCAAAACCGTGGCCGCGCATCAGCGCGACATTGCCTTTGCCCAGCGATTTCGCCAGGTCGCGGCCCTGCGCCATATTGGTCACGAGGAGATTGGTTTCGCCGAATTTCTTGCGGATATCCCACACCGGCACCTTGCCGCCGATGAAAGCGCCGGAATGGATCACCGGCTCGAGCGGCTTGTTGATGATGCCGAACGGCAGGGTATCTTCAGCGTGCGCATGCACCACCGCCATGATCTCCGGCCGGGCTTCAAATATGGCGGCGTGGATATGGCGCTCGATATAAGGCTGCCGCTTGTCGCTGACCGGCTCGCCCTCCTCGTCGAACTCGATAAGATCGTGGCGCTCGACCAGTTCCGGCGCACGCGAGCGCGACAGGAAGAATTGTTTCGGATTATCGGGGTGCCGCACGCTGATATGGCCGTAGGCGTCGACCACGTCTTCGTTGGAGAGGATGCGGTTGGCGACGACGAGGTCGCGCAGGATATCGTCAAGTTGGCTCATGTCGCTTGTTCCATCTGAGAAAACGAATACCAATGCGCGGCGCCGGCCGGCCGCGCGAGGGTCAGCCGTAGGTCGGCACGAAGAGATCATCGACCTTTACCGGTGAGGCAATCAGGCCGAGGTCCTGCTCATAGGTGATGAGTGCCTCCAGAGTCTTCCGGTTGGGCTCGACGCCGTAGGGCCACGGGTCGCCATTGAACACCTCCCAGATGTCGTCGATCTCGCGCATCAAAAACGGCGTCATGTAGCGCACCGCGCGCAGATTGAAGAGCTTCTCCAGCGCGATCTTTTTCGATTTGACGAAAGCGTCGTAAAGGCTCGTGGCGACAAACGGATAACGTTCGTAGACGCTCTTCTTGATCGCGACGAGATGCATGATCGGGTAGATTTTCTTGCGCTTGTAGAGATCCTTGTCGCGCTCGACGTAATCCGGAAACAGCCGCGCGATGTCGGGATCGCTGCGGATTTCCTCGGGCAGGCTGGTGCCCAGCGTCGCGTCAATCTCGCCGTCGGCAAGAAGCCGGCCGAGTGTCTTCCTCGATGTGTTGTTCTCGATGGAGACTTTTTTCAGGAGCGGCAGCACGGTCGGGCTGCCATGCGCGCCCGACGTATTCATCGCGCTCTGCACCCAGTGGATTTTGGACAGGTCGACGCCGAACTCGTTCTTCAGCATGCCGTTGATGAAGATGGCGGCGGTCATCGTATAAAGCGGTACGCCGACCCGCTTGCCCTCGAGATCCTTTGGCGTCTTGATTCCCGATTTACGATTGACGGCGATGAAGCCAAGCCGGAACGCGATCGAGGGAAACACCGGGATGGCGACGAACGGGCATTCTTTATTGGCGAAGCGCTGGACGAATTCCGAGCTCGAATACTCCGCAACGTCGAATTCCTGCCCGCCGGACATGCGGTCGAAGATCGGGCGCGGCTGATCGATAGCGATGAAATTCAGGTCTATGCCGTCGGGCTTAACATCTCCGGTGTACAGGGCGAGCATCCGGTCATAGAGCCCGCACGCGAACGACAACTGCAACTTGGGCATGAACGCAGCTTCCTCCGATATTTTTACGCGGCACTACGGTTAGCATGTGCGCCGTTAGGCTGGAAGGCCGCGTACTGCTCGGCGGCATGACCTCAATGCAATTCCTTGCGCAAAATCTTACCGATATTGCTTTTCGGCAATTGGTCGCGAAATTCGATCGTCGTCGGCCTCTTGTAGGCGGCCAGGCGGCTGTGAAGAAAATCGCTCAGATCGGCCTTGGTCAGCGCCGGGTCGCGCTTGACCACGAAGAGCTTGACCCCCTGCCCGGTGCGCAGGTCCGGAACGCCGATCACGGCCGCTTCGAGGACGCCGGGATGCAGCATGACGACGTCCTCCACCTCATTGGGAAACACCTTGAAGCCGGAGACGTTGATCATGTCCTTCTTGCGGTCGAGGAGCCGCAGAAATCCTTCGCTGTCGAAAGCGCCGATATCGCCGGTCTTGAGCCAGCCATCGGCGGTCAGCACCAGCGCCGTCTCGTCGGGACGCTGCCAGTAGCCCTTCATTACCTGCGGGCCGCGCACCCACACTTCGCCGCTTTCCCCAACCGCGAGCGCGTTGCCGGCATCGTCGCGGATGCTTACCTCGGTCGAGGGCACCGGCAGGCCGACGGTGCCGAGCTTCGGGTTTGCGAACGGATTGATGCAGACCACCGGCGAAGCTTCGGTCAGACCATAGCCTTCGACCAACGGGCTGCCGGTGATCTCGCGCCAGCGCCGCGCCACCTCGCTTTGGACGGCTGCACCGCCGCCGATTGCGACGCGCAACGCGCTGAAGTCCAATGCGGCGAATTCAGGCTCATTGACGAGCGCATTGAACAACGTGTTGACGCCGGACATCCAGGTAATGTGGGCGCCGCGCATGACGCGAATGAGCCGGTGCAGATCGCGCGGATCGGGAATGAGATAGTCCAAACCACCGAACACCGCGAAGGTCAGCAAATTCGCCGTCAATGAGAAGATGTGATAGAGCGGCAGCGGCGTCAGCACGCGCTCATGCTCGATCCGGACGCCGACCCCGGTCCAGGCCAGACACTGCAACGTGTTCGCGACTAGATTGCGATGAGTCAGCATGGCGCCCTTCGGCACGCCCGTCGTCCCTCCGGTGTATTGCAGCATGGCGACGTCGCCGGCCTGCACCGGCACGTCCTGGTAGGTTCCGCTCGGCGGCCGCTCGCAGGCATCCTGCAGCATGGTGAACTTGTCGAACTGCCACGCCGGCACGGCGTGAGCGATATAGGAGTTCGCAAAATTGAACGCCCAGCGCTTGAACATCGGCACGAAGTCGCCGAGACGGGCCACCACAACGTGGTGGATTTGGGTGTCGGCGATGATCCCTTGCAGCTTGTGCGCGAAATTCTCCATGATCACGATGACGGCGGCGCCGCAATCGGCGAGCTGCTGTTGCAATTCACGCGGCGTGTAGAGCGGATTGACGTTGACCACCGTCATGCCGGCGCGCAGCGCACCGAGGAACGTGACGGGATAAGCGAGCATATTCGGCAGCATGATCGCGACGCGATCGCCGGCAGCGCAGCCCACCTCCTCCACCAGGAACGCCGCGAAATCGCGGCTGTCGCGTTCCCAGTCCGCGTAGGTCATTCGCGCGCTCAAGCACTCGAACGCGGGCCGCGCCGCATGCACCCGGCACGCTTCGATCAGCATCGCGGACAACGACGGATAGGCGTCCGGATCGATGGTCTTGGGCACACCTGCGGGGTAGGAGGCGAGCCAGATCGGGTCGGCCATGGATTTGGCTGGCGTCGTGTCATCCTGCGACAGGACCGTCATGGCATCTCCGGCGAGACCATCAAAGTCATTTTACGCCATCATGATCGATTCTATCATCCAATGCATGCGGCAAACCGAGACTCCACGTTCCCATTGGCCGCCGAACGCGCGATAATGCCACCACTTGCTGCGTCAACGATCAAAACGAAGCCCCAGGGAGGTAGGAATGTTGCAGCCCAGACTGTCGGCCCTCGTCATTACTTTGTGCATCGCCGCGCCGCTGCCGGCGCTGGCCGAAGACATCCTCGTCACGCAGTACAAGGCCGATCCATCGGGCGCGCCTTATGCAGTCGGCATCGAAAAAGGATTTTTCAAAAAGGCCGGCGTCGACATCACCGGCGTCATTTCCGGCGAGGGCGGCGGCTCTTCGGTGCGCGCCACCATCGCCAGCGAGCTCGGCTATGGCGAGACCTCGCCGGCCGGCATCATAGCCGCCATCAATCAGGGTCAGGATATCAAGATCGTCGATATCGGCTCGCGCTCGATGGCCAGCAACGTCATCATCGTCATGCCTAATTCTCCGATCAAGTCGATGAAGGATTTGAAGGGGAAGAAGTTCGGAATTTCCAATCCGAAATCGCTCGGGGAAATGACCGCGGTTTTGGCGGCCGAAGACGCCGGCATCAACCCCAACGATATCCAGCGCGTCGCACTCGGCAATCTCTCCGGCGCGCTCACCGCGCTCGAAAACAACGTCGTCGACGCCACCACTATTCCCGGCATCCTGTTCATGATGCGCGGCGGCGCCAGCAAATATAGGGTTCTCGTCGGGCCGAAGGATTTGCCGTTGCTGCCGCCGGCCGTTGGCATCGCCACCGGCGATCTGATCAAAAATCATCCCGACAAACTGCGTGCGATCCTCGCCGGCCGCCGCGAAGCGGTGCAGTTCATCTATGACCACACCGCCGAGGCCAGCAAAATTCTCGAGCCGATCTACGCGCCGCTGCCGCCCAACGACGTCGACACCCTGATGCAGCAGCTCGTCGACGCGAAATTCTACAGCGAGGGCAAGATCGAGATGATCCTGTTGCAAAACACCGTGAAGGCCATGAAATACGTCGGCATGATCGACAAGGATCCCGATCTCGCGAAGATGATCGATACGTCCTTCCTGCCCCCCGATCTGCAGAAGTGAGAAGGCGGCCGTGTACGGCGATATCCACGCGCAGCTCGCCGGCGTCACGCAGACTTATCGCGGCGCCGGCGATCATCCACCGGTACACGCGCTCGGCCCGATCGATCTCGACCTGCATAAGGGCGAATTCTTCGCGATCGTCGGGCCGTCCGGCTGCGGTAAATCGACCTTCCTCGAAGTGCTCGCCGGATTGCAGCAACCGACCGACGGCCGCGTCACCTTCGAGGGCAAGCCGGTAAGCGGGCAAGTCGCCGACGGCATCGGCGTCGTATTCCAGGAGGATGCGAGCTTTCCCTGGCTGACGGTCTGGGACAACGCCGCATTCGGCCTGCGCCGGAACGGCGTTCGCGAACGCGAAGTGCGGCGGCGCGTCGATGACGCGCTCGCCTTCATGGGGTTGAAGGATTTTGCCGCAGCCTATCCGTCGCAACTCTCCGGCGGCATGCGCCAGCGCGTCTGCATCGCGCGCACGCTGGTGATGCAACCGCGACTCATTCTGCTCGATGAGCCCTTCGGTGCGCTCGATGCGCAGACACGGCTGCTGATGGGCGACGAGGTGTTGCGGCTATGGCGGCAGACCGGCGCCACGGTGCTGCTCATCACCCACGCGCTCGACGAAGCCGCCATGCTGGCCGACCGGATCGGCGCCATGTCGGCCCGCCCCGGCCGCTTCATCGAGATCATCGAAACCGGCTGGCCGCGCGAACGCGATTCGACCATCGTTGCCGAACCGGCTTTCGGCGAAATCACCGGCAGACTGTGGGAGCGATTGCGCGGCGAATCTCTCAAAGCGCTGGGTCATTCCGGCCTCGCCCAATCGGCGCCAACCGCCCCGCTCGCCGCCGAATGACGCGGATCGGCCTCATCAGGCTTGCGGTGGTCGCGGCATCGATCGCGGCGCTGGAGATTTGCTGCCGTACCGGCCTGATCGACCATCGCATCGTCATTGCGCCGTCGGAAATGGCAGCCGCGCTGGCACAGCTCCTCGCCTCGGGTTCGATCGAGGCCGATATCGAACGCACGCTCGGCGTCATTGCGCTCGTGATTGCCGTTTCCATCGTGCTCGGCTTTGCCGCCGGGCTGGTTATTCACGCGCTGCCGCGCCTGCGCGAGGCACTCGATCCGTTTTTCGCAACTTACTACGCCGTGCCGATTTTCATTTTCTATCCGGTGCTGATCGCGATCTTCGGCCTGTCGCCAATGCCGATCGTCGTGATCGGCGTGGCAACCGCCGTTGTCGCCATGATCATCGCCACGCTCAATGGGCTCGACCGCGTGCCGCGGGTTCTGACGAAAGTGGCAAAAGTCCATCGGCTAGGCCGCGTTGCCACCGCGCTGACATTGCAGCTGCCGGCGGCGGCGCCCTATCTTTTCACCGGTATCAAGCTCTCGGTGTCTTACGGCTTCATCGCCGTCATCGCCGCCGAGTTTATCCTTGCGCCGGCGGGTCTGGGCCGTGACATTTCCGACGCTTACGCCAACTTCGACAATCGCCGCATGTATGCGCTGATCCTGTTCCTGCTCATCATAGCGAGCATCGTCAACGCGGCCCTGCACGCGCTCGACATGCGCTTTGCCGAACGCCGCAGCGGAGGCCGCCGATGACGGACGCGACGGCCGCAACCATGACCGCGCCGGCGACTGCAAGGCGGCGCGCTTTGGATACTTTGGCGATATTACTCGTCGTGCTGGCGATCTGGGAGGCATTGCATCGCATCGCCGGCGAAACGGCGCTCCCCGCGCCGATCGAGACAATGTCTTATCTCATGCATGTCGTGACGACCGCGCGTTTTGTGACGAATGCGGCGGCAACGGCTCTGGCGTTCACGCTGGCGCTCGTTCTCGCCTACGGCATCGGGCTTGCCATCGGTATCTGGATGGGCGCGCATCGGCTGTCCGGCGCCGTCGGCGAGCCGATTCTGGTCGCGCTTTATTCGCTGCCGAAGATCACGCTTTACCCGGTAGTGTTGCTCATCTTCGGCCTCGGCATATCGGGCAAAGTAGCGTTCGGCGCGATGCACGGCATTTTGCCGGTCGCCTTGCTGACCATGGGCGCGATCCGCGCCATTCCACAGGTCTATCTGCGGTCGGCGCGGACGCTGCATCTGTCGCCGTGGCAAACCGTGGCGAACGTGCTGCTTCCCGCCGCGCTGCCGGAAGTCTTCACCGGATTGCGCATCGGATTCACGGTAACGCTGCTCGGCGTGCTGCTGGGAGAAATGTTTGCGTCGAAGGCCGGCCTCGGTTCGATGATCATGACCGATATGTCGCTCGCGCAGAGCACAGACATGATCGCGGTTGCGATCGTGTTGTTCACCTTCGCGGCAATCGCCAACGGGATTCTGCTCTGGATCGAGCATCGATTGCATCGGCGCGTTTGACGTTTCCTAACGCCCCAGCGCGCAGGCGTGGTCCTGCAATTCCTCGCCGCCTGCCGCGTCGCCATGCGCGATATCGGCATGATCGTCGAGGAGAACGAAGCCGGGCGCCTCGTGGGCGAATTGCATGCCGACAACCACCAAAGTGTGGCGTCCCATGTCGGCGCGGGCTCCCCGCACGCCCGACGCCAGAAGTTTGAAGGGATTAGCTCCGGCGAGCGACCGGCCTGCCACGCGCATGGCAAGGTAGCGATGACCGGCAAGCAATACCGGGAACAGGCTCCAGCGCCGGCCGATTGCCGCGCGCTCGCGCCGCAACGCGTCGCGCACATCGGCGCGAACGCAGTCGATGTGAATATGCAACTGGGTCTGGGAGCGTGCCAGTTCGGAAATAATGGCCAGACTCAGAATGTCGCGCAACGCCGAATGTCCGAGAGCTTTTTCCACGAGGCGCCGGGCCTGCCATGCGTCGGCGAAATAATTGGGGGCGCCAGGTGCGAGAACCAGAGGGCTTTCGATGCCGCCGACCCGGTTTGTCGGGATCAGCAAATATTGCGTCGCGCCATTGATGTCTTTGAGGACCGCGAATCCTCCGGCGATGCCGTGGCGCAGATCGACCTCTGCGCATGGTTTCGGGTCGCCATGCGCGATCTGGTCCGGTACGCATTGGCCGTGGACAATATTCCACAGCGCATTGGGGTCAGCGTGCGCGGCAGCGGCACAGGTCGAAGAGTCCGGCGCAGAAGCCCGACGCGATCGCAATCCAACGCGGCCACGATGCGCCCGGCATCACGCACGCCCTACCCGGCCGCGGCGACGTATTTTTCGAGCGTCATCGGATTGCCCTTGTGCGCCGGCTCGCGCAGATCGACGCCGGCGAAGCGGCTCGCCTCGGAAAACCACTGCGCGCGCGCCGGAAGCTGCCAGCGCCGCTTGCCGGCGACCGAAGCATCCCAGCGCACCGGTTCGTCCTCGATGTCCATGCATTGATAGTGCGTGTTGAACAATTCGATGCGATGGCCGTCGGGGTCGCGCATGTAGACGAATAAAGCGAGGCCCGGACCGTGACGGCCAGGCCCGTATTCGATGTTTTCGGCAAATCCCATATTCGAGGCGAGATCGCACACGTAGAAGAAATGATAGGACTCCGGAATGCTGAAGGCGGCGTGATGCAGCCGTGGACCGGCGCCGGGCGCGAACACGATGTCGTGCGGATTGCCTTTGCGCTGCAGGAAAACGAATAGCGGCTCGTCGCTGCCGTCAACCGCGATATATTCCGACAGGCGGAACCCCATCGCCATGTAGAATTCCAATTCGCGCTGCACGTCCGGCACCAGTAATTGGAAGTGATCGATACGCTGCGGCACTGCGCCGTGATGATGCTCGAAACTGGTGACGAGGCGCGGCTTCGTGGTCATGGTGGCGCAGAATTCGAGCGGCGCTCCGAGCGGGTCGCTCACATGCAGCGTCTTGCCCTGGTATGGCCGCTCAACCCATTGCGCCGGCAGTCCCGCCTTCTCGAAATAGAATTTTGCCTTTTCCAGGTCTTCCTCGGTGAAACAGCGCATGCCGA
Source organism: uncultured Alphaproteobacteria bacterium (assembly GCA_963765365.1). Taxonomy (GTDB): domain Bacteria; phylum Pseudomonadota; class Alphaproteobacteria; order Rhizobiales; family Xanthobacteraceae; genus BOG-931. The sequence continues at coordinate 122,080 of CAVXWL010000014.1, read as the reverse complement.
CACGCTCGGCTTCAGCGGTGCTGGCGCGCTTGAGGACGAGCGAGTGATGGCACGCTTCGGCGACGCCGCGCAGATAGATTGCGTCCTTGTCCTCGTCGCTGACGATAAAGCCGATGAGGTCGACATAGAAGGCGCGGCTTTTCGCCAGATCCTTGACGGTCAGCACGGCATGACTGGCGCGGGTGACGTTGAACGGCGGATTGTAATTCGGCTTTGGAAGGCTCACGGATTACTCCATGGACAGGGTGTGCAGATAACGGCGCAGCTTGACACGACTGCGACCCCAATTCATACCCGGTTTGCTCATCTTAGGGACACGGAGATCGCATGACCGGCGCTGCAGCGGCACATCGCTACCGCGGCTTGCGCGGTTGGCTTGAGACCGTCGATCAGCTTGGCGAACTTGAGCGCGTTTCCGGCGCCCATTGGGACGCCGAAATGGGCGCAGTCACGCACATGCTTACGGAGAAAAGCCGCGGCACGGCGCCCGCGATCCTGTTCGACGACGTGCCCGGCTACGCTAAAGGCTACCGCACGCTGTACGGGCAACTGTCCTCGATCAATCGCATCGCGCTCACGGTCGGCCTGCCGCTCGACTACGAACGCAAGGTTGACATCGTGCAACGCTATCACGCGCGCATGGCAGAGCGGAGACCGGTGCCGCCGCGCTTCGTCAATGACGGTCCGATTTTCGAGAACGTGATCGAGGGCGACGCGATCGACGTCTTGAAATTCCCGGTGCCGCGCCATCACGAGCAGGACAAGGCGCGCTTTATCGGCACGGCGTGCTGCGTGGTGACCAAGGATCCCGACGACGGCTGGTTCAATCTCGGCGCTTATCGCAGCCAGGTTTATGACGGCAAGACCGTGGGCTGCCAGATCACCGAAGGCAAACACGGCCGTATCCATCGCGACAAATATTTCGCCCGCGGCGAACCAATGAAAGTGGTGATCCTGTGCGGGCAGGATCCGTTGTTGTTCATGCTGTCGTCGAGCCCGCTGCCGGAAGTCAGCGAATACGACATTGCCGGCGGGCTGCGCGACGAGCCGATCGACGTGGTGCGCGGGCCTTACACGGGCTTTCCAATCCCGGCCGACTGCGAAATCGCCATCGAAGGCGAAACCGTTCCCGGCAAGACCAAGCCGGAAGGTCCGTTCGGCGAATGGATGGGCTATTATTCCGACGACACCCAGGACCGGCCCTATGTCAACGTCAAAACTATCCTGCATCGTAACGATCCGATCCTGACCTGCGCGCCGCAGCACAAGCCGGTCGACGAGACGGGACTGCTCAAGGGCATCGCCGGCGCCGCACAAATCTGGCGTGCGCTCGACGCCTGCGGCATTCCCGACGTACTCGGCGTGTGGAATCACGAAGCCGGCCCGGCAACGCGTTTCACCGCGGTCCAGCTTCGCCAGCGCTATCCCGGTCACGCCCGGCAGGCGCTACACGTCGCCTGCGCCTGCCAGGGCGGCGCCTATGCCGGCAAATGGACGGTCGTGGTCGACGAGGATATCGACGCCGGCGACCTCGACCAGGTGCTGTGGGCGATGTGCACGCGGTTCGATCCCAAGGTCGATATCGACCTGGTGCAGAAAGCCTGGGCGTCGAAGCGCGACCCGCTTTTTCTGCCCGGCAATTTCAACAACCGGATTCTCGTCGACGCCTGCATTCCCTACGAGATGAAGCTCAAGGGCACATTCCCGCCGACCGTCGACGTCAGCGCCGACCTGCGCTCAAGGCTCCGGGCGAAGTTTCCGAAGCTGTTTCATTAAATCCGGGCGCCGCCTATTCCTGGTTCTGCGCGAATAATTGCTTGCCGAGCGTGTTAAAGCGCGCCTTCTGATCGTCACTGAGCGAATTATAGAAATCCGCCAGCGCCGGCTGCACCGTTTCCACAGCCTGCAGCATTGCCTGCAGGCGCGTGCCGATGGCGGCAAGCCTGTCGGGCGGCGTTGCCGGCACCTGGGTGGGACACGCGGCTTTGATGGTATCGGCGGCCTGCGAAAGCGCCGTCTGTAACGCGACAAGCTTGGCGCGCTGCGTATCGTTGGGATGAACCGCATTGTCGATCTGGCCGGTCGGCCACGCCATGATACTAGCATCGCATTGCGCCTGAACGCCTGGTTGCTGGCCCGCTTCCGCTTGCGGTTGGCCCTGCGAGGCTTGCGCACTTTGCGGCGCCGGCGGCGCAATTTCGTTGAACCGGGCTTTCTGCTCGTCGGAAAGCGAAGCGTAGAACTTCGTCAACGGCGGGCTGATCAGATTCACGGCATCGACGAGCGATTGCAATCGCTGCCGCATCTGGGCGAGACGATCGGTCGGGGTAAACGCGACGGTGGTCGGGCAATGCGACTTGATCTCGTCGCTCGCCTTGACGATGGCGTTGCCGAGGTCGTCGAGCAGTGCGCTTTGCTGCGCGTTCGGCTGGACCGCGTCCTCGATCTGATTGATCGGCCAGCCGGTGACCTCGGCGGCTTCGTCGTCGCAGCTTTGCGCCATGCCCTGGGTAAGGCTCGCCATCCGCTGCGGCGCACCGGATCCTTCGACATAGTCGCCGTAGTCGTACGGCGAAAAGATCGATTCGTAGATGTCGCCGTAACCGTAGGCCCAAAACGGATCGACATAGGCGTAATCGTAAGGCCACAGCGCGTAATAGAAGAAATCGCCGTAGGCGTAAGGCCAGAACAGCGGACCGAGCCATCCAAGGTGATGGTAGGGATGCCAGCCGTGACCAAAAAACGGACGGAACGCGGGACTGCCGGCGAAATGGCGGTGCGCCATGAAGGACGCCGGATCGGCGCCACCCACCGCGTGATGACGCCCAAAGGCCGCCTCACGTCCGGCAGCAAACGGATGAGCGCCAGTCGTCAGTGCATGATCCGTCGAAAGGCCATGGTGGGCGAAGCGTCCGCCGGCATTATTATGGAACGACGGATTGGCAAAGTGGCGTCCGTGAGACGCGGATGTATGCGGCGTGAAGTGCGGCCGCGAAGCAAAATGCGGCGCGCCATGGACGCCATGAGGATGCGCAGCGAAATGTGGCGCCGCATGGAAATGGGGCGCAGCGCTGAAATGTGGCGCGGCGTGGAAATGCGGGGCTGCACTGAAGTGAGGCGCGGCATGCGGAGCGCTAAAATGTGGCGCGGAAAAATGCGGTGCGCCGCCGCCGCCGGGATGACCGCCCCCGGGATGCCCGCCGCCTGCGGGATGTCCGCCGGCTGGTTTCGCCAGCGCTAAGCCCGCCGAAGCGCAAAGCGCCAAGCCAACTGCACCAACGCGCACTGCAGTTTTGACGGATCCCAGCATTTTCGCAACTCTTTGCATTACGGTTCGCTCCATGGCGTGACGAAAAACGCCGCTTCGCCGTGTCCGTTCCAGAGTTTCCGCGACTGTGATGCGAAACTTACCTGTGCCAGCCGCCCACATCGAATGAACTTCCGGTAAGGTAGCCGATCCCGCGCCGCTCAATAGACCGCCGATTGCGCCTTCGGTGCGACCGGCTTCTCCGGCGCTGCCGCAGATGAACGCGATTTCATGGTCACCGGTGCGGCAAACGCGAAACTTTTCAACTATATCGGGGTTCCCTGCCTGGACAGGGAGTATGGCCCCGCCGTTTCATGAGTTATTTCAAGCGATTTAAGTCACGGCGCCTGATTTATGCGGCCGGCGCCGTCGTCATCGTGACCATAGCAGCCGTTGGCATCAGTTATCGAAGCGGCCGACCCGCCGCTCCGGGCAGTGGGGCTATCGCTGCCGTGCCAGTCACTGCGGGTCTCGCAGTACGCCAGGACGTGCCCGAAATTGTCAGCGCCGTCGGCACCGTACAATCCATCGACAGCGTAGCCGTCCAGGCGCGCGTCAGCGGCACCATCGAAAAGATCGAATTCACTCCGGGCCAGAACGTCAAACAGGGACAAGAGCTGTTCCTGATCGATCCCCGTCCGTTTCAGGCGGCACTAGACGCGACGCAAGCACAACTCGCGCACGACGAAGGTGTCCTCTCGGAGGCCGAACTCGATCTCACCCGCTTCCAGCTTCTCGCACAGCAGAATTCGATCGCGAAACAGCAAGCCCAAGATCAGTTTTTCACAGTTCAACAGGATAAGGGCACGGTCCAATTCGACCAGGCCAACGTCGAGACCGCGAAGCTCAATCTCGCCTATTCCCATGTTGCCTCACCGATTTCCGGACGAGCGGGCGCACTGCTCGTCGATCTCGGCAACCTCGTCGGTTCGGCCACGGGCCAGGGATCGACGTCCGGCACAGCGACGGCTGCGAGCGGAAGCGCCAGCAGCACCGGCAGCCAAACCGTAAACGGCGCGCTGGTGACGATTGCGCAAATCAAGCCGATCTACGTGAGTTTCAACGTACCGCAGACCTTGCTTGATCAAATCAAGCGCAACCAGGCGGTAGCGCCCCTCGAAGTCGATGCCTATTCGCAAGCCGGAAAGCTGCTCGAAAAGGGACGGCTCACCATCATCGACAATCAGGTCAACATCAACACCGGCACCGTGTTGCTGCAAGGCACGTTCGGCAACGCCGACGAGACACTGTGGCCGGGGGAGTTCGTGCGCGTTCGGCTCACGATGGCGATACGAAAGGATGCAGTGACGATCGCGCAAGAGGCGGTCATGGCCGGCCCCAGCGGCTCTTATGTGTATGTGATCAATCCCGACATGAGAGCGCACCGCGTCGACGTCATACTCACCGATCGTCAAGACGGCATAGCGGTCATCGCCAAGGGACTTTCCGGCGGAGAAAAAGTCGTCACGGATGGCCAATATCGGCTCGACAACAATACCAAGGTCACGATCCGGCAAACGACCGAGCCGGTGCAGAAAACCGAGGTCAGCAGCGAATGAATATCTCGGAGATTTTCATTCGCCGCCCGATCGCCACCGCGCTGCTGATGGCCGGCATATTGCTGTTTGGCATGGTCAGCTACGAATTGCTGCCGGTCGCCGCACTGCCCAATGTCGATTTTCCGACCATCGTCGTCACCGCGCAGTTGCCGGGCGCAAGCCCGAATACAATGGCGGAGACGGTCGCCACCCCCTTGGAGAACGAGTTCACGCAGATCCAGGGCCTGTCGCAAATGACGTCGACCAGCGGGCTCGGTCAGACGACAATCACGCTGCAGTTCGACCTCAGCCGCAACATCGACGGCGCTGCAAGCGACGTCCAGACCGAGATCAATGCCGCCAACGGCCTGTTGCCGAAAACCCTGCCTAATCCGCCAACCTATCGCAAAACCAACCCGGCGGATCGCCCGATCCTCATTTATGCGGTTCATTCCGACGCGATGCCGGAATATCAGGTCGACGGTTATTCGAACACCGTGCTGGCTCAATCCTTGTCGACGATACCGGGCGTCGGCCAAGTGCTGATCGGCGGCCAGCAACAGCCGGCAATTCACGTGCAGGTCGATCCTGCGGCTCTTGCCGCGCACGGGCTGAGTTTTGCTCAGGTCGACAGCGCCCTGACCAGCGCCACCCTCGATGCGCCTAAAGGCAACCTCGAAGGGCCAAAACAGCAATTCACGCTCGATACCAACGATCAACTACTCAAGGCCAGGCAATTCCGCAACATCATCGTGGCGTACCAGAACGGGGCGCCGCTGACCGTGAAAGACATCGGCGACGTTATCAACTCCTCGGTCAATCCGCGCACCGGCGCCTGGTTCGACGGCAAGCCGTCGGAACTATTGCTGATATTCCGCGCTGCCGGCGCCAACACCGTTCAAGTGGTCGACCAGATCAAGGCGATGATGCCGCAACTGACCCAGTCGATACCTCCGTCAGTGCATGTCGATCTCCTGAGCGACCGTTCGCAGGATATCCGGGCCTCGGTGTCTGACGTCGAGCTCACACTTTCGATCACCGTGGTTCTCGTCGTCCTGATCATCTTCGCCTTCCTGCGCAAGCCCTGGGCAACGGCCATCCCCAGCGTCACCGTTCCGCTTTCGATCGTCGCCACTTTTGGCGTCATGTATCTGTTCGGCTACAGCATCGACAACTTGTCGCTGATGGGACTTTCGATAGCCGTCGGTTTCGTCGTCGACGATGCCATCGTCATGATCGAAAACGTCGTGCGTTACATCGAGGCCGGCGACAGTGCATTCGAGGCGTCGATCAAGGGCGCCGGCCAGATCGGATTTACGATTATCTCGATTACCTTTTCGCTGATTGCGGTCTTCATCCCCCTGCTCTTCATGTCCGGCATCATCGGCCGTCTGTTTCACGAATTTGCGATGACCGTCGGCATTGCGGTGGTGGCCTCGGCCTTCATCGCACTGACGCTTACGCCGATGATGTGTTCGCTCTTTCTCACGCGCGGAAGCGATCGGCCCGCCGGCCGCATCAGCCGCGCTTTCGAAAGCTTCTTCGACTGGATGCTGGCGGGATACGATCGCGGTCTGAACTGGGTGTTTCGCCATCAATTACCGACATTGCTCGCCACGATCAGCCTCGTCATGCTGACCGGCTACCTCTACGTGATCATCCCGAAGGGCTTCCTGCCCGAACAAGATACCGGCTTTATTTTTGGCGAGGCCGAGGCGCGCCAGGACATCTCGTTTGCCGGAATGGCGAATATCGAAAATCAGATATCGAAAGTTGTGCTTGAGAACCCGGCGGTCTACGGGCTGGTCGGGTTTGCCGGCGCGACCGGCGGTAATTCCAGCGAAAACACCGCGCGCATGTTCATCCAGCTCAAGCCGATCGGGCAACGCCCCCCGATCGAGCAGGTCATGGCGGAACTCCGGCCCAAGGTCGGGCAAGTCATCGGTGCCCGTTTCTACATGCAGGCCGGGCAGGACATCACCGTCGGCGGCCGGCTCGAGCAGGCACAGTATCAATACACGCTGACCGACACGAATTCCGACGAACTCAATCACTGGGCGCCGATCCTGCTGGCTAAAATGCAGTCGATGAAGATTTTGAGCGACGTCGCATCGGACCAGCAAATCGCCGCGCCGGAGGTCTCGATCGAAGTGGATCGCGACGCCGCTTCGACCTATGGCGTTACGCTGTCCGCCATCGACACCGCACTCGATGCCGCGTTCGGACAAGAGCAGGTCGCCACAATCTACCTCCCGACAGAGCAGTCGAAGGTCATTTTGGAAGTGCAGCCAAAATACCAGCAGGCTCAGGCCGATTTATCGCAAATCTACGTGCCGGGCACCAATGGCGCCCAAGTGCCGCTTTCGACCCTGGCGCGTTACACGAACAAAGTGGAGCCGCTGACGATCAATCATCAGGGCGTTTTTCCTTCGGTGACGCTTTCTTTCAATCTCGCAGGCAACACCGCGCTGAGCCAAGCCGTCGACGCCATTTCAGCATTGAATTCGCAACTTCGTATCCCGGGCACGCTGCTGGGCTCATTCCAGGGCACGGCGCAGGCGTTCCAGGCTTCGCTGACGTCGACCCCGTTGCTCGTACTAGCCGCGATCGTCGTCATCTATGTGGTCCTTGGAATGCTTTACGAGAGCTTCATTCACCCGGTCACGATCCTATCGTCGCTGCCATCGGCCGGCGTCGGCGCGCTGTTGATGCTGATGCTGTTCGGCTACGATCTGACACTGATCGCATTCGTCGGAATCATTTTGTTGATCGGCATCGTCAAGAAGAATGCAATCATGATGATCGACTTTGCGCTCGAGGCCGAGCGCGAGGAAGGCAAATCGCCGCTGGAAGCGATCCATCAGGCATGCCTGCTGCGGTTTCGGCCGATCATGATGACGACAATGTGCGCGATCGTCGCCGGCTTGCCGCTGGCACTGGGCCAAGGCGCCGGGTCGGAATTGCGCCGCCCGCTCGGCGTCGCCATCGTCGGCGGACTTCTGGTGTCGCAATTCCTGACGCTCTACACGACCCCGGTTATTTATCTTTATCTGGACCGGCTCAACAAGCGGCTCGGCACGGGTCGCGAGCACCGTTCTACCGGCAACGACTCGCCGCAAGCGGCCTAGCGGTTCCGCTGGGAAACATTCATCGCCCCAGCGGCGGCTGACGGTCCCTGTCGCCGGAATATCACAATCCCGCCAATAACGATGTGTGCAGAGCCGGTTACGCGGTGTTGATATTCACCGATGCGTGGGGCATGGTTATAGTTAACGGTGTCGCTGGGGGATCATAGCGGAGGCGAGAACGAAGTAGCTCTCCGCCGCTGGAGACACTCCAGCGCGGAGCGGTTTGTGCTGTTCCTGTGCGTGCGTGTTCTTACGTCTTTGGGGCTTACAGCAACGGGTTTGGCAGGTACTGGCGTTGGCCCATGCTGGTTTGCATCGGGGTAGTTGGGTGCGACGCAGAGCTGACTTACCTCCGCGAGCCTGCGTCCAATTTCTGGCGTTTGGCATCGGCGCGCTGACCCTTGGTTTCGCACTTACCGGCTGTGCTGTCGGGCCGAATTATTCCCGCGAAGCGGCGCCGGTCCCAACCCAATACAAAGAAATCAAGGGCTGGAAACGCGCCAATCCGAGCGATGACGTCGATCGTGGCGATTGGTGGAAAGTCTATCGCGATCGCGGGCTCGATGCGCTGTTGCCCCAGGTCGAGATTTCCAATCAGACGGTCGCTGCCGATGCCGCGGCCTACGAAGAAGCAAAGGCGATCATTCGCGAGGGGCAATCCGCGCTGTTTCCGATAGCGACAGCCGGCTACCAGATGACTCGCACGCGGACCGGAGCGCGCGCCGGCACGACCGGCGGGAGCCTCGTCGGCACCGGCCTCACGACCCGATACACAAGCCAATACAGCGCGCCGATCAGCGGCAGCTGGGATCTTGACGTCTGGGGCAAGCTGCGCCGGCAGATCGAGAGCGACACCGCGGCCGCGCAAGCGAGCGCCGCCGATCTCGACAACGCCAAGCTATCCGAGCAGGCCATGCTCGCGACCGCCTATTTCAATCTTCGCGCGTCGGATTCTCTGATTGATCTGCTGCAGCGCACAGTGGCGGAATTCAAGAAAACCTATGACATCGTGAATAACCAGTTCAAGGCCGGCTTCGCGGTCACGGCCGGCGACGTTGCAACCGCGGATGCCAATATCCGGACGACCCAGGCACAATTGGCCAGTACGCGCAATCAGCGCGCGCAATTCGAACACGCCATTGCGGTCTTGGTCGGCAGGCCGCCGGCCGAAGTCACGCTCGCCTCGCACGACCTCGCCGGAGGCATTCCAAAAATTCCGGTCACCGTTCCGTCGGCACTTCTTGAAAGACGTCCCGACATCGCCGCATCGGAGCGCAAAATGCAGCAAGAAAACGCGCTGATCGGCGTCGCCGAAGCGGCCTATTTCCCCGACATCTCGCTCTCCAGCATGATCCAATATCTCGGGCCGTTCCCGACGCCGTTTAGCGCGGCGCGCTCGATCGGGTCGATCGGCGCCGCCGGGACCCAGACATTATTCAACGGCGGCCTGACCTCGGCGCAGGTCGACGCCGCGCGCGCGGTCTATTGGCAGAGCGTGGCGAACTACCGCCAGACCGTGCTGACAGCGTTTCAACAGGTCGAGGACGAGCTCGCGGCCATCCATTACCTTTCGCAACAGCTCGCAGCCCAGCGCCTTGCGGTCGCAGACGAACGCAAGGCGGTGGACGTATTTCTGAATCAATTTCAGGCCGGCACGGTGGCGTTCACGACCGTCGTTGTCGCGGAAATAGCTTTGCTGTCGGACGAGGAGTTGGAATTGACCGCTCGCCAGAACCTGTTCCTTGCCAGCGTCAGCATGATCGAGGCGCTCGGCGGCGGTTGGGACACCACGTTGCTGCCCGATCAGTTCCAACTGCAAAAGGACTTTTCGTTGGTGCCGAAACTCGATTCCCCAACGCCGCTGGCTGTAGAACTAATGCCCAAGGTGCAAACGCCGGCCAATCCGCCTGGGACGCCGCAACCGGCGCAATAACGGCAAAACGCCGACCAAAATACGCGAATCGCCCATGTTCTCGGCGCACATTGTTTGGCGTCCGCGCGGCCTTGGTCCGGATCATCGTCTGGCCGCAGTGCATTGATGGCGCATGAAGTTCTGCGCACCAGTCGCCAAACTCTTGATTCAACGGCTGATTCCATGGACACTGGCGGCGGTGGTAGAGTTATGGAGCTTTAACCCAGCAGCCGGCCCAGCAGCGCAGTCATTAGCGAATATTCATTAGGCGGACGATGCCGGCGCACTTTATAAGTCGAATTCAGTCGAAAATTCGGGATCGATAAACGCCCACCATGGACGAACGAACGCGGAGAACTGGTGAGGAACTGGCGCCGCCACCGGACGTAAGAACGCGGCCACATTCGCGATTCTGGATCGGCGTTGCGCTCATTGCGATCGTGCTCGCAATCACCGTCTATGAAACCGTACACTGGATCAAGGGCGCACCGTCGGGTGGGCGTTTTCCGCAAGGCGCGCTGCAATCGGTCGGCGCCGCGACGGTCGCGACCGGAAACATCCGCGAGATCGTCAATGCGCTCGGCACCGTAACGCCGATCGCGACGGTGACCGTGCAAACTCAGATCAACGGCCAGCTTACCGAAGTCGGTTTCACCGAGGGGCAATTGGTCAAGAAGGGCGATTTCCTGGCGCAGGTCGATCCGCGGCCGTATCAGATTTTAAAGGAACAATATCAGGGTCAGCTCGCGCATGACGAAGGCTTGCTCGCGCAGGCGCAAATGGATCTGACGCGCTACCAGATGCTTGCCCAGCAGAATTCGATCGCAAAACAACAGTCCGAGGATCAGGTCTTCATCGTTCAGCAATACACCGGATCGGTCCAGCAAGATCAGGGCCTGGTCGATTCCGAGGTGCTCAATATCGCATATTGCCACATCGTCTCGCCGATCACCGGCCGTGTCGGCCTGCGTCTGGTCGATCCCGGAAATTACGTGCAGACCTCGACCTCGACCGGAATTGCCGTCATCACGCAGTTGCAGCCGATCACGGTGATCTTCACCGTGCCCGAAGACGACCTGCCGGAAATCATGCCGCAATTTACCGTCGGCACGCCGCTCGTCGTCACCGCTTACGATCGCGCCAATCTCCATGAGCTTGCCACGGGCAAGGTGTCGGCGGTCGACAACCAGATTGACACGACGACCGGCACCGTGAAAGTGCGCGCGCAATTCGACAACACCGACAATGCGCTGTTTCCCAACCAGTTCGTCAACGCGCGGCTTCTGGTGAAGACCTTACAAAACGTCGTCACGGTGCCGACGTCGGCCGTCCAGCGCGGCTCGCCGGGGACTTACGTGTATGTCGTCAATTCCGACAGCACCGTTTCGGTACGGCAGATAAAGACCGGTGCTGTCGACGGCGACCTAACCGAGGTCAACTCCGGGCTCACCACCGGCGAGCGTGTGGTCGTCGACGGCACCGACCGGCTGCGCGACGGATTGCATGTTTCGGTTGCTGCCGTGGATGGTCAGCCGACCACGCCGCCGCCGGCGCGAAGCGGCGGGCAAGGCCACAATTCCAGCCACGCGCAGGCAAAACCTGCCGGCGGCGGTCAATAACACGCCGGCGAGGCAAATCGGTTCGATCGGGCGCGGCGATAAAGCGGTGCGATGAACGTCTCCGAACCCTTCATTCTGCGCCCGGTGGGCACCACTCTGTTGATGGCCGCGATCATGCTGTCGGGCATGGTGGCCTATACGTTCTTGCCGTTGTCGACCCTGCCCGAGGTCGACTACCCGACGATCCAGGTGCAGACGCTGTATCCCGGCGCCAGTCCGGAAGTGATGACGTCTTCGGTGACCGCGCCGCTGGAACGGCAATTCGGCCAGATGCCGGGACTCAACCAGATGACGTCGGCAAGCTCGGCCGGCGCGTCGGTGATCACGCTGCAGTTCGGCCTCGATCTTTCGCTCGATATTGCCGAACAGGAGGTGCAGGCCTCGATCAATGCCGCGGGCAATCTGCTGCCGTCCGATCTGCCGGCACCGCCGATCTACTCCAAGGTCAATCCCGCCGACGCGCCGATCCTGACGCTGGCGGTGACGTCGAACACGCTGGCGCTCACCGATCTTGAGGACTACAGCGAAACGCGGCTGGCGCAGAAGATTTCGCAATTGACCGGCGTCGGGCTTGTCAGTGTCAGCGGCGGCCAGCGGCCGGCCGTGCGCATCCAGCTCAACCCGGATTCGCTCGCCGCCTACGGCATCAATGTCGACGACATCCGCACCACGATCGGCAATCTCAACGTCAATACGCCGAAGGGCAATTTCGACGGCCCGACCCAAGCGCTGACGATTAATGCCAACGACCAGCTCACCAGCGCCGATCAATATCGCAACCTGATTGTCGCCTATCGCGACGGCGCGCCGGTCAAGCTCTCCGACGTCGCGTCCATCGTCAGCGGTCCGGAAAATACCAAGCTCGGCGCCTGGGCGAATACGACGCCGGCGATCATCATCAATGTGCAGCGGCAGCCCGGCGCCAACATCATTCAGGTGGTCGACCGGATTCAGGCGCTGTTGCCGCAGATCATGACCACGCTGCCACAGGCCATGGACGTCCGCGTCCTCAGCGATCGCACCGTGACGATCCGCGCCTCTGTCTCCGACGTCGAATTCGAACTCGGCCTTGCGGTCGCGCTGGTCGTGCTCGTGATCTTCGTGTTCCTGCGCACGCTGCCCGGCACCATCATCCCGAGCCTGTCGGTGCCGCTGTCGCTGGTCGGCACTTTCGGAGCGATGTATCTCTTAGGCTTCAGCCTCGACAACCTGTCGCTGATGGCGCTGACCATCGCCACCGGCTTTGTCGTCGACGACGCCATCGTGATGATCGAGAACGTCGCCCGTTACGTCGAAGGCGGCATGGACCCGCTCGAAGCGGCGCTCCGCGGCTCGCAGCAGATCGGCTTCACCATCATTTCGCTGACCATCTCGCTGATCGCGGTGCTGATACCGCTCCTGTTCATGGGCGACGTCGTCGGCCGCCTGTTTCACGAATTTTCCATCACGCTTGCGGTCACCATCGTGATCTCGGCTGTCGTTTCGCTGACGCTGGTGCCAATGATGTGTGCAAAGCTGATCCGCCATCGCCCGGATCGCGAGCGCAGCAGCTTCGATCTCAAGGCCGAGCAGATTTTCAATACCATCATCGCGCGCTATGGCCGGGCGCTGAACTGGGTGCTGGACCGCCAGCCGGCGACATTGCTGGTGGCGGTATTGACGCTGGCTTTGACCGTCCTGCTCTACGTGCTGATCCCGAAAGGATTCTTTCCGATCCAGGACACCGGCATGATCCAGGCCATCACCGAGGCCTCGCAGAGTGTCTCCTACCAGGAAATGGCGGAGCTGCAGAACAAGCTCGCTGAAGCGGTCTTGAAGGACCCCGACGTCGTAAACTTGAGCTCTTTTGTCGGCGTCGACGGCACCAATCAGACGCTCAATACCGGACAATTCCTGATCTCGCTCAAACCGCATGATCAGCGCAACCAGACCGCCAGCCAAATCATCAGCCGGCTGCAAAATGAGGTGGCCGGCGTCATCGGCATTACGCTCTACATGCAGCCGGTGCAGGACCTGACGATCAATTCGACGATAAGCCGCGCGCCTTATCATTTCGTGCTGGAAGACGCCAATGCCGCCGAATTCAACACCTGGGTGCCGCAACTGGTGCAAAAGCTCAGCCAATTGCCGCAACTCGCCAATGTGGCAAGCGATCTGCAACAGCAGGGCCTCGCCGTCGATATCGTCATCGACCGCGCCACCGCGAGCCGCTTCGGCATCACGCCAGCGACCATCGACAATGCGCTCTACGACGCATTCGGCCAGCGGATCATTTCCACGATCTATACGCAGTCGAACCAGTACCGCGTGATCATGGAGATCGCTCCAACGTTGCAGCAGACTTTGACCAGCCTGACGTCGCTATATTTGCCGTCGTCGTCCTCGTCGACCAACGGACAGGTGCCGTTGACGGCGATCGCCCACATTAATCAGCGGGCCGCCCCGTTATTGATCACGCATTTCGGGCAATTCCCGGCGACGACGATCTCGTTCGACACCGCGCCGGGTTATTCGCTCGGATCGGCGATCACGGCGATCCAGCAGGCAGAAGCGCAGGCCGGCCTGCCGCTGAGCTTCATCACTGCGTTTCAAGGCACCGCTGCGGCCTTCCAGTCATCTTTGGCCAACGAGGTGTTCCTGATCATCGCCGCCGTGGTGGCGATGTATATCGTGCTCGGCGTCCTCTACGAGAGTTTTATCCATCCCATCACGATCCTCTCGACTTTGCCGTCGGCGGGCGTTGGTGCGCTGTTGTCGCTGATGGCGCTGCGCTACGACCTCGACGTCATCGCCATCATCGGCATCATTCTGTTGATCGGCATCGTCAAGAAAAACGCCATCATGATGATCGACTTTGCGCTGGAAGCCGAGCGCGTCGAGGGGCTGGCGCCGCGCGCCGCGATCTACCAGGCCTGCCTGCTGCGCTTCCGCCCGATCATGATGACCACGATGGCGGCAATTCTCGGTGCGATGCCGCTCATGCTGGGCAGCGGAACGGGCTCCGAACTGCGCCAGCCGCTCGGCGTCGCCATCATTGGCGGCTTGATCGTCAGCCAGATGCTGACCCTGTTCACCACGCCGGTGATCTACCTCTACTTCGATCGTTTGGCCGTCCGCCTGATCGGCCGCCGGCCGGCAAATCCAATCGTTCCCGAAGCGCCGGCTGAATGAATATTTCCGCACCATTCATCGGCCGCCCGGTGGCGACCACGCTACTGACGCTCGGCATCGCGCTCGCCGGCGTTTTGGCTTTCTCCAAATTGCCGGTGGCGCCGCTGCCGCAAGTCGATTTCCCGACCATTTCGGTCAGTGCGCAGCTTCCCGGCGCCAGCCCGGAAACCGTGGCGACCAGCGTCGCGGAACCACTCGAACGCCATCTCGGCCAGATCGCCGATGTCACCGAGATGACCTCAAGCAGCGGCATCGGACAAACCCGCATTACGCTGCAGTTCGACCTCAACCGCGACATCGACGGCGCGGCGCGCGACGTGCAAGCGGCCATCAATGCCGCGCGCGCCGATTTGCCGGCGAGCCTCAAGAGCAACCCGACCTACCGCAAGGTCAATCCGGCCGATGCTCCGATCCTCATTCTGGCCCTGACCTCGAAAACGCTGACGCAAGGCCAGATCTATGACGCCGCCAGCAACGTTTTTCAGCAGCAGCTCTCGCAGATCAGCGGCATCGGGCAGGTCATCCTCGGCGGCGCCGCCCTGCCCGCGGTGCGCGTCGAACTCAATCCGCAGGCCTTGTTCAAATACGGCATCGGCCTTGAGGACGTGCGCGCCGCACTGGCAAGCGCCAACGCCAATAGCCCGAAGGGCACCGTCGACGATAACGGCCGGCGTTTCCAGATCTACACCAACGACCAGTCCACGAAGGCGACCGACTATGCACCCCTGGTCGTCGCCTATCGCAATGGCGCCGCGGTCAGATTGTCGGACCTCGCCAGCGTTACCGATTCCGTCGAGGACGTCCGCAATCTCGGCCTCTCCAACGGCCAGCCATCGGTATTGGTGATCCTGTTCCGCCAGCCCGGCGCCAACATCATCGACACCATCGACAGCGTGAAGGCGGAGTTGCCGCATCTCGAAGCGGCCATGCCGGCCGATGTCAACGTGACCATCGCCATCGATCGCTCAACGACGATCCGGCAATCGCTGCATGACACCGAACTGACGCTGGTGATCGCCATTACGCTGGTCACGCTCGTGGTCTATCTGTTTCTGCGCAACATTCGTGCCACCACGATCCCGTCGGTTGCCGTGCCGGTTTCCATCCTCGGCACGTTCGGCGCGATGTATCTTCTGGGCTACAGCCTCGACATCCTGTCGCTGATGGCGCTCACGATTGCGACCGGGTTCGTGGTCGACGACGCAATCGTCGTTCTGGAGAATATTTCTCGCCATCTCGAAGAGGGAATGCCGCGCCTGCAGGCGGCGTATCTCGGCGCCCGCGAGGTCGGCTTTACGGTGCTGTCGATCAGCCTGTCGCTGATCGCGGTGTTCCTGCCGATCCTGCTGATGGGCGGCATCCTCGGCCGCCTGTTCCGCGAATTCACGATGACGCTGTCTTTGGCGATCATGATCTCGCTGGTAATTTCACTCACCACCACGCCGATGATGTGCGCGCTGTTCCTGCGCACGCCGCCGCCGCGTGAGAGCCCGCGCCGGCGCAGCCTGTTCGATCGCGTACTCGACCGCTACGGCCAATCGCTTGGCTGGGCGTTGCAGCACAGGCGTTTCGTGCTGATGGTCTTCTTCGGCGCGATCGTGCTCAACGTCGTGTTGTTCTACGTCGTGCCGAAGGGGTTTTTCCCGGAAGAGGACACCGGACGTCTGGTCGGTTCGCTGCAAGCCGATCAGAGCGTCTCATTCCAACTGATGACGCAAAAGCTGCGGCAGATGATGGCCATCGTACAGGCCGACCCGGCGGTCGAGCACGTCGTCGGCTATACCGGCGTCGGCAGCGGCGGCGGCTTCGGGCAGATCAACACCGGATCGGTATTCGTCTCGCTAAAGCCGCTCGGCCAGCGTCCGTCGGTCGACGATGTGATCGCGCGGCTGCGGCCAAAACTGGCGCGCGTGCCCGGCGGCCGGCTGACCTTGTTCGCGGTGCAGGACATCCGCGCCGGCGGCCGGCAAAGCAGTGCGGAATACCAATATACGCTGCAGGCCGACGATCCGGATTTGCTGTTCAAATGGACGCCCTTGCTGGTCCAGGCGCTGGAGCATTCCAAGGTCATGGCCGATGTGAATTCCGATCAGCAGCAGCGTGGTCTCGAATCCGATCTCGTGATCGACCGGACCACCGCGTCGCGGCTCGGCATTACGCCGGCACAGATCGACAACACGCTCTACGATGCATTTGGCCAGCGCCAGGTTTCAGTCATCTACAGCGCGATCAATCAGTACCACGTCGTCATGGAAATCGACCCGCGCTATACGCAGTATCCCGCGTCGCTGCGCGATATCTACGTGGCGACGTCCGGCGGCGGCGCGTCAGGAACCGCGCAATCGAATGCGCCGGGAGGCACCGTGACCGCGGCCAGGAGCAGTTCCGTTGCCTCAAACGCGTCGTCAAGCGCGACCGCGGCGGCGACTGCCAATAACAATTCGGCGCGCAACGCCGCCATCAATGCGCTGGCCAATACCGGACGCAGCGCCACTTCTTCGGGCGCAGCAGTATCGACCGCGGCGGAGACCATGGTGCCGCTTGCCGCGCTGAGCCATTACAATCCCGGCAACGCGCCGTTGTCGGTCAGTCACCAGGGCTTGTTTGTCGCGTCCACCATTTCCTTCAATTTATTGCCCGGCGCCGCACTCGGCGACGCCGCGACCGAAATCGACAATGCGATAAAGCAAATCCGCATGCCGGCATCGATCCACGGCGAACTCGCCGGCACCGCGCAAGTCTTCGCCCAATCGCTCGCGTATGAACCGGTGCTGATCGCCGCCGCGATCGCCGCCGTCTACATTCTGCTCGGCGTGCTTTACGAGAGCTACATCCACCCGATCACGATCCTCTCGACGCTGCCCTCGGCGGGCGTCGGTGCGATATTGGCGCTGATGCTGTTCCATACCGAATTCAGCATCATCGGCCTCATTGGCGTGATCCTGCTCATCGGCATCGTCAAGAAGAACGCGATTCTGATGATCGACTTCGCCATCGAGGCCAAGCGGTCGCAGAATTTGAGCTCCTACGATGCGATCTTCCAGGCCTGCCTGTTGCGCTTCCGCCCGATCATGATGACGACCACCGCTGCAATCCTTGGCGCGGTTCCGCTGGCGGTGAGCTTCGGCAACGGCGGTGAAATTCGCCGGCCGCTGGGCATTTCGATCGTCGGCGGCCTTCTCATCAGCCAGTTGCTGACGCTTTATACGACGCCGGTGGTCTATCTTTATCTCGATCGCCTCGGTCAATGGACGCTGCGCACGCGGCAGCGCATGCTGCCCGGCCTGTTCGGCGCTCCGCCGCTGACGCCGGCGGAATGATGCAAAACAATCCGAGATGGTTTAAGTCCGCTACTCAGCGGATATAAATCGGCCGGCGGCTATAGCAGCACGGTTCGGTACCGCCCTGGTCGAGTGGGCCGAGTATCCTGCGCAAGCGGTGAATCTCGGCGCGCGCCGCGATGATTTCTGGGCCCTTCACGCTTTCATCGACGTCCGGATTTGCCTCCAGACGATTGATCAATGTGACGTCCGCATAGATGGCGTCGCGGATGCACCAATAACACGGCGCGTCGGGCGAGCCGAGTTCTCCGGCCGCGACCGGACAAGCGACACAAACGAACGCAAGAAGGCCACCCAAAGCAAGAAGCCGGTTCAAATCGCGCTCCATCGTACGATTGCATCATAGCCAAGAGACCGCAAACAAGGAATGCCGTTTCACGCGCCGCGACGGCGGCCTGTGCAATAGTACGGCAAACCGGAACGAGCCTATGATGAGCCGCCTGATTATCCGGGCCTGGGAGCCGCAGCCATGAATGGCGCTGAAGTCATTGCCGAAATCCTCAAGCGCGAGGGTACGGAATTCCTCTCCTGCTACCCGCGCAATCCGGTGATCGAGCCCTGTGCGGCAATCGACATCCGTCCGATCCTGTGCCGGCAGGAGCGGGTCGGCGTCGGCATCGCCGACGGCTATTCGCGAATCAAACGGGGCAAACGCAACGGCGTGTTCGCCGCCCAGGCCGGCCCCGGCATCGAGAACGCGTTCCCCGGCATCGCCCAAGCCTATTCCGAGAATGTGCCGCTCTTGATCGTCTCCGGTGGCCTGCCGCTTGAGCGCCAATATGTGCGCCCGACATTCCGGGCTGCCGAGGTCTATCGGCCGGTGACCAAATGGTCGGCATTGGCGCATTCCGCGCAGGAACTCCCCGATCTGATGCGCCGCGCCTATCACGCCATGCGCAGCGGCAAAGCCGGTCCGGTCCTGATTGAGGTGCCGGACGAAGTTTTTGCCGCCGAATACAAGGGCCGGCTCGAATACGAGCCGGTGGCAGTGCAGCGCACGGCTCCCGATCCCGCCGCAGTCAAAAAAGCCGTCGAGATGCTGCTTGCGGCGAAACATCCGCTGCTCTGGGCGGGCCAGGGCGTGCACTACGCCGAGGCGGGCGATCGGCTCGCCGCGCTCGCGGAATTATTGCCGGCGCCGGTCGTCTCCACCAATCCCGGCAAGAGCGCGATTCCGGACAGCCATCCGCTCGCGCTCGGCGGCGCGACCCGATCGCGCTCCAAAGTCTTCGCCGATTTCATGGCGAAGTCCGATGTGATCATGGCGATCGGGTCGAGCCTCACGGTGACGAATTTCGGACCGGCCGTGCCGCCGGGCAAGACGATCATACATTCCACCAACGATGCCGGCGACATCAACAAAGACTATCGCGCGCATCATGCCGTGGTCGGCGACGCCGGCCTCGTCATCGATGCGCTCATAGCCGAGATTTCCAGGCAGAAGGGACCGGGCGGCGGCAACGCGCTCACCTCGCTCAAGGAGGAAGTCGCCGCCGGCAAGAAAGCCTGGCTCGAGGAATGGGCCAAATTTCTTGATTCCGGCGAAACACCGCTCAACCAGTACCGTGTCATCCGCGACATGATGCGCACGCTCGACCGCGACAACGTCATCATCACGCACGATTCCGGTAGCCCGCGCGAGCAATTGATCCCGTTCTGGGAGACGACCACGGCGGGATCTTATATGGGCTGGGGAAAATCAACCCAGCTCGGTTACGGCCTCGGCATTACCATGGGTGCAAAACTCGCGGCGCCGAAGAAACTCTGCATCAACGTAATGGGCGACGCCGCCATCGGCATGACCGGCATGGATATCGAAACCGCGGCGCGCAACCGCATCGCGATTCTCACCGTGGTCTTCAACAATGGCGTCATGGGCGCCGAGCGCGACGTGCTGAAGATTTCCGATGCCAAATACGGCGCCATGACGGTTGGCGGCAATTATCAGAAGGTTGCCGAAGGGCTCAACGTCGCGGCAACGCGCGTGGAAAAGCCCGGCGACATCGTCGGCGCGATCAAGGAGGCCGTCGGCGTTACCGAAAAGGGTGCGCCGTTCCTGCTCGAATTCGTGGTCAAAGAGGGACGCGATTTCTCGCGCTATGCCTGAGACCCATGGTTCGCCGCTTGCTGCTCGCTTGTTGCGACCTCCTGCAAGAGGGTGCGCAGCTGCCGGGCGCGCACCGCGCCGAAATTGGTTTCAAATCGCGCCTGCGCCTCTCGCCAGCCCTTGAGCTGCGGCGCGAAACCGGGCGGCGCCAGACGCGGTCAAGCGCAACTCCTTGCTGCGGCGGTCCGATTTTCCGGGCTGGCGGCGATCAGGCCGTCGCGCTGCAGCGGCAGAATGTTGCGGCCAAGCGTCGTGCGGTCCATGACCAGTTCGCCGGCCAGCGCATTGATGGTCATCGGGCCTTTGCGCTGCAGCCTTGCAAGAATCGAATATTGCGTCGATCGCAATCCGCTCGGCGCCAGAAATTGATCATAGAACTGCGTGACTTGCCGGGCAGCCTGGCGCAGCGCCAGGCAATTGCAGGCTGCGGGATTGATGGTGACGGGCTGCATTGCGGTTACGGCACTCCTCTTGCCTTTTGATTTAGGCGTATATACTCCTATATGCAGTCGATGTTCAATAAGCCCATGACCGGGCGCCGTCGGGAGCAGCAGATGTCCGCCCACAGCATTGCCGTCCCCGAACCGCTGCCGGCCACGCCGGCGGCCAGCGGTGCGGAGAAAATGCGGCTACGATCCGCGAACCCGCGCGTTGATCGACGGGCCGATTGCCGCGACGCTGATCCGGCTCGCCGCGCCGAATATGCTGGTCATGCTGGCGCAGACTTCGGTTGGACTGGTCGAGACCTATTTCGTCGGCAAGCTCGGCACCGACCCGCTGGCCGGCGTCGCGCTGGTCTTTCCGCTCGTGATGCTGATGCAGATGATGTCGGCGGGCGCCATGGGCGGCGGCATTTCTTCGGCGATCGCGCGCGCGCTCGGCGCCGGCCGCCGCGCCGACGCCAATGCGCTGGCGCTGCACGCGCTGGTCATTGCGCTTGTCTTCGGTCTATCGTTCACGATTGCATTGCTCGCCGGCGGCCGCTGGCTTTACGCGGCGATGGGCGGCAGCGGCGCTTCGCTGCAGGCGGCCCTCATCTACTCTCATGTCGTCTTCGCCGGCGCGATTTTGGTCTGGCTGTTCAACTCGCTCGCCAATGTCATCCGCGGCACCGGCAACATGATCGTGCCGGCGCTCGTTACCTGCGCCGGCGTCGTCGTGCTCATCCCGCTGTCGCCATGCCTGATCTTCGGCCTTGGGCCGTTTCCGAGGCTCGGCGTCGCCGGCGGCGCCGTCGCCGTCTCTCTATTACGCGGCGGGAAGCGTGGTGCTTGCGGCCTATCTGCGGTCGGGACGCAGCGTCGTTCGCCTCACCTTTCGCGGCGTCCGGCTGCGCTGGTCGTTGTTCGCCGACATCCTTCGCGTCGGGCTGGTCGCGGCGCTGATTACGGTCCAGACCAATCTCACCATCGCGATCGCCACCGGCCTGGTCGGCGCGTTCGGTCCCGCCGCCATCGCCGGCTATGGCACCGGCTCGCGCCTTGAATATCTGCTGATTCCGCTCGTGTTCGGTCTCGGCGGCCCGCTGGTCGCCATGGTCGGCACCAATATCGGCGCCGGCCGCCATGATCGCGCCTTGCGCGTGGCGTGGATCGGCGCCGCAATCGCCACCGGGCTCTGCGAGATCATCGGCGTTGCCGCCGCCGCGGCGCCGCGCGCCTGGCTGTCGCTGTTCGACACCGCGCCGGCCATGATCGACGCCGGCTCGCGCTATCTGCACGCGGTCGGGCCGGTTTACGGCTTGTTCGGGCTCGGCATGGCGCTCTATTTCGCCTCCCAAGGCGCAGGCCGCTTGCTGTGGCCATTGCTGGCCAATATGGCGCGTCTCCTGATCGCTGCAGGCGGCGGCTGGCTGGCATTGCGCTGGAGCGGCAATTTGACCGATGTGTTCATTGCGCTTGCTGTCGCGCTCGCGACTTTCGGCCTGATCAATGCCGCTGCGGTCGCAAGCGGTGTATGGTTCAGTGGCGGCGCCACGCGTCGTGCCATGGTGCATTCAGCGGAGCCAGCGAGTAAATGACGGTACGCTATCTGGAGGATTTCGCCGCCGGTCAGACTTTTGCGACCGGCCGACATCGCGTCGACAAGGAACAGATTTTTGCCTTCGCGCGGCAATTCGATCCGCAGCCGTTTCACACCGACGAGGAAGCGGCGGGGAAATCGCCATTTCAGGGCCTGGCGGCCAGCGGCTGGCACACCGCCGCGATGACCATGCGGCTGATGGTCGACGGTGAATTCAACCCGGCCGGCGGCATACTCGGCGTCGGCTTCGACGAATTGAGCTGGCCGCGCGCGGTGCGGCCGGGCGACGAATTGCATGCACAAAGCGAAGTGCTCGAAGTGCGGCCGTCGAAATCGCGCCCTGACCGCGGCATGATCCGGGTGCGCACGACGACCTTCAATCAAAACGGCGAACCGGTCATGTTGTTTACCGGCAACCTCCTTGTGCCGCGCCGGCCGGGCGGCGCCAAAGTCGGATAATCCCAATGCGTATCCTCGTTGTCGGCGCCGGCGCGATTGGCGGCTATTTCGGCGGCAGGCTTCTGGAAGCCGGCTGCGATGTAACGTTCCTGGTGCGGGCGCGGCGCGCCGCACAGCTTGCAAAAACGGGATTGGTCATTCGCAGCAAGTTCGGCGATGCCAGCCTGGCCAACCCGCCGATGGTCATGGCTGACGCTCTCGGCGCGCCGTTCGATCTCATCCTCCTCAGTTCCAAGGCTTACGATCTTGCCGGGGCGGCAAATTCCTTCGCGCCCGCCGTCGGACCGCAAACCGCGATATTGCCGTTGCTCAACGGCATGGCGCATTTGGACGCCCTTGCGGCCCGCTTCGGCGATGGCGCCGTGCTCGGCGGCCAATGCGTGATTTCGGTGACCCTCGACAACGAAGGCCGCATCATTCATCTCAACGACACGCACCTGCTGTCATTTGGCGAGCGCGATGGGATCCGCACAGCGAGGGCAGAGGCTATCGCTTCGACGCTGGCCTCGGCACGTTTCGATTCGCGGCTGAGCGCCGCCATCCTTCAGGAAATGTGGGAAAAGTGGGTCTTCATCGCGGCCACCGCCGGCATCACCTGCCTGATGCGCGCGCCCGTCGGCGACATCGTTGCGGCAAACGGTGTCGCACTGACGACATCGCTGCTTGATGAGTGCGCGGCGATTGCCGCCGGCCAGGGCTTTGCGCCCAGTGAGCCGATCCTGGCCCGTAGCCGGACCATGTTGACCGCGCCGGGTTCTACATTCGCCGCGTCAATGCTGCGCGACATCGAACGCAACGCGCCGATCGAGGCCGATCACGTCGTCGGCGATTTGCTGCAACGCGGCGCGCGTAAAGATCGCGACTACCCGCTGCTGCGGATCGCCTATACGCATCTGAAGGCTTACGAGGCGCGCCGCAGGCGCGAAATGCCCGCGTGACCGCAACGATCGCTGGAACTTTCGCTTCCAAACGTTATTATTCCGCATCGAGAGGACGTTAAATGGCCAAGGTCACCTACCACATCGTACCGCACGACGACGGCTGGGCTTATCGGGTCGACGGGGTGTTCTCCGAGCCGTTCCCGTCCCACGATGCAGCCCGCAAAGCCGCGCTTCGCGCCGCCCAGGAGCAACACGTTCCGGGTGAAACCCGTACGATCTCCTGGGAGGACAAAGACGGGAAGTGGCACGAGGAATTGGCGCGAGGCGACGATCGGCCGGACACCGACGTCGAAGGCTGACCGGCAGCCGCTGGTCGATATGCTGCTCCATACCGCGCGATCGGAGAGGCATTGAAAATCGACGGCCCGGCAATGGTCGATGTGCGTTGTGGCTGCCAACGCGTTGCCGAACTTTCCACATCTCAAGTGCGACAAGATCGTCCACTTCGCGATAGCGAAAATCAAAGAAGCGGCGCTCGCCGTCACCGGATCGTAATGCTACCCCTATTGTATGGGGCCGCCCGCTTGTATCTTGTCGTGCGGCGGGACGCCGGGGTCTATGAACGATAAATCTTCGCAAACGGTGGAAACTGCGTTGAGCGGCTACGAACTGCTCAACGATCCGATCCTCAATAAAGGCACGGCCTTTACCGAGGACGAGCGCGATGCGTTCGACCTGCACGGGCTCTTGCCGCCCCATGTCGCTGAGCTCGATTACCAGGTCATGCGCCGCCTCGACGCGTTTCGCGGGCTTGGCAGCGACATGCAGCGCTACGTTTTCCTGCGCGGCTTGCAGGATTCCAACGAAACCCTGTTCTACGCCATGCTGACGCGCAACATCGAAGAGATGATGCCGATCGTCTATACGCCGACCGTCGGGCAAGGCTGCCAGCTTTTCAGCCACATCTTTCGCAAGCCGCGCGGCCTGTTCCTCTCGGTCCCGCACCAGGATGCCATCCGCCGTATTCTTCGCCATCCACGCTACGACAAGGTCGAGGCCATCGTGGTAAGCGACGGCGAACGCATCCTCGGTCTGGGCGATCAGGGCGCCGGCGGCATGGGCATTCCGATCGGCAAGCTCGCGCTCTACACCGCGTGTGCCGGGCTGCACCCGGCAACGACGCTGCCGATCATCCTCGACGTCGGCACCGACAATCAGAAACACTTGGCGGATCCGCTCTATATCGGCTGGCAACATGAACGGGTGCGCGGCGACGCATACGACGCGTTCATCGCGACATTCGTCGCCGCCGTCCGCGAACGCTGGCCGCATGTCCTGTTGCACTGGGAAGATTTCGCGCTCGGCAACGCCAACCGGCTGCTGGCGCGCTATCGCGACCAGTTGTGCACTTTCAACGACGATATTCAGGGCACCGCCGCTATCGCGGTCGGCGCGCTGTTAAGCGCAGTCAATGTGACCGGCGTGCCGCTGCGCGAGCAGCGCATCGCCGTGCTTGGCGCGGGTTCCGCAGGAACCGGCATATGCGCGCTCCTCGTTCGCGCCATGATCGACGCCGGCCTCAGCGAAACCGAGGCGCGTAGCCGCTTCTACCTCGTCGACCGCCAAGGTCTGCTGGTGGAAGGCATGGCGGGCTTGCAACCATTTCAGGCGCCGTTCACGCAGAGCCGTGACCGCATTGCCGATTGGGTGCTGGAAAATCCGGGGCATATCGGCCTTGCCGATGTCGTCATCAACGCGCATCCGACCGTGTTGATCGGCACTTCCGGCCAGGCCGGCGCTTTCTCGCAAGCGGTCGTGCGCAGCATGGCCGAATGCGTGCGGCGGCCGGTGATTTTCCCATTGTCGAACCCGACCGATCGCGCCGAAGCGACGCCGCACGATCTCGATGCCTGGACCGAAGGCCGCGCCGTGATCAGCACCGGCAGTCCGTTTCCCCCGCTCACGCGCAACGGCAAAAGCTTCCGTGTCGATCAAACCAATAACGCCTACGTTTATCCAGGCATCGGACTGGCCGCGATCGCAACCGACGCGCGCCGCATCTCCGATGCAATGTTTCTTGCCGCGGCGCGGACGATCGCCGATCTGTCGCCCGCCAGGCACGACCCGGCGGCGAACCTGCTCGCGCCGCTCGTCGAGATTCGCAAGCTCTCGTTTCATGTCGCGCTCGCCGTCGCCAAACAAGCGCAAATCGAAGGTTTGGCGGGCCCGCTTCCGGACGACGCCATTGCTGCCGTGCTGCGCGCCAAGATGTGGGAGCCGCTTTACGCACGCTATCGGCGATTGGCGCAGGCTTGAATCATAAGAAGGATTTGCCGCGAACGATTACCGTGAGCAATCGCTCCAAGAGCGCCGTTTCGCCAGTTTAGAATTAGAAGAATTCTCTTCAGCCGCCAAAATGCATTTTAGCATTGGCGCAGGATTTTTGGCTTGCTAACAAGATATTGAAATATATGTACTTTTTCATGGTTCTAAACTGCGTATCGAGGCGGCTCAGTGGTATCTTCAAACCTGCCACGTCGACGGTTTCGACGCGATGCCGCGATATCGACGCTGGCGATCGCCGTCGTGGTTGGCGCTGCCGCTAAATCCTTTGGGCAAGACGGCAACCCGCCCGCAGCGGCGTCGCCGCCTCCGGCTCAAACGTCTTCACCGTTACCGTCGACTTCAGGTCAGGCGCATCTTCCCCAGATCGTGGTCAGGGCACCAAAGACAAAACCGAAGCCCAGACCAAAAGCTGTTGCGGCCGCGCCACCTGTCGCGCCAGCACCTGGAGAGCCTACACCCGCACAGGCCGCTCTTGATGCCAGGATGACGGGACTCGATCAGGCGCGCGATAATCTGTTGCCGGCAATCGGCGCGTCGACGTCCACCATCACTCGCAGCGCGATCGAGAGATCACCGCAGGGCGACAATACGCCGATCGATAAGGTCATCCTGCAACTGCCGGGCGTGTCCTATGATTCGGCGGTCTCCAACCCGAGCTTTCACGTCCGCGGCGAATACGCCAACGTTCAGACCAGGATCAACGGCGTCGTCGTGCCCGAAGGCGTTTCCGGCCTCGGCCCGTTTCTCGACACCAATTTCATCGGCAGCATGTCGCTCCTCACCGGCGCGCTGCCGGCCGAATACGGTCTGCGCACTGCCGGCGTCCTCGATATCACGAGCCGCGCTTTTGCCGCGCCAGGCGGCGAAATCTCACTTTACGGCGGCAGCCGGCAGACTTTCACGCCGAGCTTCGACTACGGCGGCAGTGTCGGCAATTCAGAGTACTTCGTCAGCGCGCGCGGTATCTGGAACGATCTCGGCATCGAGAACCCGACACCGGGCCTGAACGCGATCCACGACGAGACCCAGCAAGGCAAGTTTTTCGGCTATGCCTCGACGCTGCTCGACGAGTCGACCCGTTTCAGCGTGATTTCGGCCGCGTCCTACAGCGCCTTCCAGATTCCGAATAATCCCAATCAAATGCCGCTTGGCGATTTCGGCCCGGCGACTTTCGATTCCACCACTCTCAACGAAAACGAATACGACACCTACGCCGTGACCATTGCCTCGCTGCAAAAGCACGGCACCGACGGCGACGCGCAGCTTGCGGCATTCTCGCGCTATGCCCAAGTTCACTTCGTGCCCGACGTGTTCGGCGATCTGGTGTTCAACGACGTCGCATCCGACGTGATCCGGCAAAGCACGCTGACCGGCATGCAGGGCGACGGATCGTATATCGTAAACGGCCAGCACACGCTGCGCGCGGGTTTCGCGGTGACCGGCGAGCAAACCAACGTGACAAATACTTCCACCGTCCTGTCGGATCCCGGCGGCGGCGGTGTTCCGCCCGGATCGATTCCGTTTCCAATCACCGATCAGACCTCGCTCCTTGGCTGGAACATCGGCGCTTATGTTCAGGACGAGTGGAAGCTGACGAACCAATTGACGGTGAATATGGGGCTCCGCTTCGACCAATTGTATCAATTTGTCGATGCCAATCAGTTCAGCCCGCGGTTCGCTGTCGTCTACAAGCCATTCGATGGCACTACCATCCACGCCGGCTATGCGCGGTACTTCACGCCGCCCTATCAGGCGCAAGCGACACAATCGAATATCACTCTGTTTGCCAACACCACCAATCAGCCGGACATTCCGGTTGCCGATCCGGTCAAGCCTGAGCGCTCGCACTATTTCGATGCCGGCATCGATCAAGTCGTGTTGCCCGGCCTCACGATGGGACTCGACGCATATTACAAAATGGCGCGCGACATGATCGACGACGGCCAATTCGGCGCCGCCGTCGTCTTGACGCAGTTCAATTACGCCCGGGGCTACAGCGAAGGCGGCGAGTTCAAGCTCAAATATACCAATGGCAACTTCAATGCCTATGCAAACTTCGCCTACAACATAACGCGCGCAATCGATGTGGAGTCGAACCAGTACCTGTTCGATGCAGCGACTTACGCCTTTCTTCAAAACAATTATCACTATACCGACGACATGCAGCGCATGACCGGCTCGGCCGGCATTTCATATCGCTTCCCGGAAACGACGACGGTAACCGCGGACATGACTTACGGCAGCGGTCTGCGCACCGGTGATTTGCCCGATGTCGTGCCGAATTCACTGCACACGACGCCCTATGCCGTTATCAACACAGGTGTGTCGCACGATTTCCGATGGTCGGCTGACTACAAGCCCCTCACCGTCCGTTTCGACGTCGTCAACCTGTTCGATCAGATTTATGCGCTTCGCGACGGTTCCGGCATCGGCGTGTTCGCGCCGCAATATGGCGCGCGCCGCGGCTACTATATGGGTCTCTCCCAGAAGCTGTAACGGCGGCACCGAAGCGCGGGGCGGCCTGCGCCGCGATCGGCCGCTAGGCCACGCGGACCTGCGCCAGGAAGCGTTCGACTTCGGCGCGCAGTCTGCCGGACTTCGCCGCGAGTTCTCCGCCGGCGGCGAGCACCGCTTTGGCGACCTCGCCGGTTTTTGCGGCAGCGTCGGAGACCTGCACCACGCTCGCCGAGACCTCGCGCGTGCGCTCGGCGGCGGCATTGGCGCTCCTGGCGATTTCCTTGCTGACCGCGTCCTGCTGCTGCACCGCGACCGAAATCTCGTTGGCATTCTCATCGAGCTGGCCGATCGTCCCCGCGATCGACTTCATCGCCTGGACCACATTCGACGTCGTCACCTCGATCGAGGAAATCTGCTGCGTAATGTCGCCGGTCGATTTTTCGGTCTGCGCCGCAAGCGTCTTGACCTCCTGGGCAACGACCGCAAAACCGCGTCCGGCGGCGCCGGCGCGTGCCGCCTCGATGGTGGCATTGAGCGCCAATAGATTGGTCTGCGCCGCGACGTCGCGAATGAGGTTGCTGACGCTGTTGATCTGCCCGACCGTTGCGGCAAGCCGTTCGACGGTATTGATGATCGACTTCGTTTCACTGCTGGCATGGCGTGCGATATCCGCCGAAGTCCGCGCCTGGCTTGAAATCTGCTCCACCGATTGGGCGATCTCCTCCGCGGCCATGGCGACATTACTGACATTGGTCGTCGCTTCCTCGGACGCCGACGCCGTGGCATGAGCCCGGGTCTTGTTATGTTCGGCGGCTTCCGCCATGACCTGCGCGTAGCGATCCATGCTTTTGGACGCGGCATCGAGCGACTGGGCGATATCGTTGACCTCGCGCTCGAAATTCCGCGTCGCGGCCTCGATCTTTTGCCGGCGAGATTCGGATTCGCGGGCGTTTTCAGCCTCGGCGCCGCGCGCGGCCGTGACGTCGGCAATCGCCTGGCGGAACACCAGCAGCGCTTGCGCCATGTCCGCGATCTCGTCCTGGCCGCCGACCGAAACCGCGACATTGGCTTCGCCGTCGGCGATCCGCCGCATCGCCGCGCTGAGCAGCGTCAGGCGGCCGACAATGCTGCGGCCGACATAGAGCCAAGCGATCAAACCTGCGGCGGCGAGCGCGGCAATGCTCAGCACAATCAGCACGATCCGGCAAAAGGCGATCTGCGCAATCGCCCGCGCCGAAAGCGCCTCCGCCGAGACCCGCTGCCGCTCAATCAGATTCTCAACGGCGGCGCGCAGCCGCGTCGCCTCGGCGAGCGCCGCCGAATACAGCGTTTGCGCGTCCTGCTCGCCCTTTAGTTCAGCGGCACGCTTTGCCACAATGCCATTGCTGCCGGCCAAGGCGGCGAGCTTTTTGTAAAGCCCTGTCATCTTGTCGCGCTGCTGGGATTGCGGCAGTTTCTGCAGATTGCCGTCGATGTCGCGCTCCGCCGCGGCGACCGAGTCGCTCAGCGGCGGCAGGCTCGATTGATCGGTCACCATCGACGCTTCGATCAAAAGGCCGGCGAGGAGATTGGTGTCGGCCTGGATCTCGAGAAGTCGTCGCAGGGATTCGATCAGTTCCGCCGGCAGCACAGGCCGCATCTGCATCATGACCTGGAAATTGGCATCGTCGATGGCCGGAATAATCGCATCGAGAAGATCTTCGTGCGCCTTGCGCACGGCAAGCGCCAGCGCGCGCCGCTGCGCGGAAATCTGGATGCGCTCGGAAACCGCATGATCGAGCGCGTTTAGCCGTCCTTCCATGGCGGATTGCGCCACGGCGATTTCGTCGCTTTCGCTGGCATCAAGCTGGCGCAGGTTTGCGATCTTGGCCTGCAAATTCCGGGACTGCGCGGCGATCTGGCTGGCGATCTGTGCCCGCTGCGCTTCATCCTGGACCGCAATCAATCGCGGCGCCGATCCGATCAGATTGCTGGTTTCCTCGGCCAGCCGAAACGATTCGACAGTTGCCGGCACGCTGCGCGACACGATATCGCGCAACGTCGTGCTGATATTGGCGGAGGCGAACAGGGCAAACAGCGAGCCGACTACCGTCAAGCCGGCCGCGACGCCGAACGCCAGATAAAGGCGCGAGCGGATCGTGCGCAACCAGGTGAACGAGCCGAACCGGCCGCCAAAGCTGCCGATCAGTCTGGATTTGTCTGCAAGCACCGGCAGCCCCTTAACCGCAAACGTACGCGCCCCGCTTCGTCACTGCCCGGCCGCCATCTTGATCAGGCGGGCGACCGGCTTGAATGTTCCATCGGCCTGGAGGATCGTGAAAAAGACCTGGTCCGAGCCTTGGTTCCTGTCCGGCCCGTAGCGCAGCGTGACGCCGCCGAGGTCGAAAGGCGCGCCGTAGATCGCGTCGAGAAGTTTCTCCCGGGTTGGCTCGCCGTCCACGCGCTTGAGCGCTTCGACCACAAGTCGGCCGACCAGATAGCCTTCGAGCGAAACGAAACCCGGCTTGGCGCCGCCGTCATCCGCGGTCATGGCTTTTTGATAGGACGCGACGACCGGAAGCGAGAGTTCCCATGGCGATGGCACGACCTGGCTTATGATGACTCCGGCGCCGTCGCTGCCGAGTTCTTTCGCCAATGAATCCGACCCGACAAAAGAGATCGCCACGAAGAGCGGATTCAGATTGATCTGGTGAGCGAGCTTGATGAATGCGGCAACCGGCTTGTAGGGCCCGACCGTGACTACGGCCTCAGGATTGACCTTCATGATATCCAGCAGCGCCGTTTTCACCGCCGTGGTGTTGCGCTTGAAGCTGCCGGACGCAGCCAGCGACATGTGGCGTTTCGCCAGCGCCCGCTGCACGCCATCGAGACCGGCCAGGCCAAAAGCATCGTCCTGGTAGAGGATGGCGATCTTGGTGATGCCGAGATCCTTCGTCAGGTGGTCGATCCACGCCTCGGTTTCCTCGAAATAGGAAGCGCGCACATTGACGACATAGCGATTGTAGGGAACGCGCAAGAACTCGGCGCCGGTGAATGGGCCGATGAACGGCACTTTCGCCGCGGTGGCGATCGGCTGGCCGGCTTTCGACGTCGGCGTTCCCACCGCGCCGATCAAGCCGAACACCTTGTCGTCGTCGATGATCTGTTTGGTCGCAGCGACGGTCTTTTCCGGCTCATAGCCGTCGTCGAGCGATTTGAGTTCGAGCATGCGCCCGGAAACGCCGCCGCGGCGGTTGACGTCGTCAAAGGCCGCGAGAATGCCGTGGCGCATGCCCTGGCCCAAATCCTGTGCCGGCCCGGTGAGCGCCGCAACCTGTCCGAACAGAATCTTGCTGCCGGAAACGCCGTCCTCGGCCAGCGCGCCAGTGCCGAGCACACCGACAACGAGCGCGACTGCAATTCCAAGCTGATTGCTGTTCATCGGCGTGTCCCCTTGATGAGGCCGCTGCCTCAACACCTGCCATTTTGATTTTCAGGCGGAACCAGCACCGACAGTCTGGGCAATTTATCGTTAACGGACCCTTAAGAACTGCCGCAAATACAGGCACGGCGAGGCGATTTTCGCGACGCTCGCTAGGCTGCGCTCTCGGCAACCGACCGTGCTGCCAGCATTTTGCGCACTGCCGCGAATACGTTCGCGACGGCCGGCCGCCGATAGACCCATTTCTCGTCGGACGTCGGCGGCATCACGACCATGGTGGCGTTAGCTTCAAAGAACAGAATGTCGCCTTCCTGATTCACCGCAAAATCAATGCCGCCATAGTCGAGACCGAGCGCGGCGTTGATGGCGTGCAGCGCGGCGATGCCGCGTGCGCCGATCACATTGGCCATGTCGGCGAGGAAGGCCGCGTCCTTGCCGCGGTTGGCGGCGGATTGCGCCATATCGGCGGTGAAATAGTGCACTTTCCAGCTCGGCGAAATTGCGAGATGCAAGGGAAAGAGTTTTCCGTCGACGAACATTACACGGAACTTGCGGAACGCGCCCATGGCATCGCGTGCATCGAGCTGCTCGATGAGCCACGCATTCGCGCCGGGAAAATCCGCCACGGCGGCGGCAAGCTCGCGCGCCACGGCGACACGAACGAAATGATGTCCGGTATGAAAGCCGGGCGCGCGAAGAAGAAGCGGAAACGACAGTCCGCTGCGGGCGACCGCTTCGGCCGCTTCAGGAGCGGCAAGCACGTCTAGCGGAAGCCTGATCATGCGCGGCGCCACAACATTGGACAGGCCGCGTAATCGCTCGGCGTTGGCGAGACGTCCGGTCTTGAGCACATGCAGTGGATGATTGATGACCGGGCGGCCGGACCGCGCCAACACGGCGCGCGCCGCCTCAAGACCTTCACCGCATAAATCCGCGTCGCCGATACTGTTGAAGACGACATCATGCGGCGGCAGCGGGGCTTTCGGATCACAATATTCGGTCACCAGCACGGTGGTCTTGAAGGTGCGATCATCGAGGATTGCGTCCATCGGAATATTGCCGCCAGCGGCGGAGACGAGGAGCAGGACCGCAATCGGCCGGCCTTCGCCGCGATAAGGCAGCGCAGTCACAGCGTGGCCCTTGAAACCGGCATCCCGATGCCGGCGGGCGCCTGCCGCGTCGCCGGTCTCCGCCAACAGATTGCCCATGCCGCGATGCGCATGGATATGGCCGGAATCGATCCGCAACGCCGCCTCGAAGTGCAGCCGGGCCTGGGCACGATCGCCGAGGAGGAGCAGCAAATTTCCAAGATTGACGTGCCCGCTCGGATTTTGCGGGTGATGGCGCACCGCCTCGCCGAACAGCGAGCGCGCCGCTTCCCGATAGCCCGCCTTAAGGACGAGCGTGCCGAAGTCGTTGAGCGCGGCGAAATCGGTCGGCCGCCGGCGAATAAGCTCGAGATAGTCGCGCTTTGCCGGCTCGAACAGGCCCTGTTCGCGCAACAGCGCGGCGCGCTCGAAGCGCGCCGCGATCGCATCGGGATCGCGCTCGAGCACGCGATCAAGCTCATCGATGCGCGAGCGGGGTACGGAACGATGGGGACGGTCGATCACGATCCTTGGGCTTCGCTGTGGCGGGGGCGAATCAACACCGTTGCGCGAGGATAATAAGATCAAGCCGCGGCCGCGGCGCCAAATTAGGGCAAAATTTACCATGACGGCGGACCATCCGGCGGCAACCGAAATTCACCAAAAGGCTCCATCATGGCGACGATCGCAGCCGGCCAAAGCATCGTATTGGGCGATCCGGTGCCGTGGTTCGGCGCGCCGCTCATAAGCGGCGACGGCGCCTTCAACCTGCAGGTCGCGGCGGGCCGCTGGATCGTTTTGAGCTTCCTTGGTTCGCCGGCAAATCCGCGCGCGGACCACGAGTTGACTGGGCTTTTGCGCGACACCGAGCAGTTCGACGAGGACAAGATCATATTCTGCGGCATCTTCACGGCGCCGCCTGGCGACGCGGCGCCCTATGCCGCGATGAGCACGCCGGCGATTTCGTTCCTCGCCGACTATGACGGCGCAATCAGCCGGGCGTTCGGCGCCGCCGACATGCCGCGCACCATCGTGCTTGATCCGATGCTGCGCGCGGTCGCCAACATCGCCTGGGATCACGTCGGCGGTCACGCCAGAACGGTCGGCGCGGTTTTGCAAACCCTGCCGGCGGTCGATGATTCCGCCGGCGTGCCGCTGATGGCGCCAGCCCTCATCGTGCCGCGGGTCTTCGATTTCGAGCTCTGCGATTTTCTTGTCAAAGTCTACGACAAGCTCGGCGGCCAGGATTCCGGCTTTTTGTTTGACAGCGAAGGCAATACATCGACGGTCTTCGATTACAGGCTCAAACGCCGTAACGATCTCAATATTCTGGTGCCGGACCTGCGCGACAGGATCCGCGGCCAAATCGTGCGCCGCCTGGTGCCGGCGATCGAGCGATTTTTCCAATTCTCCGCGACCCGCATGGATCGCTATATCGTCGCCTGCTACGACAGCGCGATCGGCGGACATTTCCATCGCCACCGCGACAACGTCAATGTCGGGGCGCAACACCGCCGCTTTGCCGTCACCGTCAATCTCACCAGCGACTACGACGGCTGCGATCTGGTTTTCCCGGAGTTCGGCCGCCGCACTTATCGCGCGCCGGCCGGCGGCGCCATCGTGTTCTCCTGCGGCGCCTTGCATCAGGTGACACCGGTGACGCGCGGCAAGCGTTATGCCTTTCTCGCATTCATGTACGGCGAGGCCGACGCCGCGCTGCGCGAAGCCAATAATGCAAAGATCGTGCAAAGCGAATTCCGCTACGGCAGCGAATTGTCGGACCGCCTGTTCCCTAAAGACGATGCGCAACCGCTGGAACGCCGCGCAAGCTAGGCCACAGGACGGATTTCGGCTTGTCATTGTACGATTCCGGGGTAAAATCACTTTGCTTTGGGATGGAGTCCCCCTGTAACCGCCGATGAGGCTGATGACTCCTGCCGGGCGCTTTGGCGTCGGTGGGAGTTTTGTTTTCCTCCCATTGCCTCCAAGTCCGTTGCTGTGTCGGTTTCGCGTGATCATTCGACGCGGGCGCGAGCGCGCTCCTGTGCCGGCGGTCACGACGAAGAATGAACGAATCTAAGCGGAGGTTACGGGCACGATGGCGATATATTTGTGGATAGCGCTGGGCAGCGCACTCGGCGGCATGGCGCGATACTGGTGTTCTGGTGTCGCGGCGCGCCTGATCGGCGAGACTTTTCCGTGGGGCACGTTGATCGTCAATATCGTCGGCTCTTTCGTCATCGGTTTCTTTGCAACTCTCACCGGCCCGGACGGAAGATTGTTCGTCGGCAGCACGGCCCGCCAATTCGTCATAATCGGCATCTGCGGCGGCTACACGACGTTTTCATCTTTCAGCCTGCAGACGCTGGTTCTGATGAACGACGCCGAATGGTTCCGCGCCGGCGCCAATATCGTACTGTCTGTGGTATGTTGCATGCTTGCCGTGTGGGCCGGCGCGCTCCTCGCCGCCAGCATCAACACGATGAAATGGACTTGATCATGCAGATTCCTCGCGATGCCGTCTTGCTGCGCATCTATTTCGGCGAAGACGATAAGTTTGAGCGGCTGCCGCTGCACGAGGCGATCGTGCTGAAAGCGCGCGAATTGCTGCTCGGCGGTGCCACCGTGTTCCGTGGCCATATCGGTTTCGGCCATTCCAGTCACATCCATACGACCAAAATCCTGAGGCTGTCGCAGGATCTGCCGATCATGGTCGAAATCGTCGATGCCCAGGAGAAGATCGACGCTTTCCTGCCGGTGCTCGATGGCATGATGACGAGCGGCCTCGTCACCATCGAGAAGGTCCAGGTGCTTCAATACGGAAATACAAAGACGTAGGCTCGCCGCAACGAGCCGCGCAAGATCATTCACAAGGGGAGACGCCGCCATGGATTTGGCGATGACGGACAAG
Source organism: uncultured Alphaproteobacteria bacterium (assembly GCA_963765365.1). Lineage (GTDB taxonomy): Bacteria > Pseudomonadota > Alphaproteobacteria > Rhizobiales > Xanthobacteraceae > BOG-931. The sequence continues at coordinate 86,372 of CAVXWL010000014.1, read as the reverse complement.
AAAGCGATTGTCACGGGGGGAAGCGAGGGCATCGGCAAGGCCATCGCGCGGGCGCTGGCGCGCGAAGGCGTCGACGTCGCGATCTGCGCGCGGCGTGCGGAACCGCTGGAGAAAGCCGCGGCCGAAATCGCCAAAGAGACCGGACGCAAGATAGTCGCCATCACCGCCGATCTCACCAAGCCTGACGACGCCGAAAATTTCATCAAGAAGGCGCATGCCGCGCTGGGCCGCATCGACATCCTCGTCAACAATGCCGGCTCCGCTCCCGGCGGCGTGCTCGAACATTTGAGCGAAGAGGATTGGGCGAGCGCGCTGCAATTGAAATTCATGGGTTATGTGCGTTGCATGAAACACGTGCTGCCGATCATGCGGAAGCAGAAGAAAGGCCGCGTGGTGAATTTGATCGGCAATGACGGCGTAAAAGTCTCGTACTGGGAAATCGCGCCGGGCGCCGCCAATGCCGCCGGGCAGAATCTGACGAAGTCGCTCGCCAGCCAGTACGGCAAGGACAATATCAGCTTCGTCGCCGTCAATCCCGGACCGGTACGCACCGAGCGCTGGAGCGGCCTCGTCAAGGCGATGGCGCGCGACATGAAACTTTCCTACGAGGACGCCGACAAGCTGGCGCCGGCGAGCATTCCGCTCGGCCGCATCGCCGAAAGCGAGGAAGTCGCCAATCTCGTCACCTATCTCGCCTCCGACCTCGCGTTCTTCGTCAACGGCACCATGATCGAAATCGATGGCGGCCAGGACAAGGTGCTGATGGATCGCATGCGCGACCGCTGAGCGGCGCAGGATGAGTTAATCCGTTCTCGCGGCGCGATTTAACGCGCGCGAAGTGTCAAACAGCGAACTTACTCTCCTCGTCACCACCGGGCTTGACCCGGTGGTCCATGTTGAGCCGTAGCCCGGATGAAGCGGAGCGTAATCCGGGACCGATCGACGAGCTTTTATGCCGCTCCCGGATTTCATCCGGGCTACGAAGAACGAAAAGAAAGAAGGGAAGCGGAACGCCGGCAGACGCAGTGTTTCATGTCCCGCACGCAAGCGGCGCGCGGGTCGCGCCACGGAGAAAGCGGCTTGCGCCGCCCTCACCGCTGTCGGGCGCGCTCGCCTGCCGGCGTTCCACCGCGGCTCTCACCAAGGGGAGTATTCCATCCCCAAGGGGCAACCCGGGCCAGGCTTCGTGGATACGGCGCCAAACACGACGGACATAGCCGCCAACGCCGCACCCAGTTGCAGCGAAGCACCTCGCACGCCGGTCATAGTGCCGGCAGGCATGATGCCCGGGCCGCCCGGGAGCAGGACTGATGAGGCCCCGCCCGCAGGCACCGCACTCGCCCCTTTCCGCCCGGCATCACCCGGACGGCGTCCCTGAGGGCGAGTTTGATTCGCACCGGTTATGTAACTTAATTGAGGACATATGTCAAGGTGTCGTCTCCGATATGGAGACGATGAGCCAAACCGGCAGTCGCGGTTATGACCCGTTTTAAACTCCCCTCGGCGCCCGCGGTCCGGCGGAAGGAGAATGTGGCGGCCGGCGTTGTCCGCGCAAAATCGATCACCACGCTGTTGCAACGTTCGCGCGAGAAACCGTATCCAGGCAAATCGGTCCGATCCGCACTGGCAGAGCCGCCGTAATCCGGGCTCGTGACATAACGTCCCTTGGCGGAGCTAGTCCCTTGGCAAGCCCTGCGCCTTCACTATAGTCGGCGCCGCAAACGCGCGGCCGCTCGGCCACAGCATAAAAAGACGCGTCGGGGATCGAACAGAGGGATGGGAACAATGTTTGCACGCACAATCGGAATTGGCGCCGCTAAACGCCGGCTGCTTGCTGCCGCAGCAGCGTTCGCAATTTTTGCCGCTGCCACGCCGGCCTCCGCCGCAGACTTCGTCATGAAGTTCGGCACCGCGACGATGAACGAAACCCAGCACCAGTTCATCAAGTTCTACAAGGAAGAGGTCGAGAAAGATTCCGGCGGCCGCATCGAGGTGCAGATCTATCCGGCAAGCCAGCTCGGGCCGATCCCGAGCGAAATCCAGGGCGTTCAGCTCGGCACCGTCCAGGGCTATATCGGGCCGGTCGATTTCTTTGTCGGCGTCGATCCGCGCTTCGGCGTGTTCTCGGCGCCGATGCTGTTCAAGAGCCATGAGAACGCCATCGCGACGGTGCAGGATCCGGCGATTCAGAAGGCGATGTTCGACATGCTGACGCCGAAGCGCATGATCGGCATCGCGACCATGGATATCGGATCCTCCGACTACGGCGCCAAGAAAGGCATCATGCGGCTGGCGGATTTCCAGGGCAAGAAACTGCGCATCAACGGCACCGAACTCGAACGCGAGAAGATGGCGGCGCTCGGCGCCACCGGCATCGGCATGCCGCTCTCTGACGTGGTGCCCGCGCTCGATCAGGGCACCATCGACGGCACGATTTCCGGGCTGTCGGTGTTTGTGTCGTTCAAGATGAACGATCTGCTCAAGGTGATCACCCAGACCAACGACACCTACATCATTTCACTCGCCGTGATCAGCAAGCCATGGGTCGACACGCTGCCGCCGGATTTGCAGAAAATCGTGGTCGAGGCCGGGGCAAAGACCCAGGCCAAGGCGCAAGAATGGAACCTCAGCTTCACCAAAAGTCTGGTGGATACGTGGACCAAGCTCGGCGGCACCGTGCATGCGTTGCCCGCCGACGACCTTGCCAAGATGAAAACGCTGCTCGACCCGGTTGCCGATCAGGCCACCAAAGGCCAGCCGGCGGTGCATGACATGTTGCAAATGGTGCGCGCGGCCGTCGCCAAGCATTAAGCGCCGGCGCGGCGGCGGCAGCCGCCGACGGATCAAGTCATGATCGCCAACATCAGGCGCGTCGCGAACACGCTTATGACCGTGCTTCGCGTCGCGGCCGGCACGATGCTGATGCTCAGCGTCGGCATCAACTTCGCCAATATCATCGGCCGCTACGTCTTCTCGGTATCGCTGTACTGGGCCGAAGAGGCGATGCTGTTCCTGATGATCGGCTGTGTCTTCCTCGGCGCCAGCCAGGCCGGCTGGCTCGGCCGCCATATCCGCATGGACGTCGTCGTTTCGCTCTTGCCGCCGCGCGGGCGCAAAATTTTCGACGTGGCCTCGGACATCGTCACCATCGCCACCTGCGTTGCGGTCGCGGTGTTCGCCTGGCCGGTCATGAGCATGCTCTACGACCTCGACCAGCGCAGCGAAACCGCCAACATCCCGCTGGTCATTCCGCAATCCGCAGTCCCCGTCGGTCTCCTCCTTATGGCGCTCCTGATCGCGGCACGGCTGATCGCGGTCGGGGTTCGCCACGACGATATCGTCGCCAGCCGGGACATCGAGCATTGAAATGGCGGCGTTCGTTTATTTCATCCTGCCGGCGATTTTGCTGATTCTCGGCCTGCCGATCTTCGTCGTCCTCCTGCTCACGTCGTTTGCCGCGATCGTCTTTGTCGCCCATGTGCCGACCGATGCGGTGCAGACCACCATGTTCGGCAGCCTCGACAACTTTCCGCTGCTCGCGGTGCCGTTCTTCGTGCTCGCGGGCGAAATCATGGGCCGCGGCGGCATCGCCGAGCGCGTCGTCGCCTGGGTGGTCTCCATCATCGGCGGCGTGCGCGGCTCGCTGGCGGTTACCACGGTTGCGTCTTCGGAACTGTTCGGCGCCATGGCGCATACGTCCGTTGGCACGGTGGTCGCCATCGGCCGGCTATTGTTTCCCTCGCTCACCAAGCACGGTTACAGCGAGCGCTTTGCCATCAGCCTGATCACCTCTTCGGGCGCGGTCGCGGTGATCATCCCTCCGTCGATCGCCATGATTCTTTATGCGATGACCGCGGAAGTCTCCGCGATCAAGCTGTTTACCGCCGGCATCTTTCCGAGCCTTTTGATCGGCGTCGTCGACGCCGTCTATGTGATGGTCTATGCGCGGATCAAAATGGTGCCGCTGGCGTCGCCGGCGCGCTGGCGCAACATCTGGGCCTCGACCAAGGAGGCAAGCTGGGCGATCGGCACCATCGTCGTGATCTTCGGCGGCATCTATGGCGGCATCTTCACGCCGACCGAAGCCGCCGGCGTCGCGGTGGTCTATTCGCTGTTCGTGGCGATGTTCGTCTACCGCACGGTGGGGCTCGTCGAGCTCTGGCAGATCATCGTCAATTCGGTGGTGCTGATCGGGCAAATCCTGATCATCGTCACCGCGGCCGGCGTCTATTCCTGGCTGATGACCACGAGCGGCATTCCGCAGAACATCATCAAAAGCGTGACGGCGATGCAACTGCCGCACTGGCAGACGCTGTTGTTCGTCAATGCCGGCCTTCTTGTCGCCGGCAGCTTCCTCGAGCCGGCGCCGGCGATCCTGATCCTGACGCCGCTGTTGCTGCCGGTCGTCGAAGCCGCCGGCATCAACGCGCTGCACTTCGGCATCATCATGGCCGTCAATCTCTCGATCGGCCTTTACATGCCGCCGTTCGGGCTCAACCTGTTTGCGGCGCGCGCGGTCTTCAATGTGTCGATGGGGACGATCTATCGCGGCGTGCTGCCGTTCGTGGTGGTCAACTTTCTGGCGCTGTTGGTCATCACTTACGTGCCGGCCATTTCCATGGTGCTGCTCGGTGGCGCGCACTGACAAAACCAGCGCTCGCCGCGAATCGACATCGCAGTGGATGTTGTGTTCATGCTCCCGGAACGCAGGCTTATTGTTAGACGACGTTCCGATTGAAGTAGCTGGAGCCGACAATCACCAGAAACCACATCACGGCAAGCGTGCCGAGCGCCATCAGCGCCACCATGGGAACCCTCCCCTCGTTGCAACTTCCTCCGACCAATCTCAGTTTTCTTGTTTGTTCGTTCAGTCCGTTTCGCCCGACATCGCGACCACGCTGTCGGATGCCGCGGCCTGCCGCCTCGTCAATTCCGATTGCAGCTGCGCCGCCTCGTCCTCCAGGCCCATCCAGCGAAGTTTGCGAATGCGATTGACGAGTTCATTGCATTCGGCCGGATTGATCGCATCCGGCGGCTTTTGTTGTTGATGCGACATGTCCATGAGCGTTTTCCCGTATTTTTGACTGCGTGCTTTTGACGATGCGACAGGCCCGCCAATCACGCTTGAGTCCTGGGGGCAGTCTTTACTTGTCGTCAGGCTGGCGCAAGACGGCAGGGGTGCGCCGCAACATAAACGCCGAGGCGTGCGCCGCAGGGCAACCGGAGCATGATGCGGAAAACTGGACACCGGTTTTCCGAAAAGATCATGCTCCATCAAAATGCTGGAGCGTCGATCAATTCAATATGAGGCGATTGCGCTCTAAACGCCGGCAATCTCGACGGCGGGCGCCGGAAGATCGGCGGTTTGCTTGGGCTGAACGGCGGGTGCGGCTTGCAGCGTTCTTGTCTGCAAGGTCGCAGCGATAAATGCATCGACGTCACGGAGCACCGGAACGAAAAGGCGTAACAGCGGCGCCACGGCGGCGATGATGAAGAAATGTCCGACCCGCCGGTAGGTCTTGACCGTCGCAGCATTGCCGGCAGCAGCGAGCCGCGCCGCCAGCCGGACGGAATTGCCCGGCTCGACCAGGCGGTCGCGGTCACCGGTCATCAGGAGTGACGGTGGCGCACCGGGAGCGACGTGAAAGATCGGCTGCGTGTCCGGGCGATCGGCGCCGCCGAAAATCAGCTTCAGCGTTTCGTCGCGCAGCGGCAGGTAATCGTAAGGCCCGGAAATGCCGATCAGTCCGGCAATGTCGCGCCCGGGATTGAGCCCGACTTTCGCCAGCCAGCGCCGGTCGATTGAAAGCATCGCCGCGATGTGGGCACCGGCCGAATGGCCTTTCAGGAAGATCTTTTCCGGATCGCCGCCGAACGAGCCGATATTGTCCCTGACCCAACAGACCACCCGCGCGCCATCGTCCAGGAATTCGGGGTAGCGCACTTCGGGATAGATGCGATAGTCGGGCACCACGGCCACGTAACCGCGGCGCGCCAGTGCCTTGGCGACATAGCGGTAGAGCCGCTTGTTGCCGCTGCGCCACGCACCGCCGTAGAAAAAGACCACCACCGGTGCCGCCACGGCCCCGTCGGGCCGGCAAATATCGAGCCGCTGCCGCGACCGTTCGGCATAGGCGATGGACCGCGTGAGCTTTATGTCGCACCCCATGCGGGGCCGGATATGAGTGCCGAAACCGACGAATTAATGGCAGCGCCGCGTTGCGGCAGGGATTCTATGCTAATGTGACGGGTCGGCGTCCGGGGCTGCGCCGGCTTTCGATTCCACTGACTCAGTATCCACCAGCATGCCGAACGGAGCTATCGATGAGAGCTTGGCAAGCCCTCGCAGTAGTCTCTCTATCTCTCCTCACATCGATTGCACGCGCTGAAACGGTGGAAATTTCCGGCGACTATGGCGGCTTCGTTGTCGCCTACGAAGCGAAATGGAAGAAGCTCGCCACCGAGCACGCCAAGGTGCGCATTGCGGGGCCCTGCGTCTCGGCCTGCACCATCGTCGCCGGCTACATTCCGCGAGGGGATATTTGCGTGACCCCGAACGGCTCGCTCGGATTCCATCTGGCCTTTCCCTATTTCGTCACGCCGACATTGTGGAAAGATTATCCGCCGGACATCCAGGAATGGATCACGCAAAAGGGCGGCCTGACCTATAAGCTCATGTGGCTGCAGGCACCGGAAATCTACAAATTCTTCAAGAAGTGTCCGCAGGGCACCTGAGCGGCGGCTGCTGGTTTTTGCGGCGCGCGGCAGGCAAATAGCAGAGCCGGCTCACCTTTCGCCGGAGCGCGCCTTGGTTAGCTCATCCGTTACAGTTTTAGCGAATGGCGCGCATCAATTTTAGATAATTTGCGGCACATTGCGCCGTATGAACGATCTCTGGAGCAACTGGTTCGAAGCGTTGCGTTTTACCTGCGAGGCGCAAAGCGTCATTTCGGCCCGCCTCATGCTGTTTGCCTCCGGCGCGCCGAACGCCGCCGACGAAGCGACCCGCATGATTGCCGAGAAGATCGTGGCTTTCGCCGATGCCGGAGTGGCCGCGGAGCGTGCTCTCGCCAACGGTCTCGGCGTCTATGCGGCGGCGGAGCGCGCCTATGCGCCGCTTCGGCACTGCGTGCACGCCAACAGCGATCGGCTCGCCGGCGCTTTGCACTGACGCAAACTGTTACGGCACGGGCCAAACCAATACCCCGGACGCGCAGCGCAGCGGCGATGGCGCCGACATTACCCAGGCAAAAAGCGATTTGCAGTTGCAGCGGCACACGCCGGGCACCGGGCTGCTGCTGACGATTCCGCCCTAACGCGTAGATCGCAGCACCGACGCAAATGAGGACGGGCTTTTGCAAGCCCGTCCCCATGGACCGACTGTCGGCGACATACCGGGAGACGACGGTTGTGCCGGCGAGTCGATCGCTACTCGTTTTCATGTCCCGGACGTGGAGCAGCGCGAAACTGCAGCGCGCTGCGCCGCGAGCGGGATATGGCTTTAGGCCTTGCCGAGCGGCATCGCCACGAAGCGCGTGGCGTCGCCCATTTTCACGCGCATCAGCACATCGTGCTTGCCCTGCGCCTTGGCTTCGACCAGCGCCTGGCGCACATCGGCGGCATTGGCGACCGCCTTGCCGCCGACATCGAGAATGACGTTGCCGGTCTGGAAGCCCTGATCGGCCGCCGGCCCATCGGGATCGACACCCGTCACCACGACGCCTTCGCTGCCGGCACCCGATACATCTCGCGCCGGCGCTATTTGCAGGCCGAGATGCGGCACACCGGCTTCCGGCTGCGCACCGGTAGCGGCGCTCGCCACCTGTTGGTCATTCGGCATCTGCGCCAAATTCAGCGACACCGTCTTCTGCTCACCCTGGCGGACGATGTCGAGCTTGACCGACGAGTCCGGCGCCATGGTGCCGATGGTGCGAGCGAGGTCGCGGGCGTCCTTCACCGGAGCGCCATTGACGGCGGTGATGACGTCGCCGGATTTGATGCCGGCCTTGGCCGCCGGACTGCCGCTCTGCGGCTCGTCGACCATCGCGCCTTCGGCCTTTTTCAGGCCGAGACTGTCGGCAATGCCGGCAGTGACCGGCTGGATCTGCACGCCGAGCCAGCCCCGCGTGACGTGGCCATTTTTCTCAAGTTGAGAAACGACCATCTTCGCGGTGTCGGCCGGGATGTCGAAGCCGATGCCGACCGAGCCGCCCGACGGCGAATAGATCGCGGTGTTGATGCCGATGACATTGCCATCGACGTCGAACGCCGGCCCGCCCGAATTGCCTTTGTTGATCGGGGCGTCGATCTGGATGTAATCGTCGTACGGTCCGGCGCCGATATCGCGGCCGCGGGCCGAAACGATGCCCGCCGTCACCGTGCCGCCGAGGCCGAACGGATTACCCACCGCGACCACCCAATCGCCGACCTTCGGCGGCTCACTGGCGAATTTCACGTAAGGGAAGTCGTTCTTGCCGTCGACCTTGATCACAGCGAGATCGGTCTTCGGATCGGTGCCGATCACCTTGGCGGTATAAACGGTGCCGTTGTCGGTCGTCACCTGAACCGATTTGGCGTGATTGACCACGTGGTTGTTGGTCACCGCATAGCCGTCCGGCGAGATGAAAAAGCCGGAGCCTTCGCCGATGATGGTGCCGTGACTTTGCGGCGCGTTCTGGCCGAATTGCTGGCCGAACTGCTGGAAGAATTTATAGAGCGGCGAACCGGGCTCGGCCGGGATTTGTTGCTGGTCGTCGTCGTCGCCCATCTGCTGCGCCAGCGCGGGCTCGGCAGATTTGGGGATTTTGACCCGCACCGAGATCACGGCGGGTTTGACCTTGGCCACGAGGTCGGCGAAGCCTTGCGGATGTGCGATCGATTGTGCCGACACCGGGCCGGCTACGGCGGCATCGGCCGCCGGCGTACCGAACGCGCTGCCGAAATAGCCACTCGGACCTGCGAGCAGGAGCGCTGCGCCGATGGCGGCGACAGAACCTAACAGCGCAATGCGCCGGCCGGTAAGGACCCTGATTCCGCCGGTTTGCGGGGGATTACCTTCAGTCATGATTTAATCTCCGTTGGCTGCGTCCAGGGTCTCGAAATTGGGCCCTTTCGAATACAACGCAGTCATCGGCTATCGCGTCTTACGACGACCTGACGAGCAGATTAATTCGCAGACAGCTTTGCGCGCATGGCTTGTTAACCCCTACCGGCGCCACAAACGGTGGCCGCAATCGCCGTTGACAGATTGACGCAGGGGCGAACTTTTTGAAGATGACGGTGCAACAAAAGCAGATTCACCAAAGCGGCGGGCGGCAAAAAAACGCCCCTGGATAGAATATGCTCAAAACAAAATTCCGGACCCGATCCGATTTAATTGAAATGGATCAGGTCGGGAACGGCAGCGTGGCTTGCTTGTCGGCGCGGCCTCACTTCACCGGCGCGGCGTCGGGGATAAAGCGCTGGCCGAAGACCGGCTCCTTATAGGGCGTCGGCGGCAATTCCCAGGCGCCGGTCGAAGGCGGCCGCACCTCGGCATCGACATGCACGTCGAGCAGGAACGGCTTGTTGGCCTTGATCGCGTGTTCGAGCGCACCGCGGAAGTCTTCCGATTTCGTCACCGTGATCGCATCGACGCCGCTCGCTCTCGCCCACGCGGCGAAGTCGGGGTTGAACGGTTTCTTGTTGGCGCCCTGGTGGAACATGGTGCCGTATTCGCGGCCGCCGAACATGCCGAGCTGGATGTCGCGGATCGAAACCCAGCCGAAATTATTCCAGATCACCCACACCACCGGAATGTTGTACTCGACCGCGGTGCACAGCACATGCGGCACCATGGTGAAGCAGCCGTCGCCGGTGACCGCGACCACCGGGCGATCCGGCGCCGCGAGTTTCGCGCCGAGCGCGCCCGAGGCGCCAAAACCCATGCCGGAAAAACCCCAGGAATTGAGCATCGTTTGCGGCTTGCGCGCATTCCAGAACTGCATGTACCAGTTGTGGCTGACGCCGACGTCGCAGCAGATGATGCCGTCCGCCGGCATGACCGCCTGGCAATCGGCGACCACGCGCTCGGGCCGCATCGGCGAGGCATGAATGTCGAAATTCGGCCGGGTGAATTTTTCCCATTCGGCGCGCCATTTTGCGATATCGGCAAGCCACTCCCTGGTGCCGCCGGCTTTTGCGCCGCGCCGGTCGAGCTCGGCGAGAAGCTGGCGCAGGAAGGTGCGCGCGTCGGCGAGGAGCCCAAGATCGGGCGGATAATTGCGGCCGAGCTCGGCAGGATCGACATCGACATGGATGAGCTTGGTATTGGGAAAATTCCACGAATAGCCCGGCATCCACGATGAGGCCGAGCGGTCGTCGAAACGTGCGCCGATGGCGATGACGACGTCGGAGCGGCGGCCGGCCTCGTTGGCGGGAAATGCGCCGTTCCTCCCGATAAATCCGAGTGACAGCGGGTCGGTCATGTCGAGGCAGCCCATGCCGTTCGGCGACGAGATCACCGGGATGCCGAGCTTTTTGGCAAACTCGGTGAGTTCGCGGCTCGCCTCCGACAGCGTCACGCCATGACCGATGAAGATGACCGGCCGTTGCGCGGCAAGGATCATGTCGAGCGCGCGGGAAATCTCTTCCGGGCTGGCGCCGCTGCGCTGCGTGTTGAACGGCGGCGCCGGCGGCGGCATCTCAACCTCATCGTCCTCCTGAAAGACGTTGAACGGCACATCGACATTCACCGGCCCCGGACGGCCGGACAGCATCGTCGTCATCGCCTGGCGCAAGGCGAGCGGCAGCATGTCGACGCGGGTCGGCTGGAAGCTGCGCTTGACCACGGGGCGGAGCACGTTGACGAAATCGGCCTGGTAATGCCGGTTGATCTCCTGAAACGGGCTCCTGTTGAACTGCGAGGTCGGCACATTCGCGGTGATGGCGAACAGCGCCGAAGAATCGGTCAAGGCGCAAGCCAGCGGCATGACGATGTTGGCCGAACCCGGCCCGCACGACGTCAGCGTCGCCACCGGCTCGTGGCGTACGCGGAAATAGGCATCCGCCATGTGGGCCGCCACCTGTTCGTGGCGCGGCGAGATAAGCTTGATGCGGTCGCGCGCCTCGTAAAGCGGATCGAGCATGCCGACATTGCCGTGCCCGCAAATGCCGAAGACATAAGGAATATCGTTGGCGATCAGATAGTCGGTAATCAGCTCGGCGCCCTTCATGCGAGGCATCGTGTCTCCTGTCGTCTTGCCGGTTATGGAATGATCAATCCGCGCGTCCCCGCGCAAGCGGGAGCCCGAAGCCGGTTTCCCGCTTACCCGTGAACGGACCGATAATCTACGCGGTTGTGGCGCGGCCGACTAGCGGCGCAATCCGCGCATGCCCCGCGACAGGTGGGTGCCCGCGAGGCTGGAGCCTACCGGCAACGATCTGCTTTTCCCAGCCGATGCCGATGGCTCCGCCGTTGATGCCAAATCCGTCGCCAATTCGGCCGACTTCAAATCTGCCGTAGCTGTACCCGCCAAGAAGCAATCCACTGCAATGCCGCGCTCGATTGGCTGGATAATTTTTTGGAAGAATTGCGCCAATATGTATGCGTCAATGCCGCCGTTTCGTCTTCATAATTCCGACCCAATTCGCCCGGTAGAGTTTCTACGAGGGTCTGGAGAGGCTTCGGTTACGGAGACCTCCCATGACTAGCGTCACGAAGTTGCTGGCCGCAGTATTCGTAATGTCAATGACAGTGCCCGCGCTGGCTCAAAGCCCTCAGACGGGAGACTATTACAAGCCCGGTCAAACCGTCCCGCAGCAGGCGAGCCCCGGACAAGAGCAGCAATTCAAGCAGGGCGATTACTACAAGCCCACCGGTAACAGCTCACAAGAGATATCTCCTGCGCAAGCACAGGAGCAAAAGCAGGGCGACTATTACAAGCCCGGCAGCAGATAACGGGCTATCCGGCTAGTCTTGGCAATTTAGCGGATCTTGGCCAAAGCTTGCGCGCCGGTTTTGGCGTGCGAATGGAATTTTGGCCAAGAACTTCTGACAAGAGATTTTGCCCGGCGCGGGCGCCGGGTGCGGATTTTCGCGTCCAACGAGGCCGGCAGGAGATGATGTCTTCACGGCACGCGATTTTGCGCGGCTCCGTTGGTTGGCATTGATGGCTCAGATGTTATCCCGCAGCCCCGCCTGCCGGACCAGCGGATAGGTCGTGTCGCGGAATTCCGTCATGCCCTCGACATAACGCGGCCACGACAACAGCACGCCGTCGAGGCCGATCTTCGACAGCGTGGCGAGCCCGTCGACGACCTGCTCCCTGGTGCCGATGAGCGGAAAGCCGCCCCAGCCCGAGATCATCATCTCGGCCATGGCGTTCCGTCGCGCTTCCGGGTAGTCGCGTTTGTTGATCTCGGCCGCCATCGTGTCGATGACATTGCGCGCCGCGACCCAGTCGCCCTTTTCGTGGACATAATAATGATAGAAGTCGCGGGCCTCGCGCTCGGTTTCGGCCTGCACGACGGTGGCGTTGCTCCATACCCGCACCTCGCGGCCGTAGGTCTCGCGCGCGAGCTTATGGTAGGCGGCGACATGGGCGATGTTGGTCGCAATGTCGTGACTGCGGATATTGGTGAAAACGAGATCGCAATGCTGGCAGGCGAAGTGGCGCCCGCGCTCCGAGGAGCCCGCATTCATGATCGCCGGATACGGCTTCTGGATCGGCTTTGGCTGCAAATAGCCGCCCTTGATGCGATAGAACTTGCCGTCGAAATCGAATGTCTCGTCCTCGCTCCACAGCCGTTTGACGATGGCGAGCCACTCCTCGGCGCAGGCGTAACGGTCCTCGTGTTCAAGCAGCGCAACGCCGAACATTTCCATTTCCGGAAAATTCCAGCCGTTGACGACATTGAGCGTATAGCGGCCATTGGAAATGTGATCGATGACGGCCGACTGCTTGGCGGCGATGATCGGGTGATTGAGCGCGACATGCGAGGTCGAGATCACGCCGGAGTTTTTCGTTGCGCCGGCGATGCCGGCGGCCCAGGTGAAGGTCTCGAAACCCGGGCCCTGCGGGTTGGTCGCGCCGCCAAAACCGCGCCAGCGCGCCACCGGCACCAACGCCTCGAACTCCATGTCATCGGCGAGTTGTGCCAGCAAGACGGTATTCGGCCAGGTGATTTCGAGCCGGCCGTCGAGATCGGACATCACGCAGCCGGAATTGAGATTGGTCTGGAACGTGCCGAGCTTGAGCTTGCGCGGGCCCAGCGCGGGGTTGGTCTCCGTACGGTCCTTGCGGTGTGAATTGGGCGTCATGCCGCGTGCCGGCTACTTGCCGCCGCGTTTGACCCGGCGCACCAGATAATCGAAATTGACCTGAAACTGCTCGGGCTGGCTGATGTCGGCTTTGAGCTTTTCGATGTCGGCGCGGGGGAATTCCGGCGCCACCTCGCCGGCCGCCTCGGCGAGCAACTGCACCATCGCGCCGTTCTCCAGCATGATGGTGCCGATGACAGCCTCGGCGATGCTGGCGCCGGTAACGACGACACCGTGGTTCTTCAACAGCACCGCCCTGCCCTGGCCCAGCGCGCGGGCGACGCCGGCGCCCATCGCCGGGCTGCGGATGAGGTTGATGGTGTCGGTATAGGTGCCGAGCGCCTCATAAAACAGCGCGCCTGGCTGGCTATAGCATTTCATCGGCCGGCCGCTCGACGACAGCGCGATCGAATAAGTCGGATGCGTATGGATCACGCAATTGACGTCGGCGCGGGCTTTTAGGATTTCGGAGTGGATGAAAACTTCGCTGTGCCGGCGCGCGGTGCCGGCGACAACCTTGCCATCGAGGTCGATGATGAGGATGTTCTGCGGCGTGATTTCGTCAAGTCCGATACTGTGCGCCTTCATGAAGAAGCGGCCGGGATCGTCGGGCAGACGAAATGAGATATGGCCACGGGTAAAATCGTCCTGGCCCTGCGACACCAGCACTTTGCCGGCTGCAATCAACTGTTGCTTGATATCACGATGCGCCGAAGTTTCCCGGCGCGCCTTCACTTTGGCCATTTTCCTCACCTGTTCTGCGCACGATTCCGCGGGCAAGAGAACAGGGATTTGTGCAGGCCTCAAGCGAAAAATTCGGCATTAGAGAATGCGCTGCGACAACGTTTCTGCCGAGGAGCTTGACCTGCCCGACAGGCCGGCACGTTACGGCGCCGGCCTCGATGCGATACGGGCTCCGGCGATCTAGCGCGGCGCAGCGGCCGCAAGCTGTCGGTTGGCGCATTCGTCACGAAGATCGCCGCCCAAAACGCCACCGAGCGTCGCGCAGACAGCGCCGAACAGCAGCGACATGAATGTCCAGAACGACAGGTAAGCTGTCGCCTTGCGCGCCGTTTCGGCTGCCGCCGTCGCCTTCTGCTTCATCTGGCCGACGACATTATCGACGCGATGCTGGGCATCGTCCTGGCTCATGCCGGTCTGCGCCGCGACGATCTGCGCCAGGTAGGTGCGGTCGTCATTGGACAATCCACCCGGGGTCAGGGCCGTGGCAAGGACGCGGCTTGCCTGCTGCCGGTCTGAATTGGCCTGCGCGCCGCCCGCTGGCGGTGTTGCGGGAGTTGCTGCTGCGGTCCCGCCAGCCGCTGCCGTGCCGGCACCGTTCTGCGGATTGGGCCGCAACAGTTCGTCGGTGAAATAGTCCAGCGATGGCGCCTGGGTCTCGCTGGCGACGCTGACCGCCGCCGTGCTTGCCGCGCTGCCGACTGCCGAGCCGACCTTGGCGACAGCTCCGGCGAGCACCACCGAAGTCACCACGACGCCGATCGCCCAAACAACGAGGCCATTGGCGCCATCGCGAAATTTCACTTCATCGCTGTGCATTGGCGTCGGCGAGCGGCGCAGCCGGGCCGCCACATAGCCGCCGGTTGCAAAACCCACGGCCTGGGCGAAGACCAGCCACAGCGCGCCGATGACCGTCATCGCGCTCGCGGAGGACGACCATGAATAGGAATATGGCGAGACTAATTCCATTCCGATCCCGGTACCCAGCGCGATCACGATAAACGAGACCGCAACCGCGGTGATGGCGCCGGCGATAACCGCACTCCAGGAAATGCCGCTCCACGCCGCGGCCCAGCCGGGCTGCGCCGGCGACGTTACTATGGCGACGCTGTCGCCCACGATCGTTGTGTCGTCCATAACTTCTCTCCCAGCAGGGTTCATGCAGAGGGCGGCAATCATCAGCATGCTCGCGGAATTCCGCCATCCAATTGCCGCGGTTCGCCTTGTGAACCGCTGAACGGAGTTCCGGTTCCCGATGCGATGGAAGTCGAGTCCGCGGCGGTGCAACAAAACTTTGCTCTGGAACCTTTCGAGCGCCCGGCATTTTTAGTTGCGAAGGAAATTCAAGCGGCAGCCGGCCGGTCAGCGGCGCGGCGCAGCAGCGTGTGAGGAAATAGCCATGCTCAACCTTGTCGTTACGCTTTTGATCATCGCGCTGATCGCCGCGGTGCTGGGATTTGGCGGAATCGCAACCGCGGCCGTGGGCATTGCCAAGATCGTGTTTCTGGTGGCGCTTCTCCTGTTCGTCATCGCAGCGGTTGCAGGCACGATGCGGTCGGTTTAGCGGCGCGGGTAATCCACCGATACCGGTAATCCGGTAATCGCGTCTTTTGGCAGACTCGTTGGAACTTTCCGGCAGCACCTGCGTTGTGGGCACGACGACTGATTCTGACCCGGGACGGGCCCTCGTGTATCAGGTGAACCGGCGGCGGCTACTGGGTTCAAGCGCAATTTTGCTGCTTTTGAGCTCACGGGTAGCGCGTGCGGCGATCATCAAGGGCGGGATCCCTTGGACACCCGGCGCCGCCGACCCGCCGGAAGCGGTAATCCCGGGCGGATGGAAGTATTTCACCGCCCAGGAAGCTGCGACGGTCGAGGCATTCGTCGACCGGCTCATCCCGTCTGACGCGCTTTCGCCGGGTGGCAAGGATTGCGGTTGCGCCGTTTTCATCGACCGCCAATTGGCAGGCCCCTACGGGCACCTCTCCGGCTACTACATGTCCGGTCCATTCCAGCAGGGGACCAAGCAGCAGGGACCGCAATCGCCAGTCACGCCGGCGCAGCACTACCGCAGGGCGCTCGCCGCGCTCGACGATAGCTGCCGCGGCAAGTTCGCCGGCAAACCCTTCGCTGCGCTGACCGACGACCAGAAAGACGGCGTCATCAAAGGTCTCGAGAACGGCTCGCTCAAACTCGAGGGCGCCGACGGCGAGGACTTCTTCAAGCTCATTCTGAAAGATACGCAGACCGGATTTCTTGCCGATCCGATCTACGGCGGCAACAACGACATGGCGTCGTGGAAGATGATCGGATTTCCAGGCACGCACTACGATTACCGCGACTGGATCGACAAGCATAATCAGAAAGTCACGCTACCCGTAGTCGGCATGGCCAATCATCCGAATTGGTCGCAGTGACACTTCGGACCCATTGCAACTTCAGCGTCGTTTCGAGCTCTTTGATTTTGCGGCGAGATAAAAATGGCGAAGAAACTGCCCCATAAGGACGTAGCCATTATCGGGCTCGGCTGGACCGGCTCGATCCTCGCCAGCGAACTGACCGACGCCGGCCTCGACGTGGTCGCGATCGAGCGCGGACCGTGGCGCGACACCGCGACGGATTTTCCGATTTCCTACATGCAGGATGAGCTGCGCTTTCGGATCCAGCACGATTTGTTTCTCCGCAACTCGCAGATGTCGGTGACGTTCCGCAACAACGTCAATGAAACGGCGTTGCCGGTGCGCAATTGGGGCGCGTTCATGCTCGGCAACGGCGTCGGCGGCGCCGGCGTGCATTGGAATGCCGAAACCTGGCGCTTTCTTCCCACCGATTTCACGCTCAAAAGCCATTTGACGCAGCGCTATGGCGCGAAATTCCTTCCCGCCGACATGACCATCCAGGATTGGGGCATCACCTGGAACGACATCGAGCCGCATTACGATACGTTCGAATATCTGTGCGGCACGTCCGGCCAGGCCGGCAATCTCAACGGCGCGATCCAGAGCGGCGGCAATCCCTTCGAGGGCCCGCGATCGCGGCCCTATCCGACGCCGCCGCAAAAACAAGGCTACGGCCATACGCTGTTCGCCGAAGCGGCCAATCAGCTCGGCTATAAGCCGTTTCCGCAACCGTCCGGCAACCTGTCGCGCGCTTATACCAATCCGCTCGGTGTTGCGATGGGTCAGTGCACCTTTTGCGGCTTCTGCGAATGGTTCGGCTGCGCCAATTATTCCAAGGCCAGCCCGCAGACGACGGTGCTGCCGGTGCTGTTGCGCAAGTCGAATTTCGAAGGGCGCACCAATTGCGAAGTGACCCGCATCAATCTGGACAACACCGGCAAACGCGCAACCGGCGTAACCTATGTCGACAGCTCGGGCGAAGAGTTCGAACAGCCGGCCGATCTCGTTCTGCTGTGCGCCTTCTCTCTGTTTAACGTGCAGCTCCTGCTGCTGTCCGGCATCGGCACCGGCTACGATCCGCAGAGCGGCCAGGGACAGATCGGCCGCAACTTTACCCACCAGACCATGTCGACCGCGCTCGGCTTCTTCGACAAGGACAAATACAACTTCAATCCATTTATCGCATCCGGCGCCATCGGGATGTGCATCGATGAATTCAACGGCGACAATTTCGACCACGGCCCGGTCGGATTTGTCGGCGGCGGTTACATCGGCGAAGTCCAGACCGGCGGCCGCCCCATTCAAACCACGGCCGTGCCACCCGGCACGCCGGCTTGGGGACCGAAATGGAAACAGGCGATCAAGGACAATTATCTGAGCACGATCAACACGGGAGGCGCCGTGCACGCCTCGATGTACAGCTATCGCGACAATTATCTCAGTCTCGATCCGGTCTATAAGGACCGATTCGGCCGGCCGCTGCTGCGCATCACGCTCGACCTGCACGACAACGAAATCAAGATGAGCGCCTGGCTGACCGACAAATTCGCCGACATCCTCAAGCAGATGGGCGCGCAACAGATCGTCAAGCAGCCGCGCAAAGGCCCCTACGACGTCACCGCCTATCAGACCTCGCATCTCAACGGCGGCGCCATCATGGGCGACAATCCCGGCGACAGCGCGCTGAACCGATATTTGCAGAGCTGGGACGTACCCAACCTGTTCGTGATGGGCGCCAGCGCGTTTCCACAGAACGCCGGCTACAATCCGACCGGCACCGTGGGCGCCCTGGCCTATTGGGCGGCCAGCGCGATTCGTTCGCAATACCTCAAGAATCCGGGGCCGCTGGTCCATGCGTGAGGCCGCGCGATATTTGCCGAAAGTTTCGCACGCGCTGTTGCTCGGCGCGGCGCTCGGCCTGCCGGCCGCCGCCCACGCCGCCGGCGCCATCGACAAGCAGGATTTCACGCAGGTCGAGCGCGGCCGCTATCTCACCATCGTCGGCGATTGCGCCGCCTGCCACACCCTGCCGGGCAGCGGCCGGGAGTTTGCCGGCGGCCGGGTGCTCGAAACGCCGTTCGGCAACCTCATCGCGCCGAATATCACGCCCGATCCGTCGACCGGGGTCGGTGCGTGGACCGACGACGAGTTCGTCAACGCGCTGACCAAAGGCACCGGTCGCAATGGACAGCGCCTTTATCCGGCGATGCCTTACACCTATTACACCAGGCTCACGCGAACCGACGCTCTGGCCATCCGCGCTTATCTCAACACCGTGCCGGCGGTGCACAATCCGGTCGTAGCGGATCAATTGCCGTTTCCATTCGATCTGCGCATCAGCATGAGCGTCTGGAACGAGCTGTTTTTCAAGCCAGGCGTCTTCCACCCCGATCCCGGCAAGAGCGCGCAGTGGAATCGCGGCGCCTATTTGACCGAGGGTCTCGGCCATTGCGGCTTGTGCCACACGCCGAAGAACCTGTTCGGCGCCGACGAGAATAGCGAAGCGCTGCAGGGTTATGCGTTGCAGGGCTGGTACGCCACCGACATCACCAACGATCCGCGCCGCGGGCTGGGTTCGTGGTCGCTCGACGATATCGCGACTTACCTCAAGACCGGTCACAACGACACCAGCGCGGGCAGCGGACCGATGGCGGAGACGCTTAATCTCTCGACGTCGAAGATGGACGATGACGATCTCAAGGCGATCGCAGTCTATCTGAAGGACCGGCCGGGCGATCCAAGCAAACAGCCGGCGCAGGCATCCAGCGCCGCCGCCCAGCCGGACCAGACGACAATGAAGACCGGCGCGCAGATCTACGCCGACGAATGTTCCGGCTGCCATCTGCAGAACGGCAAGGGCACTCCGGGCCTGTTTCCCGCGTTGAGCGGCGCGCCGGTGGTGCAGCAGGGCGATCCGACGACGCTTGTCCACGTCGTGTTGCGCGGCGCGCTCAGCATCGGCACCAAGGAAGCGCCGACCGCCGCGGCGATGCCGGCTTTTGCCTGGGTTCTCAACGATGACCAGGTCGCCGCCGTGCTCACCTATATCCGCAATTCGTGGGGCAATGCGGCTGCGGCGGTGAGCGCGGACAAAGTCGGCAAGGATCGCGCTTCTCTCGTCGAGCGCAGCGACTAAGCAAAACCAGCAGCTAATCCGGCGAATTCGCGCTCGGCGCGGCGCGACCGCGATCAGGCGAAATAAGCGAGCCAGATAATTCCGAACAGAACGATAATGCCGGCAATGCTGAAACCAAGAACATAACGGACATTATGCCCCGTTACGCCTTGTCTCGCCTGCTGTGTCGGCACGACAGGATGCGGCTCCAGCGGATGGCGTTCGGATGGGGAGCTCATATCGATCTCATTTTCTCACGGCGCGTGCTGCTCAAGGTGAAATCGCGAACCGGCGGATAGGGCACACTGCCCTATCCGCCATTCGCCACCGGCCGTTGCAGCTTTACGGTTGGGCTTTCAGCCAGTCGTCGACGTTCTTGCGGACCATGTCCTTGGCCAGTCCATAACGCTGCTGGATCTTGCCTTCGAGCTGATCGCGCTGGCCGTTGACCTGGGTCAGATCGTCATCGGTGAGTTGACCCCACTTCTGCTTGATCTTGCCCTTGGCTTCCTTCCAATTTCCTTCGATGCGGTTCCAGTCCATCGTTCATCTCCGATTTTCTCGTCGCTAAGGCTCATGAGATAAACGTCGGGCATCGCACGAAGGTTCCTGCGCGAAGACCGGAACTTCGCGAGGGGCGCGCTTGAGGCGGCGCAATTATGCGGAAATCAGGGTCGCTTTCACTTCCTTCGCCGGCAGCTTGTTGCCGTGAATGAGATCGTGAATGGCACTGAGCTTCTCCACCACCGGCGGCGACAGAACGAACGGATAAATATCCGACTGTCCCATCGTGCGGTTGAGGCTGTTGAGCGCATTGCTCAACGGAATCCAGGTTTCGATCAATGGCGACGGGTCGTGCACGGTGTAGGGATCGAAATCGACCTGGGCGTCGAGTTCGCCGGGCCGCGCCAGGCGCGGATGCACGTACATGCCGAAGGCGCGGGCCATTTCGAGCGTATCGACAATGTGCAGGTAATGCGCCCAGGTCTCGGCGAAGTCTTCCCACGGGTGTGACGACGCATAGGCGCTGATGAAATTATACTGCCAATTGGGCGCCGGGCCGTTGGCATAATGGGCTTGCAGCGCTGCGCCGTAATCGATCGTCTCGTCGCCGAATACCCGCCGGAAGTCCTCGATCATGCCGCCGTCGCGCACCAGCAGGTCCCAGAAATAATGACCGACCTCGTGACGGAAGTGACCGAGCAGCGTGCGATAGGGCTCGTGCATCGTGGTGCGCCGCTTCTCGCGTTCGGCGTCATTAGCTTCTTCAAGCGCGAGCGTAATCAGCCCATTGTCGTGGCCGGTCATTACTCTCGGCCCGTCGATATGCGGGGAGCTTGCCAGAAAGTCGAACACCAGGCGCTCGCCGCCATTGTCGTTGCGCTCGTCGAGCGGCAGGTCGAGCCGCATCAGCGTATAAAATAGCCGATGCTTGGCGATCTCGATCTTGCGCCAGGCCACGACATTTTCCTGGATGGAGGTGTCGGGAATCATCCGGTTATGGCGGCACGCCGCGCAGAAACGATCGGGCGTGTCGGCCTCGACCATCCAATTGCAAACATCGAATTCGGCATTGGCGCAGAAACGATAGAGTTTTTGGTCAACCGCGAGCACACGCCAGCCCTTGGCCTCGGGCTCGAGCGCCGAAAGGTTCATGATCTCGGGAATGAAACCGAGACGGTGTCCGCATTTTTGGCACACCGTGTTTTCAAAGTAGAGCAGTTGCCCGCAATGTTGGCATTTGAAGAGCTTCATCGCTGTGGATTTCGCGCGTTGCCGGTTTTTGCGTTGCAATGGAATACGTCTTGGCGCGCAAATCGTTCCTCCCTTCACACCAGCCTAGGTGGCTCGGGCCGAAAAATCCCTAAAGCACCGGCCGGCGGATCAATATGGTTGTGGATCACGTCTTAACGACGGCCGCCGCAGCTCGGTGAATTTTGACGTAAATACAATGCTTTAGAGGTCGCCTCATCGCCGCCCGGCGGGCCGCGGGGCCGCCACCGCCTGCCCCCGCAAAAATCTCTGCGCGGGCGTCTCCCCGCTCCCGGCAATCCGCATCGAGAGCCCCTCCGGTTCCGACGTTCGCAGCGATCGGCAAAAATTTTTCTGATGCGGGACCGAACAACGCGGCCGAACGTTACAACCGGTATCAACAACCCACTCGGAGGTTACCCCCAATGAAGATGCTTATTGCTCTATCCGCAGGCGCACTGATGGTCTCGACGGCGGCGTTCGCCCAGCCGATGGCCGCCGGCGGCGCGGAACTTTTGACCAGCGTTCCGCAGTCCAGCGTCACCGTCACCGACTGGTACAAGCAGGACGTATACGACCAGAAAGATAACAAGATCGGCGAGATCATGGACGTGCTGGTCGGCAAAGACGGCCAGGTGCAGGCCGCGATCGTCGGCGTCGGTGGCTTTCTCGGCGCCGGCGAAAAAGACGTCGCCGTGAGCTTCAATTCCATCAAAGAGTTGATGAAGAACGACAAGGTCTATCTGACGATGGACACCAGCAAAGACGCGCTCAAAGACGCCCCGGGTTTCAAATACAACAGCGATAAAACCACCTGGGTGCGCGACACCTCCAGCAAATAACGGAGCGCATTCGGTTCACAGAGCCCCGGCCGCCGGCCGGGGCTCTTTTTTCAGATCAGCGGCCGCCGCGGAATATCCGCATCGAAATATTGCGCCACACTCTCGAACACCCGCGGATTGGTCAGGGTCAGCGTGCCGTTCGTGGCCGTCAACATTCCCATCCGCCGCAGCTTGGCCAATGTCTTGTTGGTATGCACGAGAGAAAGCCCGAGTGCATCGGCAATATGCTGCTGCGTCAGCGGAAATGCAAAACCGCCATCGCCAACAAGACCCAGCAGGTCGGCGCGTTTGTAGAGCGCGAGGATCAGCGCGGCGACCCGCTCGGCGGCAGTGCGCCGGCCGACACTGGTGAGGTTCTCGTCGACGATGCTCTCTTCACGCGACCCGAGCCAGGCCACATCGAAGGCAAGCCCCGGCATCTCGTCAAACAGGCTCCAGACGTCGCGCCGCGGCAGGACACAGAGCTGCACATCGGTGAGCGCCTCGATGCCATGGAGCGCCGCATCGAACATAGCGGCCTGCAAGCCGAGCAGGTCGCCCGGCAACAGAAAATTCAAAATCTGCCGGCGGCCGTCCGGCAGCATTTTGAAGCGGAACGCCCAGCCAGAATAGAGCGTGTAGAGTTCCGGCGCCTCGTCGCCGGCCCGGATGATCTCACTTCCGGCAGTCAACTCGACATGCTGTTTTTTCATGGCGTTGATCGTGGCGAGTTCCTCCGGCGTGACCGGCTTGAACAGCCCACGGGCACGCAATGTACATTCGTAGCAGCTGATCTGCATGTTGCGACCCCTGGTGTGAAAGTAAAAAGCGACGTCTGTAACCGCGCGGTTCGGCGCGCTACAGAGCAAAAAGCTTCAATCTTTTGGTTGATGATCGACGGCCGTGTGGAAAACGCCGCAGCGGCGGCAGAGTTCCAAACCGCATGCCGATTATGCCATTTCATGTAGGCAACTTTGCTCAGGCTGCGCTAATGTGCGGCTCCGCCCGCCAGAGCGTCCGAGGGGCCGCTGTGGGGATTTCAATTCCGTCGGATCGCGTCGCTTTGAGCGGGTGCGAGCCGGTAACACCCAGGCCCGAACTTGAACGAGCCCAAATCCGCGCCAAATCCCCTGGCGCTTTTGAACCGGAGCCTCGTCGTCACCACTGTGCTGGCGGCCATGATTGCGGGCGCCACCTTCTGGCTGGGCGGCCGCAACAATACCGATGATGACTGGGTGCAGCACTCGCTCGAAGTGCGCGCGCAATTGACCCACATATTGAACCTGGTGCAAGGCGCGGAAACCGGCCAGCGCGGCTATCTGCTGACCGGTCAGGACATTTATCTTGCACCCTATCGGACGGCGTTCGAGCAATTGCCCGCCGTGCTCGATCACGCCCGGGACCTGATCAGCGATAACCAGCAGCAGGTCGCGCGCCTCACACAACTTCGCCAGTTGATCACGGACAAGCGCGCCGAAATGGTTTCGACGGTCGACGCATACAAGGCCGGCCACAGCGACGCGGCGCTGGCCATCGTGAACAGCGACAAGGGTTTCCAGCTGATGCGGGAAATCCGCCAGTCCATCGAAACGATGCAGGCGGAGGAGGACCGGCTGCTGAAGGCGCGGCAATCAACCGCGGAGCGGTCCGCCATGCTACCCCAAGCCGAAGTCGGCGTTGCGTTTCTGCTGATTTGCGGCGTTGGCTTTCTGATCGCACGCTTTGCCCGTGAATCCTTCTCGGTGATGGCGCAGGCGCGCGACCGGCTCGCACTCGCCAACCGGCAACTGCTCGATCAGGTGACCCGTCGCGAAGCGGTCGAAAGTCAGTTGCGGCAGTCGCAAAAGATGGAAGCGCTAGGCCAGCTCACCGGCGGCATCGCCCACGACTTCAACAACATGCTTGGCGTGATCATGGGCGCGCTAGACCTGGTCAAGCGCCGCGTCGCCAAAGGCGATTATGCCGTCGCGCGCTTTCTCGACGCGGCCGGCGTCGCGAGCGAACGCGCCGCCACGCTCACGCAGCGGCTGCTTGCCTTCGCGCGCAAGCAACCGCTGTCGCCACAGCCGCTCGATCCCAACAAGATGATCGCCAATATGTCGGACCTGTTGGCTTCGACTTTGGGCGAGCAGATTCAGATCGAAACCGTGACGGCCGCCGGTCTATGGACGGTCAACGCCGATTCCCAGCAACTGGAAAACGCCATCCTCAATATCGCGATCAACAGCCGCGACGCGATGCCGGACGGCGGCAAACTGACGATAGAAGCCGCCAATGCCTATCTGGATGACGCTTACTGTGCGCAAAATCCGGAAGTGCAGCCCGGTCAATTCGCGATGATCGCGATTACCGACACCGGCGCCGGAATGACCGAAGACGTTGCCGCGCGCGCCTTCGACCCGTTCTTCACCACCAAAGCGACCGGCAAGGGCACCGGACTCGGGCTGAGCCAAGTCTACGGCTTCGTCAAACAGTCGAGCGGACATATCAAGGTCTATAGCGAGCCCGGCGCCGGCACCACCGTAAAGGTCTATCTGCCTCGCCTCGTCGCCGACGCCAAGGAAATCAGGAGCATGTCGCTCGCGCCGATGCGCACCGGCGACCGCAGCGAAGCGATCCTTGTTGTCGAGGACGATCCGCTGATGCGCCGGCTGGCGGCCGAGGCGCTGCAGGAACTCGGCTATACGGTGTTCGACGCCGAAAGCGCAGCCGATGCGCTGGCGACGCTCGACCGCGTCGGCGACATCAGACTTTTGTTCACCGATGTGGTCATGCCGGACGTCAATGGCAAAAAACTCGCCGAGGAGGCGGTGCGCCGGCGCCCCGGCCTCAAAGTCATATTCACTACCGGTTACACCGCCAACGCCGTTGTCCACGGCGGCGTGCTCGACACCGGCGTCAATTTCATTTCCAAGCCGTTCACGCTCGAACAGCTCGCCGCCAAAGTGCGTACAGTGCTCGACGAATAGACTTTGCTGATCAGGCGTGCGCCGCCGACCGTGGATGATCGATATCCTCCCCGCGATCCCCGCCAAGCAGGAAGATCTTCTGCAACATGTCGCGTTCGATCGGCTTTTGCAGAATAGGGACTCCGCTGAACCTCGGATCGACGCTATCGGCGTCGTAGCCGGTGACAAAAACGAACGGCACGCCGCGTTTGCCGAGTATCTCGGCAACCGTATAGACCAGGCCATCGCCGAGATTGATGTCGAGAACGGCGGCGTCGACATGCTTCTCTCGCGCCGCCGCCAAAGCTTCCGATGCCGTGCCGACCGGACCGATGACCTGGAAGCCGAATTCGGTCAATGTTTCCTGGATCATCATGGCGACCAGCGCTTCGTCCTCGACCAGAAGAACGCGCGGCCTCTCCGCGGATTTGAGGCCGATGACCGTGCCATTAGTCTCGGCGACATCGCGCGCCGGGTTCAAGACGCGCGGCTTGGTCAGTTCGGTGCGCGGGATCGAGACGTCGCAGCGCAAGCCCTGCGGGTTCCAATCGAACGAAGCCTTGCCGCCGAGCTGCTGCTCGATGCTGGCGGAGATGACTTTGAGGCCGAAGCTGCGCGAGGCCGGCTGCCCAACATTGGGACCGCCGTTCTCGGCCCAATGCAGCGTCAGCGCGTCGCTCTGCAGTTGCCAGTCGAGCGTGATTTTGCCGCCCGACGACGATAGCGCGCCGTGCTTTGCCGCATTGGTGGCAAGTTCGTGCAATGCCAGCGCAAGCCCTTGCGCAGTCGCCGGCTGCAGCGAAATGTCCGGTCCGCCGAATTTGATCTTTTCGCCGGCGCGATAAGGCGCAAGCTCTTCCGAGACCAGAGTTGCGAGATCGGCGCCGTGCCAGCGCGAATCCGACAGCAGCGTATGGGCGCGCGCCAATGCCTTGATGCGGCCCTCGATCGCCTGAACATAATCGTCGACGCTTTTGGCGCGGGTCAGCCGGATAATGGATTGGATCACGGCGAGCGCATTGCGGGCGCGATGATCGACCTCGCGCGCCAACAGGACCTGCCGTTCGTCGGCCTCCTTGCGGTCGGTGATGTCGATGGTGACGCCGGAAATTCGCACCGCCTTGCCGGCCGGGTCGATGCTTGCGGCCGCGGTGCCGATGCACCAGCGAATTTCGCCGTTCGGGCGCAGCACGCGAAACTCGATCTGCTGCGTGCGGGTGCCTTCGGCCATGCCGCGCGCGATGAGCTGCAGCGCGCCCCAATCGTCGGGATGGATCAGCGCACGGATCGTCTCCGCCGAGATCTTGAATGTTTGAGGATCGACACCGAAGATACGATGCTGGCCCTCGTCCCAGCGCCATTCATCGGTGCGCAGGTCCCAATCCCAGGAACCCATCTGGCCCGCGGCGAGCGCCAGGCTCCTGCCCTGCTCGCTTTGGGTGAGCTGCGCGTTGGAAGCCTCGAGCTCCGCGGTGCGGTCGGCGACATGGCGCTCGAGCTTCGAGTTCAACTGTTCGAGCTCGCGCGTCTTGCGGAACAGCTCGGCAAACACCCGCACTTTGGCGCGCAATACTTCGGGAACCACCGGCACCGGCACATAGTCGACTGCGCCCATCTCGTAGCCGCGCAGGCGGTCGACGTCGGTGAGATGGATGGCGGAAATAAAGATGATCGCCGTTTTGCGGAACCGTGGATGCTCGCGGATCATGGCCGCCAGCTGAAAGCCATCGAGTTCCGGCATGCACACATCGATCAAGACGACAGCGACGTCGTTCTTGAGGAGGAACTGCAGCGCCTCGCGGGCCGACGCGGTCTTGACCAGGTTTTCGCCGAGGTCGCCGAGGATCACCTCGTAAGCGAGAAGCTTGTCGGGCTGATCGTCGACCAGCAGCACGTTGACTTTTTCGGTCATGTTGTTCCGCCTAGCGATGCAGCCACATCCGCAGCGCGGAAAGAAGCTGCTCAGTATTGACCGGCTTGGCGAGATAGTCCGACGCGCCGGCCTGCAGGCATTTCTCGCGGTCGCCTTTCATCGCCTTGGCAGTCAGAGCGATAATCGGCAAACGGCTATAGGCACGATTTCTGGCGGATCTTCTCGATGGTCTGATAACCATCCATTTCCGGCATCATGATGTCCATCAAGACGATGGCCAGCGCCGGGGTCTCTTCGATCAGCGTGATCGCCTCGGCGCCGGTTGTCGCGGTGAGCACGTTCATGCCGCGCCGTTCCAGCGCACTCGATAGCGCGAAGATATTGCGCGGGTCGTCGTCGACCAGCAGCACGGTGCGCCCGACCAGATCCTCGTCGGAACTGTTGAGCCGTTCCAGCATGTGCTGCTTTTCGGGCGGCAGATCGGTGATAACGCGGTGCAGGAACAAGGCCGTCTCGTTGAGCAGCCGCTCCGGCGACTCGACGCCTTTGACCACGATGCTGCGCGCCATGGTGTGGAGCTGCGCATCCTCCTCGGCCGACAATTCGCGGCCGGTGAAGACCACGACCGGAATGTCGGCAAGGCGGTCATTGGCGCGCATGCGCTCCAGCACCTCGAAGCCCGACATATCCGGCAGCCGCAGATCGAGCACCACGCAGTCGCACGGTTTCTGCTGCATCGTCGCCAGCGCCTCATCGCCGGTGCCGGCATTGACGATCTCGATATCGTCATGGCCGAGCAATTCACGGATGCTCATCTGCTCGACCGCATTGTCCTCGACGATCAGCAGGCGCTTGCGCCGCGGCTCGGCAAACTCCTTGATCCGGGACAACGCCTCGTCGATGCCTTCGCGGGTGGTCGGCTTGTTGACGAAAGCGAAAGCGCCGCGCGCCAGTCCGTGCTGCCGGTCTTCGTCGAGCGACACGATCTGCACCGGAATGTGCCGGGTGAGCGGATTCTGCTTGAGCTGGCTGAGCACGTTCCAGCCGAGCATGTCGGGCAGGAAAACGTCGAGCGAAACCGCGGTGGGCTGATACTGCTTGGCGAGATTGAGCGCATCGTCGCCACGCATCGCCAACAGCGCCTTAAATCCCTTGTCGCGCGCCAGATCGACCAGGATGCGCGCGTAGTGCGGATCGTCCTCGACGATGAGCAGGATGCCGTCGCCGGCCTGGATATCCATGCGGTCATCCGGAATCGGCTCCACGGTGCGCTCGGGAACGATATGGAATCCGGACTGCCGCGCCGGAACCGTCGCCACGGCCGCCGCGGCGCCGGCATGGATCGCGGCGCTCGGACCGACATATTTGATCGGCAGATAGAGCGTGAAGGTCGATCCGGCGCCAGTCGCGCTGCGCAGGTGGATTTCGCCGCCGAGCAGGCTCGCCAGTTCGCGGCTGATGGCAAGCCCCAATCCCGTGCCGCCATATTTGCGGCTGGTCGAAGCGTCCGCTTGCTGGAAGGCTTCGAAGATGAGCTTCTGCTTCTCCTGTGGGATGCCGATACCGGTGTCGGTGACTTCGAATGCGACCACCGCGGGCGCCTGACTGAGCACCGGATGCTCGGCGCTCCAGCCGCCCAGCGCCGCCGCCACATTGAGGCGGACGCCGCCCTGCGCAGTGAATTTGAACGCATTCGACAAGAGGTTCTTGAGCACCTGCTGCAGCCGCTTGGTGTCGGTGGTGATGTTGCGGCCGAGATTGGGATCGACGTGAACCTCGAACGACAATTGTCGCGTTTCCGCCTCGTGGCGGAACGGCCGCGCCACCATATCGAGCAGGTTCGAGAAGAACACCTCCTCGGCGTCGACGGTGACGGTGCCGGATTCGATCTTCGACAGGTCCAGAATATCGCTGATGAGATTGAGGAGGTCCGTGCCGGCGCCGTGGATGGTGCGCGCGAATTCGACCTGCTTCCCGGTCAGATTGCCTTCTGGATTGTCAGTGAGCTGCTGGCCGAGGATCAGAATCGAATTGAGCGGCGTGCGCAGCTCGTGCGACATATTGGCGAGGAATTCCGATTTGTATTTTGACGTGAGCGCAAGCTCGGTCGCTTTTTCCTCGAGCGCCCGGCGGGCCTGCTCGATCTCCTGGTTTTTGCGCTCGACCTCGACGTTGCGTTCGGCGAGCTGCTGGGCCTTTTGTTCAAGCTGCTCGTTGGTCTGCTGCAATTCCCTCTGCTGCGCCTGCAATTCGCCGGCGAGCTGCTGCGACTGCTTGAGCAGGCCTTCGGTCTGCATCGTCGCTTCGATCGAGTTGAGCACGATGCCGATCGAGGTGGTCAATTGCTCGAGGAACATGGTTTGCAGCGCGGTGAATTCGTGGATCGAGGCGAGCTCGATGACGGCCTTGACCTGATTCTCGAACAGCACCGGCAGCACGATATTGTTGCGCGGCTGCACTTTGAGCAGCGCCGAACTGATGGGCACGGTGGAATCCGGCATGTCCGTGATCAGCATGCGGCGCTTGTCCAACGCGCACTGGCCGATCAGGCCCTGCCCGAGCGCCAATGACAGCGGATGCCCGTTCGAACCATCGTCCGCGTAGGCCGCCAGGAGGTTGAGGCTGTTGTTCCGCTCCTCGCCCTCCATCTGGTAGATGACGCCCTGATGGGCGTTGACCAGCGGCGTGAGCTCGGAGAGCAAGAGCCGGCCGACCGTGGTGAGATCGCGCTGGCCTTGCAGCATGTTGGTGAATTTCGCCAGGTTGGTCTTCAGCCAATCTTGCTCGGTATTGCGGTCGGTGGTGAGCCGCAAATTGTCGATCATCGTGTTGATGTTGTCTTTCAGCTCGGCCACTTCGCCGCGCGCTTCGACCTGGATCGAACGCGTCAAATCGCCCTTGGTCACCGCGGTCGCCACTTCAGCGATGGCGCGGACCTGCGTGGTCAGGTTGGCCGCGAGCAGATTGACGTTACCGGTCAAGTCCTTCCAGGTACCGGCGGCACCGGGCACGTTGGCCTGGCCGCCGAGACGGCCTTCGACGCCGACTTCGCGCGCCACCGTGGTCACCTGATCGGCGAAGGTGGCGAGCGTGTCGGTCATGTTGTTGATGGTCTCGGCGAGCGCCGCCACCTCGCCTTTCGATTTCACCGCGAGGTTTTGCTTGAGATCGCCATTGGCGACCGCGGTCACCACCTTGACGATGCCGCGCACCTGTTCGGTGAGATTGGCGGCCATGACGTTGACGGTATCGGTCAAATCCTTCCAGGTGCCGGCGACGCCGGGCACCACCGCCTGGCCGCCGAGCAAACCTTCGGTGCCGACTTCGCGCGCCACGCGGGTCACTTCGGAGGCGAAACCGTTGAGCTGGTCCACCATGGTATTGATGGTGTTTTTCAGCTCCAGGATTTCGCCCTTCACGTCGACGGTGATCTTGCGGCTCAAGTCGCCGCGCGCCACGGCGGTCGTCACCTCGGCGATGTTGCGGACCTGCGTGGTGAGGTTTGCAGCCAGCAGGTTGACGTTGTCGGTCAGGTCTTTCCAGGTGCCGGCGACGCCGGGCACCACGGCCTGACCGCCGAGCCGGCCGTCGGCGCCGACCTCGCGCGCCACGCGCGTCACTTCGGCGGCGAACGAGCGCAATTGCTCGACCATGGTGTTGAGGGTGTCTTTGAGCAGCAGCATTTCGCCGCGCACGTCGACGGTGATTTTCTTCGACAGGTCGCCGCCGGCAATCGCGGTCGCCACCTCGGCGATGTTGCGCACCTGGGCCGTGAGATTCGACGCCATGAAGTTGACGTTGTCGGTCAAATCCTTCCAGGTGCCGGCGACGCCCGGCACCTGGGCCTGGCCGCCGAGCTTGCCTTCGGTGCCGACTTCGCGCGCCACGCGCGTGACTTCCGAGGCGAAGGCGTTGAGCTGATCGGCCATCGTGTTGATGGTGTTCTTCAGTTCGAGAATTTCGCCCTTCACGTCGACCGTGATCTTGCGCGACAGGTCGCCGCGCGCCACCGCCGTCGTCACCTCGGCGATGTTGCGGACCTGCGCCGTCAAATTGCCGGCCATCGAGTTGACGCTGTCGGTCAAATCCTTCCAGGTGCCGGCGACGCCCGGCACGTTGGCTTGGCCGCCCAGCCGGCCCTCGGTGCCGACCTCGCGCGCCACGCGGGTCACCTCACCGGCAAACCGGTTGAGCTGATCGACCATGGTGTTGAGCGTTTCCTTCAATTGAAGGATTTCGCCGCGCACGTCGACCGTGATCTTGCGGGAGAGGTCGCCGCCTGCGATGGCGGTCGCCACTTCGGCGATGTTGCGAACCTGGCCGGTCAGGTTCGACGCCATGGAATTCACCGAGTTGGTCAAGTCCTTCCAGGTGCCGCCGACGCCGGGCACGTTGGCCTGGCCGCCGAGCTTGCCTTCGGTGCCGACCTCGCGGGCGACGCGCGTGACTTCAGCCGCGAACGCGTTGAGCTGGTCCACCATGGTGTTGAGCGTGTCTTTGAGTTCCAGAATTTCGCCGCGCACGTCGACCGTGATTTTGCGCGACAGGTCGCCGCGGGCGACCGCGGTCGCGACTTCGGCGATGTTGCGGACCTGGCCGGTGAGGTTCGAGGCCATCGAGTTCACCGAGTCGGTCAAATCCTTCCAGGTGCCGGCAACGCCGCGGACGAGAGCTTGTCCGCCGAGCTTGCCTTCGGTGCCGACCTCGCGGGCGACGCGCGTCACCTCGCCGGCGAACGCGTTGAGCTGATCCACCATCGTATTGATGGTGTCCTTTAATTCGAGAATTTCGCCGCGCACGTCGACCGTGATCTTCTTCGACAGGTCGCCGGAGGCGATGGCGGTGGAGACTTCGGCGATGTTGCGGACCTGCGCTGTGAGGTTCGACGCCATCGAGTTCACGCTGTCGGTCAAATCCTTCCAGGTGCCGGCGACGCCGAGCACGTTGGCCTGGCCGCCGAGGCGGCCGTCGGTGCCGACCTCGCGGGCAACGCGGGTGACTTCGCCGGCGAAGGCGTTGAGCTGGTCCACCATCGTGTTGATGGTTTCCTTGAGCTGCAGGATTTCGCCGGAGACGTTCACCGTGATCTTCTTCGACAGGTCGCCGCCGGCGATGGCGGTGGCGACGTCGGCGATGTTGCGGACCTGCGCCGTCAGATTGCCGGCCATGAAGTTGACGCTGTCGGTCAAATCCTTCCAGGTACCGGCGACGCCCGGCACTTGCGCCTGACCGCCGAGCTTGCCCTCGGTGCCGACCTCGCGCGCCACGCGCGTCACTTCGGACGCGAACGAATTGAGCTGGTCCACCATCGTATTGATGGTGTCTTTGAGTTCGAGGATTTCGCCGCGCACGTCGACGGTGATCTTGCGCGAGAGATCGCCGCGGGCGACGGCGGTGGTCACATGGGCGATGTTGCGCACCTGATCGGTGAGGTTGCCGCACATGGCGTTGACCGAGTCGGTCAGATCCTTCCAGGTGCCGGCGACGCCCGGCACGATGGCCTGGCCGCCGAGCTTGCCGTCGGTGCCGACCTCGCGCGCGACGCGGGTCACTTCCGAGGCGAACGAGCGCAGCTGATCGACCATCGTATTGATGGCTTCCTTAAGCTGGAGAATTTCGCCGCGCACGTCGACGGTGATCTTCTTCGACAAGTCGCCGTTCGCCACCGCGATCGTCACCTCGGCGATGTTGCGGACCTGCGCGGTGAGGTTCGAGGCCATCGAATTGACGCTCTCGGTGAGGTCTTTCCACACACCGGTCACGCCGCCGACCTGCGCCTGGCCGCCAAGCTTGCCCTCGGTGCCGACTTCGCGGGCGACGCGCGTCACCTCGGAGGTGAACACGTTAAGCTGCTTGATCATGGTGTTGACGATTTCGGCGGAACGCAGGAACTCGCCCTTGAGCGGCCGACCGTCGACGTCGAGCGCGACGGTGCGCAGAAGGTCGCCCTGCGCCACCGCGGCGATGGCGCGGGTCACTTCGGTGGTCGGCCAGAGCAAATCGTCGATCAGCGAATTGACCGAAGCTTCCATTTCGCCCCAGGCGCCGTCGGAAAATCCGAAGCGTACGCGCTGGCGCGTGCGGCCCTCGCGGCCCACCACCTGGCCGACGCGCTCGAGCTGTTTGGCCATGCGCTGGTTGGTGGCGACGATCTCATTAAACGTATCGGCGATCTTGCCGATAATGCCGACCCGGTCGCCCGCCATGCGTACCGAGAAATCGCCGACCCGCATCGCCTGGAGCGCGTGAAGCAGATCCGCAAGGCCGCGGGCGTCAACGTCGAGGTCGCCATTGAGCCGGTGCTCGACGGCCGGCGAGGCCGGAGGGACGGAACCATTGGCGGCTGCGGGACCCACAAGGTCGTCAGTGGTCTGCATAGTCGTCTCCAAGGCCGGCCCGTCCAGTGGCCGGGCGCGACAGAACGCGGTTCACGATGGAATAGGCGCAGCAAATCGCGCCACGCGGGAGCGGAACCCGCGGCGAGAAGCTTATTAGCCGACGTGGAATCCCCCTCACGCTCGGGCCTCAACCTTCTATGCCTCGACCAAAACGTTGCCGCCCCAGGAAGGTTCCGGCGAAAGCACCGAAAAGGTGAAAAAATTCCTTCCGGTGGCTTGTGGTCGTCCCCGGACCCTCCTCGCGGTGTGAAAACCGCGTAGGGCGATCAGAGCAGGAACCAGTGCCCCGCCAGCGACTTATCCGGATGTCAAAAGACGCATCGGGACGTGTCTGGGGAAATGTGTGCGACTCGCGAGACCGTCGCCTGCTATCGGCTTTACGCGGCCAACTGCGTCGAGTTGGCCAGAAACCTGTCCGACGTCGATCGCCGGGTTTTCCTTCTCCACATGGCCAGGGACTGGGTCAAATTGGCCGGGCTTGCCGAGAAGGAGCTGGAAGAAAAAGAGCTCGAAGCCGCACATAATTGTCGGTCGGCCCATGGCGATCCTTGGCCCGAGCCGCCGCCCGAACGCTAGGCTTATTCGCAAAGCCGCGAGCCGAGCATAGCAACGCCGAGGTGGCGATAGAGCTGCGGGCCACTTTTCAGATTCACCCGCCAGCGGCTATTCGTCTGGCATGGCCGAAACTGGAAAATCAGCCGCGTCCCAGGGCAGCGTCCAGGACGCCGTTTTCAAGCTGCTCGACGACCCGGCAACCCATAACGGCGCCGCGGTGCGCCGCTACGAGACCCACGCAGCCGTCGTATTTCTTGCCGGTGACCGCGCTCTCAAGGTCAAGCGCGCGGTGCGCTATCCGTTTCTGGACTATTCGACATTGGCGAAGCGCGAAGCCGCCTGCCGCGCCGAACTTGACGTCAACCGCAAATTCGCACCGCAACTTTATCGGCGCGTCGTGCCGATCACGCGCGGCGCGGACGGATTGCTCGCCTTGGATGGCGCCGGCGAAACGGTCGAATGGGCGGTCGAGATGACGCGCTTCGACGAAGACAAGACGCTCGATCGTCTCGCCGAGCGGGACGAGCTTGATGACGCGCTCGCCGGCAAACTTGCCGCCGCTGTCGCCGCCATGCATGCCCGCGCCGAACCGGCGGAAGCTGCGCCGTGGCTTGATGCCGTTGCCGATTTCATCCGCGATAATACCGCGGCGTTTCGAGCGCACGGCGAGTTGTTTTCGGCGACCGCGATCGACGAGCTTGACCGGAAATCGAATGCCGCCTTCGCGCGCGTGCGCCCTCTCCTCGCTGCGCGCGGCGCCGCCGGATTGATTCGCCGCGGGCACGGCGACCTTCACCTTGGCAATATCGCGATCCTCGGCGGCGAGCCGATTGCATTCGATGCGCTGGAATTCGATCCCATCATTGCCGAAGGCGACGTGCTTTACGATCTCGCATTTTTGCTGATGGATCTGGTCGAACGCCGGCTTCACCGTGCCGCCAACACGGTGTTGAACGGCTATTTCACCGCAAGCCGGCGCGACGCGGATTGCGACGGCATCGCCGCCTTGCCGTTCTTCATGTCGCTGCGCGCCGCCATTCGCGCCAAAGTCACCGCGGCGCGGCGCGATCTCGGAGCGGCGGGAAGCGGCGACGCTCTCGCCCAATCGGCAAAACGCTACTTCGACCTCGCGCTCGAACTGCTCGCTCCGGCAAAGCCGATGATCGTCTGCACCGGCGGATTATCAGGCACCGGCAAATCGGTACTGGCGCGCGGCCTCGCGCCGCTCCTCGCGCCGTCACCGGGCGCGCTGGTGCTGCGCTCGGACGTCGAACGTAAGGCGCGCTTCCGCATTGCCGAGACCGATCGCTTGCCGGCGGAAGCCTATCGTTCCGAAATAACAGATGAGATCTATCGCAGCCTGACCGACAAAGCCGTGCGAATTGCGCGCGCCGGCCGTTCGGTCATCGTCGATGCGGTGTTCGGCTTGCCGGGGGAACGCGCCGCGATTGCAACAGCCGCCGGCGCGGCCGGCGTCGGATTCCGCGGCCTCTTTCTCACCGCTGATCTACCGACGCGCGTCGCGCGGGTTGGCGCGCGCGGCCCCGATGCGTCGGACGCCGATGCCGCGGTGGCGCGCAAGCAGGAAGACTTCGACATCGGCCCGCTCACCTGGACAGGAATCGACGCGTCACGCTCGCCCGAAGCCACGCTCGCCGCCGCGCACGCAGCCTTGAATATTCCCGCATAATACGCGGCGACATCGCATTGGCCCTTATGACCTCTGTCGGCGCGACGCGGTCGAAGCCCCGTCAATAAGGTTCAATACCTACCCGCAAATTATGTGCAAATAGGTTTGAGCAATTCAGAGTGCGAAGCAATGACAATTCGGCGGAAATTGCAAACGCATGGCCCGCATTCTGCTTATCGACGACGACCGCACAATCCGCACCACCGTCGCGCTTTTGCTCAAGCGCGCCGGCCATGAGATCGTTGCAGCCGAGGACGGCGCCGGCGGCCTGGCAAAGATCGATGCCGGGCGTTTTGATCTGCTCATCGTCGATATTTTCATGCCCGGCATGGACGGATTAGAGACAATACAGCGC
This sequence comes from uncultured Alphaproteobacteria bacterium, assembly GCA_963765365.1. Classification (GTDB taxonomy): domain Bacteria; phylum Pseudomonadota; class Alphaproteobacteria; order Rhizobiales; family Xanthobacteraceae; genus BOG-931. Next base: position 50,425 of record CAVXWL010000014.1, on the reverse strand, counting down.
GTTCACCGCCACCAGCCCGGCCTTCCGGTCATTGTGATGTCGGGTCTGATTTTCAGATCCGCTTCGGCGCCGCCGCCGGACTTCTTGAAAATGGCGACAAAGCTCGGCGCGATGAAAAGTCTGCGCAAACCATTTCGGCCAAACGAGCTGTTGTTGATGGTCGCCGATTGCCTGAATGTTCAGTCAAACACGGAACAGACTACCATTCAGCAATGAGTTGCCATTAGGAACTTCGGCAATGACGCGCCGGCATATACGTATTAAGCCCTACCGGAATCGGCGGACCAGATGAAACTTTCGACCAACATGACAATCGCGATGGTCGCGCTGGTCCTTTTCACCGTGCTCGCGGTCGGCGGCCTGACCTATCGCACTCTTGAGGCCGTGATGCTGCCGCGCGCCTATCAGCGCGTTGAGCTCGAGCTGCAATTCATGACGTCGGAACTCACGTCATATGTTCGTGGCGCGCGGGAAGACATCTCCGGATTTCGCTCGGCGGCGGCGATACAGGGCATCATGCGCGCGCATGCCGCCGGCGGCGTCGACCCCGTTGACAACACCAGCGAGGCGGTTTGGCGCCAGCGATTGGCCGAGCGGTTCGCTGCGGAGCTCGATGCCAAGCCATCGTACGATAAGTTCCGCGTCATCGGTTTCGCCGATGGACGCGAGCTCGTACGGGTCGATCGCTCCGGCGGCGGTGGCGCGATCCGCATCGTCCCGGACGATGAGCTGGTGAGAAAGAGCGATCGCAGCTATTTCAAAACGGCGGTTGCGACGGCGCCGAATCAAATCAACGTGTCGCCGGTCGAGCTCAAGCGTGACAAACAATCCGGCGCGGTGGAGGTGCCGCATGTGCCGGTCCTTCACGTCGCGGAGATTCTTCACGCTGCAGACCAGAAGCCTTTCGGGCTTGTCATTATCGACGTCGACATGCGTCCGATTTTCCGCGAGATCAAATCCGGCGCACAACCCGGAGGCAGCGTCTATATCGTCAACTCAAGCGGCGACTATCTGGTGCATCCCGATGCCAGCAAAGAGTTTGGCTCCGACGTCGGCAAGCCGACGCATTGGCAAGCCGATTTCCCGGCATTGGCGGCTCGATATCAAAACGATAGCACGGCGGCAACGCTGCTCACCGACAACTCCGGTGAGAAGGCACTCGGCGGCATAGCAACGGCGCGGTTGGCTGGCGGCCCTCGCGTTGCGGTGATCGAGGTCACGCCGCAAGCCATCATCATGGCGCCGGCCGCCGCGGTAGGCCGCTCGACGCTTTTGGTCGGGCTGATTGCATTTCTGTGCGCCGGCGGCCTTGGCGCCCTGCTCGCCCGCTCCCTGACGCGGCCGCTGGTGCAGATGACCGCGGCCGTCGACGCTTTTCCCCGCGATCGATCCGCCGCGATCCCGACCGGCGCTGCCGGCGAACTCGGCGTGCTGGCGCGGGCCTTCAAACGGATGCTGGCCGAGGTCAATGGGAAAACTGCTTCGCTGGAAAAAGAAGTCGAGGAGCACCGCCGCACCGGAGCCCAACTCGCGCGCCACACCGATCAGGAGCGGCTGTTCGGCGCCGCTGTCCAATCGTCGCAAGACGCAATCGTCACCATGACTCCCGACGGCCTCGTCACCGGCTGGAACCCCGCCGCCACGCGTTTGTTCGGCTGGAGCGACGAACAGATGTTCGGCCGCAGCATAGACGTCATTGTGCCCGACGAGAAGCGCGGCGAAGTGCGCGGCATCCTGGAGAAAATACGCCGCGGCGAATCGATCGATCACCACGAGACAGTCAGGCTGAGCAAAGATCGACGCTACGTCGAGGTTTCGCTAAGCGTGTCGCCGATCCGCGCGCCATCGGGGCCAATCATGGGCGCCTGCAAGATCGCCCGTGACATCACCGAAAGCAAAAAAACCAAGCTGCTGCTTGACCGGGAAAGCAGCGAACGCCGCCGCGTCGCCGAGATATTGGACAATACGGTCACCAGCATGTCGGACGCGGTGCTGGTCGCCGACGAAGACGGGAAAATCGTATTGTCGAACCCGGCGGCGCAACGGCTGCTGGGCATCGTCGCCGGCATGGCGCCGGAGTCGTGGGCGCAAAGTTACGACATATTCCTGCCTGACGGCGTGACCCGCCTGCCGTGGCAAGAGGGTCCTCTTATGCGCGCCGTGCGCGGCGAGATGGTCGCCAATTACGATATCATCGTCAGGCATCACGACGACGTCCGGACGATTTCGCTGGTCGCGAACGGCGGACCGATACTGGCCGGATCGCAGAAAAATCGCGGCGGCATCGTCGTCTATCACGACGTGACCGCCGCCAAAGAAGCCGAGCGGCAACTGCGGCAATCGCAGAAGATGGAAGCAATCGGTCAATTGACCGGCGGCATCGCCCATGACTTCAACAACATCCTGACCGTCATTACCGGAACGATCGAAATCCTCGCCGAAGGCGTAGCCGATCGGCCCGAACTCGCAGAAATCGCTGCAATGATCGACGAGGCGGCCGAACGCGGCGGCGAATTGACACAACGCCTGCTGGCGTTCTCGCGCCGGCAGCCGCTGGAGCCTCGCGAAACCGACATCAATGAACTCCTGGTCGAGGCCGGCCGGCTGCTGCGGCCCACGCTGGGCGAGCATATCGAGATCGAATCGATACTCCACGAAGGCATCTCGCCGGCGATGATAGATCCCGGGCAGCTGACCACGGCCATTCTCAATCTCTCACTCAACGCCCGCGATGCAATGCCCGGCGGCGGCAAGCTCATGCTGGAGACGTCTGACGTGGTTCTCGATGACAGCTATGCCGCGTTGAACCCCGATGTGACGCCGGGTCCTTACGTGCTGGTTGCCGTGAGCGATACCGGAACCGGAATTCCGGCCGACGTTCTCGACAAAGTGTTCGATCCGTTCTTTACGACCAAGGACATCGGTAAAGGAACCGGTCTCGGATTGAGCATGGTCTACGGCTTCGTCAAACAGTCCGGCGGGCACATCAAGATCTACAGCGAAAGCGGCCAAGGCACGACGGTAAAAATATATCTGCCCCGCGCCACCGCGCAGCCGCGGCAGGTTCTCGATATCATGACGGGCGAAGCGCTTCGCGGCGGCGACGAGACCGTTTTGGTGGTCGAGGACGATCCGCTGGTCCGCAGACAGGCGGTCGCACAGGTGGAGGCTCTCGGTTACACGACGCTCGCCGCCACCGACGCGGCGGCGGCACTGTTGCTCATCGCCGGGCGGCCCGACATCGATTTGCTGTTCACCGACGTGGTGATGCCCGGCGCCATGAACGGCCGCGAACTCGCCGACGAAGCGGCGAAGCGCCGGCCGGACCTCAAAGTGCTCTACACGTCCGGTTATACCGAAGACGCGATCATCCATCATGGCCGTCTCGACCGCGGCGTGCTGCTGCTGGCCAAACCCTACCGCAGATCGGACCTGGCCCGCATGATCCGCCTTGCGCTCGATGCCGCGGCCGACGATCCGGCGCCGGCGCGCGCCCGCGCATAGACCACGACGCGATTGCGGCGAATGGGATCACGGTCCGGGTTTTCGTTGCAGCGTGATCTTTTCGGAATGCCCCCTGGACCGCGGCATGCGCATTTCTACCCACGGCGCCATTAGGCGACGCGTAACCGGTTGCGGCCCAGTTTCGTCGCGCAAGCAGAAACCTCACCGGAAATCCGGGCGGCCCTGGGTTACATGTCCACTGCCAAGCTGGCGCTGTCGAATCCAGGGCCGTTATCGTTCTGACGAGCTCGATATGCGTTTTGACAGACGCAGACAAGCACGCCGTTTGATCGACATTTCCGCCAAATTGTTCACCGGCGTCAACTCGCCGGTTTGGGACTGCATCGTGATGGATATTTCAAACAACGGTGCGAGGCTCGCGGTCGACTCGGTCGATGCTATTCCGGAGCGCTTCACCTTGTTGCTGTCATCCCAAAGCCGGGTTTCGCGCCGCTGTCGCGTGATGTGGCGCGCCGGTTGCCGGATGGGCGTTACATTCGAGGCAACAGTCCCGGCCGGGATCGAACCGCAAAGCTTGCCTGGTTTGCCCGATTCCCGCTGACAGCAATTCTCCCGAGCTTCTCCGGAATGCGCCGTCCTGCCCCAGGGGTTGATATCCGTATTAGTCCCGATCTCCGGTTTAGCGGCTTGTCAGGGCTAAAGCCCTAAACGTGGCGGCACAAATTTACGATCCGGCAAGTTGCTCCAAATCTAGTGCAGGAGTTGCAAATGCAATGCCCGGTGCCGGTTGCGCATGACCCGGGTCTCCCACCTCCGTCGGGGCGCGCGGCGGAAGCGCGCGTAGCGAGTGAAAAGACTGCCCGCAATCATACGCAATCCACACGTCGGATCGTGAGATACCTGCGCCCACGCACCATGCGGCGTCTTCTGGAGCCGATGCTGCGCATCGACTGGAACCAACGCGCGGCGCACGATGCCGTCGCCATTTTCATCCTGGCGGTGGCGACCTATTTCGCCAGCGAATGGATCGACCTCTTCAATCTTATCGTCAAATTCCAGGCGATTTACGGCGATTGGGGTCTCGACGATCTGGCCATCATCTCGTTGGTGATGTCGGTCGCGTTGATGGTCTATGGCTGGCGCCGCCAGCAGGATCTCAAAAAAGAAATGTTCGCGCGGCGTGGCGCCGAGGAGGAAGTCAAAAAAAGCATCAAGGAGATCACGCGGACCAAGACCTTCCTCAACACGATCCTGGACAATGTACCGACGAACATCGCCGTGCGGGAATTACCAGAACGCCGCTTCGTACTGATCAATCGCGAAGCTGAAAAGTTGTTTTGCGAGCCCCGCGAGAAGGTATTGGGAAGATCGCCCTTCGAGATTTTTCCGGAAGCGATAGCCAAACGCATCGAGGATCACGACGATATCATGATGCAGACGCGCGGCGCCGTTACATTCGACGAAGTTCCCATGCCGACGAAGCAAGGCGACATGCGGATCACCGTCGCAACCGGCCTTGCCATACGCGACGACGACGGCACGCCGCGATATCTGGTCAATGTCGTCCAGGACATAACCGAACGCAAACGCGCCGAAGCCCAGATCGCGCATCTCGCGCATCACGATTCGCTCACCGACCTGCCCAACCGCACTGCATTCACCGAGCACCTGGAGACGGTTTTCGAGAGTGCCCGCGCGAGCGGTGAAAACTTCGCGGTGTTATGCATCGATCTCGACCGTTTCAAGGAAGTGAACGATGTGTTCGGCCATGCGACCGGTGACGCCTTGCTGTGCGAAGTGGCGAAGCGATTGGTGGCCGCATGCGAGGGCGCCTTCGTGGCCCGGCTTGGCGGCGATGAGTTCATCATCGTTACCTCAGACGGTCAGCAACCGGCCGCCGCGGAAGCCCTGGCCGAGTGCGCCCTGCATGTGCTGGACGACGAGATCGCAGTCGCCGCCCACACGCTGCGTGCCGGAATGAGTGTCGGCATCGCCATCTATCCGACCGACGGGGCCGAAATTTCGGTTCTGCTCGCCAATGCCGATGCCGCGCTATATCGGGCGAAGGCGGAAGCACGCGGATCGATTCGCTTCTTCGAGCCGAACATGGACGAGCGGCTGCGCGAGCGGCGCGCAATCCAGCGCGACTTGCGCTCGGCGCTGTCGCGCAACGAACTCTCGCTGTATTACCAGCCGCAAGCCGCCATCGACGGCACCATCACCGGATTCGAAGCGCTGGTTCGCTGGAATCACCCGCTGCGCGGCATGATCTCGCCGGGCATATTCATTCCGCTGGCGGAGGAGAGCGGCGTGATCATCAGCATCGGCGAGTGGATTCTGCGCGAGGCCTGCCGCGAAGCCGCGTCATGGCCTGCACGCCTTGGCATCGCGATCAATTTTTCCCCCGCTCAGTTCCGTCACGGCGATTTGCCGGCGCTGGTGCATTCCGTCCTGTTCGAGACCGGTCTTGCCGCCAACCGGCTGGAAATCGAGATTACCGAGGGCGTGCTGATTTCGGATTTTACCCGCGCGATCTCGATTCTGCGGCGGCTCAAGGCGCTCGGCGTGCGCATCGCCATGGACGACTTCGGCACCGGCTACTCGTCATTGTCGTATCTGCAGGCCTTTCCATTCGACAAGATCAAGATCGACCAGGGATTCATCGCCAATCTCGACCGCAATCCGCAGTCCGCGGCCATCATTCGCGCCGTCATCGGGCTCGGCCGCGGGCTCAAGCTTCCGGTGGTTGCGGAAGGCGTCGAGACCAAGGAGCAGTTGGCATTCCTCAAACGCGAGTTATGCGACGAAGTGCAGGGCTACCTGATCGGACGCCCGGCGCCGATTACGCAATATTCGCGGCTCACCGGTGGTCCGCCGGCTGCGGAGCCCAAGGCGCTCGCAAGCTGAACGGCGCCGTATGGCCGGCTCGACCGGCAGTGGCGGCGTGACCGCTCATGATGAGCGACCTTGACGCTCGCGCAATCGCGCGACGCGCTTTTAGCAATGCTGTGCGGCCCGGATCGTGTTATGCCGTCGCGGTTCATCACCGGGGAATGGCATGCCGCCCGGCGACCGGCGCGCGCTGCCATAAAGCAAATGTTCGAATATTTCGAAGACAACTACACGTGGAACATGGCCGTCAATCTCGCGCTCGGCATGGGCGCGAGCATCGGCGACATCGACGATGCATCGCGATCGCTCAAGCCGCTGGCGAAAAATCGCGACGATGCCGCAGCCGAAAAGTTCTATGACGCCTGGACGGCGCTCGGCAGAAAGCTCAAGCGGCTTGCCGGAGCCGACGAGGCGCAGGGCCGGCTGCTCAGCGCCGGCGCAAAATATCGCCGCGCATTTATCGCTTTCATTCAGGCGGAGAGGATGCAGCGGCCCGATTTTGGCCCACGCGAGGAGGCGTATGGCGAGGCGCTCGATTGTTTCTCGCGGTTTCTCACGCTGACGCGTCAAAACTGCCGGCGCGTCGATGTGCCGTATCTCGGCACGTCGCTGCCGGCGTTGCTGGTCGGCGCCAAGGGCGGCGGCGACGCCCCATGCATGGTGCATTTCGACGGGCTCGATGTCACCAAGGAGATCATCTATCTGGTCGGCGTGCCCGGCGCGCTCGCCGAGCGTGGCATTGCCACGCTGGTCGTCGATAATCCGGGCGTCGGCGAGGCGCTGCGTAAGCGCGGGCTGCATAATGGCCCCGAAGCCGAAATTCCGGCGAAAGCCGCCGTCGACTTCCTGCAATCGACGCCCGGCATCGACCGCAACCGGATCGGAATGATGGCGCTGTCACTCGGCGGTTATCATGCGCCGCGCGCCGCGGCGTTCGAGCCGCGCTTTCAATGCGCGGTCGCCTGGGGCGCCAACTACGACTGGGGCGAGACCCAGCGGCGGCGCTACGAAGCCAAGGAGCAGCGCCTGCCGGTGCCGCATTACTGGGACCATGTCGCCTGGGTCTTCGGCAAATCCTCGGTCGAGGAGGTGATCGCGGTTTCCGAAAAGCTTTCGCTCAAGGGCATCCTGCATCAGATCAAATGCCCGATTCTGTGCGTCCACGGCGAGAACGATCGGCAGATCCCGCTGAGCCAGGCAAAACAACTGATCGCCGACTGCACGTCGAGCCCCAAAGCGGAACTGCACGTGCAGACGCTGGCGGATGGCGGCGCCGAACATTGCGGCGTCGACAACGTGGCGCCGACCCGCGAATTCATCTGTGATTGGATCGCGGAAGCGCTTGGCGGCAAAACGGCCGGCGTGACCCTTTAGGGCCGTTACGGTTTGGCCAGATACTGCCGCAGCAAAACGCGGCCATAATCGTTGCCGTTTGGCGTGCGCACCAGCGCGTGGGCGTGGCGGCGGTTATAGCCGGTATTGGGCAGCGCCACGCCGGGCTGGTGGTAGAACTCGACGAAAATCACCGGGCTGTAGATCCGATAATAGAATGGCGCGACCGGATCGAACCGACCGATCCAGGCGAAGATCGTCTCGCCAAGATGTTTTTTGACCTCGTCGAGACGCACTTGCGCGTGAGCAGGCGGCAGCCGGTCAGTGTAAAGCTCGAGAAGATCAACAAACGACGCCTGCTGCGCCGGCGTCATTTCCGCCACGGGCAAGCCGTCATAAGGAATAATGACATTATCCTTGAAGCCCGACGCGAAGCCGTCGAACGGCAAGTCATAGCCGATCGTCGCTTTGGCGCGCTGATCCGCCGTCAATGCATTCATGAAAGCGAAGCCCTGCGCCTCCTCTTCGCGCAGCACCGTGGTGCCTTGGTATTTTCCGCTCTCCGCCAGAACCGGCTCGGAGCCGAGCAGCATCGGCGTCAGCACCACCTGATCGCCGAGCACGAAGCAATTGATGTTGCAGTGGTGGCCGTCGATCTGAAAGCCCCACGGGCCATCGGCTGACGGGACGCCGAAAATACTGATCCAGTAAAAGCCCTCACCAAACTCGTCGGGAAGATTGGTGAGTTCGGCCAAATGCTCGTTGAGCCGCATGGCGTTGCGCGCCGTCTCGTAGGCCCGGGCGCCGAGTGCCACCCGCATCAGCGCGAATACAAGCTCGCGCTGCCGCTCGCTCAATTCGGCGAGGCAGAGCCCGTGGCGCATCACATTGCGATGGATATTGCTCCAGTGCCGCCAGACCTCGCTTTGCATGGGAAAGCTGACGGCGGTCCGCTGTCCGGCGTCGAGCGCTGCCAGAAATTCCGTCACCGCGACGATCAGCGGTTGCGTCGGCACGCCGGACGAATGCAATGGAAAGAGGTTTTGCACGACCTGGCCGTCGGCAGTGAGGCCTTCGAAGTCGTGCGTCAGCGACTGCCGCCAGGTTGCAAACAGATCCTGAAGCGGTTGCGAAAGCTTGCTTTCATCAACCCGCGGCGGCGCACGGCGTAAACGGCGGGACAGGACTGCAGCGTCGGTCATCGTTGCTGTTCTATCACGGCCGAGAAAACCTCTGAAGCCGATTTCGCTGCTGCGGGGCCGTTGCCCATTGCTTTATGAAGAGGGCTGCATTGCGCCATGGGCGATCCGAGGACGACGGCAATGGACAATGCAGCGTCGCACGGACATACTTTCGGTCATACCAATGCGCCGACGAACGGCGCCGGTTCGGGGGAAATGCCGTGAACGCCGCAACAAGCGCCGCCCGGGGATTGAAGCCGGGAATGGATGCGGAGGAATGGAAAGTCCGCGTCGATCTCGCGGCCGCCTTCCGCCTCGCCGCATTGCAGGACTGGGACGAGCTGTTGTTCGCCCATCTGTCGGCGCGCGTGCCGAACCATCCGAACCAGTTTCTGATGCACCCGGCGGCCATTCTGTTCGAGGAGGTCACCGCCTCGAACCTGCATAAGCTCGACGAGAACTGCAATCATGTCGAGCCGAGCGATGAGCTGCCGCACAAATTTGCCTTTCCATTTCACAAGGGCATCTACGATGCCTTTCCCCAGGCGCAGTGCGTCATGCACCTGCACACCAAATATGTAACCGCGGTGGCGATGCAGGAACACGGCATCATTCCGGGAAACCAATATGCGCTATGGCTCGGGCCGGTCGGCTACCACAGTTATGAAGGCCTCCTGTCGACGCCCGAGGAAGGCCAGCGGCTGGCAAAGAACTTCGGCAACAATCAGGTCGTCCTGCAGCGCGGTCACGGCTTCGTGCTGTGGGGTCACACCGTGCATGAAGCTTACATGCTGGCGTTCCTCGTCATCCGCGCCTGTGAAACCCAAGTGCGATCGTGCGCGGGTGCAGTCGAACCTTACGTGCCGCCGCAGGAGGTTCTCGACGCCACGGTCGGACAAGCAAAAATCATTACCGATGGCAGCCAGCCCTTCAATCAAATGACCTGGCGGGCGCTGCTGCGCAAGCTCGACCGCGACGCTCCCGATTACAAGACCTGAACGCCCGCGCTGGCCGGCGTGTCGCGCCGCGCGGCAGCCGCCGCGCCGCCGCACAAAATGAATATGGAGACAAAGATGTCCGTCATGGAGCGCAGCGTCACCGAGACGTCGCTGCCGATCTATCACCGCTCGATCGACTGGGACGCGCTTTACCAGCGCTATCCGGTGCCGGACGTTTTCGCCAGGACGCGGTGGAAATGGTCGGCCGACGAAATCCGCAAGTTTCAGAACGAGCAGTTCCTCGATCTGATGAAAACCGGCTGGCAGAATGGTTTTTACAAGCGGCGCTGGAAAGAAGCCGGGCTCGAGCCGGGCGATATCAAAAGCATCGACGACATCGTCAAGCTGCCGATCTTCGATTCCGCCGACATCAAGAAGGACCAGGAAGAAAATCCGCCCTTCGGACTGATCAACGGCAATGTCGATGAGATACTCAAAACCCAGCCGTTAAAGCTGCAGACATCAGGCGGCACCACCGGCAAGCCGCGCCCGACGCTCTATGCGCCGCTGGAATGGGAATTAAACGGGCTCACCATCGCCCGCGTATTTTACATTTGCGGGGTGCGGCCCGGTGATCGGCTGCAAATTCCGCACACCTGCTCGCTCGGCAATGCCGGCTGGTGCGCTTACAAGGGCGCGCACGATTTTCTCGGCGCGCTTCCCATCACCACCGGGACCGGCGCGGTCACGTCATCGCGGCGCCAGATCGAGATCGCGCAGGAATGGGGCACCAATGTCTGGTACGTGCGCCCGGAATACGCCACCCAGCTCGCCAAAGTCGCGCGCGACGAGCTCAAATTCGACGTCCGCAATCTAAAAACCAAATTTCTCGGTTGCGGCCTCGGCCCAGACACCGAAAACACCTTCCGCAACCAGCTCGAAGAGCTGTGGGGCTGCAAGGTCTATGACATGTACGGCACCCACGAGATGGGCATGGGCGCCTTCGAATGCCAGCACCAGACCGGCCTGCACTTCCACGAGGATTCCACGTTCTTTGAAATCGTCGGCATCGAGGACAACAAGCCGGTCGCCGACGGCGAGATCGGCAACATGGTGTGCACGATATTGCACCGTCGCCAGCAGCCGATGATCCGCTTTAATCTGCGCGACCTGACCCGTATCGTCGCCACCGACCGCTGCGAATGCGGCAGCTGCTTTCGCCGCATGCAGAAGATGCTCGGCCGCAGCGACACTATGGTGCGCGTCCGCGGGGTGAGCATCTGGCCGCAGGCCTGCCTGCCGGCGATCAAGAGCGACAACCGCACCACCGGCGAGTGGCTGTGCATCGCCGAGCGCAATGTCCGCGACGGCGTAATCCGTGACGAGATGACGGTGAAGGTCGAGGTGCGCGACGATGCGCCGGGCTGGGAAGGACTGCAAGACCACATCGAGAAGCGGCTGCATTCCGATCTCGGGCTGAAACTCAACGTCGAGCTGGTGGCCGAGGATGCCTTGTTGGAATGGTCGAACCGCGGCCGCGAAGGCAAGCCGAAGCGCATTCTCGATCACCGCTACGACAAGAAGTGATCACCGTGCGCTATTTCGATTGCCACTCGCATTTCTCCACCCGCGCCGGCCTGCATCATCGCAGCGCCGAGGAACTCGCCAATGCCGAGCGCATTTTCAAGCGCAAGCGCACATTTCAGACCGAAGCCGAGATGGCGGACGGCTTTCGCCAATGCGGCGTCCGCAGCATTCTCGATATCTACCGGACCTGGCGGATGACGGACGAGGACGAAATTCGCGCTTCCAACGACTATGCCGCCGGCTTTGCCCGCGACAATCGCGACGTCGTTTACGGCAACTGGCTTGCCGCCAATCCGGCAATGACGGATTTCTGGCTGAAGGAATTTGCGCGGCTTGCCGCCGGCAATTCGGGGTTCTTCGGCTTTTGTCAGAGCCAGAACAGCCTGCGGTTTCCGCCGAGCGACCCGATCTGGGACCCGTTCTACAAGCTCTCGATCGAGGCCGGCGCGCCGGTGTTGCTGATGACCGGCCTGACCGGCATCGGGCAGGGCATGCCCGGCGGCATGGGGGTGGTGCTGGAAGACGGCCATCCGCGCCATGTCGACCTTGTCGCCGCCCGCTTTCCCGAGCTGAAGATCCTCGCCGGCCGCCCAGCGTGGCCGTGGCAGGACGACATGATCGCGATCCTGCTGCACAAGGCCAATGTGCGCTACGAATTGCACGGCTGGTCGCCGAAATATTTCACCCCGGCCCTGAAGAAGGAAATCGGCGGCCGCCTGCAGGACCGTATCTTGTTTGGCTGGGATTGGCCGACGCTGACCCACGAACGGCTGGTCGACGACTGGCGCGCGCTCGGCTATTCCGAGGACGTCTACGAGAAGATCTTCCACCGCAACGCCGAAGCGTTCTTCTCCGGCGCGGCACCGGGGTAACGGACACATATCGATGCAAGATGCAGCAGCGCTGGCGGCAACACTTCGGCAGGTCGCCGCATCCGATACCGTAACGCCGGGCGATCTTTCCGGATTGGTTGCCGACGTCTTCGCGCATTGCGGCGTGCCTCGCGCCGACGCCGAGATCGGCGCCGAAGTCGCATTATGGGCGCAGACCCACGGCTCGGATTCCCATGGCGTCGTACATCTGCCGCTTTACACGCGGGGCCTGCTCGATCTCACCATCAAGAGCAACCCGGCGATCGCGACGACGCACGCGATGCCCTGCTCTGTCGTGATGGATGCCGATCACGCTTTGGGGCTGGTGGCGAGCCGTCGCGCCATGGATATCGCTATCGAGATTGCTGCAACGTATGGCTTAGGCGCGGTCGCGGTCCGCAATTCCAGTCACTTCGGCGCCGCCGGATATTACGCCGACTATGCTGCCGCGCAGGGCCTGATCGGCCTCGCCTTCACCAACGCCAGCCCGGCCATTGCCCCGACCGGCGGCACCGAAGGCCTGTTCGGCACCAATCCGATCGGCGTCGCCTTCCCGACGCAGGAGGCCGATCCGATCGTCGCCGACATGGCAACCGCCATGGTGGCGCGCTCGCGCATCCGCCATATGCTGGCGGCAGGGCAAAAGAGCATTCCCGAGGGCTGGGCGCTCGATCCGGCGGGCCAGCCAACGACCGATCCGGCGGAAGCGGTCAAGGGTTCGGTGCTGCCGATCGGCGGCCCCAAGGGCTATGCACTCTCGCTGATGGTGGAGATTCTTTGCAGCGCCCTGTCCGACGGCGAACCGGGTTTCCAGGTGACCTACGAGAACGTGGTCAAGCGGCCGAGCAATATCTGTCATTTCTTCCTGGCGCTTAACCCGCAGGGATTTGCCGGCGCCAAGGCGTATCAGGCGCGGATGTCGCATATCGCCGACATGGTCGCGAAAGCAAAACCGATGGCAGGCGCTGAACCGCCGCGGATGCCGGGCGCGCGCGGTCACGCCGTCAAGCGCAAAACCAGCGCCGAAGGCATTGCGATGTTTAGTAACCTGAGCGCAGCGCTCAAGAACGTCGCCGGGATGATTGAAGCCGGGCGTTAGGCTCGCCGCCCTACCGGAACAACAGGCGTTCGATCGTCAGTGAGATTGCCGGAATATAAGTCACCAGCTGCAGCGCGATCACCGCCAATATCACGAACGGTATCAATCCCTTGTAGAGCGTTTCGGACGGCGTCTTGAACAGCGCCTGGCAGACGAAAATATTCAGTCCAAAGGGCGGATGGAACGTCCCGATCGTCAAATTCATGACGACGATAACGCCGAAATGGATCGGGTCGACACCGAGCGAAGCGGCAACCGGCGCCAACAGCGGGGTCAGCATGATCAAGCCCGAGGCCGGATCGAGGAAGCAGCCGATAAACAGGAGGAACAGATTGATGACGAGCAGCACCACCCAGCGCTCGGAATGCAGCGTGGTGATAACCGTCACGATGGCTTGCGCGATGCCGCTGATCGTCAACAGCCACGAATAAAGACCGGCAATCGCCACGATGATGAAAATAAGCCCGGTCAGATACATCGAACGCGCCGCGATATCGAACAGCTCGGCGAGCGTCACCTCGCGATAGACGAAATAGCTGATGATGATGGCATAGACGCTGGCGACGCCGGCGGCCTCGGTCGGCGAGAATACGCCGGAGTAAATTCCGCCGATGATGACGACGATCGCGCCCAGCGACCAGACGCCGTCGCGCGTCGCCTGGAACAGCTCCTTGAACGAAAAACGGCCGGTATCGGTGATGCCGACTTTGACGGAATGATAATAGATGTAGCCGCCGAAAAAACTCGCCAGCAGCAGGCAGGGGCCGATGCCGGCGGTCCACAGCTGGATGATCGAGGTATCCGAGGCGATACCGTAAATGATCATCGCGATCGACGGCGGGATCAGGTTATCGAGCGCACCCTCGGAGGTGATCAAGGCCGAGGCGAAGCTCTCGCTGTAGCCCGCCTCGCGCATCAGCGGATAGGTCAGGGTGCCGATCGCCGCGGTCGCCGCCGTGGTCACGCCCGAGGTGGCGCCGAACAGCGCCGCGAAGCCGAGCGAGGTGAACGGGATATTGGCGCGGAAGCCGCCGATCAGCGAGCCGACAAAGCGCAGCAGGCGCACCGAAATGCCGCCGCGCGACATCACGTTGCCGGCGAAGACGAAGAACGGAACGGCAAGCAGCGCATATTTATTCAGGCTGTTGAAAATATCCTGCGCCACCACGGTCATCGGAATGTCGAAAAATCCGAACAGCACCACGAGCGAGGTGATCAGCAGCAGGAGAAAGATCGGAAAGCCGAGCAAGAGGAGCGCGAACGGCAGAATAGCCATTACCCAATACATGGCGTCGCCCCGTTCAATCGAATTTGCCACTGATATACGACGGCAAGCGCACCAGCGCCGCCAGCGCCATGAAGCTGAAGCCGAACAGCAGCGCCGAGTGCGGAATGACCAGCGGAATATTGGTGCCCGCGGTGACGCCGTGCGTCAGGTAGTGCAGCTTCACCACCGTCCAGGACTGCATTGCGGTGTAGATCGAGCAGACGATCAGCGTCAGCGCGATGGCAATTCGCACCAGGCGCTGCAAAGCGGGCGGCATCCGGGAATACAGCAGGTCCATATTCAGATGGGCGCCGCGATAGGTGATGCTGCCGACCACCAGAAACACGATCCAGATCACCGTGAACGTCAGCGCCTCTTCGGCCCAGAACACCGGCATGCCGAATACGTAGCGGCCGATGACGTTGATGAAGTTGAGCACCATGGCGAGCAGGAACAGCGTGCCGGACAGTACGTGCGGGATTTTGATGAAAATGAACTCTTCGATCTGGCGTTGCCGCGAAGGCGGCTTTTCATCCGACATTGTCGCTACCCTCGCATCGCGCGCGCGCCAAACGCCCCGGCGTGACGCCGGGCGGCACCACCATGATCCGCCCCGGCAGGAAATGACCGAGGCGCCGCCCGATAACGGCGGCGCCGCGGCCCAAACGCACGCCCGCTTACTGATACTTCGCCGCGAGCTCCTTGGTCTTGTCGTAGAAGGCCTTGAGCACCGGATCGTCTTTGGTGACTTCGGCGCCGATCGGCCGCAACCGCTTCTCCAGCTCAGCCTGCTGGTCAGGCGGCAGGCTGACAATCTCGCCGCCGCGGCTGAGCCAGACCTGACGTAATTGAGCGACCTCGTCGACCGCGGTCTGGCGCGCCCACGGCTGCAGCTTGCGCGCTTCGTCGACGACGATCTTGCTCAGGTCGGGCGGCAATTTGTCGAGCCAAGGCTTGCTCATGGCGCCGAAGGAGACCAGCAGCGTGTCGTGGGTTTCGAGCAGAACCTTGCCGACATTTTGCAGATTAAAATTCGTGAAGATCGACATGCCGCTCATGGTGCCGTCGATCACGCCATTCTGCAGCGAGGTGATCATCTCCGGCAGTCCCATCGGCACCGCGGTCGCGCCGAGGGCGGCCATGCGTGCCCGTTCGGCCGGCGTCGCGTTGACGCGCAGCTTCATGCCTTTGAAATCCGCCAGGGTGCGCAGCGGCTTCTTGGCGCCGAAATAAAGCGATTCCGCCGCCACCGCCAGGTTGACGCCGACCAGGCCTTTGGCCTCGGCCATTTTCAGCACGTAAGCGTTATATTCCGGATCGGCGAGAACCTTGTTGGCCTGTGCGGTGCTCTTGAACAGAAACGGAATGCTGAAGACGCCGAAACGCGGATCGACGCCGGTGAAGAAGTCGGCCGGGTTCTCGTAAGCTTCGATGGTGCCGAGCTGCAGCCCTTCGATCATCGCCGCGGGGCTGCCGAGCTGGCCGCCCGGAAAAACCTGCACTTCGACGCGGCCGCCGGTCGCCTGCGGCAATATTTCCGCGAGCTTATGACCAAATTTTTCCTGCATGTCGCCGCGCGTGACGACCGCCCATTTCAGCACGTATTGCGCCGCCGAAACGGCCTTGGGCACGACCGCGAAAGCAAGCGGTATCCCCAGTGCAAACGGAATCAGAGCAAGAATGACGCGATGTCGCATGATGCCCTCCCCGACCGAGGCGATTTCCCGCGGTCATTCTCTTTTATTGTCGCCGTCTCGTATGGCGCAACCGAAGTGCCTATCACCTAGCGGCGAATTCAGATAGCAACTTCAGATCGAAAGCCGACACCGCAGTCCCGCATTTGCGAGTGCAGCGTTGACGGCGACAGAGTATCCCAGCACAGATCGCTGTCAATTATAGTGCAGCAACCGCGCGGCGTGTTCGTCGCATCGTCGCACATAACCTGTCGTTGTACGGATGAGGGAGTACGTCATGAAAGTCGGAATTGTCGGACTGGGTCGGATGGGCGCCGCGATCTCGCAGCGCTTGCGGCAGCAGGGATTTGACGTGGTGGGCTGGGACCACAGCGCCGATGCCAACCGCGCCCGCGCCGCGGGCGGACTGCGGATCGCCGCCAATGCCCGCGAGGTTGCGGCCCATGGCGAGATCGTAATCTCCATCATCACCGAGGACCACGGCGTGCGGCGCATTTTCAACGACGCGCACGGCTTTCTCAGCGGCGACGTGACCAGCAAGCTGTTCATCGAAATGAGCACGCTGCAGCCGATGACCGGGCGCGAATTGGCGCCACTGGTCGACGCCAAGGGCGCGCGGCTGATCGAATCGCCGGTGCTCGGCACCATTCCGCAGGTGCGGGACGGCAGGCTGTTCGCCATGGTCGGCGGGCGCGCCGAAGACCTCGACCGCGCCCGCCCGGTGCTGGAAAAGATGACGCGCCGCATCGTCCATATGGGCCCGAACGGCAGCGGCTATGCGATGAAGCTCGCCGTCAATCTCGGGCTCGGCGCCTACATCCAGGCGGTGTCGGAATCGCTGGCGCTCGGCTCAAAACAAGGCCTCACGCTCGACCAGATGCTCGAAGTGTTGCAGGAAGCGCCCTATGCGAGCGGCTGGCTCAAGAGCAAGATCGATGTGCTCAAGGGCGCGCCGGCGGAGATGACGCTCGATATCCGCACCTTGCGTAAAGACCTGATGTCGGCGGTGGCGACCGGAGCGCTGACCGGCGTGCCGATGCCGCTATCGGCAGCGACGCTGGCATCGCTCTCGGCCGCCGTCGCCGATGATTACGGCAGCGGCGATCTTGCCGAACTGCCGAAATTCGTCCGCGACGCCATGCTGCAAAATTTCGCATAGTGGGTTGCGGAAAAGCTGTTCGGTGGCGGCTTCCGGCGGCGGCAAACGGGAAACGAGCCGAGAATATTGTTCTCTTTTCTAGCGGCTTGATAGCGGCCCGATACCAAAACTCCGCCATCAGACGGGATAATCGCCGCTGCTTTGGCCAGTTGCCCTTTCTATGCGCAACGAACGACGCGACTGAAACCTCAGGCACAATGGGCACGCAATGCCTGCTCAGCATTATGGCAGCAAGTCGCGGCACACCTGGAAAACTCCGGCTTATGGTTTGCCTCCGCGACGGTTTGCAGGATCGGCCTGTTGCAACCACGACGGTGGCGAGCTCAGCCACTTTATATTTCTTCCAGACTAACAGGTCGCAGCACAGCGGATGACGATGCCGATAGCGTCACGCCACGTGGTCTGCGATGATCAGACGCTTGGGCAGCCGCCCCGCTAGGCTATAATGTGGCACCCAATAAACCAGGGAGGAACCAATCATGACCATGAAGTGGGGACCGAAGGCACAGCGCGGCGCCAAGGTCGACGGCCAGCGCCGCAAGCTGCTCAAACTTGCCGCCGCCGGCGGCGCGGGCGCCTTTGCATCGCCGTGGATGTTTCAATCTTCGCGCGCCGCGGCAAAACCGATCAAGATCGGAATGATTACCCCGGAGACCGGACCGATCGCTGCGTTCGGCGAACCCTCGAAGTGGGTCGCCGAGGAAGTCAGCAAATTTTTGGGCGATGGCATTGTCGTCGCCGGCGAAAAGCATCCGGTCCAGATCCTCAACAGGGATAGCCAGTCGAATCCGAACCGCGCATCAGACGTCGCCGCCGACCTCATCAATAACGACAGGGTCGACATCATGATCGCCTCGTCGACCGGCGACACGACCAATCCGGTGGCGGACCAGTGCGAACTGGCCGGCGTACCCTGCATCACCTCGGACGATCCGTGGCAGTCCTGGTTCTTCGGCCGCAAAGGCGACCCGAAGAAAGGCTTCGAGTGGACCTACCACTTCTTCTGGGGCTTCGACATGGTCGCCAACATGTTCGCGGAGATGTGGCTGACTCTGCCGACCAACAAGATCGCCGGGATCATGCTCACCAACGATCCAGATGGTATCGCGGCCAGCAATCCGGAACACGGGCTGCCCGCCACCATCAAGGGCCACGGCTTCGACGTACACTATCTCGGCCTTTATCCGCCGCTGTCGGACGACTTCACGGCGCAGATCACGCAACTGAAGAATATGAAAGCCGATATCGCCTGCGGCATTTTCAATCCGCCGCAATTCGCGATCTTCTGGACGCAGTGCGCGCAGCAGGGCTTCCAGCCGAAGATCGTGACACCGCCCAAGGCGCTCTTGTTCCCCACCGCCGTCGAAGCGCTGGGCGACCGCGGCGCGGGGATGTCGACCGAGGTATGGTGGTCGCATCACCATCCGTTCAAATCGGGCCTCACCGGCCAGACCGCGCAGCAATATTGCGACGCTTACGAGAAAGCGAGCGGGAAGCAGTGGACCCAGCCGCTTGGCTTCAAGCACGCCAACCTCGAAGTCGCCATCGACGTGCTCAAACGCGCCAAGAAGCTCAATGCCGCTTCGATCCGCGACTTGATTGCAGAGACCAATTACAACTCGATTGTCGGTCCCATTACGTGGAAGGGCGGACCGACCAATCCGGTGCCGAACGTATGCACGACGCCGATCGTCGGCGGCCAGTGGGAAAAGGGCACCAAGTGGAAGTACGATTTGAACATCGTATTCAACAAAAGCGCACCGGAGATTCCGCTCGACAAGCCGTTCTCGGCGATTTCCTACTCCTGATACGCTAACGAGCGAAACGAAGAACGGCCGCCGTAGCAAAAATACGGCGGCCGCAGATAAAGTCGTTCATGGCAGTCCTCCTTCAGCTTCAGGCTGTTTCCAAGCATTATGGCGCGCTGCGCGCCGTAGACGGCGTCAGCCTGGCGGTCGACGACGGCGAAGCCTTGGCCGTCATCGGGCCCAATGGCGCCGGCAAGACCACATTGTTCAATCTGATCAGCGGCGATGCGGCGCCGACCAGGGGGCGCATCGAGTTCGACGGCCTGGACATGACGGCGATGGCGCCGCACGCCCGTTCGCGGCTTGGGATCGGGCGCTCCTACCAAATTCCCCATCCGTTCGCGAATATGAGCGTCTTCGAGAACCTTTTGGTCGGCGCCATCTTCGGCGGCGGCACGACCGAACGGGACAGTTATCGGCGCTGCAGCGAGGTCCTCAAAGTCACCGGGCTCTATGAAAAGGCCAATATGCCGGCGCGCACGCTGACGCTCCTCCAGCGCAAACGGCTGGAATTGGCGCGCGCTTTGGCTATTGCGCCGAAGCTTCTCCTGCTCGACGAGATCGCCGGTGGATTGACCGAATACGAATGCGGCGAACTGGTCAAAACCATCAAGGACATTCACGCCCGCGGCACCACGATCGTCTGGATCGAACACATCGTGCATGCGCTGGTCTCGGTCGCGAGCCGGCTGGTCGTGATGAATTTCGGCCAGGTCCTTGCACAGGGCGATCCGCACGAAGTGATGGCGGACGCCCGCGTCCGCGAAGTCTATATGGGCATCCCGGTATCATGACGCTGTTGCGCACGCAGGATCTGTCGGCTTTCTACGGCGACTTCCAGGCGCTGTTCGGGGTTGAGGTGACCGTCGAGCAGGGCGAGACCGTGGCGATTATCGGCGCCAACGGCGCCGGCAAGACCACGCTCTTACGCGCGATTGCCGGGGCGCTTGCGACCCCGCCTGAAACGGTGCTGTTTGACGGTCAGCCGATCGGACACATGACGCCGCACGAAATCGTCCGGCTCGGAATAGCCATGGTGCCTGAAGGACGCCGCCTGTTCCCGAGCCTCACGGTCGAGGAAAACCTGTTGCTCGGCACCCATAGCGGCCGCGATGGACCGTGGACGCTCGCGCGCGTTTATGAACTGTTCCCGCGGTTGCGGGAATTGCGCCGCCTGCCCGCGCCCTCGCTGTCCGGCGGCCAGCAGCAGATGGCGGCGGTGGGCCGTGCGCTGATGTCAAATCCCCGGCTGTTGCTGTGCGATGAGCTGTCGCTGGGTTTGGCGCCCGTCGTCATCCGCGACATCTACCAATGCTTGTCCGCGATAACGGCCGAGGGGACGACCGTGGTGCTGGTAGAGCAGGACATCAACCGGGCGCTCGATGCTTCGGCGCGCTTCTATTGCCTTCAAGAAGGCCGTCTTGCATTGACTGCGCCGACCAAAAACTTCGATCGCGCCGCGCTCACCGCGGCTTATTTCGGCCTTTAGGACCGGCGGCCGCCATGCAATGGCTCAACATCTTCATTCAGGGCAGCCTGCTCGGTGGAATCTACGCGCTGTTCGCCATCGGGCTGTCGATGTCGTTCGGCATCATGCGACTCGTCAATATCGCGCATGGCGACTTCATCATACTCTCCGGCTACGTCGCGCTGGTTGTTACCCAGGGCACCGGGCTCGATCCGTTTTCGAGCCTGGTGATCGTCGTGCCGGTGATGTTTGCGGTCGGCTACGCGCTGCAACGCTGGCTGCTGAATCAGACGCTCAGCGGCGGACTGTTGCCGCCGCTTCTCGTCACCTTCGGCATTTCGATCATCATCCAGAACGGGTTATTGCAGGGCTTTGGCGCTTACGATCATCGCCTGCAGGAAGGGGCGATCGAGACGGCGAGCCTGCACCTGCCGGGCGGCATCGACGTCGGCGTCTATCCGCTGCTGGTGTTTGCCGTCGCGGTGCTTGGCATCGCAGCTTTGCAAGTTCTGTTTTACAGCACGCGCCTCGGCCGCGCCTTTCGTGCCGTCTCCGACGACGCCGATACCGCCGAATTGATGGGCATCGACAATCGCAAGCTTTATGCGCTGGCGCTGGGCATTGCGATGATCTTCACCGCGATCGCCGGCGTGCTGTTCGGCATCCGCACCATTTTCGATCCGGCGGCCGGGCCGATCCGGCTCATTCTCGCCTTCGAGGCGGTTATTATCGGCGGGCTCGGCAGCATGTGGGGCACGCTGATCGGCGGCATGGTGCTCGGTATCGCCCAGGCTGTCGGCGCGGCGCTCGATCCCACCTGGCAAATTCTCGCCGGCCACCTCGCGTTTCTCGCGATTTTGATCGTCCGCCCGAGCGGGCTTTTTCCACGAACGAGGGACTGACATGGTTGCCGATGCGGCCGCCGATCCGAGGCCGGTCAGGGTCGAGCGCGGCACCAGGGCCAGCCGCATCTTCGCCGTGGTGGCGGCCGTGGTGCTGGCGGCGCTGATTTCGCTGCCGTGGTGGAGCGACGCCGGCTGGATGCGGCTTATAGCCGAAATGGCCTACTACGTTGCGCTTGCACAGCTGTGGAATCTGTTGGCCGGCTATGCCGGCCTCGTGTCCGTCGGCCAGCAGGCCTATGTCGGCCTTGGCGGCTACATGTTGTTCTATTTGACCGGCGTCTGGCACCTCAATGTCTACCTGGCCATCCTCATCGCCGGACCGTTTGCCGGACTGATGTCGATCCCGGTGTCGTTCGCGGTATTCCGGCTGCGCGGCGCCTATTTTGCCATCGGCACCTGGGTCGTTTCCGAAGTCTTTGCCTTGCTGGCGAGCCTCATGATCGTGCTTGGCGCCGGCTCCGGCCTGTCGCTGACCGTCCCGATCTTGCGTGAAATCTCGCCCGACCGCGATATCCGCGATACGATGCTCTATCTGATGACACTTGCCACGTCGCTTTTCGTGTTCGCCATCGTCTATCTGCTGCTGCGCTCGCGGCACGGGCTGGCGCTCACCGCCATCCGTGATTCCGAGCCGGCCTCGGCAAGCCTTGGCGTCAACACGTTCCGCACCAAATTCATCATCTACGTGGCGACAGCCGCCTGCACCGGGCTCGTCGGTGCGCTGATCTTTTTGCAGAAGCTGCGCATCTCGCCGGAGGCCGGTTTTTCCATCAACGATTGGACCGTCGTCGTCATCTTCATGGTTGTGATCGGCGGCATCGGCACGCTTGAGGGACCGTTCATCGGCATGCTGGTCTATATCGTGCTTCGCGAGCTGTTGGCCGATTACGGAACCTACTATCTGATCCTTTTGGGTCTTATCGCTATAGTGATCATGCTCAAGGCGCCGATGGGCATCTGGGGCTGGGTCATCCAGCGTTACGACCTGCAACTGTTCCCGGTCGGTCGGCGGCTGATGCTCGCGCCGGACGAAACGTCCAAGCCATAGGAGCAGCAGATGCCGCACTCCACGACGGCGGTAGAAAGTGTGACCAGGCAAGAGATACTTGACCGCACCCAAGCGCTGGCGCCGCGTTTTGCCGAACGCGCCGTGGCGACCGAAGAAGCGCGGCGCATTCCGCCGGAATCGGTAAAGGACATGCTCGATGCCGGCTTCGCGCGAATCCTGCTGCCGCGCGAGATCGGCGGCTATGGTCTCGGCTTCGATACCTGGTACGAGGTCATGCGCGAACTCAGCAAGGCTGACGCGTCGCACGGCTGGTGCGCCGGACTCATTATTCACCACGCCCACCTGATCGCGCAGTATCCGCAAGCCGCGCAGCAGGCGGTATGGGCCGAAAATCTCGATGTCCCGATTGCCGCGTCGTTCGCACCAAGCGTGAAGGCCGTCGCCGTCGATGGCGGCTACCGCATCACCGGCGCCGGATCGCCTTTCGCCAGCGGCGTCGATCATAGTTCGTGGGTGATGCTCGGCGGAATGGCGCATGACGGGGCCGCGCCGGAATGGAAGTTCTTTCTGGTGCCGCCCGGCGAATATCAAATACGCGACACCTGGTTTACTGCCGGCATGCGCGGAACCGGCAGCAAAACCATCATCACCGACAATGTCCTGGTGCCGCAGGAGCGCGTGTTGCGTCTGACTGAGCTGCGCGACGGCAAAACGCCCGGCGGCGCCCTTTATCCCGGCGTCATTTTCCACACGCCGTTCTTCTATTATGCGCCGATCTCGTTCGTCACGCCGATGCTGGGTGTCGCGCAGGGCGCCTATGAGGTGTTCCGCAACTGGACCAGGACGCGAAAGGCGCAGGATGGCACGCTGGTGGCGGAAAAAAGCGCGGTGCAGGTACGAATGGCGCGCGCCGCAGCCGACATCGACGCCGCGGAGCTTCTGGTGCGCCGCGCAGTGCAGGTGACCGACGCACCGGAAGCCTATTCGTCGCACCTTTTGGCACGCTCGGTCCGCGACTTCACCCGAGCGTCCGAATTGACGGTCGAGGCGGTCGACACATTGGTTGCGCTGAGCGGCACGGCGGGCTTCACCTCATCGCATCCGATTCAGCGCGCCTGGCGGGACATCCATTTCATGTCCATGCATATCAGCCTGAACATCGAAGCCAATCTCAGCCATTACGGCCGCATGGAGCTCGGCCTTGGGCCGGATGGAAGCCACCGATATCTCTGATTGCGAAATGCGCCGATCAGCGCAAGCCGGCCTGCACCACCAGCGGGTAGACATTATCCTTAAACCAGTGCTGATCCTCGACGTAACGCGGCCAATTCAGCAGCGTGCCATCGAGGCCCATTTTTGACATCCGGATCAGTCCATCCACGATCTGCTCCGGCGTGCCGATCAACGGATAGCCGCCCCAGCCGGCAATGAAGTGTTTTTTCATTTCGGCGAGCACGGCAGACGGCAGGGTCTTGGCATTGGCGATCATGGTGTCGACCAGGTTGGTCACCGCCTCCCAATCGCCGTTCTTCTGGACATAATTCTCGAAATAGTCCCTCGCCTCTTTCTCGGTGTCGCCCTGCACGACATAGGCATAGCTCCAGACCTGGATTTCGCGGCCGTATTCCTGGCGCGCCAGTTGACGGTAAGAATCGACCTTGGCCTTGCAGCCGTCGAAGTCGTGCGAGCCGAACACGACATAGACCATGTCACAATGCTTGGCGGCAAAATGCTGCCCTCGTTCCGAGCCGCCGGCGTTCATCACCGCGGGAAACGGCGTCTGGATCGGCTTCGGCTCGAGAAAGCCCTTCTTGATCTGGTAGAAGCGGCCCTCAAAATCGAACGGTTCGTCGCGCGTCCACAGTTCCTTCATGATATGCAGCCACTCGGCGGCGCAATCGTAACGGTCGTTGTGCTCCATCAGCGGCGAGCCGAACATCTCGATCTCGGGCCGGTTCCAGCCGGTCACGATGTTGAGCGCGAAGCGGCCGCCGGTGACGTGATCGATGGTCGTCGCCTGCTTCGCCGCCATTACCGGATGGATGGTCGGCACATGCGAGGTGGCGAAGATGCCGGAATAATGCGTCGAGGCGCCTATCGCCGAGGCCCAGGAAAAGCACTCGAAGCCCGGGCCGTTGAAATTGGTCACGCCGCCGAAGCCGTGCCAGCGCCCGATCGGAACCAGCGCCTCGAAATCCATCGCCTCGGAGGTCTTGGCCAGTTCCAGCGTATTCGGCCAATTGATCTCGAGAACGCCGTCGATCGTCGAAATGGCGCAGCCGCGGTCAAGATTGGTTCCGAAAGTGCCGAGCTTCAGTTTGCGGCTGTTGAACACCGGGTTGGTCGTGCGGCGATCTCGCGGCGTGGTTGCCGGTGCGCTTGTGACCGCATCCATGGTTTGGTCCTCCCGAGCAAGAGTCAAAGCTTACGAATGCCAGGCCGCTGTGGCAATCGCCGCGCAGTCGTGCAAGAAATGTCGCAATAGGGAGTGCAGCCGGTCATGTCGATCTATGCCGTAAACTATCTGTGCCGCGAGGTTTTGCGGGACCACGCCTTCCGCGCCGCCATGAAGGCCGATCCGGCCACGGCGCTGGCGCCGCTCGATTTGAGCGACGACGAACGGCGCACGCTGATCGCCGGCGACGTCGGCTCGCTTTTTCGCATGGGCGTCAACGGCTTTCTCATGGGCTATCTCGCGCGCTTCGAAGTGTGCGGACTGAATGTCGAGACTTACAACCAGCGCATGCGCGCGGTGAAGGTCGATGAGATCGGCCAGCCGGTGGCTTAAACGGCGCGGCGGCAAACAGGAGGTTCACACATGGCGCAGATCGTTGCCGGCTTCGGCGTGCCGCACACGCCGATATTCCCGCATTTCGTCAAGCGCGATGGGCCCGATTGCGAGATCGCAAAGCTGTTTGGCGCCCAGAAGGAAGAGCTCGCAGCGACCCGACCCGATCTGATCGTGATGTTCGACACCGATCATCTCAACACCTTCTTCCTCAACGACTTGCCGATCTTCGCCATCGGCATCGATAATGCTTTCAAGGCGCCCAACGACGAGCCGCGTGACGTGCCGAACTACACCGTGCGGTCGCTGCCCGCTCTGGCGGCGCATATCCGCACCGCCGCGATCGGCGCGGGCTACGATGTCGGCATGACGCAGAATTTCTCGGTCGATCATTCCGTCACAGTACCGCTGCATTTCCTGACACCGGACATGCAAATCCCGGTCATCCCTTTCTTCATCAGCGGCCACCTGCCACCGCTGCCGTCGGCACAGCGCTGCCACGACCTCGGCAAAGCGGTAGCACGCGCCATCGAATCCTGGCCCGATCCGCTGCGCGTCGTCGTCATGGGCTCGGGCAGCTTTTCGCTCGAAGTGGGCGGCCCGCGCATGGCGCCCGGCCGCTCCGATGGCGTGCCCGATCCGGACTGGGCCATGCGCGTTATCAAATCGCTCGAGGAGCAGAAGATCGAGCGGCTGATCGCCGAATCCACGCAACATCAGCTGTTGAAGGCCGGCAATGTCGGCGGCGAGCTGTTAAACTGGATCGCCATGCTCGGCGCCATCGGCGACCGCAAGCCGACCTATGTCGCGCCGCAGATGCAGAACGGCCACGCCTACGGGGTGTGGCGCTCGAATTGACGAGGCGATCAGAACATCGGATATGATGGGTTGAGCGGCAGGCCGAATTCTACCCGTCCGAAATTTTCCGCCGGGACGTCCCAGTTCATCACCACATGCGATGAGATCGCGTGCGCATCGCGCCAGGCGCGCTGCACAGGATTGTCTTCCATCAGGCCGCTCGAGCCGGAAATCTTGACCAGATCGTCCATCGCTTCGCGCAAGCTTCGCATCGCATAAGTGAAATCGCGCCGCAGCAGCGTGCGGGTTTCAAGCGACAAGCCGGCATAATCGGCTCGCGCCAGGGCGAAGGCGCGCCGCGCCAACAGCTCCGCGGCGTCGATCTGCGCGGCAATATCGGCGATGCGGATTTGTACCGGCACATGCTGGGCGATGCCGAGCTGGGTATAGGTCAGGTAGCGCTTTCGCGTCCATTGCACGAATTCGGCATAGGCGCCGCGCGCCACGCCGAGCACGGGACCGAGCAGCGCGTAACTGTGCAGCGCGATGAACGGCGCGCGGTAGATCGGATTGGTATTGACTTCCGAGCCCGGCGAGCAGCCGTCGCGCAGCACCGAGAACGAAACGCTGCGGTGCTCGGGCACAAACACGTTATCGAGCACCGAGGTGTTCGAGCCGCTGCCGCGGAGTCCGGCGCAATACCAGGTGTCGTCCTGCTTCACCTGCGATACCGGCACGAGATAAAGCCGCATGTCGGGATGGTCCTCGCCCGCACGCTGCACCAGCCCGCCGATCATGATCCAGTGCGAATGCCGCAAGCCCGAACACCACGACCAGCGGCCATCGAGACGATAGCCTCCGGGCGCCGGCTGAACTTTCCCGGTCGGCGCCGCCGAGGTGGCGATGCAGGCGGCCTTGTTGTCGCCCCACACGTCGTGCTGCGCCTCTTCCGGAAACAGCGCCAGCATGCAGGCGTGATCGGCAAGGTAATTCAGGCACCAGGCCGAGGAAGCGCAGGTCGACTTGCCAAGCTCGACGGCGATATTAAACGCCACTTCGTGGTCGTGCTCGTAGCCGCCCCAGCGTTTCGGCTGCAGCGTGTGAATGAGGCCACAGTCGATGAATTCATCCACCGATTGTTGCGGGATATTGCGTTCGCGCTCGGCCCGCACGGCGCGCTCGCGCAGCCTTGGCGCGAGCTTTCGCGCTCGCGCCACGAGTTCGTCGGCGCCCGGAATATCGCCTGACGGCGAAGCTGACCGCAGTTCGGCTACACTCACGGCGTTTTCTCCCGATTGACGCTTTTCTCGTTCGGATCACTTTAGCGCAAAAAACGACGTCGCGTTGCCGTGGCAGATCTTTGCCCTATCGGTGTCGGACAGATCGAGCGACGCCATGACCTTCATCGTCGAGCGAATATAGCCGGCGCCGCCTTCCGGGCCAAAGGGGGCGTCGGAGGCGTAAAGCACATGGTCGGCGCCGAAGAAGTCGATGCCGCATGTCACTCCAATGCGGCCGCCACAGAGCGCGGTATCGCCGTAGAACGCACGAAAGCATTCCAGCAGCGGCTTGCCGAGGCTCGGCAGGATGTGGCTGTAATCCTCGCCGGAGGTCCGGCTGCCGAGCGTGGCCCAGCCGGTTTCGATGCGCTCGTCGAAAAACGGGATCATCGCACCGAGGTGATGGGTCAATATTTTTAGGTTCGGAAACCGCGTCATCACTCCGGAGAAGATCAGCCGCGCCATGGTCGCGCTGGTCTCGTACGGCCAGCCGAAGATCGTCCAGATTTCGTACTTCGATGTTTTCTCGGCGGCAAAGTCCGGGAAATCCGGCTTGCGCGCCGGATGCAGCAGGATCGGCTTGCCGGACTTGGCCGCCACCTCGAAAATCGGCAGGAAGCGGGGCTCGTCGAGGCAGGCGCCGTTGACGTTGGTGTGAAGCTGCAATCCATTGGCGTTGCCGCGAACGAGAATGCGTTCGGCTTCCTTGGCCGCTTCGTCCGGCGCATTCATCGGCAGACCGCCGACATATCCGGCGAACCGGTCGGGATATTTTGCGCACAGTTCTGCGAGACCGTCGTTCGCGGCGCGGGCAAATTCGAGCGATCGGTCGGGACCGACCATGCCTTCGAGCGGCGGCAATCCGAGCGAAAGAATTTGCGAGTAATCTTCAAACTGATCCATCATCCGGAAACGGGCATCGAGATCGTAGATGGTGCGCACGTTCTGGATGCGCTTGCCGATGTCGGTCGTGCCGCCGGACGTTTCCGACAGAAGCCGAAAAATCTGATGTGGGAAAAAATGGCAGAACGCATCGATGTAGCGCATGGCAAGAAGGCTCCTGTTCGTTCAACTGAAAAAACACGCATTCACGTGATCACCCGCGGCTTTGCGCTAATGTCCGGTCACGCGTAGCGCGAGTCTGTCCGCATCGTTCGGCAGTGCATCGCCGCGCCAGACCACATGCAGATCCGGCCGCACCAGAAGGTAGCCGAAGCCGTAAACCCGGCGCGCTGCTTCGCTGTCGATGTCGAGGATGAAAAACGGCGCGGCCACGGCGCCAAACGCCTTTCGCCAGCCGGACGCGTCCGCTTTAATGCGGCCGAGCCGCAGCAGCGTGAAGCCGTCGGTGATCCGATCGTGCACCGAAACCTTGCCGGGCTCGAGCCAGACATGCGGCAAGCGTGCCCCCGGCCAACTCGTCGGCTGATACTCTTCGATATTCGGTGCCGGCCCGCCGGGCTCGTCGCAAATCACCGGCGAATTGGCGTAGCGGTAGCCAAGCTCGGCGCCGATGACGCGGAATGATTTTGGCGCCTCGGCCTTGGCAATGGCCAGCAGATTGGCGAGCGCAGCCTTGCCGTCCGCAGTATCGTCCTCGATGTCCGGACGATAAGCGGCGCGCCATTTCATCCGGCCGGCGGTGCCTCCGCCGGAGGCCTTCACATTGATCGCGCCCACCGGGCGACGCTCGGCCTCGTAGGATTGCAGCAGTTTCCGACCGCCCCATCGCCGCAGCGTCGCGGCAAGCTTCCACGACAGGTCGATTGCGTCACCGACGCCGGTATTCATGCCGAGACCGCCGGTCGGAATAACTAGATGCGCGGCATCGCCGGCGATGAAGGCACGACCTTGCTGATAGTGCTCCGCCAGCATCAGCCGTTGCACCCACTTCGCGCAGTGCACCATCTCGTACTTTATGGGCGTGCCGACGATCGTCTCAAACAACGTCGCCATGTCTTCGTCCTTGTCGACGACGGCATGGAGCGTGAAGTGCTTGCGCGAATCTTGCACGATCATCAGCGTCCAATGATCGTCGATGCGATGGTAGTGCCGGGCGCGCGGCGCGCGCACCTTGTCGTAAAGCTCCGGGCAGTGGAACAGCGCCTGACGCATTTCCAGAAGGTGCGGCTCGCCGTCCATTTTAAAGCCAAGCTGTTTGCGCACCACGCTCGACCCGCCATCGCAGCCGACGATGTATTGGCTGCGAAGCGTAACAATTTCGCCGTCCGTTTTGCGCACCCGCGCAGCAACGCCGCCCGGCTCATCGGCGTACGAGAGCAATTCATGGCCGAATTTCACCGTGAGATTCGGCATCTGTTCGGCGACCGATTTGAGCAGCGGCTCCAGAGTGTACTGGGAGATGATTTGATAGGGTTCGAGCGGCATTGAGCCGTCCGTGGTGGCGTCGCGCCGGGCCTTGGCTTGGGCGACCGTCGGATGCGCCATCGTGAACAAGGGCGGCCGCATCAGATCGAACACCAAATAGGTATCCATCGGCCAGTCCGGCGGATATCCCGCCGCGCGCACGGCTTCGGCAAGACCGAGACGACGGAAAATCTCCATCGTCCGCGGATTACAACGCTCCATCTTCGGGTAGCCGAGCGGCGCGTCGTTCTTCTCGATCAGGATGCAATCGATCCCGCGCTTGCCGAGATCGATGCTCAGGGTGAGACCGACCGGGCCGGCCCCGACGATCAGTACTTCCGTGTCCATAACTGTCTCACACTCGCCGACACTGACTGGCCGGACGCGGTCTAATCGACCGTCGCGCCCGACCGTTTGACGACCTCGCCCCAACGAACGATTTCCGAACGGACGAACGCCTGCAGCTCCTCGATCGAGCTATTGTCCGCTGGAACTAGACCGATGCGGGTGATGGCATCCCGGGTTTGCGGCAGCGCCATGATGGCTTCGAGCGCGGCATGCAATTTGTCGACGATGGGCCGCGGCGTCGCCGAGGGCGCAACCACCATCTGCCAAGCCGCCGCATTGAAGCCCGGTACACCAAGCTCCGCGATCGGCGCCAGATCAGGCATGGCCGCCGCACGCGTTTTTGTAGTTACGCCTAGCGCGCGCATTTTGCCGGCCTTGATGAGCGCCACCGAGGACGTAAAATCGGTGAACATCACTTGTATGCGACCACCCATCAGATCGACCTGGGCATCGACCACCGCCTTGTAGGGCACGTGAACCATCTTGATGCCGGTCATGGCGCTAAACAGCTCGGCGTTGAGGTGGAACGGCGTGCCGGGACCCGTCGAGCCGTAGGATAATTCGCCGGGATGCGCTTTCGCGTAAGCGATGAATTCGCTTACCGAATGGACCGGCAGGTCGTTGTTGACGACAAGGACGAACGGGATCGTCGCGATCAGGGCGAGCGGCACGAAATCCTTCGCCGGATCGTAAGGCAGATGCTTATACAAAGTGGCATTGATGGCGAGCGGCGTACTTGTTCCCATCAGAATTGTGTAGCCATCGGGAGCGGACTTCGCGACCGCATTCGACGCCGTCAAAGTGCCGGCCCCGGGCCGGTTTTCGACGACAAGCGGTTTGCCCAGCCGATTGGCAAGCTGCGGCGCAAGAATTCGCGCCAACAGATCGGTAGCGGCGCCGGCGCCGGTCGGCACAATGAACATGACGTTCCGAGTCGGATAATCCTGCGCCTGTGCGCTGGCCGAAGCCAGCGCAACGAAAAGCAATGCCCATATAGCCCGCATCAGTGCGCTCCCTGAGTGCTTGATGCCGAAGCTGGTATTGCGTCGGTGTCCGCCTCGGCTGATATTGATCTCTTTCATTCCTTCCTCCGTTGAACGGCCGCCGGGATCTTTGCGTCCCGCGATCCGCAGAGATGTCAGACAGCGATTTATTCGGCGGCCGCTGAAAATCCCGAAATTGCGGCGTCGGGCATTTCCTCTTTGAGCCGCGGAAAAACATGCCGTGCAAAATTACGGGTGCTGCGGACGGTCTCGTCATGATCGAGAAAGCCCGCCTGGCCCATGATGAGAAGATGTCCAAAACCGCCGACGTGATCGTACATTTTCCGGATCTGGGCGTAGACCTGATCGGGCGTGCCAGCCATCATCAAGCCGGCATTGATCACCCCTTCGACCGTCGCCTTGGCGGAAAAATTGGCGTGCTGATCGCCCACATCGCCGCGCATGACGCGGGTAAAGGCTTGCGGCGGAGCATATCCCGGCGGGAATGAGAAATGCTGCGGCACTTTGTTGGCGCGGATGTACCACATGATCTTTTCGGCGCCGGCGCGCGCCTGCGCTTCGCTCTCACCGACATAGACCAGCGCCGCGTAGGCGAGCCGATCGATCGGCACGTCATTGCCGCGTCCGGCCTCGCGCCAGCCACGCCGGTAGGCATCATAGACGCGGCGCGTGCCATCGTAGCCCGTCAGAAACGTTGCCTGCACAAAACCCTGCGCGCCGACGCGCATGGCGCCGCTCGGCGTGGTCGTGCTGATCCAGACCGGCGGGTGCGGGGCCTGAAAGGGCCGCGGCCAGATGTTGACCTGGCGATGGTGGAAAAACCGTCCTTCGTGGCTGAATGGGCCGTCGTGGCTGGTCCAGGCCTTGATAATCAGATCGAGCGCTTCGGCGAAGCGCTCGTTGGTGCGCACCGGATTGCTGTTGCCGGCGGAGATTTCATACGGCACGCCGCGCACGAAGCCCGCTTCGAGCCGGCCATGCGAGAGCACATCGACGAAAGCCATTTCCTCGGCGACGCGCACCGGCTGGCGGCGGTTGGCAATGGGATTACCGAGGATGAGCAGACGCGCCGTCTTGGTGGCACGCGCCAGCGCCGCCAGTAGCAACGGCGCCGCCGGATCGACGCAGGTCGCCGTTTGATGATGCTCGTTGAGCATGATCTCGATGCCTTCTTCCTCGGCGACCTGCCACTCCTCGATAAAGCGGTCATAAAGCGCCGCGCCTTTCTGCGGATCGTAGATCCGGTTCGGCAGGCTGACGCGGATCGATTCAAACTCGGAGTCCGGCGGCAGATATGGGTAAGCGGTCTCGCTGAAATGCCAAGCCTTCATGGCGCTCCTCCTTTTTTTGAGTCACGCCTCGAGAAAGGCGAACAGGACGCGGGCAAATTCTTCCGGCTGCTCGATCTGCGGCGCGTGTCCGGCGGCGGCGATCGTGGTGACCCGTGAGTTGAGGATCAGCTTGGCATAGCCGTCGATATAGGATTGACCGACCAGGCCATCGCTCGCACCCCGGATGAACAGCGTCGGCGCCGTAACGCGATGCAGGCGGTGACGGAGTTTTGGATTGTGCATCCAGGGTTCCCAGGTCAGGAGCGCCGTCGTCTCGCGATTGCGCGCAATGGTCGTGAGCTCGTCGTCGCTCAGTTGCGCGACGTCGAGACGTCCTTTCGCGACGTCGTGAAACGCGAGCTGCATCACTTTTTCCTGCGGCATGGCGAAAATGTCGGGAATGTCGAGCTTGTCCGAAGGACCGAGCTTGACGCCGACGGGTCCAACCAGCGCCAGCTTGCCGACTCGCTCGGGCGTTTTGGTCGCGATCTCGGCCGCGATCCAGCCACCGAGCGAACAACCGACGATGTCGACGCGATCGAGATTCCGGCGATCCATCAGCTCGAGATAAAGATGCGCGATGTCGTCGATGCTATCGAGCCAGAGCGGCAATCCGGACGCGCCAAAGCCGGGATGCGAGGGAGCGATCAGCCGCCGGCGCTGCGCCAGCAGGCCGACATAAGGCTGCTTCGGCGCAAAACCTTGGGCACCGTGGAGGAACAGAAGCGGCGTGCCGTTGCCGCCCTCGAAAAGCTCGACCTCGATGCCCGAAAGAGTGATTGTTTCGCGCGCTATGGCAGCTGAAGACGCTGGCAATTCATCCTCCCCGTTATCGTTTTTATTGGAGCTTACGACGACGACCGACGATCACGGTATCGGCGGCGTTTCCGCATGTAAACCGACGCAGCCGCAGGACGCCCATTCCACATTGCGATAAATGGCCTTGATCGTCGTTTTGGTCGGCACGGACCGCGTTCGCTATTCGATCGAAGCCGCGAATGCGGGCGCCTGTCCCCGCACCGGGCCGGCCCGGCGCGGATTAGCCGTGGCTGGCGCATGGAATGTGCGATGGCGTATGTTCGGTGTTGCGCGGAATTATGCACGCGGGGCTATGCAAAGCCGAAAATCACAAGCATAAGCCGCCAATGCCGACGCTTGGAGGACACTCATGAGCGGTAATGGAATGAACATTCGCCTGCAAACGCCGATCTCGACGGCCGAGTTGGAACGGCGTTGGGCGGCGGTCCGCGCCGCCATGGCCCGCGACAAGATCGACGTCCTCTTGATGCAGAACAACAACGACCACATGGGCGGCTACGTCAAATATTTCACCGACATGCCGGCCACCAATGGCTACCCCAACACGGTGGTGTTTCCGCGCGACGACGAAATGACCGTCGTGATGCAGGGGCCGTTCGGCGGCGATCGCAGGCCTGAAGCCGACATCTGGCGCGGCGTGAAGCGCGTCCTGACGACGCCGAGCTATGCCTCGGCGCATTACACGCAAGGCTACGATCCGGAGCTCGCGGCCAAGGCGCTTGCGCCTTACGCCGCCGCGACGATCGGATTCGTCGGCACCTATCAGATGTCCTACGCCATGGGCGACTACATCAAGAAAAGTCTGCCGAAGGCGCGCTTCGTCAACTCGAGCGAACTGGTCGACCGGGTCAAAGTCATCAAGAGCCCGGAGGAATTGGAGCTGGTGCGCCGCGCCGCGTTGATGCAGGACGGCGCGATGAAGGCCGCCTTCGATAGCGTCAAGCCCGGAATGCGCGATGCCGAGGTCGCCGCCATCGCCCAGCATTACAGCCAGGTGCACGGCAGCGAGAACGGCATTTATCTGTGCGCCTCCATGCCGCTCGGACAGCCGGCCAAATTCGGCCAGCGCCATACGCAGAATCGCGTCATTCAAAAAGGCGATTCGATCGCCCTTCTGGTCGAGGATTCAGGCCCCGGCGGCATGTACACCGAACTCGGGCGGACCTGCGTCGTCGGCGCGAAGGTGCCGCAGCAAATGAAGGATGAGCTCGCATTCTGCATGGAGGCGCGCAAGGTCACGCTCGACATGCTCAAGCCCGGCACGCCCTGCAAAGACATCTGGGACACGTTCAACGCCTTTATGCTCAAGCACGGCCGGCCAGAAGAGGCGCGGCTGTACTGCCACGGTCAAGGTTACGACCTGGTCGAGCGGCCGCTGATCCGCAACGACGAGCCGTGGACGATCGAGAAGGACATGAACATCGTCGTCCATCCGACCTACGCCTACGGCGGCTATCTCAACTGGCTGTGCGACAACTACATCATCGGCGGCAACGGACCCGGCCCGCGTGTCCACGAATTCCCGCAGGAAATCGTCGAAGCCGGCTGACAGGGAAAGCGCATTTTTATCGATCGACCCTCAACCCGGCCATCACCTCAATGCGAGCCGGGATCCGCCCACGGCATGATCAGCCTCTGGGCCAAGACGACTGCGCTGAACAACAAGATTCCGAGAACGCTCAGCCAGGTCAGCGCCGCCCACGCCAAGGGTCCCTCGAGCTGCGAATTCGCCGATAGGAGAAGGTTGCCCAAACCGTTTACCGACCCGACGAATTCCCCGATCACCGCACCGATCACGGCGAGGGTCACCGCGACCTTGGCGCCCGAAAAAATAAAAGGCAGCGCCGCGGGAAGCTGTATTTTCCAAAACATTTGCCAGCGTGACGCCCGCAACGAACGGCCGAGTTCGATCAAGCCGGAAGGCGTTTCATGCAGCCCGGTTACGGTATCGACGACAATCGGGAAGAAAGCCACCAGAAAGGCGATGGCAAGCTTTGATTCCATTCCCAGTCCGAACCAGACCAGAATGATGGGCGCGACGGCTACTTTCGGAATCGATTGCGTGGCAATCAGCAGAGGATATAGCGACAGGTTGAGTACCCGTGAGTTGGCCACACAGACCGCCATCGGGATGCCGATGCCAAGCGCCAGTGCGAAGCCGCCTACGCTTTCGATAAAAGTGGGCCAAGTTTCCTGCAGCAGCAGATCATAGCGCCGCCACGACACTTTGAGAATGTCTGACGGCGTAGGCAGCACAATCTTGCTGATATGGAAGAAATCGCCGTATGCCTGCCAGATCGCCAGAATCAGGGCGATACCGACCAGCGGAAAAATGAGGCGACCCGCTTTGCCCGGCGTCATCGGGTAATGCCGAGCGCCCGGCCCGCCCGATGCTCGAGATCGGTGAATTCGGCCGAATAGCGCATTTCCGCCGTGCGCGGATATTGCAGCGGCACGCCGACCAAATCGGCGATGACCGCGGGACGCCTGGAAAATACGACAATCGTATCCGACAGATATACCGCCTCGCTGATGCTGTGGGTGACGAACATGATCGTGGCATCGGTGTTGCGGCGAATATTCAACAGCAGGTCCTGCATTTCCATGCGCGTCAATTCGTCAAGCGCACCGAACGGCTCATCCATCAGCAATAGCTTCGGCTGATGGATCAGCGCCCGGCATAGCGCCACCCGCTGCTGCATGCCTCCCGACAACTGCGCCGGATAGGCCTCCTCGAAACCGGCCAGGCCGACGAGCTTCAGGATGTCCCTGGCGCGGCGGCTAACCGCCGGACCGGTTTCGTGACGAAGCTCCATGGGAAAGAGAATATTCTTAATGACCGTCCGCCAGGGCATCAGATTTGGCTGCTGAAAGGCCATGCCGAAATCGGCATGCGGCTCGGTAACCTCGTCGCCGTTGATTTGCACGGTTCCGCCCGTGGCGCGGATCAACCCGCCGACGATCCGCAAAAACGTGGTTTTGCCGCAGCCGCTCGGCCCCAATAAACTGACCAGACTTCCCGCGGCTAAATCGAACGAGATATTTTCGATGGCAACGAGTTCGTCCTGGCCGGCGCGGCGAAAGGACTGACGGACATTCCTGAACCGGCCGAACGATACGCCATGCTCCTCGCCGTTGGCTTGCATTGGCGCTTGTTCGACTACGGCTTGATCGGCGGCGACGGCAGAAACCCCGTTGCATAAAGGTCGCTGGCCGATGGCGGCGTCCCGCCGAGCCCGACATATTTGATCATGAAATCGAGGCTCGCCTTCATCTCCGCCGGGATCGAACCAGCCGAGCCCGTTCTTCTCGACCGCAGGCGTCACCGCGAGTTCCTTTACGATGCCGATTTCGGCGACGCTCTTGTTGATATCCAGACGTCGGCACGAACTTAATCTGGTCCGCCGCAGCCTTCTCCGGATTGCGCAACGCAAATTGCCAGCCGCGCAGACTGGCGCGGACGAAGCGCTTCATGACATCGGCGTTCTTGGACAGATAGCCTTCGGTGGCGACGATGCCATTGGAGTAGAGCTTCAAGTCCATGATCGGCAAGCAGATAGGTGCGCAGTTCCTCGTTCTTCGCCTTGGCAGCCGCGGCTCAGTCCCGGTTCGCCATCACAAAAAATTCGATCGCTGGCACCTGCCCCGACAACAGCGCGCTGGCGCGCGCTGGCGGCGCAACGTTGTCGATTTTCAGGCTGTCGGGATCGAGCCCTGTTCTGCTTCATCAAGCCGCCGAATGACTTTCGGCGTGAAGCTCCCGGCGCCGCTGCCGAGTGTGAGGCCGGCGAGCTGCTTTGGCTGCGTTACATTCGCGCCCGGATCGAGACTGAATATGGCATAAGGCGCCTTCTCGTAATTGACGGCGACCATCTTCAGCTTTGGCGCCGTTGGCTCGGGCAAGCACGAGGCTCGGAACATCGGTGAAGCCGATCTGGGCGGTGCCGGACTCGACGGCTTGGATCATTTGCGCGGTGCCCTGCGAGGGGATGATCGAAACGTCGAGGCCCTCTTCCTTGTAATAGCCCTCCGCGATTGCCGCGTACCACGGCGCATGGCGGCCC
Organism: uncultured Alphaproteobacteria bacterium; assembly: GCA_963765365.1. Classification (GTDB taxonomy): domain Bacteria; phylum Pseudomonadota; class Alphaproteobacteria; order Rhizobiales; family Xanthobacteraceae; genus BOG-931. The sequence continues at coordinate 12,950 of CAVXWL010000014.1, read as the reverse complement.
AGCGGAATGAAATCGAGCGAGAACACGATTTTCGTCAATGCCGCCGGCGCGCTTTGCGCCGACGCCTGCATCCGGCAGCGAACGCCGCGCGATGCGAGACGGCGCACAATATGCTGCGATCAACTGAAACCGTGAACTCATGACAGTCTCTCCTCGTGGCGACGCGCGCCGGCCGGCATCCGCCATCGTGCCACCGAAACGTTTCGTCTCGTCAATGGATTTTCGAAAATTTATTGATTATCTTAAAACCGTCGTGTATTCGATAGCATACCCGCCGCGCCGAAGCTTGACCTCCCGGAGTCTCAATGCCGTCGTCGCTCGCCAAATCCGATCGCCGACCAGACCCTGAATGCATCCGCGTTGAGCCTGCTCCGCTCCGACATCATCGCGTGCCGGCTGATGCCGAACGAGCGGCTGCGCGTGGAAGCGCTGCGCGAGCGCTACGGCATGGGCATCAGCCCGATTCGCGAGGCCCTGATGCGGCTCGAAGCCGAGGGCCTGGTCGAGCTTGAGCAAAACAAGGGCTTTCAGGGTTTCCGAGGTGTCGCGCGAAAACCTGCTCGATCTGATGCGCACCCGCATCGAGATCGAATCCATCGCGCTGCGCTGGTCGCTGGAGAAAGGCGGCGTCGACTGGGAGGCCGATCTCCTCGGCGCGTTCCATCGGCTGTCGCGGCAAGCCAAGATCGATCCGGCCAATCCCGACGCGATCAATGAAGCCTGGAGCAAGGAGCACGCGGATTTCCATGCCGCGCTGGTCGCGGCCTGCGGATCGCAGACGCTGCTGGCGATCCGGTCGCGCCTGTTCGAACAGGCGGAGCGCTATGTCTCGCTTTCGATCATGTCGAACGCACCGCCGCGCGACGACGTCGGCGAGCACAAGCAATTGATGCGCGCGGCGCTTAATCGCGAGATCGACAAGACCATCGAGCTCAATCGCCTGCACATCAAGCCGAACCCTCGATAAAGTAGCGGCGGCGCTCGCCGCCGGCAAAGCGCCGTCGACGCGCGTAAGAAGCTTTCAAATGACTGTGCGGAAGCCCAGCTCGGCCACGTCCCGGTCACAGCCGACGAGCTCGCCGGATTTGTCGCGCGCCTGTTTTGCGCCGCCGGCGTGCCCGATGCCGCCGCCGCGACCGTTGCCGGGGCTCTGGTCGATGCCGATCTCGAAGGTCTGCCGTCGCATGGCGTGATGCTCATCGACATGTATATCGAGCGGCTGAAGGCCGGCTCGGTCTCGCACAAGACCGAGGCGTCTGATCGTCAGCGAGCGGCAAGGTGCGGTCGTGCTCGATGCCGGCCATGCGCTCGGCCAACTGACCGGCAGCCAGGCCATGGCGATTGCCGTCGACAAAGCCCGGCAGTTCGCCACCGGCGTCGTTTCGGTCCGCCACGGCTTTCATTTCGGGGCGGCGGGGCGCTATGCGGTTCAGGCGGCCGAGGCCGGTTGCATCGGCATCGCAATGTGCAACACCCGTCCTCTGATGCCGGCGCCGGGCGGCGCCGAGCGCGTCGTCGGCAACAATCCGATCGCCATTGCGTTGCCGACCGACGGCGAGATTCCAATCGTGCTCGACATGGCGACGAGCGAAGCGGCGATGGGCAAGATTCGCATGGCGGAAAAAGCCAATGAGAACCATCCCGCCGACCTGGGCCGTAACCGCGCAAGGTCTGCCGACGACCAATGCCTCCGAAGCCATTGCGGGCATGCTGTTGCCCGCAGCCGGCGCCAAAGGCTTCGGGCTTTCGTTCCTGATCGACCTGATGTGCGGGCTGCTGTCGCAAGGAGCGACCGGCTCGCAGGTCCGGCCGCTCTACGGCGATTTCCGCGTGCCGTATGATTGCTCGCATCTCTTCATCGCCATCGATGTCGCGCATTTTTGCGATCTCGGCTGGTTTCGCCGCGCGGCAGCCGCCGCAGCGGAGCGCATCCGCAACGGCCAACGCGCGCCCGGTGTCGAGCAGCTCTTCACGCCCGGAGAGCCGGAATGGCGCCGTCGCGAGAGCGCCGGCGGCTACGTGCGACTTGAGCCGGCGGTCGTCGCGATGCTCACGCGCTACGCCCGCGAGCTTGGCTTGACCGAAACGCCGTTTGAGAACCGCATGCAGGAAGTCCATCATGCCTAAGGTTCAGATTTCGAGTCCGAAATTGCGCCAGCCGAACGGCGTTTTCTCTCATGCCACCGCCATCGAGGCGATGGGACGCTTCGTCTTCATCTCCGGCATGACCGCACGCCGGCCAGACGGCAGCATTGCCGGCATCGGCGACATTACCGAACAAACCCGGCAGGTTTGCGAGAACGTCAAGGCTGCGGTTGAAGCCGCCGGCGGTACGCTCGATGACGTTTGCCGCGTCGACGTCTATGTCCGCAACATGGAGCACTTCGACGCCATCCACAAAGTCCGCGCGCAGTATTTCAAACCGCCGTTACCGGCATCGACCATGGTCGAGGTCACTAAAATGACGTCGCCCGATTATCTGATCGAAATCAGCGCCATCGCCGTTATTCCCGCAAAATAGGTCACCACCGTGGACGATAAATTGGGATTGCTGGCCGCAGCCAATCGCGGCATCAAGCTTGGAGAGGTCGGCCAGAAGATCCTGTTCGAGAACGATCTCGTGCGGGTCTGGGACATCCGGCTTGAGCCGGGCGAGACGATCGACTTCCACATTCATTATCACCCCTACCTCGTCGTTTCCCTGGGTGGCGGAGAAAACGAGATCGAGACCATCTTTGGCAGAAAAATCACGACGCAAGAGCCCGTCGGCGCTTTCGTCTTCATCGATGAAATGCGCGAAGTTCACCGGCTGACGAATAAATCAGCCGTCGCCTATCACGCCAGACTGATCGAGATGAAGTCCGTGACCTGGCGCGAGACCGGCGCCATGCCGTGAGTCCGGCGAGCATAAGGCCTACTCGATTGTAATCATGCCGTGTACGAATGTGAGGTTGCCATGACGAAGCTTCCGGACGGCGCGCCCAGTCTCGCCGAAATTCTGATTCAATCTGAGAATGTTGCGTGGCGCGAAAAATCGCTCAAAGGCATTCACGAAAAGATGCTCTGGCGCAACGAAGCGACCGGCGCCTCGATCGCGCTGATCAAGTTCGACAAGGGTTCCGGCATTCCGCAACCGCACTTGCATGCTGCCAATCAATTCATGTTCTGCCTGAAGGGCAAATATGAATATACTTCGAGCGGCGTCGTGCTGACGGCAGGCTCATTTTATTGCAATCCGAAGGGCAACGTGCACGGACCCGCCGTCGCCCATGAAGAAACTATTGTCGTGGAAATGTACGACGGCCCGCACTATCCGCAAAAGCCGTCATGGTACGCTGACGAACGCGACGCCCATTGATTGCGGTCTTTGCAAAGCAAGGCCGACCGCAATTTCCGGGCGACGCACCGCTGCCGGGTGTGACCTGCTAGCAAAAGGAGACACCAATGAACCGTGCCGATCTCACCGAGAAGCTTCTCGACATCAAGCGCGAGAAGGGATGGACGTGGAAATATATCTGCGAGCAGATCGGCGGCATGTCGTCGATCCTGATCACCGGCGCCGTCCTCGGCCAAATGAAGCTGACCAAGCCGCAAGCCGCCAGTGCCGCCAAGCTGTTCGGCCTTTCCAAGAGCGAGCAGGCCTTGCTCAACGAGGTCCCGATCCGCGGCACCGGCACGCCGATGCCGCCGACCGATCCGCTGATTTACCGCTTCTACGAGCTCATCATGGTCAACGGCCCGGCGCTCAAGGCGCTGATCGAAGAGGAATTCGGCGACGGCATTATGTCGGCAATCGATTTTGACATGGACATCGCCCGCCAAAGCGACCCGAAGGGCGACCGTGTCAAAATCGGCATGACCGGCAAATTCCTGCCATACAAGTATTACGGCGCCACCGGCAACAGCCTGGCTTACGGGTTGAAGGAGGACTAATCTCACTGAGTCAGAAAGCCGCAGGCGATTCCGGCACGGAATCAGCTAGTTGAAGGAGATAGGCATTTCGGCCTGCAGGAGCTGAGGATGGGTGTTGGGAGGTTCGACGGCAGTGCATCGCGGTTTGCAGCCTATGTCGAGGGACTGGTGAGTGTGATTGGCCATGCGGACCGTGCCGATCCGCTACGAGACTATTGCGTGGGTTTGATGCTGCCGTGTGAACGCAAGAGCGTCGAGCCGATGGCGGCGATGACCGCACCAGAGCGAACGGCAGCGCAGCACCAATCGCTGCTACATTTTGTCGGCAATGCGGGCTGGTCGGATGAGAAGGTTCTGGCCAAGGTGCGCGAGATGGTGTTGCCGGTGATCGAACGGCGCGGGCCGATCGAAGCCTGGATCATCGACGACACTGGCTTTCCGAAGAAAGGAAAGCACTCGGTGGGAGTAGCGCGGCAGTATTGCGGCCAGCTTGGCAAGCAAGATAATTGTCAAGTCGCGGTGTCACTCTCGCTCGCCAGTCGCCACGCGAGCCTGCCGGTGGCTTACCGGCTGTATCTACCGGAAGACTGGGCGACAGACGGCAGGCGTCGGCGCAAGACTGGCGTGCCAGAGACGATCAGCTTCGAGACCAAGCCCGAGATCGCGCTCGAGCAAATCCGCACGGCCTGCAAGGCTGGTCTGCCGCGCGGTGTGGTGCTGATGGACGCGGGTTACGGCTGCAACACCAAACTGCGCACTGGCATCAGCGCGCTTGAGCTGCGCTATGTCGCCGGCATCTTGCCGAACACCTCCGTGTGGGCGGCTGGCACAGGGCCGTTGCCGCCGAAGAAATGGTCGGGCGTCGGGCGACCGCCGAAGCTTATTCGTCGCGACGGCAACAATCGGCCGATCTCGGTCAAAGCGCTCGCTCTCGGCCTGCCCAAGCGGACCTGGCGCACAATCAACTGGCGGGAGGGAGCATCCGAGCGGCTGTCCTCGCGTTTTGCTCGCTTGCGCGTTCGTGTCGCGCACCGTGACTACAATTTGACTGATCGCCGGCCAGAAGAGTGGCTGCTCATCGAGTGGCCCAAGGGTGAGGACCAGCCAACCAAATACTGGCTCTCAACGCTTCCGGAGGGCATCACCTTCCGCACGATGGTAGATGTTACCAAGCTGCGCTGGCGCATTGAGCGCGACTATCAGGAACTCAAACAGGAAGTCGGGCTCGGGCATTTTGAGGGGCGAGGATGGCGGGGCTTCCACCATCACGCCACGCTGTGCATCGCCGCTTATAGCTTCCTGATCTCCGACCGGGAGACGATTCCCCCCTCAGCACCTCATTCCGCCCGGCCGTTCCAGGAACTTAAAGTTCCCAACGATTACCGACCCCGAGGTTCCGCCGCTTCGGACAGAACGTCACGTCCCGAACTCGATCGCAACGATGCGTCGAAGACTGATGGCCGCGCTCGCAATGAACCTATCACGATGCCCTTGTTGCGCAGTTGCAAACCGAGCGAGAGTACCGCGGCAGAGCTCGTGACGCAGTAAGACTAAGACGCCTCCGGGCCGACTAAAGCCGGCATGCGCCGCGAGTGCCACCCGGTCGGCGGCGAAGTACGCGTTGTTGCCGCGTCTCGGGCCTAAGCCGGCACGACCGGGACCTTCACCTTCCGCAGGCTATCGATGAGCGTTCGGTCGCTGTGCAGGTGTGCGGTGACCAATTCCGGCGGCGTGAGCGCCAGCCACTGGTCGAACGACACGTCGGCGTAATAGTCGCTCTTGAAGAGCTCCAGGAAGCGGAGCGTCGTATTGCCGGTGTTCTCGATATAGTGGCTCATCGCGAACGGCACATAGCCGACATCGTTGGCCTGGAAATCGAAAGTGCGGGCCTGGCCTTGAGCCGCGAATACGCCCATGCGCGCCTGGCCCTCGATATAGTACTGCCATTCGTCGGTGTTCGGATGCCAATGCAGCTCGCGCATCCCGCCCGGCTCGACCTCGACCAAGGCCGCCGCGATGGTCTTGGACACCGGAAAGATTTTGCTGTCGGTAATCCGCACCGTGCCGCTTTTTGTCTTGATCGGCGTTTGCGCCATCATGCGATGGCTAAAACTCTGCGGCACCGGCGTGGCGCCCGCGATCTTGTCGGTGTCAAGCGGGCCCGGCAATGGCGCTGGAAAGATGTAAAGCTTGCTCGGATCGGGAACATCGGCGAACGCCGACGCCGGCACGCCAAAATTCTTCGCCAGCACCTCCGGCGGCAGATGCTTGATCCAGTCGCTGAGCAGGAACGTGTTGTCCTCGTCGAACTCGCCGTCGTCGAACACCAGCAGAAATTCGCAGCCGTCCGGACCAAGGCCCTGGATCGAATGTGGAATGCCCGGCGGGAAATACCACAGGTCGCCGACGCCGACGTCATCGACGAAATTGCGGCTCTCGGGATCGATCGCGGTGATGCGCGCCGTGCCAGAGAGCATGTAGGACCATTCGGCGGCCTTGTGCCAATGCAGTTCCCGCACGCTGCCGCTATTGAGGCGCATATTCACGCCGGCGACGTTCTTGGAAATGGCAAGCTCGCGCGCCGTCACCTGCCGGGTCCAGCCGCCCGGCGTCAGCCGCATGTGCGCGTCTTCAAACGAGAAGCGCAAATTCGGCAAAGTGCCGCTGTCGGTGGCTGGCGGGGAGATCAAATCCGGGTTCTGGCTCGCCCGGACGGGATTTTTCGGACCGGGGTTGCTGCCGCCCGCGCCGGGGCGTCGCGGTTCCGGCATCGATTGCGCGGTCTGCGCAAGGTCTTGGAAGTAACCTCAATACGGTGTTCGGGTCAGTTTCAACGGCTTTAATGTAAGCTCCCCTACGCGTGTACAACTAGGGCCCCGGCCGCGCACCGGGGCTTTTTTTAGAGCTTCGTTCATCCCGCTACCGGTATGGCTCGCAGCCATGGGCGAGCTGTTTTTTAATTTAAAGTCCAAATCGGTGACTTACCCAGGATGAAACAACTACGTGGCAGTCTGTTGAACAGAAAAAGGGCGAGGAAGATGGCGAGGCTTGTCTTCCTCTTCTTGGAGGATGCCGAAGGTGCGACGGCAATAGAATATGCTCTTATCGCCGGCGGGATAGCGCTGGCCATTGTCGCCGCAGTTACAGCGCTAGGCGCCCGGGTGAACACTGATTTTGCAAATGTCTCAAATGGCTTCAAGTAACGTGGTTGCAATATCGGTGGCAGTTGGTCGCCTGTGATTAGGACAAATTGTCCTTTGACAGGGATCGCGCTGGAATTGGCCGGCGAGTCAATCAGGGCTCGCCTCATGCCTATCTCTATTTGCTACTCGATGAAGGCGTGCGTCATTGCCGCCATTATCGCGAGCAGGATTACCGCGGCGACGAAAACGATCAGGACATTTGCCGGGTTTTTCATTGGTGGCCTGCGGTGGAGACGCCGTGGTTAGCGTCGCGCCTTTCTGTTCTTTTTTGTTCGCCCGTGCAACTAAAGGCTGGCTCTTTTTCGCCGAATCTGACCGCTTAACTCTTCGGCGAGGTTTTGGGCGCACAAATGGCGGTGGCCGGATCTTAGCGTCAGTACCGGCCGTACTAGGACGGGGAGCCGCGGCGCCAATCCATCCTACGCCTGAACGCCGCGGCTTCTTTTCTTCGCTGTGTAATGCGTAAAGGTCCGCGAAATGCCTGAGTTTAACCTGCAGCGCGCCCGCGCCGCGGAATGAGAACGGAAGGCGAAAGCCGCTTTCAACGAGGATGACAAGCAAAGTTGGCTGGCAATGGCCGACAGTTGGTCGCAGACGGCCGAGCTTCGCGAGATTTTAGAATGCTTGGAACGAAATCGGCACAACGTCGCGGCTTGAATTGCCGTCGCCATACTGGCTGGCCGGTTTGCGCAAAGAAAAGCCCCGGTCGGCTTGCCGGGACGAGTTAGAGGTTCAAGGGCCGGGTCCGCAAGCCAAGGAAACGGGCACCCGGCAGCGCGCATTGTAACGCGTTTTTTGGGTGCGGCACCGGCAAAACTCCACGTTTTGTGGAATGGCGGCCGGCGACGTTGTACTTAGCGTCAGCGCTTTTTGTTTTTTGGTTCGCCCGAAAGGACCGATAGCTCAAAATAGGCGTTTACAGCCAACAACGCAAAAATTGCTCCCGCGATCAGCATGATACGGGCCAGCCAGATCATTCTTGGTGGTATCGCAACCGCGATCAGCAGCAACACAGCTGCCAAGCCAAGTAGCTTTACCCACGGCCGCGCTGTTTTCATGTCAGCCCCGTCGGTATTTTAGGGCAAATCGAGGCTGCGTGCCGCATAAAAAAGAGCCCCGGCCAGATGACCGGGGCTGAGTTAGTCTTACTCTGGAGCAGACCATCCGCTCCAGCGGCAGCAACGATGCCACGCGCATGGCGACAGTCGGAAGCCATTTCAGAAGCTTGGTTACCGCGTGGCTGTCGCGGGCAAACAGAAAGGCCCCGGACGCTTATGGAGGCTCGCGACCGAGACCGATCAGAACAGCTCGCGGAATTTCGCTACGATAGAAACGGGCGTGCCATTTACGCGGGTTTTTGGCGCATACTCCGACACCCTGTTCTCGGCAGTCCCTAGCTCGTCTTTCAAGTGCCTCCAGAAATCGGATAGCCGAAAGAAACCACCGCGACGCAGCCGTGACCAGCCACATTCCGGCGCTGTCTTGTCGATCATGCCGGCCAAACGCGCCGTTTGCCGAACTCGTGCGGCTGTCGCGACCAGCACCTCAGATGAAATGAGGATCGACCATACACGGCGGGTTCTTGGAGGGTCGTGGCCGGATCAAGGCGCGGGCGCGCGGTGACCCTTCATGCTTTCGAGCCCATCAAAATACGCTCCAGACCTATAAATAATCCAGTCCTTCGCCTCCGACTGCGACTCGAACCAGCCAATGAGTTTAGTAGGGCCTTTGTGCCAAATCGCTTCCACGCACCAAGACTGGTCAGCGCGCTGGTGAGGTCGGAGCGTCAATTCTTGTTCTAGCGTGTCCATTCTGGGCAATCGTTACCTGAATCGAGGCCCGACTTCAGCTTCCCGACGCAGGCGCCGAGCCCTCTCGTCTAAACGCTTTACGTCCTTCGTGAGCTCGTCGATCGCGAGCTTAAAACATTCGACAATGTCATGTTGCGCGAAGTGCTCCCGCGCTCTTAGGAGATAAGTTTCGGTTTTTGATCGTTGCAACATAGGACGCGGTGAGCATAGACCGCGTGAATGAAGCATCCCTAAATGCATGGTGTAAAATTGACGAGACCGGGCAAAGGAATTGAAAGCCACCAATCGTCGGCATCCGTCTTTCGCAGACAATCATCGCCGACGAAATGTGCGAGGAGCACCGGCGGCGGGTCAAAGCGAGCAGCCCTTAGACACAACAAAATGGCCCCGGAGGGAAATTCCGAGGCCATGAACGCGGGCGGCAAGGGGACGTTGGGGGGAGGGCCGGCGCGATTCCGAATTATCTCAAGCGTCGTACAGGCTGTGCTCGTAATAGCGATAAGGCGGCCAATTCTTTTCGTGGAAGCTCTTGAACCAACGAACAAGCCGCGTCCGGGTCTTTTTCATCGCTGCAGTCATTGGAACCTCCTGAATACCGTGCACCCACTTTATTGCCGAAAGAGAAATCTTAAAGTGACTGGCATCACAAATAGTCGCATTGGCTCACCGCGGCAGCCACGGCACGCGCTGGATCTGCAGCACGGCCCGGTAGTGAGAAGGCACACTAATCCTCCACGCCTCGTCCTTGGTGAGCAGCTTCGCCGTTGATCGCCGGCTGCGCTGTCGCAGCTCAATCCTTCCGCACAGGGTAGTGACGAACACGGCCTTCACGGAACTGAGTGCGGCACTCTGGCGTCAAGTTGCGAATGTTTCGAAGCAGACAGGATTTTATGCGCGTTTGGTCCGGCATATCGGCGCTGCAAAAACGGAAGGCGTCACCCGCGCAGGCCATATCGGCGCTGGCGACAGAAGCGCCAAGGGTCGAGCCCAGCACCACGCTGAACAGCGCCGCAGCCAGTAAGCGTGAGCGCCGGTTGATACTCACGTTCTCAAATCTTCCGGTTCTGCACCCCAAACAGTAAGCCGCGATTTATGGTGGCACAGTGGGCAATCGCAGGCGCGGATATGCGCGCCCGTCCGAGGAACTGTCGTTAAGGCGTGTGGGTAGCAACTAAGCATCGGTCGTCATCAGCGTCCAGTACATCCTGGAATGGGAACGATCGGGCTGCTTTTGCGTTCCGACTCGGTGCGCCGTCAATGTGAACAGCCATGTTGCCCGATATAGTCATCATCGCTTCCACCGGCACAATAGGGTTTTTGGCCGGCTATTGGGTGCGCGCAGCGGTTTCTCTCCATCGTCAGACGGAGGCACGCCGGCACCGATTGGTTTGAGGTTGGTTTGACGCGCTCCCCGCGGATGGCACGGCACCCGCTTAAGTTCCAGACCCCGCCTGCGACTAAAGCAATCCAATTTTGAACTTAAGACAGTCTCAGGAGTTAGGGCTTCGGACGGGGACGCCCCTCAGTCCCCCGGCCGCCAGTTTCGCAATGGATCGTTCGAAAATCCGAAGGGCGTATACTCTTGATTTGAAAAAACTGAAGCCGCGTGACCACCTCAGCTGTTCCTCGCTTTGGACCTCCCAGCGAGCTTATATTCCGCTATCCCCGCGGCGAATCAATCGAACTGTTTCATTGGACACCTAATTTACGCGCGTCGATCGATAGAAGTCCCAGCGAGGGTCTTGAGGGCGATCGCCGCGGCTCGCCACCACGAGGAGCGGTGGTATCCGCGAATATGTCAGCGGGGTTGTCGGCCGCTCAACGCAACGAGGCCGTTCGACACGCTGTTCGCACTCGTTGACCCAGCTCCGGAAATTCAAATCGGCACTGAGAAACTATCGGCGCGATCGCCGCGGTTACTCACGTGGCGCTCGTGACTCACGAGCACAAGCAGACATGAGCCTCGGCAGGCGTGTGCCTCAATGGTATGTTAGAGTGCGGTCGTGGGCCCGAGGGCAAGCCTATGCTCGGCGCGGTGTTGCAGGTCTACCCGTACTTACCGCGCGCGCAGCGGGGGGCGCTGCCAGTGATTGCTGTCATCGCCACCGGGCCGCCCGAGGCTAGTGCAAGTTTCGCCGCTTCATCATAGCCTAAGGGGGTGGGAAAGCTACGTCATGCGTGATCTTGTCAGCGCGCTTCCAAGTGCCAACGGGGGCATGACGCGTCTCGCTTCTCTCAGAGCGAAAGAGGCGGGAATTGACCCAGCGCCGCTGTTGAAGAAGGCTGGTTTGTCGCTTCATCAAATCGAAGACCCCACCGTACGCCTTAGAGTTCGAGATCAGATCCGTTTTCTCAACCTCGCCGCTGACGCCCTTCACGACGATTTTCTTGAATTCCATCTCGCTCAGTCCATCGATCTTCGAGAATTAGGATTGCTGTATTATGTTGCAGCATCTTCGGAAGTACTGGGCATAGCCTTGCAGCGAGCGGCACGATACAGCCCGGTCATCAATGAAGGCGTATCGCTCAGATATACTGACAGTAAGGATATCGTCGTCGCTTTCCAATATGTAGGCGTGAGCCGACACCACGATCAACATCAAATAGAATTTTTCATAACAGCTCTTATCCGCGTCTGCCGGCAACTGACTGGTCTTCGCGTGGTACCATCCCGGGTGGCCTCACCCATCAGAGAAGCGGCCCCTGTTCAGAGTTTATTGAGTTATTCGGAGGTGACGTCAGATTTAGCGCGACCGTTGACGAAGTTACGTTAGTGGCAGCTATGAGGCAAATGCCCGTCGTTAGCGCAGATCCCTATCTCAATAGTCACCTGGTCAAATATTTCGGGGATAACGCTTCTCCCGTCGGCCCGCGGCCCGCGGTTCGTTCCGGTCGACTGTTGAGAACGCGATCGTTCCCCCTCTTGCCACATGGCACAGTTCGAGTAAGCGAAATTGCACGGCGGCTCGGAGTCAGTCAGCAAACTTTTGCTCAGTCAATTGTGCTGGGAAAAAATTAACATTTTCCGATGTCTTGGAAGGCTTGGAGTCTGATTCTTTTGCCGAGCGTTATTTAGCATAAGAGGGCATGTCCGATTTCACAAATCGCGTGGCTACTCGGTTATCAGGAAGTAAGCGCGCTCACCCACGCTTTCAAGCGTTGGACGGGCGCCACACCGCGACAGGCGCGGGCTCGCGTCGTCTCTTAACTACTTCACCCGCTGATGCGACGGGAATAACCCCAAAGTCGGCTCTTGTTGTATCGCCCCTTCGCTTACAATGTCGCTGCCAACGAAGAATGGCTGCCACGCAAGGCTCAATTCTTGCCTTTCGAGGGAATATCAGGATCAAGCTCACGGGCTTTCGTCATGTACTCCCGCGAGACTGCTTCGAGCGCGGCCTTCAGGCGGGGCTCACGCACTGCATTTGCCTTCTGCCGAAATTCCTCGGCCTTGGTAAGGTAATACACTAAGTCTCTGTGCTCGTTCTCCATAGCGGTTCCCGATGCCGACCGCGAGCCGAGGTCCGCGCGGATGTTTATTGATGTGTGAACAGCGTAAGGCCAGGCTACTCGGAGCCCTCATGCAACCGTTTGGCGATTGAAATAAAATGCTCAGCCACGGTCTCCGCATCGTCAAAGCTGTCGCAGCAACAGCTATCGAGCGAACGGTCCGTGACGTGGCAATACAGCTCGAGCCAAAAAAGGCAGTCTAAATCTTGCGCACCTTGCAAAAAGTCAACCAGACGCACTTCGTAGGGACCACAGCGGTCGAGCGTGGGCGATCCTTGAACGATCGCTACGTTCCGGCATAAGGACCAGACTGACGTAGGCCCTGTTTATACGCCCCAAGGTTGGTCCGCTGTTCTTGGTCAAAGTTGTGCCTAACCCATAGCCCATTAGACACAGCCCATTTTTGCAAGTTGGTGAAAGTCCGAGAAGTTCGCTCCCAGGCGACCCGCGCTAAATCTTCGTCGTTGGTCAGCGCGGGTCTATACTTCATGATTGTCCGACCCATCTTGCTAGT